>MPMR01000002.1 GCA_002238605.1 BD2-11 clade cluster bacterium bin43 | reverse complement strand
GCCCCCGTCCGCGGGTCGGCCGCCCCCGCGACCGGCTGGGTCGGCGGCTGGGTCGAGCCCGGGCCGCTCCCCCGCGACCCGGTCGCCTGCGGCCGTGCGGTCAGGGCCGCCGCCCCGGTCGTCGGGGCCCCCGCCGGCCCCGGCCCGGAGGCGGCCGCCCGGGAGGCCGCCAATCGCGTAGCCGGCACCCGGCCACAGGGCAGGCGTCCGCCTCAGGGTCGACTCCGGTCCAGCAGGCCGGGACGCGGCCGAGGGGTTCCTGCTCAGCGCACCGGGGACGCGGTGTGTTCGCTATCCCCGCGCTCCCGGTTGGCTCACCGTCTTCCCCCGGGCGGGCGATTCTGCCGTACAGGAGGAGCCTCCGTGTCGAACGGTTCCACCCCGGCGCCCGGGCAGAAGTCGCCGGTGCCCCGGAAGTGGGTGTTCAGGCACCTCAGTTCCGACCCCAGATCCACCAGCAGGTCGACGGTCCCGGGGTAGGACGGCCGCGAGAAGTAGCCGGCCCGCCCGCCACGCGCCATGTCCGCGGTTGACTGACCCAGCCGGCTGATCGCGCCCACTTCGGCCCCTTTCGACACCAGGTACTCGATGAGGTCGTTGCCGCCCCGCACCGAGGCGTAGTGCAGGGGCGTGTAGCCCCATGAGTCGGGGAGGTTCACGTCGGCGCCGTGCTCCTCGACCAGGTATCTGACGGTGTTGAGGAAGTTGTTCGGCACGTGGTTCATGAGGAACGCGCCGAGCCCCATGTACCCGCCCCCCGCCGCGGCGTGGATGGGATACATGTTGGGGGTCCCCTCGGGGATCATGGGCAGCCCGGAATCCTCCTGCAGGCGCCCGTCGTTCTGGCGTCCCTCGCGCATCCCCGGCTCCGGCCAGGTGGTGGGGATGTCCGGGTCGGCTCCGTGCGCCACCAGGGCTTTCATGGCGGGCAGGTCCAGGGCCAGCGCCGCCCGCCAGAAGGGAGTGGCCCCGGTCAGGTTGAGTCCCAGCTTGCCACGCAGGAAGTCCGAGTACCACAGGTGGGTCCGGATCGGCACGTCGGGATCCGCGCCGGCCTCCAGGAGCGCCGTCAGGACGTCCATGTGCGTGGTCGCCTGGTTGTCGTGCGCACGTGGATGCGGGTGGTCGGTGAACTTGAAGGCCCACTGGGTCTGCAGCACTGCGAACAGGGGAGCAACGCCGTCGGTGTGGGTGGCCAGGTCGGGGTCGGCCCCGCGCTCGATGAGCAGCATCGCCATGTCGAACTGGCCGTTGAGCGCGGCGATGGTGAGCGGGCTGGCCCCGTCGCCCGCGACCTGGTCGATGTCGGCGCCGCCGTCCAGAAGCACCCGCGCGACCTCCAGGTGGCCCTCGCGGGCGGCGTGCAGCAGGGCGGTCATGCCGCCCGTCCTGCCGACCAGGGTCTCGTACATGGGCCGCTGGACGATCTCGTTCTCGGCGACGTAGCCGGCGGGCGTGTCCCATGCGGGCACCACGTTGGCAAGGTCGTCGGGGTGGAAGTCCGCCAGCTGTTCCCGCAGTTCCTCCGAGGCGAGGTATTCGCGCTGGACGGCGAGCGCGGCCTGCACTTCGGCGGCGGTCGGCTCGCGGGCGGTTCCGCCCTCGGTTGCCCGCTGGATCTCGGACAGCGCCTCCAGCAGACGTCCCTGGGCGGACTGGCTGATCGCCATGCGCCGCAGCACGTCCCCCACCTCGGTGGCGAGCCCGGGGTCGGCGCCGTATTCCAGCAGTTCGGCCGCGGAGGCCGCCTGTCCGGCGGCGGCGGCGAACATCAAAGGCGTTTGCCCGGCCGATTTCTCGCGCGGGTCCACCGGCGCGCCGTGTTCGAGCAGCAGGCGCACCGCGCCCTCGCCGCCGCGCGCCTCCGCCGCCAGGTGGAGGGGGGTGACGCCGCTGGAGGTGGTCACGGCGCCCGCGTCGGCGCCCGCGCCCAGAAGCACGCTCACCACGTCCGTGTGCCCCGCGCCGCCGGCCAGGTGCAAGGGCGTGTAGTCGCCTATGCGCGTTGTCGCCCCGGTCACGGCCCCCGCGCCGATCAGGATGTCCACGACTTCGAGATGACCCTCGCGGGCGGCCAGGTGCAGCGCCGTCAGCCCGTCTCCCTGCGCGTGGTTGGGATCGGCCCCGTCGTCGAGCAGCGCCCGCACCTCTTCCGTATCGCCGCGGCGCGCGGCATCAAGCAACCCCTCCTGCGGGGGCGTGGCACCTGCGGCCAGCACGACCGCCAGCACCGCGCCCGCGCCCCCCATCCCGCGTCCGAGCCTCATGGCTCCCTCCGCGTGCTCACCGACCGGCCCACCGGAAAGCTGAGAGGGAACTCGCCCGTGCTGTCCCCGAACGCCCTCATGTCGTCGTGTCCGATGCGCTGCATCAGGCTCACGAACGCGTTGGCCATCGGCGTCCCCTTGGGCGCCCTGAGGTGCAGGTTGCCCTCCAGCGCGCCGTTGGCGTGACCCATGAGCAGGAGCGGGCAGCGCCGGTGGTTGTGCAGGTTGGGGTCGCCCATCGGGGAACCCCAGATGATCGCGGTCTTGTCGAGCAGCGACGCCTCGCCCTCCATCGTGTTCTTCATCTTCTCGAGGAAGTACGCCATCTGCCCCAGGCGGTACGTGTTGATGACGTTGAATTCCATGATGGCGGAGGGGACGTTGCCGTGGTGCGACGACGCGTGGAAGGACTTGCTGGTGCCGCTGTCGGGGAAGGTGCTGTTCTGCAGGTCGAAGCCCGTCTTGAAGGTGATGACCCGGGTCAGGTCCGCCTGCAGGGCGAGCACCTGCAGGTCGAACATCAGCTGCATGTGGTCTTCCCAGCGGTCCGGGATGCCCGACGGGGCCTCGGGCATCTGCCGCTCCTCGCCGCTCGAGTTCTGCGCCTCCACCAGCTCGATGCGCCGCTCCAGCTCGCGAATGTGGTTGGCGTACTGATCCAGCGCCTGCCGGTCCAGCGCCCCCAGCTCCCGCTTCAGGTCGTTCAGCTCGACCAGCACCCAGTCGAGCAGGCTCTGGCTGTTGCGCAGCCGCACGGCGCGGTCGGCCGGGGAGTCGCCGGCGCCGAAGAGCTGCTCGAACACCCGCCGGGGCTCGCGGATCGCCGGGAGCGGCTGGGTGGGCGACGCCCACGCCAGGGTGGTCGTGTACGCGCAGTGGTAGTTGTAGGCGCACCCGCCCCCGCGGTCCATCTGCTCCGTCGTGATCTCGAGGGAGGGCAGGGCGGTGTCCTGCCCGAAGCGGTCCGCGTGCACCTGGTCGAGGGACTTGCCCAGGTAGACATCGGCCTGGGTCTGGAGCGGATGGGCCTGGGTGAGGAAAACCGCGGTGGAGCGATCGTGGTCGCCGCCGATCTCCTCGGCCCTGTAGGGCTCCGCCATGCGCACGTCGGTGTTGCTGACGATGGTCAGGTAATCCCGAAAGGCTTCCAGCGGCTTGAGCTGGCTCTCCGCCTTCAGCTCGAAGTCGCGTCCGGCCCTGGCCGGGGCGAACAGGTTCTGCGCGTCCCCCCAGTCGTTTCCGCCCGCACACCCCATCGACTCCTCGACGCACACCAGCCGCGTGAACTGCGACTGTGCCGCATCGCTCCACGGCCTCCCGGCCGGGACCATGGCGTCGAGCAGGGGCAGGGCCACGGAGGCCCCCGCACCCTTCACGAAGGTGCGGCGCGAAAGGTGTCTTCCGGTGATGAAATTCATGGACGAGCTTCCTCCCTCCGGCGACTCAGTTCGTGTAGAGCCTTTGCGCGATTTCGTTGGTGAGGTTGGGGTTGGCGTTGACGTCCTCCGGAGAGGGCGGCCAGCGCAGGTGGATTCCCATCGCCTTGTTCTGGTCGAACCAGCGGTAGGGGAAGATTTCGTAGTAGCGCATGTCCTGCCAGCGCCGCATCTCCATCCAGAACTCGGCCCTGCGCTCGTGCTGGAGCTGGGCCATGATCTCGTCCGCGGCCATGCTGGCGAAGTCGCGCAGGTCCGAGATCGCGTGTCCCATGGGCGGCCAGCCGCGGGATGCGTCGCCCCAGTCTCCCGCCATCGTCCGGGTCCTCGCCGCGGCGCGCGTGTGGTTGATCCACTCGACCGCGCCCGCGAGGTCGCCGGCGAGCAGTCGTGACTCCGCGATGATGAGCATCGCCTCGGCGGCGCGGCTGAGCGGCAGCGGGGTTTCGCGCGCGGGATACTTCAGGTTGTAGGAACTGATGCCCAGCGGCTCCTGGCGGGTCGTTTCCTCGTGCGGAACGCGCGGATCCCAGTCCCCGGTCACGGGATCGGGAAGGAACAGATAGATCTCGTCGATCCGGTTGGTTCCCCCGTAGGGGCCTCCCAGGGAAGCCGCCGAGTTGGAGCCGCCCGGGGCGCCGAAGCGGAGCGATACGTTGTAGTCCGGGGCGGTCGCAAGCGCCTGGCGGGCGGCCGACTCCGCCTGGTCCATCAGGCTCATGTCCATCTGACCCTGCAGGTGGGCTCTTTCGTAGTAGAGCGAGCGGTAGGCGCGCGCTACCTGTCCCATTGCGCCGGCCGCGAGGTTGACGTCTCCCGCGGCCTGGGCCGTCTGCGCCGCCTGCTGGAAGCGCTCGACCGACTCCGCGATCACGTCGATCGGCCCGAGCAGCCCGCCTTCGGCCCCGTAGACGATCACGTTGTAGTGGTCGGCCATGGTGATGCGCGCGATTCCCCCGAAGAAGTACGCGCGCGCCACACCCAGCTCGTTGCCTCCGGCCGTGGTGAGACGATCGGCCACCTCGTCCGCGAGCCAGCGCGCCTGGGCGAGCCCGCGCCAGTGGCCTTCCACGGCTGAATTGGACGCCAGCCGGTTGCCGCGCATGGCGTCGATGTTCTCCAGCTGCGTCGTCGGATGGAACAGCTCGTCGCTGAGCAGCCCGTGGCGCGTCAGCAGGCTGGAGTACGTGCCGGCGATGTTGCCCTCCGGCGTGTTGGCCAGCGTCCCCAGAAGCTCCTTCCGCTCCAGGTCCTCGTCCAGCAGGCTCGCCGGGTTGTCGACTTCGAGGAAGTCGCTGCAGCCGACGGCGGCGGTCAGCAGCACTCCCGTTGCGAGGGCCAGGAAGCCCCTCCCTCGTCCGGTTCGGGTGGTTCTTCCGGTACCGCGATCTTTGTCTCTAATCATCTCTCGACTCCCTTGTCTCCGGTGCATCGTCATGATTGCCTCCACAGGTTGAGCCCGTTCAGAACTGGGCCCTGAGGGAGAAGACCAGACGTCTCGGTGCGGGCACCTTGAGGTAGTCGACGTTCTGGGTGAAGTAGCTGGCGCCGGCGGTGCCCGCTTCGATGCCGCGGGTGCCTGGATCGATCCAGCCGTTCTTGGGCGAACTCAGATAATCGCTGAAGACCTTGACGTTCTTGGCGCCGACGCTGATCTGCGCGCTGGTGGCGGCAATACGCTCGGCGAGCGCATCCGGAAGCTGCCAGGAGATCGTGAGCTCCGCCCAGCGCACGTAGTCGCCGGGATAGACGGTGTTCGAGATGACGCCGTTGTGCTTGCGGCCGTACTCGTCCACCAGCCGCTGTTTCTCCTCGACGCTGGCGTTGGGGTCGTTCAGGGTATACTCGAGGGTTGCCACCAGCGGGCCGTTGCCCAGCGCGTTGCGCAGGTGATCGGTCTCGTTGGAGACGATGAAGCCGCCCGCCGCCTCGAAGATGTTGCGGAGTGTGAAGCTCCCGAACTGCATGGCGCTGCGGACGTCGACGGTCCAGTTGGGCTGCGGTCTGCCGATCACCGCCAGCGAGTCGGTGCCGTCGGCCGCCTTCAGGATGTTGGGCGCAATGTCCCGGCGGCTGCGAATCTCGTCGATGGGGCCGGAAAGGATATAGGGCTGGTTGGGGTCGACGATCGGGGCGATCCAGATGCCCGGCCACATCCCCTCGTAGAGGGAGTGGAAGCGGCGCCGGCTGCCGAGGCGCCGGTCGGGCTGCCCGCCCAAGTCGTCCGCCCATTGCTTGAGGTAGGTGGGGCTGACGGTCAGGTCCCACGTGAAGCTGGGGCTCTGCACCAGGCGTGCATCCGCGGTGAGCTCGAGTCCCCACGACTTTAGCGTGCCCAGATTCTGCAACTGCGAGCTGGTGAATCCGTCTCCGGGGGAAGGCGGCACCGGGAGCAGCGCGTCGTTGGTGGTCTGGTTGAAGTACACCAGCTCCATGCCGAAGCGGCCGTCCAGCAACCCGGCTTCGACCGCCATCTCGATCTCGGTCGAGCGTTCGGGCTTGAGGTCCGGATTGCCCAGGTTCTGAGGCGTGAGGTAGCCGCCGATGACGCTGCTGTTCGGGTTCCAGGTGCGCTGGGCGTCGAAGGCGCCCGGCTGCAGGCCGGAGGCGCCCAGCGCCGCGCGCAGCCTCAGCTCGTTCATCCAGCCGACGTTCCAGAAGTCGTATTCGGAGACCACCCAGGACACGCCTGCCTTGGGGTACACCTGGAGGCCGAAGTCCTCACCGAAGGCCGAGTTGCCGTCCGCGCGCACCCCTGCGGTGAAGAAGAGCCGGTCATCGAGCCCGATCTGTCCCTGCGCGAAGAGACCTGCGTTGATGACTTCCTCGAACCCCTCGCTCACCCCGGTGATCTGCGCGCCCCCGCTCAGCGTCTTGAGGGTGGGCGACCCGAACTCGCGCACGGACGCCAGCTCGAACGCCTGTACCTCGCGGAAGCTCTGGCCGCCGAAGGTCACGTTCCCGACCATCCGGTCGCTGATCTGGGTTTCCCAGTGTGTGCTGAAGTCCAGGGTCGTGGTGGCGAAGCGCGAATTCCTCACCCGCTTGTAACCGGTGACCGACTCCGCGACCACTCCCTGGGGGAAGAACTCGCTGAAGCGGCTGTCGATGAAGTTGTGCCCCACCTGAAGGGTGGAGCTGAGCCCCTCCCCCCACTGATAGACCAGCGAGCCGTTGAGCATGGTGTTCACGGACTCCTGGAAGTTCTCCGTGATGCGGCTGGCCAGGAGGGGCGTGTAGGCGCCGTGGGGGTTGGTCTCGGTGGCCCGCAGCGGATTCCCGAGCATGAGGTTGCCGAAGAGATCGCCCCAGCCGGGGGTGGCGGTCCTCAGATTGCGCCGAACGACGTTCACCCCGATCTGGCTGGTGAGCTTCTCGGTGTGGGTGAAGTCGAAGGAGGCGCGCACGGACTGGTTCGCCAGCTCGTTGTTGGGCGACGGGTTCACCTCTTCCATCAGGCGCCCGGACAGGTAGTAGCGCAGACCGGGCGTCCCGCCTCGAACGGACAAGTTGTAGTTCTGATGGTACGCGAACGCCGTGTTGGCGTCCCAGGGGCTGTCACAGAGGAGTTGGTGTTCGGACGCGTTGTATCCGCAGTTGTCCGGGAATGCGCGCGGGAAGGCCAGGTGCTGGAGGTCGGTGGAGAAGGCGTACACCGGCGCGCCCGTCTGTCCCCGCTTGGTGAAGATCTGGATCACGCCGCTGGAGGCTTCGGTGCCGTAGAGGGTGGCGGCGGCGGCGCCCCGGATGACCTCGACCCGGTCGATGTCCTGGGGGTTGATGTCCTGCAGCCGGTCGGTGGTGGCGGAGGACGCATCCTCGGTCGCGTTGTCCATGCGTACGCCGTCCACGTAGATGAGCGGGCTCTGCCGCTGGCTGATGCTCGAGGTGCCCCTCAGCACGATGGCGCTGCCCGCGCCGGTCTGACCTCCCGAGATCAGACCGCGGGCCCCGGCGAGGCGTCCCACCAGCGCGTCGGAGAGGCTGGTGATGGGCGCGATCGCGAGTTCGTCGGCGGTCACCGAGGTGATGGTCTGTCCCAGGCGCCGGCGCTGCGTGGGGGCGCCGGTTCCGGTCACCACGATCTCGTCGAGGTTCAGCGCCACCTCCTGGAGCTCGAAGTTCGCCTCGGCCGTCTGGTCCACCGCGACGGTGACCTCCATGGTCGCGGCGGCAAAGCCGATGCGTTCGACGCGGACCGTGTGGGTGCCGGCGTTGACGCCCAGCATGACAAAACGGCCGTTGGAGGCCGAAAGCGCTCCCATGCTCAACTCGGGGATGAACACCTGTGCCGACGAGATGGGCTGGCCGGTGGCGGCGTTGGTGACGAGCCCGGTGATCTGTCCCTGCTGGGCGGCCAGGGGGGCGGTCCACAGGAGGGCGACGGTGGCGAGAAGGGCGAGCATCGGAGCCGCGCGGGCGCCGGTCGCCGTGGATGTGGTTTCGAACATCGGGTAACTCATTGAACCTCCTGCGTTTGTCGCATTCGGAAGGGGGCGCTCTTCACGATTCCCATCAGAATCGACGATATGCTGTAGTTGCTGTTGGCCGCCGCCCGCGTGATGGCGCGGATGGTCGGCTGATCCAGATGGTCGGCGGGTCGCCCGATCGCGTAAGAGAACAGATGCTCGGTGAAGTTGCGGGCGAGCGGGATCGGACGCTTGAGGAGCACCGCCGCCAGCTCGGAAGGTGAGCTGAGGGCGGTGCCGTCATAGAAGATGCCGCGGGTGTCGAGCGGGGCCATGTTCTCGCGCACCCGCCAGCGGCCGGTGACGTCGAAGTTGTCGAGCGCCAGGCCGATGGGATCGATGAAGTTGTGGCAGGAGCTGCACACCGGGCTGGAGCGGTGCAGTTCCATGCGCTCGCGCGTGGTCAGGATGCGGCCCCCGTCGGCGTCCGGGCTGCCTTCAAGGGTGGGGACGTTGGGCGGCGGCGGAGGTGGAGGCGTCCCCATCAGTACCTCCATCACCCACTTTCCGCGCAGCACGGGCGAGGTCCGGCCCGACATGGAGGTGAGGTGCAGGACGCTACCGTGGCCGAGGACGCCCCGGCGGCGGTCGTCCGGGTAGCCGACGAGGCGGAAGTCTTCGCCCCGGAAGTCGGCTTCGATGCCGTAGTGCCGCGCGAGCCGCCGGTTGAGGAAAGTGTAGTCCGCGTCGAGCAGTTCGAGCAGACTCCTGTCCTCCCTCACCAGGTGGTTGAAGAGCAGCTCGGTCTCCCGCACCATGGCATCGGCCAGCTGCTGCGAGAAGTCGGGGTAGAGGTAGGACTCCGGCCATACCTTGCCCACGTCCTGCAGCCTCAGCCACTGGTGCGCGAAGCGGGTGGCCAGGGTCTCCGAGCGCGGATCGCGCAGCATGCGCTCGACCTGCGCCTCCAACACCTCCGGATCCGAGAGCCGGCCGCTCCCCGCGACCTGGAGCAGCTCCTCGTCGGGCACCGTCGCCCAAAGGAAGAAGGAGAGCCGCGTGGCGAGGTCGATTTCGCTCAGGGGGTAGCCCTCGCCCGGCCGCGTGTCGGCTGGTTCACGCTCCAGCCGGAAGACGAACTCCGGGGACACCAGGATCGCCTGCAGGCCCATCTGCACCCCGGTCTCGAAGCCTCCTTCGGCCGCGGCCGCATCGTAGAAGCTCATCAGGTCGTCGATGTCGTCGGCCGACGGCGGCCGGCGGTGGGCGCGCGCGGCGAGCCGCGAGAGGATCGACTGCGCGCACGGGCGGGCTTCCTCGGCCGCGGATGGACGACACGTGAAGATCCGTTGCCGGCTCCCGGTCTCCGCCACCCCCGAGACGTGGGTCGGCCCGGTGATGAGCAGCTCCTTGAGGTGCGTGAGGCCGGTTACCCCGTAGCTGCCTCCCGCGGTACCCGCCGCCGACCAGGCGGCGGGGCTGAAGCGGTCCTCGTAGGGTCCCTCGATGACGTTGACGAACGCGGCCGAGACCCTGCGCTGTCCGGCGCGCACGAAGATCGGTTCGGTCTCGATGGCGGGCACGGTGCGCACGGCGTTGTATTCGAGCCTGAGGACCGCGACCGGATCCCCGTCGATGGAGATGTCGATGTCCTCGGCGGCGACCTGGTTGCCGCTGCCGAACTCCGTCTCGACGCGGAAGACGTACTCGCCGTCCGCCGGAAAGTCGTGCGTCACCACCATCCCGCCCCTGGTGCCGAAGGGCGCGCCCTCGACCTGGTCCCAGGCATGCTGCGACACCTCCATGGGGTTGCGGTGCTTGGTGGTGGAGGACAGGGCCCGCGGGTTTCCGATGGCGAGCCGGCTCACGTCGATGGCCGCCTTGAGGTAGGAGTCCAGCAGGGTGGTCGAGAGCCCCTGCGCGGCGGACATGTTGTCGAAGCTCCCCACCAGCAGGTCCTCCGGGAGCCAGTTGTCCGCGTTCACCTCGAGTCCCAGGAGTTCGTGGACGACGCGCTCGTACTCGGGCCGGCTGAGCCGCTGAAACCGCCGCGTGCCCAGATTGGGAGCCGCTCGGGCGGCCTCGTCGACGGAGGACTCGAGCGTCTCGACCAGCGACAGCAGGGTATCGGCGGACGGGCGCGGAATCCCCGGCGGCGGCATCATCCCCGCGCGCAGCTTGCGGATCATCTTTTCCGACGTCTCGCGCTTCTCCCGGGCCTGATCCACGGCGAAGTGCTGCAGCGAGAGGTTGCCGGTGAGGAGCGCGTCGTTGTGGCAGACGACGCAGTACTGCTGGACTACGGCCGTGAGCGCGGGAGATGGCAGGGCGGGCGAGGGAGCGGCCGCGGGCTCCGCCGCGAGCCGGACCTCCGGGTCCGGACCAGGGTTCTGGAGGGATGCGGTTCGAACGACATCGGGTATACCGGCGCCCAGCATGAGTCCGATGCCGGCCACCGACCACGTTGCGAGGAGAACCGAACCCTCGGGGAGTCTCTTCATACGCCGCCCTTGAGACCGTCGGTAGGAGGCCCGCTCCGTGTCCGTAGCCACACACCGCCCCCTTAGCCAATAACTAATACGCTACGGGAGGCTTTTCCGCACGGATTCAGAGGAGATCGGCGCACAGGGAGATGGGCGCGTTGGAGCTGCTGAACGGCTCGGGCCCGGTCGAGCTGCCGGGTTGCCCGACCCGGCGGGTTCGCGGGGCACGGCAGGCGTTGACGGCATGGTTATACCATGGTAGTAGTATGGTATGAAAACCGCGATTTCGCTCTCGGATGAATTGTTCGCATCTGCCGACGCCCTGGCGAAGCGCTTGCGGGTGTCCCGAAGCGAACTTTACGCGACTGCTGTTTCGGAATACGTAGCGAAGCACCGGGATGCAGACGTCACCGCGCGGCTCGATGCCGTGTATGCGGACCTTCCGAGCGGGATTGATCCGGCCCTTCGTCGGGCCCAGGCCCGTTCGATCGGCGAAGAATGGTAGTTGCGCGAAGAGAGGTCTGGTGGGCGGATCTGGACGAGCCGCGCGGATCCGAACCCGGCCACCGCCGCCCGATCCTGGTCGTTCAGGCCGACGCATTCAACCGAAGCAGGCTCAGAACGGTGATTGGCGTGGCCCTGACGTCCAGGACACGCTATCTCGACGCTCCCGGCAATGTGCTCCTGTCGGCGACTGAAACGGGCTTGCCGAGGGACTCCGTCGCCAACGTGACTCAACTCGTGACCCTGGATGAAGACTATCTCGCCGAGCGCTCGGGACAGATTCCACGAGTGCTCATGAGCCGAATAGAGGCGGGTCTCCGCCTGGTCCTGGATCTTTGACCGGCGCCGCTCCCGCGAGTCGGCGTCAGCGAACGCTCATGCGATCGGGGTGAGCCTCACCACCGTGGTGGCGCGGCCTCCCCCGCCGGAGAAGCTTACACGGATCGTACCATCCGATTGGCCGGATACGCTCACGTTGGCGTCGGTCGAGGTGGCGTCGATCGGCGTGCCGAAGAGCTCAACGCCGTAGTCGCGCCCCGCTGTGCCCTCGAGGGTCAGCAACCAACCCACGTCGTCGGCCACCAGGTCGAGGATCCGGAGGCCTGTGCTGCGCTGGCCCGGCTCCAGGTCGATGCGGGGTGGCGCCACCGCCAGTCCGCCCTCCCAGGTCACAAGGATCTCGGTGACCGCGCCTCGGTCGGCCGGGGCTCCCGGCTCGGCCCCCTCCCGCCCCCCCGCGCCGTTGCCCACCTGGACGCGGATCGCTCCCGCGATCGGAAGCGCAGCGGGCACACCGTCCACAGCCACCGTCACGTTGCGTGCGCCGACGGGCACGTCGGGCACGAAGTCGAGGTCGAGGCGCGGCCCGGCGGCTCGGATCGCGGTGCGCCGCTCCCCGCCCTCGGCCGACCACCGCTGCCGCATCTCGACCTCGAGGGTCGTGTTCCCCGCGCGCAGGCCGCGCACCGAGGCCCCCGGCCAGTCGGGCGGCAGCTGGGGCGCGAGCCGGGCCCGCCCGAGGGGCGCATCCGGCCGCCATCCGAAGACCCCCCGCAGCAGCGGCGTCACCAGCATCGAGGTCGCGAAGAACTGGTGCGGCACGGTCTGGTCGAGGGGCTGATAGAAGCTCCCCGAGAGGAGCTCCGGGTGCCGTCCCAGGGACCAGTCGAAGGTCATCTGCTTGACTGCGTCCATGAGATGGAAGCCCGCCCAGGGACGGCGGTAGCGGTACTGCGCCCACGCCGCGAACCCGGTCACGAAGGGCCACACGGTGCCCTGGTTGTACTGCAGGGGGTCGTAGAGGTCGCTCTCGGTCGAAAGCATGTGCGCGCCCCAGTCGGACGAGACCCGGTCGCCGGCCATCCTGGTCAGGGTTGAGCGCGCGCGTTCGTCGTCGAGCAGACCGAAGGAGGCGGCCGTGGCGGGCCAGACCGTGAGGTTGTCGTTGGTGCCGCCCCCGCGAAGGATACCGAAGGCGTGGTGGCCCTCCGCTTCGCGCCAGTAGGCCCCGTTGAGCGTCTCCCCGGCGTCGGTCGCAAGGCGGATCGCCACCTCCCCGATCTCGTCGTCGCTCATGTGTCGAGCCAGTGCGCGCGCCCCGTCGAGCGCCGCCACCCACACGGCAGCCAGGTAGACGTCCTGGTGGATCGCCTCCCCCAGCCCCCCCACCTCGACCGCGCCGAGACCGCCCACCGTGTTCTCGATGATGCCGTCGCCGTCGGTCTCGGCGGTAAGGCACCACGCCCACGCGCGCCGGTAGGCCGGCCACAGCTCGCGCACCAGCTCGTCGTCGCCGCTGGCCCGCCAGTACTCGTAGAGCGCGAGCATCCAGTACGGCGTGGTGTCGGCGTGGTAGTAGGCGTAGGGGTACGTGTCGAACCAGTCGAGGTGCGCCGCGGCCTGCGAGATCTCGTGGGTGATCTTGCCGTCGGCGCGCTGGTAGCGGGCGAGAAACGCCAGCTCCTCCGCCACCAGGTCCCATTGGCCCAGCGCGTCCATGGCGAAGGTGTTGATCGCCGCGTCGCCCCCGAAGAACCAGCCGAACCCGGGGCGTGTCCCGTTGCCGGACAGCCCCCAGCCGGCCACGAAGCCGCACCCCAGGTCCGGGTTGCACACCCGCTGTTCCTCCAGGTTGATCTTGGCCCACTCGAGGGCGAGGTCCAGCTCCGCATCCGGCGTCTCGATGGACACCGTTGAGGCGAGGGCGTCGTCCGCCCACGCCCGCTTGCCGCGATAGAGCGACTCCGCGTCCGCGATCAGCCGCCGGTAGTCGTCAAGGACGGCGTCGCGCGGAGCCGTCCCGCCCGCCACCGCGATGGGGACGAACTCGCGCCGCGCCCGCTCCGGGTCGACGGGGATCACCATCGTTCGCGGGGCCTCGCCGAGCTGGTGCGCGGGATGCTCGACCGAGTTCGTGGCCCAGGGCGAACCCACAACCGCGTTGCGGGTCTGCAGGCTCTCGGAGAGGACGAAGACGCGCCGCCCGGCATCCCAGTACGCGTACTGCCCCCCGATGGAGCCGGGCCACATGTAGTTCAGCACCGGCTCGAATTCGGCCACCACCTCGAGCCTCTCGGGGCTGTCCACCTCCAGCAGAACCAGGAGGCCGGGTGCAGCCGTGTCCGCGGGCGCGAGGATGTGCTGGCGCACCTGGAAGGCCGCGTGGCTGTAGGTGATGGTGGTGAGTTCGGGCCGCACGTGGACGGTCCGGGCCACTTCGCTGCCCGGAACAGGCGCGGCGTTGCCGGAGGTCGAGAAGCTCAGGCGGAAGCCGTTTCCGATCTTCAGCGGATGCACCCAGAGCTCGGCTTCACCGGTCTCGAGCCCCAGCCATGCCGCGCGCGGGCCGACGACGCCGAGGTATTCCCCGGGCCGCACCGGGCCGGTGAGCTCGATGTGGGAGGAGGCGATGTCGAAGCGCGGTACGGAGAGGGTGGTCAACTCGGCGGGCGGGGGGAGCTGGGCGTGCGCGGGCGCGATAGTGAACGCAATCGACATCGCAAGGAGCGGAACGGCCGCGTAGAGGAGCGCCCTGCATGGATGAACGCGAAAAACCATCTCACTTCCTCCCCGGGTGCGGGACGGGCGGGTTGCAGTCAGCCTACACCGTTCGGCGTCGGAAACCCAGTCCCGCCGCCACCTTCGCCTGACTTCGATCCAAGGTGACGAATGAGATCATCTCCGCCGTCCTGCCGCCGTTTCCGGGGTCGGCCCGACATTCAGTATGTTGTTGGTGACCGGCGACGTGCGATCCCGCGGCGAGCGCCGGACATCGCCGCGGAGCCTCGAAGGTGGTGATGGTTGCGAACTCCTCGATGGCCCGCCGCTCACGAAACCGCTTCGAACGTGGCATGGTGGGAAATCAGCGCGAATCCGTCACTCTGGCAAGCCACTACTCGCGCTTCCGCGTGTCGGATCGCGTGCTGCTGACCGGGCATTCGCACCAGGCCTGGCCGGACGTCGCCTTCGAGGCCCAGCAGCAGGCCTGGCTCGACGCCGCCGAGCATGTGGACGACAAATGGGAGCGGGCCTTCGGGAGGGCCGACCAGGTGCGCGCGGGCTACCGGCGACTCCTGGACGACCCCGACGGCCACATCGCGCTCGGCCACAACACCCACGAGCTGGTGACTCGGTTCCTGTCGGCGCTGCCGTTGCGGGACCGGCCCCGGCTGGTCACCACGGACGGTGAATTCCACACCATCCGGCGACAGCTCGACCGACTCGAGTCCGAGGGGCTTGAGATCGTCAGGGTGTCGGCGCGCCCGGATGCGCCTTTGGCCGAGGGGCTCGCGCGGGCGGTGGACGACCGGACTGCGGCGGTGCTGGTGTCATCCGTCCTGTATCGGGACGCGCGCATCGTGGATGGGCTGCGTGACGTGGCGGAGGCCTGTGTGCGGGTGGGCGCCGAGCTGCTCGTCGACGCCTACCACTCCCTCAACGCGGTCCCTTTCTCGGTGGTGGAGATGGGGCTCGAAAACGCGTTCGTGGCAGGGGGTGGATACAAGTATTGCCAGCTGGGGGAAGGGAACTGCTTCCTCCGGTTCCCGCGCGACTGCCGGCTGCGGCCCGTTCTGACCGGATGGTTCGCCGAGTTCGCGACCCGTGCCCATGCGCCCGGCGACGGTGGCGTCGCGTACGCCGAAGGACACCTCCGTTTTGCCGGGGCGACCTACGACCCCGTCAGTCACTACCGCGCCGCGGCCGTCTTCGCATTCTTCCGCGAGCAGGGGCTGGGGATCGGCCGGTTGCGCGGGATGAGCCTGAGACGGATTCGGCGGCTGGCGTCGGGAATCGACGCGCTGGACCTCGATCCTGCGGTGCTGCGGCGCGACCGGACCGTGCCGCTGTCGCGGCGCGGTGGATTCCTGGCCCTGGAGTCGCCGCATGCGGCGGAAATATGCAGCAAGCTGCGGGTACGCGGGGTCCACGTGGACTTCCGGGGCAGCACCCTGCGATTGGGCCCGGCACCCTACGTCACCGACACCCAGCTGGATGAGGCAATGGCGGCTTTGGCGGAGGTGGTGGGTTAGTCGAAGGCCATGCAGGAGGTCTGGTCCCGGACGGGACCCTTGGCCCATGCGAGTACGCTGGATGGGAGGACGACCCGATGTCGTCGGACGCAGGCCCACCGGTACGGTCGTTCCATCCGCTTCTGCTCAATTACGTGAGCAGTCGGCCCGGCGGATGGTGGATCCACCGGGTGGCGCCCTTTTCCGTAAACGAGGATCCGGTTGCTGCGCTGCGCGGACTGGAGAAGATCGTCCGCTCCATGCCGCGTACCGAGATCGTGGTGGCGACGGACACCCGCCTGTATGCGGTTTGCCGGACGAGGCTCATGAGGTTTCGCGACGACCTCGAGTTCCGGTATACGCCCGAGGACGGGGTCGTCCACGTTCGCTCGGCCTCGCGGGTCGGCATCTTCGATTTCGGCGTGAACCGGCGGCGGGTCGAGCGGGTGCGCAAGGCGTTCACGCAGCGGAGAGGAACCGGCCGCACCCGCCTATTCCCGCGCGGAGCCCGGATCACCGTCGAAGCGCTGGCCGGCGATCCCTATCCGCTCTTCCACGAGCTGAGGGCCGCGGAGCCGGTGACATGGGTTCCGGCGCTGCGCATGTGGATGCTCACGCGGCGGGACGACATCGTGAGGGTGCTGGCGGACTGGGAACGCTTCACCACCGACGCTCCGGCATCGACCATCCGCGACATCTTCGGATCGCACATGCTCACCACCGACGGCGAGCGGCAGATCCGGTACAAGCGTCGCTTCATCGGGCCCTTCCGGCGCGGGAACCTGGAGCGCAATCTGCTGGGAACGGTCCGGGCGGTGCTGGACGGGCTGATGGAGGAGCTGGAGGGCGGCCCGCGGCGCGCGGCCGATCTGCGGGCCCGGCTGGCGCGGCCTCTGTCGGTGCGGAGCATCTGCCGGGTGCTGGGGCTCCCGGAACCGGATGGCCCACGCCTGCTGGCCTGGTACGACGACTTCGCCGCGGCGCTCGAGAACTTCACGGGCGATCCGGAGGTGCGGGGGAGGGGCCAGATCGCGGCACGCGAGTTCGGCGCGTACGTGACGCCTTTCCTCCAGGGGCAGCGCCCGGTGCCCGAAGGCTCGACGATTGCGGAACTCCGCACCGACGCCGAGCCGCTTGCCGAGGCGGAGATGGTGGCCAACCTGCTGATCGTCCTCTTCGGCGGCATCGAGACCACCGAGTCGGCAATCGCCAGCGCGATCTGGGCCGCACTGTCTCATCGAATGCCCTCGCGGCTGCCGGCAAAGGACGCGGACCGCCTGGACGATGTGTTCGAGGAGTCGCTCAGGTGGGACGCGGCGGTCCAGTCCTGCACGCGCTTCACCACGGAGCCGGTCGAGATCCGGGGGGTAAGGATTCCCGCTGGCGAGACGGTTCAGTGCATGCTGGGCGCGGCCAACCGCGATCCCGCTCATTTCGAGGATCCCGACCGGTTCAACCCGGACCGGCCCAACGCCCGCGACCACCTTTCCTTCGGCGCCGGACGCCACTTCTGTCTCGGAGCCACGCTGGCTCGCATCGAGGCGCGGGAGGCTCTGGCGCGGGTGTTCCGGCTGCCGGGGCTGCGGCTCGACCCGGAGCGGCCCAGCCGTCCGCACGGCCACGAGTTCCGCGCCCCGCCGGGGGTGTGGGTGGTCTGGGATGAGAAGTTGAACTAACGGGCGCGCCGTCTTGCCGCCCCGACAATTCCTGGATTCAAGGAGATTCCCGTGAGTTCATCCCCAGCCTCCCCGGTGTCCATCCCCGGCCCCGCTGTTTCGGTTCGCGGCCTTCGCTCCGCCATGGGCCGCCTGGCGGCGGGGTTGCTCGCCGCCGCGCTTCCCCTTTCCGCACAGGACCTCCCCCGTGTCGCGCCCGAAGACTACGGGCGCTGGGAGACTCCCGGGCCGGCGGTGCTTTCGCCGCATGGAGACTGGATCGCCTACGAAGTCACCCGCGTCGACGAGACGGCGGAGTTGCGGGTGCGGCGCGTGAGCGAGGACTCGACGCGCGTCTTTCCGTGGGGCGAGTCCCCGGGCTTTCCGCCTGACGGACGCTGGCTGGCGTGGACCGTGGGGCTGTCGCCGGAGGAGAGCGAACGGCTCGACGAGGAGGGCGAGACCGCCCGCGAAGGGGCGGCGCTGCTGGATCTGGCCAGCGGAGAGATCCGCCGGTTCGAGGCGGTGTCGGAGTGGAGCTTCGACGCGTCGGGGCGATACATCGCGCTACGCGGAGAGGCCCCCGAAGAGCCCGAAGGGAAGGGGGCCGACCTGCGGGTTGTGACGGTGGCCGCGGGCTCGGAGACGAGTTTCGGCAACGTCGCCGAGATGGAGTGGAGCTCCTCGGCATCGCTGCTTGCGATGGTGATCGCGACCGGGACCGATCTGGGCAACGGCGTGCAGATCTACGATGCCGGCTCGGGCACGCTCAGGTCGGCGGACGCGTCGGGAGCCCGCTACCGGGGGCTGGCGTGGCGCGACGATGCGGCCGACCTGGCTGCCCTGCGCTCGCGTGGAGATGCCTCGGCCGCGGGCGCCGCGTACGACGTGCTGGCCTGGCGCGGCCTCGACCGGGGACTGGAGGTGGTGGTCCTCGACGAGGGGGTGGCCGGCATCGCCGACACGCTGGAGGTCGTGGACCGGGCGCCGCAGTGGTCCGACGACGGCGCCATGATCTCGGTCGGGCTCCGGCCCCGGGAAGAGGATGCCGGGGATGACCCGGATGCTGCGGCGGGCACAGAGGCCGGGGCCGGCGTGACCGCGCCCGACGACGAAACCGACGCGCCGGACACCAGCCCGGACACGCGGTCCGCAGATTCGGGGGACGAGGAGGAACCGGACCTTCCCGGGCTCCAGATCTGGCACAGCCGGGACGTGCGCATCTTCCCGCAGCAGCAGGCGGCGGAGGCGCTGGACGCGAACCGCGCCCTGCTGGCCGTCTGGCACCTGGACGAGGATCGCGTCGTGACCATCGGCTCCGACCTCATGGCGAACGCGGCCCTGCTGCACGGCTGGGAGTTCGCGCTCGAAGACATCTCCGAGCCCTATCCTTTCGGGGCGATGTTCGGCCGGCCCTATCACGACGTCTGGGCCATCGATGTCGGCACGGGAGAGCGGCGCGCGCTCCTGACCCGGGTGCGCTATGAGTGGCCCGGCGCGGACGGCAGCCGGCTGGTTTCGTACGACGGCGCCAACTACTCGAGCGTCGACATCGCGACCGGGGAGCGCCGCGACCTGACCTCGAACCTGCCCACCTCCTTCGCCAATGCCGAGTACGACACCCCCACCGACGTTCTCCCGCCGTACGGCTTCGCGCCCGGGGGATGGCTGGAGGACGGCGACGACGTGCTCCTCTACGACGAGCACGACATCTGGCGGGTGGCGCTGGACGGGAGCGGTGCCGAGCGGCTCACCGGCGGAGCCGGGACCGGGGTCACGCATCGGGTCGCGCGCCTGCCGGACGACGATACCCCCGGCGTCGATCCCGGCGCCTCCCTCTACCTGACGCTCTACGACGAAAAGACGGAGCAGCGGGGGTACGCGCGGCTCAGCTCCGGCTGGGCCGGGCCTCCGGAGACGCTGGTGTTCGAGGACCGCCTGGTGGACGGCCTGGCGCACGCGGACAGCGCCGACGTGTTCCTCTACCGCGCCCAGGCCTTCGACGACCCGCCCGACTACTTCGTCGGGGGTCCCGGCCTTGCCGGCGCGGTCCAGGTCACCGACATCAACCCCTTCCTCGCGGAGGTGGCGTGGGGCCGGGCCGGGCTGGTGGACTTCACGAGCGAGGGCGGGCGGGACCTGCAGGCGGTGCTGCTCTACCCGGCGGGCTACGAGGCCGGGCAGGCGGTACCGACCATCGTCTACACCTACGAAATGCTCTCGCCGCAGATGCACCGCTTCAGCGCTCCCAGCGAGCGCGACTACTACAACTTCACGGCGTGGACCCAGCACGGGTACGCGGTGCTCCTCCCCGACATCGTGTACCGGGCGCGCGACCCGGGCGTGAGCGCGCTGGAATCGGTGCGGGCCGCGGTGGCCAGGGTGGTCGACATGGGGGTGACCGACCCCGACGCCGTCGGGCTCATCGGCCACTCCTGGGGCGGCTACCAGGCGACCTACCTGCCCACCCGCACCGACATCTTCGCGGCCTCGGTGGCGGGCGCGCCGCTCACCGACTTCGTGAGCTTCATGGGGGCCATTCACTGGAACCCGGGGATTCCGGAGGTCGACCACTGGGAGACCGGTCAGGCGCGCATGGAGGTTCCCTTCTGGGAGGATCCCGAGGCCCACCGGCGCAACTCGCCCATCCACGAGGTTCACAATCTCGAGACGCCGCTGCTCATGGCCTTCGGCGACGACGACGGGGTGGTGGACTGGGACCAGGGAACCGAATTCTACAACTTCGCGCGGCGGGCCGGGAAACAGATGGTGCTGCTGGTCTACGAGGGCGAGGACCACGGGTTCCGCGAGGAGGCCAACCAGAAGGACTATCACCGGCGTATCCTGGAGTGGTTCGGCCACTACCTGAAAGGCGATCCGGCTCCGTCGTGGATTACCGGGGGCGTGACCCTGCAGGACCTTGAAGAGGAGAAGAAGCGGGTGGCCGGCGGCGGGAAGAGAGCGGGCGGCAACTCGTGAGAAGCACGACGGAGCCAACCTCACCCGGCACCGGGTCCATCGACCAGCCCGCCGCCCGATACGCGGACCGCGCCCGCCGCTTCGATCGGGAGGCGGCGGAAAGGGCCGGGGTGGTCCGATCGTACGAGCGGCTCCGGCTCCTGGTCTTCGTGGCCAGCGGGGCCGGCGTCTGGCTGTTGATCTCGCAGGGACGCGGCCAGGCGGCTTGGCTGCTCGTGGCCGGTGCTCTCGCCGCCTTCGCGATGGTAGTCGCGCGGCACCGGGCCGCCCGGCGGCACCTGCGCCGCGCCGAGCTGATGGCCGACTTCAATCGCGAGGGGATCGCCCGTGTCGAGCGCCGCTGGTCCGACCTGCCGCGGCCGGTCCGTACCCCGGCGCCGGGGAACCACGACTACGCGGACGACCTGGACCTGCACGGTCACGCGTCTCTCCTTCACCTGGCAGGCGTCTGCGGAACTCCACCCGGCCGAGAGACCCTCTGGTCCTGGCTTCTTGCGCCCGCGGATCCCGATACCATCGTCCTGCGCCAGCAGGCAGTGCGCGAGATGTCCGGCGCCTTCGACTTCCGGGACCGCATCGCGGCCGAAGCCCGGCTGACGAAAGGCGCGTCGATGCAGGAGGTGGAGGACTTTCTGCGCTGGGCGGAGGGCCGGGACCGGCTGTCCGGGCGCACCTGGCTGCGCGCGGCCGCCATTGTGCTTCCGCCGGTGAACCTGGCCGCCATCATTCTCTGTTCCCTGGGGATGGTGTCCGCAGCCGCCGTCGCCTGGCCACTTCTCATCTCGGCGCTGGTGCTCACCCCGGCGTGGAGGGCGATCGCCCGAGCCTGCTCCGAGGCCGACGATGGCGAGTCGGGCGTGCGGCACTACGGGCCGCTTCTCAGCCTTCTGGCCAACGCGCCCCTCGATTCCCGCTACGCGTCCGACCTCCGCCAGCGGCTGGGTGCCGGCACCAGGCCGGCTCATCGCGAAATGGCGAGGCTGCGCCGGCTTCTGGATATGGCGGAAGTCAGAAGGTCGCCTCTGTTCCACTTCCCGCTGTCGCTCGTCCTGCTCTGGGACGTACATGTCCTGGCCGCCCTCGAACGCTGGAAGGAGCGGTCGGGCGCCGGCGTCCGAACATGGCTCCGCGCCGTCGGCGAGGCCGAAGCGCTGGCTGCCCTGGCGGCGCTCGCCGCCGACAACCCCGACTGGACCATGCCCACGCTGGACACCGAAGCCGACACCCTTCGTGGCCGGACCCTGGGCCATCCTCTGCTCGCCCCCGGGCTCTGCGTGCGCAACGACGTGGAAGTGGGACCGGCAGGCTCGTTTCTGCTGGTGACGGGCTCGAACATGTCCGGGAAGTCCACCCTCGTGAAGGCAGTCGGCCTGAACGTCGTGCTCGGCCAGGCGGGCGGACCGGTGTGCGCCGAGGCGCTGCGCATCCCGCCTCTGCGCGTCGTCACCAGCATGCATGTCGCCGACTCCCTCGCCGACGGCGTGTCCTTCTTCATGGCCGGGCTCCAGCGCCTCAAGCAGGTCGTGGATGTGGCCGAGACGGCTCATGGGCATCCCGGCTTCGGCGCCGGGGAGGAGGCGCCGGCGGGTGGAGCGGCGTCCGCGAGCCCCGGAGTCCTCTACCTCCTCGACGAGGTTCTCCAGGGTACCAACAGCGCCGAGCGCAGGATCGCCGCGCGCACCGTTCTGCGCAGGCTGCTCCACTCCGGCGCGATCGGTGCCGTGACGACCCACGACCTGACGCTGGCCGACGCGGACGACCTCAAGGCCCGGGCCGTCCCCGTCCACCTTACCGAGTCCGTCGGCGACGGGAACGAGGGGCTGACCTTCGATTATCGCCTCAGGTCCGGCATCGCCACGTCGACGAACGCCCTGCGGCTCCTGGAGCTCGTGGGGCTCGGCGGCGGCGATGGCTCGAGATCCGCAGGCAGGGCAGCTCCCTGAGACGGATCAGGCGGAAGCGGTGACCGGAACCGTTCCGTTCCCGGGATCAGTCGCCGAACGAAACCCGGAGTGCGCGGGCGGTCCGCACGATGTCACCGTCCACGGGCACGATCTTGCGCCGCTTGACGGCCTCGGCGAGAGGCACCGCCTTCACGTCGGGCGGCTCCAGCGCGACCATGCAGCCGAACTGTCCGCGTTCGGCGAGTTCGATGGCCGCGGATCCGAATCGCAGGGAGATGATGCGGTCGTAGGCGGTTGGGGCGCCGCCCCGCTGCAGGTGCCCCAGCACCAGGCTGCGGGTTTCGTGGCGGGTGCGTTCCCTCAGCTGGTGGCTCAGCAGCCTGGCGGCCCCTCCGAGCCGGCGCTTCAGCCCGGCCCCGTCGTCCACATAGGAAGCTTCTCCGCCCACGGGAAGGGCGCCTTCGGCCACGACCACGATCGCGTACTCGTGGCCTCCGCTCCACCGTGCCTCGATCGCCTCCACCACGCGGTCGAGCCTGAAGGGGATCTCCGGGATGAGGATCACGTCGGCAGCCGCGGCGACGCCGGCGAAGAGCGCGATCCAGCCTGCGTGCCGTCCCATCAGTTCCACGACCATGATGCGCTCGTGCGCCTCGGCCGTGGAATGGAGCTTGTCGATGGCGTCGGTCGCGGTCTGGACGGCGGTGTGAAAGCCGAAGGTGACCACCGTGGCGTCCAGGTCGTTGTCGATCGTCTTCGGTACGCCGATGACGTTGAGGCCCCTCTTCGCCAGGTCGCGCGCGATCCTGAGCGAACCGTCACCACCGATCGCGATGAGGCCGTCGATCCCCATCTCGCGAAACCGGTCGATGACTTCGCCGGAACGATCGACGGTCCGGATCGACCCGTCGGGTAGCGTCACCTGGAACGAGAACGGGTTGCCGCGGCTGGTCGTGCCGAGGATCGTGCCGCCCTCGTGGGTGATCCCGCGGACCGCGGGCTCGTCGAGTACCACGACCCCGCCGTAGCCTGCCTGGAAGAGACCCGAGTAGCCTTTGCGGATCCCGAAAACCTCCCACCCCCGCGCCCGGCCCGCGAGCACGGCCGCGCGGATTACGGCATTCAGGCCTGGAGCGTCTCCGCCGCCGGTGGTGATCGCGATGCGCATGGTTGTCTGCCGGACCTTCGGGGTTATCCGCCCTCCCGCTTCGCGATTGCCTCGAGGACCAGTTCCTGGATGAGCCCGTCGTAGGCATCGACGATCGGCAGTTGAGCCGCCCTGTCCAGCATTTCGCGCGCCCGCTCCTCGCCGTTCTCTTCGTCGAGGTCGGGGAGCCGGGCGGCGTACTCGAAGAGCACGACCCTCGACTCCGGCGCCATCTGCAGCGCCTGCTCGAACAGTACGACGGCGGCCGGTCGATTCCCTCCGTACATCCGCCGCGCGATGAACCCTTCCGCCGCGATGTCGGCGTGCCATCCGCCGAGCGCCAGTCTGGCTTCCCAGAGATAGGGATCGAGGCGAATCGCTGCATCGAGCCGCTCGCGAATGCTTCCCGCGAGGCCCTGGCGGAGCGCCGTGATCGCACCCACGCCCTGAGCGTATCGGCCGAGTGCGTGGGCGGCCTGATAGTGCGCCTCGGCGTTTGTCGAATCGGCGAGCATGGCCGCGTCGCCCATCTCTATCGCGCGGTCGACCAACTCCTCCCACTCATCCTCGGTCGCGAAGTAGTGCGCGTGTATCGCGAGCGATTGCGCGCCAAGGGCGTAGCCGTCGGACGTCGCCAGCGCTTCGGCCAGTTCCGCCGCCTCGAGAAAACGCCCTTCCGCAAAGGCGGTTCTGGCGTCGTCGAGGGATTGCGCGCCGGCGTCGGCCGCGGGGAGCACGAGGCATCCCAGCGCCACGCATCGCAAAACGGTCATCCTGGTCTCCACAGGTTCGGCCCGCCCGCACGGCACGGGCGCGTGTCTCTCCCGCACTGCACTGCACCGCGTCGCACGGGTCCTGCCGGTCGCAGCGGCCTCCCTGTGCGGCGTCGCACCGGGGACGGAGCATGCCCTGGCACATGCCGGCGTCGCCCGGCGTCCGTCGGCATCCCGGATGCGCCCCAAGAATCGGACGGGCGCGATAGCGCCGCAAGGCCCGGTGTTCGATCCTGCCGGCGCCCCGGTGGATCGCGCCGCCCACGGGCGAAGCCTCGCCCCCGGGCCATCGCCCGTCGCCGAGCCCGGATCCGGTCGAGCGCCTTGAAGCAGCGGCCTGCGGGCTGCTAGACTTCGTCCGGGCAAGGGACCACGACAGTTGTCCGATGAGTAAATCTATCTTGAAGCGATAAAACAGGTTAGGGCATCCCGGCGCATGCCCCCCCGAACCTTCTTCCGTTCGCGCCGCAAACCCGCCGGAGGGGATCTCATGGCCACGTCGTCCGTTGAATGGCGGTATCACCGCCCGGGCTGAACCAGTTGCAAGCGTACGCAAGAGTTTCTTGCGCAGAATGAAATCGCGACCGGGGAAGTGCAGAGCGCCACGCGCAGTCCCGTCGCGGGCGACGAAGTGCTGACCCTCCTGGAAGGCGTGAGCGACCTCCATGTCGCCAGGGGGAAAAAGATCGTCCACGTCGATCTTGGCGCCGACAGGCCCGCCGACGAGGAGTTGGTGAAGCTTCTCTGCAGCCGTTTCGGGAAGCTGCGCGCGCCGACGATGCGCAGCGGGGATCGGCTTCTGGTGGGATACAACGCGGAGATGCTGGCGACGCTGCTCAGCCCGGAGGGATGAGCCGGCCGGGGCGGATCGGTCCTCTCGCGCCGTTCTTCGCCCGCGGGAGGCCGCTGATCGCCGACGGGGGTCTGGCGACGGCGCTCGAAGCCCGCGGGCACCGCCTCGACACCCGGCTCTGGTCCGCCGAACTGCTCGTATCGAACCCCGACGCCATACGGCGCACCCACGCCGAATACCTCGCGGCGGGCGCGGACTGCATTTCCACCGCCAGCTACCAGGCGAGCTTCCCCGGCTTCCGCGCGCAGGGCTACGGCGATGGCGATGCGGCGGCCTTCCTGGAGCTCTCGGTCGCGCTGGCCATCGAGGCGCGCGACGAGTTCCGGGCGGAACAGGCTGGCCGCATCGGTTGGCTGCGCCCGCTGGTGGCGGCCAGTGCGGGGCCATACGGGGCGTACCTCGGGGACGGGTCGGAATACGATGGCCGGTACGGCGTCGAACCCCGGGTGCTGGACGAGTTCCACCGGCGCCGCTTCCGGCTCTTCGCGCGCTCGGACGCCGACCTGATCCTCTGCGAGACCATCCCCTCGGGTCTCGAGGTCGAAGTCGTGCTCGGGATTCTGGCCGAAACGCCGGAAGCGTGGGCGTGGGTGAGCTTCTGCTGCGCGGATGGCGCCCGCCTCTGGGACGGCACGCCGGTCGAGGCGGTCGCGCGCCTCTGCGATCGGGCGGAAAGGGTGGCCGCGGTGGGGGTGAACTGCGTCGCGCCGGCACATGTCGGGGAACTCATCGGACGAATCCGGGGCGAAACCGATCTTCCCGTGATCGTCTATCCCAACTCCGGGGAGGTGTACGACGCCCACACCGGGGCGTGGCACTGGCCCGCGAACGGCGCCCGGGGGGCCGGCGAGCCGACCCTCGAGGCGCGCGACTGGATTGCGCGCGGGGCGGCCGGCGTCGGCGGGTGCTGCCGCGTCGGTCCCGCCGGAATCCGCGCGCTGCGGCGGCAGGTCGCCGGGGTGACGCTGGCGCGGACCGGCGACTCGCCCGATGGCGGGCTCGGCGCTCCCGGGCAGCGGCGGTGATGCGACACCACCCGCCCCGCCCGGTGTATCGCGGATCATGATCGATCTCCGCAGCGACACCGTGACCCTGCCCACCCCGGCCATGCGGGAAGCCATGGCCGCCGCCCCGGTGGGCGACGACGTGTACGGCGACGATCCCACCGTGAACGCGCTGGAGGCGCGCACCGCCGAACTGCTGGGCAAGGAGGCCGCGGTGTTCGTGCCCACGGGCACGATGTCCAACCAGATCGGGCTGCGTGCCCACACCGAGCCCGGCGACCTCGCCCTGATCGACCGAAGCGCCCATATCGTGCGCAGCGAGTCGGGTGCTCCCGCCGCGCTCAGCGGGGTGTCCATGAAGCCCCTTCCCGGCAGGGGCGGGCTCTTTGCCGCGGCCGATGTGGACGACGCCATGGAGCCCGAGCATCCCTTCAATCCGATCCACCTGGAATCGCCGCCCCGGCTGCTGTGCGTGGAGAACACCCACAACGGGGGTGGGGGCACCGTGTGGCCGCTCGGCCAGGTCGAGGAGGTATGCGCCGCCGCCCGCCGCCACGGCCTCGCCACCCACCTCGATGGCGCCCGCCTCTGGCACGCCACGGCCGCCTCCGGGGTCCCGGAGGCTCGTTACGCCGCGCCCTTCGATACCGTGAACGTCTGTTTCAGCAAGGGCCTCGGAGCTCCCGTGGGCTCCGCTCTGGCCGGCTCGGAGGAGCTGGTGGCGCGGGCGCGGCGCTTCAAGCAGCAATTCGGCGGCGGCTTCCGCCAGGCGGGCATCCTCGCCGCGGCCGCCCTGCATGCGCTGGAACACCACCGCGACGGCTTGCCGGCCGACATCGCCCACGCCCGCGCCCTGGCGCGCGGCATCGCCGTCATCGACGGCCTGGAGGCCGCCCCCGGCGTGCCACAGTCCAACCTCGTGCGGTTTCGGGTATCGGCGATGCCGGCGGGTGCCTTCGCCACCCGGTGCCACGCCCGCGGGCTTCATCTGCTTCCCCAGGGCCGGGCCGGGATTCGGGCCGTCACCCACCGGGACATATCCACCTCCGACGTGGAGCGCGCGCTCGAGATGATGCGGCGCGTGCTGCGCGGCCGGGCCTGAGGGGGAGCCGTGCAGCTTGACCGCATCCGCAACTTCTGCATCGTCGCGCACATCGACCACGGCAAGTCGACGCTCGCGGATCGTCTTCTCGAGCTCACCGGCACGCTCGACCCCCGCCAGATGCGTGCCCAGGTGCTCGACTCCAACGAGCTGGAGCGCGAACGGGGCATCACCATCAAGCTGCACGCCGTGCGCATGGACTACACGGCGCGGGACGGCGAGCGCTATCAGCTGAACCTGATCGACACCCCCGGACACGTCGACTTCACCTACGAGGTGTCACGCTCCCTCGCGGCCTGCGAGGGCGCCATCCTCGTCGTCGACGCCAGCCAGGGCATCCAGGCCCAGACCATCTCGAACCTGTTCCTGGCGCTGGACGCGGACCTGGAAGTGATCCCCGTGATCAACAAGATCGATCTTCCCGGCGCGGAGCCGGAGCGCCGCCGCGACGAGCTCGCGGACCTCCTGGGGGTCGATCCCTCCGAGGTGCTGTTCGCGAGCGCCAAGGAGGGCACCGGAGCCGCGGAGATCCTGGAAGCGGTCATCGAACGGGTGCCCACTCCGGAGGGAGATCCGGAGGCGCCCCTGCGCGCGCTCATCTTCGACTCCTACTACGACCAGTATCTGGGCGCGGTCCCGAGCGTCCGGGTGATGGACGGGGTGCTGCGCCCGGGGATGGACATCGGCTTCGGCACCGTAGGCGCCACCTACGAGGTGACCGAGGTGGGCTATACGCGGCTGGCGCGCGTGCGCCGCGACGCCCTCCACCCGGGAGAGGTCGGGTACCTGGTCGCGGCCATCAAGTCCGTCTCGCACACGCGGGTGGGCGATACTGTCGTCGATGCCGCCCGCAGGGCGGAGGAGCTGCTGCCGGGGTACAAGGAGGTGCGTCCCATGGTGTTCGCGGGGCTCTATCCGAGCAACGCCGACGACTACGAATCCCTGCGCGATGCCCTCGACCGGCTCAGGCTGAACGACGGAAGCCTGCACTATCAGCCCGAGACATCGGCGGCGCTTGGATTCGGCTTCCGCTGCGGCTTCCTGGGGCTGCTCCACATGGAGATCGTCCAGGAACGGCTGGACCGCGAGTTCGGCGTGAGCCTGATCACCACCGTGCCCAACGTCGAGTATCACATCACGCTCACCGACGGCAGCGAGCTGGCGATCGAGAACCCCACCCGCCTGCCCGGCCGCGGCAAGCTGAAGTCGGTCGCCGAGCCCTGGGTTCACGCGCACATCGTGTCTCCCGCCGAGTACATCGGCAACGTGCAGAAGCTCTGCCACGATCGGCGCGGGACCTTCAAGGGGATGCGGTACCTGGATCCCCGGCGCGTGGAGATGGACTTCGAGCTGCCCCTGGCCGAGATCGTGCTGGACTTCTACGACCGCCTCAAGGGGAGCACGCGCGGCTACGCGGCGCTCGACTACGACTTCGCGGAGTACCGGCCCGAGAACCTGGTGAAGCTGGATGTGCTGGTGAACGGCGATTCCGTGGACGCCTTCAGCGTCATCATCCATCACGACCGCGCGCAGATCTACGGGCGCGACCTGGTGCGCAAGCTGAAGGAGCTCATTCCGCGCCAGCAGTTCCAGGTGGCGCTGCAGGCGGCGATCGGATCGAAGATCGTGGCGCGCACCAACGTGAAGGCCCTGCGCAAGGCGGTGACCGCCAAATGCTACGGCGGGGACATCACCCGCAAGCGCAAGCTGCTCGAGCGGCAGAAGGAGGGGAAGAAGCGGATGAAGCAGGTGGGATCGGTGGAGATCCCGCAGGAGGCGTTTCTGGCCGTGCTGTCGATTGAACAGTAAATGTCAGTAGATAACAGTCGTAACCGGTGATGCTTCGCCGGGCGCGTCGTGACGGTCCGGTGGATCTCATGGGATGGCTCTGATGGCGAAGTGGATCGCGGGCGTCGACATCGGCGGGACCACCCTGTCGGTGGGCATGGTTCCGGCGGCGGGCGGCCGCCCGCGCGCGCTCCGGACGGGTGATACGCCGGAGGGGCGGGGCGGGGAGGAGGTGGTCGCCCGGGTGTGCGGGATGATCCGCGCGGCCGTCGACGAGCTTGCGCGCGCGGAGGGCCCGGACGCCGCGGTCGCCGGCGTGGGGGTCGCGGCGCCCGGATCGCTCGACCGCGCCCGCGGGATCGTACTGGAGTCGCACAACCTGGGGTGGTTCGGGCTTCCGCTGCGCGACCGCGTCGAGGCTGCGACCGATCTGCCGGCCGTCGTGGAAAACGACGCCAACTGCGCCGCCTACGGGGAGTGGTGGCAGGGGGCGGGACGCGGCTTCCGGTCGGTACTGGGGATCACCCTGGGCACGGGCGTCGGCGGCGGGGTCGTGATGGACGGACGGCCCTTCGCGGGGGCCACGGGCACCGCCGGGGAGATCGGGCACATGACGGTGGAGTTCGGGGGCCGCCGCTGCACCTGCGGGGGCCGGGGGTGCCTCGAAGCCTATGCTTCCGGGCCCGGGATCGCGCGCACCGCGGTCGAGGGGCTGGCCGGGGGGACGCGGTCGACGCTGCCGAACCTGGTGGCGGGGGACCTGGGCCGCATCACCGCGGCCACCGTGCACGAGGCGGCGGTTGGGGGGGACGCCTACGCGACCGGCGTGCTGGCGCGCGCGGCACGCATGCTCGCGGCCGGGATCACCAGCGCGGTCAACCTGCTCGCTCCGGACGCGGTGGTGGTGATGGGCGGGGTCGCCGCGGCCGGCGACCTGTTCTTCGGCCCTCTCGCCGCGGAGCTCGGCCGCCCCCGCTTCCGCTCGGCCCTGGACGCCTGCACGGTGGTGCCGGGAGCGCTCCCGGGGACCGCGGGGGTGGTGGGGGCGGCGGGGGTGTTCCGCCTGCGGACCGGTCCGGCCCGTGGTTGAGCGGCGCCCCCGACGGCCCCATTCCCGGGCACGCCGGCCCCTCCTCGGCGTGGTCGGCACGCTTGTCTGGGACACCATCCATCTGCGCGACGGTCGCGGTCATCCCGTGGAGGAGTGGGGCGGGGTGAGTTACGCCCTGGAGGCCCTGGCCGCGTCGCTGCCGCGGCACTGGCGCATCGTCCCCATCCTCAAGGTGGGCCGGGACCTCGCCGAGCCCGCGCTCCGGTTCCTGGGCGAGATCCCCCGCGTGAACCCGCACCGGGCCGTTCGTGTCGTCCCCGAACCCAACAACCGGGTGGAACTCCGCTACCAGGACGACGAGCGTCGCTGCGAGCGCCTCTCCGGGGGCGTGCCGGCATGGAGCTGGGAGGAGTGCTGGCCGCTCGCCGGCGAATGCGACGCCCTCTACGTCAACTTCATCTCCGGATTCGAGATGGAGCTCGAGACCGCACAGCTGCTGCGTGAAGCGTTCGATGGCCCGATCTATGCCGACCTCCACTCCCTCTTCCTGGGGATCGGGCGGCACGGCGAACGCGAGCCGCGCCCGCTGCCGCTGTGGGACTCCTGGCTGCGCTGCTTCGACGCGGTGCAGATGAACGACGACGAATTCGCACTGCTGGGCCGGGAAGCGGGTGACCCGTGGCGGCTGGCGGCGCACGTGGTCGGGCCGGACCTGAAGCTGATCGCCGTCACGATGGGCGCGCGCGGGGCGGCATATGTCGCAGCGCCGGATTTCTCGCCCGACACCTCGACCTGGCACGCGATGCGCGGACAGGTGGCCACCGCCGCCCCCGCCACGACCCGGCGGTTCGACATCCCGGGAGGCCCGCGCCAGGGGGATGTGACTGGCTGCGGGGACGTATGGGGCGCTACCTTTTTCGCTCGCCTGCTGGACGGCGACCGCCTCGAGCGGGCGATCGTCACCGCCAACTCCATGGCTGCCCGAAACGTCGAACACCGCGGCGCGCGCGGCCTGCACCTCCACCTCAAGGGGCGGATCGCCCGCGGATGAGCCACGCCGTCCCCGCCCCTCCCGCCGCGCCAACTCCGGAGTTCGCCGGGTGCATGTAATCCGCGTGCCCTCATCGCTGGACTACTCCACCGTCGACAGCGTCTTCCAGCAATGCGCCCAGGTCGCCGAAGGCAAGGCGCTCTTCGACGCGGGCTATCTTCGCTTCGTCGACCCGCAGGGCCTTGTCGGCCTCCTGAGCGCGGGCGCGCTCCTGAAGCGCAGGCTGGGGCAGGCGCCCCATCTGCGGCTTCCCCGGCAGACGAAGGTTCTCGGATACCTGGCGCGCATCCGCTTCTTCGAACAGGCTCGGCGCTTCTTCTCGATGCAGGCCCGGCGTCCGCGCGAGTTCGCCGCGAGCTCCGACGTGCTGCTCGAGATCACTCCGGTGACCACCAACAGCGATGTGCATGCCGTCGTGGATCGCGTACAGTCGCGCGCGGGGACCATCCTCACCCGCACTCTGGGATACCCGCTGGTGACGGTCGTCCAGTTCTCGGTCGTGCTCTCGGAGGTATGCCAGAACATCATCGAACACGCGGAGGCCCCGGGATGGGTGGCCGCGCAGGCCTACTACTGGGCGAAGCGCCGGGAGCGCTGGATGCTGGTGATCGCCGTGTCCGACCTGGGGCGCGGCTTCCGCGAATCGCTGGCCGCGGAGCACGCCGGCGGCTACGGAAAGCGATGGGGGGACGGCACGGCGCTGGAGGCAGCCTTCCTGCACGGCGTCACCCGCTTTCAGGACTCCGGCAGGGGCCAGGGTATTCAGCAGATCCGCAGGCAGGTGCGGCGCTGGGATGGGCTCATCTCCATCCGTAGCGGCACCGCGCGCATCGCCGACGTGCCGGACTGGGACGACACCCCCGCGCTGGAGCAGGGGCTGGCCCGCTTTCCGGGCGCCCAGATCAACATCGTTCTGCCCGCGAAAGAGCGGGGCAAGGAGAAGAGCCGCATGACGGACCCGGGGCCGGATTCATGAACGGATTCGGCGTCGATCCGGTGGCGATCGACCTCCGTCGCCTGGTTGAGCGGCAGGTGGCGTCGCTCTACGCGCACCTGGTGACCCGGCCCACGGGGCGCGCGGTGCGGATGGCCATTGAGAGCCAGCTCGCGAGCGCGGGAGAGATGGCGCTCTCGGTCATCGACTTCTCGGAGGTTCACGTGCTGGATTTCTCGTGCGCGGACGAGGTCGTGGCGAAGCTCCTTCTGCACTACCAGCCGCCGGAGGAAGCCACGCGCGCCTTCTTCATCTTTCGCGGCGTGAGCGACCTGCACCTGGAACCGATCCAGGCCGTTCTCGAACGCCATCGGCTTGCCGCCGTGGCGGAACCCCCGGGGGGGCGGTGCCGGCTGGTGGGCGTTCGGAGCGACGCCGATGCCCGGGTCTGGCGTTCGCTGGAGGAGCGGGGCGCCCTTTCACGGGGAGAGGTCCCGGCGCAACTTCCGGACGAGGTCGATCGCACGACTCTGGAATCGCTGGTCCGGCGCGGACTTGCCTTCCAGCGGCCCGAGTCCGGAGACTACCTGGCGCTGAGCAATCTGATGAGGAGTCTGATGGGATGAGGGGAGGCCTGCGGCATGAGAAGCCTAATGGCATGAGGAGTGGATTTGGAGCCGAGCGTCTCGTGAGACGGGTGGTCTCGCGGGGCTGAATCACCCGGTTTGGAGGAGACGATGAACGATTCCCCGGAGTCACGGGAGGCGTGGGGTCCGGGTACGCTGGGCGTCCACGCCGGGGGCCCCGAGCCGCGCCCCGGCGAGCCCGTCGTGCTTCCCGTGGTCCAGAGCTCCACTTTCTTCTGGAACGCGCCCGGCGATGCGCCCGAGCTGCGCTACTCCCGCTACGGGAACAACCCGAACCAGGTCGCGGTGGCCGAAAAGCTGGCGGCGCTGGAGGGCACGGAAGCGTCGCTGGCCGTCGCGAGCGGGATGGCGGCCACCGCGCTCGCCGTCCTCGCCGTCACCCGTGCCGGCGACCACGTCGTGGCCTCGAAGCACCTCTACGGCGCCACCGGCACGTTGCTTGCCGAGGAGATGCCGCACCGGGGCGTGACCACGACCTTCGTCGATCCGGACGAGGGCTGTGCCTGGGAGTCCGCGATGCGGGACAACACCCGCATCCTCTTCGTGGAGACCCCGACCAATCCCGTGATGCGGGTCTTCGATCCCCGCATCCCGGTTCGGCTCGCGCGCGAAGCCGGGGCGGTCACCATGATGGACGCCACCTTCGCTTCGCCCATCAACCTCAGGCCGGCCCGCCTCGGCGTGGATGTCGTCATCCACAGCGCGACCAAGTACCTCGGAGGTCATTCCGACCTGATCGCGGGCGTGGTCTCCGGCAGCCGTGAGCTGATCGAGCGCGTGCAGCGCATGCTGGTGCTCTACGGGCCGGCGCTGGATCCCCACGCGGCCTGGCTGCTGGAGCGCGGGATCAAGACGCTGTCCGTGCGCATGGAGCGCCACAACCGGAGCGGGATGGAACTCGCCGCCTGGCTGGAGAACCGCCCGGAGGTTTCGCGGGTCTCCTACCCCGGCCTCGCCAGTCATCCCGACCGCGCGCTGGCGGGGGAGCTGCTGGACGGGTTCGGCGGCATGGTGGGCTTCTTGCTGGAGAGCGGGGGCGCGGGTGCGGACGCCTTCTGCCGAAGCCTGGAGGTGGCCAGGGTCGCTCCCAGCCTGGGCGGCGTCGAGACCCTTGTATCACAGCCGCGCTTCACCTCTCACACCGGCCTGACGCCGGCAGAGAGAACGCAGGCAGGCATCCCCGACGGGTTCGTTCGGGTTTCGGTGGGGCTCGAGGATGTCCGGGATCTGCAGCGCGACTTCAACCGGGCACTGGAGGCGTCGCGCTGAGCAAGGGCCGCCTGATCCGGAGGATCCTGCCCGGGACGCTGGTCGGGATTCTGCTCGCCTCGCTCGCGGGCGCGATCTGGGTCAGGCGACTGGCAACCGGTCCCGCGCCGGCGTCCGGGGAACTCGCGCTTCCGGGCCTGGAGCAGCCGGTGGAGGTCTTGCGCGACTCCCTCGGCGTGCCCCACGTGTGGGCGGGTTCGCTGGCCGATGCGGTCTTCGCCCAGGGGTATCTGCACGCTACCGACCGCCTCTGGCAGCTGGAGATGTTCCGGCGGGTCGCCCAGGGACGATTGAGCGAACTATTCGGCGAGGAGACCCTGGATGCCGACCGGTTTCTGCGCACGCTGGGCCTCGCGCGGGCCGGGCAGGAGACGGCTGTCAGCACCGGGACGCGAGCGCTCGCGGAGGCGTACGCCCGCGGGGTCAACGCGGCCGTGGACGAGTGGCGCGGCCTGCTGCCACCGGAGTTCGTCCTGGTTCGCGCCACCTTCGAACCCTGGGCGCTCGAGCACTCGCTCGCCGTCGAGAAGACCATGGCCTGGGACCTGTCCCAGTACGGCATCTCGATGTCGCTTGCCAGCGCGCGCGCAGCCGCCGGGGACGAGGCCGTGCTGGAGTTGCTGCCATCCTATCCCGACTGGGGGGTGACGATTCTGCAGGATGGTCCCGGCGTTCCAGGGGCGCTGGCGTCAACCGGCGCGTCGCGATCCGGGCCTCCCGCGGCGCCTTCGGCGAATGATGCGTCGATTACGGAGCCTGACGCGTCGATCGCGGATCGGCCGGCGTCGCGGAACCCTCTGCCTCCCACCGTCTCCGCCGACCTGGTCGCTTCGGCGCGCATGCCCGCGGCGGCCCGCACCGCGCTCGAGGCGGCGAGCATCGTGCGGGCATCCAACTCCTGGGTCGTCGGAGGGTCCCGCACAAGGAGCGGCAGGCCCCTCGTCGCCAACGACATGCACCTGGGCCTGGACCACCCCAACATCTGGTACCTGATCGGGCTGCACGCGCCCGGCCTGGATGTCGTCGGGCAGAGCCTGCCGGGCGCGCCCGGGGTGATCGCGGGACACACCGCCGGCGTTGCATGGGGCTTCACCAACGCCATGGTCGACGACTCCGACTTCTTCATCGAACGTGTGGATCCGGCCGACACCACGCGCTACCTGACGCCCGAGGGCAGCGAGCCCTTCGGGGTTCGCGAGGAAGCGATCCGGGTGCGCGGCCGCGACCAGCCTGTGCGCCTGCTGGTGCGCGAGACCCGCCACGGCCCCGTCATGACGGCGGTGGATCCGGTGCCGGGAGGCGAGCTCCTGTCCTTCCGCTGGGGTGCGCACGACCCGTCGACCACCTTCGACGGGATCCTGGCGATGAACCTCGCCAACTCCGCGTCGGAGCTGATCGCCGCGCTGGGGCACTTCACCAGTCCCTACCAGAACGTGGTTTTCGCCGACACCGCCGGCGACTTCGGCTACCAGCTCGCCGGCGCCGTTCCCCTGCGCCGCTCCGGCCGACCGCCGCTCCTGCCGGTGCCCGGCTGGACCGGAGAACACGACTGGGTCGGGACGCTGCCCTACGAGCGCAATCCCCGGCTGCTCAATCCGACCTCGGGCTTCATCGCCACGGCGAACAACCGCCAGAGCCGGGACTCCCTCTCGCTGTTGATCTCGCCGGACCGCTGGGAGGATCCCTACCGCGCCCAGCGCATCACCGAGTTAATCGAGGCGCGCGGCGATCACGACGCCGAGTCGATGAGGACCATCCAGCTGGACGTGCAGAGCGGTTTCATCGCCCGTTACCGGGGCCGGGCGAGCGCGGCCTTCCGGCGGGTGGGGCTGGACAGCCTGGCGGGCGCGCTCGACGCGTGGGACGGCCGGGCGACGGTGGAAAGCACCGAGGCGACGCTCTTCCATGCCTGGGCTGAGGCACTGCGGACCGGCATGCGCGCGCGTTTCCACATGGCTACCGGCGGGTCGGGATACTTCCCGCAGTACATGGTCGGGCGGGGACTCGACGCCGGAGGGGCGGGCGTCGACGCTCTGGCCGGGCAGGCCGCCCTCGAAGCGGCCGGCGCCAGCGGCCGACCCTGGGGGCAGGTCCACCTCCTGCGCATTTCGCATCCCTTCCAGGAGGTGCCGCTGATCGGCGGCCTGCTGGGCTTCGGCCGGCGCGATCTGCCGCGGGCGGGCGACGACTACACGGTCGACGCGGCCCCGTTCGAGGGCAATCTCCCCCTGTTCGAGGTCACCGCCGGACCCAGCCAGCGCTCCATCGTCGACCTGGGAGACCTGGGGCGCGGGGGTGTGTTCATCCTCCCCGGAGGGCAGTCCGGCCGGCCGGCCAACCGCCACAGCTGGGACCAGCTGGAGCGCTGGCAGCGAGGCGAACTGTGGCGCCTGCCGCTCGACCGGTCCGAGGTCGAGGCGCGCACGATCTCCCGGCTGAGGCTCCTTCCGGGCTAGCACGCGGGTCTACGCGCGCCGCGCCCGCGCGCCGTCCCCCGCTACGGCTCCGTGCTCATCTCGCCCAGGGCCACGCTGCGCCTGAACGCGGCCAGGACCGCCTTGGACATGATGGTCCGGAAGCTGCCCTTCTCGAGCTGGTACAGCGCCTCGGCGGTGGTGCCGCCCGGCGAAGTCACGCGATTGCGCAGTTCGGCCGGATGGACCGGCTGCTGCTGCGCGTAGATCGCCGCTCCGCGGATGGTCTGGACGACCAACTCGCGCGCATCCTTGCGCGAAAACCCGAGATGAACCGCCGCGTCGACGAGAGCCTCCATCATGAGGAACACGTAGGCCGGCCCGGTACCGCTGATGGCCGTCGCGATGTCGAGAAACCTCTCGTCGTCAACGCACAGCTGTCGTCCCAGGGCCCCGACGATGGTTACCGCCTGGGCGCGCTGTTCCCGCGAGACTTCCGGGGTGGCGGTCCACACGGTCATGCCTTCTCCGACCTGGGCCGGCGTGTTCGGCATCGTGCGCACGATGGCGCGGTGCTCCAGCAGGGAGGCGATGGAGGCGATGGTGGCGCCGGCCACGATCGAAAGCGTCAGCGCGTCCTCGCGTATCCGCCCCTGAAGCTCGGAGAGCACGGCGGGAAGGACCTGCGGCTTGACCGCCAGGACGACGATGTCCGCGTCCCGGGCCGCCTCGCGGTTGCAATCGGTGGTCCGGACCCCGAACTGGTCCCGCACCAGTGCGAGCCGGTCCTCGTTGCGGTCGCTCGCGATCACACGTCCGGCATCGATGTCGTTGCCGCCCGCAAGGCCGCCGATCATGGCCGCGCCCATGGCCCCGGCGCCGATGAAGGCCACACTCCCGCCGTTCGACTGTGCAGTGTCCATGTCCGGTCCCGGTGCCGTCAGGATGCCATGAACGGATAGCGGTACCGGGTCGGAGGGGCGAAAGTCTCCTTGACGCTGCGCGGCGAGACCCAGCGCAGCAGGTTGAGCTTCGACCCGGCCTTGTCGTTGGTGCCGCTCGCTCGCCCACCACCGAAGGGCTGCTGTCCCACGACCGCTCCCGTGGGCTTGTCGTTCACGTAGAAGTTGCCGGCGGCGAAGCGAAGGGAGTGGAGTGCATCCTCCACGGCCCTGCGGTCGCGCGCGAACACCGCCCCCGTGAGCCCGTAGGGAGAGGTTCCGTCGACCTGTTCGAGCGTCTCGCTCCACATGCGGTCGGGGTACACGAAGACGCTGAGAACCGGGCCGAAGATCTCCTCGCACATGGTGCGGTAATCGGGCCGGTGCGCGCGGATTACGGTCGGGCGGATGAAGTACCCCGTGCCGTCGTCCGCCTGGCCCCCGGCCAGAATCCCGGCTTCGTCCGAGCTTCTCGCGCCCTCGATGTATCCGGCGATCTTGTCGAAGGACTGCCGGTGGATCACGGCGCTCATGAAGTTCCCGAAGTCGGCGGGATCGCCCATGGTGATGCCCTCGGTCTCTTCCACGAGCTGGTCGCCGATCCGTGCCCAGAGACTCTCCGGGATGTAGGCGCGCGACAGGGCGCTGCACTTCTGGCCCTGGTACTCGAAGGCTCCGCGCAACATGGCCGTCACGAGCGCCTCGGCGTCGGCGGACGGGTGCGCGATCAGGAAGTCCTTGCCCCCGGTCTCGCCGACGATGCGCGGGTACGACCGGTAATGGGGCAGGTTCTGCGCCGCCGCCTGCCAGAGCGAGCGGAAGACGGCCGTCGAGCCCGTGAAGTGGATGCCCCCGAAGTCCTCGCTGCCCATCACCACCCGCGTCACCATCCCGGGATCGCCGGGCACGAAGTTGACCACTCCGGGAGGAAGGCCCGCCTCCTCGAAGACCCGCATCACGAAGTAGTTGGAGTAGACGGCGCTGTGCGAAGGCTTCCACACCACGGAATTGCCCATCAGGGCCGGCGACGCCGTCAGGTTCCCGCCGATTGCGGTGAAGTTGAACGGCGACACCGCGTAGACGAAGCCGTCCAGGGGCCGGTAGTCGGACCAGTTCCAGATCCCCCCCGGTGAATGGGGCTGCTCCGAGTAGATCTGCTGGGCGAAGTGGGCGTTGAAGCGGAAGAAGTCGATGGTTTCGCAGGCCGCGTCGATCTCCGCCTGGTGGCAGGTCTTGCTCTGGCCGAGCATGGTGGCCGCGTTGATCGTCGACCGCCACCGGTCGGCGAGAAGGTCGGCCGCGGTCAGGAACACCGAAGCGCGGGCCTCCCAGGGCCAGGACGCCCAGTCACGGCGTGCCTCCATGGCCGCCTGCACGGCCGTCTCGACCTCCGCCGGGCCCGCCAGGTGGTAGCGCGCCACCACGTGGCCGTGGTCGTGCGGGACAATGCAGGTGGCGAGGTCGCCGGTGCGCACCTCCTTGCCGCCGATGATCAGCGGAATCTCGATCTCCTGGCCCGACATCTCTGCGAGCTTGCTCCTGAGGGCCGCGCGCGCGGGCTCGCCGGGCGCGAAGTCGAAGACGGGTTCGTTGACGGGCGGAGGGACTCGGACGGTTCCGGCCATGGACATGACAGCCTCGGGTACGGGATGGGCGTTCTCGGACGGGGCGGAGAACCGGGGGCGGCCCGGATCGGGTTCTGCTCATCGCGCAGCTCCCGCGAGGGGCGCGGCCACCTGCCGGCAGGGACAAATCTCGCGATTCGCCATGCTACCGCAAGTGCTGAGCCGGCGGCCTTCACCGGCCTCCGGCCCAGGCTCCGGGCTCCCGCTCCCGGGGTGTCTCCGAAGCTTCGCCGCGGTGGGGAACGAGGCCGCCGCGAGTGGCGTACCGTGTCCTGCGAGACCATCTTGACCGCGCTCGCCCGCCGCACGGCGCGAACGGCACCGCAATCCTCCGAACGGGGCATAACCTGAAAGCAGAGATCCAGCAGGCCAGAAGGGACTTCGCCGTGGTCATCCCCGCCTACAACGAGGCCCCCGTCGTCCCCGACCTGGTGCGCGAACTGCGAGAGGCCTTCCACGAGTTCCACCTCGACGGTGAAGTCGTGCTCGTGGACGACGGTTCCACCGACGGCACCGCGGACCTGGCCAGGCGCGAGGCGGCGGACTGGGAGGGATTCCGCGTCGTCAGCCACCGGCGCAACCGGGGCAAGACCGAAGCGATGGTCACCGGGGTCAACGCCACGGATCGCGCCTGCATCATCCTCTTCGATGCCGATCTGCAGCACTCCCCGCGCGACATCCCGCGCTTTCTGGAGAAGCTTGACGAGGGGTGGGACATCGTCTCCGGACGGCGCATGGGCCACTACGACAAGGCGGCGGTTTCCGAGATCTACAACCGCATGTCGCGCCTGCTCTTCCGGGTTCCGGTCACGCACCTGAACTCCGCCATGAAGGGGTTTCGTCGGGAAATCCTGGACGGGCTCACGCTGAGGCACGACTGGCATCGGTTCTTCGTGGTGCTGGCACACGGACGCGGCGCCACGGTCACCGAAATCGACATCAAGCTCTACGACCGCAGGGCGGGGGAGTCCAAGTACCGGGGCCTGTGGCGCGTCGTTATCGGCGTTACCGACCTGGCGTCGGTTGCCTTTCTGGTCTTCTTTTCCCGCAAGCCGCTGCTGCTGTTCGGCGCTTCCGGGCTGGCCCTGGCGGTCCTGGGGGGGCTGGTTGCGGCGGCTGCCCTCTATCTGCGCTACCTGCATCCGGCGCTGGGATTCGAGCCCTATGTGCCCCCTTTCGGGTACCGTCTCCTGATTCAGCTGGTGGTGTTGCTCGAGACGCTCGGGTTCCTGCTCGCGGGATTCGGCCTGGTCAGCGAGCAGATCGCCCACGTCCGCCATGAGGTCGAGGCGCTGAAACGCCAGCTGTCCGACAGGAAGGGCGATGACGCGGGGCACCGTCGCCGCGGACGGGGCTGAACGGCATGCGCGGGCTGAAGGGAGGCCGAACGGTGGAGCGAGATCGATGAACGCGAAGCGACGAGGCGGCCGCAGGCGGTCGCGAAAGCCGGGCGTGGAGACAACCCCTGCGGGCAGGAGCGCCTCTTTGCGGGCGCCGCTTGCCTCCGGCGGCGCTCCCGCCATCCCCGGCTGGCTACCGTGGGCGCTCTTCCTCGGGCTCACCGCCTTCCTGTTCCGCGCGTTCGTCTTCAGCGACGCCATGCTCTACGGGAGCGACACGCTCTCGGGCGGCTACGTGGCCCGCGCCGTCTACGCCACCGCGCTGGCGGAGCTCGGTCGCATCCCGGGCTGGGTCCCGCAGTTCCTCGGTGGGACGCCCTTCGTGGAAGCCCTCAGCGCGGGCGATTCGTTCTACCCGCCTTCTCTCCTGCTGCTCATCCTCGTGGAACCCTACCGGGCGCTCGGATGGAAGCTCGTCGTTCACGTGGCGGCGGCGGGCTTCTTCATGTTCCTCTGGGTGCGCGCGCTGGGGGTCTCCCGCGCCGCGGCGCTGGTTGCGGGGACCGGCTACATGCTCGCCCCGGTCTTCGTCGGGCTCGTGTTTGCGGGCCACGACGGCAAGATGTTCGTCACCGCGCTGGCCCCGCTCCTGTTCTGGGCGACGGAGCGCCATTTCCTGCGTCCCGGTCTCAAGTCGTTCACGTGGCTGGCCCTCGTCATCGCGTCCGTAATCCTGACGCCGCACTTCCAGACGGCGTACTTCCTGTTCGGCGCCACCGGGCTGTTCGCGATTTTCCGCAGCATTCAGATCCTGCGCGGGTCCGGCCCGGAAGCCGTACCTCCAGGCGACGACAGCGCCGGGAACGCAAGCACCTCCGATTCCCGCCCCGGCCGGCGCGCGCGGGCGGCCTCGCGGTTCGGCCTGTTTCTCGCGGCTTCGATCGCGGGCGCACTCATCGCCGCCGGCCAGCTCCTGCCGGCCCTCGAATACGTGACCGCCGATTCCCGGCGCACCGCGACCTCCGAAGCACTCGATGAGCAGGCGGCCCTCGAGTGGTCCAGTTCGTGGTCGCTGCACCCGGAGGAAGCGTTCTCCCTCGTCATCCCCGAATTCTCGGGGGCCAACATCGGCGGTACGGGAAGCTGGGCCGACAACACCTACTGGGGCCGCAACCCGTTCAAGCACAACCACGAATACGCGGGCCTGGTGCTGCTTCTTCTGGCCGCGATCTCATTCGCGGGCGGACCCCTGCGCGGGCTGCGCTGGTTCTTTGCGGGGTTGGCGGGAGTTGCCGTTCTCTTCGCGCTGGGCGCGAATACCCCCGTCTGGCGCATCACCTACGAAGTCCTGCCGGGGATAAGCCTTTTCCGGGCTCCCTCGCAGGCGGCCTACCTGCTTGCCTTCGGCGCGGCGACGCTGGCCGCCCTGGGGGTGGACCGCATCTTCACCTGCGTGCGCGACCCCGCGCCGGGACGGCGGGTCCAGCGGGTGGTCCTGATCGCGACCGCGGCGCTGGCCGCCATCGCGCTGCTCGCCGCCGCGGGCGCGCTGACATCTCTGTGGACCTCCGTCATGTATCCGGGGATCACGGAGGCCAGGCGCCAGGCGCTGGCGGCCGCTCTGCCCCATATCGGGACCGGCGCGTGGATCGCCGTCTTTCTGGCCGGTGCCCTGTCGGGGCTGGTGTGGGCGGTGCGCAAGGGGTACCTCGCGCCGGGGATCGTGCTGGCCGCGCTCGTCGCCCTGGTCGTGCTCGACGCCTACCGCATCGACAGGGTGTTCATCCAGACCATCGACTTCGAGCGCTGGGCGGCGCCGGATGCGAACATTCAGGCAGTGCTGGACCGCGAAGCCGGCAGCTCGGAGCCCTATCGCATGCTGTCGTTCCGAAACGCCGGCCAGGACCTCATGCCCGCGCTGCACGGAATCGAGCTCGCGGGCGGACACCATCCCAACGACCTGGCCCGTTACCGCGATCTCATCGGCATGGTCGGCTCGGGACAGCCGGTGAACCTCTACGGCAACGGCAACATCCGCAGGCTGCTCAACGTGCGCTACCTGCTGTGGCCCGACCTGCAGACGGGGAGTTCGCCGCAGGGGAACGTCTTCAGCCGGACCCAGCTGCCCGATGGCCGCGCCTACGAGACCGTCTTCGAGGAGGCCGGCCTTCCGCGCGCGCGCCTCGTGGGAAGCGCCGTCGTCAAGTCCGACGACGAGGCGGTGGCGTACATGCTCTCTCCCGAATTCGACCCCGCAGCGGAAGTGGTCCTGGCGGAGCCGCCGCCCACCGGCCTGCCGGGAGCCCCCGTTGCCGGAGAGGTCGACTGGCTGGAGCGCGGGCCCGACCGCATGAGGCTCGCGGTACGCTCTTCCGCGCCGGCGCTGCTCGCCATAGCGGACAACTGGTATCCCGCGTGGCATGCCCGGGTGGACGGCAGCGACGTCGCCGTGCTGCGCGCCTACCACACCCTGCGCGCCGTTCCCGTGCCGGCCGGGGAGTCCGAGGTCGAGTTGTGGTACCGGTCCGACGTGGTGGCGCGCAGCTTCTGGCTCGGCTTCATCATCCTGGCCGGACTGCTCGCGGCGAACGCGGTGCGGATCTGGTCGGCGCGCCGCGCGACCCGGAGTGCCAGGCCCTGAAGAAGTGGCTTTCCCTGGCGGCGCGCGTCGCCCTCACGGTCATCGTCACCTGGTTCATCCTCGATCGGGTGGGGCTGAGCCTGGCCGAACTGAGGGCATGGCAGGACGCGCTCGCCCGTCCGCGGACGATCCCGCTCGTTGCCGCGACGCTGCTCCTGCTGGCCACCTACGCGCTCAGCGGACTGATCTGGGGCGGGGTGGTGACCGGCCTGGGTGGACCGCGGATCTCCCCGGGCGACGCGGTGAGCATCTTCATGATCTCCAATATGGGCCGGTATGTGCCCGGCAAGATCTGGTCGATCGCCGGGATGGCCGCGCTCGCGAAAGGGCAGGGGGTCCCCGTGGCCGTCTCGGCAACCTCTGCCGTGATGGTGCAGGGCGTGGGGCTGCTGGCCGCCGGCGCACTCGGGCTGGCCGCGTTCGCCGGAGGATCCGGGCCGATTCCGCGCTGGGGATTGGTCGGCGCCGGCGTGGCGGCCGGCCTGCTGCTGCTCGTGCTTGCCGTTCCCTCCCTGTTCCACGCGGCGGTGGCCCTCTGGTTCCGCATCGTCCGGACGAGCCGGCCCGCGAACCTGACCAGCGCACACGTGCTGCGCTGGCTGCTGCAGATGGCGGGGGTCTGGGTGGCCATGGGCGCATCCTTCTGGATCTTTGCCGCGAGCCTGGGTATGGAACTGTCGCCCGTGCACGCCGGGTCGGCCTTTGCGGCGGCGTACGTGGCGGGCTACCTGATGCTCTTCGCCCCGGCAGGCGTCGGCGTTCGCGAAGGGTTTCTGGTTGCCTTGCTCGCGCCGGCACTGGGGAGCGGCCCGGCCACCGTGCTCGCCATCGCCGCCCGGCTCTGGATGACCGCCGCGGAGGTGATTCCAGCCGCCGTATTGTGGACGTTCCATCAGCGGTCGCGGTCGGAACCCGACCGGCAGCAAGGTTGACCCCGCCATCGCGCGCTGCCTAAACTTCGAGCGATTTCGGAGTCCGTGTGCGTTCAGGGTCGGGAGCGCGCACGGATGAGCGAGGAGAGCGACGAATCATGCTGGCGACGGAGAAGATCGAGGAGGTCCTCGAGACCGTGAGACCCGCGATCCACCAGGACGGGGGCGACGTCGAGTTGATCGACTACGACGAGGTGGAAGGCGTTGTCATGGTGCGCCTGATGGGTGCGTGCGAGTCTTGCCCGATCTCCATGCTCACCCTCAGGGAAGGCATCGAACGGCGCCTGAAGGACCAGGTTCCGGGGGTTACCAGAGTAGCCGCCGTCTGATTCCACGGGCACTTCCACATCCCACCTGCACTTCGACCTGAGCGGGGCATGTCCCAGCAAACTCTCATTGATGCGGTAACGAACGCCCTGTCCGGGGTGCGACACCCGGCCAGCGGTCGCGACATCGTCTCCAGCGGACACGTTCAGCAGCTCGAGATCGATAAGGACGGGCTGGTACGCTTCGCCTTCCATCTCAAGGGCGACGATCCCGGTTCGCTTGTGAAGTCCGCCCGTACCGCCGCCGGAGGCGTGCGCGGGGTCTCGGGCGTGCGGGTCAACGTCCAGCTCCCGAAAAGCGCCCCCTCCCGCCAGCCCGCTCCCGCGAGTTCCCCGGCGGCCGCAGGCTCGCCGGGGCCGCCTGCCGCACCGTCGGGGTCGTCCCGCCTTGTCCCGGGCTCCGTGCCCGCTCCCACCCCCCAGCCCGGCGTCCTCGCCGACACCCGCTACGTGGTTGCAGTGAGTTCCGGCAAGGGAGGCGTGGGCAAGTCGATGGTCACCACCAATCTCGCCGCCGCGCTCGCTCGCCGCCGTCTGCGGGTCGGGCTCCTCGACGCCGACATCTACGGCCCCAACATCCCCGTCATGTTCGGCGAACACCGCCGGCCCAGCGTATCCGGCGCCAAGGGCAAGGAGATGATCGAGCCGCTTCATGCCCACGGCGTCAAGCTCATGAGCCTCGGCTTCCTGCTCGCCGAGGAACAGCCGGCGATCATGCGAGGCCCGCTGATCGCGGGCGTCCTGAAGCAGTTCCTGGAGCAGGTGCGCTGGGGCGCTCTGGATGTCATGCTGGTCGACATGCCCCCCGGGACCGGCGATGCTCAGCTGTCGCTGGTGCAGAGCGTCAACCTCGACGGGGCCGTCATGGTCACAACCCCGCAGGGAGTGGCCACCACCGATGTCCGGCGCGGCATCAAGATGTTCGAGCGCGTCAACACCCGGATCATCGGCGTCATCGAGAACATGAGCGGGATGGCGTGCCCGCACTGCGGCGAACCGGTGGACGTGTTCGGCACGGGCGGTGGGGAGGCTCTGGCGAAGGAGCAGGGCGTCCCCTTCCTGGGCGCCGTTCCCCTGGACCCCGCGGTCAGGCGCTCCGGCGACGACGGGCTGCCCACGGTGGTGGGCCGGCCGGATTCAGCGGTTGCGCAGGCGTTGAACCGAATCTGCGACGAGGTAGTTGTGGCGTTGCGGGAGGGGCCCGCTTGAGGTGGTCGCCGCTACCGCGCGCGGGCCGGGATCGGATCCGGCGGATGCCCGCCCACGTGATGGTGCGGGACTATCCCGAGGCGCTTGCGCCGCTTCTCGCGCACGGCGTCGACCTCGATCTCGTGGGTACCTCTCCGGTGGGGGAGTTCGCCGACCCTGATCTGATGGCCGAGGTCGAGCAGGCTATCGCCTGGCGACCGCGGGCAGGGCGATCCGGCTGAACCGGGCTACCCTTCCAGCCATTTGTGGTCGGCCTCGCTCAGTTCCTTGCGCTTGCGGGGCGCGATCAGCCTGAGCACGACGTACCCGAGGAGTGCGATCGGGGCGACCTTGAACAGCAGGAAGCTGGCCAGGCCGAACCCGATGGAAAACACCGTGCCCGCCACCGCGAGCAGGACTCCAACGACCAGCAGCGTAACCAGGCCGATGGCGAACAGGGTAAGCAGGGCGCTGATCATGTCGGGCTTCTCCCCGGGACTGTCGTCCGAATCCTGAGCGTGAGGTCCATCATCGGGTCCATACCACGTCGATCGCACCGATGTGCGCGTCGATGTCCACCGTAAGCCGCGTCTCGGCGCTGTCCCAGTCCGCCGAGAAGTAGCTGTCGCCGCGCCTGAACATTTCCTGGGCATCCACGGATGTCAGCAGGGCATCCACCACCAGCTGCACACCGAGGCCCCGCGGAAACCGAAGTTCCACCGCGCCCAGATCGAGGGCGAGGTCCACCTCGGCGTCGCGCTGCCATTGGCCGCCGAAGTCGAGGGTTGCCTTGCCCGCCTTCGCCTCCAGGCGGATGCGCTCGGCGTTGAGGTTGCCCAGTCCGGAGGCGACAAGGTTTGCCGCGCCTGCCTCGAAGGAGGCCAGTTCCAGCTGCACGGGGTTGGGCGCCGACACCTCGATTCGCGTATCGGATGCCCCGGTCGCGACTTGCAGCTCCCGAATCGGCAGGCCTCCCAGATCCAGGTTCGCGCGCGCTGCCCCGAACTCGAGATCCAGGGACAGGGGCACCTCCCGGGAGACTTCCAGGTCCAGTTGTCCCGATCCGTCGCGCGAGCCGATCCGGATGCCTCTGCCGATGCGGTCCATGCCGATCTCGAGGATTCCGTCCGCGTAGTGGGTCCGGGGCTCGATGACGTCCTGATCGTACCGCAGTTCCATCCGGTACAGGCTGCCCGGCTCCCCCGGCCGCAGGTTGAGGACGCCCGCCCCATACTCCAGGTGGATATGGATCTCGCGCTCGTCGCCCAGCTGGCGCGACGCGGTCACGGTGCTCCAGTCCTGCGCGGAGAGGCCGGAAGCAGTGCAGGCCAGCCCTCCGACGGCGGCGCAGATCAGCCCCGCGCGGGGATTCGTCCACGGAATCCTAGTCACCGGTGTCTCCTTCGTCAGGGTGCTCCGGCTCCTTGCGCGACCCTCGTCGCGCACGCCTCCGGGTCCACGCCCGCGTTGCCCTGATCCCTCCGCCGTACGTGGCTGCCATCCTGCCCGGATCGGAAGTACGGCCCGCCCCGGTGAGCAGCACGGCGCCGAAGCCGAGCATCAGCGCGATCATCGCGGTGGCCACCGCGACCAGGGTGAACAGGCCGCTCAGGAACGAGCCGAGCGACGGCCCCCCCATCTCCGCCACATGCGAGACGGCGGAGGGGAGAACGAGCGCCGCCAGACCGACGGCCAACACATGCAACTGGTTCGAAGGCCGGAAGCGGTCCAGGGCCGGGACGCCCTTGCGCGCCAGCCACTCGCCTACGACGCTCGCGACGGCCAGGTACCCCAGTCCGGTGGCCAGGAGCGCGGCCAGGGGGAAGAGGGGCAGCCAGGCGATCAGCAGGGGGATGCCGATGATCGACACCAGGAGGGCGAGGCCGCCCAGAACCCACACCGGCAGCAGGAGGAAGCCGCCCGCCAGCCCGACCAGCGCCGCCCGTCCCGGAGCAGTTCTCACCACGTCGGCCACGTTCTGCAGTCGGTCTCCGGCGAAGTGGACGACCGCAGTCCCCACGGCCAGGATGACCGCGAGCCAGAAAACGTCCCCGAAGAGGCCGCTCAGGCCTGATGTGACGTTGCGGAAGGGCCGGGCGCGGACTTCGGCCTGACGGGAGGGCGGATTGCGCTCCTCGCCCCCGGAAGCCTCCGCGTCCGCCATTCCTCCTGTTGCGGCGACGTCGCCCGCGTCCACGGTGAAGATGTTGCCCTCCACCGTTCCCCCTTCGCGCTCGAGCTGCCCGTCGATCACACGGACCTCTCCCCGGATGACCGCGTCACCTTCGATGCGCAGCGTTCCCGCGACCACGACCACGTCGCCTGGGACTTCCCCGGAAATGGTGGCGTCGCCCTCCACCACGAGCAGGGCCCCGTCGATTTCGCTGCCTTCGTCAACGGTCACGTCCTCGCCCAGATGAAGCGAAAACTCCGTCAGATCCACGTCCTCCAGCGCCTCTTCCAGCACTCGGCCCCGTTGCAAAAGAAGGCGCAGCAGCGGGGGAACCAGGGCCGGAGCCATGCCTCCCACCTCTGCGCTTCCGGAAACCCCGGGGATCGCGCCGCTGCCCGGCAGGGGACCGGCGAGCGCCTCCTGAAGCGCCCGGTCGACATGCTCGGCGACCGCTCGTGCATCGCCGGTCAACTGTGCTCCGGGCTCCCATGCGAGCAGCGCCGCCGCGAGTGGTTCGTCGTCCAGCGGAACGACTTCGGAGAGCAGAGACCGCCACGACGCTTCGAGTTCCCCGCTGGCCTGGTAGCTCCCGATCTCCTCGCCGTCGACCCGGACTTCACCGTTCTGGAACGAAATCTCGAAGGCCGGGCCGGAGTCGAATTCGAGCGACAGGGTGGCATCGGCATCCGACACGGTGACGCGGTTCGATACCACCTGCCGCTCCTGCGCGCCGGTGGGCTGCGCCGCGCCCGCCGCCGACAGCGCGAGCACCGCGCCGAACAGTGGAGTCAGGCCGGCGGGGCCGGAGGGGTCAGCTGTGAACATGGCGAAGCGCGAAACGGGGGAAGTCGATGTTGCGGTGAAGGATCCAGATGGAACCGAGCATCAGGGTGGTGAAGCCCGCCGCGGCCGCGACGGCAACGGCCGGCGACGCGATCAGGTAGTCTGCGAGCGAATAGGCCCGGAAGGCGGCGCCGCTCTGCACGACCGCCGCCAGCAGCGTGCTTCCGAACGCCGACAGGGCGTCGCGAGCCTGCCACCACAGATAGGTGACGAGGCCGGCGGTGGTAAGCTGCGGAACGGTCGAGAGGAAAGCCGCCACTGCGCCGAACGCGGCGGCGGGCATGCTGGTCAGCGTTCCCGCCAGCACCCACCCACGCGGCGAACGAGGCCAGAGTCGCCACCTTCGCGCAGCCTGGCCCGGGCTGACGGTCTCTTCGGCCATCTCCTGCCAGCGCGCCATCACCCTCTCCGCGAAGCCGGCGGCGGGCGCGAGGGAGGGCAGGGTTTCGAGCGTGGCGATCAGGCGCCGCCAGCCCGCCAGCCTGTCCTCGCAGTCCACGCAGGTCGCCAGGTGGGCCTTCGCCAGGGTAGCGCGCTTCCGGGAAAGCGCACCGTCCGCCAGCTCCTGCAGGCGGCGCCCGGAGAGATGCGCGTCCGCGGCCGTCCGGGACAGCCAGCGGCGCAGCCGGCCCCACGACCACGCCCGGGACGGACTCGCGGCCTCGCCCGGGAGGTCGATGCCGGACAGGACCCGCTCGGCGAAGCGTCCCGGAGGAGCGAAGCGGCGCAGTCGGCCGAGTTCACCGAAGACCTCCTGCCAGGCATCCGCCCGGGCGCGGCAACCGGGGCAGTCCGCCAGATGCCTGCGGGCGGATTCGGTTTCCGCGCCGACATGTCCTTCGGCGGCGTCGAGCAGGCCCTGGATGGCGTCATCGTCCAGATGTCCGCCGTAGCTGGATCGGTCCGAATTCATCTGCGGCCTGCCCCTGCCTCCGCCTGTCGTGGCGTTCCCATCCTCGCGGGATCTCCCGAATCCGGGGTTATCGTAGTCCAGTCACCCATGCCTTGCATCGGCTCTCCCGGCGTACGGCACGAACCTGCGGGAAGTTTCGCGTCCATGAGCATCGAATCATGCCTCCGCGAGCCGAAGCTTGAGCTCGGCCCTGGCCCGGTGAAGGTACGTCTTTACCGTGCCCAGCGGGATCTCCATGATGCGGGCGATCTCGTCGTAGGTGTGTCCCTCGATGTGGCGGAGCAACACGACCACCCGATACTCCTCGCGCAGCTCCCCGATCGCGGCTTCGATCTGGCCGGCGAGCTCGCGGTTCTCAACGTATTCCTCGGGGCTCTCTCCTGGCGACCGCACCACCAGGCTGGTGCGCGCCTGGGCCTCCGGGGTGACCGCGTCCGGGGCACCGTGCATGGAAACCGTGGGCACGCGCCGCTTGCGCAGATGATCGATGGTCAGGTTGTTTGCGATCTTGAAGATCCAGCTGGAGAACTTGTACTTGGGATTGTAGGTATCGATCGCGTTGAAGGTGCGGATGAAGGCTTCCTGCGCCAGGTCCTCGGCGACCGTGCGGTTCCTCACCATCCGGTAGATGAGGGAGAAGACGGGGCGTTGGTATCGGGAGAGCAGCTCGCGATAGGCACCCTCGCGACCTTGGGCGGCGAGGGTGACGAGCTCCGCGTCTTCGACGCTCTGGTAGTTCAAGGACATCCGCCGGATGAGGTTCGCGACGTGCCGTACGAGAATCGATGATGAACGTTTCCGAAGCGCAGCCGTCGTCGGGTGAGGATCGAGCGCGCCAGGTGCACGAGATCTTCTCGCGCATCGCGCCTCGATACGACCTCCTCAATCGCGTGCTCAGCCTGAGCGTCGATCGGTGGTGGCGTCGCCGGGCCGTGCGCGCGCTCGACTATTCCCGTCACGACTCGGCGCGGTACCTGGATGCCTGCGCGGGCACCTGCGACCTGGCCATCGAACTGGCCACTCGCAAGGACTTTCGCGGCAGAGTGGTGGCGCTCGATTTCGCGGAGCCCATGCTGCGCAGGGGCGGGAGGAAGAGCGTCCGCCTGCCCGTGCATCCGCTGTGCGGCGACGCGCAGCGACTGCCCTTTGCGGACGAGTCCTTCGACGGCGCCATGGTGGCCTTCGGGGTGCGGAATCTCTCCGGCCTCGGTGTGGGGCTGGCGGAGCTGCGCCGGGTCCTGCGCGAAGGGAGCCCTCTGGTCGTTCTCGAGTTCACCATTCCCCCGAACCCGATCGTCCGGGCCGCATATCTCTGGTACTTCCGGCACATCCTTCCGGCGGTCGGCCGGATCGTGTCGGGGCACCGCTGGGCATACAGCTATCTGCCGGCCTCGGTCGGTGAGTTTCCGGGCCCGCAGGCGCTGGGGCGGGAATTCCTCGATGCGGGCTTCCGGACCGTCCGGTGGCAGCTCCTGACCTTCGGGATCGCGGCGATCCACGTGGGCGTGAGGTAGCCGGGAGGGCGGCGGGCCCGGATGCCGCCGCGTCACCCGGGCGGCGGTCCGACCGGCGGGACCGGGTCGGAGATTCCCTCCACTTCCCAGACCGTCACCGCCCCCAGCGTCTCGACGGGCAGGTCGAACCGTGCCGGGTCCCCGAGAATGAGGATGACCATTCGCTCCGGGTCCAGGTGCCTCCGAAGGACGTTGTGCACGTCGCCGGGAGAAACCCGCTGCACCCCCGCCACATACCGCTCCAGCCAGTCTTCCGGCAGCTCCTGAGCCTCTTGCAGCACGCGCCGGGACACGACCTGCATCGCCCCCTGGAAGTTGAATGAGAAGCCGTTGGTGGCCGCCTCCACCGCGGCTTCCACTTCGTCACGCCCCGGCGGCGCGTTGCGCATCTCCTCCATCACGTCGAGGATCGCCCGCGTCGCGGCGATCGTCGACTCGCCCTTCGTTCGCGTCAGCGCGCCCACGATGCCGTCGTTGTCGTCGGGGGTGGTCCAGAAGGAGCCCGCGCTGTAGGAGAGGCCCAGTTCGGTGCGCACCCGGTTGAGGATGCGGCTCGAGAAGCCCCCGGATCCGAGGATTGAGTTGGCGATGCGCGAGGCGAAGTACTCGCGCGAGTCCGCCTGGCGGATGGAGCTGCGGTGTGCCATGACGATGGTCGTCTGCTCCAGCTCCCGCGGAATCAGGTAGATCCCCGGCTCGTCCAGGATGTCGGGCACCGGCGGTTCGGGCAGCGTCCCCTCGCAGGCGGGCCATCCGGAAAGAAACCCGCGCAGGTGGGGCTCGACTGCCGCCCACTCCAGGTTGCCCGAGACTCCCAGCGTCAGGTTGTCCCGGCACAGGATCCGTCCATGGGCGGCGAGCAGGTTTTCCCGCGAGAGATCCTCCGGCTCGAGATCGCCGGGTCCCATTTCCCAGCCGATCGGGTGGTCGCCGAACATGAGCCGGTTGAACTCGGAGAAGGCGAGTCGTCCGGGGTCGTCGGGGCGGCGCAGGGCGCTCTCCAGTTCCTGGCCTCGCCACACCTCCACCTGCACCGAATCGAAGCGGGGATGGAGGAGCATGTCCTTCCACAGGGCCAGGCCCGCCTCCAGGTTGGCGGTGAGCGTGTTGAGGGTGGCGGAGGTGCTCCCGCCCGCGGATCCGAACGCGAGTTGCAGCGCGTGCTGGTCGACCTGTTCATCCACGGAATCGGGGTGCAGTTCGATCGTTCCTCCGAAACGCAGCAGCGAGGGGAGAGCGGTGGCGGCGGCGTAGAGTTCGCGGTCGAAGCGTCCGAAACCGCCCGCAAAGCGCGCGTAGACATTGACGAGGGGCAGGGAGTGGTCCTCCAGAAAGAAGACGGTCACGCCTTCGATCTCGCGCTCCGCAGTGGCGGGCGGGGTGAAGGACAGCGGGGCGAACCGAAGCGCCTCGATCGCCTCCCGGTCCGCGGGTGGCCTCTGCGCGGTCACCCCCTCCGCCGTGGCCGCCATTGCCCCGAGCACGGCGATCGCTGCCCGGCTCCCCGGCCCGAGCCTGATCACGGGTCCGTGTCCCCGGTGCGCTTCAAGAGGGTGGCGACGGTACGGTTGTCGCGCGTGAAGTAGGTCCGCACCACCCGCTGCACGTCGGCGGGCTGGACTTCGTAGAGCAGCGCCGTCCGCTCGAAGGTGGCCCGCCAGTTCCCGGAGCGGGTGACCGAGCCGGCGAGCTGAAGCGCGAGGCCCAGGTTGGACTGCAGCCGGCGCACGCCGGACGCCACCAGCTGGTTGCGCACTCGTTGCAGCTCCCTTTGTTCGGGAGGCTCCAGCGCGAGGCGCTCGATTTCTTCGTAGAGGGCCGCCTCGATGTCGGCGGGCTTGCCCGGAGCGCGAGGCGTTACGTGAATCACGAACTGTCCGGGGAAGCGTGATCCGGGCACGGTGGATGCGGTGACCGCGGCGGCCAGGCGGTCCTCGGTGACCAGGCGCCGGTAGAGGCGGGAGGTGCGCCGCCCCGACAGCACGGACGCCAGCATGGTCAGCGCCGGGCTGTCGGGGTGATGGCCGCTCACCGTATGCCACCCCACCCGCAGCTGCGGCTCGGCGTCCATCACCAGCTCCACCCGGCGCTCGCCGCGTTGCGGGGGCTCGACGGCGAGGACCGGGGGCGGGGGGTCGCCGGGGCGGATGCCGCCCAGGTAGTCCCGCGCCCAGGCTGCGATCGAATCCGCCACAACGTCGCCCACGATCGCTACCACGGCATTGCGGGCTCCGTAGTAGCGCCGGTGGTATTCCTCGACGTGGCGTCGCGACAGCCGCTCCAGGTCGGACATGTAACCGACCACCGGAACCCCGTACGGGTGCATCAGGAACGCCGTTGCCAGGTGGACCTCGTGGAGCAGGCCACCCGGGTTGGTGTCGACCCGGGTACGGCGCTCCTCCATGACCACGTCGCGCTCGGTGTAGAACTCCCGAAAGACGGGGTTGTGGGCCCGGTCGCTCTCGAGCAGGAACCACAGCTTGGCGCGATTGGCCGGCAGCTCGACGAAATAGGTGGTGGCCTCGGAGGAGGTGGTCGCGTTGAGGTTGCGGGCTCCGTTGCGGTTGAGGATGCGGCTGAACTCGTTGGACACCACCGGGATCTGCGCCTGTCCCTCGTAGGTATTCACGCGTTCCCGGAGCGTCCCGAGGCGGGCGGTGTCGGGTGCCGTCCGGGACGACTCGACGACCAGGGAGTCGTGCGCGGCATCCATGCGCGCGAAGAGATCGATTTCGGCCTCCGCGTCGCGGGTGCCGACCGTGGTGGTGCCCTTGAAGAGCATGTGCTCGAGGAGATGGGCCGTGCCGGTCGACCCGAGCGTCTCGTTCACGCCCCCCACCGCGTACTCGACGACGAACGCCACCGTGGGAGCCGAGGGCCGCGGCAGAATGAGAAGGCGCAGCCCGTTATCGAGCGTCAGCTCCCGCACCGGCAGGTCGGGAACGATGCCGTCCTGGCCCGAGGCCGGCCCTGGACCCGAGCCGAGCGAAGCCAGGATCACGGTCGGAAGGAGCCATGCCGAGCGCCTGCGGAACCGCGCGGCCGTTCGGCCCCGGGAGCGCCTTGCCGGCTCGGCGCCTCGCCGCTCTCGGTGCGCGGGCGGATTCATCCACGTGATGGTCATTGGGGCGGCGGCTGGCAGCGGGGACAATGGAACGCCGATCGGTTACCGATCACCGTCCTCAGGACAACTCCTGGACACTTCACACAAGGCTGGCCTTCTCGACCGTATATCACCAGACGGGGACCGAACGATCCTTCCAGCCCGGCGGGGTCGCGGTAGTCCCGCAGGGTCGTGCCGCAGGCGGCGATGGCGGCCCGCAGCACCCTGCGTATGGATCGGTGGAGCGGCGCGACCTTTGTCGCCGGAATCGCGCGCGCCGGCACGGCCGGATGGATGCCGGCGAGGAACAGCGCCTCGTTCGCGTAGATGTTGCCGATCCCGGCCACGCGCCGCTGGTCGAGCAGCCACGAACGGATCGGGGAGCGGGAGCGGGCGAGTTCGACTTCCAGACGGCGGGCGGTGAAGGAACGGCTGAGCGGTTCGAGCCCCAGCGTGCGCGACCAGCGGCGCCAGGAGCGTCCGGAGAAACGCTGCAGCCGCCCGAATCGGCGCACGTCGCTGTAGACCGCCGCGTCGCCTCCGGCCAGATCGAAGATGACGCCCGTGTGGACGGGGAGCGGGGTTGGGTCGCCGCGCGGATGGAACAGGAGGCGGCCGGTCATTCCCAGATTGATGACCAGAATCGTGTCCCTGGAGCAGAACCACACCACGTTCTTGCCCCTTCGCCCCACCTGGTCGATCCTGGCGCCGTTCAGCCCGAGGGCGAAGGCGCCGGCCGGTTCCGACAGCAGATCGGGTCGCCGTACGCTGACGCCGGAGATCGTCCGGCCGGCGAGGTGCGGCGCGAGGCCGCGCGCGATCGTCTCTGCTTCAGGAAGTTCGGGCAGTCTGACCCTTGCGGCTGGAGGAGGGTGAGGGTGAACTATGGCGTCGGGACTCACTCATGGGGCGGCGGGGCCGCCCCCCGAGAGGAGGCGCGGCTCACGTCTCCACGGCGGTGCCCGCTGCGGTCACCATGAGCATGTTGTTGATGACCTCGTAGTCCAGATCGACGGACACGACCGCGTTGGCGCCCCGGTCGGCGGCGCGCTCGGCCATCTCGCGCAGGGCGTGTGCGCGTGCGTTGCTCAGCGCGCGCTCATATGCGCTGGAGCGTCCGCCCACGACATCCCGGACGGCCGCGAACAGATCCTTGAAGATGTTGGCGCCGATGATCGCCTCCCCGGTGACGATGCCGAGATAGTCGCGCACCGGACGTCCTTCCAGCGTTGGCGTGGTCGTAATGATCATGGTTTCTCTTTCTTTCGATAAGGTTGTCGAGGTTGCGCGGCTGGGCGTTGCCCGCTCCGGGATCGGACGGGGAAGTCAGCTTCTCGCCAGTTCGCGCCATCCGATGTCGGAACGGAAGTACTTGCCTTCAAAGCGGATCTCGCGCGCGGCGCGCCGGGAACGCTCCGCGGCCTCCGCCAGCGTGTTGCCGAGTCCGGTCGCGGCGAGCACGCGCCCCCCCGCGGTCAGCACCGCACCTTCCTGGCTCCGGGTGCCCGCGTGGAAGAGCAGCACGTCCGGGTCGCCGGCCAGCGATTCGGGGATCTCCATGGCCGCGCCCGTCCGATACGATCCCGGGTATCCCTCGGCCGCCAGCACGGTGGTCACCGCGGCTCCCGCCATCGCCTCGGCCTCGTAGCCCGACAACCCGCTCCCGTCGGCGACCGCCATCATCGGCTCGAGCAGGGAACCCTTGAGCAGAGGCAGCACGACCTGGGTCTCCGGATCCCCGAATCGGCAGTTGAACTCGACCACCCTGGCACCCTGGTCCGTAAGCATCAGGCCCGCGTACAGGAGCCCGCGGAAGGGACATCCGGCCTCGGCGAGGGCGTGCAGCACGGGATCCAGGATCTCGTCGCCGACCCGCGCGATCAACTCGGCGGTGGCCAGGGAGACGGGCGCATACGCCCCCATGCCGCCGGTGTTGGGCCCGGTGTCGCGCTCGCCGATCCGCTTGTGATCCTGCGAGGCCACCAGCGGGACGGCCCGTTGACCGTCGGCGAGGGCGAAGACGCTGAGCTCCTCGCCGGTCATGCGTTCTTCGATCACGACCTCGCGGCCGGCATCGCCCATGCTTCCCTCCACGAGCATCCGCCGGATCGCGTCGCAGGCCTCATCCGGGTCGTCGCACACGATCGCGCCCTTGCCGGCTGCCAGGCCGGAGGCCTTCACCACGCACGGCCCGCCCCCCTCCATGACGTACGCCTCGGCGCGCCCCGCGTCGGTAAAGACGCGGTATCCGGCCGTGGGCACGCCCGCGGCGCTCATGAGGTCCTTGGCGAACGCCTTGCTCGATTCGATGCGCGCCGCTGCCCGCGAGGGTCCGAATGCGGGCACACCCGCCGCCTCCAGGCGGTCAGCGAGGCCGAGCGCGAGCGGGACCTCCGGGCCGATCACAACCAGGTCCATCCGGTGTGATTCGGCCCATGAAGTCAGCGCCTCCACGTCCGCAGGAGAGATGTCGACCGCCCGCGCCAGTCCCGCCATCCCGGCGTTGGGGCGCGTCGCGTGAAAGCGGGCCTCGGGCGCGTCCGCGCGGAGCTTCCAGAGGAGTGCGTGCTCGCGCCCTCCGTTCCCGACGATCAGAATGCGCATGCCAGTGGTCTCGGGGCCTATCTGCGGATGTTGTCCCTGATCGAGCCGCCCATCCTGCGGGCCGCCCCGCGCACGGATCCGATGAAGCTGCGGGCCTCCTCCGCGTAGGCCTCGGCCGCCGAGGAAATGTCGTCGCGGTACGACGGGTCGGGGTCGTCGCGGCGCGGGTACTCTCCCGCCACGATGCGGTCGTACTCGCCGCTCTCGATCCAGCTCCGGATCTCGGAGAGCCGCAGGACCCAGAACGGATGGGTGACGCCGAGCAGGTTGAGCACCTTGAAGACGTGGTCGGCCACATCTCCGCCCTCGCGGTAGTCCTCGGCCTGACGCACGAACTCGCCGAGGTTGAGGTCCGAAGTGGTGCCGCCGCCCGCCATCTTCATCATGGCGCTCATGGCGACATCCGCGTCCTGGATGGAGAGCAGGCCGGCGCGGTCCGACGAGAGCTCGCTCTTGCGGGACCACTCCAGCAGCCCCATGAGCACGGCGCGCGCGGCGAGTCCGACGATCGGGAACCCGAGGCTGGCGAGCTGGATCAGCAGCACCATCATCGTGCGGTACAGCACGTGGCCACTCATGATGTGACCCACTTCGTGACCCAGTATGAAGGACAGCTCGTCATCGTTCAGGATCAGGACCGTCCCCGAGTTGAGGATGATGAAGGGCTGATCCATTCCGTAGGCGCCGGCGTTGGCCATCGGCGTCTGGGAGACGTAGAGCGGGTACTCCTCGGTGTCCAGCGTCTCGACGATGTCCCGGTAGCGCTCGTAGATGTGGCCGTACTGGCGCTCGCTCACCCGTAGCGCGTTCGCCTGGAACGCGAGCCGGATGGGCTTTTCGCCGAAAAAGCCGAAGAGGGTCTTCAGGACTTCGTCGAAGACGGGCAGCTTGCGCAGTGCGGCCAGGGCCGCGCGATCCGCGGGGTGTTCCCACGAACGCGACGATATGCCCGTGAGGATGCGGCGCGCGTGTGCGTGGGGTGCGCCGCCGTCGTTTCCATTGGCGTTCTCGGCCGCGCCGTTGCCACGGCCTGCGTCAGAACCGTCCATGGTGATTCTCCTTTAGCGGACGCCTCGCGTCCTGGTATTCGTGTCGGCCGCGCCGGGCTCCCCCCCGCCGTGGTCGGTTCTCGTACGCCCCGCCCGGAACCGAGGTTTCGGCACCATTGCGGCGTAATTCCGGGAGTCCATCAGCCGCCGGACCCGCGGGACAGAGCCTGGTCCAGGTCTTCGAGCAGGTCCCGCGGATCCTCGATTCCCACCGACAGCCGCACCAGCCGGCTGCTGACCCCCATCTCCTCCCTGCGCTCGCGGGGCACCGATGCGTGGGTCATGAGCGCGGGCACCGAGATGAGCGATTCCACCCCTCCCAGGCTCTCCGCGAGCGCGAAGATGCGCGTGCCCTCCACCAGCCGCCGCACGGCGTCCTCGGTCGGCAGGGTGACGGACACCATGCCGCTGAACCCGGTCATCTGGCGTGCCGCGAGTTCGTGCTGCGGGTGGGAGGCCAGGCCCGGATAGTACACCTCGTCGACGGCCCGATGGGCCTCCAGGAAGCGCGCCACCGCCAGCCCGTTGGCGTTGTGCTCGCGCATGCGCACGTGCAGGGTCTTGGCGCCGCGCAGGCAGAGCCAGCAGTCCATGGGGCCGGGGACGGCGCCGGTGGACTTGCGCAGGAAGCGCAAACGGTCGTCCAGGTCCGGGTCGCGCACCGTCAGAGCCCCGCCGATGATGTCGCTGTGGCCGTTCAGGTACTTCGTGGTCGAGTGCATCACGATGTCCGCGCCCGTCTCGTGGGGGCGCTGGTTCACGGGCGTCGCGAAGGTGTTGTCCACGCACAGAAGCACGCCCGCGTCGCGGGTCGCCTCGGCGGCCGCGCGGAGGTCGCACAGGCGCATCATGGGGTTGGTGGGGCTCTCGAGGAGCACCAGCCGCGTGTTCGGCCGGAGCGCGTCCCGGATTCGCTGCGGATCCCTCGAGTCCACGAAGGAGAAGGAGATGCCGGCCCGGTTCAGGACCTGCGTGGCCAGCCGCGTCGTCCCGCCGTAGGTGTTCTCCTCGCAGACCGCGTGATCGCCTGCCGAAAGCAGTCGCGCCACGCAATCGATGGCGGCCATCCCGCTCGCGAATGCGATTCCGTGGGACGTTTTTTCGAGAGCGGCGAGGTTGCGTTCCAGGGCTTCGCGGGTAGGGTTCGAGATGCGCGCGTAGTCGTAGGCCCAGCCCTGGTCGAGTCCGGGCTGCACGTAGGTCGAAGTCTGGAAGATGGGAGGCATGATGGCCCCGGTGTGCGGCTCGGGCGCCTGTCCCCCGTGAATCGCGAGCGTTCCGAGCCCGCGACGGGGCGATGACGTCCTGGGCAGGGGCTGGGTCATGGATCCGGGATGTGGCCGAAGGGGTTCTGGACAACTGTGAACGGCTCGAATCTAGTCCGCGCGACGGGACGAAGGCGAGTCCCGCCGCCCAACAGGGGGTTGCCAGCTATGCCGATCGTGCTTCCGCGCGGGCTCATGGTCAGTGTTTCGGGCTTCCGGGGCCGGGTGGGAGATCCGCTCACGCCCGAGCTGGTCGCCGCGCTCGCGGCGGCGTACGGCGGATTCCTGGGCGGCGAGGGCGCGGGGCGATCCGTGATGCTGGGACGGGATTCGCGGACGTCCGGGCGCATGCTCGCGGCGGCTGCCGGTGCCGGACTGGCGTCGGTGGGGTGCGACGTGGTCGACATCGGCATCGTGCCCACCCCGACGCTCATGATGGCGGTTCGCGACGCCCGTGCGGCTGGCGGGATCGCGGTCACGGCGAGCCACAATCCCGCGGAGTGGAACGCCCTCAAGTTCGCTACGGCCGAGGGCATGTTCCTGGACGCACCCGGGATGGCGCGGTTCCGGCGGGTGCTGGAGGGGGAGATTCCGCGCGCGCCCTGGGATCGGGTCGGGGAGTTCACGAGGGACGATGGCGCGGCCCGGCGGCACCTGCGGGCGGTCCTGGACCTTCCCTTCGTGGACGTTGCCGCGCTGCGTGCGCGCAGATTCTCCGTGGCGCTCGACTGCGTTCACGGGGCGGGGGGCGCGGTCATGCCCGAGCTGCTGGAGCGCCTGGGGTGCCGCGTCTACGCCATCGGGTTGGAGATGGACGGTCGCTTTCCGCGCGACCCCGAGCCGACCGCCGCGAACCTGGGCGACCTGGGGGCGCTGGTGCGGGAGAGCCGGGCCGACCTGGGGATGGCGGTGGACCCCGACGTGGACCGCCTGTCGCTGGTGGACGAGACCGGTGATCCGGTCGGCGAGGACTTCACTCTGGCCCTGGCAGCCGCGGCCGTGACCAGACGGTTTCCGGGGCTGGTGGTGACCAACCTTTCCACGAGCCAGGTGATCGAGGACGCCTCGGCCGCCACCGGGGCGAAGACGTTGCGCGCGCCCGTGGGCGAGATCAACGTGGTGCGCCGCATGCAGGCGGAGCGAGCCGTGGTGGGCGGGGAAGGGAACGGCGGGGTGATCGTGCCGGCGCTGCACCACACCCGGGACGCGCTGGTGGGCGCCGCGCTCGTGCTCCAGCATCTTCTCGACGAAGGGATCTCGCTGGCGGCTGCCGTCGGCCGCTATCCGGACTACCGCATCGTGAAGGAAAAGGTCGCCTTCCCCAGGGAGGTGCTGGAAACCGCCTACGTTCGCCTGCAGCAGCGCTGGCCCGGCGCGCACCGGGACCGCGCCGACGGGCTGCGGCTGACCTGGCCCGACCGCCGCGAGTGGCTGCACGTGCGGCCCTCCGGCACGGAGCCGGTGGTGCGGCTGATCGCGGAAGCGCCGGCCGGGCCGCGCGCGGGGAAGCTCGTGGAGGACGCGCGCGCCGAGTTGGACGGGCTGGCGCGTTCCCCCTGAGGTGGTGCACGAGGTAGCTTCCGTGTGGTGCGGGCGCGGCGGCTGCAGAGGCGGCGGCCCGGGTGCCCGAATGACCCCAGCATCGAAGACGACATGTGCGGAATAGTCGGATACGTGGGTCCGGAGGACGCGACCCCCGTGCTGCTCGAGGGCCTGCGCCGTCTCGAGTACCGCGGATACGACTCGGCCGGTCTCGCGGTGGTCGACGGCGACGCCGGGCTGCGCGTGGTGAAGCGGGCGGGCAAGCTGGGGCGGGTGGAGGCGGCCATCGGCCGCGACTCGCCGGGGGGGAGTTGCGGCATCGCCCATACGCGCTGGGCCACCCACGGCGCCCCGACCGAGCGCAACGCCCATCCCCATGTCAGTCAGGATGGCGGCGTGGCCCTGGTCCACAACGGCATCATCGAGAACGCGGCCCTCCTCAGGCGGCGGCTCGAGGCGCGCGGATACCGGTTCCGCAGCGATACCGACACGGAAGTCGTCGTGCACCTGGTCGATTTCTTCCGCAGGGAGGGATCTCCGCTGGAGGAAGCCCTCGCGCTCGCGCTGGAACGGGTCGAGGGCACCTATGGCATCGCGGCGATCTCCGCGCACGAGCCGGGCAAGCTGGTCGCGGCGCGCCGGGGGAGCCCGCTCCTGCTCGGGGTGGGAGCCTCGGGCCAATACCTGGTGGGCTCCGACGCGGCCGCCGTCGTGGCCCGGACGCGCGATGTCGTCTACCTCGCGGACGGCGACTATGCGAAGCTCGAGCGCACCGGCTACCGGGTCTACCACATGGGGCGGGGCACGGTGCGCCGCTCCGTGCACCAGGTGACCTGGGACCTCTCCGCCATCGAGCGCGGCGGTTTCGAGCACTTCATGCTGAAGGAGATCTGCGAGCAGCCGCGCAGTCTGCGCGACGTCCTTCGGGGACGGTTGCTGGAGGCCGAGGGGACGGCTCGCCTGGGCGGCATCGAGCGGCACCGCGAAGAACTGCTCTCCGTGGATCGCGTGGTCATGACGGCGTGCGGAACCAGCTGGCACGCGGCGCTGATCGGCGAATACATGCTCGAGGATCTCGCGCGCATCCCGGTCGAGGTGGAGTACGCCTCGGAGTTCCGCTACAAGAACCCTGTGCTGAACGAGCGCACCCTGGTGGTCGCGATCAGCCAGTCCGGAGAGACCGCGGACACGCTGGCCGCGTTGCGGGAGGCGCGACGCCGGGGAGCGCGCACCATGGGCATCGTCAACGTGGTGGGCTCCTCCATCGCGCGCGATACCGCCTTCGGCTGCCACCTCCACGCCGGGCCGGAGGTGGGGGTGGCGTCCACCAAGGCCTTCACCAGCCAGCTCGTGGTGCTCGCCCTGTTCGCCCTGTGGATGGGCCGGCGCCGGCAGATCTCATTGCTGGGAGGACGCCGCATCGTCCAGGCCATGCAGGAGCTCCCGGGACAGGTGGAGGAGGTCCTGAAGCTGAACGATTCCATTCTGGAACTGGCCCGCACCTGCAAGGACGCGCCCAACTTCCTCTACCTGGGCCGCGGCTTCCAGTTTCCGGTGGCGCTGGAGGGGGCGCTCAAGCTCAAGGAGGTGAGCTACATCCACGCCGAAGGCTATCCCGCCGCGGAGATGAAGCACGGCCCCATCGCGCTGATCGACGAGGCCATGCCGGTCGTGATCCTCGCCCCCAGCGATCCCGTCTATCCGAAGGTCGTTTCCAATATCGAGGAGGTGAAGGCGAGGGATGCGCGCGTGATCGCCGTCGTCAGCGAAGGCAACTCGGAGCTCGAGGACAAGGTGGACCACGTCATCCGGGTGCCGGACACGCTGCCCTTCCTGCGCCCCGTGCTTACCACGGTGCCCCTTCAGCTGCTCGCCTACCACATCGCCGTCCTCCGGGGCTGCGACGTGGATCAGCCCCGCAACCTGGCCAAGTCGGTCACCGTCGAGTGAAGGTCCGGGCGCGGGGACGGATGGGGATCACGCCTGCCGGGCCGGTCTGCGGCGGGGGCGCGAGGTGAGGATCGTGCTCCAGCGCGTGGCGCGCGCCTCGGTGACCGTCGACGGCTCGGTGGTGGGCCGCATCGGTCCCGGGCTCCTGCTGCTGGCCGGATTCACCCGCGGGGACAGCGTGGACGCGCTCAGGTGGATGGCCAACAAGGTGCTGGGGCTGCGCGTCTTCAACGATCCGCAGGGCAGAATGAACCTGTCGCTCCAGGATGTCTCCGGCGACGTTCTGGTCGTGAGCCAGTTCACGCTGTACGGGGATACCCGCAAGGGACGCCGGCCGAGCTTCATTCGGGCGGCGGGGCCGGACGTGGCGGTGCCTCTCTATGAGGACTTCGTGGCGCTCCTGCGGGAGAAGGCCCCGGGTCGGGTCGAGACCGGCGTGTTCGGCGCCATGATGGACGTGGAGCTCGTAAACGACGGTCCCGTCACGCTGGTGCTCGAACGGTGACTGCGCGGCCGGCGGATGGGCGGGGCCACCGTCTCGTGCTCGCGTCCCGGTCGCCCCGGCGCGCGGACCTGCTCTCGATGCTGGCGATCCCGTTCGAGATCGACCCGGCGGACATCCCGGAGGAGGTGCTGCCCGGGGAGGACCCGGTCGCGCATACGCGGCGTCTGGCGGAGGGGAAGGCGCGCGCGGTGGCGGGGCGCCGGCCGGGGAGGCTGGTGCTGGGCGGCGATACGGTCGTGGTGCGGGACGGGACCATCCTGGGCAAGCCCGGCGACGCCGATCATGCGGTCGCGATGCTTCTCAGCCTGTCCGGCCGGGCCCACGAGGTGGTCAGCGCGCTGGCGCTGGTGGAGCCTGACGGGTGCGTGCACGCCGGCGTCTCGCGAACCACGGTATGGCTGCGATCCTTCGCCGAGCAGGAAGCTCGGGCCTACGTGGCCACCGGGGAGCCGATGGACAAGGCGGGAGCCTATGCCATACAGGGCGCCGGCGCGGTGCTGGTGGAGTCGCTGGAGGGCGACTACTTCACGGTGGTGGGGCTGCCCGTGCCGCTGCTCGTGGGCCTGCTGGGCGCCGCCGGCGTCCCGTACGGCTTCGGTGGTTGGGCAACGGCGTCCGAAGTTGAGGTGAGACCGGAAACCGGAGCGAAGTTGTGAGCAGACCATCCGCGGTTCTGGCCCTCGACCAGGGCACGACCGGCTCGACCGCCCTCGTGGTGACGAGCGACGGACGGATCGTGGGACGCGGCTACTCGGAGTTCACCCAGCACTTCCCCCGTCCGGGCCGGGTCGAGCACGACGCGGAGGAGATCTGGCGGGTTACCCGGCGGGTCGCGCGCGCCGCGCTGGACGACGCCGGCGGGGAGGCGCGCCTGGAGGCCATCGGCATCGCCAACCAGCGCGAGACCGTGGTGCTGTGGGACCGCGCTTCGCTCGAGCCGGTGTGCCGGGCGATCGTCTGGCAGGACCGCCGCACCGCTTCGATATGCACGGAGTTGCGCCGCGGGGGCCACGAGTCCGAGGTGCGCCGGCGCACGGGGCTGGTTCTGGATCCCTACTTCTCGGGAACCAAGCTGACCTGGCTCTTTCGCGAGCGCCCGGAGCTGCGCTCGGCGGCGGAAGCCGGCGACCTGGCCGCGGGCACCATCGACGCCTGGTTGGTGGCTCGCCTGACCGGCGGGGCGGTACACGCCACCGACCACACCAATGCCTCCCGCACCCTCCTCTACGATCTGCACCGCCGGGCCTGGGACCCGTCGCTCGCCGACCTGCTCGAAGTCCCCGCGGACATCCTGCCCGAGGTGCGCTCCAGCTCCGGCGACTTCGGGGTCGTACGCGGCGAACACCTGGGGACGGAAGTTCCGATTGCGGGCGTGGTCGGCGACCAGCAGGCCGCCCTCTTCGGGCAGGGGTGCATCCGCGCCGGCCTCGCCAAGGTGACCTACGGCACCGGGGCGTTCCTGCTGCTGCATACGGGCCAGGAGGTGGTGCCCTCGGACAACGGGCTTCTCACCACGCTGGCCTGCGACGCGCGCGGCGGCCCGGCGTACGCCCTGGAGGGATCGATCTTTTCGGCGGGCGCGTCCGTTCAGTGGCTGCGCGACGGCCTGGGCATCCTCGACCACGCCGCGGAATCGGAGGAGCGCGCCCGCGAGGTCGCGGATAACGCCGGAGTCTACTTCGTGCCCGCGTTCGTCGGGCTGGGGGCGCCCCACTGGATCCCGGAGGCGCGCGGGACGGTGGTGGGCATCACGCGCGGGACGACCGCGTCCCACCTGGCCCGCGCGGCGCTCGAGTCGATGGCGTACGGCACGGTCGACGTCATCCGTGCCATGGAGGGGGACGCCGGGCTGGCCACCCGGGAGCTGCGCGCCGACGGCGGGGCGGCGCGCAACCGGTGGCTGATGCAGTTCCAGGCGGACGTGCTGGACGTGCCCGTGCGACGCGCGCCCCGGGTCGAGACCACCGCGCTCGGGGCGGCCGGCCTGGCGGGGATCGCGGCAGGCCTGTGGCCGGACGGAGAGGTGTTCGCGGCCTCCTCCGGGGATCCCGACGTCTACTCGCCCGCAATGGGCTCCGAAGACCGCGCGGCGCTCATCTCCGGGTGGGAGAGGGCGGTCGCGGCCGCCCGCAGCTGGGCCCGCGGGAGCGAGCAACCCGCTCAGGTTTGAGAAACCGCGCCTCCATCCTATATTCTGAACGCTGGCAAGGCCGGACTCGAGGCAGTCGGGCCGGGTGCGGGACACACGGGACACAGGAGCGCAGCGGATGAAGAACAGCCGCTTCTATATCGGTCTGGTCGGCGTCGCCATGGTCGTGACCTTCCTCATCTGGACCGGTTTCGACAAGGCGATGGTGTACTACCTGACCCCGGTCGAACTCATGGCGAAGGTGGCCGAGGACGACACCTTCCACGACATCGGGGTGAAGGTCAGCGGCCGGGTGGTCGAGGGAAGCTACGAGGGCGCGGGCGCGTTCGAGCACTACTTCTCGGTGATGGACCTCGCCCGCGAGGACGCCAGTTTCCGGGTGGAGTATCGTGATATTCTCCCGGACACCTTCAGCGACGAGACCGAAGTCGTGGTCGAAGGGCGTTTCCGCCGCGACGGGGTCTTCGAGGCGACCACGGTGCTGACCAAGTGTGGCAGCCGCTACGAGGCGATGCCGGACGAGATGGCCGGATGATTCTCCTCGGGGAGTTCGCCCTCTGGGTGGCTCTGCCGGTCTCGATCTGGGGAATCGTGCTCGCCTTCGTGGGCGGGCACCGAAAGCGCGGCGACCTGGTCCTTTCGGCCGAACGGTCCGTCTACGCGGTCTTCTTCCTGCTCTGCCTCACCTCGCTGGGCATCATCCTGGCGTTTCTCGGAGAACACTACGAGTACCGGTACGTGTGGGGGTACTCGAGCCGGGAGCTGGAAACCTACTTCAAGGTGACCGGGCTCTGGGCGGGCCAGCGCGGATCGCTGGTCTTCTGGGTGCTGCTGCTCACCCTCTTCTCGAGCATCGCGGTCTTCCAGAACCGCCGAAGGAACCGGGAGTTCATGCCCTCGGTGGTGGGTGTCCTGCTCACGATCACGGCGTTCTTCCTCGGCGTGCTCCTCTTCGCCGACGTGAACCCCTTCGAGAGGCTGCCGTTCACTCCGGCGAACGGACAGGGCCTGAACCCGCAGCTCCAGAACTACTGGATGACCATCCATCCCCCGACGCTCTACCTGGGGTTCACCTCCTTCTCTGTGCCCTTCGCCTTCGGCATCGCCGCGCTGGTCACGGGAAAGACCGACTCCCGCTGGCTGGTTGTGACCCGGCGCTGGACCCTGCTGAGCTGGTTCTTCCTGACCAACGGGATCATCTTCGGCATGCGCTGGGCCTACGAGGAGCTGGGCTGGGGCGGATACTGGTTCTGGGATCCGGTCGAGAACGCGTCCCTGCTTCCCTGGCTTACCGCGACGGCATTCCTCCACTCCGTCATGATCCAGGAGCACCGGGGAATGCTGAAGATGTGGAACCTGTCGCTGGTGTCGCTGACCTTCCTGCTCACCATCTTCGCGACCTTCCTCACGCGGTCGGGGCTGATCGAATCGGTTCACTCCTTCGCCCAGAACACGCGCATCGCCTACATCTTCCTGGCCTTCCTGGGAGCTGCCACCTTCGCCTGTCTGCTCCTCATCCTGTGGCGCAAGGACGATCTGCGCGCGGAACGCACCATCGAGTCGTTCCTGTCGCGGGAATCCGCCTTCCTGATGAACAACCTGATCCTTCTGGGGTCGGCGTTCGCGGTGCTCTGGGGCACGCTCTTCCCGCTGATCTCCGAGGGGTTCGCGGGGACCAAGGTGGCCGTGGGGCCGGCGTTCTTCAACCGCGTCAACATCCCGATCGGGCTGGTGCTGCTGGCGCTGACCGGGATCGGGCCGGTGATCGCCTGGCGAAGGGCGACGCGCCGCAACCTGGAGCGCAACTTCCTGCCGCCGCTGTTGATGGCGGCAGCCGTCGTAGCCGGGCTCATGATCGCCGGCATGCGGGGGTTCTACGCGCTCGCGACCTTTGCGATCTGCGGTTTCGTGCTCACCATCCTGGCGACCGAGTTCTGGAAGGGGACCAGGGCGCGCGCCCGCATCGAGGGCGAGGGGCTCGGCAAAGCCTTCCTGCACCTGATCGCCCGCAACCGCCGCCGCTGGGGCGGCTACATCGTGCACGTGGGCATCGTCCTCATGTTCGCGGGGTTCGCGGGAGCCTCGTTCCACACCGAGATCGACCAGAGCGTCGAGCCGGGGGACCAGATCCGGGCGGCCTCTCCCTACGGCCACGAGTACGTCCTGACCTACCAGGGCCTGTCCTCGTCGCGCACGCCGAACATGTGGCAGTGGGTGGCGCTCATGGACGTGTCGAGGGACGGCCGCCGGCTCGGCACCATCACCGCCGAGCAGCGCATCTATTCGACGGCGGACCAGCCGATCCGGGAGGTCGGCATCCGGTCGACCCCGCTCGAGGACGTGTACGTCATCCTCGCCGGGGTCGAGGACTTCGAGGGCGCCCTCCGGAACGAGTCTTCGGCCCAGGGCGCGGTCTTCCAGGTGCTGGTCCGGCCCCTGGTGGGTTGGATCTGGTACGGCGGACTGGTCATTACCCTCGGGTCCCTGATCGCCCTCTGGCCCGGCGCGGGCGGACCGGCCCGGCGCAAGGTCCGGGCGACGCCCGCGAGCGCCCGGCTCGCCGGGGTTTGACCCGGGCCGTCGTCCCGTTCGGTCCCTGCCCCCGGCTCCGCCGCCGCATCGCCCATGATGACGTTGCATAGCGCATGATGATCCTGCTGGGGGCTGTTCTGGTCGCGGCGGCGGTGGTCCTGTACGTCGTGCAGCCCGTGTTCAGCGGGGAGAGGGCGTCCCTCGCGAGCCTGGACGAGGAGTTCACCGAGGCGGAGGCGCGCAGGCACCTGAGCCTGGTGGCGTTGCGCGACGTCGAGTATGACTTCGCGACCGGCAAGGTCGACGAACGCGACTACCGGCGATTGCGCGACGAGTTGGGACGCGAAGCGCTGGATGCGCTGCGGGAGGTGCAGCGGAGCCGGGATCAGGCTGAGGACGCGCCGCCGGCGAAGGACGCCGTGGCGGACGACCTCGAGCGGGAAATCGCAGCCTATCGGGCGGCCCTGAGATCGGGGACGCTGTGCGACCGCTGCGGCAGCGCCAACGTCGCGGAGGCGCTCTTCTGCGCGACCTGCGGCCGGCAGCTGGAGTCGGAACGCGGGGAGGAGGCCGCGGCCGCACGGGGCCGATGACCTGATGTCCGGTTCTCCCTCCGCCGCCCCCCGCACCCACGCTCCGGTGCTGGAGGCGGCGTCGCTGGTCCGGGACTACGGGCCGGTGCGGGCCGTGGATCACGTGTCCTTCCGTCTCGGCGCCGGCGAGTTCCTCTCGGTGTTCGGTCCCAACGGCGCCGGCAAGACCTCCCTCCTGCGGCTGCTCGCGGGAGGGCTTCGCCCCACGACCGGCGAGGTGCGGGTGTCCGGGATTCCCCTCACGATCGGTGACCGGGCGGCGCGCGGCCGGATCGGCATTCTGTCTCACCTGAGCTTCCTGTACGGTCGCCTGACCGCGCGCGAGAACCTCCTGTTCCACGGCCGTCTGCACGGCCTCGAAGACCTGGACTCCCGGGTGCCGGACCGCCTGCGCGACGTCGGCCTCGAACGCTACGCCGACAGCCGGGTGGACACGCTGTCGCGCGGTACGGTGCAGCGGCTGGCGGTAGCGCGGGCGCTGCTCCACGACCCGGAGATCGTCCTCCTCGACGAGCCGTACACCGGACTCGACGCCTATGCCGGCGCGCTGCTCCAGGAGTTGCTGTCGGCGCTGAAACACGGCGGGCGCACGGTCGTCATGGTCACGCACAACCTGGGGAGAGGGCTCGAACTGGCCGATCGCGTGGCAATCCAGGTGCGCGGCAGGTTTGTGTTCGAGGCCCGGCGGGCCGAACTGGACGCCGGCGGCCTGGAGAGATCCTACCGGCGCGCCGTGGAGGAGGGAGCGTGACCGTCTATCTCCGGCAGGTCGCAGCCATCGTGCGCAAGGATCTCCTGCTCGAACTGCGCACCCGGGAACGGCTGGCGGCGATGGGCGGGCTGACCGTGCTGGTGGCCATCCTTTTTCATTTCGCGATCGATCAGGGGCTGGTGCGGATGCAGCAGCTGGCGGCGGGCCTGCTCTGGATGACGATCCTGTTCGGAGGCATGCTGGGCATGGGCCGGACCTTCGAGATGGAGCGGGAGCACGGCGCGATCCAGGGCCTTCTCGCAAGCCCCATTCCACTGGATGGCATATACCTGGCCAAGGTGATCTCGAATTTCGTGCTGGTCGCGTTGATCGAGGTGATCGCGCTCGCGGCCTATTGGCTGTTCTTCGGATTCGATTACGGAGGCGATCCTCTCCTGCTTGCCGGCGTGCTCGCCGTGGCGACGCTCGGAGTCGTGGCCGTCACCACGCTGTTCAGCGCCATATCGGCGCAGACCACCATGGGACAGACCCTTCTTCCCATCCTGATCTTTCCGCTTCTGGTTCCTGTCGTCATCTTCGGAGTCACGGCCACGGGACGCATCTTCGCCTCGCGTCCCGCACAGGAGGTCGAGGGCAGCCTCTATCTGCTGGCGGCCTTTGCCGTGCTTTCGCTCGCGGCGGGCGCGATCCTGTTTCGATACGTGGTGGAGGAATGATGTCACTGACGCGCATCCGATGGATGGCGATGGTATTGGGGGTCCTGGGCGTCGCCGGCGTGCTGGTTCTCCACTGGCTGGTCTTCTTCTGGGTGGGGACGGAGCGCACCATGGGGATCGTGCAGCGCATCTTCTACGTGCACGTCCCCTCCGCATGGGTGACCTTCCTCGCCTTCGGCATCACCGCGCTGTGCGGGGCCGCCTATCTCTGGCTGCGCGACGAGCGGCTGGACTGGGCGGCGCAGTCCGCGGCCGAGGGGGGGCTCGTCTTCGGGGCGATCATGCTCACCTCGGGGCCGCTCTGGGCGGCGTACGCCTGGGGGACGCCCTGGACCTGGGAGCCGCGCCTGACCCTGACGCTGCTCATGTGGTTCGTCTTCCTCGGCTACTTCCTCGTGCGCGCTTCGGCGGAAGATCGGCTGGCGGGAAAACGCATGGCGGCGGTGATCGGCGTCCTGGGAGCGCTGCTGATTCCGCTCGTCCACGTCAGCGTGCTCTGGTTCCCGTCGCTCCATCCCCAGCCTGTGGTGCTCAATATCGATGAGGGGCCGACGCTGGATTCGGACATGCTGATCACCCTGATGGTCGGGCTGCTGGCCTTTACCCTCATCTTCTTCTCCATCGTCATCTTCAGATACGGCCTCGAGCATCTGCGTTACCAGCATGCCCTGGAAACGCGCGACCAGCCTCGGGCAGCCTAAGGAGCCGGCCATGCGTAGTCTTCGTTCCCGACCGGAAACCGTCCTTCTGGCCGCGCTGGCGGCGTTGCTGGCTTTCGCTGCGCCCGTGAGCGCCCAGGTGGGAACCGAGGTGCTCGCACAGCAGTCGCTGCGGCCGTACTGGTACGTCTTCATCGCCTATTCGCTGGCGTGGCTGCTGCTTGTGGGCTGGATGTTCTCCATCGGCAGGCGGATGCGCGGACTGGAGCACGGGGGAACCGGGGATCGCGACGCGTGAACCGCGTTACACTCGCTGGATTTCGGCTCTCCTTCGGCCTATTTTTTCAACACTTCGGCGTTTGCGCCCGGGTGTGCGATCGGCTACAGGTCGGGCACGGGTCGCGGCGCATGGACGCTCGCAAGGAGTGACAGGATGAGAGGACGTGGCAATCGACGAGGACGCTGGATGCCCCTCTTGCTCGTGGGGCTGGCCGGGGCTGCTCAGGTTCAGCCGCTCGACGCTCAGGGCACCAAGATCGGCAGCACGCTGCGGTACGGTTCCGGATTCTTCAACGTCCCCGCCGCTTCCACGCTCCCGCATCTCGCGATCACGGGCACCTATTCGGGGTTCGGGATCAGCGTGGACGAGCGCGTATTCATCTCCCAGAGAGGGATCGAAAAGGGTCGTCTCTCGGGCGAGTGGAGCGAGTGGCTGCAGGACGCGTCGGTTGCGATCGGCCTCTTCGACCGCGTCGAACTCGGCGCCTCCTTCCAGAATTTCGCCGATGCCGAAGACGGCGGGAACATGGTCGGGGCATTCGGCCGGGTCGCGCTGGTGAGTCCCGAGTCGTCGGGATTCGGGTTGGCGGTGGGCGCGCGCTTCGTGAGCGGACCTTCCTTCTCCGGGGAGGGGCAAGACCACATTCCTCCCCGCCTCGGATTCCCCGACATCCGATTCTACGGCGAATACGAGGGAGGCCTGGTCGACGACATGGCGACCTCGTTCTCTCCGTACGCGATGGCGACCTTCCAGCTCGCCGGCGTGGACAGCGACGCCCTTCCGGAGCACGACCTGACCTTCGGGCTGGGATACGGCATGGGGATGTTCGGCGGGAGCGGAAGCGATCTCGGCTGGTACGGCAGGCGTTACTCGCGCGGCTGGCTCGCGGCCACCGCACTGCACATCCAGCTGTCCCGGGGGGTGCTCCTGAACCTCATGGGCGAATACGACGGATGGGACTTCAACACCGGGTTGCAGCTGGACGTCGGCGGGATTCGGGCCGGCGCCTATGTGCTCGGAATTCAGCACGTCGAGAACTCCACCATATATCGCAGTTCCCGCTTCGGGGTGATGGCTTCGCTGGCGCTCTGTCCCGGCGGCAGCGGTCTGCTGTGCAGGCCCGAGCTGATGCCGCGGCCGGAGCCGATTCAGCTTCCCGCGCCGCCGCCGGACACGGTCGTCATCGAGCGCACCACCGAGGTTCCGATCGAGCTCAGCATGGAGCGGACCCTGTGCCTGGCGACGGGTGAGAACGGCACGGTGATGGCCACGCCCGAAGGGGCGGAAGTGATTGCCGTGGAAGCGCTGGGCGGCGTATACGCGGCGGACGCCGAGTGGTTCAACAACGACAGCGAGATCGAGCACGGGGGCTACCCGTACGAGAAGGTGGGCGAACAGATCAACCCGAACTGCGCCACCATCACCCGGGTCGGCGAGTGGATGGGCGTGCCGCTCTTCGCGGAGTCCGCCGCGGCGGGCGAGGATCCGATTCCGATGATCTACGTGCCCGTGACCCCCGGACGCTGGCAGCCGTACGAACTGCCGGCGCGGGTGCGCGGCTGACGTCTTTCCGCGTTTCGCGCAAGTTCGACGAAGCCCGCCCCGGCCATCCGCGCCGGGGCGGGCTTCGTCGTGGACTGACCATCAGGGCGGCGGGGACGCCTTGATCACCACGGGGGAGCGCCCGCCCGTTCCAGGTCCTCGACGGTGTCGATGTCCGGCAGCGGCTCGAGGGCGGCCGTCCGCAGCTTCAGGGCGCGCGCCCGGGCCAGCGTCACGGTCATGACTTCCTCCGTGCTCCAGGGCACCTCGCGGAATAGTTCGGGCCGGTAGCCCGCCGTGCCGATCAGGTAGTATCCGCCGTCCAGCGCGGGACCCAGCACGAGATCGTTCGTCGAGAGTTGAGCGAAGGCCCGCTCGACGACGGGACGGTCCACCGCGGGGGCATCGGTGCCGATGGCGCACACGCGCCGTGCGCGCTTGAACTCGGTCCGGAAAGCGTCGGCCAGGCGCTCCCCCAGGCCGTCGCCTTTCTGGGGTCTGAAATCGACGCCCGCCGCGCCCAGCCAGGCGCGCGCCGCCGCCAGCTCATTCGCGGGATCGATGTAGACGACGACGCGATAATCCCCGCCACGAACCCCATCCAGTATCCGGCGGCCCATGACGCGGTACAGGGATGCGGCCTCGGCGTCGCCGATGGCCGCGGCGAGACGCGTCTTGACCCGCCCCGGCCGAGGCACTTTCGCGAATGCGATCAGGGTGCGTTCCACGCCGCGCGTCACCTGTTCCGTCCGTTCTCCGAGACCGGGAAGCGTTCAGGATACCAGCGCACCAGCCGCTCGGGAGCGACGCCGGCCAGATATAGCGAGATGGCCGCCCCGTTGCGCAGCCAGACCTTCCATCTTCCCAGCCGCCGGTAGGTTCTGGGGCTGGTCACCAGAGGACCGGGCAGGCGTGCGATCCTCCCGGAGCGGCGCAGCCGGCGCACCATCTCCACATCTTCCATGAGGGGCAGCTCGGGGTAGCCGCCGACCGCTTCGAACACCTCGCGCCGCACCAGCAGGCCCTGGTCGCCGTACACGAGGCCGGTCAGGCGCTCGCGCACGCGCTGACCGGACTCCACCAGGCGCCAGAACCAGCCGCGTCCGCGCAGGCGGAACAGGAAATAGGCCGCCGCCGGACCGTTGTCGGCGCGGAGCGCGGAGACGAGCGCCGAGCGGGAGACGGGCGGGAGACGGGAATCCGCGTGCAGGAAAAGGAGCCAGGGGGTGTCGAGCGCGCGCGCCCCGGCGTTCATCTGGGCGGCGCGCCCGCGGGGCCCGGAAAGACACACGGCGCCTCCGGCGCGGGCGAGGTCGAGGGTGTCGTCGGCCGAGCCGCCATCGGAAACCACGACGCGAAGCGGAAGCTCAACGTCGGCAAGATCGGCCAGCAGTCCGGGCAGATGACCCGCTTCGTCGATCGTCGGGATCACCACCCCCAGGGTGGCGCCGGTCACGGATCGAGGTCGTTCAGCGTCCAGTCGTATTCGAAGAAGCGCACCTCGACGCCCGGGCGCCGGAGGAATCCGGCATCCTCATCGGACAGGTACCGGGCAAAGAAGCCGAGCAGGCCCTCCGTGCCTCCGAAGTCACCGCCGTACCAGTCCAGCACCCGGTTCAGGGTGAGGGATCCGGTCCCCGAGCGATCGATGAGGAAGTGCTCGGGATTCGCCACCAGGCCGCGCACGGCTCGATCGAGCTGGTCATCGAGGCGCTCCGGCACGTAGGCCTCGGCCGCCAGCGGCGGACAGCTCAGGGCGGCGCAGTTGACGGCGAAGTGGATACGCGGTTCACCCCACGTGGGCCGGATGATCTCGTGCTCGATCTCGTCGAGGGAGCGGGTGGCTCCTGCGACGTCGCAGAAGGCGCCCGTGAAGACGTCCCGGATCTGCCAGACGGAGTTGTCGGGGCGGTCGGCGAACGCGTTGCGGATCGAGCCCACGAGACCGGCGTTCTTCCGGATCGGATAGTGCGTCGCCACCCGGTCCAGCATGCAGGCGTTGTAGGCGTTGATCCAGAACGCGAGCTGGACTTCGTCGGCAGCCGACCCGAGCGCCGCCGGATCGGTGCCGGCGAGCTGGTCGAGATAGGCGGCCAGCTCCGCGTTGCGGTTCTGGAGAGCCGCGTAGTCCACCCGCGGCGAGCGGACGACGGCCTCGAGCAGCCGCGTGAAGTCCGCGTGGTCCGGAATTTCCTGCGCGGCGCCCGGCACTGCCGCGAGCAAGCAGACCAGCAGTGGCGGAAGCAGGGTCTGTCTTGTCGTCATGGTCAGCAGCTCCAGCGAGTGTCTTCCAGTCGAACCGGGCCGACCGGGGCCGCCCGTCAGAAAAGAGAACAGGAGTCGCCGTCCCTCCGCAACGGGGGTCCCGAGATCGTCCCGATAAAGCATTCCAGGGGCCATCGGGGACCCGTTATGTTTCTTCCCACGCGGGCCCCCTTTCGCTTTCTGTTCGGGTCTCGTATGTTGGGATGGCACTTCCTCGTTCACGCGAATCAGACGGAGACATACAGCGATGGCGCGCAAGGTCCGGACCACTTCCAAGAACAAGGCGCTGGAAAACGCTCTCACGCAGATCGAGAGGGCTCACGGCAGGGGCGCAATCATGAAGATGGGGTCGGATTCGTCCCGGATTCAGATCGAATCCATCTCCACGGGTTCGCTGAACCTGGATGCGGCGACCGGCGTCGGCGGCGTACCCCGGGGACGGATCAGCGAGGTCTACGGGCCGGAGTCGAGCGGCAAGACCACCCTCTGCCTGCATGTGATCGCGAACGCGCAGCGCGCGGGCGGCGTCGCGGCGTTCATCGACGCGGAACACGCCCTGGACATCGGCTATGCGCGCAAGCTCGGTGTCGACATCGATGAGCTGCTGGTGGCGCAGCCGGACACGGGTGAGCAGGCGCTGGAGATCGCGGAGGTGCTGATCCGCTCCAACGCCATCGACGTCATCGTCATCGACTCGGTGGCGGCACTGGTCCCCCGCGCGGAGATCGAAGGGGAGATGGGCGACTCGCATGTCGGGCTGCAGGCGCGCCTGATGAGCCAGGCGCTGCGCAAGCTGACGGGGGCGGTGAATCGCTCGCACACCTCGGTGATCTTCACGAACCAGATCCGCGAGAAGGTCGGGGTCATGTTCGGAAGCCCGGAAACCACCTCCGGCGGCCGGGCCCTGAAGTTCTACGCCTCGCTCAGGCTCGACATCCGCCGCATCGGCGCCATCAAGGACGGCCAGGAATTCCTGGGCAACCGGATTCGCGTCAAGGTGGTGAAGAACAAGTGTGCGCCGCCCTTCCGCCAGGCGGAGTTCGACATTCTCTACGACCTGGGCATCAGCCACTCGTCGCTCCTGATCGACCTGGGGGTGGACAAGGGGGTCGTTTCCCGCTCCGGCTCCTGGTTCTCCTTCGGGGACCTGCGCCTGGGGCAGGGCAAGGACAACTCCCGCAAGTTCCTGGAGGACAACAAGGATATCGCTGCGGAGATCGAGGCGAAGGTTCGGGTCGCGCTCGGTCTGGATCGGCCCGACGAGAAGTCGGCGGCGAAGGACGGCAAGGGCGCTGCGCCTTCGGGAAAACGCCCTCGGGCCGGCGCGGCGGCGAAGCCCTCCGCGGGTCCCCGCCGCAGCCCGGTCGGCAAGGTCGGCGGAGCGCGCGTCGTAGCGTAGGTTGCGCCGATGGCGAGCCGGACGCGTATTGAGCCCGGCTGCGGGGCGCGGTTATTCTAGGGGCTGGCGTCCCGTATCGGGCGGCGGCGCCTTCCCGCACCTGGCCCTTTACAGATGGACACTGCTGAAATCCGCCGGCGCTTTCTGGGGTTCTTCGAAGAGCGCGGACACGGCGTAATATCCAGCTCCTCGCTGGTTCCCGGGAACGATCCCAGCCTGCTCTTCACCAACGCGGGCATGGTCCAGTTCAAGAGCGTGTTCCTGGGGGAGGAGGCTGCGCCGCACCGGACCGCGGTCACCTCCCAGAAGTGCCTCCGCGCCGGGGGAAAGCACAACGATCTGGAGGAGGTGGGGCGGACCGCGCGCCACCACACCTTTTTCGAGATGCTCGGCAACTTCTCGTTCGGGGACTACTTCAAGCGCGAGGCCATCCGCTACGCCTGGGACTTTCTGACCGTCGAACTGGGCATCGACCCGGACCGGCTGTACGCGACCGTCCACCATACGGACGACGAAGCCGCCGAGCTGTGGCACGAGGTTGCGGGTCTCGAGCGGTCGCGCATCTACCGCCTGGGAGACAAGGACAACTTCTGGCAGATGGCCGACACGGGACCGTGCGGCCCTTGTTCGGAGGTGCACTACGACCTGCGTCCGAGGGGGGAGCGGGGCGTGCATCCGCCGGTCGACGAGTTCGAGGAAAAGGGCGAGCGGGGCGAGTTCCTCGAGTTGTGGAACCTGGTGTTCATGCAGTTCAACCGGGACGAGGCCGGGGTGCAGCACCCGTTGCCGGCGCCCTCCATCGACACCGGGGCGGGGCTCGAGCGCCTGGCCACGGTGCTGCAGGGCGTTGACTCCAACTACCACATCGACCTCTTCCAGCCGCTGCTGGAACGCGCGTCCCAGGCTGTGGGGCGGGCGTACGACCCGAAGGCGCCGGAAGGGGTGAGCTACCGGGTGCTCGCCGACCACAGCCGCGCCGTGGCCTTCCTGTTGGCCGACGGGGTCTATCCGTCCAACGAGGGGCGGGGCTACGTGCTGCGGCGGATCCTGAGGCGCGGCGTGCGGCACGCCTGGCTGCTGGGTCGCCGCGAGCCCACCGTTGTGGAGGTGGTCGACGCGGTCATCGCGGCCATGGGCGGGACCTATCCGGAGCTGGTCGAGCGGGCGGAGCACATCCTGTCGATCACGCGGGGGGAGGAGGAGCGCTTCCTGACGACCATCGAGGGAGGGATGGAGCGCTTCGATGCCATCGTCGCGGAAGAAGGCGGGGAGCGGGGTGGCGTGATTAGCGGAGAGGACGCCTTCCGACTATACGACACCTTCGGCTTTCCGCTGGACCTCACCGAGGTGATAGCGCGGGAGCGTGGGTATTCGGTGGATGTGGAGGGGTTCGAGAAGGCGCTGGAGAGGCAGAGAGCGCGGAGTCGGCCAACGGCGGCCCTTCGTGGCGTGGCTAGTTCAGGGATTCCAGCAGCCAGCGGCGATCTGAGCGCCACTCTCCCATGGCAGTATCTGGGCGAGAATGCCGAGCAGAGTTTCGTAGGGTACGAACATCGGGGAACATCGACGGTAGTGATCGCCGTGCGCGAGGGCCAAGGCGCCGGAAAGTGGCACGTGCAGCTGCGCGAGAACCCCTTCTACGTCGAGGCCGGCGGCCAGATCTCCGATCAGGGGAAGGTGACGGGGGACGGGTGGCATTTGACGGTGGAGCGGGTCGAGCGGGTGGAGGGCCGGACCGCGCTGATCGGGCCGCTGGAGGGCGATCCGCCCCCGCTGGATGCGGGTCCTTTGCCCGTGCATGCCCAGATCCCGGAGGACGTCCGGCACGACACCGAGCGAAACCACACCGCCACACATCTGCTGCACGCGGCGCTCCGGTCGGTGCTGGGAGAGCACGCCACCCAGCAGGGATCGCTGGTGGCCCCGGACCGGCTGCGTTTCGACTTCGCCCACTCCGGGCCGATGACGCCGGAGGAGGTCGATCGGGTCGAGACCTTCGTCAACGAGGCGGTGTGGCGCGACCATCCCGTCGAGGCCGGAGAGTCCACGTACGACGAGGCGATCGCCGCGGGCGCGATGGCGCTCTTCGGCGAGAAGTACGGCGACCGAGTGCGCACGATCACGGTTCCCGGAGTGAGCATCGAGCTGTGCGGCGGCACCCACCTGCGCCATACCGGCGAGGTCGGGCTCTTCAAGGTGGTGAGCGAGGCGGGGGTGGCGGCGGGGGTGCGCCGAATCGAGGCGGTTACGGGGCCCGGCGCGCTCAAGGTTTATCAGGACATTGAGGCCGAGCTCGAGCAGGTCTCGGGCCTGCTCCGGACGCCGGTGCGCAACGCGGTTCGGCGCACGCAGCAGCTGATCGAGGAGAAGAAGGAGCTCGAGCGGCTGCTGGACGAGATGAGCAAGGCGGGGGGGGCGCGCGAAACCGTGGTCGTGGCCAGCGAGCTCACCCTTGGCGACGGCGACCCCTTCCGGGCTGCCTACCGGGCGGTGCGGCTGCGGGCGCGCCGGGCGGACGAGGTGCGCGGCTACGGCGACGACTTCCTGGCCGCCGAGCCGGGTGGGGTGGCGGTGGTCGCCGCCGAGCTCCCCGGTGGCAAGCAGACCCTGTTCAGCTTCGTCGGCGCCGCCCTCATCCGCCGGGGGATCAAGGCGGACGACGTGGTGCGGGGGGTGGCGGCGGTGGTGGGAGGACGCGGCGGCGGGCGACCGCACATGGCCCAGGCGGGCGTCGCCGATCCCAGCCGGCTGGACGAGGCGCTCGCGGCGGGCGAAGCCGTTGTACGCGAACTCTCCGCGAGCGGCGGCGGCGACGCGCGGTGACGGCGCTCGGCACCTGGCTCGATGCGCGCCGCCCGGCCGTACCGAACGGGTTGAAAGAGTGGCTCGCGGTCGACGATGACCTTCTCCTTTCGGTCGCCGGGCTCGCGGAACTCGGGATCGTTGCGCTCGACCGCGCCGAGGTGTCCCGGCGGCTCGACCGACACGCGGCCTTTCAGCTCCTGGCGGCCGACGCGTTTCTGACCTACGCCTGCGAAGCCGCCGTCGATGAACCCGATGTCGCCTCCGGGCTACACCTGATTCTGGATCGCTGCGCGGCTGCCTGGCGGTGACGGACACGAGGGAACCGCCAGCCGCCCCCGACTCCGTCCGCTGGGTGATTCGGAAACTCGAGCGGGCCGGCTTCGAGACGTGGGCGGTCGGGGGCATTGTACGGGACGCGCTGGTTGGACGGCCCGCCAGGGATGGCGATTGGGACCTGGCCACGCGCGCGCGGCCCGAACAGATGAGGACGGTGTTCGGAAGGGTGGTTCCGATCGGGGTCGAACACGGGACCATGGGGGTTCTCACCCGGCAAGGCATGTACGAGGTCACCACCTTCCGGCGCGACGTGGAGACGTTCGGGCGCAGAGCCACCGTGGAGTTCGCCGACGACATCGACGAGGACCTGGCGCGGCGGGACTTCACCATCAACGCCATCGCCTGGCACCCCCTGCGCCGAGAGCTGCGCGATCCCTTCGGGGGCATGGACGACCTCGCCGCCGGCACCCTGCGCACGGTCGGAGATGCCCGGACACGCTTCGCCGAGGATTTCCTGCGCATCCTGCGCGCGCTGCGCTTCGCCGGGCGCTTTGCCCTCGCCATCGAGCCGAACACCTGGGCGGCCCTGTGCGAGCACCGGCGGCATCTGGCCGACCTCTCTCCGGAGCGCGTGCGGGAGGAGCTGGCGAAGATCCTCGGCTGCGCGAGACCCTCGCGCGCCCTCTCTCTGTACGCCGCGGCAGGCGTGCTCCCGGTGCTCTATCCGGCGCTGGCGCGATGCCTGAGCCGACAGGAGGACGGGCAGCCCGATTCATGGGGCGTCGCCCTGCTCACCGTGGACATCATCTCGAGGAGCTATCCGCTGGCTCGTCTGGCGTGTCTCCTGGGCGGGATCGGCATACCCTCACGGGGGGTCGGCGAGGAGCTTCGTCCAGAGGAGCGCGCCCGCATGCGCGCGGCCGAGCTGATGGAGCGGCTGCGCTATTCGCGCGCCGACGTCGAGGGCGTGAGCGCCCTGGTGCGCGCGCTCGCAGCCGGTCCCGAAACCGGCTCCGGGCCGGCATTGCGACGCTGGCTTCGCCAAACCCGCCGTGTCGACCGCCACCACCTGTTCCGCATCTGGATCGCCCGTGCGCGCCTGGAGGCCGCTCGGGGGACGCCGAGCCCGGAGAGCGCCGTGCAGTCCGGCTGGAAGGCGGTCAGGGCGGAATTGGCGAAGGATCCTCCGCTCACGGTGGCGGACCTGGCTCTGAGCGGGCACGATCTCATCGAGATGGGCATGCGGCCCGGTCCCGGCTTCGGCGCCGTGCTCGCTCATCTCCTCGATCTGGTTCTGGATGATCCCGCGCTGAATCGTCGTTCGATTCTGACGCGGCGCGCCCGGCTCTACATCGATGCCCGCGCGCAGGCATCGGGCGGCCCGCGGAGGCCCGCGTGAACGAGCCCACGCTCTTCGGGGATGTCGGAGCCGAAGGCCACTCCGGCAGATCGGACCGAGCGCGCCGGGCGGCGGCCGGCGTCCATGTCGAGCAGGCGTCCTCCCACGGCGCCGGGGCTCCGCTCGCGGCCCGCATGCGCCCGCGCACCCTCGCCGAGTTCGCGGGACAGGCCCGACTTCTGGAAGACGGCGGCCCGCTCAGGCGGATGCTCGAAGGGGGCGCTCTCTCGAGCCTGATCCTCTGGGGCCCCCCGGGAAGCGGCAAGACCACGCTGGCGCGGCTCCTGGCCCACCGCGGCGATGCGGCCTTCGTCGCGTTCTCGGCGGTGACGGAGGGGGTTGCGCGCGTCCGCGCGATCATCGCGGAGGCCCGGGAGCGCATCGCCGCGAGCGGCCGCGGAACGATCCTCTTCTGCGACGAGATTCACCGCTTCAACAAGGCGCAGCAGGACGCGTTCCTCCCCTATGTCGAGGAGGGGATCGTGGTTCTGGTCGGCGCCACCACCGAGAACCCCAGTTTCGAGGTCATCCGGCCGCTGCTGTCACGGGCTCCGGTGTTTGTCCTGGAACCACTTTCGGCGGATGAGCTTGCGGGCATCCTCGGACGGGCGCTGGAGGATGGCGAGCGGGGTCTGGGACGATCGCGGGACGGCGCCGGCGCGGGTGTGCTCGACTGGATCGCCGGACGCGCCGACGGAGATGCGCGACGCGCGCTCGGGGTGCTGGAGCGGGCGAGCGAACTGGCCGGTCCGGAACGCGCCATAACCCTGGAGCACGCGCGGCAGGCGGCCCAGCACCGCTTTTCGCACTTCGACAAGGCCGGCGAGGAGCACTACAATACCATCTCGGCGCTGCACAAGGCGGTGCGCGGCAGCGATCCCGACGCCGCCCTCTACTGGCTCGCGCGCATGCTCCAGGGAGGGCAGGACCCGCGCTACATCGCGCGGAGACTGGTGCGCATGGCTTCCGAGGACATCGGGCTGGCGCATCCTCGGGCGCTGGCGGTCGCGCTGGCCGGACGTGAGGCCTTTCATTTCCTGGGCTCTCCCGAAGGGGAGCTGGCCCTCGCCGAAGTCGTGGTGTATCTGGCCTCGGCGCCCAAGTCGAATCGGCTCTATCGGGCGTGGCTCGATGCCGGACGGGCGGCGCGGCAGACGCCGGGCGCGCCGGTGCCGCTGCATCTCCGCAACGCGCCTACCGACATGATGAAGCAGCTGGGTTATGGCGCCGGGTATCAGTACGATCCGGATGCGCCGGACGGCGTCGCCGCCCAGAGCTACCTGCCGGCCGAACTCGAGGGGAGGCGCTTCTACGCCCCTGGCGCGGCGGGAGAGGAACACGATATCGCGGCCAGGCTCGAACGCTTCCGGACCCTGCGCGTCCAGGCCGCATCGGAAGGGGATGGAAGCATCTCGAAACCGCGCCCGGGCGCCCAAACGTAAGCGAAACCCGGATGCCTGAACCTGCCACGTCCGCGACCCGTCCCGACGCTTGCGGAGGCAGACGGAACGAGCTCGAACCGGCTCGCCACGCAAGGAGGTACCGCAATCCCTGAGCGATTCATCGACAACCGGCCCGCCATCGATCGCGCGATCCTGGTCGGGGCACCGCGGGGACGCATGCACGAGGCCACCGCGCGTGAGCACCTCGAGGAGCTCGCCCGCCTGGCGGATACCGCCGGGGCGGATGTCGTGGGGACGGTGCAGCAGCGCATCCGCAGTCCCCATCCTCGCTTCTACGTCGGCAAGGGGAAGGTCCGCGAACTGCGCTCGACGGCGCGCGCCTCGAAGGCCGACCTGGTCATCTTCGACGATGAGCTGAAGCCGGATCAGGCCCGCCATCTGGAGGACTTCCTGGGGATCCGGGTGATGGACCGCGCCGAGCTCATCCTGGATATCTTCGCCACCCGCGCGCGCACCCGGGAAGCCCGCATGCAGGTCGAGCTTGCGCAGCTCGAGTACCTGCTGCCACGCCTGAAGCGCATGTGGAGCCACCTTTCGCGCATCCGGGGCGGGATCGGGCTCAGGGGGCCGGGCGAGACCCAGCTCGAGACCGACCGGCGCCTGATCGGCACCCGGATTGCGGAACTGAAGCACAAGCTGGAAGCGGTCGCCCGGTCGCGGGCCACCCAGCGCAAGGGACGGGCGAACTCCTTCCGCGCGGCGCTTGTCGGGTACACCAACGCCGGCAAATCGTCGCTCCTCAAGGCGCTCTCGGGCGCCGACCTGCTGGTGGAGGACCGGCTCTTCGCCACCCTCGATTCCGCCACCCGCGTGGTGTCCCTGGGAGAGGCGCACCAGGCGCTGCTCACGGACACGGTGGGCTTCATCCGCAAGCTCCCGCACGACCTCATCGCGTCGTTCCGGTCGACGCTCGAGGAGGCGCGGGAAGCGGATCTGATCCTGCACGTGGTGGATGCTTCGGAGCCCGACTGGGAAGGCCGGCTCGCCGTCGTGCACGAGGTGCTGGAGGAGCTCGAACTCCTGGACGCGCCCCGCGTGCTCGTGTTCAACAAGACCGACCTCGTCACCCACGCCGAGGAGGAGGTGCTCAGGGAGCGCGTGCGAGGTCGCGAGCATACCCCTTCCGTCTTCCTCTCGGCCTTCCGGCCGAAGACGCTCGATCGGCTGCGAAACGTGCTTCTGGCTCGGATTCGGGCAGCGCTGCACAGCGTGCAGGTGGTGCTCAAGGTGACGGACGGGGGCACGCTTGCAGCGCTCTATCGCGAGGGTGAGGTTGTGAAGACCATGCGAGACGACTCGGCGCTCACGGTCACGGCGCGGCTTCCCGCGTCGGCCCTGGGCCGCCTCCAGGCCCGCGGGATCGAGATCCTGGAGGTCGCCGCTCAGGGGGTGTCCGAGGACGTCATTCCTTCATCCGGTTGAGGCACGCCATGCGCTTCTACGTCAACATCGATCACGTCGCCACCGTCCGGCAGGCACGCCGGACCGATGAACCCGATCCCGTGCGCGCGGCGGTACTGACCGAGTTGGGAGGCGCCGACGGGATCACCGTGCACCTGCGCGAGGACCGGCGCCACATCAGTGACCGGGATGTCCGGCTGCTCATGGAGACGGCCCGTACCGGGATCAATCTCGAGCTGGCGACTGCGCCCGACATTCTGGGGCTGGCATGCGAGCTCGCGCCGATGCAGGCTACGCTCGTGCCCGAGCGCCGCGAGGAGGTCACCACCGAGGGGGGACTGGCCCTCGGTTCGGCGGAAGTGCGCGCCGCCATGCGCGATGCGCTCGCTCGCCTCGCCGACGCCGGGGTCCGGACGTCGCTCTTCATCAACCCGGACAAGGACGCGATCGAAGCAAGCGCGGAGCTGGGCGCCGACGCCGTGGAACTGCACACCGGAGAGTACGCGCTGGCGGACCTGGACGGCCGTCCCGCCCAGCTGGGTCGCCTGGTGTCGGCGGCGCGCGCGGGGCGGGAAGCCGGATTGGCGGTACATGCCGGGCACGGGCTCACCTACGAGAACGTGATCCCGGTGGCCGCGGTCGGCGAGATCGAGGAACTCAACATCGGCCACAGCATCATCTCGCGCGCGGTGCTGGTGGGGCTCGAGCGTGCGGTGCGGGAGATGAAGGAGATTATCCGGCGCGCTCCCGGGATGATGAGCGCCGAGGGCTGGCTGCCTCCCATCGGCTTCTGAGGTCTCGCTCGTGACATCGTCCTGGAAGTCCGTCATCGGGCTTTCCATCAGCGTCCTGCTGCTGTGGTGGGTGTTCCGCGGCGAGGACCTGGGCGCCATCGCCGCCGAGGTGGCGGCCGCCGACCCTTGGTGGCTGCTCGCGTCGGTGTTCGTCGCGACCGCAGGCTACCTGTTGCGCGCCATGAGATGGAAAGTGCTGCTCGCCCCGCTCCGCCCGCAGACCGGCCTGCGCCCGCGCTTCGCCGCCACCTCCATCGGCTTCATGGTCAACAACCTGCTGCCCGCTCGGGCCGGCGAGTTCGCCAGGGCCTGGTCGCTCGCGCGCATGGAGAAGCTGCGCACCTCCGCGTGCCTGGCCTCCCTCGCCGTGGAACGCCTCTTTGATGGCGTGACGGTTGTGGCGCTGCTGGTGGTCTCGCTGTCGCTGCCGGGGTTTCGCGCCGACTCGGAGCTTGCGGGCAACATCGTCCGGGGAGCGGTCGCCGGGTTCCTGGCCGTGCTCGCGATCGTCGTGCTGGTCGTCGTGCTGGTGCTCGCGCGTCCGGACTGGGCGCGGGCGATCGGCCGGCGGCTTGCGTCCCGTCTGCCGGGCGCGGCGGGGGAGAGGACGCTGCTCATTCTGGACGGGCTTATCGAGGGGCTGGGTGCGCTTCGCAGTCCCATGCTGGTGGTGCGCGCGGCGGGGTGGAGCCTCGTTTTCTGGCTCTGGCATTCGGCCTCGTTCTGGCTTGGGTTCGCCGCGTTCGGCATCGATGCGGGGTACGCGGAAGCGCTCTTCCTGAACGGGATTACCGCGCTGGCGGTCGCGCTCCCTTCGGCACCGGGCTTCTTCGGCCCGTTCGAGGCCGCGGTGCGGGTGGCGCTTGTCGACGTCCTCGGAGTCGGCGAGAACCCGGCGCTCGCGTTCGCCGCGGGATACCACATCACGACCTTCATTCCGGTGACCGCGATCGGGCTCTGGTTTTTCTGGCGCATGGGGTTTTCGTTCCGGGAGATGGTGCCTGCGAGGAAGGGCGGGGAAGAGGCGACGCGGCGGGGGCGCCGGCAGCCTTCCCGGGCGTGATCGATGGTTCCGTCGAGTTGTCCGTGCCGGGCGCGGGCGCGATCGGTCCTGGTCGCGACGCCGGTCTCGGTCTCGATCCTGGGTGGGGGCGTGGTCTCGGTGCGGGTCGCGGGCGCGGTCCCGGCGCTTGGCGCGGAGGGCCGGGCGCGGTGAAGCGCGCGGTCGTGGTCGAGGCTCCGGCCAAGGTCAATCTCGTCCTGCGCGTGGGCGCGCGCCGCGCCGACGGATACCACAACGTCGACACGCTCTTCGCGGCGGTCGGCTTGTGCGACCGCCTGCGGATGGAGCGCGCCGCGGCCGGGATCGCCGTCGAGGTCACGGGCGCCGACCTGGGCGACCCGCGCGACAACCTGGTGTACCGCGCGGCGCGGGCCTACCTGGACGCGCGGGACGAGCGGGGCGGGGTGGCCATCCGGCTGCAGAAGCGCATTCCGGTCGGTGGCGGGCTGGGGGGCGGCTCGTCGGACGCGGCGGCGACGCTCCGCTGCCTGGACGAGCTGTTCCAGCCTCCCGCCGGCGTCGCCGCGCTCACCGAGGTGGCGCGCGGCCTCGGCGCCGACGTCCCCTTCTTCCTGTCGCCGTCGCCGCTCGCACTGGGTGGCGGCCGCGGCGACCACCTCACGCCGCTGCCCCCGCTACCCTCCCGGCCGGTGCTGTTGGTGGGGTCGCCGGAGGGGGTGGCGACGGCCTGGGCGTACAGCCTGCTCGCCCGGGGGAGGGGTGGAGGGGCGGAGGGGCTCTCCGACCGGAAGCCGGTGCCTCTCACCCCGGCCCGCTGCCGGGATTGGGCGACCGTGGCCGGGATGGCCCACAACGACTTCGAGGGGCCCATCTTCGCCGCCCGCCCCGACCTCCGGGAAACGGTGATGTCGTTGCGGGCAACATCCCCCCTCCCGACGCTCATGTCGGGCAGCGGCAGCCCGACCTTCGCGGTCGACCGGGGCGCCGAGGCTGCCGCCCGCGCCCGCCGCCGCATTGATCGGATGGCGGGGGCCGGACAGGTCCATCTGACGAGCACGCTTTCGAGCTTTCCATCCATTCAGCCCGCGTAGGGGGGGCGTCCCGCCGCGCCGCCTCGCTCTTGAGACCGCGCCGCGGCGCGAGTAGGATTCCGGGAGCCGTCGTGAGTGGCCCGTCGTCTAATGGCAGGACACCGGTCTTTGGAACCGGCGGTGGTGGTTCGAATCCACCCGGGCCAATCCGCTCCAGCCGTGCAGGAGGAGCCGCCATCACGATCCCGATGCTCACGCCCGTTCTGCTCGCGCTGGCCACGGTCCTCGCCGGACCGTCCGCGGCCACCGCCGCGCCTTCTCATGGGCAAGAGCGCAATCTTCCGCCTGACCCCTCTCTGCAGGAGGCCGGGACGGAGCCCGACTCCTCCGCGATTCACGACCGAAGCCGCGAAGCCCAACGGCGCTTCGAGCGGCTGCGTGTCCGTCATCTGCCCGTGTCCCTTGAGTCCGGCTCGTCTCCGTGCGACGAGGTCATCGGCCGCATGTGCTACTGGCACGGAGACAACCACACCGAGCCGGATCCGGAGGACGTGGCGATCACCGTGGCGCGCGAGGAGCTGCTCGACACCCTGGCGCACACCGCGCGGCTGCTGCCCGGCGACGGCTGGATCGCGGGCCAGCGCGTCCACTACCTCGTGGAGGCGGGACGGGCGCACGAGGCTCTCGCGGTCGCCCGCGCCTGCACCGCCCGCGAGCCTGGCTGGTGCGAGGCGCTGCGCGGTTTCGCGCTCCATCGACTGGAACGCTTCGAGGACGCGGAGCGCGCTTATCGCGTGGCCCTGGAAGCGATGGATGCGCGCGAGGCCGAGGAGTGGCTGACCCTGGATCTGCTGCTCGAGGGGATGGACGAATCCGGCCTGGCCGGGCTCGATCCGGAAGCGCGCGAGCGGGCGAGCCGCCGGCTGTGGGCACTCGCCGATCCCTACTACCTGGTGCGTGGCAACGACCGCTGGACCGAACACATGAGCCGGCACACCGGGGGTCGCATTCAGCGGCGCGCGCGCAATCCCCACGGGCTCCCCTGGACGTCCGGACTGGACGAACTCGCCATTCGCTACGGGCACGAGACCAGCTGGTCCAGGTACGTCCCCACAAGCGGATCGAGCATGCGTCCGCGGGTAACCGGGCGCCATCCTCCGCACTCGGAGCGGTACATGCCGCCGGACGGCGTTCTGACCGGCAGATTCAGCCTGCCTGCCGGCACCGTCTGGGGTGACCCGCTGGAACGGCCCCGTAGCGCGTACGCACCGTCGTATGCCCCCGAACTGGGGACCATGCACACGGTACTCGCCCGCTTCCGCCGCGGCGACTCGCTCCTGGTGGTGGCCCCGTTCCGGTTCGAGCCCCGGGACACGGCCGAAGCAGCGTCCAATCCTGGCAGCCCCGGGGAAGGGAACGAGCAGCGGCGGGATGTACAGGCCGGGCTGTTCCTGGTGCCCTGGGCCGAGACGGTCGGCGAGATCCGCCCGCCGGTGCACCGCATGCTGGCGGAACACGGCACGCTGTCGCTCATGGCGCCGCTGGGCAGCTATGTGTACAGCGTGGAGGCGCTCGACCGCCGAGCCGGTCAGGGAGCGCGTCTGCGGGGAGACCTCGTCCTGGGTCCGCATCCGGATGATATTCCCGATCTCTCCGACTTCCTCGTCATCGAGGCCCCGGACCGGGCGCCCGAGTCGGTCGATGACGTGATGCACCATGCCCTGCCATCCCTGGCGCTCGGCGGGCTGCAGGAGCTGGCTGTCGCGTGGGAGGCCTACGGGCTCGGGACGGGTGAAGCCCGGATCGCGTATCGCCTGGCGATCGAGCCGCTCGACCGGTCGTTCTTCCGCCGCCTGGGAGAGTTCCTGAGGCTGCGCCGAAGGGAGGCTCCGCTGAACGTCGAGTGGAGCGAGGCGAGCCCCGGGCGGCCGGGTGCGCACTTCCGCTCCGTCGACCTCGATTTCCGAAACCTGGCACCCGGGATCTACGAGCTTCGGCTGGAGCTCAGAGTCGACGACTGGGCTCCCGTGATTCGACGGCGGCGGGTGCAGATTGTCGGATAGCCCGCCCGTGGCGTCGTCGAGCAGATGGCGCGTTGACGCTCCTCTCCGGGATGCCTACACTTAACGGCTACCGTAACGCCGAACTCGCCTCCGCAACGCCAGCTGACGGTGACGCCTCCATGGACGATCAATACCGCCGCGGTCCGCTATTGCTCCTTGCTGGCCGGGCCAATCGGCCTCTGGCCGCGGAGATCGGCGAGAGGCTGGGCGAGTCCGCCTTCGGAGCCACGGTGCGGGATTTCGCGGACGGCGAGATCTTCGTGCGACTGGACCGCAACGCGCGCGGGCGCGATGTCTTCATCATCCAGCCGACGACGACGCCGGCCGACAACATCATGGAGCTGTTGCTCCTTGTCGACGCCGCCGTCCGCGCCTCGGCCGCCCGCGTCACCGCCGTGGTCCCCTACTTCGGCTACGGGCGCCAGGACCGCAAGGACCAGCCCCGGGTCTCGATCGGCGCCAAGCTGGTCGCCAACCTGATCGTCGCCGCCGGTGCCGACCGGCTGCTGGGCATCGACTTCCATCAGCATCAGATCCAGGGATTCTTCGACATCCCCGTGGATCACCTGTACGCGGCGCCGGTGCTGACGCGGTATTTCAGCGACATGGACCTGGATGATCTGGTCGTCATCGCCCCGGATGCGGGATCCGCGAAGATGGCCCGCGGCTTCGCCCGCCGGCTCGGAGCCTCCCTGGCGGTCATCGACAAGCGCCGGCGCACCGCCAACGTGGCCGAAGTGGTCAACGTCGTGGGCGAGGTGCAGGGCAGGACCTGCCTGATCGTCGACGACATGGTCGACACGGCAGGCACCCTCACCAACGGCATCTACGCGCTGAAGGAACGCGGAGCGGCCGCGGTCTACGCCTGCGCCACCCACGCCCTCCTGTCGGGAAGGGCGTCCGAGCGGCTGCAGGGGGCCCCGGTGGAGGAAGTGGTGGTCACCAACACCATCGGCATATCTCCGGAACTGCGCTTTCCCAAGCTGAAGGTGCTCTCCGTGGCCGGCCTGCTGTCCGACGCCATTCGCTACATTCACTCCAATTCCTCCGTGAGCCAGCTGTTCAGGATGCCGGCCCGAGAGGCCCCGATCGTCATAGAGGCCGGTGACGTCGACCCCGCACCAGCGAGTGCGTGGCCGACGCGCGCGGCCCGATCCTCCCTGACAACCTCCTGAAATGACGAAGAGCCCGAAATGAGCGTAGCAGTAGCCTCCCTCCAGGCCCGGCGCAGGGAAAAGACCGGCAAGGGCGTCGCCCGCCGCCTGCGGCGCGCGGGACGTATCCCGGCGGTCGTGTACGGCAAGGACATGGAACCCATCCCGCTCTCGCTGGACGAGCAGGAGGCGGTCCTCCTGTTCGAGTCCATCCCGGTGGCCAACACCGTCCTCCAGCTCGACATCGGCGGCGGGGAGACGCTGCGCACGCTGGTGCGCGAGATCCAGACCCATCCCTTCCGCCCCGACGTCATCCACGTCGACTTCATGCACCTGCGCCGGGGCATAGCGGTCGAACTGAACGTGCCGATCTCGCTTTCCGGCACTCCCGCCGGTACCCGCAGCGGCGGCCGCCTGGACATCGCCGTCCACGAAGCGCATGTCCGCTGCACGCCCGCAAGGATACCGGAGTCGATCCACGCCGACATCTCGGAACTCGAGATCGGAGAGTCGCTTCGGCTCGGCGACCTCGCCCTCCCCGAGGACGTTGAGCTGCTCTCCGGCCCGGATACGCTGGTGTGTCACATCGCGACATCCTGGGAGCCTGAAGACGACGAAGAGGAGGAACTGGAAGTTGGCGAGGTCGAAGAAGCCGGCGAGGATGTCGAGGAATCCTAGTTGAAGGTCATCGTGGGCCTCGGGAATCCGGGACCCCGTTATGACGCCACGCGCCACAACGTGGGATGGTGGGTGATCGACCGTCTGGCGTACGACTGGGATCTCGGGCCCTTCGAGAGGACGCGCGCCGCGCTGCTGGCCGACGGCGTCGTCGATGACCACGCCGTGCACCTGGTGAAACCGGTCACCTACGTGAATCGGAGCGGGGCCGCGCTGGCTCCCTACCTCGACGCGGCTGAATTCGGCGCCGGGGAGGACCTTCTGGTCGTGGCCGACGATGTCAACCTCGGCGTCGGGCGGTTGCGGTTCAGGCCCGGAGGCGGGGCCGGCGGACACAAGGGGCTTCGGTCCGTGACCGGCGTGCTCGGCACCCCGGACTATCCGCGGCTGCGCATCGGGGTGGGTCGCCGCCCCGAAGGCATGGACCTGGCCGACTGGGTGCTCTCGCCGATGCCGGAGGATGACGAGGACGTGGTCGTCGCCCTGCTGGACGAACTGCCTGCCGCAGCCCGGCTGTGGATGGCCGAGGGAATCGATCCCGCGATGAACGCCTACAACCGATGACCCGCCCGCGCGAGGGCGGGGACTGAACCGCCACCCTCACGAGAAGCAGATCAGATGAACGACTTGGTACCCCTTGCGAATTGGGCCTGGATGTTCGGCGTCGTCGGGCTCGCGGCGGCCGGCGGGGTTTTCGCCTACGTGCGCGGGCAGGACCCGGGCTCGGCCGTGATGGTCGATCTCGCCGACCAGATTCACGACGGAGCGATGGCGTTCCTGCGCCGCGAATACACGGTGCTGGCGGGGTTCGTCGTGCTGGTCGCCATCCTGCTGGCGGTGGCGATACCGGGCTGGACCTGGGTTGCCTACGTGGCGGGCGCCTCCTCCTCGGTGCTCGCCGGCTTCTTCGGCATGAAGGCGGCCACGCGCGCCAACGTGCGCACCTCCGCCGCGGCCAGCAGCGAGGGCCAGGGCAAGGCGCTCCGCATCGCCTTCGCGGGGGGCGCGGTCATGGGTCTCTCGGTGGCGGCGCTGGGGCTGCTCGGGGTGGGGATCTTCTACTGGATCTTCGCCGCGGGCGCCATCCCCGGCACCAGCGACTTCCCGCGCTTCTCGGAGGTCGTTTCCGGCTTCGCGATGGGGGCCAGCTCCATCGCCCTGTTCGCGCGCGTGGGCGGCGGCATCTTCACCAAGGCGGCGGACGTGGGGGCGGACCTCGTGGGCAAGGTCGAGGCGGGCATCCCGGAGGACGATCCGCGCAACCCGGCCACCATCGCCGACAACGTGGGCGACAACGTGGGGGACGTGGCCGGCATGGGCGCCGACATCTTCGAGTCGTATGTCGGGTCGATCATTGCCACCATCGCCATCGCGGCGACCTCGCAGCTCACCTCCGCCAGCGTCGCGGAGACGGTCGCGCTGCCCCTGCTGACGGTGATGGCGGGGCTGGTGGCCTCGCTGCTCGGGATCGCCGCCATGAAAGTCCTTGAGCGCAGCAGCCCGGCCGGCGCCCTGCGCAACGTCACCTTCGTCGCCGCGGGCCTCTTCCTGGTGGCGATGTACCTGATCGTCGGATCGCTGGACCTGCAGCTGGCCGACGGCGACACCGCCTACTCCCCGATGGGGCCCTTCTGGGCGATCCTCGCGGGAACCCTGGTGGGGATCCTCATCGGGCTGGCCACCGAGTACTACACGGCCGGCAAGCCGGTGCACCGGATCGCCCGCGCGAGCGACACCGGTTCCGCAACCAACATGATCACCGGGCTGGCAGTGGGGATGGAGTCCACGGTGATCCCGGTGCTTCTCATCTGCCTCGCGATCTTCGTCTCGTTCATGGCGGCGGGGCTGTACGGCATCGGCATCGCCGCCGTCGGCATGCTGGCCACCGTGGGTGTGACCATGTCCGTGGACGCCTACGGGCCCGTCGCGGACAACGCCGGCGGCATCTCCGAGATGAGCGGCCTCGGGGAGGAGACCCGCAGGATCACCGACTCGCTGGATGCGATCGGCAACACCACCGCGGCGATCGGAAAGGGCTTCGCCATCGGCTCCGCGGCGCTCACCGCCCTCGCGCTCTTCTCCGCCTATACCACCAAGGTGGGCCTCCAGCAGACCGGGATCAGCATCGTCGACCCGCTGGTCGTGATCGGACTCTTCCTGGGCGCGGCGCTGCCCTTCCTGGTGGCGGCGCTCACCATGACCGCCGTGGGGCGCGCGGCGGCCGGGATGGTCGCCGAGGTGCGGCGCCAGTTCCGCGAGATCCCCGGCATCATGGAAGGCCGCGCAAAACCCGATTCGGCCCGCTGCGTGGACATCTCCACCCGCGCGGCGCTGCGCGAGATGATCCTCCCGGGAGTCATCGCCGTGCTGTCGCCGGTGATCGTCGGCCGCTTTCTCGGTGTGGAGGCGCTGGGGGGACTGCTCGCCGGCGCGACGGTGACCGGCGTGCTCATGGCGCTCTTCATGGCCAACGCCGGCGGCGCCTGGGACAACGCGAAGAAGTACATCGAGGGCGGAGCGATGGGCGGCAAGGGCTCCGAGCCCCACAAGGCCGCGGTCGTGGGCGACACCGTCGGGGATCCCTTCAAGGATACCTCGGGTCCCTCGCTCAACATCCTCATCAAGCTGATGAGCGTGGTGGCCCTCGTGCTGGCTCCCTGGTTCGTGCGCGTGCATGGGGAAGGCGGAGTTGGCATGTCGTGGGTGCGGGGTGTTCTGGAAGCCCTTCTCGGATAGCCCGCGCCTCTTCCCGCGCCTGACCCGGAGCCTGAGCCCATGAACCGCGAGCCGACCTTCGAGAACGCCCTCGCTTTCGCCGCCGATCTCATCCGCATTCCCTCGATGAGCGGCGAGGAGGGCGAAGTCGCCGCCCGCCTCCAGGAGGAGATGCGCGTGCTGGGCTTCGACCGGGTGGAGGTCGACGGGCTGGGCAGCGTCGCCGGAGTCGTCAGGGGAAGGGGAGATGCGCCCCCGGTGATGCTCTCCTGCCACCTGGACGTGGTGGCCGAGGGAGCCCACGAGGAGTGGGAGCATCCGCCGTTCAGCGGCGAAGTCGTGGACGGCCACCTGCATGGCCGCGGGGCGATGGACATCAAGGGCCCCATGGCGCTCCAGGTCTACGCCGCCGCCGCCCTCGCCGACCGCGCGCCCGGCGACGTGATCGTGGGGCAGGTGGTGTACGAGGAGCGGGGCGGCTGGGGCATGGAGAACCTGGTGCGGTCGGGCCTGGTGAATCCCGCGGCGGTGATCATCGGCGAATCGACGTACGGCGACATCGCTCTGGGTCACCGCGGCCGCGCGCAGCTCGAGGTCGTGATCCGTGGTCTCGCCGGGCACGCCAGCGCCCCCGACCGCGCCCGCAACGCCCTCGACCTGCTGCCCGGCGTGCTGACCGGGGTCGCCGCCCTCGCGCGGCGGCAGGAGTCCGATCCCGTCCTGGGGCTGGCGAGCCTGGCGCCCACCGATGTCCGGGTGCGCCCCGAGAGCCCCAACGTCATCCCCGACGAAGTCATCGTGGTGCTCGACTGGCGCATCCTGCCCGCCGATACCGAGGCCAGCCTCATCGGGCGGGTCGAGGACGCGATCGCCGAGGTGCTCCCGGATGTTCCGGCGGGTTATGCGATCGAGTGCCGCCTCGCCTCGGAGCGCCAGACCTCCTACACGGGCCGGTCCGCCGACCGCAACCTGCTCACGCCGGGTTTCCTCATGGAACCCGACCACGCCGTGGTGACGGCGGCCGCGAAAGCGGTGGGGCGCCGCGGCGATCCCGCCACGTCCGCCCACTGCCGCCCCTGGACCTTCGCCACCGACGGAGGCTGGACCTGCGGGGTGTTCGGGATTCCGACCATCGGCTTCGCCCCCGGGGAGGAGCGCTACGCGCACACCAACCGCGAACGTCTCGACGTCGAGGAGGCCCGCTGGGCGTTCAGCCGCTATCCGTCGCTGATCCTCGCCGTGCAGGAAGCGGCAGGGAGCGGCTGAGCTTCCCGGGACCGAACCCCTTGCCCACGCGGCGGCCTCCGGGTTGAAGCTCCGGTCCGGAAGGGTATATTCCGTTGCCGATCCCGCCTCGGCCCCGGAGGGAATCTTCCCGCAGACAGCCCTCCCGGGAGCGAGGCCCGTCAAGACGCGGACCATGGGAGAGACCATGCGCGACTATGAACTCGTTGTGATTTTCCATCCCGCCCTGGGCGAGGATGCCATCCAGCAGAAGATGGACCGATTCCACGGCCTGGTATCCGGCGGGGACGCCGAAATCAGGGTCGTGGACCACTGGGGCGGCCGTAAGCTCGCCTACCCCATCCAGAAGCAGACCTCCGGCCACTACGTCGTGACGCAGTTTCTCGGCGATCCTGCAAGCCTGCCCGAGCTGGAGCGCATCATGAAGCTCGACGAGGGCGTGCTCCGGTACCTCCTCGTCGTAAACGAGGGCGAACCCTCATCGGGACTGTCGATGGTTGCCGAGGCCCCTCCCGCCTCCCGTGCGCCGGAGGAATCCCGCGGCGACGACAACGCCGAGGGCGAGGAAAAGGGCGGGGAAGAAGAAGCCGAGGTCCGCACGAGCCCGCCCGAGTTCTCCGGCGGACGCGGGCACCGCAGGCGCATCGAAGGTCCCCCGATCACGATCCTGAACTACAAGGATGTGGCCACGCTGTCGCGCTTCGTCACCGAGCAGGGGAAGCTCCTCCCCCGGCGCACCACTCGCGTGGCCGCCGGATTTCAGCGCAAGCTGGGACGGGCGGTGAAGCGGGCGCGCTACCTGGCCCTGCTTCCCTACGTGCGCCGTCACGAAGGGTAGCCGGCCCTTGGTCGGGCGGGGGCCGCGTTGAGGGGCTGGGGGCGGGCGGGAGCCCTGTTTTTCGCGACGCTGGTGCTCTCGGTCTTCGCTCCCCTCGTCCTGGTGCTGATCCCCTTCGCCTGGCTCGTCTTCAGCGCGCCCGCGAAGCGGGTCTTGCCCGTGATGGCCGGCGCTCTGGGGATGGTGATGGCGCTGGCGGGCGCGACCCGATCCGGACTGTGGTACGTCGAGCGTGGATGGACGATCATCCTGGGCGGCTGCTTCGCCGCCGTGACGCTGCGGTGGCCCGAACGGCGGTTCCTGCCCCGGGCGCTGCTGGCCATCGCGGTTGCCGGTGCCGGCGCATGGGCCGCCCTGGGGCTGAGCCCCCGGCGCTGGGCAATCATCGACCGGATGGTGGCGACCAGGTTGCGGGACGGGGTGAGCACGTCCCTGGAAGCGCTGCGCGTGCTCCGGGACGGAACTCCGCTCCCCGGGACCGTGATCAGCACGGTATTCCAGGCTGCGGAGTGGCAGAGCAACCTGTTTCCGGCGATGCTCGGACTGTCGTCTCTCGCCGCGCTGGGAGCCGCATGGTGGCTCTACGTCCGCCTGGTGCGCGGAAGCGGCGAAGGACTTGGCCCGCTGCGTGACTTCCGGTTCAACGACCAGCTGGTGTGGCTGCTGGTTGCGGGCGCGGTGATGTTCGTTTTGCAGCCCGACGGCGCCACGGGCCGGGCCGGATTGAACCTGCTCGCCTTCACCGGCGCGCTTTACGCGTTGCGCGGAGCTGGCGTGGCGGTTGCCCTGACCCGCGGCGTGTCCACCCTCGGATGGGTCCTGCTTGCGCTCGCCTTCCTGCTGCTGGCACCCTTTCTGTTCGCGGCGGCACTGCTGATCGGGCTGGGAGACACCTGGGTGGACATCCGCGCCCGAGCCCAGCGGACGTGACCGAAAACCCCGGCCTGCGTGGCGCCTGACGGCGCAGGCCCGCATGTTTCGAGAAACCAGGAGTGGATGGTGAAACTGATCCTCAAGGCAACCGTGGATCGCCTCGGTGAACCGGGCGATGTCGTGAACGTGAAACCGGGCTACGCCCGCAACTTTCTCCTGCCGCGCGGCCTCGCCTACGAAGCATCCGCGGCCAACGTCCGTCGGCTGGAGCGGGAGCAGCGGCGGTCGGAGGAGCGGGCCCGCAGGGCGTACCTGGAAGCCCGCCGGCGCGCCTCCAGGCTCGAGGGCATGCACCTCGTGTTCCGGGCACGCGCGGGCGAATCCGACAAGCTGTTCGGCTCCGTGACCGCTGCCGACATCGCCGAACGGGCGGTCAGCTCAGGGCTGGACTTCGTTCTGGACAAGCGACACGTCAACCTTGCAGAACCGATCAAGACGCTGGGCGTCTTCGACGTTCCGATCAAGCTCCACGCGGAGGTGGAGGTCAAGGTGACGGTGCACGTGGAAAGGACGAGCTGAGGCCGCCGGGCGCCCCGCGCATGGTCGAAGCTGCCCTTTTCGGCGATTCCGGTCTCCCGCCCGCGATCCGGCGGGCGGCCCGGTTGACGCTCGAACGCAAAGCCAGCGACGTGGTCGTGCTCGACCTGCGCGGCATCTCCTCGGCCACCGACTACTTCCTCCTGGCGACCGGCACTTCCGACACCCAGGTGCGTTCGATCTCGGACCACGTGACCCGGCAGCTGCGCAAGGAGGGAACCCACCCCGCGCACACGGAGGGAGGGCGGGAAGGCCGCTGGGTTCTCATCGACTACATCGACTTCGTCGTACACGTGTTTCATCCAGAGGTGCGGTCCTTCTACCAGCTCGAGGCGCTCTGGGGGGACGCGCCCCGCCACGAGCTTGCGCCGGACACGGAGGGCGGGCCGCCATGACCCCCCCGGGTGATGCATCCGCGGGATCCGAGCCCGGCGCTTCCGCGCTGCAGTTGCAGCCCTTTGATTTTTCCCCGGACGTCCCCTCCGGCATCCTGGACCGCGACCTTCCCATCGGCTCGGAGCATGGGCGGCTGGTCGAGGTCCGGGCCAGCTCCAGGGCACGCCACAAGGATTGGGCCGTCCACGCCGCGGTGGCGATCGCGGGGAGCTGGGCCTCCCGGGGAGCACGCGTGCTGCTCGTCGACCTGTGCTTCGACGAGCCCCACCTGCACCGGGCGTTCAACAGCGAGAATCTCGAGGGCATCAGCGATGCCATCGAGTACGGCGCTTCCCTGGGGCGAATCGCCCGCCCCGTCAACGACGGGAGTTTCTGGGTGGCCACGGCGGGGACTCCCGTGGCGAATCCGCGCCGCCTGCTCCACCGTCCCGCGTGGCATCGACTTCTTGCTGCGCTGGTCGAGGGCGGCATCATGGTCGTCACCTATCAGGCTGCCGAATCGCCCTTCCATCCGCGCGGCACCCCTTCGATCGTGCTTGGCTGCAAGGGCGAACCCATGGGCGCGCTGGGAAGCGTGGGACTGAGGGACGCCATCGCGCTGCTGGGTCCGGCCCCCAACGGTACCTCCGTCACGACGGTGACCGGGAAGGGAGAGAACCGCCTCGGCGGGCAGACCTACCGAGCCACGCTGTGGCAGGGATTCGATGACGGCGGGGAGGCGGACGAACCCTCCGTGGCCGAAGCGGAGCCGGCTCCGGCAGCCGCGGCCACCGCCCCCGCGCAGCCCCGAGACGGCCCGGGACCCGAGTCCGTCTCCCACGGCCGGGGTCGGGGCCTCAGCGCCTCGGCGTTCGTGGTGCTGATCCTGTTCGCGGCGTTGATGATCCTGATGGGGATCGACAATGCCGGGATCGCCGACGTGCCCGGAGCCGACCGGCTCTGGGAACTGTACGACAACCTCCTCGCGCGGGTGAGCGGGTACTTCGCCCGATGAAGCTCGCCTCGCTGAGCCTGCACGGGTTCAAGTCGTTCCCCGAACGCACCGACATTGTGTTCCACGAGGGCATTACCGCGATCGTGGGCCCGAACGGATGCGGCAAGTCCAATATCAGCGACGCCGTTCGCTGGGTGCTTGGCGAGCAGCGGCCCACGGTGGTACGCGGCTCACGCATGGAAGAGGTGATCTTCCAGGGAACCGTCCATCGGCGGCCCATCAACCGCGGATCGGTCATCCTCCGGGTCACCAACGAGGACGGGCTGCTCCCGGTGCCTTTCGGCGAAGTCGAGATCGGCCGCACGGTGTACCGCGATGGCGGCAGCGAGTACTCGATCAACCGCACCACCTGTCGCCTGCGCGATGTCCAGGAGTTGTGCCGGGACACCGGACTCGGCGCCAACGCCTACGCGATCATCGAGAGCCGCATGATCGACGCGATTCTCTCGGAGCGGACGGGAGAGCGCCGTGGGTTGTTCGAGGAGGCCGCGGGCATCGGCAAGTACAAGGACCGGAGCCGGATCGCGGGACAGCGGCTGGCCCGGGCCGAACTGGACCTGGAGCGGCTGGAGGACGTGATCGCGGAGGTGGCGACCAAGGTCCGCTCGCTGGCGCGCCAGAAGGGGAAGGCACAGCGCTACCACGGTCTGAGGAAGCGACGGCTCTCGGTCGAGGTCGCGGTGGTGTCGGTGGACCTCGTCGAGTTCGAGGATCGCCTGACGAAGGTTCGGGAGCTGCTCGCGCGCGAGCAGGAGGCGCAGCAGGCGACGCTCATCGAGCTCCGGACGGCCGAGACCGAGCGCGAGGCCTCGCGGGTGCGAAGCCTGGAGGCCGAGAAGTCCCGCACCGAGGCGGCGGGGGTGCTCGACAGCATCCAGAAGGACCTGGTGCGCTGGGAACGGGACCTGGCGGTTGCGCGCGAGCGCATCGTTTACGCGGAGCGGCGACTGGGGCAGATCGGCGAGGATCAGGACGTGGGTCGTCGGCGTTCCGGCGAGTTGGCGCGCGAGCTGGCCGAGTTGCGGAGGTCGCGCGCCCGAACCGCGGCCGAACTGGCCGAAGTGGGCGCGGAATCGCAACAGGCGCAGCAGGTTACGGCGCGCACGAGGGAACGGCTGAGGCGCGCGCGCGCGACCTTGGCGGAGGTGCGCGGCAAGGAACGGAAACTGCTGCGCCGGGTGGCCGGCATGGAGGGCACCGTCGGCGCCTCGCGCACGCGGCTTGAGGAGTTGCATGGTCGGCTGGTCCGGCTCGAGGAACGTGCCTCCCAGACCGAGCTCGAGCTGACCGGGATGCGCCGGGAGGGCGGGGAATCCGACGACCGGATGGTCCGCCTCGAGGCCTCCGCGACGCGGGCCCGGACGAAGGTGGACGAGGGGCTGCGGGACTTCGAGGACGCACGCAGCGCGCAGGCGCGGGCGCGCGCAGCCGAAGTGAAGGCGGCTGACCGGGCGTCAGCGCTCGAGGCCCGGCGGACCGCCCTCGAGATCATGGAGCGGGATGGAGCCGGCTACGAGCCGGTCGTGCGGGCGGCCCGCGAGGCGCATCCGGATCTGGTTCTCGGCACGCTGTCGCAGTGCATTGCAGGCCCGGCGGGCGCGCTGAGCGCCGCGGAGTCGTATCTGGGCCATCTGGCTCAGGCGCTGCTGGTGGAGGGCGGCGAGGCCGCCGCACGCCTGCGCAGGTGGTTCGCCGAGGAGTGGACCGAGGGCGGAGGGATCGTGCTGCTCCCGCTGGACGAGGCCACCGAGGCGGGTCCAGCGGGGTCGCTGCTGAGCGAACTCCGCCCGGAAGGGCCGGGCGCCTCCTGGGCACGCATACTTCTGGCCGGGGTGGACCGCGACGAGCCCGGGGACTCCACCGGCGGGGACGAGGCGCCCGGCCGTGACCGCCCGCCCGCGTCCGTGGACGCGCGCGGCGTGGTGGTGGTGGGCAACCCCGCGGGGACGGCCGGCCTCCTCGAACGCCGCGGCAAGCTCGCGGCCCTCGAGGAGGCCGCCGTCGCCGCTGCCCGGAAAGCCTCGCGCGCCCGTGGGGCGCGCGAGGCGGCGCAGGCGCGCGTCGAGCGGGCGGAGAGGGTGCTCCAGGAGCGGCGCGCGGCGCTGACCCGCGCCGACGACGACCTGCGCGCCGCCCGGGCGGACCGGAGCACCCACGAGGAGCGCCGCACCCGTCTGACACGGGACAGCGACGACCTCGCGCGGCGCGTCCGCGACATACGGGAGGCCATCGCCACCGCGACCGGGCAGGAGCGCGCGCAGCAGGAGGAACTCGACAGCCTGACCGCGGGAGCCGCCTCCCTGCGCAGTCGTGGAGAACGGGCCGCCGAGGTGCTCGAGGTGGCGGAGGGGGACTGGGAGCGCGCGCGCGTGGACGAAGCCCGGTTCGCGATCCAGTCGAATCAGCACCAGGGCGAACTCGCGCGCGCCGACGAGCGTCTGGGCGATCTAGGCAGGTCGGAGACGCAGGCCTCCGCGCAGCTCGCGCGGCTGGAGAAGGAGAAAGAGCAGCTCGGGCGCGAGCTGTCCGAAGCCCGCGCGCTGCTCACGCGCGGGGGGAAGGCCGTCGAGCGGCTGTTCCAGCGGCGTGACCGCGCTCAGGAGCGGCTCGCACAGGACGACGCGGCGCTCGGGCAGGCGAAGGAGGCGGTAAAGCAGGCCGACCGGAGGGTCGAAGCCGCGCGCTCGGCCGAGCGGGCCGCCTCCGACCGGCATCACGACCTGAACCTCGAGGAGCAGGAACTCGGCGGGAAGATCGTCCTCATCCGCGAACGCGTGGAGGCGGAATGGGCGCGATCCTTCGAGAAGCTGGTCGAGATGGCGGAGCCGGTCGAGGGCGACCCCGAGGAGCTCAAGGAGGAGCTGGGCGGGCTCGTGCAGGCGATCGAACGCCTGGGTCCCGTCAACATGCTCGCCATCGAGGAACATGCGGAACAGAATGAGCGCCTGACCTTCCTGACCGGGCAGCGCGACGACCTCGGGCGGGCGCGCAACGACCTGCGGGCCGCCATCCGCGAGATCGACCAGACCGCCACCAGGCTCTTCCTCGAGACCTTCGAGACCGCGCGCGAGAACTTCCGCAACATCTACCAGCGCCTGTTCGACGGCGGAGAGTGCGACCTGCGTCTGGGCGACCCCGAGGATCCGCTGGGAGGGCCCGTCGACATCCACGCCGCCCCGATGGGCAAGAAGACCCGGCGCATCGATCTGCTGTCGGGGGGAGAAAGGGCGCTCACCGCGCTCGCGCTCCTCTTCGGCATCTACCTTGTGAAGCCGAGCCCGTTCTGCGTCCTGGACGAAGTGGACGCCCCGCTTGACGAGAGCAACATTGACCGCTTCGTTCAGCTTCTGCGAGAGTTCAAGCAGCAGAGCCAGTTCGTGGTGATCACGCACAATCCGCGCACCATCGAGGCGGCCGACTGGATCTACGGCCTGACCATGGAGGAACCGGGCGTGAGCTCGGTGGTAGGGGTTCGCCTCGAGGCGGGTGCGTCTGCGTAAGCCGCGCCGTCTCCGCAATCGAACTTCCGATCCGGCCACCCGCCTCAGCCACACTTCACCGAGCCCTGCGGATTTCGCAGCCACCTTTCATCCACGAGATCGGACATGCTCATCGTCATGAAGCACAACGCCACGGCCCAGGAGGTCCAGGGAGCCGTGGGCACCATCCACGCGATGGGGTACCAGGCGCATCTCATGCCCGGCCGCCAGCGTACGGCGATCGGCCTCGTGGGGAATGACGGGCGAGTCGACAAGGCCCGCCTGGTGGGACTCCCCGGCGTACTGGAGATCATCCCGGTCAGCCGCCCATACAAGCAGGTGTCGCGCGAGTGGCGCGAGGAAGACACCGTGGTGCCGCTCGCCAACGGTACCATCATCGGCGGGCGCGAGGTCGCCGTGATGGCCGGCCCCTGCTCGGTCGAGTCGGAGGCGCAGATCATGGAGGCCGCCGAGCGGGTGGCGGAGGCGGGCGCCACCATCCTGCGCGGCGGCGCCTACAAGCCGCGCACCTCGCCGTATTCGTTCCAGGGGCTGGAGGTCGAGGGCCTCAAGCTGCTGGCGCGCGCCCGTGCGGAGACCGGCCTCGCCATCGTGACCGAGGCGCTCGACCTCAACAGCCTCGATGCGGTCGAGGAGTACGCCGACATCGTGCAGATCGGCGCGCGCAACATGCAGAACTACCCTCTGCTGCGCCGCGCGGGGCGCTCCCCGCGGCCCGTCCTGCTGAAGCGCGGACTCGCGGCTACCATCAAGGAGCTGCTGCTCGCGGCCGAATACATCCTCTCGGAGGGCAACGCCAACGTCATCCTGTGCGAGCGGGGGGTGCGCAGCTTCGACACCGAAACCCGAAACCTGTTCGACCTGACCGCGATCCCCGTGGTGCAGTCGCTCTCGCACCTGCCCATCATCGCCGACCCCAGCCACGGCACCGGCATTCGCGACAAGGTGACGCCCATGGCCCGCGCCGCGGTCGCCGCCGGAGCGGACGGCCTCATCGTGGAGGTGCACCCCGACCCGTCGCAGGCGCTCTCGGACGGAGCCCAGTCGCTCTACCCGGAGGAGTTCGTCGAAATGATGGCCCAGGTGCGCGGGATCGCCGAACACATCGGCCGGCCCCTGGTGTCTCCTCTCGCGGAGGCCCGCCAGACGGCCTGATGGGAACCGGACGGCCTGATGGAAGGGGGAACGAGGTGCGCCGCCGCGAGCGACCGGTGCTCGTGGCCACGTGCGGAGCAAGGGATGCCGTCGATGGCGGTTGAGCGGAGCGGGGTTTCTGCGTGAGCGAATCGATCCCGGTCGGCCGGGTCATCGGCACGGATCCGGCGACGCCGCTCGAGTTCTGGGTGGCGGTGGCCGACGGGGCCTTCCTGCAGCTCGACGACGTGGTCGTTGTCGAGCGCCTCCTTCCGGGCGCGGCGGATCCGATCCGCATCTACGGCATGGTGGCCGACCTGCGCGTCCGACACGAAGGCGCGCGCTTCGACAGCGACGTTTTCCTGATCGAGGAAGGGGTGCTCCCGGCACAGGTGACCGAAGCGGCCAAGGTGCTGGCGACCCGCTTCGAGCCCGAGGTGTTCGTCCCTCCCGTGCCCGGCCAGTTGGTGCGCAAGGCAGTCGGCAAGGAGCGCGAGGAGGCTCTCTTCTTCGACGGCATGGAGCGCAGGATGCCCGTCGGCCTGTCGCGCGACGGCGAGGTGGTGCACGCCAACGTAGAGTTCCTGGACGGCACCCGCGGCGCGCACGTCAACATCAGCGGCGTGTCGGGGGTGGCGACCAAGACCAGCTACGCCGTCTTTCTGCTGCACAGCCTGTTCACCTCGGGCCAGCTGGGCGACGGCGCCCACAACACAAAGGCGCTGATCTTCAACGTGAAGGGCGACGACCTGCTCTTCCTGGACAAGCGCAACCGCCACCTGGACGGAGAGCAGGCAGCCCGCTATGCGGCGCTCGATCTTCCGGCCCAGCCCTTCGGCAGCGTCGAACTGTGGGCGCCGCCGCGCCCGGGCGACCCCTCCGCCGCACCCCGCACCGGGAGCCGTTCCGAGGGAGTCACCTCGTTCTTCTGGACGCTGTCGGATTTCTGTCAGGACGAGCTTCTCCCGTTCCTGTTCGCGGACGCCGAGGACGAGCGCCAGCAATACACCATCGTGGTGCACAACGTGACCGCGCGGCTGCGGCGCGACGCGCGGCCGCTCGATGACGGAGGCGTGCGCGTCGCGGGGACCACCTGCCGCACCTTCGGCGACCTGATCGAGGCCATCCGCGAGCGCGTGGAGGATCCGGCGGATCAGCCAGACTGGGCGGGGCGCTCCATCGGCGGCGGCACCATCAACGCCTTCGTGCGGCGCCTGTACGCGGCCCGCCGGGACGCCGAGCACCTGGTGCGGGGCGACGTGCCCAACCCGGACAAGCACCGCATCGGCATGCAGGAGCAGCTCACGGTGGTCGACATCGCCAAGCTGTCGCGCCGGGCACAGCGCTTCGTCGTGGGAGTGGTGCTGCGCAAGACCTTCCAGGACAAGGAGGAGACGGGCGCGCGCGAGCCGCTGCTCTTCGTGGTGCTGGACGAACTGAACAAGTACGCGCCCCGGGACGGCCGCAGCCCCATCAAGGAGATCCTGCTGGACATGGCCGAGCGCGGCCGCTCGCTGGGTGTGATCCTGATCGGCGCACAGCAGACCGCCAGCGAGGTGGAGCGCCGCGTCATCGCCAACTCCTCGCTCAGGGTGGCCGGGCGTCTGGACAGCGCCGAGGCGGGGCGGCCCGAGTACGCCTTCCTGCCGACCGCCCACCGGCAGCGCGCCACCATCCTCAAGCCCGGCACCATGATCCTGTCGCAGCCCGAGCTGCCGGTTCCGCTGGTGCTCGAGTTCCCCTTTCCCGCGTGGGCCACCCGGCCGGACGAGGCGGGAGACGCCGGTGGGGGGGAAGGGGAGACCGGGAGCGGCGGCGGCGATCCCTTCGAGGGCCTCGGGTCCTGGTGACATGAAAGTCCTCCACACCGCGGACTGGCATGTCGGCAAGACGCTCCGCGGGCGCAGCCGGGCCGACGAACACCGGGCCGTCCTCGACGAGATCATCGCCATCGCCGAGCGGGAGGCCGTCGATATCGTGCTGGTCGCCGGCGACCAGTTCGACCGCGCCGTCCCCAGTCCCGAGTCGGAGGAAATCGTCTACGACGCGCTGCTGCGGCTGGCCCGCACCGGCGCCCACGTCGTCGTCATCGCCGGGAATCACGACAATCCGCGCCGGCTGGCTGCGGTCGGCCCGCTGCTCGAGCTCGCCGACGTCACCTCGGCGGTCAGGGTGACTCGACCGGACGAAGGCGGCGTGGTGCGCCTCGACACCAGGTCCGGCGAGACGGCGTGCATCGCGCTCTTCCCCTTCCAGTCGAAGCGCGGGATCGTGACCGCGGAGGCGCTCATGGGGGGCGACCCCGACGATCACCAGAAGGAGTACAGCGGCCGTTGCCGCACGATCGCGGCCGCGCTGTGCGGGCAATTCTCTCCCGAGACCGTCAACCTGGTCGTGGCTCACCTGACCGTGGTTGGCGCGGCGATGGGAGGCGGCGAACGAGAGGCTCACATCTTCGACTACTACGTCCCCGCGGACCTCTTTCCCACGAGCGCCCATTACGTCGCCCTCGGGCACATCCACAAACCCCAGATGATCCCCGGAAAGTGCCCCATCTGGTACGCCGGCTCGCCTTTCGCCCTCGACTTCGGCGAGACCCATGGGGAGAACTGCGTCCTGGTCGTAGAGGCGGCGGCGAATCGGCCGGCGCGCGTGCAAAAGGTCCCGCTGACGTCGGGGCGGGCCCTGCGCACCCTGCGCGGCAGCAGTCTCGACCTGGACGCCATGGAGGGAACGACCGGCGACGACTTCCTCCGCGTCATCGTCGAGGAGGCGCCCTCACCCGGCCTCGCCGAACGGGTCCGGGGGATGTTCCCGCATGCCGTGGACGTAATCGTCGCGCGTCCGAATGGAGACGTAAACGGGCCCGAGCCCGTCGATCCCGGCAAGCTGCGCGATCCGCGCACGCAGTTTCGGCGCTATCTGAAGGAGCGCGACATCGCGGGTGAAGAGCTGGCGGGACTTTTCGACGAGTTGCTCGAGGAGGAGTATGCGTCCGCTGCGGCTTGAACTGGAGGGCTTCACCTCCTTTCGCGAGCGGACGGAGGTGAGCTTCGAGGACACCGACCTCTTCGTCTTCAGGGGAGCGACGGGATCCGGCAAGTCGAGCCTCATCGACGCGATGATCTTCGCCCTCTACGGCTCGGTGCCGCGCTACGACAACCGGAACCTGATCGCGCCGGTCATCAGCCAGGGCAAGGTCCGCGCGAGGGTGCGGCTCGACTTCGAGGCGCGGGGGAGGACCTATTCGGCGGTCCGGGTCGTGCAGCGCACCGCAACCGGCGCCACCACGAAGGAAGCCCGCCTGGAGGAGAGCGAGAACGGCGCCTCGGTGAAGACCCTGGCGGCCACGGAGTCGGAACTATCGGCCTGCGTCCAGAACGACGTCATCGGGCTGGGCCTCGACCACTTCACCAAGTGCGTCGTGCTCCCGCAGGGCGAGTTCGCGGCCTTCCTGCGGGCGAAACCCGGCGAGCGAAAGCAGCTGCTCGAGCGATTGCTCGGGCTCGGTCTGTACGAGAGGCTGCGCAAGGCGGCAAACCTGCGGTGGAAGGAGGAGGAAAACCGGGTCGCCAATCTGCAGTGGCGCCTTGAGTCCGCGCTGACTCACGCGACCCCGGAAGCCGTTCGCGAAGCGGAAAACCGGGTCGCGACGCTCGAGAGACTCAGAGAGCATATCGACGGGGTCTCGGGCAGGCTGATCGAGGCCGCCACGGCGATCGAGGCCGCGGGCGAGCGGTGGTCGAAGGGCGCCGAGCAGCTGGAGCTGCTGGGGGAGGTTCGAGTTCCGGAGAGCACCTCCGAACTGGCGACCCGGCACAGGCAGGCCGAGCAGGAACTCCGTCGGGCTTCGGAGGCCCGCGAAGCCGCAGCCTCGAGTCTGCGCGCTGCCCAGGCGATGCGCGACGCGCTACCGGAAAGGGCAGCCGTCGAAAAGGTCGTGAAGCAGAGGGCGGACCTGGCGCGCCTGGACGCGGACATCGATCGCACCCGGAGAGAGCTGAATGCGGCGGCCGAGACCGCCGCCGTAGCTGTCGCGGATGACAAGTCGGCCCGGGAGGATCTCTCCAAGGCTCGGGAGGTGCTGGGGCGGCTCCCCGGGAAATCGGAACTCGAAGGCGTCCGGGAGAAGCGGAAGCAGCTCGCCGGAACGGAGGACGACGCCGAGCGCGCAGGCCGCGACCTGGCGCAGGCCGAGCAGGCGTACACGGCGGCGCGCGGCCGAAAAACCGAAGCTGATCGGACGATGGAGGCTGCGGCACGGGCGTTTGAGGCCCTCCGCGTGGCGCACAGCGCGGCCGACATGGCTCACCACCTGGAAGAGGGCAGGCCGTGCCCGGTCTGTCGCCAGAACGTAGCCCACCTCCCCGACCACGACCCTCCCGAGGACCTGGACGCGGCTCGAGAGCGGAAGCGGGTGACGGAACGTGCAGCCGTCCAGGCCGGAGCCGACAGGGATCGCTGCAGGTCGGCGCGGACCGCCTGCGCGACCACCCTGACGCTCCGGGAGCAGTCCGCCGAGTCCCTGCGGGTGTCCTTGTCCGAGGCCCCCACGGACGAAGAAATATCCGCGCTGATGGTCGAGATCGCTGCCTGCGAAGCCCGCGTCGAGCGCTTGGCGCGACGGGTTGAGGAAGCGGCCGGAAAGCGAGCAGAGGCGGACGGACGGCTGAGGAGCGCCAGCGCGACCCTCAAGCAGCAGAAGGCATTCGCGACCAACCTGAGAGCCGACCTGCGAGAGGCTCCCACCCCGGACGAGGCGGCGGCCCTCCTGGATGCGATCAGCTCGGCGGACGGGTCGTTGCGGCGGGCGGGGGTGGAAGAGAAGTCGGCGCGGCGCACCCACGAGCACGCGAGAAGGGAGCTCGAGAAGGGGCAGACGCGTCTGGACGCTGCGTGGTCGGAGTACGGCGAGGTTCGCGATCTCGTCGCCGAGATGAAGCCGCCGGCTTCAGTCGAAGGTGACCTGGCCGGCTCCTGGGCGAGGCTGTCGGAATGGGCCGGGCGGCAGTACGGCGCAACGCAGGAGGCGATGGCCCGGGCGGGCGCCGCGCGCGAGGCTGCGTCCTCGGAAAAGGACCGCCTCGATGCCCGACTCCGGGAGCGGTGCGGTCACGACGGCCTTTCCCTGGGATCCGAAGAGGATCCCGCGAAGAGGTGCGCGGAGGAGCTGGGAGCCGCCCGCAAGGGTCTCGATGATCTTCGCGAAGCCGCCCGGGAGAGAGAGCGCGTCGAGGAGCAACGGAAACACGCGCACCAGCGCGCGTTGATCGCCCGGGATCTGGGCAACCATCTCAACGCCAAGAACTTCGGCGCCTGGCTGCAGAATCAGATCCTGGCCTGGCTGGTCCAGGGGGCGACGGCGCGGCTGCGGGAACTCTCCAGCGGCCAGTACTCGCTGGATCTCTCCGGAAAAAACGAATTCCTGGTGATCGATCACAGGAACGCCGACGAGCCGCGCCTGGCAAAGACGCTCTCCGGCGGTGAAACCTTTCTTGCCTCCCTGGCGCTTGCTCTTTCGCTGGCGGAGCAGGTGGCCGAACTGGCGGCGCGCGGGAGCGCCAAGCTCGAAGCGCTTTTTCTTGACGAGGGCTTCGGCACGCTGGATTCGGAGACGCTGGATGTAGTGGCGGCCACCATCGAGCAACTCGGTACCGAGCGCATGGTGGGGATCGTCACCCATGTCTCCGAGCTCGCCGACCGCATCCCCGTCCAGTACCGGGTGAAGAAGGTGGGAAACTCCTCCTCGGTGGCGCGGGTGGAGACGTGAAACGCTTCGAGTCCCTGGCCGTCGAAGGCTGGTCCCCGGAGTTCGGTTCCCCGGTCGAGGCGAAGCGGGAGGAGATTCCGGGGGAGCAGGTCGACCCCGGTGTGGAGCTTCCCGAGAGCGAATGGCGCCCGCTTCCTGCCGGCGAGCGGCGGGAGATCCCCGGGCGGGTCTATTTCGTCGACGGCGTGCGCCGCATCGAGGCGCGCGTCTGGATGAGCGGCGAGGACGAGCCCCGACTGGGCATCTGCGCCTCGTACGCGGCCGGGATGGTCCGCTGCGGAAGCAGGGCGGAGATCGTGGCGGCCGAGGTGCGCCGTGGCTTCTTCGGGCAAGCCGGAGTCCCTGACCTGGTGACCCGGGTGGGGACCTTCGCCGCATGCCCGGTGGCGGAAGACGACATCGAGCAGCTCGTCAATGGCCTCCAGGAGCGAATGGGTCAGCTGGAGGTCGAGGTTGCGGGGGGATGGGGCGCCCGGCGATCGCGCCGTCGTTCGGCGCGCGTCGGCCTTGGCTCGGATTCCAACGGCACCAACCCTCCGCTGCATTCCGGCGCCCTGATGTTGATGGATGGTCCGTTGCGGGGCCGCCAGCGCATCCCGGGAGCCATCGGCTACGTGAAGAGCCACCGCGTGCAGTATCTGGGCGCGGCCCCCCGTGCGGTGGTGGGGCAGCTCGCGCCACGCGAGCGAACCCCCGTCTTCCTCATCCAGACGAAGTGGACGCGGTACTCGTGGTACCTGCGTCTGACGGAAGCGCAGGGGCACCCCTGGGCCGGAATCGTTCGCTGCGAGGCCTGGCCGGAGACGGAGCTGGAGCAGGTGCGGAAGATCGCGGACGCGACCGCAGTCGTGCTGCCGCGGTTCGCCTCCGAGCCCCACAAGGACGACCGCGCTCCCCAGAACCTCTATCCCATCGCCGGCCTGGAACGCCAACTGCACCACCGGCTCGGGGACCGCGGGGTCGTGTTCCGGGCGCTCCATCAGGCGGCTGCGGAGTATCGGCCGACCGGCTGACCCGGGGACGCCGCCTTGCCGTACATATGGTTACCATATACCATATGTCCCCATGAAGACGATCAAGACCACCGTGTACCTGGATGCGGCCGACTACCGCACGCTCAAGTCGCTGGCGGCCGACCAGAAGCGTTCGGCGGCGGAGCTGGTTCGCGAGGCGGTGGCCGAGTATGCGGCTCGCGCAACCGAGCGTCGATGGCCACGGTCCATCGGCATGGGAGACAGCGGCGTCGCCGACCTGGCCGAGAGGTACGAGGACATGTTGGACGGCTTCGGCGCAGAGGGTCTCACGGACGCCGAGGACCGTGGCACGGCACCGGCCGCCGAGCACCGCCCGCACCCTGAGCCCGGGGATCCGGCCCCGTGATCGTGGCAGACACAAGCGCGCTGCTGGGACTCCTCGATCGGGGGAGTCGTTCCCACGGGGCGTTGGCGGAGGCGTTCCGTGCCTGCCGGGACCAGTGGGTATTGCCGTGGGCGATCCTCCCCGAGTTGGACTACATGATTCCCCGGACGGTCGGCCCCGCCGTGCACAGGGCATTCCACGCCGACCTGGAGGAGGGCTGCTTCGCCGTCGAATGGAGTGGCTGGGCCGACGTACGGAGGGCGCTGGAGCTCGACCGCGCCCATCGTGACCTCTCGCTGGGGCTGGTCGACGGCGTCGTCATGGCGGTAGCGGAGCGGTTGGAAGCGCAGGCGATCGCAACGCTGGATCTGCGCGACTTCGGAGCCGTCAAGCTGAAGGGCCAGCCAGCGATCTGGCCCCGGGACCTGCGCTGATTGCCTGGGTGCGGGACAGCCGGAGTACCGGTGGCGAGCCGGCACGGACGGCTATCCGACCATGTCCTCCAATGCGCTCGACGGACCAAGTCCGGCCAGGAACGCATCGACGGGAAGGCAGAGCACGCCATTCCGAACCAGCCGATGCTCGCCACGGTAGAGCAGGATCCGGCGGGCTTCGGGATACTCGTCACCGAAGGCCCCGAGTCCCCGGAGATCGGCAGGACGGATGCGTGCGGCGTTCATGACGTCGATGCCCCAGATGCCGAGGGTCCCGTAGAGGACGAAATCGACCTCGGCGCCCGTCCGGGTGCGCCAGTAGTACAGCTTTCCGTCCGTTTCGGAGTAGGCCAGCCACGCGCGCAGATGCTGCGCGACCAGCCCCTCGAGCGCCGGACCCGCGATCTCTTCGGGCCGGTCGAGAGGTCCCGAGGGACGCAGGCTCCTGAATACGCCGCAGTCGAAGTAGAAGAAGCGGGGATGTGCCACGAGGCGCCGCCTGGCCCTCCGTGTGAAGACCGGAAAGCGGAATGCCAGCAGGAGGTCCTCGAGCAACTCGAGGTAGCCGGAGACGGTGGACCGGCTCGTCTCGCATTCAGCTGAGTCGAGACCCCTACCCCTCCAGCCGCTCCAGCGCCTCCCGCGCCTGCGCGTTTCCCGCCGCGGCCGCGCGGCCGTACCACTCCCGCGCCCGATCCAGGTCGAGGGGTACACCCCGGCCTGACTCGTAGGCCTCGCCGAGCCGGAGCTGGGTGATGGCGTCCCCCCGTTCGGCGGCCCGCAGCCACCATTCCGCCGCCAGGGCGGGGTCCTCCTCCACCCCCCGTCCGGCAGCGTACTGATTCCCCAGGTTGTGGGCCCCGAGCACATGCCGCCGCTCGGCGGCCCGGCGGTGCCAGACCGCGGCTTGCCCGGGATCGACCGGCTTGCCCAGCCCCTCGTCGTAGGCGGTGCCCATCAGGAAGACGGCCTCCAGCACGCCCGCCTCGGCCGCGCGCTCCACCTCCCCGATGACCTCCGCGGCGATCCCGCGCGCCCGATCCTCGTCGCGGGGGAACCCCATCCGACCGGTGGAGTGGACGCGCGCCAGCCACATCAGCTCGAGCGGGCCCCCGCGGTCGACCGCCTGTTCGAGCAGTTCGTGGGCACGGGTGTCGTCGACGCTTCCCGCCACCCCCGTGTACCAGTCGATCGCCTCGACGAGCGCGGGGTCGGGGTCGGCCGGGGCAGGGGAGCAGGCGGCGGCGAGAAGGAGCAGGCACATCGGTGCCCGGTTGCGGAAAGCTCCGGCACGGGATCCGTTGCCCCCAGTCATCCTCCCACCTGACCCAGCAGCCACGCACACGCGAGCGCCCCGTAGATGCCCAGGATGTAGCCCGCCACGGCCATGAGCAGCCCGATCGGGGCCATCGCCCGGTGGTACACCCCCGCGACCACCGGCGCGGACGCCGCCCCGCCGACGTTGGCCATGCTCCCGGTGGCCACGAAGAACAGGGGCGCGCGCACGATGCGGGCGGCGATCAGCGGCACCGCCAGGTGGATCGCGATCCACACGGCTCCCGCCGCGAGGTAGACAGGGGTCTGGAGCACGGCCCTCAGGTCGGCTTGGGCCCCAATCCCGGCCAGCAGCAGGTAGAGCGCCGTGTAGCCCAGGTGTGACGCCCCTACGCTCTCGAGTTCCCTCAGCCGGGTGAAGGACAGGATCAGTCCGCCGGTCACGACGATCAGGATGGCCCAGGTGGTGCCGCTGATGATGGTGGGATCACCGACGGCCGGGAGCATCGCGCCGACCTGCCGGGCGCCCACCGCGCACGCCATCCCGAACCCGATCATGATGACCGCGTCGCGCATCGACATCGGGCGGCGTTCCCGGTTGATGGCCTCCAGGCGGCGGTTGGTCTCCTCGATCGCCTCGGTGCGCGCCCGGGTGCGCCGGTCGAAACGCCCCTGCAGCCCGACCATCGCGATCAGCACCCCCATCCATCCGTATCCGACCACGGTGTCGACCACGATCGCCGGCCCCATCGCGTCGGGCGACGTGCCGACGCTTTCGGCGATGGCCACCATGTTGGCCGTCCCCCCGATCCAGCTGCCGGAGAGCGCCGCGAAGCCGGTCCACGCGTCGGGCGGCAGCATGTCCCCGAAGATCAGGAGCGAGATCGGGCCCCCGATGATGATCCCCACGGTGCCGGCCGCCACCATGAAGAGCGCCGTGCCCCCCAGCTTGACGACGCTCCCCAGGTCCACCGAGACCATCAGCATCAGGAGTGCGAAGAGGAGCAAGGAGGGCACCGTCCAGCCGTAGAGCGGGGATTCGGCGGGGGTGATCCCGGCGGTCGTCGCCAGCATGGGCAGGAAGTAGACGTAGATGACCGGTGGGACGACCTCGAACACCTTGCGGAAGCGGGGCAGTTCCGAGACCCAGAAGACCAGCGCCACGAGGGCGGCCAGGAAGCCGAATACCCCCATCGGATCGGTGATGAGTGCCGTGGTTTCCTGACCCATGTGAGCTTCCTCCGTCTCAATCCGTCTGGTGTTGGAGAGGGGCGGCGAGACCAGCCGGCTGGCGATCGGAGACCGCAGCGTAGTAACAGCACCGATCGTCAACGGCGGGACGTTGAATCACCCTCCGCAATTATGTCAGTAGATATCAGTCATGATATCAGTAGATGTCAGTATAGGTTCAGTGTCCCGGAGGGAGGTGGCATCAGCGCCTGCGCCAGCGATGGTCAGCGGCCGGCCGGCGGCTTCAGCGCCGGGAAACGGAACGCGGGCACATTTGGTAAAGAAGTCGCAAGGTTTGCCGCTGCAGCACCTTGCCACGATCGCAGCATGAAACACAAGTCGCCGCGGGGTGAGCCGGCGTCACGTTCCGCGCGCGAACGCGCGAGCCAACAGGGAGCGCCGTGTACACATCGTGCATGTTCTGCCGGAAGCCGCTGGGAACCAACGAGGTGGTGGAGTCGTTCCCCGTCGGGCGGAGGCTGGCCTTCGACGCCGCCCGGGGCCGCCTCTGGGTCGTGTGCACGAAATGCGAGCGCTGGAACCTCACGCCGCTTGAGGAACGCTGGGAAGCGGTCGAGGACTGCGAGCGCCTCTTCCGCGGCACCCGGATCCGCGTCTCCACCGACAACATCGGCCTTGCGCGCCATCCGGAGGGACTCACCCTGGTGCGCATCGGCCAGCCCATGCGTCCCGAGTTCGCGGCGTGGCGGTACGGGGATCAGTTCGGACGGCGCCGGCGGCGGGCTCTCCTGTTCGGGGCGGCCGGCATTGCGGTGGTGGGCGGGATCGTGGTCGGCGGAGTTGCCGCGGGCCTGAGCGCAGGCGTGATCAGTCAGATTCCGAACTGGTTCAACATCTGGAACAGCCGGCGAACCCTCGTGAAGCTCAACCCCGCCGAAGGGGGCGTTCTGAAGCTCAACCAGCAGGACCTCCTTGGCACTCGCGTGCGTCCGTCGGACGACGCGCAGGGCTTCAGGCTTCAGGTGCGCAGGAAAAAGACGAAGACCTGGTTCGAGGGAGTCGAAGCGCGCCGGTTCGCAGGGGCGATCCTTCCCAGGATGAACCGCATGGGCGGGAGCAGGGACACGGTCGGAAACGCCGTCGACCTCATCGAAACCACCGGGCATCCGGAGCGATTTCTGGTCCGGATCGCGGAGGGACAGCGCTTCGAGGACAAGAAGGGCGTTCCGGGCTACATCAACAAGATGCCCGGGCCGCACAAGCTCGCCCTCGAAATGGCGCTCCACGAAGAGCAGGAGCGACGCGCCCTGGAGGGTGAACTCTGGTTGCTCGAGAAGGCCTGGGAGGAGGCTGAAGAGATCGCGGACATCTCGGACAAGCTGTTCCTGCCGGAGGGGGCCGAGGAGTTGCTGCGGGAGAATCGGGGAGGTCCGGCTGGGTCCGCCGCAGGTGCGGACGAGGCGCGGCCGCACGCCGAGCCCACGGACAAGCAGTAGATGTGGCCGGAGCTCCGGCGCAGGTTCGCAGCCTCGCCGCGTCCATCGACTCCTCGAAGGGCACCCGCACCAGCGACTGACATCGCTTTGCGTGATCGAGGCCGGGCTCAAGGCGACAAGGCGCCGGTGGCGCTGAATTGAGCGCGATCACCGCACCCGTCTACGCGCTGCCCGTGGACATGGCCCGCATCCTGATCGGCGGCGTCCTCTTCTTCTACTTCCTGGGAGCGCTCAGGCAGTCGCGGGACTTCAGCGATCCGGACGGCCTCATCGACCACCGGCTGGTGGTCGGGCTCCTTCCGCCCACCCGGCTCAGCCTCTTTCAGCCGGGGATGCCCGGCTGGCTGTTTCGGGTCGTTTTCCTCGGCGGGTGCGCGGCCTCGCTGCTGGTCGTCGTGGGATACCATCCGAGGGCGGCCGCCGCGTTCATGTTCCTGGCGGCCGTCTCCAACTACCGCTGGAACGTGCTGGCTGCGTACCTCGACGACGCCATGATACACCTGTTCTGCCTGTGGCTGGTGCTGCTTCCGGTCGGGCATACCCTCACCCTGCCCGATCTGCTGGCCGGCGGACCGGAGATTCGGGAGTGGAGTCTGGCGACGGTTCCGGGCCTGGCACCGCGGGCATTCCTCGCCAACATGGTGCTCGTCTACGTGGTTGCGGGGTTCTACAAGTTCACAAGCCCCATGTGGCGGGATGGGTCGGCCATGCACGCGGCCCTCCGGATGCCCATCGCCCGCGCGCCGGACTTGTGGACGCTGCGCTGTCGCACGCCGCTGCGGTGGGTCACCCACGCCGCCCTGGTCGTGGAGCCGCTCTTCGCCCTCATCTTCGTGCTCCCCGCCGGTTCCGCGGTCAAGTGGCTGCTGGCGGCGGGAGCCGTCATCTTCCATGGAGGGATCGCGCTGACTCTCAAGATCCCCTATTCCAACAGCGCCATGCTCGGGGTGTTGCCGCTCGCCTTCGCCCCGGAGATCATGCTCGGCGGCCTGGGGCTTCCGCCTCTGCGGGAGGTCTCGGCGGCCGGGCTTGCTCCCGCGGGGCTGGTGGCGGTCGCCCTGGTCGTGCTGATCGCGATCATGCTGCTCTGGGACATCGTGTTCACTGGCACGCGGCTGACGGAGCGCTACTCGTCGCGGGGCTGGTACAACCCGGTGCAGGCGCTGCTCTGGATGGCGGGGGTGTATCAGAGCTACCGGCTCTTCGACTGGGTCGACGAGCGCAACTACCATGTGCGCTTCGAGGTGAGGAGGGTGGGGGAGGCGGAGGGCATGCGCGGTCCCCGGGGCCGTTGCATCGATTCCGAAGCACTCTTTCCGCAGAGCATGCGCCATCTGCTGCTGCAGTCCTACCTGGTCGGCAACATCTGGCTGCAGCTGGGCCCGGCGAAGCTCGAGGCGGTGCACAGGTCGCTGCTGGTCCGCCACGCCCGCCGCTACGCCCGAGCGCATCCCGAGGCGGGAACGATCGATGTGGTCGCGGTCGTGCAGCGGATCACCGCGGACAACCTGGAGCTGACCCGCGGCGAGCGGCGGTCGCTGATGCGCTTCACCTGCCGGCGCGGCGACGCCGTCATGCACTCTCCGAGCTGAGGATCCGGGACTTCCGATGTGCGGAATCGTCGCCATCCTGTCGCGCAGCGGCCCGGTCCCCGGAGCCGCGCTCCGGCGCGCCACCGAGGCGCTGGAGCACCGGGGTCCGGACGGAACGCGGACCTGGGTTTCCCCCGGCGGCCGAGCGGGACTGGGCCACACCCTTCTCGCCATCAACGATCCGGAGGGCTTTCAGCCGATCGCCGGCGAGGACGCGCGGCTGCGGATCATCGTCAACGGCCAGTTCTACGACTTCGCGCGGATTCGGTCGGAACTCGAAGCGCGGGGGCACCGCTTCCGCACCCGCTCCGACAGCGAGATCGCGCTGCATCTCTATGAAGAGCTCGGCGCCGGATGCCTGGAGCGCTTGCGTGGCCAGTTCGCCTTCGTCGTCTGGGACGAGGAGTCGGGGCGTCTCTTCGCCGCGCGAGACCGTTTCGGGATGAAGCCGCTCTTCTTCGCGGAGCATCGCGGCGCGGTGTACCTGGCGTCGGAGGCGAAGGCGCTGTTCGCGGCGGGGATCCCGCGTTCGTGGGATGGGCGCGCGGTCTACCATGCGCTCCACGCCTGCCCGGACGAGCGGCGGTCCCTCTTTGCCGGGATCTCGCAGGTGCCGCCCGGGCACGTTCTGCGGGCCGGTGCGGATGGCCTGCAGCTGGAGCCGTACTGGGATCTGCCGCCGTCGCCGCGGCAGGGGGGCTGGTTGCGCCGTGGGGGCCGAGCCGGGGCGGGAGCCGGGGCCACCGGTCCAAGCCGGCACGGCTGGTCGGCCACCGCCTCCGTCCACAAGCGGTCCGGCGACGCGCCCACGATTTCCGGATTCACGCAAGCGGTCGAGCGCGTGCGCGGGTTGACGGAGGAGGCCGTCCGCCTGCGCATGGTCGCCGGCGTGCCGGTGGGGTGCCTGTTGAGCGGCGGCCTGGATTCCTCTTCGGTGCTGGGGCTGGCCGCGGCAGGGACCGGGAAGCCGGTTGCGGCCTTCACGGTCGGGTTCGAGCGCCGAGAGTACGACGAGAGCGCGGGAGCGCGTGAGATGGCGGCTGCGGCCGGCGCGGATCACACCGTCGTGATGCTGGACGACGCCGCGCTGGCCGACCACTTCCCGGACGCGGTCCGGCACGCCGAGACGCTCCAGTACAACACGCATGGCGTTGCCCGCTATCTGCTTGCGCGCGGCGTTCGCGAGGCCGGATACCGGTCGGTGCTGGCGGGCGAGGGCGCCGACGAGGCCTTCTTCGGCTACGAGTTCCTGCGCGCCGCGGCGGGGGCGGGGGGAGGAGGGCTCGGCCCGCGGAAGATCCTGCGAATCCTGCGCGGGCTGCTGCGCTCTCCGGCACGGGAGTACCCCGGGCTCGCGGCCGTCTCCCCGTGGCTCGCCCGCATCGCGCTGCTGCTGCCCTCGGCTCCCTCGCTCTTCACGCGACTAACCCGGGGGCTCGGGCTCATCCAGTCGGTGTGCGCCGAGGACTTCCTGCGCGGCTTCGCTGGATACGACCTCTATCATGCCTTCTACCGGCGTGCACGCGCCTCCGGCGCCCTCTCCCGGCGGGAGCCGTCGCGGCAGCTCCTCTACCTCTGGCTGCACTCGCTCTTCGTCAACTACCACCTCGCCGCGGATCGTCTGGACATGGCGCACGGGGTGGAGGTGCGCCTCCCGTTTCTCGACCACGAGCTGTTCGAGTACGCGAACCGCCTGCCGCTCGCGGTGCTCACCGCTCCTCCCGGAGAAAAGCGCCTGCTCCGTGAAGCGATGCGGCCCTACATCCCCGATGCGGTATATGGCAGGGCCAAGCGCGCGTTCATGGCTCCCTCCGCGGTCGGCACCGAGGGCCCGCTCCACGATTTCCTGCAGGACACGTTGCGCGGAGCGTCGGTGCGCGCGGTCCCGTTCCTGGACGCCGGCGCGGTGACGGGGATCCTGGACGGCCTGCCGCGTCTCGCGGACCGGGATCGTCCCTCCGTCGATTCGCTCCTGCTGATGCTGGCCTCGGCGGCGGTGCTACAGGAGAGGTACGGGCTGTAGGCTAGCTCCCCAGCGCGAACGCCAGCAGCGCCGCTCCCTCGCGTTCGCCGGTTGCGATGACCACCAGCTGGCGCCCGTCGCGTGTCTCGAAGGTCATAGGGTTGGCGTAGGCCCGCGCGGGCAGCCGGCCTTCCCACAGCACCTCCCCGCTCGCCGCGTCGAAGGCGTACAGGATGTCCGAGCCGCCCGTGAGGAACACCAGGCCGCCGCCGGTTGCAAACGGGCCCGGCGCCCCCACCACCCCCAGCCGGGCGGGCAGGTCGAGCGCGGCCAGCGCGGGATGGCCCGCGATCTCCGGGCGCTCCCCGACCGCCTCCTGCCAGAGGATCGCGCCGCCGTTCATGTCGATGGCGGTGAGGGTCCCGTACGGCGGGTTGGAGATGGGCAGTCCGTCGACCGTCAGGGTCCTGGAGGCCGTGCGATCGATGCCGTAGTCGGCAACCGTGGTGGCCGGGTTGGCGGGTGCGATCCTGAGCAGGCTGGCCTCCTCGGAGGACTTCACGAACAGGACGGCGCTCGCCGGGTCCACCGCCACCCCGCCCCAGTTGCCGCCGCCCAGGATGCCCGGCATGGCGATGGTGCCCTCCATGGAAGGCGGCTCGTAGAGGGGCCCGAAGCGGTAGCCGGCGGTCAGCTCCTCGGCGCGCCGCCGCAGCTCCGGGGTGAGGTCGATGAGGTCATCGGGGGTGAATCCCTGGCGGGCGAAGGGGGGTGGGGAGGTGGGGAAGGGCTGGGTCGCCGCTGCAACCTCGCCAGGCACGTCGCTCGGCGGCACCGGCCGCTCCTCGATGGGCCACACCGGCTCGCCGGTCTCCCGGTCGAAGGTGTAGACGAAGCCGGTCTTGCCGGCCACCGCCACCGCGTCGACCGCGCGGCCGTCCACCGCCACGGTGAAGAGCACCGGCGCACCCGGCAGGTCGAAGTCCCACAGCCCGTGGCGCACCGTCTGGAAGTGCCACGCCAGCTCGCCGGTGCGCGCGTCGAGGGCCACCAGCGACTCGGCGTACAGGTTGTCGCCCAGGCGGTGGCCGCCGTAGTAGTCGTTGGACGGCGTGCCGATCCCCGCGTACAGGAGCCCGCGCTCCTCGTCCACCACCATCGGCGCCCACGCATTCGTGTGTCCCGTGTAGTCCCAGCTGCCGTCCTCCCAGGTCTCGTTTCCGGGCTCGCCGGGCTGCGGGATGAGGTTGAACGACCACACCAGCTCGCCGGTGTGCACGTCGAAGGCCTGCACGTTGCCGGGCGGATCGCGCGGGTAGACGAAGCCGTCCCATACCCCGTTGCCGACGATGACCAGGTCCTCGAAGACCACGGGCGGCGACGTCTGCGTGTAGTGCAGGCGGTTGGTGGGCCAGAGCAGCTGCTCGGTGAGGTCGATCTCGCCCCGGTGCCCGAACGACTGCACCGGCTCGCCGGTGGCGGCGTCGAGCGCAATCAGGCGCCAGCGCGTGTTGAGGAAGATGCGCCGCTCGCCCGGCCCGCTCCACACCGCCACCCCGCGGTGCACGAAGCCCGTTCCGTTGGGCGGCTGCCCCCACTCCACGGTGCGCGGGTCGTACTCCCAGAGCGGTCTGCCGGTGCTGCCTTCGAGGGCGATGACGCGGTTGTAGGCCGTGGTGAAGAAGAGCGTGTCGTTGAAGGCGAGCGGCGTGGTCTCAAAGTTGCCCGGCCGCACCTCCTGCCCGCGAATCGGCGAAAGAGGGCCGGGAATCGGCTCCTCGCCCGTCTCCCAGCTCCACGCCAGCTCGAGCCCGCCGACATTCGCGGTCGTGATCTGGTCGAGCGGCGAATAGCTGGATCCTCCCGCGTCCCGGCCGTAGGCCACCCAGTCCCCGTCGCCGGGTGGCCGGGGCGCGGGGGCGGCGTCGGCGCAGGCGGACAGCAGGAGGACCACGAAGCCGGCGCGAACGCGCGTGCCGAAGGCAAAGCGTTTCATGGCGGTGGCGGGTTCGGGGGGCGAAGGTTGCTGCGGCGTACCCGCAGGCCGCCCTAATCTCCGCCAGGTCTCTTGGGAAGGAAAGGTACCGAGTCTCCCTGCGCCACCATCCACCGCTCGAACTTCTGGTACCGCTGCCAGAAGCTGTCGGGCGGCGACCTGCGCCAGAAGACACCCTCGATGGGCAGCAGATACGAGTCTTCGGGATCGTCCGCGAGTGGGCCGAACACCGCCCGCCCGCCCGCATGCTCGACCGGCTCCGGGGTGCGGAAGAGCCACTGGGCAACCGCGATCGTCGTGTCCGGGCTGATGACCAGCGTGCCTTCCATCGACGGATGGTCGTCGTCCCGTGCGCAGAACACCACCGTCACGCTCCCGTCCTGGTCGGGCTCCTCGACCCTGTCGAACTGGAAGCGATGCCGGTCGCCGAAGAACTCCCCCGCGAAGTGCGGGGCGAAATCCGCCTCCAGAGGAGGATAGACCCAGGACGTGTACGATTGCTCGGGGGTCGTTCGCCGGATCTGGTACGCGTACCCCTCGCGCTCGATGCGCCGCCGCCAGCTGAAGCGGAGCAGGGAAGAGGACCCGCGCTGGGCGATGGCCTCGCCCGCAGCCTGGACCGTCCCCACCTCACCTTCCGGCAGGATGGATTCCACGGATGCCAGGTAGGTGGCCACGCCCAGCGTGTCCAGACCCTGGTTGTAGCGCGCGGCGGCGTACTCCCACAGGCGTCGCGCGTCGCGATCCTCTCCGCCGGCGCAGCGGGCCCGTTGCGCATCCACGACCAGCTCGGGAAGCGGAATGGGTTCGCGGGTCAGGCGGATCTCGTAGGCGTCGACGCCTTCCTCCATCTGGACTACTTCCGGATGGTATCCGAGCTGTCCCGCGTACAGTGCGCGAATCTGTCCCGTCATGTTGGCGGGGAAGAGGAACCAGCCGTCCTCATCGGCCAGCCGGCCTCCGATCTTGCGGTCCGCCGCCCAGGCCTCCACGGCCGCGCCGGCGACCGGGTCGCCCTCCTCGTTGAGCACGTAGCCGGTGATCTGGGCCTGCACTGGATACGCGGCGGCGAGGCCGAACATCAGCAGGAGGAATGCGCCCCAAGCGGGGGCGGCTCCGCCCGGGGTGCGGTCATGCGCGAGCGGGACGCTGCGATGCGGCTGCCGCCGGACGAGTGGGAACTGGTGGATGGCCATCGGCGGGTCAGGGAAGGTCGAGGTTGATGCGGTGCTCTGTAGTGTCTAATGGGATGGACACCGCCAGGTTCCGGTTGCCCGCTCCGGCGGCTTCCCCGGGCGGCGGCGTGCAGCCCGGGGCGTCAGTCATCCAGTGCGCTCCGCGCTCGCCTTCGGGCCTTCACGGCGACGCGCGAGCGGGGACGGGATTTTCCTTCGGTCATGGGTCGGTTCTCCTTGCCTGCCGTCATGCTCGTGTCTAGCCTCGAAACCCATACACCCGTGACCGTTCCCGCGACCCCGTCGATTGGAGGACTTCGATGACAAACGGCAGCGCAGCCATGCTTCGACGCAAAGCCGGATGGATCGCGGTCCTGGCCCTGTTCCTGACCTCGTGCGGCAGAGCGGAACGGGAGCGGGAGCGGGAGGCGGCCGTAGAGGCGGCCAGGGTCGCCACCGTGACGGAGATCGAGCAAGCCTTGTCACAGGCGCTCGACCTCACGGACCGGGAGGCGGACAGGGCCAACGACATTCTCTCTCCCCTTCCGGTAATGACAACGGCCCAGGAGAACGCGCTCCGCCGCTTCCTCAACGCCTCGCACGTGGCCCGCGCCCGCGAGCTGGGCGTCCGGGTAGCCGACCGCGCCGCCCGGGACTCCCTTGTCGCGGCTGGGCGGCTGGTTCAGCTTGAGGACAGCACCGCGCACTGGATCGTTCGCCCCGGCACTTCCCCCACGTACATGGTTCCCGAGGTGCCCGCCCTGCTCGAGGAGCTGGGCCGGCGGTTCCAGGAACGCCTCGCGGAGATGGGCCTTCCGCCGTACCGCATCGAAGTCACGAGCGCCCTGCGCACGTCCGGGCGGCAGGCACGTCTGCGAGGCAGGAACCCCAATGCAGCCGCCGGCGTGAGCTCACACGAGTTCGGCACCACCGTGGACCTCTCCTACGCCGCGTTCGCGCCACCGTCCGAGCGGCCGCCGGAAATCCTCGCCGGCGTGCCCGCCGAGTTCGCCCCGCACGTCGAGCGGCTCGTAGATCTGGCGCTCGAGTCGGTCTCGGGCCGAAAATCCCGCGAACTGGGAGCCATCTTCAGCCGGGTGCTCCTGCAAGCGCAGTCCGAGGGGCTGGCCCTCGTGATCTACGAGCGTCAGCAGACGGTGTATCACGTCACGGTTGGACGGGCGCTGGGGAATTGAAGCGCCCCGCAGCGGCGTCTCACTCCGTCGGGTCCTATCCCTCCCTGAAAATCCCCTTCGGCATGTGCATGCTCACCAGCATGTGCGGCACGTCCACCGTCTCCGAGATCTTCATGTCGCCGGCGATCGAGCAGAGCACGTAGGCTTCCTCGGGCGTGAGGCCGTGTTCGGCGACCAGGTAGTCGATCATGTAGCGGGTGGCTTTGCGGGCCGCCTCGTCGATGGTGGTGGCGAAGCCGGTCACGGCGTAGTAGTCGTCGCTCTCGTACTGGGGTTCGACCATTCCGCGCGTGTTCTCCATGACGTCGACCTCGAAGACGATGCGCATGGGCGCCTCGATGGCGGAACCGGACACTTCGCCGTCGCCCTGGGCCGCGTGCGTGTCACCGATTGAGAAGAGGGCGCCTTCGACCTGTACGGGGAAGTAGACCGTCGTTCCCGCGATCATGTGGCGGTTGTCCATGTTGCCGCCGTTGGTGCGCGGCGGGATGGTCACGAGCATCGAGTCGGTGTCGGGCGCGACCCCCATCACCCCCGCGAACGGCGCCAGCGGAATCGTGATGTCGTCGTTGAAGGGGACTTCCGTGGCTCCCGGCTCCATCGGGAATCCCCGGATGAACGGCCCGGTGAACTCTTCGGGCAGGAAGCCGAACCCGGGGAAGATGCCCGCCCATCCCCAGCCCTGGACCTCGATCTCGTGCAGCGTCACCGCCAGCAGATCGCCCGGGCTCGCTCCCTCCACGTAGATGGGGCCGGTGAGCGCATGGATGAGGTCGAAGTTGACGGTGAGCAGGTCCTCGGCCGTCGTGGCTTCGGTGATCTGGCCGTCAGAAGCTTCCTTCGTGAACGCTTCGACGACTGCTCCGGAGGGAACCGTCAACTGCGGCGGGATGGTGGAACTCCAGCGATTGTGCGTGTTCTCGGAGCCGAGGGTGAAGTCGGGGGCCGGCGTCTCGGCGGCCATCGGCGCCTCGGCGGATGGCTCCTCCGGCGGGGATCCGGCCTGACAGGCGGCCAGGGTGAGAGGGATGAAGGCAGCGAGGGCTGTGGCGCGCCCGAACGAGCGCGAGATCATCGTGGCGAACATCGGGGTGGCTCCTTGGGCGCGGATGTAACAATATCTGCCGGCGTCGTCTATTCTTGATGCGCATCCCCGTCAGGACAACACAGATGAGCCTCGAACCTCCCCGACTCCGGCCCGGCATCGTATACATCTGGGAAGGCCGGCTGGATGTCCCTGCACGGGTCACGGCCGCGGCCCGGAAGCTGCTCTCGGCGGGCGAGCGCAAGCGCGCCGACCGCTTCGCCTACGACCGCCACCGCCGTCGCTACACCGTCGCCCAGGGGCACCTGCGCCGCGTTCTGGGACAGCTGACGGACACGCGCCCGGAGGACATCCGCTTCCACTACGAGGAGAAGGGGAAGCCCTGGCTGCCCGGTGGACCGTCCTTCAACCAGTCGCACTCCGAGGACCGGCTCATGATCGGTGTGGCGGCTTCGGGTCGCCTGGGGGTGGACATCGAGGAGATGCGGCAGGTGCGTCTCATGCTCGGCATCGCCGACAAGAACTTCGCCCCGGACGAGGCGGCCCGGCTGCACGCCGCCCCCGCGAACGAGCGGCGGCGCCTCTTCTTCCGCTTCTGGACGCGCAAGGAGGCGTTTCTGAAGGCGCTGGGCGTGGGGCTCACGCACCCGCTCAGGTCGTTCTCGGTGGACCCGACTCCAGGCGCGGCACAGGGGTTGCTGCACGTCGAGGACCTTCCGGAAGATCCCGCCCAATGGCACATCGGGGGCGTGCGGTGCGCGGAAGGCGCCGAGGCCGCGCTGGCCATGGACCAGGCCGGGGTGGAGGTCGAGCCGCTGAGCTACGATCCCGCCGGGCTGTAGGTCGAGCCGCCGAGCTACGATCCCGCGGGGCTGTGCTTACCTGCGGTTGGCCGGCACTCCGTAGGGATACAGCCCGCTCAGGTCGACGTGCTCGTAAGGGAGCGCGTCCAGGAAGGTCGTTCCCACGAAGGGCTCCGGCGCCTGTACCAGCACGATGGTGGGCGCGTAGCCGGTCTCGTCGAAGCCGCGGCGGAAGTGCACCCGCGACTTCACGACGAACACCTCGTAGTCGGCCGGGTCGATGTCGCCGTAGCGGAAGTCGTCCGGGTAGAGCACCTGTTCGTACGCCGGGGTGAGGAAGACCAGGTTGCCGTCCCCGAATGAGACCGCGGCGATCAGATCGTAGCTGAAGCCCGCCCCCAGGTACTGTATTACGCCCGTAATACGATGGGGCGCGCCCCCTGATGGCGTGAACCCGCCGATCTCCATGTCGAAGGCGTCGCCGGCCTGTGCGCCGGATTCCGCCAGCGCCTCGAGGGCCGCGGGCGAAGTGATGGTGCCGTAGAGCACCCTGCCGATCCCGGCGGCCTCGAAGGCCTTCAGGATGTGGGTCGCGTCGCCCGGGCGGTCACTGTAGTCACCCACCGCCACCGGCACCTCGCCCTGCGCGATCGCGTCCGCCACGATCGCCGCCGCCTCCTCGGGGCCGGGATACCCGCCCAGCGCGAAGTCCTCCCGCACCCGCCAGATGAAGTCGTCCATGTCGTCGGCGATCTCGTCCGCAAGCGCCTGGTCGCCGTTGGTCATGACGTGCACGGTGGCGCCCACGTCGGGTACGTCCGACCACGGGAATCCGAAGAAGACCGACACGTAAGCGTCATCCTCGCGCGACTCCCACCGTCGGGCTCGCTCCATGATGTCCATGGAGGGCGACTGGCCGGTCCACTGAAGAACGGTGGCGGTGATGATCCCCGGCTTGCGGGTCGCGGTGGTGGCCTGGTACTCGCCCCGCGCCGCCAGCCTCAGCGCGCGCGCCGCCCGTTCCCCCTGGATGTAGGCGTCGTAGTGGGGGAAGCGCTTGGTGACGAAAGCGAAGTCGGCGTGCTCCAGGAACTCGCCGTCCTCGTTACCGTGCAGGTCGAAAGTGCCCGCGATGGGGACGTCGGGCCCGACCACTTCCCGGAAACGCCGCGCGATCTCCGCCTCGGGGCGGGGCACGTCGCGCACCGCCATGGCGCCGTGCAGCGCGAGGTAGACCGCGTCAACAGGGAGTTGGTCCCGCAACTCGGCCAGCATGATGTCCACGAAGTGGTCGAAGGTCGCCTTCGTGTTCCAGCTGCGCGACGACCCGCCGAACACCCCGAGCGGAGAGGAGAGCGTCACGAGCTCGACATCCCCGAACTCGCGCGCCCGCTGGGCAAAGCCGCCCACATAGTCCCCCGACCCGAGCAGGGCCTCGCCCGAGACCGGCTCGCTGACGCGCAGCCAGTCCTCGATTTCCGTGTCGCCGCCGGGGCAGAAGGTGCAGGTCTCGTGCTGGAAGGCCGCGACCGCGAAGCGGAGCCGCTCCGGCCCCCGGGAATCGTCCGCGCATGCGACCAGAAGGGTGACCGAGGCGGCCAGCAGCAGCGCGGACAGGCCGCGGCGGCCGGCGCACGATCGCGCGGAACCCGGTGACATGGGTGCTTCTACGAGAAGAAGGGGTTCTCGCCCGCCTGGTGGTCGGTGATGTCGTGGATCGCGGTCACCTCTGGAATGGACTGGTGGATCATCTTCTCCACGCCCTGGCGCAGGGTAAGCCGGGACATGGCGCAGCCCTGACAGCCCCCCATCATCTCCAGATAGATCTCGGTGTCCTGAACGTCGACCAGACGGATCTCACCGCCATGGGCCGCGATCGACGGGTTGACCTGACGATTCAGAAGGTCGGTGACGCGCTCGGCGATCGGGCCCGTGGGACCACCGGCGCCGCGGCCGTCGGCATCCGGCGACGTCTTGACCTCGAACCCGCTCTGGTTCAGTTCGTCGACGAAGTCGACCGTGGCGCCCTTCAGTCTGGGCGCGCTGGCGCCGTCGACGAACACGGTGAACCCGCCTCCGTCCATGGCGACGTCGTCGTCGGCGCGGTCTGCGTTTCCGACCAGCGTCAGCTCGAAGCTGGGCGCGAAGGGGCTCCCGTCCATCTTCACCCGCAGGGCCTGCTCTCCGTCGGGCTCGTCTCCCATGAAGGAGAGCACCATCTCGCGGGCTTTGTCCGTAAAGGTCAACATCGATCAGCGTCCTTGCGTGAAGGGCCTTGCGGCTCCGTGTTCTCCCGGGTGAGACCGCCCCCGCATTCCGGCGAGGCCCGCGCCGGTTCGGCGTGTTTGGGCATCAGCGGTCAACCAGGAAATATGGCTCGGCGTCGGATGGAAGCAACAGTCCCGCTGGTTGCTGGTCCGCCGCGCCTTGCCGATATTCCGGCCCGGTCCCCAGGTCGGCTCTCGGCAGAAAACCCGGATCTCGCCCGGTTCTCCGGAAGAAGGCTGGCACGGCGACGCGGCCCCGAGTTCATATGTAACATGAATCAAAGAGGTACAATACACTATGCCTCAACTGGATAGCATGGACAAGCTCGTCTCGCTGACCAAGCGTCGCGGGTACGTCTTCCAGTCTTCGGAGATCTACGGCGGCACCGGCTCGGTGTGGGACTACGGACCGCTGGGCATCGAACTCAAGCGCAACATCAAGGAGGCCTGGTGGAGCGCGATGGTGCATCAGCGCGACGACGTCGAGGGCGTCGACGCGGCTATTCTCATGCATCCGCGCGTGTGGGAGGCGTCGGGCCACGTCGACGGCTTCACGGATCCGCTGGTCGAGTGCAAGACGTGCAAGAAGCGTTTTCGCGCCGACGAAATGGAGGGCGCCCGCTGCGGCCGGAAGCCGAGCAAGGCTCCGGGGGCCTTCAAGGCCTGCGAGATCGGGGAGCCGAGGCTCTTCAACCTCATGTTCAAGACCTTCATGGGGCCCGTGGAGGAGGCTGCGGCGACCGTCTATCTGCGTCCCGAGACCGCGCAGGGCTCCTACGTCAACTTCCTCAACGTGCAGACCACCGCGCGCCAGAAGGTGCCCTTCGGCGTGGCCCAGATCGGGAAGGCGTTCCGGAACGAGATCACGCCCGGCAACTTCATTTTCCGCACGCGCGAGTTCGAGCAGGCCGAGATGCAGTTCTTCGTCACCCCGGGGACCGACGAGGAGTGGTTCGATCACTGGCGCGACGCGCGCATGGAGTTCCACACCGGGACGCTGGGCATCCGGGCCGATTCGCTCCGCTTCAGCGAGCACGGACCCGACGAGCTGGCGCACTATGCGAAGCGGGCCGTGGACATCCAGTACGAGTTTCCCATCGGCTGGAAGGAGCTGGAGGGCATCCACAACCGCACCGACTTCGACCTCTCCCGGCACCAGCAGTACTCGGGCAAGAAGATGCGCTACGTGGAGCCCGGGGGCGGGGGCCGCTACATCCCCTACGTCATCGAGACCGCGGCGGGGGTCGACCGCATGATGCTCATGGTGCTCTCGGATGCGTATTACGAGCAGGAGGTGGGGCGCCAGCGGCGCACGGTGCTCGGCATCCATCCGCGGCTGGCGCCGGTGAAGGCGGCGATCTTCCCGCTGGTGCGCAAGGACGGCATGCCGGAGATCGCGACCCGGCTGCACGACGCCTTCAAGGCCGCGGCCGTTCCCAGCTTCTACGACGCGGCCGGATCCATCGGACGCCGCTACCGCCGCCAGGACGAGGCGGGCACCCCCTGGTGCGTCACCGTGGACGGCCGGACCAACGAGGACGGGACGGTCACCGTGCGCGACCGCGACACCCTGGAGCAGGTGCGCGTGAACGCGGACGGCGTGATAGACTACCTGCGGGAACGGCTCGCGCGCTGAGTCGCCGGGCGTCCCGGGCACGGAGAACGGCGGGCAACCGAACACGGGAGAAGGCGGGATGGCATCCAGGTCAGAGGTTTTCAGCTCGCGCTGGGGCATGCTGCTGGCGATGCTGGGGATGGCGGTGGGCACCGGAAACATCTGGCGCTTCCCGCGCATCGCGGCCTCCAACGGGGGCGGCAACTTCCTGGTGGCCTGGGTGTGCTTCCTGCTCCTCTGGTCGGTGCCGCTCCTCATCCTCGAGTTCGGGATGGGGAAGAGCGTGCGCAAGGGCCCGATCGGGGCGTTCGCCGCCACTCTGGGGCCGAAATTCGGCTGGATGGGCGCCTGGGTCGCCTGGGTCGCGACCGCGATCATGTTCTACTACAGCGTGGTCATGGGCTGGACGCTCCGCTTTCTGTGGGCCTCGATCACCCGCGAGATCCCCACCGAAGTGCCCGACGCCTTCTGGAACTCGTTCGCCGCCACGCCCTCGGCGATGATTACGCACGCCATCGCGCTGGGCATGGGGGTTTTCGTGGTGTCCAGGGGAGTGAAGGGCATCGAGACCGCCGCCCGCTTCCTGATCCCCAGCCTCATCATCCTGGTGGTCGTGCTCGCCATCCGGGCCGTGACGCTGCCGGGCGCCTCCGCCGGCCTCGCGTTCCTCTTCACCCCGAACTTCAGCGAGCTGGGCGACTACCGCATCTGGCTCGAGGCGCTGACCCAGAACGCGTGGGATACGGGCGCGGGGTGGGGTCTCGTGCTCACCTACGCCATCTACATGCGAAAACGGGAAGACACCGCGCTCAACGCGTTCGTCATCGGCTTCGGCAACAATTCGATGTCGCTGCTCGCGGGCATCATGGTGCTGTGCACGGTCTTTTCGGTGATGCCGGACGCGGCCAGCCAGATCGTCGGGGCAGGGAACGAGGGCATCACCTTCATCTGGGTGCCGCAGCTCTTCGCGCTCATGCCCGGCGGCCAGTTCTTCATGATCCTCTTCTTCATGGCGCTGGTCTTCGCGGCGTGGACGAGCCTGGTGGCCATGATCGAGCTCGCCAGCCGCGTCCTGCGCGACGCGGGGATCGAACGCAAGCGCGCAGTGGGCATCGTCGGCATCGCGGCGCTGGTGTGCGGAATCCCGAGCGCGCTCAACATGGACTTCTTCCATAACCAGGACTGGGTCTGGGGCGTGGGGCTCATGCTCTCGGGCTTCTTCTTCGCCTTCGCCGTGCTGCGCTACGGCGTGACCGAGTGGCGCCGCAAGTTCATCAACACGGTTGATTCCGACATCCGCATCGGAGCCTGGTGGGACTGGGCGATCCGGCTCGTGATCGTCGAGGCCGTCGTGCTCATGGTGTGGTTCCTCTGGAGCGCCCGGGGGGCGAGCTTCGCGGAGACCTGGACGCTGTTCAGCCCGTATAACGTGGGGAGCGTGGTCATCCAGGCGGCGGTCGTGATTCTCATTCTCTGGATGCTCAACAGGAGGATCACACGGGCGACCGTGGGCGGGAGCGGCGGCTCGTCCGGTTGACGTCTTGACGTCGGGCAGCGCCGATGATCGTCCGGGCACGGCAGGGGAATGAGGTTTCGCGAGTTCGAAAGGGCCGCGCGGCGCGCCTTTCGCGAGATCCCGGAGGAGTACACGAGCGGGTTGGACGGGCTCTCGGTCCGCCATGAGGCGCTTCCGCATCCGGTATTCCCGGACATCTACACACTGGGCATGTGCTCGACGGAGTCGTATCCGTCGGACTGGCAGGGGCCCGAGACCACGCGCTCGGTCGTCGCCCTGTACTACGGCTCCTTCCGCGAGCTGTCGCGGCACGATCCCGGTTTCGACTGGGAGGGCGAGTTGTGGGAAACGCTCACCCACGAGGTTCGTCACCACCTCGAGTCGCTCGCGGACCAGGATGAACTCGGCGGGGTCGACTACGCCATGGAGGAGTCGTTCAAGCGGAGCGAGGGGCTCGACTTCGACCCCTGCTACTATCAGTCCGGGGATGAGATCGCGCCCCGGGTGTTCCGCGTTGAGACCGATTTCTTCATCGAGCAGGAGTGGACCGCGGAGCGGCTCGCGCGGGCCGGCGAGGTGCATTTCCAGTGGCGGGGCGAGGGTTTTCGCGTCGATGCGCCCGAGCGTCTGGGGGATGCCCACTTCATCTGGATCGACGGCGTCGACGCCGGACCGGGCGAACTCCAGCTGGTGCTGGTGCGCAAGCGGCGATGGTGGGAGGCGTTCATGAAGCGGCCGGCGGAGGAACTCTGGGAGTCGGAGGCGCTCGCGCGCCGGGTGGAGGGCGCCGATGCCGCGCACGATCCGGGCCGGGCGAAGAGGGTTGAAGACCTCCGGGCGCGCGGCGCGAACCCGGTGCGGCCGGAGCCCGGAGAGTCCGGCAGACCGCGATGAGGATCCACGACCTGTACGCCCGCGTCACGCCGTACGAGATGGCTCTCCCGGGCCGCCCCTTCGCGGAGGAGCGGTTCGAGCTGATCCGGGAAGAGGCGGAGCGACGGGACGCGGATATCTGGGACCCGGGCGCCTTCAGCATGCTCGAGCAGGCCGGGCGCACGATCGCCGATATCCGCACCGAGGACGAGAATCCCGTCCTCTTCGTGCAATATGGCGTCATCCTCTTTCATGCCTTCCATTTCTGGAGCGCCGGAGAGCCCCTGTACCTGCTTGGCACCGAGGCCGCCCACCAGGTGACACGCGCCGGCCTGGACTCCGGGCCGGCGGACTGGACCTTCGCGGCGCCTTCCCGGGCCGGCTACGTGCAGCTGCCGCGGTACCTGTTCTGGGCGCGGCCCGAGGCCGGAGGCCCCGCCGAGTCGCTCGACGGCTTCTTCTGGGTGCTGACCCCCGCCCAACGCCTGCACCTCATGCTTGCGAGCGGGATGCGGGCGGACCGTCCCGGACTCGGGGTGATGCCCGTGCCGGAGATCTCCGGGGAGGAGGCGAGCGAGTGGGCTGCCGCGACCGTGCGCCGGCACGGCGACGACTTCGCGAGTACCTTGCCGGGCGGCGAGGAGCTGTGCTCGATCGAGACGCTCGGGGAAGTGGTCAAGCTCGCGGGGCGCCTCTTCCGGCAGCTGGAACAGGGGTTGCTGCGAGCCGGCGCTCCAACCAGGGGTGGGGAAGCGGGGACCAGGGCGCCGGAGGCGGCCATGGAGCCGGGCGCGTCCAGTAGCGCCCCGCTCGCCAGCACCTTGCCCTGGCGGCGGATCACGACCGCGGAGGCACGATGAGAGAGTCGGTGAAGGCCAGAAAGGAGCGGGCGGCGCGCATCTACGAGTTGCTCGTCGAGTGCTACCCGGACGCCCACTGCGCCCTCCACCACCGCAACCCCTACGAGCTCGCGGTCGCGACCATCCTCTCCGCGCAGTGCACCGACGAGCGGGTGAACATGGTCACGCCCGCCCTGTTCGAGCGCTATCCGGAGGCCGAGGATCTGGCCGGGGCGCGCCAGAGCGACGTGGAGGAGCTCATCCACTCCACGGGCTTCTTCCGCAACAAGGCGAAGAACCTGATCGGCATGGCCACCGTGGTGGCCGAGCAGCACGGAAACGAGCTGCCGCGCAACATGGATGAGCTGGTCGCGCTCCCGGGCATCGGGCGCAAGACGGCCAACGTCATTCTCGGCAACGCCTTCGGCATCGACGAGGGGGTGGTCGTGGACACGCACGTGAAGCGTCTGGCAAACCGCATGAGCTTCACCCGCCACCCGAGTCCCGTGCCCATCGAACGCGACCTGATGAAGCTCTTCCCCCGCGAGCGCTGGACACTGCTCGCCCATCTCCTGATCTTCCACGGGCGCCAGGTGTGCGCGGCCCGCAAGCCCCGCTGCGAGGAGTGCGCGCTGTCGCGCCTGTGCCCTTCTTCGAGTGTCTGAATCAGACCGCTGACCGGCCCGGGTCCGGCGCATCGGAGGGATTGGCCGGCCGCGCGCGATCAACCGTGTCTCCGACCACCCAATTCCCCAATCGAGGACGACGCCCATGCCCACCCGCGACGACGCGGTAGCACTGCTGCACGAATGGGTCGACAACGTGGGGCTCAGGAAGCACATGTACGCGGTCGAGGCCGCCGTGCGCTTCTACGCCCGCAAGTACGGAGCCGATGAGGAGATCTGGGGCCTGGCCGGCCTCCTGCACGACCTGGACTGGGAGAAGCACCCGGACGAGCACCCGCATCGCGGGGTCGCGCGCCTGCGGGAGGACGGCTACCCGGAGGAAGTCATCCGCGCCGTGCTGGCGCACGGGTACCCGGACCTGACGGATGTCCCGCCGGAGACCGACCTCGACAAGGTTCTGTGCGCCTGCGACGAGCTGAGCGGACTGGTCTACGCCTGCTGCCTGGTGCGGCCCAACGGCATCGACGACCTCAAGCCCAAGTCGGTGGCGAAGAAGCTCAGGGACAAGTCCTTCGCCGCTGGGGTGCACCGTGGCGAGGTCGCGCGCGGGGTCGAGCTCATCGGGATTCCGCGGCCCGAGCACATCCAGAACGTCATCGACGGCATGAGGACGGTCGCCGACGTGCTGGAGGTGCGGGGAGAGGACTTGGCGGCGCGCCGGCGGGCGAGAGCTCGAGGCCGGTAACTGGAATGCGAGCGCCCGGCTCCGGCGGCTTTGTCGCGAACCGGCCACGCGCCCGTCGACCTCGCCACTCTCATCCGAGCGGTGTTCAGCCCGCGGCGGCCGGTCGGCGCCGGGTTGCTTCCGGGTCGGGGCGCGGTCAGTTTACGGGAACTGATCTCACCTAACCCCTCGCTGGAGCCCACTCGTTGACGACGGCTACCTGGGTCACGATGATCGTGATCGGCGCGTTCGTTTGGGGCGGCTTCGCCCTGGTGCTCTCCAAGGCCGTGCGCACGGAATCGGAGAAGTCAGAAGCCGAACGTGCCTAAACGGACCGACCTCCAAAACATCCTCATCCTGGGATCCGGGCCGATCGTCATCGGCCAGGCCTGCGAATTCGATTACTCCGGGACGCAGGCGGTCCGCGCGCTGAGGGAAGAGGGCTACCGGGTGGTGCTGGTCAACTCCAATCCGGCGACCATCATGACCGACCCGGAGTTGGCCGACCGCACCTACATCGAACCCCTCACCGCCGAGTGGGTGGAGCGGGTCATCGAGCGCGAGCGCCCCGACGCGCTTCTCCCCACCATGGGCGGCCAGACCGCGATCAACATCGCGATGGAACTGGAGCAGGCGGGCGTGCTGGAGCGCTACGAGGTCGAGCTGATCGGCGCCAACGCCCGCTCCATCTCCATGTGCGAGGACCGGGAGGAGTTCACCCTGGCCATGCGCCGCATAGGGCTGGAGGTGCCCGCGGGCGGCGTGGCCGGCTCGATCGCGCAGGCGCGCGAGCTGGTGGCCGGGACCGGCTATCCCGCAATCATCCGTCCCGGCTTCACCCTGGGCGGCACGGGGGGCGGCATCGCCTACAACGCCGCGGAGTTCGAGGACCTGGTGCGCCGGGGGCTGGACGCTTCGCCCATCACCCAGGTGCTCATCGACCGCAGCGTGATCGGGTGGAAGGAGTACGAGCTGGAGGTGGTGCGCGACGCCTCCGACAACGTGATCGTGGTCTGTTCGATCGAGAACTTCGACCCGATGGGCATCCACACCGGCGACTCGATCACGGTGGCGCCCGCTCAGACCCTCACCGACGTCGAATACCAGAGGATGCGCGACGCCGCCATCGCCGTCATCCGCGAAATCGGCGTCGAAGCCGGGGGTTGCAACATTCAGTTCGCTGTGAATCCCGAGGATGGCGAACTGCTCGTGGTTGAGATGAACCCGCGGGTGTCGCGCTCCTCCGCGCTCGCCTCCAAGGCCACCGGTTTTCCGATCGCGCGCGTGGGAGCGAAACTCGCGGTCGGCTTCGTGCTCTCCGAGCTTCCCAACGACATCACCCGCACCACGCCCGCCTCCTTCGAGCCGGTGCTCGACTACGTGGTGACCAAGTTTCCGCGCTTCGCCTTCGAGAAGTTCCCGGAGACGGACGGCGTTCTCGGGGTTCAGATGCAGGCGGTGGGCGAGACCATGGCAATCGGACGCACCTTCCGGGCGTCGTGGCAGAAGGGATTGCGCGGCCTCGAGGTGGGACGCGCCGGATGGACCGCGGGCAAGTCCCTGGCCGACGACGGGCTGGAGGGCGACGACCGCGCGACTCTGCTGGCAGCGCTGCGCATCCCGACGGCGGAGCGCCCCTTCCAGTTGAGGCGCGCGCTCGAGGCGGTGCTGCGGGGCGGCGCAGGGGACCCGGCCCAAAGCGCACCGGGAGACTCCGGGGCCGGCACGTCTCCCGGACGCGGAGGAGGGGCCGGAGCCGAGCTGCCCCTGACCCTCGACGACATCTTCCGCGCCACCGGCATCGACCCCTGGTTCCTCGATCAGCTGATGCAGGTGATCGAGGACGAGCAGGAGTACGCGAACGTTGCGGAGGTGACCCCGGCGCACCTGCGCGCGATGAAGCGCGACGGCTTCTCGGACCGGCAGCTGGCCGCGCTCCGCGGCGAGACGGAAGCTGAAGTCCGGGCGCGCCGCCACGCCCGGGATATCCGGCCCACCTACAACGTGGTCGATACCTGCGCCGGCGAGTTCCCGGCCGCCACGCCCTACTACTACTCGTCGTACGAGGACGAGGACGAGTCCGATCCGTCGGATCGCGACAAGATCCTGATCCTCGGGAGCGGCCCGAACCGCATCGGCCAGGGCATCGAGTTCGACTACTGCTGCGTCCAGGCCGTTCTCGCCCTGCGCGAGGCCGGCTACGAGACCATCATGGTCAACTCGAACCCCGAAACCGTCTCCACCGACTTCGACGTCTCCGACAAGCTCTACTTCGAGCCGCTGACGCTGGAGGACGTGCTCGAGATCGTCGAGCGCGAGCAGCCGATCGGCGTCGTGGTGCAGCTGGGCGGCCAGACCCCGCTCTCGCTGGCGCAGGGACTCGCCGATGCGGGCGCCCCCATCCTGGGCACGCCGGTGGACGCCATCGACCGGGCCGAGGACCGCGAGCGCTTCGAGCGCCTGTGCCGCCGGATCGGCGCGGCGGTGCCGCCCAACGGGGTGGCCACCAGCGTCGAGGAGGCGGTTAAGGTGGGGCGCCGGGTCGGATACCCGGTGCTGGTGCGGCCGAGCTACGTGCTGGGCGGGCGGGCGATGCACATCGTGTACGACGAGGCCTCGCTGCGCAGCTACTTCGTCCGGGCGGTGGAGGCGGCGCCGGAGCACCCGGTCCTCATCGACCGTTTTCTGGAGGACGCCTTCGAGGCGGATGTGGACGCGCTGTCCGACGGCACCGATGTCGTGATCGGCGGCATCATGCAGCACATCGAGGAAGCCGGCATCCACTCCGGGGACTCCGCCTGCGTCCTTCCCGCCTACCTGCTGACGGGCGCCGAGCTCGAGGAAATACGCGAGCTCACCCGCCGCTTCGCCCTCGAGCTGGGCGTGGTCGGGGTCATGAACGTGCAGTACGCCATCCGGGGCGGGCGGGTCTATGTGCTGGAGGTGAACCCGCGGGCCTCGCGCACCGTGCCGTTCGTGGGCAAGGCCACCGGGGTGCCGCTGGCGCGGCTGGCCGCGCGCGTGATGGCGGGCGAGCGGCTCGCCGACCTGAACGTGCCCGGTGAGCCCTCGGTTCCCGGCGTCGCGGTCAAGGAGGCCGTGTTCCCCTTCAACCGCTTCGATGTCGATGTGCTGCTGGGGCCCGAGATGCGCTCGACCGGGGAGGTCATGGGCTTCGACGACTCCTTCGGGATGGCCTTCGCGAAGGCGCAGACTTCCGCCGGGAACCATCTGCCCCAGGGCGGAGGCACGTTGATCATCACCGTCAACGACTCCGACAAGCCGACGGTGACGCCGCTCGCGCGTCGCTTCCATGACCTGGGATTCCGCATCCTGGCGACCGCGGGCACATGCGCGTACCTGAATCGGCTCGGCGTCCCCGCGGAGCGCATCTTCAAGGTGAACGAGGGCCGGCCCGACATCGTGGACATGATCGTGAGCGGTCGAGCCCAGCTGCTGGTGAACACCCCCTTGGGCAAGAAGTCGCAATACGACGACTTCACGATGCGTCGGGCCGCCATCACCAACGGCGTTCCGTATCTCACCACCATGTCGGCGATGACGGCGGCGTGCGACGCGGTGATCGCGCTCAGGTCGCGCGTGCCCGAGGTGAGGAGCCTGCAGGACCGCCTGGCTCCGCCCGGCAACGGGGCGCCGGCGGGGGCCGCCGTCCCGGCCGACCTGGTCGCGGCCGGTCAGGACCCGCGCGGCTGATGGCAGGCCGGGCGCCCACCGCCTTCTACCTCCACCCCGACGCCCCCCTGCACGACACCGGTTGGGGGCACCCCGAACACCAGGGCCGCCTGCGCGCCCTGGCCTCCACGGTGGGCCGCAACCTCCTCACCCTACACGACCGGGTGGAACAGCGCGACGCGCGCCCGGCCACCGAGGAGGAACTGCTCCGGGTGCACACCTCCGACCACGTGGAACGCGTCCGGCGGGCGGTGGCGCGCTCGCGCGAGGAGGGGCTGGTGCGGCTCGATGCGGACACGGTGGTCTCTCCCGCCTCGTGGGGTGCGGCGACCGGGAGCGCTGGCGCGGTGATCACGGCGGCCGAGGCGGTCGCGGCCGGGACTGCCGCCACCGCCTTCGTGGCCAGCCGGCCGCCCGGCCATCACGCCACCGCCGACCGCGCCATGGGCTTCTGCCTGTTCAACCACGTGGCCGTCGCGGCGCGCCACCTGCAGGCCCGCGGGCTGGCCGAGCGGGTGCTGATCGTCGACTGGGACGTGCATCACGGGAACGGCACCCAGGACATCTTCTACGAGGACGGGACGGTCTTCTACCTGTCCCTCCACCAGTCGCCCCACTACCCGGGGACCGGCGCCTTCCACGAGCGGGGCAGCGGTGCCGGCCTCGGCGCCACGCTCAACCTTCCGCTGCGCGCGGCTACGCCCCCGGCGACCTGGCACGAGGTGTTCGACGAGGCGCTGGTGAAGGTCGTGGCCGGTTTTGAGCCCGATTTCTTCCTGATCTCGTCCGGGTTCGACGCCATGGCCGGTGATCCGCTGGGTGGAATGCTGCTCGAGCCCGAGGACTTCTACAGGATGACCGGCCGAGTCATGGAACTAGCGGCCGAACACGCGGGCAGCCGGGTCGTGGCCCTGCTCGAGGGGGGGTACGATCCCGCCCGCACCGGCGATGGGGCGGTGGCGGTCATTCATGCATTGGCGGGGCTGGAGACGGTCCGCTAGCGCGTCATGAGCGAGACGGGGCCCGCCGTGTGTTTCCGGTAGTATCATGCGGCTACTCGCGATAGTATCACGCGGGCGCCACCGTGATGCCATCGAAGTTCCCGGCTCGGAACGCGCCGGGGACGGAGACCGGATCGAACATTGAATCGCCCGCGCGCGGCTCCTACTTTTCGCGGCCCGCAGAACCTGGCCGGAAGTCATCTCCCGCGAGGGAGGACTCCGCGCCGCAGCTCAACCCGCGACCGGAGGACCCCTTGGCCGATAGCCCCCTTCTGACCCGCGCAGGCGTCGAACAGGTGCAGGCGGCGCTCGCCGACATGAGGCTGCACGGCTGGCTGCTCTTCGAGTTCCACGGCCAGAACCCGATCGCCGCCTCCATGGTCGGGCTCGGGTGGAACACGCGCCGATCCTTCACCCTGGTGCCCGACCGCGGCGACCCGGTGGCCCTGATTCATGCCATCGAAGGGTCGTCGTGGCGGCACTGGCCCTGGCGCAAGCGCATCTATTCGTCGTGGCGCGAGATGGAGTCCGGGCTCGCCGACCTGGTGCGCGGCCGCCCGCGCCTCGCCATCGAAACCTCGCCGGGTTCGGCCATACCCTACCTCGATCGCGTTCCGGCCGGGATGATGGAGCTGCTGCGGGCCGTGGGGGTGGACCCGGTCAGTTCGGGCGACCTGGTCTCGCTCTTCCATTCCCGCTGGACGCCGGAGCAGCTGGCCACCCACCGCCGCTCCGCCACCGTGACGGCACGCGTCGCGCGGGAGGCCTTCGAGCGCGCCGCGGCCGCCGTGGAGGCCGGGGAGCCCACCACCGAGGGCGCGCTCTCGGACTGGATTCGCGCCCGCCTCAACGCCGGCGGCCTCGCCGAGGAGGTGGACTGCATCGTCGCCATCGGCCCGCGCGCCGCCGACCCCCACTATGCACCCGTGGGCGTGGGCGAGCCGATCGGGCGGGGCGACCTCCTGCTGATCGACCTGTGGGGCAAGCCGACCGCCGAGGACATCCCCGCCGACCAGACCTGGATGGGCTACCTGGGCGCAAGACTCCCGCGCCGCACCCGCAGGATCTGGGAGGCGGTGCGCGACGCCCGCGACGCGGCAGTGGAGTTCCTGCGCGAGCGCATTGCGGCCGGCGACGAGGTGTGCGGCTACGAGGTCGACGACGTCTGCCGCCAGCTCATCCGCAAACGCGGCTACGGACGCCATTTCGTACACCGGACCGGGCACTCCATCGATGTCGATCTCCACGGCAGCGGCCCCAACATCGACAACCTGGAGACGCGCGACACCCGCCTTCTCCTCCCCGGCGTCGGCTTCTCCATAGAACCGGGCATCTACATCCCCGACGATATCGGTGTGCGCACCGAGGTCGACGTCCATCTAGGAACCGACGGACCCGAAGTGACCACGCCCGACCCCCAGGAGGAGGTCTTCCTCCTGCCCGTGGCCCGTGGATGAATCCGCGCAGGCACCGCGAGCGGTCAGGCGCCGGGCCGGCAAGGCGCTGACGGCCCCTGTCGGCTCCGCGCGCCGCCCTCGGTGACATCCCGCGTCGAAGTCGCGCTCCCGCTTCCCGTCGACCAGACCTTCACCTACGCCCTGGGTCCGAACGCGCCTCGGCCGGTGCCGGGCACCCGCGTGCTGGTTCCGTTTCACAGGGCGAAACGGGTCGGTTGGGTGGTCGGTCCGGGCCGCCCCGGATCCGGGAAACTCCGCCTGCGCCGCATCTCGAAGATCCTCGAGGAGGAGCCGTCGCTCTCGCCGGGCCTCCTGGAACTCGCCCGCTGGATGGCCGCGTATTACGTCGCTCCGCTGGGGCTTGTCCTGCGCGCCGCACTCCCTTCGGTGCTGTGTGGGACGGGTCGGGGGCCGGGGACGATGGCGCGCACCCGGAAGGTCGTGCACATCGTACGCTGGCTGGAGTCGCTCGCCGAACGGGACGCCGCCTTTGCGCGCGCCCCGCGCCAGAAGGCCGCCTACGAGGCCCTGGAGCGTGCCGCGGGATCAATCCCGCTCGCCTCGCTTCTCGACCAGGGCATAGGCCGCGGGGTCGTGAAGGCCCTGGAAGGGAAGGGGATCGTGGAGGTCCGCGACCAGGAGGTCGTGCGCGACCCCTTTGCTTCCACCGGTACGGAACCGCCCCCCGACCTGACGCCCAACCCCGCCCAGGCCGCCGCGCACAGGCGGCTGGTGTCGGCGCTGGACGAGGCCGCGCCCCGGCCCGTCCTGCTGCACGGCGTCACCGCGTCCGGCAAGACGCTGGTCTACATCGAGCTCCTGAAGGAGGTCGTGGACGCGCGCGGCCGGTCGGCGATCGTGCTGGTGCCGGAGATCTCGCTCACGCCGCAGACCGTCACCCGCTTCCGCGCGCACTTCGGCGACCGCGTCGCCGTGCTGCATTCCGGCCTCTCCGACGGGGAACGCTACGATGCCTGGAGGCAGCTGCGGTCGGGGGTCCGGCGCATCGCCATCGGCGCCCGCTCGGCCATCTTCGCGCCCCTCCCCGACCTGGGCGCCATCATCGTGGACGAGGAGCACGAAGGCAGCTACAAGCAGTCCGACGCTCCCAGATATCACGCCCGCGACGTGGCCGTCATGCGTGCCCGCCAGGAGGGTGCCCTGTGCCTGCTGGGCAGCGCGACCCCGTCGCTCGAGAGCTGGTCCAACCAGGCCGGCGGCAAGTTCGAGCTGCTGAAACTTCCCGAGCGTGCCACCGGCGGCTCGCTGCCTCCGGTGCGCGTCGTGGATCTCCGCGAACCCTCTTCCACCGCCGCCCCATCCCCGAGCAACGGGGGCCGTCCCGCGCGCCCCTCGACCACCGGCCGCACCGTCCTCTCACCCGAGCTGGCCGGCGCCATCCGCAGCCGTCTGGATCGCGGCGAGCAGTCGATCCTGCTGCTCAACCGCCGCGGGTACTCGACCTTCTTCCAGTGCCGGGAATGCGGCGAGGTCCCGGTATGCACGGCCTGCTCGGTCTCGCTCACCTTCCACCGGGCCACCGGGCGGCTGCTCTGCCATCACTGCCGCTACGAGGAGCCCGTGCCCGACCGCTGCCCCCGCTGCGCATCCGGCGCGCTCTCACGGCGGGGCCTCGGCACCGAGCAGGTGGAGCGCGTGGTGACCGAGTCCTTCCCCGGAGCCCGGGTCGCGCGCATGGACGTGGACACGACCGCGCGCAAGTGGGCGCACAGCGAAATCCTCGGACGCGTGGGCCGCGGGGAGGTCGACATCCTGCTCGGAACGCAGATGATCGCCAAGGGACTCGACTATCCGCGCGTGACCCTAGTCGGGGTGGTGGATGCCGATGTCGGCCTGCACCTGCCGGACTTCCGCGCCAGCGAGCGGACCTTCCAGCTGCTCAGCCAGGTCGCGGGCCGGGCGGGGCGCGGCACCCTGGGCGGCGAGGTCCTGATCCAGACCCGGATGCCCGCCCACTACGCCATCCGGGCGGCATGCGACCACGACTTCGAGGCGTTCGCCGAGCGCGAGCTCACCGAGCGCGAGGGCCCCGGCTATCCGCCCCTCGCGCGCCTGGTCAACGTCGTCGTGACCAGTCCCGATCCCGAAGTCGCCGCGACCGCAGCCGAAGACGCGGCCGCCTGGGTGGAGCTCCGGCTGCCCGGCGCAGCGGTCAAGTTGACCGGTCCGGCTCCCTCGCCCATCGAGCGCCTGCAGAGCCGCTGGCGCTGGCACTTCCTCCTGCGCAGCCGCTCGGCACGCGCTCTGGGAACCCTCACGCGAGCCTTTTCGACGGGCTTCCGTCCTCCCTCGGACGCGCGGGTTCTGATCGACCGGGATCCGATGGCGTTGCTGTAGGGCATCGCTGTACCGATGATTCCGGCGCAAACCGACGCGACGGCGGGTTCGGCGGTTGCTCCGCTTCCCGATCCCCGGTAGTTTGCGGCGCTTGTCAGTCTGACCGTGGGATGTGTCCGCCGTGGACCGCCCGCGCCGTCAGGCGGCCGACCGGGTCCCGGAAGCGCCGGAGCCGGGCCGTCGGCAGTCAGGGAAGGTCTCAAGAACCGGATTCGCGATGAGCTGCCTCGCGCTGAACGCCTCCTACGAGCCGCTGACCATCGTGCCCGCCCGGCGCGCTGTGCGTCTGGTGCTCGACTCGAAGGCGGAGATCCTTGAGGCGGAGGAAGCACGCGCGTTCCGCTCCGAGCACCGCAACATCCCGTTTCCCGCGGTGATTCGCCTCGTGCGCTTCGTGCACGTGCCCCGGCGCTTCCGCCGGCAGGTGACCAACACTTTCATGTTCGCGCGCGACGACTACTGCTGCCAGTACTGCGGCCGGCACCGGGATCAGCTGCGGGCACGCGAGTTCCTGACCCGCGACCACGTTCTGCCGATCTCCCGCGGCGGGAGCAATCAGTGGGCCAACGTCGTTTCGGCATGCTCGCCCTGCAACAACCGCAAGGGCGACAACACGCCTGCGGAGGCAGGCATGCGGCTGCTCTCCATCCCCGCCGAGCCCAACTACGTCCATCTGGTCTGGGCGGTGCGCAGCGTTACCCCGGTCCAGGCCAAGTACGTGCGCATGTTCTACGGAGACGAGATCCTCAAGGCGCTCTCGCTGTCGAGCGTGGCGTCGACCGGCGACGAGTGAAGCCGCCGTCGCCACCGGATGGTCCCGGTCACGATGGACCGGACCGCCGATCGTCCGCAGAACCGCCTTCACCCCCGCCGGCCCGTCCCGAACCTCCACCTTCCGCCCATCCCGAACCTCCGCCTTCCGCCCGTCCCGCCCCTCCACCCGTGAGCAGGACGGACCCGCCTCGACCCGCGCGCCCCGGGACACCATCCCCTCCGGGCCACCGCACGGTACCGCCGTCGGCCCGCCCGTCCTCGCCCCCATCCGCGCGACCGCAGTCGCCGGCTCCCGGCGGACCGCCCTCTCCCGCCGCCCCCGCGCCTTCCCGACGGCACAACCGCTCCGGAGCCCACGCGCCCACGTCACCCGCGTCCGGGTCGCCGCCGCCGCCGGCCCGCCTGAGACCCCCCGGGCCCGCCCCTCGACCTGCCGGCGGGGAGGGCGCTGCCGGCCGTGAAGACCCGCCTGACGAGGCAACCCTGCCATCGCCGCCCGCGTCCACCGAGTGGAGCTTCTCCGACGCCGGGGGCGCGGCCTGGATCGCGCGGGTGGCGGGTGCCGCGCGAAGCGGCGCGATCTCCGATCCCGGCGCCGCGCTCATGCTGGTGCGGTTCTTTCGTGCCGGGGAGGAGTCGGAGAAGCCGCGCGGCGAGCTCGTGACGGTCGCCCGGGATCTGGCGGAACTCTTTCCCACCGAGTGGCACGCGCTGCTGGCGGAGGCTACCCGCGAACGGCCCGCGTCCGGCAAGAGCAGGCGGAAACGCGGAGGCCGACGCCATCGCCGGCACTAGCCGTTCAACAACGTTCGATGTCCACGTGTCATTCTCGTTGAGGCAACGATCACTTGGATGACGCCACGCTGGTTGCACTGGCCCGGTCGGGGGACGGGGACGCCTTCGGGCAACTCGTTACCCGCTATCGCAGAGCGGCATTTCTGGTGGCTCTCTCGGTGATCGGACGGCCGGAGGACGCGGAGGACGCGGCGCAGGAGGCTTTCCTGGTCGCGCTCGAGCGCCTCGACGATTGTCGCCGCCCGAGCAGGTTCGGGGGCTGGCTGATGACGATCGTCAGAAACCGGTCGAACAACCTCGTGCGCCGGGAGGCGTTGCGGGCGACGGAACAGATTCCGTTCAGCGCCCGTTCCAGCACCCCGACGCCGGAGAAGGAGGCTCAGTTGTCGGAGTTGCGCGACGAGATCGCCCGCGCGCTCGGGGAGCTGCCGGAAGTTCAGAGACAGATCGTGCTGCTTCACGACCTGGAGGGGTGGAAGCACAGAGAGATCGCACAGCGCCTGGGGCTCCCCGCGGGGACGGTACGCTCGCACCTGCACTACGCGCGCAAGTCGCTGCGCAAGCTCCTGAAGCCGGGCGAATAGCTGGAAGGACGCCCGCGCAGGCCGGGCGGAAGACGCGAACGACATCTACGCAGGAACGAGACGGAAGAAGCAGTCAAATGAGCAACGACGCAGCATCAGGCGGGGGCCGGGACATGGTCGACAACGGCAGCATCCCCCTCGAACTACTCGATCCCGGGAACTCGGATCCCGGCCACTGGGCCCGTTTCCAGGCCCGCGTTATGGCCCTTGCGGGTCCGGAACTGGCCAGGCGGCGCGCCACGCGCCCGCTCACGGTGGGCGAGGTGCTGGCGTCGTGGTGGAGGTTGCTGGTCCCGGCGTCGGTTGTGGCGGCCGCGGCGATGGCCTCCCTGCTGATGCCGGCCGAGACGACGCCCGGAGCCGGCATCGCCATTGAGGAGGCACTGGTGGCCGGGGTCGATGATGAGCCGCTGCCGGCGGTGCTCGTCGCCGATCAGGTGGACGAAGTGGCGTTCCTGGTCGCGATCGAGGGAGGCGGATGATGACCGCACGCAACACGCGCGCAGCGGCCGGAGGCGTACTTCTTGTGACGCTGGTGGCCGGGTTCCTTCTCGGTCTGGTGTGGTCGAGGACATCGCCGGCTCAGGCTGAACCCACTGCGCCCGCGGCCGTGGCGGCGGGGGAGGCGGATGAGGACCGCGGAGGGGAGACCCGCCGTCGCGGCCTGATCGTGGAGCGCGTGGGACTGAGCGCGCAGCAGCAGGTTCAGGTTGACTCGCTGGTGGGCCACTCGCGCACGCTCATGCGGCAGTTGCGAACGGACTACCGGACGGGGTACGGGGAGTTGATCGAGTCAACGCGCTCCTCCATCAAGGCCGTGCTCACCCCCGAGCAGGCCGCCGAGTACGATGCGCTTCTGACCGATTTCGACCGCCGCCGGGAGATCGAGGACGAACGGGAAAGAGAGAGATCGCGGTCCGAGGCTCGCGACGGCGAGCGTGACCGCGGGCAGGGCGGCCAGGAGCGCCCGCAGCGGGACAGCAGGGACGGGGACGGGAGAGAACGGGACAGGGGACAATGGTCACAACACGTATGAGATTCGCCCGGCGCATCGCCGGACTTCCCATCGTGCTCGCGCTGACGGGCACGCTTGCGGCGCAGCAGCCGCTGACGCTGGACGAGGCGATCGCGAGGTCGTTGCAGGTTCATCCGTCGATGGCGCAGGCGCGCGCCGGCCTGGACAACGCCGGCGTCTCGCACCGGGCCGCCTGGGGAGGCTTCCTCCCCACCCTGAGCGTCAGCTCGGGGGCCTCGACCAACAGCAGCCAGCGGTTCGACGCGGCGACCCAGCGCACGGTTGCGGGCGCGAGCGAGAGCTACAACGCGGGCCTGTCGCTTTCCTACAGCGTCTTCAACGGCGGCCAGCGCTTCGCCGACATGGATCGGGCGAGGGCGGACATCGCGTCGGCCGAGGCCGACCTGGAGAACCAGCGTTTCGGGGTCATTCTGCAGACGAAGGATCTGTACTTCGCCGCCCTGCGCCAGTCGGATCTGCTGGAAGTGGCGCGCGCGAGCGTGGAACGTGCCGAGGAGAGCCTGGCCAACACGCGCCGTCGCACCGAGCTGGGTTCCGGGACGCGTTCGGACACGCTGCGGGCCCGCCTGGAAGTGGCCAACGCCATGCAGGCCGTGCTGCAGGCGGAGGCGGCCACCCGGGCGGCGCGTTTCTCCCTGGGGCGCCAGGTGGGGCTGTCGGAGCCGGTCATGCCCGAACTGCCGGGCGATCTCGCCCCGAGTCCGCTGGCTCTCAGTGAGCAGGAGATGTTCCTCCTCGCCGAAGAGCGCTCGCCGGCCGTACGCAGTGCCCGGGCCGCCGCCAGGGCGGCCTCCGCGGCCGCCAGCTCTTCCCGGAGCTCCCGGTTTCCGTCGCTCCGCCTCTCGTCCGGCTACAGTTGGGCGAACCGGCAGGCCGCGCTCACCGGCGGGACGACTTCCTGGAATATTCGCCTCTCGGGCAGCTACAACGTCTTTGACGGCTTCAACCGCGACCAGAGCATCACGCGCGCCGAGAATCAGGAACGCGTCGCCTTCGTACAGGAGGAGGATGCCAGACGTCTGGTCCGCGCGCAGGTGGACGGAGCGCTGTTCGCGCTGAGGACTTCCGAGCAGGCCATCGCCATCGCCATCGAGGCGAGGGACGTGGCCGCCGAGGACCTCCGGGTCGTGCAGCAGCGCTTCGACCTCTCGGTTGCGACCATCCTCGACCTGATCACGAGTCAGATCGCCCTCGTGCAGGCGGAGTCCGGTCTGGTTACGGCGCGATACGACTATGCGGTCGCGCGTGCGCAACTGGAGGCGATTCTGGGGAGCGAACTGTGAGCCGACCTGTCATTCAAACCGTAGGACTGACCAAGCACTACGTGCTGGGAGCGGAGACCATCCGCGCCCTTCGCCGCGTCGACCTCGAGATCAGCCGGGGCGAGTTTGTCGCCATCATGGGACCCTCGGGCAGCGGCAAATCCACCTTCATGAACCTGATCGGGTGCCTGGACACCCCCACCCGGGGGCAGTACTGGCTGAACGAGCAGCTGGTGAGCGACTTGAGCGACGATCAGCTCGCCAACGTCCGCAACCGCGAAATCGGGTTCGTGTTCCAGACCTTCAACCTGCTGCCGCGCGCCACGGCGCTGCACAACGTGGAACTTCCGCTCATCTATGCCGGCGTGTCCGCCCGCGAGCGGCGCCAGCGGGCCCGCGAGGCGCTGGAGACGGTGGGCCTGGGATTGCGCATGGACCACCGCCCACCGGAGCTCTCCGGCGGCCAGCGGCAGCGCGTGGCGGTCGCGCGCGCGCTCGTCAACGAGCCCGCCATCCTGCTGGCCGACGAGCCCACGGGCAACCTGGACTCCACCACCAGCGAGGAGATCATGACGGTCTTCGTGGACCTCCACCGGCAGGGGCAGACCATCCTTGTGGTGACGCACGAGCACGACATCGCCCAGTACGCCCAGCGGCAGATTCATCTGCGGGACGGCCTGGTCGAGCGCGACTTCATGAACGAATCCCTGATGACGGCGACCGTTTGAAGATGACGCCATTTCCTGCGAAGCAGGATTCTCTGGAGAGATGATGAACGTGAGCACGATGGGACTGAGGCACGGGGGCATGAGGCTCCTCGCACTATTGACCGTGGTGGCCTGCGACCCCGGCGAGCAGGTTGCAGAGGCGCCCGGCCTCACGACCATGCCGGCCCTGCGCGACGACCTGCGCCTGGTGGCCGAAGCCACCGGCCTGATGGAGCCCGTGCGCACGGTGGAGGTCAAGTCCAAGGCTTCGGGCGAGATTCTGCGCCTGCACGTGGACACGGGGGACCAACTCGAGCCGGGGGCGCTGCTCGCGGAGATCGATCCACGCGATGTGCGCAACGACTTCAACCAGATCGAGGCCGACCTGAACGTGGCGCGGGCCCGGGTGGAGATCTCCAGCGCCCAGTTGGAGCGCTCGCGCCTGCTCTTCGAAGCCGGAGTGATCACCGAGCAGGAGCACGAGGCGGCCAACCTGGACTATGCCAACGCGCAGGCCAACCTGGTCAAGGCCACCACGAGCATGGAACTCGCCGAGCTGCGGCTGAGCGACGTCACCATCCGCGCGCCCATGGCGGGTACCATCATCCAGAAGAACGTGGAGGAGGGGCAGGTCATCCAGTCCGCCTCCCAGAACGTGTCCGGGGGCACGACGCTCTTCATGATGGCCAATCTGGCCGAGATGCAGGTGCGCACGCTGGTCGACGAGACCGACGTCGGGCAGATCTCCGACGGGCTGACCGCCACGGTGACGGTGGAGGCGTTCCCGGGACAGACCTTCCAGGGAATCGTCGACAAGATCGAACCGCAAGCCGAGGTCCAGCAGAACGTGACCATGTTCGCGGTGATCGTGATGATCGACAACCGCGGCGGACTGCTCAAGCCCGGGATGAACGCGGAGGTGGAGATCCTGGTCGCCGAGCGTCCCAACGCCCTGCTCATCCCCAACAACGCGCTGGTGCAGTTCCAGGAGATGGCGCCCGCGGCGATGGTGCTCGGGATGGATCCGGACGCGATCGAGATGGACCGGTCGGTGTTTGCGGAGCTGCGGGCCTCATCGCCGGGCAGCTCCGGCGCGCCGGGTGGGTTCATCGCGGCTCCTGATGGAGTTCGCGGGGGAGTGACGGCAGGCCAGAGGCCGATGGGCGGGATGGGCGGCAACGCGCGCCTGCAGGAACTTCGCGAGCAGTTGGCGGCCGGGGAGATTTCGCGGGAGGAGATGCGCGAACAGATGGCGCAGGCCCGGGCGGCGAACGGCGGCGGTCCTGAAGCGGGTGTGAACGGAGGACCTGGAACGGGTGCCGGCCGTCCCGCGGCGGGCGCCGGCGGAGGCACTGAAAACGGCGCCGGTGGACGCGTGGGCATGGGGGCAGGCAATGGTGCCGGAGTGATGGGAATGGGGTCCGGCGCAGGCCAGGGCATGATGGACGGCATGGGCGCCGGTTTCGGGAGCCCTGGGGGAGGTCGCCAGGAGGAAGGCGCGCCTCGCCCCGCGATCACGTTCGTGATCTCCGCGGACGGAACCATCGAACCGCGCCCCATCCTGATCGGCGTGAACGACTGGGACAACACCGAGGTGGTTGCCGGCCTTGAAGAGGGTGAGGAGGTCGCGCTGATCGGCGCCGCCCAGCTCCAGGCACAGCAGCAGGAGTTCATCGACCGCATGCGCGAGCGGATGGGCGGAAGCCCGTTCGGAGGCGGAACCCCGCGCGGCAGGCGCTAAACGCGCCTCGGAGGCCCGAAATGCTGATCAAGGAAATCGTCGTCGTCGCCCTTCAGGCCATCAGGGTGAACGCGCTGCGTTCGTTCCTGACTACGCTGGGAATCATCATCGGCGTGGCCGCGGTGATCGCCATGGTGTCCCTGGGCGAGGGCGCGCAGCGCCGGGTGGAAGAGCAGATCCAGAACATGGGCACCAACGTGCTCACCATCCGGCCCGGCCAGAGCATGTTCCGGGGCATCCGCGACGGCGGCGCGCGCGCGCGCCTCTATGACGAGGACGCAGAGGCGCTGCGCATGCAGACCGGGGGCACCCTCCTGATCGCCCCCGAGATCGAGCAGCGCCAGCAGATTTCGTATCTGCGCTGGAACTCGAGCAACGAGGTGCTGGGCACCTGGCCCGAGTATTTCGGCGTGCAGAACATCGAGCTGGCGCTCGGAAGGATCTTCGACGAAGGAGAGGTTCAGGGCCGACGCCGGGTCGCCGTCGTGGGATCGGAGATCCCCAACCAGCTGGAGACGCCCGGAGCGCTCCTTGTGGGGCGCACGGTCCAGATCCGCGGAATTCCCTTCGAGGTGATCGGCGTCCTCGAGGAGCAGGGTGAGTCCAGCCCCTGGTCGCAGCCGGACGAACGAGTCTACATCCCCCTGAGCACGGCCCAGTACCGGGTCTTCGGTGGCCGCGACCGACTGAACTCCATCAGCGTGAAGGTATTGGATGAGGCCTCCATGGACGCGGCCTATGCCGACATCGACCGCATTTTGCGGCGCGAGCACCGCATCCCGCCCGGTGAGGAAGCCGACTTCTCCATCCGCAACTCGGCGCAGCTGCTGGAGTCGTTCAACGAGACGCAGCAGACCTTCACCTACCTCCTTGGAGGCATCGCGGCGATCAGCCTGCTGGTCGGCGGCATCGGCATCATGAACATCATGCTGGTGAGCGTGACCGAGCGCACCCGCGAGATCGGCATCCGCAAGGCGATGGGGGCCACGCGGCTGAACATCCTGCTTCAGTTCATCATCGAGTCCCTCGTGCTATGCACGATGGGCGGCGTCCTGGGCGTGGCAGCGGGGGTCGGCAGCGCGGAGCTGCTATCGAGCACGGCGGGCTGGGAGACGGCGGTCGCGCCCGCAGCGGTCGCGGTGGCGCTGCTCTTCTCGGCGGGGATCGGGCTCTTCTTCGGAATCTGGCCCGCGCGCCGGGCGGCGCTGCTCGATCCGATCGACTCGCTCAGGTACGAGTAGGGCGACACCGTCCGACACAGGCCGGGGGCTGCGGTGGTGGGCGCCGGGAACCGAGCAGCCCATCGCCTCATCGTGCTGACGCGACAGTGGACGCGGAGCGTCCGACGATTGGACCCCGTCTGCGGCTAGCCCATCGCGTGGGGTTTGTCTACGGTCGAGGCAGGATGACCACCAGGGTCGAGTCGCCGCGCACCACCTGCATCTCCGGGCGACCGCGCAGGATCAACCGGCCGAGGCGGACGCGGAACTCCCTCAGGTTGCCCACCGGTTCTCCGCCGATGGTCACGATCAGGTCCTCGGGAGCCAGTCCGGCGCGGTCGGCGGGGCTGCCTTCCAGAACCTGCACGACCTGCAGCGCCGGTCCCCCGGTGCCGGCCGGAGCGTCCGGCTCGACCACCTCGAGTTCGGCTCCCGCCACGAATCGGTCGCCCAGGAGGTATGGAGACCGGAAGCGAACGCCGGGAGGCGGGCCTCCAGGGCCTCTGCGCTCCTCGGACCCCCTCCTGCCGACCACGATGGGTCCGCGGTCGGGTGGCCCGCCGCGGCTCCTGCGCTCGCCCACCGCCGTTTCGTCGATGGTGATTCGTACACGTGCCGGGGGAGGACCGCCCGGCGGCGGGGGACGGCGGAAACGCTGGGAGCGCATTGCCTCGCGGGCCCGCACCATCATTTCACGCACCCGCGCCATCACCTCCGCGGTCGCTTCCAGTTCTCCGGCGGCCTCGGCCTGCTCGACCATGGCCCTCCGGGTCGCCTCGGTTCGGACTCTCGCCCAGCTCGTATCGGCCATGAGCGAGTCCACTATGCGCAGGATCTGCAGGCGCGCCGAGTCGACCCGGGCCGTGAACTCCTCCATCGTGGCCGGATCCATGGGATCGGGCCGCGCGCCGGCGATGACGCGCAGGGTCCGCTCCCGCTCCCCGCGCAGCACCGTGAGCTGGAGGGGAAGTCCGGGGCGGAGGCGCTCGCCCAACTCGAGCAGGGCTTCCGGCGAGACCTCCTCACCGTCCAGACGGAGCAGGAGGTCGAACGGACGCACCCCGGCCTGCTGGGCGGGGCTGCCGCGGTCGACCCGCACGATCATCACCCGGGTGGAGCCGTCGGGCAGCGCGCGACCTTCGACCTGGATGCCGATCCAGCCATCCCCCTCCGTGGGGACGCCGGTCTGAGCCTCCGCCCCCGCGGGGAACAGCGGGAGCATCAGGAGCAGAGCCCCGGAAGCGCGGAAACGGAGCATGGCTAGTATCGATCGGCGGAAGCGAAGAGCGCGTTCATCGCCGCTTCGCGTTCCGCTACGGCGCTGACCAGGAACCCGTTCAGAAACGGATCGTCGGGAGCCTCTTGGACGGCCGCCTGACTTGCGGCAACCAGCATCTCGCGCGCGGCGAAGTGGCGCGCATCCATCGGCGTCCCGTCCTCCGGGCCGCGGGCCAGCGCGCGATAACGCAGCGCGGCGTCCCGGTGTTGCTGCTCGGTGAACCGCAGATATTCCGCCGCTTCCTCGAGGGTTCCGGCTTCCGTGGCCGCGAGCCCGGCCGGGGACGCCTCACCCGCCGTCATCCCGCCCGATGCAACTTGTCCGTCACCGGTTTGCAAACCCCATCCCGCCGGCGCCAGCACCGCTCCGGAGAGACCTCCGGCAAGGAAGAGCACCACCGCGGCGGCGGCCTGCATCCAGCTCCGCCGGCGGTCGATCAGGCGGATGACCGCATCCGCCGGAGTGCTTTTGCGCAGAAGGCCTTCGCTTTCCAGGCGCGCCTCCAGCGCCGGCCAGTCTCCGGGCGCCGGGCGCAAATCCGGCAGCGATCCCAGCACTTCCGTCTGCTCGCGCAGCAGCTCAAGCTCCCGGGAGCAGTCCGGGCAGCGGGCCAGGTGCCGCCTCTCGCTCCTGAAGGGTGTCTCGTCAACCAGGCGAGCCAGAGCTTCCAGACTCAGATGCTCCATGCTTCCCGCTCCTGTTCGTGTCGGGGTTCGTGAACCGACCCCAGCCATTGTCTCATTTTCGCCCGCGCCTTGAAGAGCTGCGACTTGGATGTGCCCGCCGTCACGCCCGTCATCTCACCGATGTCCTGATGCGTGTAGCCCTCGACGTCATGGAGGATCAGCACGCGCCGCATTCCTTCCGGCAGCCGGTCCAGGGCCTTCTCCAGCCGCCGCGCCAGGAGAGGATCGCCCGGCGAGGACCGCACCGAAACCGTCTCGGGGATCGGCACCTCCCGATCCTGCCGGGTGCTCTCCCTGCGCCTCGCCTGCAGCGCCGCGTTGACCGCGATGCGATGCAGCCAGGTCGAGAACTTCGAGTCGCCGCGGAACGTCGGAAGCGCCCGGATGACGCGCACCCAGGTCTCCTGGGCGTAGTCTTGGGCAGTGTGGTCGTCCCCCGCGATTCTGCGCACCACGGCATACACGCGAGGGCTGTAGCGGTCGTACAGCGACCGCACCGCCCGAGCGTCCCCTTCGCTCGCCCTGCGGATCATCTGGGACTCGTTCATCCCTTCATCCGTCGGTACCCGCTCGTTGCGAAGCGCGAATGTCCTCTGTGCTCGACTCATTCGGGTTGTATCCAGACCAGATTTCCGGCGTCCCGAACTACGTCTTTTGGATGTGTTGCGGTTGTGGATGGTTGCCTGTAACCTTGCGCCGCATCTTCACGAAGCCTACACCACTCGCCCGGGTATCGGAACAGGCCGGGTCCCCGGCATGCACGGTCGCTGGCGGCGGAGCTCCCAGAAGAGGAAGAGCGTCACCAGGTCACCGGCGGCGAGATCAGGCTCGCGCCCGGGGCACGGATGCGGGAACTTGTCCACCATGCCGGCGCACGCCTGATGTCGCAGCTTCCCTCGAGACTTGAAAGGCCATGCACATGAACGCAATTCCGTGGAAGGCGCGCGGCGCCAGTCATCTGGAGTGCACCTGGACCGGCGAGACCTTCGACAGCGAGCAGCTGATGGGCCTCTCGCCCGCCGGGAGGCCCCTGTTCGCGCGCTACGATCTTGACACCATCCGTCGCCACTTCCGCCCCGGCGATCTGGCAGGGCGGCGGCCGGATCTGTGGCGCTACGAGGAGGTGCTGCCGGTGCGGGTACCGGAATGCCAGCTGTCGCTTGGGGAGGGCTGGACGCCGCTCACGGACGCGCCGCGGCTCGCGGAGCGGTACGGCATGCGGCGCCTCTGGGTGAAGAACGAGGGCATGAACCCCACGGGCAGCTTCAAGGACCGCGGGCTGTGCCTCGCCGTGTCGCGGGCGAAGGAGCTGGGGGCGAAGGAGCTGGCGATCCCCTCGGCGGGCAACGCGGGCAGCGCGGCGGCCGCGTACGGGGCCGCGGGCGGACTCCCGGTGCACATCGTGGCGCCCAACGACACCCCCGCGCCCATCGTCGAGGAGATCCGCGGGCTGGGCGCCGACCTGGTGCTCATGGACGGGCTCATCACCGACTGCGGGAAGGTGGTGCGCGAGGGGGCCGACTACATGGGCTGGTGGGATCTCTCCACCCTGAAGGAGCCGTACCGGGTGGAAGGCAAGAAGACGATGGGGTACGAGCTCTTCGAGCAGCTGGGGTTCCGGCTCCCGGACGCCGTGATCTATCCGACCGGAGGAGGCACCGGTCTCATCGGGATGTGGAAGGCGTTCGACGAGATGGAGCAGATGGGCTGGATCGGGGACGAGCGGCCGAAGATGTTCTCGGTTCAGCCGACCGGGTGCGCGCCGGTGGTGCGGGCCTGGCAGGAAGGCACCGAGGCGGCGCAGTTCTGGCAGGACGCCGAGACATACGCGGCGGGGCTCCGGGTCCCGGCGGCGGTGGGGGACTTCCTGATGCTGCGCGCGATCAGGGAATCGGGGGGCGGCGCGGTGGCGATCGAGGACGCGGCGATGGCGGAAGCCGTGCGCGTGATGGGGGAATGCACGGGCATCTTCGCCTGTCCGGAAGGAGGCGCGGTGCTGGCGTCGGTCACGGAGCTGCTCCGGATGGGGCTCCTCTCCGAGGACGACGAAACGGTGCTGTTCAACACCGGAAGCGGGCTCAAGTACGTGGGGATGACGCCGGTGGAGTCACAGTGAGTCGCCGGGGCGGCCGACCCGGAATCATGTGGAATGCCCCGACAGTCCTTGCTGAATCAGTCCCATCGCATCCCGCCGACCGGTCGACAGGACTGGTCTGATGATGGCGATTCCTGCTGTTAGAAACACGGTACCGCAGACGACGACCGGCTGAATCCGGGGTTTCGCCTCAGCCGCCGCAACGCGTTCCGGAGCGTGGGACTCATGAAGCCGCCTGCTCCAATCCCGTGACTGTCTCCATCCTCAGGGACCGACCCTCTCAAGGGCCTGCCGCTGCGCTTCATCTTCGCTCACGATCTGCCCGTCGAAGAGGTGGACGGTTCGTTCGGCCATGTGGAAATAACGCGGATCGTGCGTCACCATGCAGATCGTGGCGCCATCGGCATGCAACTCATCGAGAAGCCTCATCACTGCGATTCCGTTTCTGGAGTCGAGGTTCCCCGTGGGCTCGTCCGCGAGCAGGATGAGCGGGCTTCCGACGATCGCCCGCGCGACCGCGACACGCTGCTGCTGGCCGCCCGACAACTGGTTGGGATAGTGCCGCGTGCGATGAGCAAGCCCCACACGTTCGAGGGACTCCTGCACCCGCTCCTTGCGTTCCGCGGCCCCCATCCCCCGATAGGTCAGCGGCAACTCGACATTCTCGTACACGGTCAGGTCACCGATCAGGTTGAACGCCTGGAAGATGAAGCCGATCGCCCGGTTGCGAACTCGTGCCCGCTGGCCCGCATCCAGCTTCTCGGCCGGGGTGCCGTCCAGCACGTAGCGCCCGCTCGTGGGACCGTCCAGCAATCCCAGAATCGACAACAACGTCGTCTTGCCGCAGCCCGATGGACCCGCAATCGATATGTACTCGCCGCTGCGTATCGACAGATTGATGTTCGACAGCGCGTGCGTTTCCACCTCTTCGGCAAGGAAAACCTTGCCCACGCCGTCCAGCCGGATCAGCGGATCACTGGCCATCATCGTGCTCCTCCGCGTCCCCTCAGCCTCACCCGGCTGAACCCGTCCCATTGGGACATGTCCGACAGAATCACGACGTCGCCGGGCTGCAGTCCCTCGCGTACCTCGATGTCGTTGAGCGAACTCGCGCCCAGGCGGACGGTAACGCGCTCTGCGAACCGCCCGTCATCGACCACCCTGAAGAGGCTCATCTGCTGATTGGCCTGCCCGAACGTCGGACGGCTCATGTGGATTACGTCATCGAGGCGCTCGACGACGACGTTTCCGTCAACGCTGAGATCGGGGCGCGCCGATGGCGGAAGGTCCGGCGGAAGTGCGACGTCGATGGTCACGGTTCCGCTCCGAACCGCGGGATCGATGCGCACGACCCGCCCCTGAATCGTGTCCGTCCGCGTGTCGATCATCGCGACCTGTCCAACAGCGATCTCCTGCGCCTGCGTCTGCGGTATGCGGATCTCCGCTTTCAGGCGACCCGGAACGACGACTCGCGACAGGGCCTGTCCCGACTGCACCCACTGTCCCTCCTGTAGCGGAATGTCGAGCGGCGCCAACACCCCGCGCACCGATGCGGTCACGTGCATGGACCCGATTCGATCCCGGCTGAACCGGACCAGGTCGGCGAGCCGCGTGATCTGTTCCTCCTGGGCGCCGATTTGCTCCCCGGACGTGGTCTGGATCACGGCCAGGCGCTCCGTCTCGGTCTCGAGGCGAAGCGACAGGGCTTCCACGGACTCGCGTGACCGATCGAGGTCGGCCCGGGCGACGAGTTCCGGATTCTCGTCAAAGAGCTGCTGGTTGATCCGATGTGTTCGCTCCGCCTCCAGGTAGTCCGCACGCACGGTTGCCGTGGTGGCGCGCAGCTGAAGCTCCTGCATCCGCAGGCTGGTCCTCAGTTGAACGAGGCTCGCGTGCGCCGCCGACAACTGCTGCTGGGCCTGCAGCAATTGCATGTCCACATCCGGGTTGCTCAAGCGCATGATGAGATCACCGGCTGAGACTTCGGCGCCGGGCAGCGAGAGAATCTGCTCGATACGTCCGGCGGTCACCGCGGTGATCCAGCGCATCTGCTCCGGTACGAGCGTGCCCGGACCTCGCACCTGCCGAGTCAACGTTCCGTGCGCCACCGTGTCGCTCCAGATGATGGCGGCATCAACGCTGGGGACGCCCGACGGAAGCAGCTGCCATCCGAAGACGGCGATCGCGAAGGCGCCGATGGCCGTTGCGCTCCACGCCAGCCTCTTCCTCCGCTTCCTGGGGCCGGTATCGCGGATTATGTCCAAGTCTGGCTCCTTGGGGTTTTCATGAGGCCAACGCTGTGACGGGGTCCATCCCCGCCGCTTCCCGCGCGGGAATCCAACACGCCAGGGTGGCTACAATGAGGATGCTGGCCGCAGCGATGCCGAGCGTCTTGGCGTCGGTGCCGGTTACGCCCCAGAGGAGGCTTCCAGCAGACCCGAGAGGGCCATCGCACCCGCGAGTCCAATGCCGACCCCGACCGCGACCGGGAGCAGCCCTCGCACGACGGACAGCCGCAGTACCTGGTCGGCGCTCGCGCCTACAGCCATTCGGATTCCGATCTCGCGGCGTCGACTTCGTACGGTCTGGGCCAACACGGCGTAGACGCCGACCGCGGTCAGGATGAGCGAGAGAGCGCCGAAGAGCGCCACGAGCAGGGTGCCGAATCGTTCCCGGGCCATTGTCTCCGCGACCGTCTCGCTCAGAGGGAAGACATCAGGACCGGGCAGCGCGGGGTCCACAATGCGAGTCGCCTGCCCAAATGCCCGCTCGAGCCGGTCCACAGGCAGCGTGCTCCGCACGACGAACACCGGCATCGTGGGTCGGATGTTGGCGATGTAATCGCCGACCTGAGCGTGCGGAAGGTACATCGTTCGACGGACCTCGGTCCGGAACGAAACGTCTTGCACATCAGAAGCCACGCCGACGATCAGGACTCCGGGCCCCTCCAGGGAAGGGAATCGGTACTCGTTGCCGATTCGCCCGGGATCGATGCGCTGTCCGATCGCGTCGCCATCGGGAAAGTAACTGCGCGCGAACGTCTCATTGACGATGGCGACCGGGACGGCGCCCCGAACATCCGCTGGAGTGAACGATCGTCCGCGCACCAACGGGACCCCCAGCGTCCGGAAATAGCCCCGGGTGACGGTTCGCAGCTCGACCGAACCACCGAACTCATCACGTCCCGCGATTGAAACGGGGAAGTTCAGGCCCCGCTCAAAGGGGAGACTGCTGGCTCCGGCGACGAGGTTGATTCCCTCCGAGGCTCGCACACGTTCGATCACTCCCTGCGCAAACTCGTCAAGCTGCTCGGAAGTGTCATAGTTCGGCGGCCTGATCGGCAGTTTCACGGCTACGAGCGCTTCGGGATCGAATCCGGGGTCGACCTGCCTGAGGTTCGACCAGGTGGTGAAGAGCAGACCGGCCGCCACGAGCAGAATGGTCGAGAGCGCCGTCTGCCCCGATACCAGCGCCTCCTGCAATCGACGCTGTCCGCTCGTGGTCCGGAACCCCTGTCCCAGCGCCCGCCACAGTCCCCCGCGCACCCCGGGCCACGCAGCCACGAGACTCACCACGACCGCCGCGGTCAGCGAGATCGCGATCGTGAACGCTGCAACCCTCCAGTCCACCGTGATCGCGCCTGCCAGCGGCAGCCGGACGGGCGCCAATGCGACGAGCACGTTGGCGCCCCAGACCGCGAGCGCGATTCCGACGACGCCCGCCGCCGAAGCCACGGCGACGGCCTCCGCCATGCCGAGGCGCACGATGCGGCTCTTCGTTGCTCCGAGCGCGGCGCAAAGCGCCATCTCCCCACGCCGTCGCAGCGCCCTGACGAGGAACAGGTTGCCCACGTTGGCGCAGGTGATCAGCAGGACGGCCATGACGGCACCCATCAGGATCCAGATCGCACTCGCCGTCTGTCCGACGTACAACTCCGCGAAGGATTCGAGCATCATGCCGGGTTCGGCTTCGGCGGCTTGCTGGGGGTAAGTCACCCCGAACCCGGCATTGAGCGACGCAACCTCGGTCCGGGCGTCACTCATCGTGTAGTCCTCGCCGAGTCTTGCGATAGCCGGCCAATTCTCGCCATGGTCGTCAGGGTCGACGGGTGGCACCTCCGTGGGCAGGATGATCTCCACGGGTTCCGGGACGTAAGGGAACGCGAAATCCTCGGGAAGCAGCCCGATGATCGGGTAGGCCTCTTCTTCCAGCCTGATCGAGACGCGGCCGGACACGTCCACCTGTTCGCCGAAGTGCTCGCGCCAGAACCCTGGAGACACTACCGCGACTCTCGGTCCGCCCGGTCGGTACTCATCCTCGGCGAAGGCACGGCCCACCGTCGGCGACATGCCCAGCACGCCGAAAAAGCCCGCCGTTACGCGCAGGCCTTGAGCGCCCGTGATCTCGCCGACTTCGCCGACCCTCCCGAAAAACGGCCGCCAGCTCGCGAACGTGCCCAGGGAGCGCGTGCGCTCCTGCCAGTACGAGAACCTGGCTGCCGTCAGGTAGGGGGAGGCGTAGGCACCGTAGTTCCACGCCAGATTCACGACCCTTTGGCCGTCCGGAAAAGGCACGGGCCGCAACACCACGGCGCTCAGTACGCTGAAGATCGCGCTCGTGGCGCCGATCCCGAGAGCGAGCACCAATGCGGCCACAACGGTAAACCCGGGGGTCCTCCGAAGGGCCCTCACGGAGTAGCGGAAATCATCGAGCATCGTGTACCCGCTCATCCTCTCGGAGATGGTTGCCCGACCCCGCCGCCACCTTCACCCATCCTCCGGTCGAAGACGCCTTCCGACCGCGGCTTCAAGCGACCAGATGGCAGCATGAAAGTCGTACACGGCAGCGAGGTGGTCGCGCTCCGACTGCGCCATCGAGTCCTCGGCGTCCAGAAGCTCCAGGAACGGGGCCGCCCCGAGCGCATAACGCCGGCGTGCGAGCTCAAGCTGCTCCGACGCGACCTCGAGATTGCGCTCCTGGATGCGCAGGGCCCGGTATGCCGTCACCAGATCGTCGTAGGACTGCGTGACGGCCGCGCGGAGCCTGAGTTCTTCCGCCCTGCGAGCGTACATGGCGTCTCGCCTGTCCGCCTGGGCGTGGGCGATGTTGCGTTGCCTGGCAAAGCCTTCGAAGACGGGGAAACTCACGGCCAGGCGAAGGCTCAGCGGCTGCCCCGTGAAGTCGAACGGGAACGTCTCGTTCGCCGTCAGGACCTGCTGGCGCATCGGTTCCGTGAGCACGTACTTCGAGCAATCGTCCATCGTAAGCCCCGGCAGTTCCTGCAGGTGGGCGAGGAGGGCGTTGTCGAACTGGCAGCTTCGTCGCCGCCGGTCGACGCTGCCCTGTGCCTGCTGAACGACGTAGTCCCGGTTGCCGACCTGGCGGGTGAACCCGGACCAGACCGCCGAGGCCGAGACCGTCGGAAAGTAGCTGCTGCGGGCCTGGTTGACCTGCTCCGACGCCGAGGCCTCCGACGCCAGAGCCGCCCGCAAGCCGGGATGTCCCGATGTGGCCATCTCGATCAGCTCTCTCCGATCCCAATCCGGTTCGAACACGGCGAAGTCCGAAGCCAGCTCGAGCGGGGCTCCCAGATCCGTGCCGAGCTGCTCCATGAGGCGGGCCACTTCGGTGCGGTAGAGGTTTTCCGCCCGCAGAAGGGCCACCCGGGCTCGCCCCAGATCAACCTCGGATTGCTTTCCCTCGGTCGAAAGGGCGGCTCCCGCGTCAACCCGCGCACCGATCAGCGCAAAGTTCTGTTCCCAGCGGGCCACCTGGCCCTCCGCAACTTCGACCGCGTCCCTGGCCCTCAACGCGGCGAGGTACTGCAGCGTGACGGTGGCCTCCAGGGCGAACTCGTCGGCCGCGCCCCTGGCCTCGGCGGCGCGCTGGTTCGCACGCGCCGACCTCGCCTGGAAGAATGTGTTGCCGTTAAGGGACCAGTTGACGGACAGGAAATAGTTGGAGAGCAGGTAATCCGTGGTGCCCACCGCGATGTCGGTCGACGAGAAGATGCCGAAGCGCTGCACGCCGGCGTACTCGTACTGGGCTCCTCCCCCGGCGATGACCGAAGGCAGGAACTGGCCGTAGGCCTCGCGGACCTGCCACGCGGCGCGATCCAGATCGTTGGTCGCCGAGAGAAAGGCCGGGTTCCCATCCTTCGCGATCCGGATTGCCTCTTCGAGCGAGAGACTGATTCGCTCCTGGGCCGATACCCCCGCGGGGGCTGAGGCGATACCGACCGCGGCCATCAGGACGAGAGCCGCGCCAACTGCGGTATCTCGAACCATTGATGCTCGCTCCACGTCCGGAGTGATCGGTGCCTGCGGTGGGCGCCGGCGTTGACCTGACCAACGCCTCCAGGCCTCGCCGCGATCTCCTCGCGCTTCCCCATGGGACCGCCCGCGCTTCCGAGGGGAGACAGTGTAAGAAGCGTGCCAAGGCGGTGTCGTCGTGTCTATGTTACATCAACACAACATGTTACGGAGCGTGTCGTCCCGCGTTGGAAATGTCGTCTCCGCCCGGTTATGGGACTCGGGCGTGCGATTCTGAACGGTTGACCTTGGTGCCGGGGTACCGATCCCCGTGGCGTTGGGAGCTTTCGGAGGGACGGCGGACTCGCACGCCTCTTCAATCGTCCGAATCCATGGGGATCGCGATGCGCGCGCGTGCTCCCGGGCCGTCTCCCCGATTTTCCAGCAACAGAGTGCCGCCATGGCTCTCTGCAATCTGCCGTGACAGGACGAGGCCGACCCCGGAGCCCCCGGACTTGGTGGTAAAGAAGGGCACGAAGAGGTTGCCGGTGTCTCCGAGCCCGGGGCCCTCGTCTTCGACGATGATCTCAACCCTGGCGTCATGCACCGCCCATCCGAGCCGGACCCGCCGGCCCCCGGCTTCGAGAGTTGCATCGACCGCGTTCCTCACGAGGTTGATGAGGGCTTGTTGGAGCTGATCCGCATCCGCGGAACAGGTAGCCTCGGGGCCCGGCACCACCTCCACCGGGATCCGGGTCTCCAGGTCGGCAACCATCTGAACCAGATTACCGACCGGGATTGGAGCCGGCTTCGGTGCCGGCAGCCGAGCGAGCCGGGCATAGGAAGCCATGAACCGCCCCAGCGTCTCGGCCCGGGACGATATCACGTCCAGGCCCCGCTCCACATCGTCCTCCATCTCGGCAGGAAGCCGGCCGCGCTTCAGAAGGGTGCGGAGGCTGCCCGAGATCGATTTGATCGGGGCGAGGGAATTGTTAATCTCATGGGACAGCACGCGGATGATGCGCTTCCAGGCCTTGCGCTCCTCTTCGTGCAGCGCACGGCTCAGGTCCGAGAGCGCGATCAGCCTGAGGGGATACCCCTCCTGGCGGACGACACTGCGTCGAAGTTCCCACCGGCCCGATCCACCGGGAAATGAGAGCTCCACAGTGCGCGGCGTAGTACCGGTCAACTGGCCGGAGAGACGCAACTCCTCCGCTGTCCTGCCTCTGAGTCGGCGCGCCGGCTGTCCGAGGAGTCTTTCGCCGGCCCGATTGATGATGCGCAGCACACCCTGCGGGTCGAAGGCCAGCACCACGATGTCGATCTCCTCCAGGACCTTGCGGAGCGTCTCGGTGGCCTCAACGGCTCCGAGCCTTTGCTCCCTCAGGATCTCCTCGAGTGAGTTGATCTCCAGATAGGCCAGCGAGAGGGAGTCTCGGGCATCACCCACCCTGGCCCTGATCGAGAAGTCCCCCTCACGCAGGGCCGCGAGCATGTTCGCGATGGTCTCAAAGGGACCGACAGCGTGGTTCTTCGCAGCGGCGCTGAGCCCGATCCAACCGCCGATCAACGCCAGCGACAACGGCCAGCGCATTGCGGGGTCGAGGCCGCTCCGCCAGAGAAAGAGGAGTGCCACGACGACGCCGGGCAGGCCCGCCAAAGCGGTAAGGAGGAGAACCCGCCAGTCGTGTCGCGTACCCAGCCACCTGAGGCTCATTCGTCTCTCGGCTCCCCAAGCCGCGCGAACGCGATCAACGACTCACGGGTTCCCGGTCATCGTCCTCGGCCTTGATCCGCTTCAGCCGCCGGTAGAGGGAGCTGCGAGTGAGCCCAAGCGCCCGCGCCGCCCTGCTCACATTACCATCGTGGCGATCCAGCGCCTTCCGGACGAGGATCCGCTCGGCCTCCTCCAGCGTAACGTCCGAGAGGGTTGCCGAATCGACTTCGCGGCCGCGCAGCCGAAAGTCGGCCGCCTTGATGTGCGAGCCGCGTGCCATGAGCACGGCGCGTTCGACCGAATGCTGCAGCTCACGCACGTTGCCCGGCCATGCGTGCGCCGCGAGGGCGGCCTCGGCCCCCGGCGAAAAGCCGACGATGGCTCTTCCGTAGCGGGTTGCCTGCCGGACCAGGAAGTGCCGAGCGAGTAGCGGGATGTCCTCGGGACGGTCCCGAAGTGGGGGAAGCTCGATTTCGACCGTGTTCAACCGGTAGAGCAGATCTTCGCGCAACTCACCTCTCGCTACTGCTTCGCCAATGCTGGCGTTGGTGGCGGAAATGACCCGCACATCGACATGCCGCACCTTCGACGAGCCGACACGCTGAATCTCCCCGGTCTCGAGCACGCGCAGGAACCTGGCCTGCTGGTGCAACGATACGTTGGCGATCTCATCAAGAAACAGGGTGCCCTTGTGGGCAAGTTCGAAGCACCCGACCCGCTCGGTCCGGGCGTCGGTGAAGGCACCCTTTACATGTCCGAAGATCTCGCTCTCGAAGATCCCTTCGCCGAATCCCCCGGCGTTTACGGCGACGAGGTCGTACTCGGCTCGGTTCGACACGGCATGCAGGCGTCGCGCGACTACCTCCTTTCCCGTCCCGTGCTCTCCGGTAATCAGCACGTTTGCGTGCGAGGGGCCGATGCGGTCGATGATCTCCAGCACCGGCCGCATGGCCGCGGATTCGGCGATGAGTTGCGGTGCGCTCTCTCCCTTGAGCCTGATGTTCTCCGTCTCGAGCCGCTGGGCGCGGCGCAACGCCCGCCCGAGGTCCACCTGCGTCCGAATCGTGGCGAGCAGCCGTTCATTGTCCCACGGCTTCTCGACATAGTCCCGGGCTCCGCGGCGCATCGCCTCCACGGCTCCACCCACGCTGCCCCACGCGGTCATGGTGACGACCGGCAGGGTTTCGTCCAGTTCGCGCAGGTCGCCGAGCAGACCCAGTCCTTCCTTTCCGGAGGTGGTGTCGCGGGTGTAGTTCAAGTCGAGCAGAACCAGGTCGAAATCACCTTTTTCGACCGCGCGCCGGACCGCACCGGGCGACGTGACGGCGGTGGTCTCAAAGCCTTCGCCCTTCAGCAGCAGGCGCACAGCTTCAAGAATATCGCTCTGGTCATCCGCGATCAGGATACGCGCCGGCATGGGTTGCCTGCCTCATTCTTTGTGCTCGATCATGGACTCACGAGAAAGCTTCGTGCCAGGCCACGGCGAGAGGTCGTATCACATGGTAGTCCAGGAGCTTATGGGCCACCACCAATGGAGGGCCAGGACAGCCATCGACCGATAATGGGACGGCCTGTTCCGTTTTCGAACAGACCGGGGCAGGGCGCACGACCTTCCTCGGCGCACATGGGGACGCCGGTGGAGTAGGAGGTGTGCTGGAAGGCGCGCGTCCTCAGCGGGGATCCGCGAAGCGGTAGTAGAGGGCCGGAAGGGGGACGATGCGGGTGCGCGGCGGGCGTTCGTCCACGGGGTCGGGCCGGCGCATGGCCAGAGCCCGGTTGAGGTTGAGTTCGAATCCGGCTGCGTGTCGTTCGAGCGCGTGCCAGTCCACTCCGATCGGAGCCCGCGCGATCAGGGCGAACCCGGCGCGCTGATCGGCGGGGAAGGCGGCGACGCCCCATAGCCCGGCGCCGGCGAAGGCGCGGAGGTCGCCCCCGCCGAGGTACTGTTTGCCGGTGACGGCCAGCGACAGGTCCCGTCCCGAGAAGGTCCCGAGCGCGAATTCCACCGCCCGGTTGTTGGACTCGTATTCGAAGACCAGTGAGATGAAGCTGGTGCCCCCGAGGGTCAGACCGTAGCGGTAGACGGGTGGATCGTCGGCCGCATCGATCGCTTCCGGGGTCGGTGTGGCGGAGGCCGGGTCCGCTGCTGGCACGGTCCGGGTAGCGGAAGGCGTGAACCTCGGGCCGATCGTGGTGACCGGGGACAGGGCCTGCAGCCTTCCGCGCGGAGCCAACGCCAGGCCACCCGCCAGCAACAGAACCGCGAAGGTTCGGATCACGGCAGTCCGGCGCGCAGTCCCGCGTAGAAGCTCCGGCCGGGGCCGGGCTCGTTGTAGCGCCTCCCGAAGGCGTTCACCACCACCGACGCGGTATACAGCGTGTCGAAGATGTTGGTTACGCCCGCCACCGGGGCCACGTCGAGCGCGCCGACGCGAACCGGATCCAGCTCGAAGCGCACGTCAAGAAGCTGGTAGGGGTCGGTTTCGGCCGTGTTGACGTCGTTGACGGTGATGGCCGACACCCGGGTGAGGCGCAGTTCCGCGAACCAGCCCGGCTGGTCCAGCGAAGCGATGGCTTCCGCGCGGTGAGGGGCGAGCCCCGGGATCTGGTTGCCGCCGAAGTCGTTGCCGCGCGCCACGTAGTCGTCGAAGACCGCGTCCGTGTAGCTGTAGGTGGCGCGCAGCGACGCACCTCCGCCCGCCGCCAGGGTGAAGGCCGCCTCGAAGCCCTGATGGCTCGCCGACCCGGCGTTCGCGTAGAAGGTGCGGTCGATGTCGGGCACTTCTATGGGCACCAGCGCGTCGGTGATGCTGGTGGTGAAGACGCTGAACTCGTAGGCGAACCGGTTCCCGGAGACGCCTCGCGCCCCGGCTTCCAGGCTCAGGCTGCGCTGCGGGTTCAGCTCCGGGTTGAAGCCGCCTCGTCCGCTGGGGTCGTTGGCCAGCTCGGTCGTGGTAGGGCTCTCGAAGGAGGTGCCGACGGTCGCGAACAGGCCGACCGACGAGCCGGCCGCGACATGCAGCCCGATCGACGGGCTGATGGCGTCCATCAGGCGGTCGCCCGAGTCGTCGCCGTTGGAGAGGAACGCGTCGTCCACGGAAAAGTTGAGCCGGTCGTAGCGCACGCCTCCGACCAGCCGCGCGCGCTCCCCCAAACTCAGGTTGCCCTGGCCGAAGAACGCGAGGGTGCGGACGTTTTCCAGCTGGTCGAGCCTGAGGTCGGACCGCTCGCCTCCGTCGTTGCCGTGGTTCTGCCGGTCGTCGCGCTGGAGGGCGAGCTCGCCGCCGAGGTTCCAGGTGAACTGTCCCGATTCCCCCGCCTGTCCCCTCAGCGCGCCGCGCGCCCCCGCCGCGGTGCGTTTCAGGTCGATTACCGCGGAGGGGATGGGATTGTCCAGGTTGCGGAACAGGCCCCACGCCGAGATGTCCGCTTCGCCCGCGGCGGCCGGTCCGGTCCAGGCGACCCCGAGCTGCCCCTGGGTGACCTTCTTGTTCGTCTGCTGGAAGATGCTCCCCGTATGCGACCGCCGGTCGCCGATCGCCATCAGCGAATCGTTCAGCGATCCCGGGTTTTCCCCGTCGAGGTTGGCCAGATTCGCGGTCACCACCATCTCGCCCTCTGCGACCGGGGAACGCAGCTGGCCGTTCAGGTGCAGACGGCGCGCGCCTCCGTAGAGCGAGCCGTCGTCCGCGATCGGGTTTCTGCGGAAGCCGTCGTAGTTGAACCGGGAGGCGCTGAGGAGGTATTCCCGGTCACCCGACACTCCGTTGGCGGTGGCCTGGAGCCGGCTCATGCCGTTGCTCCCGAAGATGGTGGAGAAGTCCTGGCGGAAAGGCTGGTCGGCGGCCCGCCGGGTCTCGAAGCGCAGCACCCCGCCCGCCCCGTTTCCGTAGGCGGACGAGCCCGGGCCGCGCAACGCCTCCACCCGTCCGAGGGTGCCCAGGTCGAGGTGGTCGAGGGTCGACTGCCCGTCGGGAAGGGTGGCGGGAATGCCGTCCACCAGCACCGTCACCCCCCGAACCCCGAACTGGGAGCGGGCGCCGAAGCCGCGGATGGAGATGCGCTCGCCCACCGCCGAGTTGTAGCGGTTCTGCACCTGTACGCCGGGAAGACCCTGGAGCGCCTCCTCGATGGAGAGTCCGGCCTTGCCCCGCGTGAGCGCCGATTCGCCGAGCACGGACACGGCGAAGGGAACTTCGCCCAGCAGGATGGGCGTGCGCAGCACCGTCACCTCGATTTCGTCCAGCGGAATCACCGCGGACGAATCGGGTTCCTGGGCCGCGAGTCGCGTGGGGATGTTCGTCAGGGCGAACGACAGAGCGAGGCCTGCGAGCACGAATCCAGGGGCCGGGAACCGTCGGGGAGCCGAGTCGGGCGCGCTCCGGGGCCCGGGCCGCTCAAGGGATTGATGCAGAGGAAGGGTCATCGTCGGGTGGTCGGTTGGGGGAGCCGAGGTGCGTGCAATCCTGCCGTGAGTGCGCGACCTGCAGGTCGCCGGTAATGATACCACTCTGGCATCCAATGCGCCTTGCCGGACCGGCCCCTCACCGCCTTCGGTGCGCGCGCAGATCTATCCAGGGACTACGGGTTCCTGATATACACGGTCATGAACGCGGTCTGGCCCGCCTCCTCCAGGACAAGCGTCTCGGGTTCGGCCACGGCGTCGGCCACCGCCGCTTCGACCACCACGCTGGGCCCCGCCGGCACCCGGCAGAACAGGAAGCGCCCGTCCGTGCCGGTAATTCCTTCGTACTGGCCGTCCCTCTGCTCGAGCCGCACAAGCCCGGCCGCGGGGTCGCCACCGCCGCGCGGGTTGCTACCCTGCGCGATGGTGCCGATGTCCCAGCCGGTCCAGGTTGCGGTGACGAGAGCGCCCTCCACGGGGGCTCCCGTGACGCCGTCCACCACCCGGCCGGCCAGCACGGCGGTGCGGTCCACGGCGTCCACGTCCGCGCAGGCATCGCGCAGCACCTCCCGGCGGGACGGGGTGAGCAGCCGCAACGCGGAGACCTCTCCCCGGCGCACCTCCACCTCGACAGGCTCGGGCGCAAACCCCACCTCCTCGAGCACCGGGTGATGGTAGGCGATGCGGTACACCCCTTCGGTCAGGCCCGTCAGCCGGTAGTTGCCCTCGGGCCCGGTGACGGCGGCGTGATCGGTGCCATCCGCGAAAACCCGCGCACCCTCCAGCGGGCGGGTGTGCAGGGAATCCAGCACCGTCCCTTCGATCGTCCCGGTCTCGGCCTCGACCAGAGTCTCTCCCAGCGGGGTCAGGATGCGCATGACCACGGCGCCGGTCTCGCGGATCCCCGCCAGGAAACGTTCCGGGATGTTGGTGAAGGGATTGGGCCTCATCCCGGGGCGGGGCATGCGGATGTACCACTCGCGCACCACCCAGGTCCCGTTGGGGAGTCCCGCGAACATCACCTTGCCGCCCAGATGCCGCGAACGGAGGTCGGCGTCCAGATCCGCGTAATCGAACTCCAGCCACTGGAGCTCCGAGGACTCCGGCTCCAGCCACATGACGCCCTGGATGTCGATGTGCCCGCGACGTCCGTCCACGGGTTCGAAGGCGAGCCCGATGAGGCCCTCGGTTTCGTCCTCGCCCTCCCGCACGCGCAGGCAATGTGTGTCGAGGAAGGCGTCCGAGAGCATCACGTTGGCGTCGGGGGCGTAGTAGTAGGTGCCGTCCTCCTCCTCCTGCACGAAGCCGTCCGCCATGAGCTCCTCGACGGGGCGCGAGACAAAAGTCTGGCGCTGCATGAGGTCGCTGAAGTTGCGCTGCTCGTTCGTCACGGTGCGGGCGTCGGGGTCGAGGTCCCGCTCGTACTTCATGGTGACGTAGCGGTAGACGGACGTCTCGTCGGTGAAGGCGGCGGCCTCGAGCGCCTTGCGCGCCTCTTCCCACACCCGCGCCACGTCCAGCCCGCCCTGCGGGCGCAGCACGCAGCGGCGCTCGCCCTCCACGGTGATGTTGTCCAATGCGATCGCCTGCACGGGGACCACCATGTCGTGGAAGGCGCCGGCCCCGGGGGCCAGAGCGAGAGGCGGGGAGGTGATGCTGGCGTAGCCGATGCGGTCGGCGCGCAGGGTGTAGGCTCCGGCCTGCGGCGCGCGCAGCGTGAACCTGCCCAGGTCGTCGGTGAGGATGCGTCCGACCTGGGCGCCTTCGCTGTCGACGAGCACGATCATCGCGCCGGCCAGGGGCGTGCCGACCCCCTCTTCCAGCACCCGCCCGCGCACGATCTGCGCGGCGGCCGGGGAGGCGGTGGCGGCCCAGGCCGCGGCCAGCCAGCAAGCCAGTGCGAGCACCGTGCCGGCTGTCTGGCGGCGGGTCACCCGTTCCGGAGCTCGCACGATCGCGGGACGCCTTTTCCTTCCAACCATCACCTGCCCCCTCTTGACTGTGGCGTCCGGCCTCGTGTTACCGCGACCCCGGCCCTCTTCCTATATTGAGTGAGATCGCCGGTTGTTTCGTTGAGCGCAGGAGGTCCGGGATGTTCGGCCTGCCCCATGCATCGCTACACCATAGCGCACCACCTGTCCATTCCGCGAAAGTCGTGGTGGCGAGCCTGGCCCTGATTGCCGCCGTCGCCTCGCCGCTGATGGCGCAGGAGCGCGGCTTCCAGCCCACCGACTACTACCGCATCGTGGGTGTGTCGGAGCCGGCGATGTCGCCGACGGGCGCGTACGTCGCCTTTACGGTCACGCGCGTGATCGAGGAGGAGAACCGGCGCCACCGCGAGGTGTGGCTGCAGCCCCTCGCGGGCGGCAGGCCCGACGGCGAAGCGATCCGCTTTTCCGACCCGACCTCCGAGGCGAGCGGGCCGGCATGGTCGCCGGACGGCCGCCTGCTCTCCTTCCGCTCCAGCCGGGGCGACGACCCGAACCCCATCTGGTTCCTGCGGGTGGACGGGCCGGGTGGCGAGGCATTCCACATCGAGGGCGTCGAGGGAGCGCCGGTGTGGTCGCCGGACGGGCGCAGCATCGCCTTCACCCGGGCCCCGGAGGAGGACGAAGACGATGACGGGGCCGACAACCGGCAGATTGCGCCCGACGCGGTGACCGGAACGCTGGACGCCGAGCGCTTCGACGGTCACGTGATTACCGCCATGCGCTACAAGCGCGACGGCGTGCATCCCCTGCTTCCGCACTACTCGCTGCGCGAAACGACCCAGCTGTTCGTGGTCCCCGCCGAGGGCGGCACCGCGCGGCAGCTCACCGACCTGCAGTTCGATGTGGGCGGGGTCGCCTGGTCGTCGGACGGCCGGCGCATCTTCTTCACCGGCAACGAACGCCAGGACGACGAGCACAACCCCGACAACACGGGCGACATCTGGTCGGTGGCGGTGACGGGCGGGTCGGTTCGCCGGCTCACCACCAACCCGGGCAGCGAGTCGGCGCCGGCGCTCTCGCCGGACGGCGGCTCCATCGCCTACCTGTCGAGCCCGGCGCGCGGCGAGCAGACCGATATCCTGGTGCAGGACGTGGGGCCGGACGGCAGCCTGCGGGGCCTGGCCCTGAACCTCACCGCGGACTGGGACCTGCAGCCGGGCGCGCCCTCCTGGTCGGAGGACGGCGGCCGGATCCGCTTCTCCGCGGGGACCGGAGGCAACTCCCACCTGTTCGCCGTCCCGGCAACCGGGGGCCAGATCGCGCAGGTCACCGCGGGCGACCGGCGGCTGTCGGGCTTCTCGTTCACGTCCGACGACGGCGTGATGGCGTTCACCGCCACCGACCCGGTGACTCCGGCCGAGCTCTACGTGGCGGCCGGCGACGGCTCCACCGAACAGAAAGCGACCGGCTTCAACGACGACTGGCTCTCCGACATTACCCTCATGCCCGCCGAGCGCATCGCCTGGATGATGGAGGACAGCGTCGAGGTCGAAGGCTGGGTGGTGCGGCCGGTGGAAGAAGTCCCCGGAGGCAGCTACCCGATGGTGCTCAAGATCCACGGCGGGCCGCACAGCGCCTACGGCAACACCTTCTTCCCGACCTTCCACGTGCTCTCCGCCGCGGGCTTCTACGTCCTCTACACCAACCCGCGCGGCTCCTCGGGCTACGGGCACGCCTTCCAGTACGCCACCCGCGAGCAATGGGGCATCGTCGACCGCGAGGACTACCTCGCCGGCGTGGACGCCACCCTCGCGGCCTATCCCGCCGTCGATCCGGAGCGGCTGGGCGTCTCCGGAGGGAGCTACGGCGGTTTCATGTCCAACTGGCTGACCGCCACCACCGACCGCTTCGCCGCCTCCGCCTCCAGCCGCTCGATCACCAACTGGGAGAGCTGGTGGGGCACCTCGGACGCCCAGGGGCTCACCGAATACGAGTTCGGCGGAACCCCCTGGGAGGAGCGGGACCTGTACCGGCGCCTGTCGCCCATCTCCTATGTCGAGAACGTGACCGCGCCCACGCTGCTCATCCATTCCGAGCAGGACTGGCGCACGCCGATGCCCGACGCCGAGCAGTGGTTCATGTCGCTCAAGAAGCTGCGCGTGCCGGTGGAGCTGGTGCGCTATCCCCGCTCCAGCCACGGTCTCTCGCGCACGGGCGAGCCGTGGCTGCTGGTGGATCGGCTGGAGCGCATCCGCAGCTGGATGGTGCATTGGCTGATCGACGAAGAGGAGACCGTGACCAGCCAGCGACGGTAGCCTCGGAGGGACATGCGCCAATCCCCGAGGGGCGTGTGCGAGCCCGATGACGGAATGCGCGCTGCGCGAGTCCGGAGTCATGCGCGAATCCGGTAGGCGCATGCGCGAGTCGGGCGTGGGCATGGGTACGGATCCTGCCCGAATCCTCGAGGCGCCGCCCGCGGGCCGGGACGCCGGGACGCGCATCGGAACATCGAGGGATGGGCGCCCCATCCACGGCTTCCGATTCGGCTCCGGATCCCTGCGCGTGAGCCTGCTCGGGGGATGCCACGCCGACGAGCCCGTGGGCCCGGCGCTGCTCGAGAGGCTGTGCGGATGGCTGGGCGGGCTGGCCCCGGACCATCCGATGCTCGCGCGCTTCGAGTGGTGGATCGTGCCGCACGTGAATCCCGACGGGGCTGCGCGCAATCGCGCATGGCAGGCGGGCGGGCTCGACTTCGAACTGGGCGAGTACCTGGCGCACGTCGTGCGCGAGCTCCCCGGGGACGACATCGAGTTCGGGTTTCCCGCGGATCCCGATGACGCGGGCGCCAGGCCCGAGAACCGGGCTGCCGGCCAGTGGTGGACCGGCGCCGGCGGGGCCTTCGACCTGCACGTCTCGCTGCACGGGATGGGGTTCTCGTCGGGACCCTGGTTCCTCATCGATCCTCACTGGGTCGATCGGACCGTATCCCTGCGCGCCCGCTGCGCGGAAGTGGTGCGCGACATGGGATACCGGCTGCACGACGTGGAGCGGGAAGGGGAGAAGGGTTTCGTGCGCATCGCGCCCGGCTTCTGCACGCGCCCGAACCACAACGCCATGCGCGAGCACTTCTTGGGGCTGGGAGATGAGGCCACGGCGGGGCGCTTCCGTCCCAGCTCGATGGAGGCGGTGCGTGCGCTGGGGGGCGACACGCTCACGCTGGTGACGGAGATGCCGCTGTTCATCACGCCGGGGGCCGGGGAGACGCTGGGTCCTCCGGATCCGGTGGCGGCCCGGTGGAAGGTCCGCATCGACGGCTGGAGGGCGGAGCTGGCGGCCGGCCGCGCCTCACCGGCAGAGGTTACCCGCGAGGGCAGCCGGCTCGGCATCCGGCCCATGCCCGTGAAAGACCAGATGAAGCTGCAGTGGACGCTGGTGGAGGCGGGGCTGGAGATCGCCGCCCGGGCGGGCGCGTGATGACGACCGGGACCTTCGAACCCGCGGCCGACATTTTCCGCGAGCGCCGGGCACTGGTGCTCGACGAGCTGGGCGACGCCGTCATGGTGCTTCCGGCTGCGGCGGACGCGTGCCGGCGGGGCGCCGACCCTTCGCCCTACCGCCCGGACTCCGAGTTCTTCTACCTGACCGGCTTCACCGAGCCCGGCAGCGTCCTGGTCCTGCGCGGATTCGCCGAATCGAGCCGCTGCGTGCTCTTCGTCCGGCCGCGCGATGCGACCGCGGAGCTCTGGGGCGGGAAGCGACTCGGCCCCGAGGCTGCCTGCGAACGGCTGGGCGCGGACGCCTGTCATCCTCTGCAGGAACTCGGGCAGGAGCTGGGGACCCTGCTCGAGGGAGCGAGCCACGTCTTCTTCAGGCTGGGGTCGGATCCCTGGGTGGACCGGCTGGTGCGGGGCGCACTGGCGCATGCCCGTACCCGCGGCGCGCGAAAGGGCACGGGGCCGCGCGGAGTCGTCGATCCGGGCGGGATTCTGGACGAGATGCGGCTCCGCAAGGACGCCGGGGAGGTGGAGTCGCTGCGGAACGCGGCCGCGCTGACGGTTGCCGGTCACCGGGCGCTCGCCGGGGAGCTTCGACCCGGGGTGGGGGAGTGGGAGCTGCAGGCGGCCGTCGAGGCGGTGTTCCGCCGGCACGGCGGTTCGACGCCGGCCTATCCGTCCATCGTCGCGTCGGGCGCCAACGCCTGTGTGCTGCACTACGCGGAGAACCGGCGCCGGGCGCGGTCGGGCGAACTGGTGCTGGTGGACGCGGCCGCCGAGCTCGGCCACTACTGCGCCGACGTGACCCGCACCTACCCGGTGGACGGGCGCTTCACCCCGGAGCAGCTGGCCGTCTACGAGATCGTGGACCAGGCCCGCGCGGTCGCGGTCGCGGCCGCGGCGCCGGGGGTGTCGGTGGGCTCGGTGCACGGGGCCGCGTGCGCCGTGCTGGCCGACGGCCTGGCCTCGCTCGGCGTCCTGGCCAGGCCCGGAGGCGTGGCGGAGGAAAGCGCGGCGCTCCGCCGGTTCTTCCCGCACCAGACCTCCCATTGGCTCGGGCTCGACACCCACGACGTCGGCGACTACACCGTCGACGGCAGGTCCCGGCCACTCGGGGAGGGGATGGTGCTCACGGTCGAGCCGGGCCTCTACTTCCACGAGGACGCCGAGGGATCCGCGGCCCGTTTCGCCGGAATCGGCATCCGCATCGAGGACGACGTGCTGGTTACCGCCTCGGGGGTGGAGAACCTCACCGCGGAGCTGCCCACGGAAGCGGGCGTCGTGGAGGGGCTGGCGGGGGGGCGATGAATCAGGTTCGTACCGGCTCCTGCAGGCCGTCAGCCCACCCCGCGTCCTTAACCCTAACGTAACGTCAGGGTTAGTGGAGACGAGACGGAAGGTGCACGACAGCGGACTGCTGGCGCGCCTGCGCGCGCCCGGGCCGACCATCACGGTCGAGCTGCGGCCGCCCCGCAGCGGGCTTTCCTACGCGGCAGGGATGGATGCCTGGATCGACATGTACCACACGCTGGAGCGTCTGGCGCGCGACGACCGCTACATCTTCCTCACCGACAACGCCGTCGATGCCGCCGAGGAGGAGAGCCTCGGCCACGTCGCCGCCAACCTGGCGCGCGGGGTGCCGGCGTCGCGCATCATCCCCTTCCTCACCGCCAAGCACTCGCTCGACTACTGCATGATGTTCGCCCGGCGCGCGGTCTCCAGCGGCTGCGAGGCGCTCGCCGTGGTGGGAGGCGACACGACCGGCCCGCCGCCGCGCTGCGTCGAGCACGGATACCAGCTGCGCGACCTCATCCGCTGCGAGTTCCCGTCCCTCACGCTGGGGGGATGGGCCAACCCGCACGCGGATCCGGCCGTTCAGGTCGACTACATCGCGCGCGGCGACTTCGAGGCCGACTTCTTCCTGACCCAGATCGTGTCGCACCACTCCCTGCCCGCGGTGGAGCAATTCCTGGAAGAGCTGGACCGCCGGGGCGTCGCCACCCCGCCCATCTTCGGCGTCTTCTTCTACCGCAGCGCGAACCCGGGGACGCTGCATCGACTGAGCCGGTTTCTCCCGATCCCCGCGCAGCAGATCACCCGCGAGTTCGCGGCGGGGGTAAGCGCCGCGGAGATCTGCGCGCGCAGCATCCGGGCGCTGCAGGCAGCCGGGGCGCGCAACATCTACCTGGCGAATCTGGGATTCGGGAGCGTGGACCGGCGGTATCGCGCGATCGTGCGCGCGCTGGAGGGGATGGGAGGGTGAGAGGGCGCGCGTAATACAGGCTGTTTGCGCATCGCGCAGACGACTTCAGGTGCTTCCGCCGTCGTCTGAGGATGGGACGTTCCTGTCCATTCGGCTGGCTGGATGATCGGCCACCCGTGTGTCCGCCGCTAGGACGCCGGAGGCTGCGGATCGTCTCCGTCCGACTCGTTCGACCGAAGCCCTCCCCCCCGGGAAGGCGCCAGCAGGTCCTTTCCGGTGCGTACCAGGGCGGAGGGCGGGGCGCTCCCGATCAGGATCAGGGGCTTCCTGGATCCCACGGCGACCGAGTGCGGGATGCCGCGCAGGCTCCGCCGGCCGTTGGCTTCGGTGCGCATGCCCATGACGATGAGGTCGGAGGCGCGGGCATGCTGGATGATGGTGTCCTCCGGGTACGCGGCGGTTTCAACGATCACCTCGTAGGGACCCGCGGCCTCGTCGCGCACCATTCTGTGGATCTCGCGCTCGAAACGGCGGCGTTCCTCCTTCGACGCCGAAGGAAGCATCGTGGACAGATAGGTGATGGATCGTCCCCGGGTACGCGCCAGGCTGGCGAGCAGGCGGACCCTCGGGCGGCTGTGGCCTCGATGTCCTCCGAGGGGGACCAGGACCCTTTCGACTTCGTCCATGCACCAGCCCGAAGGAGTGCGCGCGACCACCACGTCGCAGCCGATTCCCGCAATGCGCCGCTCCAGCGCGGACTCGACCAGCGGATCGGAGAGGTTGGGCAGCCCCAGCAGCACGGTTTCGCAACGGTGTTCCTCCGCGACCCGCGCGATCTCGGTCCAGGGGTCGGGGGCGATCGTGAAGAGGATTTCCGCGATCAGCGAGTGCTCCAGGCTGTGCACCATCGATTTGCCGAGCACGGCCTGTGCGTCGATGACCCGCGATTCCGGCGCGGACGCCGTGTCCGGCGGCGAGAGAACCGTGAGCAGCAGGACGCGGCCCGAGCCCGGCGTGCGCAAGGTGCCCGCGATGTCCACCAGGCTCGCTGCGTTGGCGGGGTTGGCGATGGGGGCCAGCACCAGAGGGCTCCGGCCCCGGAGCAGGGTGAGATGGGGATGGGTGGCTTCCGCGGACACGTCGGTGAGGCGCGCGGCCGGGGCCAGCAACGTGAGGTAGAGCGCCGTGCCGATGGCGATCCAGGTCATCACGATGCTGCCGGCGAAGGGGACGGCGAAGATCTGGAACGCTGCCAGCGATACGCAGAACAGCCCGCCCGCGATGGGCAGGAAGGGGACGCGCCCTGAGGCCGAGCGGTACTCCATCAGCACCGCCGCGACGTGCACCATGGCGAAGGAGATGAGGAAGATGAGGCTCGAGGCGGCGCCGGCGGCGGGCACCTCGCCGACGGCGAGCGCGATCACCGCCACCACCGTGCCCGTGACCACGACCGCCGTCGCCGGCGTGCCGCTCGACCCGCGCATGCGGGCCAGCCGGCGGGGAAGGGTGCGGTCGCGGGCCATCGCGAAGGCCACCCGCGACGCGCCCAGCAGGTTGGCCTGGAGCGCCGAGAGCATCGAGAGGATGCCCGCGCCGATGACCAGCCAGTACCCCGCCACCCCCATGTACTCCTCGACGGCGGCCGCCACCAGTCCCTCCGGGTTGGCCGCCGCCACCGCCGCCACCCCGCCCGCCCCCGCCGGTGTCCCCACCGTGGCGAACAGGAAGAGCATGGGCAGGTAGAGCGCGAGCGCGATGCCGAGCGAGAGGTACATGGCGCGCGGGAGGGTCCGCTGGGGATCGCGCACCTCCCCCCCCACCGCGGCGATCAGGTCGAACCCCTGGAGCGCGATGAAGGTGTAGCCCATCGCCCGCACCACCCCGCCCGCTCCCTCGGTGAGGAACGGGTTCAGCCGGTCGGCGAGCTCACCCGGCGACCCGGTGGCCCACGCCCACGCCCCGCCGGCGATGACCACGGCGAACACCACCACCTTGCCGATGGTCTCCGCGGTGCCGCCCCCCGCCGCGCGCCGGACCAGCGCCAGCATGTAGGCGCCGATGGCGATCGCGGCCGCGGCCAGGCGCGCGGCGTCGCTGCCCACCCGGGTGTCGGCCAGCTGCGGCAGGGCGCGCAGCAGCCCCTCCATGAAGAACGCCGCGAACCCGAGCGCGTAGAGCACCCCGGCCACGATCGAGGCGAACCACACCACCCAGCCGACCACGAAGGCGAGTTCGATGGAGAAGACGTTCTTGGCGTAGGTGTAGGTGCCGCCGGACTCGGGGAAGCGACGGGCCAGGCGGGCGAAGCTGGCCGCGGTCAGGAGGGCGATGCCGCCGTTCAGGGCGAAGGCGACCATGGCGCCCGGCCCGGCGACCGTGAAGGCGGTGCCGGCGAGCGCGAGGATCCCGCCGCCCACGATGGCGCCCACCCCCAGGACGGTGGCGCCGAACAACCCCATGTGCCGTTCCTGTACCTGCACCGCGTCCTCCGTGATGCAAACCGTCCCGGATGGTTCCGGGCCGGTCGGCCTCGTCAATCCCGTCCGTCGCGCGTCCCCGCCGCGCGTCCGATTCAGGCATCTAGCCGCCCGGCCCGCGCTCTGGCAAGTCGGCGGGGCGGCCCGATGACTCCGGGGACCGCTGTGAATGGGTCTCCGTCTACCCCCGCTGCACCTCGAGTGAGCCGAGCAGTTCGGACGCCCGGCTCAGGTCGTCGTCGGGGAGGCGTATGCGCACCCCGCGCACCAGGTGCCGCACGCCGGCGAACATCTCCCCCGCGATCGCCAGTCCCTCCGCGCGGGCGTGCGTCGGGCTCTTCCGCTCGGCCGCCCGCATCCGTCGCACGATCCGCTCCGGTACTTCCACCCCCGGCACCTCGTTGGCCATGAACTCGGCGTCGCGCAGGGAGGCGAGGGGGAACAGGGTCGCGATCACAGGGACGCGGGTGCCGGCGCGCGCCAGGAACCCCTCCAGGCGCCGGGGGTCGAACAGCGGCCGCGTGACCGCGAAGTCCGCCCCCGCGTCCACTTTCCACGCGAAGCGGCTGAGCTCGAGCGCCTGGTCGACCGCCGCCTGGTCGAGCCCGACTCCCGCCACCAGCTCGGTGGGCGCGCCGATGTCGTTGCCGCCCGCGTCCAGGCCGCGGTTCAGGCGCTGCACCACGTTCACCAGACCGATCGAGTCGATGTCGGAGATCGCCGTGGAGTCGGCGTAGGGTCCCAGGCTGGTGGACTCGCCGCTCACGATCACGAGGTTGCGGATGCCGGCGGCCGACGCCCCCAGGAGGTCGCGGATCATGCCGTGCATGTCGCGGTCGCGGCAGACGTAGCGCACGAGCGGTTCGATCCCCGCGCGGGCGCCGAGCAGCATGGCCGTGGTCAGGGCGTCCATGTGCGCCTGTCCGCGGGTGCCGCCGACCACGAAGACCGCGTCCACCCCGTCACGGGCCAGCGCGCGTGCCCTGCGGGTGGTCTCCTCCATGCGCCATCCGCGCGGGGCGGCGATCTGCACGGTGGTGACGAACTGCCCGGCGGCGAGCTTCCTCCCCCACGCCGAGCGCCCGGCGAGCGGCACCCCGGACCGGCCCGGCAGTTCGGCGGGCTCGGCGCGCGCGGTCGCCCGCACCCGCCCCGGCTGCACGCTGGCCACGTGGTCGCGGATCTTGCGCACGTGGGCGGGCGTGGTGCCGCAACATCCTCCCACGAAGCGCGCGCCCGCGGCGATCAGGCGGCGGGCGTACTGGCCCATGTACTCCGGGCTGGCCATATAGATCTGGCGGTTCTCGACCACCCGCGGCAGTCCGGCGTTGGGCTGCGCGGAGGCGGGCAGCCCGGAACTCGCGGCCAGGCGCTCCACCGCGTCCAGCATGATCGCCGGCCCCACCGAGCAGTTTATTCCGGCCACCTCCACCCCCCACGCGGCCATCGCGGCTCCCGCCGCCTCCATGGTGGTGCCCCCCGGCGTGGCGCCGTTCTCGCCGATGGTGACCTGCGCCAGCACCGGCAGGTCGGTGAGCGAGCGCACTGCCCGGAAGGCCGCCTCCAGCTCACTCAGGTCGCTGAAGGTCTCCAGGCAGAACCCGTCCACCCCGCCCTCCAGCAGCCCCCGCACCTGCCGCCGGAAGAAGTCCACGGCCTCCTCGAAGGACGTTGCCCCCCACGGCTCGATGCGGATGCCCAGCGGGCCCACCGCGCCCGCCACGCTGGCCCGCCCCGCGGCCGCCTCGCGCGCCAGCTCCGCTCCCGCCCGGTTGATGGCTTCGGTGCGCCGGTCCAGGCCGAAGCCGGACAGCTTCACCGGATTGGCGCCGAAGGTGTTGGTCTCGAGGACTTCGGCCCCGGCGTGCACGTACTCCTCGTGCACCTCCCGCACCATGTCCGGCTGCTCGACGTTGAGCTCGTCGTAGCAGACGTTCACGAAGATGCCCCGTCCGTAGAGCATCGTGCCCATCGCGCCGTCCGCGACATGGGCGCGCCCGTCGGCGATGAGGTGGCGCAGCGTCACGCTCACGGGTCGTAGGCCAGGTTGGGGGCCAGCCACCGTTCCGCCTCCCGCGTCTCGATCCCGCGCCGGCGCGCGTAGTCCTCCACCTGGTCGCGCCCCACGCGGCCCACCCCGAAGTAGTGCGTCCGCGGGTGCGCGAAGTACCACCCGGCCACACTCGCCGCCGGGGTCATCGCGCAGCTCTCCGTCAGCCGGATGCCGGCGCGCGCGGTGACGTCCAGGAGCTCGAAGATGGTGCGCTTGCCGGTGTGATCGGGGCAGGCGGGATACCCCGGCGCGGGGCGGATGCCCGCATACGATTCCGCAATCAGCGCGTCGGCGTCCAGGTCCTCCTCCGGCGCGTATCCCCAGATCTCCCTTCGCACCCGCTCGTGCAGCCGCTCCGCGAAGGCCTCGGCGAGCCGGTCGGCCAGGGCCTTGGCCAGGATGCTGGAATAGTCGTCGTGCTCGCGCTCGAAGCGGCGGCAGAGCGCCTCCAGGCCGGTCCCGGCAGTAACCGCGAAGGCCCCGAGATAGTCCGCGATCCCGGTCTCGCGCGGCGCCACGAAGTCGCTCAGGCACGAGTTCGTACGCCCCGCCTTCTTCTCGAACTGCTGGCGCACCCCGTGCGCGACCGCCAGCGTCTCGCTCCGCCCTTCATCCGCGTAGATCTCCACGTCATCGCCCGCGGCATTGGCGGGGAAGACGCCCGCCACCCCGCTCGCCTCCAGCAGGCCCTCCCGCACGATCTCGTCGAGCAGCGCGCAGGCGTCCCGATGGAGCACCCGCGCCTGCTCGCCCACCACGGGATCATCCAGGATCCCCGGGAACCTGCCGGCCATCTCCCAGGCGTGGAAGAAGGGCGTCCAGTCGATGTAGCGGATCAGCTCGTCGAGAGCGAAGGGGGAGAACGCGCGGATCCCGAGCGTCCGCGGGGGTACCGGCGGCTCCGAGGCCCAGTCGATGACGAGCCTCCTCTCGCGGGCCTTCTCCAGCGGCAGAATGCGGGCCCGGGCCTGCTTGCCGGCGTGCCTGGCGCGCAACTCGGCATAGTTGGCGCGGGTGCGTTTCAGGAATGCGGGCGCCTCGCGCTCGTTCAACAGCCGGCTCATGACGCCCACCGCGCGCGACGCGTCATGCACATGCACCGCGGGTCCCGAGTAGCGGGGCTCGATCTTGACCGCCGTGTGCGTGCGCGAGGTGGTCGCGCCCCCGATCAGCAGCGGCAGACGGAAATCGAGCCGCTCCATCTCCGAAGCCACGTGCACCATCTCGTCGAGCGACGGCGTGATGAGCCCCGAGAGCCCGATGACGTCCGCTCCCTCTCGTCGCGCGGTCTCCAGGATGAGCTCCGCCGGCACCATCACCCCGAGGTCCACCACCTCGTAGTTGTTACACTGGAGGACCACCCCGACGATGTTCTTGCCGATGTCGTGCACGTCGCCCTTGACGGTGGCCATCACGACCAGCCCGGCGTTGCGCGCCTTCCCGTTGCCGGCCTTCTCGGCCTCCAGGAAGGGGACCAGGTGCGCCACCGCCTTCTTCATCACGCGCGCGCTCTTCACCACCTGCGGCAGGAACATGCGTCCGGCGCCGAAGAGGTCGCCCACCTGGTTCATGCCGTCCATCAGCGGGCCTTCGATCACGTCCAGCGCCCGCTCGCGCACCTGCCGGGCCTCCTCGGTGTCGTCGACGATGTGCTCGGAGATGCCTTTCACCAGCGCGTACGCCAGCCGCTGCTCGACCGGTTCCTCGCGCCACCCGTCGTCGGCCGCGCTCGTTCGCTGCGCCGCCCCCCGGTACCCGGCCGCCAGCGCGATCAGGCGTTCGGTGGCCGCGGAGTCGCGCGCCAGGATCACGTCCTCGACGGGCTCCAGCAGTTCGGCGGGGATCTGGTCGTAGACCGGCAGCGCCCCCGCGTTCACGATCCCCATGTCCATCCCCGCCTGGATGGCGTGGTAGAGGAACACCGAATGCATGGCGTCGCGCACGGCGTCCGAGCCGCGGAAGGAGAACGAGAGGTTGCTCACCCCTCCGCTCACCTTGCAGCCGGGGAGTTCGCGCTTGATGGTGCGGCACGCCTCGATGAAGGCGACGGCGTAGCGGTCGTGTTCCTCGATGCCGGTGGCCACCGCAAAGATGTTCGGATCGAAGATGATGTCCTCGGGCGGGAAGCCGATCTCTTCCGTGAGGATGCGATAGGCGCGCCGGCAGATCCCGACCTTGCGCTCGAGGGTGTCGGCCTGCCCCTCCTCGTCGAAGGCCATCACGATCACGGCGGCGCCGTAGCGGCGCACCATGCGCGCCTGCTCACGGAACTCCTCCTCGCCCTCCTTCAGGGAGATGGAGTTGACGATGCCCTTGCCCTGCACGCACTTGAGCCCGGCTTCGAGGATGCTCCATTTCGAGGAATCGACGACGATCGGTACCCGCGAGATGTCCGGTTCGGAGGCGATCAGAGAGAGGAAGCGCACCATCGCCGCCTCCGAGTCCAGCAGCCCCTCGTCCATGTTCACGTCGATGAGCTGAGCCCCGTTCTCGACCTGCTGGCGCGCCACCTCGAGCCCGGCTTCGAGATCGCCTTCCTTGATGAGCCTGCGGAAGCGCGCCGAGCCGGTGACGTTGGTGCGCTCGCCGATGTTGGCGAAGAGCGAGTCGGGGCCCAGGTTGAGCGGCTCGAGCCCCGAGAGGCGGGTGCGGCGCTCGATGGCCGGCGGGCGGCGTGGAGGGATGCCGGCCACCGCCTCGGCGATGGCCTCGATGTGCGCCGACGTGGTGCCGCAGCACCCGCCCACGATGTTCAGGAAGCCCGCGCGCGCGAACTCGCCGAGTTGGGCGGCCATCGATTCGGGGGTCTCGTCGTACTCGCCGAGCTCGTTGGGCAGTCCGGCGTTGGGATGGCAGCTCACCGGGAGGTCGGCGCGGGTGGCGAGCTCCTCCACGTGCGGGCGCAGCGCGGCGGCGCCGAGCGCGCAGTTGAGGCCGATGGCGAACAGGTCGGCGTGGCGGACGGAGTTCAGGAACGCCTCCACCGTCTGCCCCGAGAGGGTGCGGCCGCTCGCGTCCACCACGGTGCCCGACACCATGACCGGGACGTCCAGCCCGCGCCGGTCGAGGAGCGAGCGGATCGCGAACAGCGCCGCCTTGGCGTTCAGCGTGTCGAAGACGGTCTCGACCATGAGCATGTCGACATCGCCGTCCAGGAGCCCGCGCGCCTGCTCGTCGTAGGCCTCCGCGAGCCGGTCGAAGGTGATGTTGCGGAACGCCGGATCGTTCACCTCGGGGGAGAGGGAAGCGGTGCGGTTGGTGGGCCCCAGGATGCCCGCCACGAAGCGCGGCCTGGAGGCGTCGCGCGCGGTGAAGGCGTCCGCCGCGGCCCGGGCGAGGTGCGCGGACTCCAGGTTGATGTCGTAGACGGCGGCCTCGAGGCCGTAGTCCGCCATCGCGATCGAGGTGGCGTTGAAGGTGTTGGTCTCGACGATATCCGCCCCGGCGGCCAGGTATCCCTCGTGGATCTCGCGGATGACCCCGGGCCGAGTCAGCGAAAGCAGGTCGTTGGCGCCCTTGAGCGGGCTGGAATGGTCCGCAAAGCGTTCGCCGCGGAAGTCCTCCTCGCCCAGCCGGTACCCCTGGATCATCGTGCCCATGGCCCCGTCGAGAACCAGGATGCGGTCCTTCAGGGCATCACTCAGCGCGGCCGCACGCCGGGAGCGCGCGGACGAGCGGATGCCGGGGACGGATGCGGAGGTGGTCATTGCGTCAGTATACTAACCGGAGGCGCGTCCGGTCCGAACAGCCGGGAAGCGTCCGGCCGTCAGGAACTTTCGGGTTCCGCGGCCGTTACTCCGGACAGGCATACCGTTGCGCCGAGCAGGCTGCCGTTGCACCGGGAAGCCCGTCGGCGCGCGGGAACGACCGCCGTTGCGCCGGGAACGATGTTGCAACCCCGGGAAGGCTCATGGAAACCGTCCGCATCCCCAATCAGGCGACCTACTCGCCCATCTCGCTGACCGACCTGATGGTCGCGGCGCCGCTCGCTTCGCGCATCCTGCTCGGCGCGACGCCTCCCGGCCGCGCACTCCAGGCCGTGGCCCTGGGCGCCTACGCGGGCAGCGTGGCGGTCGACTGGTTCGCCCGGCGCAACGTGCGTGCGATCGACTTCCTGGACACCTTCGGCGCAGACGTGCACAAGCTCACGCCGATGTCCGTGGCCGAGCGCGACGGAGAGGTCCGCTGGCTGGTCGAGCTCGTGAGCGAAGAATACACCCCCGAGCGTATCCCGCGCGCGGAACTCGCCCGCCTGGTCAACCGGCACCTGACCGACTTCATCGCCGACATCACCGGCCAGCGGGTCGAAACCAGCTCGGAAATACGTCAGTTCACCCTCGCCGGCCTCGTCTTCCCCTTCGCTCTCGGCACCTGCGACATCTTCTCCGGAGACGTGTCCATCCTGCGGGACGCGGGGGTCTTCGAGCCGCACATCATCGCGCACGAGTTCTCGCACCGGAAGGGATACCTGAAGGAACTGCACGCGCAGGCGCTGGGCTACCTGTCGATGGTCGGCTCGGGCGAGCCGGTGCTGGTGCAGTCGGCGCGCTGCGAGCGGCTCCACCGCAACCTCTGGGTGCTGGCCGACCGCGATCCGGGGCGGTACCGGACCATGGTCGAGGAGGGCGGGCTGCGGCAGGAGCTGCGGGACGACTTCCTGGCGCTGCATCCCGAGGATGGCCCCGCCCAGGGCACGTTGGCGAATCTGATGCGCCGCCTCTACGACGAGCGCATGAAGCTCACCGGCCAGAACGGACTGTCGGACTACGACGAAGGCTTCACGAACTTCCTGCACGCGAGCAGCATCGATTCATCGAGCTGATGGCCGGCGCCCCTCCGTCAGCCTCCCACCCTCCACCCAGACCTCGGCCCCCACGGTCACGGTCGCGTCCGGGAAGAAGTTCCAGCGCACGTAGCCGCCCCCGACCGACCCGCCCAGCTCGGTGTTGTCGCCCAGCGACAGCCTCACCACGGCGTCCCCGTAGCCGTAGTACGGGATCCACGCCTCGCCCTCGGGCATCGCGAGCAGTGGGTTGAACCCCACTCCCAGCTCGCGGAAGATCCGGCCTGCCTCCCCGGCTTCTTCGATCTCGCGCAACACGCCGTCACGCCCGGCGTCGGCCTCCACCTCCACCACACGGCCTCCCTCGAAGTGCAGCACCACCCCCTCCGCGCGTTCACCGCCCCACTGCGCGGGCGGGAAGGCGATCCGTCCCACGACCGACTCCAGCACCGGCAGGACCCTTGCCGCTCCCGCCGGCAGCTCCACCTCGCGATCGATCAGGTTGCGCGCAAGGTCCGCGCGCGCAGCCGACGCATCCCCATCCTGGCGCGTCACCGGTCCGTCGTCCACGAGGAAGGTGAGGTCGGTCCCGGCAGGCGTCGTCACCCGCACCGGCCCGCTCTTCAGCGCCGTCTCGAAGGCCGCGAGCGTGTCGGCGAGGGCGGCGTAGTCGGTGTCCAGCACCGCGGTCTGGTAGAGGCGATCCACCCGGTCGTCGACGGCAAGCTCTTCCATCTCGAACGAGGTGGCGCCAGCCCAGTGGAAGTGAACGGTCCGTCCCCGGCCGCCCCGCAGCACGTCCTGCAGCGCGCGGTACACGTCGTTGTCCAGCGATGGGTCCGCGGCGGCGCCCGGGAGCTTGACCGCGACATCCACCGTGGCGAGCGGCTCCGACCACCCCTCCGGCGCGGTGCCCAGAGAAGCCGCGAACTGCGCGGGCCCACCTGCGTCCGCGTCCGCCCCCGCCCCTGGCTCACCCGCCCGGAGCACCGCACCACGCACATCCACCGCACCCAGATCCACCCCGCCGGCCGCCCTGACGCCCGCGCGCAGCAGCGGCACGATCGCGTCCCAGCGGCTGCCGCCCTCCCCGACCAGCAGGACTCGTTCACCGGGCTGCAGGTCCATCCGCGCGAGGAGGTTCGCCGATAGGGCTTCGAAGTCGAGGATCTCGCGGGCGCCGGCGCCCCCGCCGCCCTCCGGAGCGCACGCCGACAGCGCGGGGATCAGGAACATCGCCATCGTCATGTCTGCTCTGCGAAGTGTCATCTTGTCTGCATTCCTTGTCCTTGGGGCCGGGTCTTCGTGGATCCGGAACCCGCATCTCCGCCCAGGATTACGGGATGGATAATGCGGCGACGCGCATGCGCCGAAAAGGGAAGCCCGACTGTGCCCTCGAGCGATCATCCAGGGCAAGCGTGGGCCGGACCGGGCCAGTGCGCGGCAACGTACCTTTGCGCACAGGCGTCCGGGTGCGGCGGAAGCCACCGTTGGCGTTCTGGCGGAGACGCTGCCGCCGCGCGAAGTTCTCACCGTGCAGATCGTGCGGTCCATCATCGAGAGGGGAATCGAATGTTGGGGCGCACGAGTGACCGGCGGGGCGCGGGGGGAACAGGCAAATGAAATGCAGCAGCAGGATACTTGGCTTGGCGTTCGTCCTGGCGGTGGTGCTCGGGGGCTGTGCGACGACTCCAGCGCCCGAGGACACGACCACCTGGCTGGTCGAGAAGGCCGTGGCGGTAAGCCCTGCGGATGCGGGTCGGATCCGGGCGCAGCATGGACCGACCCTCGCCAGGCTGAGTGCGCAGGCGGCCGCCCAGGACATGGTCATCGCATATCAGTATGGCGGTCATACGCTCGTCCGGATTCATCCCGATGGGCGCTACATCCTGGGCAGAGGTGCAACCGACCCGGTGTACGTCAGGGAGCCCGCTACCGTCACCCTCCCCGCCCCCTGGGACACGGTCGGGACCTTCTCCATCGTCGGGTACGACCCCGAGACCGGGGAGGTCGGGGTCGCCGTCCAGTCGCGGGTGTTCAGCGTGGGCAACGGCGTCATCTGGGGAGAGGCCGGGGTGGGGGTGGTCGCCACCCAGGCCGTGGTCGACGTGAGCTACGGGCCGCAGGCGCTCGCGCTCCTGCGCGAAGGCCACTCGCCCGCCGAGGTGGTGGAGCGCGTCCTGGCCGCCGACCCGAATCCCGACCCGGAACGGTGGAGCATCGAGGGCCGCCAGTTCTCGGTCATGAACGCGCGCGGCGAAGTGGCGACTCACACCGGCCCGCGCGCCAGCGACTGGGCGGGGCACCGCATCGGCCGCTACACCTCCGCGCAGGGCAACATCCTCGCCGGCCCGGCGGTGGTCGAAGACATGGTGACCGCCTTCGAGAACACCTCCGGCCACCTGTCCCAGCGGCTGGTGGCGGCCCTCGAGGCCGGTCAGGCGGCTGGCGGGGACACCCGCGGGATGCAATCCGCCGCCATGCTGATCGTCAAGGAGGACGGCGGCGTCTGGCTCAACAACGACGTGGTGCTGCGCCTCCAGGTCGACGACCAGGAAGAGCCCATCGCGGAGCTGCGCCGCCTGGTGGAGATGGCGGCCGAGCGGCGCGCGCGGAGGAGGCGGTAGTTGGGCGCGATGCGGGAAGACCAGCTCTCGAATTGGCTCGAGCGATTCGGTCGCTGGAGGAGGTCTCGGCCCGGGTCAAGCCGGCGCGCATAGTACTACGGGACGACAGCCCATGATACTATCGCGCACGAAGCCTGCCCCCATGCCCCGCCGCGGCCACTACGCGCCCGCTCGCTCGATCATCGCCGCGACCTCCCGCATGCGCGTGGCCAGATCCCGCACCGCCGCCACGTACACCCGCTCCCATCCCGGAATGTCGGCCCGGTCGTCGGTCTCCAGCTCGTAGCGCAGCCCCGGCAGCATCCACGACGCGTACCCGCTGAAGGGGTCGGGCGAGACGTAGATCGAACGGCTCCACGGCCGCCCCTGGAGCCCGCGGTCGTTCAGCCACGCCTTCTCCAACCCGATCAGCGCCCGATTCACGGCCTCGGCGGTGGCCGGGTCGACGTCCCCCGACGCGATCCAGAGGTCGCGCGCGGCCACGAGTTCGGCGGCGGCCTCGTCCAGCTCGCGGGTCGACTCCGCAAGGGCGGAGAAGTCCACGCGCAGTCCACGCGCCCCGGCCACGTCGTACAGGGTGCCCAGGTGGGTGCGCGTGTCGGAGGCGTAGCGGGCCACGTCGTACGGGAGCACGTCGGCGTTGGCGAAGCGCAGCGCGAGGATGCCGTCGGCGCGCGCGATCATCGGTCCGTAGACGAAGGCGGTGTCTCCGAACTGCTCGTACCAGGCAAAGTTGTCGTAGTTGGAGTGGTAGACTCCGCCGGGATTACCCGACGAGAGTGCCCCTGACGGCACGCCGGCGTGCGTGTAGAAGCCCACGTGATCCGACCCGCCGCCCAGGTTGCCCATCGCCGGCTCCTCCGTCCCGGCCGCGGTGCTCTCCAGCCACTGGTCGAGGATGGTGCCGTCCGCGCCCGGATAGGCCACGCGGCCCACCGCCTCGATAATCGGTCCCTTGAGCGAGGGCGACGAGGACGCACCGAACTGCGCGCCCGACACCGCCGCGTCGGCGTTGATGTACGCGATCGCGTTCGCCTCGAGTTCCTCGCGGAAGTGCTCCACCCACTCGGTCGAGCCGATGATGCCGTACTCCTCCGCGTCCCAGTGCGCGATCATGATCGAGCGCCGGGGCCGGCACGCCTCGTCCCGGGCCAGTTCGCCGAGCGCCTCCGCCAGGGTGAGCAGCATGGCGGTGCCGCCGTTGGGATCGATCGCGCCGAATCCCCAGGGGTCGTAATGCGCGCCCAGAATGAACCACTCGTCGGGGAACTCACTCCCGCGCAGCGTGCCGACCACGTTGGTCGCGCGGGTCAGCCTGCGGGGCTGGTTGACGCGCACGCGCACGGTGAGATCCGGTCCTCCGGTCACGCGGTAGTCCAGCTCCATCGCGGCGCTCCACCCGGGTGGGGTGCCGCGGCCGGTCATGCGCGACAGGATCCGGGTCGCCGCCTCGTAGCCGACGGGGAGCACGGGGATGGTGTGCAGCGGCACCTCCGACGGGTCGAGGCGCTCCACCTGGATGTCGCCGTCCAGGGGCAGCGCCGGAACGAAGGGGGTGAGCGGGTCGCCCGTCCAGGGAAGGGTAAGCACCGAACCTCGCTGGATGGTCTGCCCGTTCATCATCGGGCCGTCCGGATACGCGTCGAGACCGGAAAAGCCGGGGTCGTTGAACATGATCACGCCCACCGCCCCCCGCTCTTCGGCGAACTTCACCTTGTAGCCGCGGAAGTTCCCGCCGTAGCGTGCGATGACGACCTTGCCGGCCACCGACACGCCCATGGAGTCGAGCGCAAGGTAGTCCTCGCGCCGCCCGTAGTTGGCATAGACCACCTCGGCCGTCACGTCGCCGGAGCCCGAGTAGGCATTCCACCCGTTGAGGAGGTCGGGGTGGCCCGAGAAGCGGTCCGCAGGGAGCGCGGGTTCGCGGTTCGAGAGCTGCATGGACACGGGGGTGACGATATGCACCTCCACGTCGTCGGTGAGCTCGGGCAGGTACACGTCGTACGGGTGGCGCTCGACTGCCAGGCCCGCGCGCTCCATTGCCTGCGCCAGGTACTCGCCGACGCGCTGCTGCGCCTCCGAGCCGGCGGGATGCGGGTTCGCGGTGATGGTGCGCAGATGCTCGCGGAACGAGTCGCTGCCCGGCAGCTCCAGAAAGCGTGCCTCGCACACGAGCTGCCGGGAGGCCCGGGCCTCCGTGAAGCCGGTGGCGGAGGGCTCCTGGGACGGGGCGGGCGTGGCCGAGACGAGCACGGCCGCGAACATCAGCGCGGCCGGCGCGTGGGGAGCGATGGGGCGGGGGACGGTGGAGTGGCTGGGATGGCGCATGGGCGTCCGGGTTCGAGGGTGGCGGATGCGGCGGGAGGGAAGGACGGCGCGCGCGAGGGCTCGTTGCCGTACGTCCCGCCCGCAAAGTGCATCAACCCGCGGGGGCGCCGCCACCTCCGGAGCCGCGGGACGCGCCCACGATACCCTCCGCCTTCTTCGCCACGGCTTTCGGCACCTCGGTCGGGGTCGCGCCGCCCAGCAGCTGTTCGGCGAAGTCGAGGCGCTCCTCCACGGACCCGAGGTGGTAGGCGATCTCGGTGACGTCGCGGCGGATTCCCTCCAGCTCGGCGCGCGTCGGGGCGCCTGTCGCGCTCACGCCGGGGATGCGGCGCATGAAGAACTGGGCGAGGAGGATGCCGGCCGCGCCGATCATGCCGCCGGTGACGAAGAGGGATACCAGCAGGATCAGGATCTCCGGTTCCATGCCCTTCCGCCCCGTTCGAGGGAATCCGGCGCCGGCGCCGCGGCTAGAAGCACCCGCGCGAGAATCGTTTATCGCGTTAACCCGCGGGATGGTTCCCCGACGGGTCGTTCCCGCTTCACCAGGGTGAGCCCTGACGCTCTTGCCCGGCTTTCGGCGACGGATTCACTTGTGCACACCCGTCCCGGGAGTTCCCGCGTCGTCCCTCCATCCGAACAGAGCCCTACCATGAACGCCATCGCCAGGTTTCTCTCCCGTCCGATTTCGCCCGTGCAGCGTGCGCTTTCGCCCCTCCTCGTGCTCATCGCGCTCGCCCCGGCTCCCGCCGACGCCGCTCCCACCCCGGCGCCGCAGGAAGCGGATGCCCGGGCCGGACCGGCAAACTACGATCTCGCCGCCCGCTTCGCGCCTTATCGCATCCGCGAGATGGTGCACTCCACGTCGGTCGATCCGCGGTGGATCGAGGGCAGCGACAGGTTCTGGTACGAGTGGGAGAACGCCGACGGCACGTTCTACTACATCGTCGATCCGGGCGCGGGCTCGCGCACGCTCCTCTTCGACAACGATCGAATCGCCGCGGAATTGACGCGCATCACCCGCGACCCCTGGGACGGGCAGCATCTGCCCATCCGCAACATCCGCTTCATCAGCGACAACATCCTCCACTTCGAGGTGGAATCCTCCCAGGACGAGGAGATGGAGGACGAGGAGGAGACGGAGGAGGACCAGGACGAGGAGGAGGACGACTCCGGGAGTTCGACCCGCAAGCGCGTGCATCACTTCGAGTACACGGTCTCGACCCGGACCCTGCGGGAGCTCGAGGACTACGAGGCCCCCGACAGCCATCCCGATTGGGCGAGCGTGTCGCCGGACGGCCAGACCGTGGTCTTCGCCCGCAATCACAACCTGTACATGATGAGCGGCGCCGACTACCAGCAGATCCTGGAGGCGCGCAGGGGCAAATCAGGGGATGAAGCCGACGACGCCGAGGACGACGTCGAGGTCACCGAGACCCAGCTCACCACCGATGGCGAGAAGTACTACACCTACGAGGCCAACTACACCGGGCGCGGCGAAACCAACGTCACCCTCGAGGAGGAGAAGGACGACCGCAAGGCGGCGTCGATCTCGTGGGCGAAGGACTCGCGCCGCTTCGCGCTGGTCCGGCGCGACAACCGCGAGGTGGGCGAGCTCTGGGTGGTGCACGTGGTGGGGAAGGGCAATGCCCGGCCGGAGCTCGAGACCTACTCCTACGAGATGGCCGGCGAGGAGTCGGTCACGCAGGAGGAGATCGTCGTCTACGACCTGGAGTCACGGGAGCAGGTCACCGTGGCGCATGAGCCGTGGAAGGACGAGGATGTTCGCATCACCACGCAGCGCCAGTTCGACTACCCGGACTCCGAGGAGCCGGACCGCTCGCTCTGGATCTCGGACGATTCCGAGGAGCTCTACTTCGTGCGCCTGAGCCGGGACCGGCACCGGGCCGCCGTCATGGTTGCGGACGCCGGCAGCGGCGACGCGCGCATGCTCTTCGTGGACAGCCTGAACACCTACATCGAGACGCGCCCGCTCGAGCTGCTCGACAACGGCGACATGCTGTGGTGGTCGGAGCGGGACGGCTGGGCGCACCTGTATCTGTACGGGCCCGACGGGGAGGTGAAGCAGCGGCTCACCGAGGGCGCGTGGCACGTGGACGGCATCGTCGGCGTCGACGAGGCCCGCGGGTTCGTCTTCTTCACCGGACAGGGCCGGGAGGAAGGGGAGGATCCCTACTACGCGCACCTCTACCGGGTGAGCCTGAACGGGACCGGGCTTACGCTGCTGAACCCGGGGAACTTCGATTTCCAGTCCGAGATGGGCGAGTCGAACCGATACTTCGTCAGCAACTACTCGCGCGTGGACACGGCTCCCATGTCCGGGCTCTTCGACGCCTCCGGCCAGCGCATCCTGGACCTGGGCGAGGCCGATTTCGGGGCCCTGGAAGCGGCCGGCTACCAGTTCCCGGAGCCGTACCAGGTGGAAGCCGCGGATGGCGTGACCGACATCTACGGCGTCATGTACAGGCCCTACGACTTCGATCCCTCGAAGACGTATCCTGTTGTGGCGTACGTTTACCCGGGACCGCAGACCGAGTCTGTGTCGAAGTCGTGGTCCGCCAATCCGTACGAGCAGGCGCTCGCGCAGTTCGGCATGATCGTGGTGACCATGGGGAACCGGGGCGGGCATCCGGACCGTTCAAAGTGGTACCATAACTATGGATATGGCGACCTGCGCGACTATGGACTGGCCGACAAGAAGGCGGTCATCGAACAGCTGGCCGACCGCCACGACTTTATAGACATAGATAAAGTGGGAATATACGGACATTCCGGGGGCGGCTTCATGTCCACCGCCGCCATGCTCGTCTATCCCGACTTCTTCAAGGTCGCGGTGTCATCGGCGGGCAACCACAACAACGACGTGTACAACCGGTCCTGGTCGGAGACCCACCACGGCGTGAAGGAGGTCGTGGACGACGAGGGCCACGTCAGCTTCGAGTACGACATCGAGCGCAACTCCGACCTCGCCGCCAACCTCAAGGGCCACCTCCTGCTCACCACCGGCGACAACGACAACAACGTCCACCACGCCGGCACCTTCCGCATGGCGGAGGCGCTCATCCGCGCCAACAAGCGCTTCGACTTCTTCATCTTCCCGGGGCAGCGCCACGGCTTCGGCGACATGAGCGACTACTGGTTCTGGCTGCGCGCGGAGTACTTCGTGAAGCACCTGCTGGACGACAACCGCTGGAACGTGGACATCATCCCGCTGCAGATGAACTCGCCGCAGACGCGGTGAGGGAGGATGCCTGACCGGTCGAGGGAGGTGTCCGGCTCGTGGTAGCCGCCGGCTCCCGCACGACGCGCAAGTCGGGCGGGGTGATGATCTCGCAGGTCGGGCCGGGAGAGCGGGCCAGGCGGCGATCGAGCCGCTCCTGCAACTTTCCGCGATCCTGGCTTCCGACCAGGTTGCGTTTGCAAGCGGCAGGGCCGCTGTTAGGATTACATCCTCCAAGTTATGATTACGCGACCCAAGCCGTCCGCGAAAAAGGAGGCGGTCCAGCCTGGGAATCGGCCTGCGGATGGCGCAACCCCAAGCGGCGAGTTTCGGACGGCCGAATCCTTACGCCTCGCTGCCCGGGAGAAGAGCTGTAATGAAGAAGAGTCGACCGATTGAGAGCTCGCCCGCGATGCCGAATGGTACCATGTCACTGGTGGGGACCGGAACGACTGTAGTGGGCCACTGCAAGACGGCAGGCAGCGTGCAGATCGACGGCAGGTTGGAAGGGAGCATGCATGCCGACGAGGTGATCTCCATCGGCAGGGACGGGGTGGTCATCGGTGACATCAGCGCCAGGGATGCCGTGCTCGACGGTCGGATTCAGGGCAACCTGACGATCGATTCGCTTGTGAAACTCAAGGCACGCTGCAATGTGACCGGCGAGATCGACGCCGGGCGCATCCTGATCGAAGAGGGTGCAACGGTCAATGCGACCGTACGGACGGGCGCCGAGCGCAGCCAGCCCCCCGCCCCGTAGTCCCGAAGCCGGAGACCTCCACGTCCGCGAGCCCGACTGGCTCGGGAACGCGTCTGCTGGTAACGCCATCGCCGGCTGCGGTCAGCGCCGCCAGGAACCGGGACCCGGAATCCCGCGGCTGAAGAGCACATCGATCCCCGGATCCCGTGCGACGGCGGTGTCCGCAACCGCCTGCGTCACGATGGTCGGCGGGAGGTCTCGCAGGATAGCCTGAATTCGCCCGGTTTCCGGGTCACGCAGGATCGCCATCGGACGATTGGTGTTCTCGTCCAGCGTGGCCGACCCGCCTGGTCCGGCAAGGGTGACGGTGGCAAGCCTGCCCTCCCATCCCGGCTCCACCGGGAGCATGAAGACGAAGCTCGAGCTGCCGTCGCCATCGGCCACCACCGGCATCTCGAAGGGGAGAGAGAAGAGCACTGTACCGTCGCCGGCCCGACCGATGACGGCGTACTCACCGATCGAGCGCGGAAGTGCGGGCGGGGCGTCGATTACGAACACGGGGTCGAGGTAGGGCACGCGGTCGGCGTCGATGCCGCCCCAGAGGAGCAGATTCCGGGTGCGGATCGTATCCTGCGCGGTGGAGGCGCCCGCGGGGTCGCTCGGCCGGACGCGCGCGGTTTGCGGGTCGTGCAGACCGGGTGGGATGTTCTCCGGTTTCAGAGCTCCGAGCGGCGAGCAGGCGGCCAGGAGGAACAGGGCCGGGATTGCGTCGCGGAGACCGTTGCCGTGCGGGGTCCTCATGATGGTCTGCCTGCCGCCGGCTATCCCCCGAAGCTCCTCCTCGGCGGACGGCAGCGGGGCCACATCGTCTGCCGGCCGGTTGCGGCGTTGACCGGCAGTACGCGCTGGCTGACGTCCATCCGCTCCGGGTCCTCCGACGCCATGTAGGTGAGCATGGCGGCCAGGGTCGCGTTGTTGCGCAGGTCGTCGAAGACGATCTTGTCGAAGGTGTCGCGGTTGGTGTGCCAGGTGTACTGGCGATAGTCGGGATAGTTGGACTGGAGCCGGAACCCGGGCGCGGGCTTGCAGATGAACGACATGTGGTCCGAGCCGCCGGTCTCGGGCACACCGGGCACGTCCAGCTCGATGTGGCCGGTGATCTCCGGCGGGATGCGCTCGAACCAGCGGGCGAAGTGTTCCCCGGCGCCCAGGAAGCCCTGCATGCGGATGAAGTCGATGCGCCAGGTGCCGTTGTCCTGGTTGAAGGAGGCCTGAAGTCCGTCCACCACCTCGGGGTTGTCGGCCGCAAAGGCGTTGGAGCCGATCAGCCCCTGCTCCTCGCCGCCCCAGTGCCCCACCATGATCGTGCGGCGAGGGTTCGGATAGGTCTCCCTCAGGATGCGCATCGCCTCGTGCATCATGATGGTGCCGGTGCCGTTGTCGGTCGCGCCCGAGGCGCCGTCCCACGAGTCCAGATGCGCGCTCAGCAGCACGTACTCGTCGGGCAGCTCGGTGCCCGGGATGGTGGCCACCACGTTGAAGGCGGGGACGTCGCCCAGGAATGCGGCGTCGGCTTCCAGGCGGATGCGCGGGCCCTGGGCCCTCGACGCGAGCCGGTGCAGGAGGGAGTAGTCCTCGCACGCCAGATGCAGCGACGGGATCTCGCGGGTCGAGGAGGCGAAGATCTTGTCCACGCCCCAGCCCTCGGACCAGCGACCCGTGATGAGCCCGAGAGCGCCCGCTTCCTCCAGCCGCCGCGGGCCGGCGTTGGGGATGAAGGTGAGCTGATAGCCGGCCGCCCATTCCTCTCGTGCCGCTTCCCGGGCTTCGCTCATGCGCTGGAAGGACTCGGGTGTGGCGTGGTCCAGCCACGACTGGTCCTCGCGGCAGGTCGGTTCCGCGAAGGAGACCGCGACGAACTTGCCCTCGGCGGAGGGCAGCCAGGCGTTCAGCTCGGCGGCGTTGGCGAAGCTGGGCAACGCGATCACCTCGCCCTCCAGGGGTCCGTCGGTGCCGGGGCTCCACGCGAGCAGGGTGCCCTCGAGCGTGCGCCTGCGGGGCTCGAGCATGTCGATGTGGGTAAAGCCGCGATCCCATCCGATCCAGGTGCCGTAGTCCTGGCGTTCCGCCTCGATGCCCCAGCTCTCGTAGTTGGAGATCAGCCAGTCCGCGGCGTGCGAGTAGGCCGGCGAGCCCATCAGCCGGGGACCGATGGAGTCGAGCAGCGCCTGCGCCAGGTCGAAGGCCTGGCTTCCCGAGCCCATGCCCTCCTCCCACATCGCCTGGATGACGGGGTCGTCGGAGGGGAAGGTCTGGGCGGGCAGCGGCGCCGCGAGGGAGAGGGCGGCTGCGGCGAGAAGGGTGCGTCGGATGCTCATGGGATGCTTCCTTCGTTTGCGTGCTTGGCGGCTTCAGGCGTCAGGATGGGCCAAGGGGCGGAGAAGCGCCAGCCGCAGCCGAGGTCCCTGGTGCCTCTCGGAGCCGGACGGGGCGTCGCTGACTTATGCGGTCCGCGAGCGGGGCGCGGAGATGCGCGGCCGGGACGTTGCCGGATGGTTGGCGTGGTGTCATCCTGACATTCCGTGGTCCCAACCGTCTCGCCCAGTCTCCCGGAGGCGAATCATGACGCGCCCTCGCCTGCTGCTTTTGGCTCTCGCGCTGCTTTCTTTCCCCGCCCTCGCCCCGCTCGGCGCGCTGCCTGCCCAGGCGCAGCGCTTCTCGATCGAGGACGTGCTCAGCCCCGGGTATCCGGTGCAGCTGGTGTCGGCCCGGGCGGCGGACCGCATCGCCTGGATCGAGTACGAGGAGGGGAAGCGCAACGTGTACACGGCGGTGGCGCCCGACTTCGTGCCGGAGCGGCTGACGCGCTTCGAGGACGATGACGGGCGCGACCTGTCGAGCCTGCGCATCTCGGACGACGGGTCCACGCTGGTCTTCCTGCGCGGGCACACTCCCAACCGGCAGGGATGGATCGCCAACCCCGCCAGCGATCCCCGGGGCGCCGAGCGGGCCGCCTGGGCCGTGAGCACCGCGGGTGGCGAGCCCTGGCGGGTGGCCGAGGCCTGGAACGTGGCGCTGTCCCCCGACGGGGAATGGATCGCCTGGGAGAGCGATGGCGACATCTATCGGGCCCCGGTGAACCCCGGGGTTGCGACCGGCGACCCGGAGCGGCCGCTCTTCAGCGTGTTCGGCAGTCAGAGCGACCCGGTGTGGTCACCGGACTCGCGTCGCGTCGCTTTCGTGAGCGACCGGGAAGACCACAGCTTCATCGGCATATACGACACCGAGAGTCCCGCGGTCACATACCTGGGCCCCGCGGTCGACCGCGATACCAGCCCCACCTGGTCGCCGGACGGAAGCCGGGTCGCCTTCATCCGCAGGCCGGGGCTGCCCTTCGGCGCGCGTGCGGAGCGGGGGGGCGCCACCGGGGGCAGTCCTGCCGAAGAAAATGTCACGGGAGGCATCTGGCCCGCCGGGATGACCGAGGCCCGCTTCGCCGGCGGGTACGACTTCTCCATCTGGGTCGGTGACGTGCGCACGGGGGAAGCGGTCGAGGTGTGGCACAGCCCGCCCGGCGACAGCATCTACCGCGAGGTGCGCGAGGTCATCTGGGCCGGCGACCACATCATCTTCCAGGCCGAGCCCGGCGGGTGGCGCCGGTACTACGCGGTCGCGGCAGGAGGGGGCACCAGGGAACCCGTCGAGTTGACGCCGGGCGACGGCATCGCCGAGTACATCTCGCTCTCGGCGGACGGGCGCACCCTGTTCTACGCCACCAACGCGGGCGACATCGACCGGCGCCACCTGTGGAGCGTGCCCACCGCGGGCGGAGGGGCGCGTCAGCTCACCCGCGGCGACGGCGTCGAGACCTGGCCGGCCGTGCTGGCGAGCGGCGAACAGGTGGCGCTGCTTGCCGCGAGCGCGAGCCATCCGCTCACGGTGGCGGTGGCGCCGGCTTCCGGGGGCGATGCGAGGACGATTCGCGAGCTTCCGGCCCGCTATCCCCACGATGAACACGTCGTCCCCGAGGCGGTCACGCTCGACGCCGAAGACGGCTTCGAGTTCCACAACCAGCTCTTCCTGCCCCCGGACCTCGAGCCCGGCGAACAACGTCCGGCGCTCCTGTTCATCCACGGGGGATCCCGGCGGCAGATGCTGCTCGGGTACCACTACATGCATTTCTACCACATGGCCTACGCCATCAACCAGTACTTCGCGAACAAGGGCTACGTGGTGCTTTCGGTGAACTACCGGAGCGGCATCGGCTACGGCCGCGAATTCCGCAACGCCCCAGGGCGCGGACGCGAGGGCAACACCGAGTACCAGGACATCCGGGCCGCCGGTGAGTACCTGCGCGACCGCCCCGACGTGGATCCCGCGCGCATCGGGCTCTGGGGCCTCTCCTACGGGGGCATCCTCACCGCCCAGGGACTCGCGCGCGACTCCGACCTCTTCGCGGCGGGCGTCGACATCGCCGGCGTGCACCTGTGGGGCAACTCCATCGACCCGGAATCGGTGTCGTACCAGTCTTCCGCGATCTCGGAGATCGAGAACTGGACGTCGCCAGTCCTGCTCATCCACGGGGACGATGACCGCAACGTGGCGTTCTCGCAGACCGTCGGGCTGGTGCAGCTGCTGCGGGCGCAGGGCGTGCCCCACGAACTCATCGTCTTCCCGGACGACGTGCACGACTTCCTGCTGCACGAGCGCTGGCTGACCACCTTCCACGCGACGGACCGCTTCTTCGACCGCTACCTGATGGGCGGGGCGGCGGTGGCGACAGAGGGGAGGCCGTAGTCCGGTATGGTTTGTCCTGAGGGAGAAACGGCATGAGAAGAGAAGTAATGAGACGCGTTCCCGCGGTGACCATCCTGGGGCTCGGCGCGCTCCTTTCCAGCGTCCCGCTCCAGCCCGTCGCCGGGCAGTCGATCACCGTCGTGTCGTGGGGCGGCTCCTACGGCCGGGCCGTCAACGAGGGCGTCAACATTCCCTTCACCGAGGCGACCGGCATCCGTATCAGCGTGGAGGCCTACAACGGCGGCCTGGCCCAGATACGGGCGCAGGTGGACATCGGCAGCGTCCACTGGGATGTGGTCGATCTGGAGATGGCCGATGCCGTGCGCGGTTGCGACGAGGGGCTGCTCGAGCCGATAGACATCGACGATCTGCCCCCCGGACCCGATGGCACTCCCGCGGCCGACGACTTCGTGGCCGAGAGCCACACCGAGTGCGGGGTGGGCAATCTGTACTGGTCGACCGTGTATGCGTACAACGACGAGAGCTTCCAGGGCGAAAGACCCACCACCATGGCCGACTTCTTCGACCTGGAGAAGTTCCCGGGCCGCCGCGGAATGCGGCGGGTACCACAGGTAAACCTGGAATTCGCCCTGATCGCCGATGGCGTGCCGCTCGACGAGGTGTACGCCACCCTCGAGACGCCGGCGGGACTGGACCGGGCCTTTGCCATGCTCGAAACGATCAAGGACGAAGTGGTGTGGTGGGAGGCGGGCGCCCAGCCGCCCCAGATGTTGGCCGACCGGGAGGTGGTCATGAGCACGGCCTACAACGGTCGCATTTTCAATGCCCGGATCCTGGAGAACCAACGGTTCGTGATCGTGTGGGACGGGCAGTTGCTGGACGTGGGTCAGGTCGGGATCGTCGCGGGTACACCGAGGCTGGAAGAGGCGCTGAGATACGTGGCCTTCAGCACCAGCGCCGAGTCTCTGGCGCGGATCGGCCGCCGCATCTCCTATTCCCCGGCGCGCAGATCCGGCATGCCGCTGGTGACGACCCATGTAGTCGCAGGGGTCGACATGGCGCCGCACATGCCGGCCAGCGCGGGCAACGTGGAGCGTGCGCTCCGTTACGACTGGGCGTTCTGGGTCGACCACCAGGACGAACTGAACGAGCGCTTCAGCGCCTGGCTGGCGCGCTGACTCGACCTCAGAAGACCACCCGATAGGTGACGTTCAGACTCCGGGCGGCCTCCGGCATGATCTCCTTCACCCGGGAGAGATGGTTGCGGTACTCGGCATTTGCGGCGTTGGCGAGGCTCACGGTAAGGACGTTCAGACGCCCGCCGACCGTAACCCGCACCCCTGCCGCGGCGTTGAAGACCGTGTACCCATGCGTCGGCGTCTCGAATTCTCCGACCCGGTCCTGACGGTTTGCCATCTCGGCCTCGGCTCGGACATACCACGACGGCCGCTCGTACTTTACGGCCACATGTCCCTTGAGCGGAGGAACGAGGGGCAAAGGCCGACCACTCCCCTTGAGGCTGCCCTTCACCAGTGAGGCCACGCCCTCCAGCGCCAGCCCCCGCCCGGCGTCAACGTCCACGCCGGCCTCGAAGCCGGTGAACACGGCGTCGTTGCCCCGGAATTGATAAATGGGGAGGCGCACGCGGCTCAGGCGGCCCGTGTCCTCCCCGTAGATGTGGTTCCTGATGTCGTTGTGGAAGCCGGTCACCTCGGCTCTCAGTCGTTCGGATTCGTAGCGGACGAAGACGTCGAGGCCCCTCCCGACCTCGCCCTCCAGAGACGGATTTCCGACTTCAAAGACGTAGGCCGCCAGATGCGGCCCTTCCGAGTAGAGTTCGGTGACGTCGGGCGTGCGGAACGCCCGGACAACGCTTGCGCCGAGCACCAGCCCCGAGGTGGAGTTGTAGAGGACACCCAACGACCCCGACAGGGAGGGGAACCTGCGGTCACGGATCTCACCGATGTCCGAAATCCGATCCTCCCCCGGATCGGTCAGGGTCCAGTCGTAGCGCAGCCCCGACTCGATCTGGAGGGAGCCCAGATCGACCTCCTCGAGCAGGTACAGGGCCGCCTTGAGCCGACGCGTGTCCGGCGTGTACAGCGATCCCCCGTATCCGAAATCCTCCCACGACGCTCGGCCGCCCATCGCACCCGCCGTAAACGGACCCCAACGCCCATGCCGACCCAGGACATCCGCGCTCGCGCTCTGCTGTTCGAAGATCGTCCCCACAATGTCCGATGCCTCGATCTCCCGGTGCGTGTACCAGGTGTGAGTCGCGTCGAAGCGGAGGTTGCGGAAGGGTCCGACCGGCTCCTCGACCGCGGTCCGCAACTTCGATGAGAATCGCTCCATTTCGATGCGCACCCCCTCCTCGTGCCCACCCACGAAGCCGCCCGGGATGCCGTAGTAGTTGCGGTAGCCGCGGAAGGACGTCCCCACGCGACCCCAATCGGACACCCAGGCCGTCCCCGCACCCCCGCTCAACAGTTCGCCGTCGGTGTTGAGAAGCGTGCCGGCCGGCGTCTTCAGATCTCCCGCCGTCCGTGCGGCCACCTCCACACGCAGCGGCACGCTCTCCGAGATGGCGAAGACGGATGTCGCGCTGCCGGCCAGCGAGCCGGTCGCGGTCTGCGTCTGCAGTGTCGCCGCGCCCGTCAGGTGGCGCGGCACGGCGGACGGAATCTCGTCGCGGATGACGTTGATGACCCCGCCCAGCGCGTTGCCTCCGTAGAGCAGAGCACCCGGACCCCGCACAACCTCGATCCGCCGTGCCGACGAAGGGTCGAGAGCGGTCGTGTGGTCCGCGCCCGAGTTGGAGGCGTCCCCGACCGCAATCCCGTCCTCGAGCATCAGTACCCGATCCCCGCTCAGTCCCCGGATCACCGGCTGCGCAACCGATGGACCCATCCTGGTGGCGGCCAGCCCGGGCATTGACGCCAGGGTCCCCGCCACGGTCGCCGTCATCTGGCGCTGCAGGACATCGCCGGCCATGACGCTGACCGGCCGTAGCGCCTCGGCCGCGGCCCGCTCGCTGATCGTGGCCGTTACCACCAGGTTCTCCAGCGCAATGGGAGACGGCACCAGCTCGATCACGACCTCTGCCGACTCCGCCACCGCTCGGCGCGCGCGCTCGGTCCCCACGGTCACTACCACGGTGGCGCCCCTGTATCCCAGACGGTCGGCTCGAAGGACGTACCCGCCCGCGGCCAACCCGGTCAGGTGGAAGCTCCCGTCCCCGCGGGTCACCGCTCTGGTTTCCCTCCCGACCACCGAGACCTGCGCTCCCGCCAGGGGTTCACCGGTGCCCGCGTCGCGCACGTTGCCCTCGAACACATGTCCCTGCTCCGGCTCCTGCGCGGAGACCCGGGGACTGACGAGCGCGGGAGCGACCGCGAGAAAAAGGACGAGCGCCAGCGGATGCCGACGGACTCCGTCGCCACACGCACGAACCGCCGTGCCACGGACGTTATCCACGAGAAACCGTGCAGGTGGGACCGTGCAGGGGCGGGACGCAGAGGCCCGGTCGATGCCGGCGGGTCGTTCGCTGCACCAGATCAGCCGGCCCGGAGCGGAATGGACGCGACGGAAGGGACATCCAGCTCGTCCCGATAGACGCCCCAGATGCGGGAATCCGAGAAGCGCAGGGCGTCGAACCGGTCGGGGAGACGCACTTCCCGCGGCACTCCATTCGGCGAGATGCGCAGCCAGCGCGGACCGCCGTTCAGTCCGCCGGCGTCGGGATCGAACGGGTGCAGCCACATCGTCCCGTCTTCACTGCAGCGGAAGTCCACATAATGCGGCAGGTAGGTCGCGAGCTCCCGCGGACTGCCGCTGACACCCTGCGCCATCTGATTAAGGACCCGCTGCCGGTCCGCTTCGCCGAGCCTTCCCCTTACGTCTCCCGTCAACTCGGCCTGCCTCAGCTCGAACACCGCGCCGGCGAACTGTCGGGGTGTGACCTCCGTGAAGGGAACGGGCGGAAGATCGATGGCGTTCACCTCCGATCCCGATCGGTCGAAGCCACGCAGCTGATGCCGCACCCGGTCATAGACGCGCACGACGTTCTCTCCGCACGGGGCCCACAGCCGATACCACTGCGGGAATCCGCCATCGCTTGGGACGAAGTCTCCGGATGGATCGTCCAGCACCTCTCCGAGCGTCACGAGGGTTCGGGTCCCCGCTGCTTCCGGATCGACCGCGACCAGATCGGCTCCCAGGAGCGAGAGTCGGAGTCCGAGCATGCCCCCCTCGCCCGGCGGTCGCGCGCGGGGGACGATGATCTCGCCGCCGAGTCGGGCAGTTCGGACCGCCGCGCTCACCAGGTTCATTCCGCCGCGGATGCTGCCGGGCGGCAGGGACTCCGACCGCAGGGGGATCTCCGCCCATTCCGCGTCCGGCCGGGACACCCGGATCATGGCGTGGCGCCGGAGATCGAAGACCCATGCCTCGCCCTCCCATCCCCCCGTGAGGAAGGCGGAGGGCATCGGGAACTCCTCGGGTCCGCCTCCGGCTCGTCCGTGAGCGCCGAGGGATTCGCCATCCGGGCCGAACCCGATAAAGTAGGGCTCGACCGAATTGAAGACCCAGACGGAGCCGTCGCTCAACACCTCGAGGTCCTGTACGACGGCGAGGGACCCGGAGGTGCCCAGTATTTCGATATCCGACGCGCCTGGCTCGAGCGGAGCGCCCGGATCGTCGGCCTGCGGGCCGGCACAGCCGGCGATGAGGGCCGTTGCGGACAGCGCCGCGGCAGCGCGAAACACGGCTATGCCGTGACGATGGGCCATGGCTGCCAGTCCCTCCATTTCCCTCGCGTGAAGTCGGGGAAGGGGACCGGCGCGCTCCCCTGGGCGACGCTGATCTCCGAGAGCTCGCAGACGGCGCTCAGGGCGGCCGCGTCATAGACGTTCATGTCGGTGGGCTCGCCGCGCCGCAGGCACTCGACCAGCCGATAGTCCTCCATGAAATCCATTCCGCCGTGTCCGGCGCCGATGGATGCCTCGCGCAGCGCGCTCCAGAGCGGGTGCTCGAAGTCGCCGTACCAGGCCTCGGCCTCCTGCCACCGATGCGACGGGCTGCTGCCCTCGATGTAAACCCGGTCCGGGTAGCCCTGGAAGATGCCGCGCGTGCCCTGGACCTTGTTGATGCGGTCGTAGGGACGGGGCAGGTTGGTGTCGTGCGCCACGTAGATGGTGCGCCCCAGCGCGGTCTGGATGAGGCTCGCGTTGATGTCGCCCAGGGCGAAGGTCTCGGCGCGCCTGGGGTGTCCTTCGCCGTAGTGGAGGGCCGCCCACTCCTGCAGGCCGCGCGACGGGCTGCTCATCGACACCAGGGAGGCGAAGCGGTCGCCCCGGTTGATGTCCATGCAGTTGGCGACCGGGCCCAGGCCGTGGGTGGGGTAGAGGTTGCCGTTGCGCGTCCATGAGTGCGCGCGCCGCCACAGGCCCTCGCCTTCGTCGGCGAACTTGATCTCGCGCAGGTCGTGCAGGTAGCCGCACTCGGCGTGCAGGATCTCTCCGAGCAGCCCCTGGCGGACCAGGTTGAGGCAGAGGAGTTCGGCACGGCCGTAGTTGACGTTCTCCATCATCACGCAGTGGCGTTCGGTGCGCTCGGCGGTCTCCACCAGCCGCCAGCAGTCGTCCAGGGTGTAGGCGGCGGGGACCTCGGTGGCGGCGTGCTTGCCGTTCTCCATGGCGGCGACGCAGACGGGTACGTGCCAGCGCCAGGGCGTCGCGGTGTATACCAGGTCGAGGTCCTCCTCGGCGCACAGGCGCTCGAAGTCGCGCTCGCCGCGCGTGTAGTGGGCGGGGCGGGGGTGTCCCGCCTCTTCGATAAGGGCGGCGGCCCGCTCGGCGTGTTCGGCACGGATGTCGCAGACGGCGCTCACCACGCAGCCGTCGATGCGGACCAGGTTGCGGACGTGCGCCGTGCCCATCCCGCCCACGCCGACGAACCCGATGCGCACGGGGTCGAGGGGAGGGGCGGCGAGGGGCTGCTGCGGGGGGGCGGGGAGGCCCTGCGGCGTGGTGGCGGTGGCCGGGGCCGAGGTCCGGGCTCGCGTAGTGGCCGCTTCGGCTCCGGGCTCGGTGCATCCGCCAGCGGCGCCGGCCGCCACCCCGAGCGCGCCGGCCTTCAGGAAATCGCGGCGGTTGAGGGCGGCGGGCGGCTGGGCTTCGTGGCGATTGTCGGGTCTGTCGGCCATGGCGGTTGTCGGGTCGAGGGATACGACCAACGGCTTCGGTCAGCCGATGGCGCCTACGCGGAACGCCATGATTCTAGCGAAACGATCCGATTTCGGCAGAACCGACCGCGACAAGAGCACGGCCTGCTGCAGCCTTGCCCGTGGCGCCACCCGCGGGGTCGCGCCAGTCACGGGACGACGCCAGCGTGCAACTGCCTGCGCTGGCGGCCGTGCAGGATGGCAGCTGTTGCGAGCGGGCGGGAGCCCTCCCGGTCTGCTACATCTTTTCCGGGCCCGTATTTCCTGTGATGATGGAAGGCGCGCATCTTCGCGGCGCGGGCGAGCCTCCTTCAACCTCCAGGTTCCGGACCATGCCGTCCTCTCCTACCCCATCGGCGCCACGCGTGCCGCGGAGTCCAGGCGTCGGCGCATCCATTTCCCTGGTGCGCGTGCTGAACCGGCGGGCGCGCGGGCTCATGACCACGATCAAGCGCATCGTCTACCGGCTGCCGGGGCTACGCAACGCCATGCTGCCCGAGTACCGCTACTGGGTGGACCCGGGCGAACTCTCGGCGATGATCGGGCTGATCGACGCTACCCGGGGCACCGAAGGGGCGATCGTTGAGATCGGCGTGGCGCGCGGAGACACGTCCGTCTTTCTCCTGGAGCACCTGAGAACCACCGGCGATCCGCGGACCCTGGTGCTGGTCGACACCTTCGCGGGTTTCACCCGGGAGAGCGTCGACTACGAAGTCGAGAACCGACGCAAGCGCGCCGCGGAGCTCTCCGACTACTCCTATGGCAGCGCCCGCGTTTTCAACTACAGCCTCGCCCGTCTCGGCTACAGCAACTACCGCATTATCGAGGGCGACTGCTCGAAGGTGAACTGGGACGAAATCGGCCCGATCGCCGCGGTGTTTCTGGATGTCGACCTGTACCTGCCCACGGCCGTGACGCTGAAGGCACTCTGGCCCCGGATCGTTCCCGGCGGCGGCGTCGTTCTGGACGACTGCGTGGAGCCCGCCTGGTGCGACGGCGCCCTTCAGGCCTGCCGCGAATTCATCGACCGGCACGATCTGCCGTTCGTTCGCGTGGGCGGCAAGGGGGCGCTGCTGCGGAAACCCCCATGCGCATGAATCTCCATAGTCTGCTTCCGGCCGTAGTCGCGCTTGCCGTCGCCGGATGTTTCGCCGGCGGAAGCGCGGATGCCGAATTCGAGGTCGCGGAGGCCTCCATCCTCGATCTTCAGCGGGCGCTGGAGGAGGGGCGCGTGACCTCGCGCCAGCTGGTCGACCTCTACCTCGACCGCATCGCGGCGTACGATGTCGCCGGGCCGGAGCTGAACACCATCACGCGCCTGAACCCGCGGGCGGGCGATGAGGCCGACGCGCTCGACCGCGAGCGGGCGGCGGGGACGGTGCGCGGGCCGTTGCACGGCATTCCGGTGCTGATGAAGGACAACTACGACGTGGCCGGGATGCCGACCACCGGGTCGAGCCTGGCGCTCTCGGGGCTGCGGCCCCCCGACGACGCCTTCCAGGTTGCGCGCCTGCGGGAGGCGGGCGCGGTCATCCTGGGGAAGACCAACCTGCACGAGCTTGCGGCCGGGATCACCACCATCAGTTCGCTGGGCGGGCAGAGCCGCAACGCCTACGAGCCCGCGCGCAACCCGGGCGGGAGCTCGGGGGGGACGGGGGCGGCGGTGGCCGCGAGCTTCGCGGCGGTGGGGTGGGGGAGCGACACCTGCGGCTCGATCCGCATCCCGGCGGCGGTGCACAACCTGTTCGGGCTGCGGCCCACCAAGGGGCTGTCGAGCATCGACGGCATCCTGCCGCTCTCGCACTCGCAGGACACCGGCGGCCCGCTCGCGCGCACCGTCACCGACCTGGCGACCGCGCTGGACGCGACGGTCGGACCCGACGCGGCCGACCCGGCCACGGCGGTGCTGGAGCGTCGCGGCGTCCCGGACTTCCAGGCGGCCCTGGACCCGTCCGCGCTGGAGGGTGCCCGCATCGGCGTTCTGGCGGACTGGCTGGAGGAAGGCGGGGGCGGGGGGCGGATCACGGAGGTCGTGCGTGCCGCCCTGGCCGGGATGGACTCGCTGGGGGCCGACGTGGTGGACGTGACCATCCCCGACCTCGACAGCCTGCTCGCCAACACCGGCCTGATCGACCTGGAGTTCAAGTTCGACCTGATGGACTACCTGGCCGGGGTCCCGGGCGCCCCCGTGTCGACGCTCGATGAGATCGTGGAGGCCGGCCTTCACCACGAGGCGCTGGACGGCACCTTCCGGCGGCGCATCGCCCGTACCGAGCGGCCCACGGACGAGTACGAGGAGACGATGGCCCGCCGGCGTGCACTGCGGGAGGCGGTGGTCGGCTTCATGGACGAGATGGGGTTGGACGCGCTCGCCTACCCGACCATGCGCCAGGAGACCGCGCTCATCGGGTCGGCTCCGGTCGGCTCCACCTGCTCGCTGAGCGCGAACACCGGGCTACCGGCGCTCACCGTGCCGGCCGGGTTCACGGGGACGGAGGTGCCGGCGGGGCTGGAACTGCTCGGCCGCGCGCTCGACGACGCCCGGCTGGTCGCTTTCGCCTACGCGCTCGAGGCGGCCGGCCCCAGGCGGCGGGCACCGCTACGGGCGCCGCCACTCGAACGGGGACGCCCGCCGGATCCGGTGCTGATCGCGCTCGACCCGCCGCAGGGGGACGTGGAAGGGGCGTTCCTGATGGATCTGCCGACGGGCACGCTCTCGTATCGGGTCACGCTGGCGGGGGTCGAGCCGGAGGACGCGCTGGGGGTGGTCCTGCGGCGGATCCCGGCGGCCGATGGGGATGGGGGCGGGGTGGTGGTGCTCCGCCTGGCGGGGCCGGACGTCACCGAGGTCACCCGCTCAATCCCCCTCACCACGCGGCTCATGCACGACCTGCTGGAAGGCCGGCTGGAGCTGGTCGCCCACACGAGCGCCGGGTTCGAGCACCGGAGGCTGGTGGCGGGAGGATGATCCCTCCCCCTCGCCTCCCCTCTTTTGTTCGCCATAATCGGCCCTAATTGGCCAACAAAAGAGGGTCCGGCCAGCGTTTCACGCGTTGGTTCCGCCTTGACGCTCGACGAGCACGGCCGCCCGGCTCAACTACCCGGGGGTGGTGCGCGCCCTTCTCCGGGATCCAGCCGCTCCGGGACGTGCGGTGCGCGCAGCTCGGCCGCGAAACGGGTCTCGTCCTCGACCCGCGCGAGCCGGGTCTCCAGCGAATCCAACTCTTCGCGCATCGCGGCAAGCATGCGCTCGTCGCCGCGCGGCAGGGAGCCCTGGTTCTGCCTCTTCCAGAAGAAGCGCAGCACCGTGTAGAGCACGGCCGAACCCCAGCCGGCGACGAAGATCGTAATCATGAAGGTGACGAAATCTCTCATTAGCGCGATCCTACCGGCTGGTCGGTCCGGCTGTTCCAGATGGCCGCCCCGTCTTCCACCGCCGCCCCGCCCGCGGCGTCGCGCGCGGCCCGGTTCGGCTGCGCCCGGCTGCCGACCGGGGACATCCTGCCCACCGACCGTTTCCACCCCCGGCCCCGCAGCCGTTTCCGCTTGCCTGACACCGTCCCCGCGGGCACCTTCCAAACCCTGCATCCCGGCCCGCCAACCCTCAGCATCCCGACCCGCCAAACCTTGCATCCCGACCCGCCAAACCTTGCATCCTGGCCTTCCAACCCTCAGCATCCCGGCCCGCCAAACCTTGCATCCCCGGCCCGCCAACCCTTTGCATTCCGGCCCGCCGGACCTCGTATCCCCGGCAACCCTGACCTGCGAAACCGGAGTCTCCCGGACATGAAGAATCCCCTCCTCATCGCCGCGTCCCTTGCACTGTCGGCCCTCGGCGCGATGTGCTGGGCTCCGGCTCCGGTCGCCGCCCAGAACACCTCGCCGCCGGAGTACATGGAGATGGCCCGGTCGCTCCTGGAGGAGCTGGTCGAGATCAACACGACCAACACCGGGCGCGGCGACAACACTCTGGCGGCGCAGGCGGCGGCCCGCGTCCTTCTGAACGCGGGGTTTCCCGAGGAGGATGTCCATGTCCTCGTTCCCGACGACGCCCCCACCAAGGGCAACCTCGTGGCCCGCCTGAGGGGTCGGGACGCCGGGCTCGCGCCCATCCTGCTGCTCGCCCACATCGATGTCGTCGAAGCCCTTCCCGAGGACTGGAGTCCCGACCTCCCGCCTTTCGAGTTCATCGAGCGCGACGGCTACTTCTACGGCCGCGGCGTCATGGACGACAAGGACGAGGCGGCGATCTACACCGCGAACCTCATCCGCATGAGGCAGGAGGGCTTCGTCCCCGACCGCGACATCATCGTGGCGCTCACCGCGGACGAGGAGGGCGGGCCGCGCAACGGCGTCGCCTATCTCCTGGCAGAGCATCGCGAGCTCATCGACGCGGCCTATGCCCTGAACGAGGGCGGCGGAGGGATGTCGCAGAACGGCCAGCGGCTCTCCAACAACGTGCAGGCCGCGGAGAAGCTCTACCTCTCCTTCTTCTTCAACGCCACCAACCCGGGCGGGCACTCCTCGCTGCCGGTGCGCAAGAACGCCATCTACGACCTCTCGAATGCGCTGCTCGCGGTGCAGAACCACGACTTCCCGGTCATGTTCAACGAGACCACCGAGGAGTTCTTCGGCCGCTCCGCGGGTCTGGTCGGTGGCGAGATGGGCGAGGCGATGCGCCGTTTGCTGGCCGATCCGGCGGACGCCGAGGCCGCCCGCGTACTGTCGGCCGAGACCGGGTACAACTCGCGCCTGCGCACCACCTGCGTCGCGACGCTGCTCGAGGGAGGCCACGCCCAGAACGCGCTCCCCCAGCTGGCCCGCGCCAACGTCAACTGCCGCATCTTCCCCGGACACGATCCCGCGGACGTGCACGCGACCCTGTCCGAACTGGCCGCCCCCTTCGACGTCACGGTCGAACCGCGCGGAACCCCCACCCCGAGCCCGCCCTCTCCCCTGACCGACGAGGTGCTGGGACCCATCGAGCGCATCACCGGCGAGATGTGGCCCGGCGTGCTGGTGCTGCCGGTCATGTCGACGGGCGCGACCGACGCGCTCTACCTGCGCAACGCCGGCATCCCGGTCTACGGGGTGAGCGGCATCTTCGGGGACATGGACGACGTGCGTGCCCATGGCCGCGACGAGCGCATCGGCGTCGAGAGCTTTTTCGAGGGCCAGGAGTTCCTGTACCGGCTGGTCAAGGCGCTCTCGGGGGGCGCCGTATCCTGAACGTGAGTAGATAATCTCCCGCCCAAGGGCGCGGAGGACACCAGGAGAAGTACACCATGAACGCCACATTCCCGTTTCGCCTGCTCCTTCTCGCGGCCGCAGCCGCCGTGCTGGCCCCGGACGCCTCCGCGCAACAGAAGCCCACGCTCACGGCCGACGACTACGGCCAGTGGGAAACCCCGGGCCAGGCGGCCCTCTCCCCTGACGGCCTGTGGCTGGCCGTGGGCGTCAGCCGGGTCAACGACCAGGACGAGCTGCGCATCCACCGCACCGATTCCGACTCGGTGGTGGTGGTCCCCTTCGGTCGGAGCCCGCAGTTCAGCGAGGACGGGGCCTGGCTGGGTTACGCCATCGGCATCTCTCCCGACGAGCGGGAAGCGCTTCAGGAGCGGCGCGAGCCGGTGCGCACCGACATGGGCCTGCTGAACCTGCGCACGGGCGAGCAGGAGACGATCGAGGAGATCTCGTCGTTTTCCTTCTCCGGAGACGGGCGCCATCTGGCGCTGCGACGCTACGAGCCCGAGGAGCAGGAGAGCGCGGGCGCGGACGCCATCGTGCGCGATCTGGCCTCCGGGACCTCGATCAGCTTCGGCAACATCGCCGCGCTCGCGTGGCAGGACGAGGGACATCTGCTGGCGATGACGGTGGATGCCGAAGACCGTGTCGGGAACGGGGTGCGCCTCTACGATCCGGTGTCGGGCCGCATCCGCTCGCTGGACACCGACGACGCGGAGTACCGGGAACTGTCCTGGCGCGAGGAGGCGGCGGACTTGGCCGTGCTCAAGACCTACACCGAGGACGAGTACGAAGATACGGCGCATGTCGTCCTGGCCTGGCGGGAGCTGGATGAAGGCGATGGGACCGCCCTGGTCCTCGATCCGCGTTCCTCGCCGGCGCTCCTGCCGGCGCAGCGCGTGGTCGAGCACCGGGCGCCGTCCTGGTCCGAAGACGGCTCCATCCTCTTCCTCGGCTATCAGGACCGGATTCCGGTGCCGGAGGACGAAGGAGAGGCGGAGGATGACGAAGCCGAGGGCGATGCAGGGGCGGGCGAGGCCGAGGAGGGCGATGAGGGGCAGGGCGATGCCGAGGGTGATGAAGAGGACGCGGAAGGCGAAGGAGAGGGGGACGGGCCGGGCGAAGACGAGGAGGAGCGCGCCGGCGTCGAGATCTGGCACTCGCTCGACGTGGATCCCGTGCCGCAACAGCGGGTGCGGGAGCGCCAGTTGCGGGCGCGCAACCACATCGGCGCGTGGCACCTGGAGGACGGACGCTTCCTGATGCTCGGCGGCGAACATGCCGACCAGACCACGCTGCTGGAGGGAGGGGGCCACGTCCTCAACCGCGACGAGACCCCCTACGACGTGGACGCGATGTTCAACCAGCAGTTCTACGACCTCTACGCTGTGGACGCGGGCTCGGGCGCCGAGTCGCTGGTCCGCGAGCGGATCACGCTGGCGGTCCAGGGGAGTCCGGAGGGCCGCTACGCGGTGTGGTTCGAGGGCGAGGACTGGTGGAGCCACGACCTCTCCAGCGGGGAGACGCGCAACATCACGGCCGACCTGGGCGGAACGTTCGTGAACCTGGACCTGACGCCGACCCGCGAGCAGATGCCCGCGTTCGGGCTGGCCGGCTGGACGGAGGACGACCAGGCCGTGCTGATCAACGACCGCTGGGACGTCTGGGAGGTGCAGGCGGACGGCTCGGGCGGCCGACGCCTCACGAAAGGGGCCGAGGACGAAGTGCGCTACCGGGCGGTTCAGACCGACCCGGAGGCCGAGGCGTTCGATTCCGACGAGCCCATCTACTATTCCACCTATGGAGAGTGGACCAAGCAGGCCGGCTTCGCGCGCGCTCGCCCGGGCGCCGACCCCGAGGCCCTGATATGGGACGACGCCTCCTACGGCTCCTTCCGCGCCGCGCTCATGAAGGCCCGGGACGACGACGTCTTCGTCTTCCGGCGCGAGCGCTTCGACGACTCGCCCGACTACTTTGCGTCCGGCCCGGATCTGGGCGACGCCAGCCAGGTCACGCGCACCAACCCCTTCCATGACGACCATGCGTGGGGTCGCACCGAGCTGGTCGAGTACGAGAACGAGTGGGGACGGCGCCTGCAGGGAGCTCTGACCTACCCGGCGGGCTACGAGCCGGGACAGCAGTACCCGATGATCGTCTATCACTACGAGTTGCTGTCCCAGGGGCTGCACCAGTACCAGGTGCCGGACCCGACCCGCTACTACAACCAGCAGATCTGGAGCCAGGAGGGGTACTTCGTCTTCCGCCCGGACATCGTATACCGGGACCGGCGGCCGGGGCAGTCGAACGTGGAGACGCTGCGCCCGGCGGTGGCGGCGGTGCTGGAGACGGGGCTGGTCGACCCGGAGCGGGTGGGCCTGATCGGGCACTCTTGGGGCGGCTACCAGACCACCTTCTTCGTGACCCAGGACGACCTGTTCGCGAGCGCGGTGGCGGGGGCGCCCCTCACCAACCTCATGAGCATGTACCTGTCGTTCTACTGGAACAGCGGGGGCACGGACGCGCGCATCTTCGAGATCAGCCAGGGACGCATGCAGGTGCCCTGGTGGGAGGACTGGGACTCCTACTTCAACAACTCGCCCGTTCATCACATCGAGAACCTCGACACGCCACTGCTAATGATGTTCGGGACGGAGGACGGGGCGGTCGAGTTCAATCAGGGCGTCGAGTTCTACAACGCCGCGCGGCGGGCCGGGAAGCACATGGTGCTGCTGGTCTACGAGGGCGAGAACCACGGGTTGGCCGAGGAGCCCAACCAGCTCGACTACCAGAACCGCATTCTCGAGTGGTTCGGCCACTACCTGAAGGGCGAACCGGCGCCCGACTGGATCACCAAGGGGGTCCCCTACCTGCAGCAGAAGGACGGGCCACGGACGAAGAGGAGGGTGGTGAGCTAGTGGCCCCGGCCGGCAACGGCCCGAGAAGCCAGGCGGCGGTCGCGCTCGTGGTGCGCCGGGAGCCGGAGCCGGCATTTCTGCTCGTGCGCCGAGCGCGTTCCCCGCGCGATCCCTGGTCGGGGCAGATGGCGCTTCCGGGCGGGCGCCGGGATCCGGAGGACGTCGACCTCCGCGAGACCGCCGTGCGGGAGACGCACGAGGAGGTCGGGATAGACCTGGACAGCTCGGGCGTGCTGGTGGGCCGGCTTCCGGACCTGAAGCCGACGTCGCGGGCGATCCCCCGGCTCATGATCGCCCCTTTCGTGTTCCTCCTTTCGGGCGGCTCGGACGCGCACGTGGCCAGCACCGAGATCGCGGCCGTATATTGGGTGCCCGTCGCCGACCTCAGCGTCCCCGGGGCGCGCTCGGCGTTGGCGGTGGAGACGCCTGCGGGAAAGCGGGAATTCCCCTGCTACAGGGTTGCGGGCCAACCGGTTTGGGGGCTCACCTACCGCATCCTGCGGCGCTTCCTGAAGAGTCGGCTGGCAGAGCTCCAGCCGGTGGCAGGCGGCAACGATGGAGGGATGGTAGAATGACTGCCGAAGGAGCGTTCCCCCTCACCGCATCCAGACCGGAGCGCAAAGTGAAGACGGAGGAGCAGACCCGGTACCGCGAGCGCACGCCCTGGGCGTCCTGGGTGGATCTCATCTATTGCGGGGCAATCGTGTCGTGCGCGTATTCCGTGTTCGTCACCTCGGGCGGCGGCATCCTCTTCCGGCTGGCCGTGGTCGCGGCCATCCTCGCCGCCGGGTGGGGCCTGCGCATGGTGCTGGGCGGGCTGACGGTGCTGGTGCAGGAGACCCGCATCGTGTTGCACCTGGGCTCGGTGCGGCTCGTGCGCAAGATGGTGTCCTTCGACAGCATCGTCTCGCTGGAGAGCGTGCGCTACCGGCCGCTGGTGGAGTTCGGCGGCTGGGGTGTGCGTGGTGCGGGCAAGAAGAAGGCCTGGACCGCCCGCGGGGATCGCGCGGTCGTGGTCGGCCTCAAGGAGGGCCGGCGGCTATACGTGGGGAGCGACCACCCCCAGCGCCTCGAGGATGCCATCCGCAGCGCCGTCGCGGGACGGCGCAAGAGGAACGACTAGGGCCCGCTACCCGCGGGCGGCACCCCCGTCGCCCAGTCCGGCATCACCCCCCGGTCGAAGTCGAAGACCGCCTCTCCCAGCAGGATCACCACGGTGGTGACCACGATCACCCCGATCAGGTTCAACAGGATGCCCGCGCGCGCCATTTCCCCGACCGAGATGCGGTCGCTTCCGAAGACGATGGCGTTGGCCGGCGTCGCGACCGGCATCATGAAGGCGCACGAAGCCGAGAGCGTCGCCGGGAGCATCAGCGTGAGCGGGTTCATCTCCGTCACTACCGCTACCGAAGCCAGGATGGGGAGGATCATCTCCGTGGTGGCCAGGTTGCTGGTCAGTTCGGTCAGGAAGGTGAGCGTGAGGCACACCAGCACGATGACGACGAAGGGCGGCAGTCCGCCGAGCCCCTGGAACTGATTCCCGATGATGTTGGCGAGCCCGGTGTCTGTGAAACCGGCCGCGAGGGCGAAGCCGCCTCCGAAGAGGAGCACGATGTTCCACGGCAGACGCGGGATCACCTCCGCGCCCATGACGCGGTTCGCGTTGGCGAAACGGGCTGCCCGGCGAAGCGGCTTCAGCCACTGGGGGACCCGGTCGGCCATCGCCTCGCTCGCGCCGCGCGGCGGCTGGTTCCGGGTCGGGATGAAGAAGAGGACCGCCGCCATGGTGATCGCCACGGTGCCGTCGTCGATCATCCCGGGGAAGGGCAGGAGGTTGGACCAGCCCGGAATCGTGCCAAAGCCGAGCTCCAGGTCGCGCCGGAAAATCCACAGCACCGCTGTGATGGCGAAGACGACCAGCACGGAACGTTCCTCGAACGAGATCGGACCGAGCGCGGCGCGCTCGCGAGCGACGACGTCCCGGTCGATCTGCACTTGCGGCGATGGACGGTAGAGGACCTGGGTTAGGACCAACCAGCACACCGCGACCATCGTGATCCCGATCGGCGTGGCCAGCACCATCCAGGTGCCGAACTCGATCGGAGGCGCTTCGGGGAAGATGATCTGGAAGATGCGCTGGAAGGACAGGTTGGGCGTGGTTCCGACCAGCGTCGTCACGCCGCCCATCGAACAGGCGTAGGCGATGCCGAGCATGAGGGCGACGGTGAAGGTGCGCGAGTGTTTGATGCCAGCGGTTTCCTCGACCTGGAGCACCATCGCGAGCCCGATCGGCACCATCATCACGGCGGTGGCGGTGTTGGCGATCCACATGGAGAGGAAGGCGGCCGCCACCATGTAGCCCAGGATGATGCGCGAAGGCCCGCCGCCCACGGCGTGGATGATGCCGAGGGCTATGCGTTTGTGCAGGTTCCACCGCTGCATGGAGAGCGCGATCATGAAGCCTCCCAGGAAGAGGACGATCGTGCCGTTGAAGTAGACCGGCGCGACGTCGTTCCCGGACATGATGCCGAGCAGGGGGAAGAGCACCAGCGGAAGAATGGCGGTCGCGAAGAGCGGAAGCGCGTTGCTGACCCACCAGATCGCCATCAGGCTCACGACGGCGGCGAGGCCGCTTGCGGGCGCGTTGGCCGCATCCACCGGAAAGACCAGCAGCAGCAGGAAGCAGCTCAGGCCGAGCCAGAAGCCGATCGCCTGCGTCCGGCGGCTGGTTGGTGGTCGATGGTCCGACAAGATGTCAGCCGCCGATCTCCCCGGCCGCCGCGTCCGTTGCCCAGTCCGGCATCACGCCCGACTCGATTCCGAAGACCGTTTCGCCCAGCGTCAGGACCAGCGTGGCGATCACCAGCGCGCCGATCAGGTTCAGAAAGATGCCCGCGCGCGCCATCTCTCCCACCGAGATGCGGTCGCTGCCGAAGACGATGGCGTTGGGGGGCGTCGCAACCGGCATCATGAAGGCGCACGAGGCGGACAGCGTCGCGGGGACCATCAGGATGAGCGGGTTCATCCCGGTCAGCACCGCCACCGAGGCGAGGATGGGGAGAATCATCTCCGTGGTGGCCAGGTTGCTGGTCAGCTCGGTGAGGAAGGTGAGGGTGAGGCACACCAGGAGGATGACTGCGAAGTCCGGCAGCCCGCCGAGCCCCTGGAACTGGCTCCCGATGATGTTGGCGAGCCCGGTGCTCTGGAAACCGGCCGCGAGGGCAAACCCTCCTCCGAAGAGGAGGACGATGTTCCAGGGCAGGCGCGGAATCACCTCCGCGCCCATGACGCGGTTCGCAGCCCCGAAACGGAATGCCCGGCGAAACGGCTTCTGCCACTTCGGGAACGCGTCCGGAGCCTCGATGCTCGCGCTCCGCGGCGCCCGGTTCCGGGTCGGGATGAAGAAGAGCAACGACGCCATCGCGATCGCCACGGTGCCGTCGTCGATCATCCCGGCGTAGGGAAGCAGGTTCGACCAGCCGGGGACGGTGGCGAAACCGAGCTCCAGGTCGCGCCTGAAGACCCAGAGCAGCGCGGTCATGGCAAAGACTGTCGCCACAGAGCGCTCCTCGAAGGAGATCGGGCCCAGCCCGGCGCGTTCCCGCTCGAGGACATCCCGCTCGATCCGCACCTCCGGCGATGGGCGATAGAGGACCTTGGTGAGCAGCAGCCAGGCCACCACGATCATCGTGACGCCGATCGGGAGACCCATCACGATCCAGGTGCCGAAGTCGATGGGAGGCGCTTCGGGGAAGATGATCTGGAAGATGCGCTGGAAGGACAGGTTGGGAGGGGTTCCGACCAGGGTGGTCAGACCGCCCATCGAACAGCCGTAGGCGATGCCGAGCATGAGGGCGATGGTGAACGTGCGCGAGTGCCGGGCGCCGGCCGTCTCCTCGACCTGCAGCACCATCGCGAGCCCGATCGGCACCATCATCACCGCGGTGGCGGTGTTTGAGATCCACATGGAGAGGAAGGCGGCCGCCACCATGAAGCCCAGAATGATGCGCGGAGGCCCGCCCCCCACCGCGTGGATGATGCCGAGGGCGATGCGCTTGTGGAGATTCCACCTCTCCATCGTCAGCGCGATCATGAACCCTCCCAGGAAGAGGACGATCGTGCTGTTGAAGTAGACCGGCGCGACATCGTTCCCGGACATGATGCCGAGCAGGGGGAAGAGCACCAGCGGAAGAATGGCGGTTGCGAAGAGCGGAAGCGCGGTGCTCACCCACCAGATCGCCATCAGGCTCGCGACGGCGGCGAGGCGGCTCGCGGGCAGGTTTGCCGGGTCTATCGGAAAGGCGAGTAGCAGGAGAAAGCAGCCCAGGCCGAGCCACAAGCCGATGGCGCGTCCCCGGGGGCTGGCCTGTCCGTGGTGTTCGGCCATGAAGGTTGTCCGCCTGCGGGCCTAGCCCGCGGACGGTTCCAGGCGGGCGACCATGCCGGGCCGGTCGAACACCAGGTAGATCAGGCCGTCCGGGCCCTGGCGCACGTCCCTGATGCGGCCCATGCGCCGGACCAGCGTCTCTTCGTCCGTGACCGTATGCCCGTCCAGGGTCAGGCGAGCCAGCTGCTGCCCGGCCAGTCCCCCGACGAACATCGAGCCGCGCCACTCCGGGAAGCGGTCGCCGGTGTAAACCATCAGTCCCGATGTGGCGATGGAGGGCACCCAGTAGTGCACGGGCGGCTCCATTCCGTCGCGGTGACTGCCTACGTGGATCCTCGATCCGCTTCCGTAGTTCACCCCGTATCCGACCACCGGCCAGCCGTAGTTGCGGCCCGGCAGGATCAGGTTGATCTCGTCTCCCCCCTGCGGCCCGTGTTCGTTCAGCCAGAGGTCCCCGGTCTCCGGGTGGAAGGCCATGCCCTGGGCGTTGCGGTGACCGTAGCTGTAGATGTCCCCGAGCACGCCGGCCTGTCCCACGAACGGATTGTCCGCCGGGATGCGCCCGTCGTCGTGCAGGCGCACCACCACGCCGTGGTGGGTGGAGAGGTCCTGCGCCGGATGGGCCGACAGCTCCGCGAGCCCGCCCCGGGGCGAGACCTGCCGGTCGCCGGCGGTAATGTAGAGGTAGTTGTCGGCATCGAAGGCCAGGCGCGAACCGAAGTGGTCGCGGCCCCGGGACTGCGCGACCCAGATCTCCTCGACCCCGGTGAGCCCGTCGTCCTCGAAGCGGCCTCGGACCACCACGGTGCTGGCGCCCCCGTCCTCGTGCTGTGCCGCGAAGCTCAGGTAGAGCAGGCGGTTGCTCTCGAAGTCGGGGTGCACCGCCACGTCCAGCAGGCCGCCCTGACCGCGTGCCCGCACGTCCGGCACTCCCTCGACGGGGTCGCGCAGAAGCGTACCGTCACGGACGATGCGCAGCCGGCCCGGCCGCTCCGTCACCAGCATGTCGCCGTTGGGGAGCCAGGCCACCGCCCAGGGGTTGCTCAGGTCGTCGACCACGGTCGCCACCTGGTGCGCGACCTGCTCGGGGCTGCCCCCCGCGACCGGTCCGGGTCCCGGCGTCTGGCCGTCCGGCGTGGAGGCGGCGGAGGGGCTGCAGGCCCAAACAAGCAGGATCGCCGGCAGGGAGCCGACGATCCTGACGGCACTCTTCGAATTCGTGTTGCTTGCGCTCGCCGACGCCCGGAATAGGCAGGATTTCATCGCACGTGGCCGTGTTCAGGTCAATTGGCATCCAGAGCGTACTATATACCGCGTCAAACCCGTCTTCCGCCACATGCGCCGCGACGACGGCATGCAGATCGGCGACACGATCATGTCTCCCGCTCGAGTCCGCAGGGAACAGGGTGCCGGCGCTCAAGGTAGGCGGGCTGACGTACTGCGATGACCACAACCCTCCCCCGGCCCGCCATGTCCACTTTTCGTGTCGTCGTCGCAGGCGGAGGCCTCGTCGGCCTCTGCTCGGCCTGGTACCTGGCGCGGCGAGGGGTGGATGTGGTCGTGCTCGAACGCGCCGGAATCGGGGCCGGCGCCTCGCGGGGCAACGCCGGGATCGTGGCTGCAGGGCATCCTCCGCTGAACCGGCCGGGCAAGGTCCGGCAGGCGCTGCCGCGCCTCTTCGATCCGCGGAGCCCGCTGTACGTGCGTGCGCGCCGGGATGTGGGCGTCTGGCGATGGCTGGCCGCGTTCGCGCGGCACTGCACCCGCCGGCACGAGAGGCGCTGCCTGGAGACGCTGGCGCCGCTGGGGCTGGATACGCTGGCATGCTTCGATGCCATCGTGGGCGAGGAGGGAATCGCCTGCGAATACCGGCGCGGGAGCTACCTGGAGGTCTGCGTTGGCGGGAAGGCGATGGCGAAGGCGCGTGAAGACGCCGCGCTGATGCGCGGGCACGGCTACCACCCCGAGGTCGTGGACGGTATCCAGGCGCGTGAGGTGGAGCCGGCGCTCGGTCCCCGCGTGACGGGCGGCGTCCTGTTCCCGGAAACCCGGATCCTGGACCCCTATCTCTTCCTCCTCGGTCTGGCGGAGGCCGCGCGGCGAAGGGGCGTCTCCATCCGCGAGGGCGCGGCGGTGCGGCGGCTCACGTTTGCGGGTGGGGCGGTGCGGGGCGTGGAGACCGCCGATGGCGAGCGCGTCGCGGCCGACGCGGTCGTGCTGGCCACCGGTCCCTTCAGCCTGGCCCTGGCTCGGCAGGCCGGGTTCCCTCTCCCCATTCAGCCCGGGAAGGGGTATCATCGCGAGGTGGCCGTGGGCCCGGATGGAGCACCCGCCATGCGCGTCGCCTGCACCAACAGGGACACGGGTATCATCTGCACGCCGCTGGAGGGGCGGGTGCGCTTCGTGGGCACGATGGAATTCGCCGGCTACGACCTGGAGCTGGACCCCATCCGCCTCGAGCAGCTTACGCTGAAACCTCGTGCCTGGCTGCCCGCCGTCGGCGACGCTCCACCGGTGTCGGAATGGTGCGGCCTGCGGCCGATGTCGCCGGACGGGCTGCCCTGCGTCGGCCCTCTCGGCAATGTGGGCGGGCTCTCGGTGGCGGTAGGGCACGGCAATCTCGGGCTCACGCTGTCGGCGGTAACGGGCAAAATGGTCGCAAACCAGGTTACGGGTACCGGGGATCCGCGCCTGGCACCCCTTTCCCCCGCGCGTTTTCGGTCGTAGCTCTGACTGATGTCGCTCAAATCGAACCTGCGCCTCGTTTTCTCGCTTGGACGCGGCCTGACCCGCGGGCTCCCGGATGCGGATCCGGGACTGGACCCCATCCAGCTCTTCGGGCAGTGGTTCGACGCCGCGCGCAAGGCCGGCATTCTGCTGCCCGAGGCGATGACCCTGGCAACCGCGTCCGCGGATGGCGCTCCCAGTGCGCGCATGGTGCTGCTCAAGGGGTTCGGCGAGGACGGGTTCGAGTTCTACACCAACCTGGGCAGCCGCAAGGCGGACGAGCTGACCGCCAACCCCCGGGCCGCCCTCTGCTTTCACTGGGGCGTCCTCCAGCGCCAGGTGCGCGTCGAGGGCGGCGTCACCCCGCTGAGCCGCGAGGCATCCGCCGCGTATTTCCGCACGCGCCCCAGGGGCAGCCGGATCGGTGCCTGGGCGTCGCGCCAGAGCCAGCCCCTCGAGGAGCGTGAAATGCTGGAGCGCCGGGTGCGCGAGATCGAGAAGAGGTTCGAGGGCGGGGAAGTGCCCCTGCCCGATTTCTGGGGTGGATTCCGGCTTCATGCGCAGCGCATCGAGTTCTGGCAGGGGCGCACGGATCGGCTCCACGACCGGCTGGTATTCCAGCGCGAGGAGGATGGGTGGAGCATCCGGCGGCTCCATCCGTGAGGGATGCGTGCATCCTGCTCCGGCCATGAACCCCGGCCGTCCGCCTCCGGCCATGAACCCCGGCCGTCCGCGCGCGGGCGCCGGCTTCTTCAAGGGCCACGGCCTGGGCAACGACTACCTCGTCTTTGCGTTCGGGGACGGATGGGCCTTATCGCCGGAGGCGGTGCGCGCCGTCTGCGATCGATGGCGGGGTGTGGGCGCCGACGGCATCGTGCTGCACTCGCCTCCGCCGGAGCGTCCCTGGCGGCTGCGGATGTTCAACCCGGATGGATCCGAGTTCGAACGAAGCGGAAACGGCCTGCGCGTCTTCGCGGCCTGGGCGGCGTCGCGGGACTGGGTCGGAGACGGGCCCTTCGCGGTGGAGGTCGGCGGCGACCGCGTCCACATGCGCGTCGAGGAGCGCCTGGCGGGGAGCGTCTACGACGTATCGGTCGAGATGGGACGCGCGTCGCTGCACCCCGCCGATGCGGGGCTTGCGCCCGCGTGGCAGGGGAGGCCGCTCACCCACCCGGCGGAGGGGGTGCTCGACTGCACCCCGGTGAGCGTCGGCAACCCCCATTGCGTGGTATTCACCGACGACCTGTCCGATGCTGCGCTCTCGCGCCTGGGTCCCTTCCTGACCGCCCACGAGGCCTTCCCGGCGGGCGTGAACGTGCAGCTGGCCCGGCCCGTCTCGCGGGGCTGCGTCGAAATCGCCATCTGGGAGCGCGGTGTCGGGCGCACCCAGGCGTCGGGGACCAGCTCGTGCGCGGCGGCGGTGGCGGCGGCCGGGCGCGGGGTGGTGGACTACGGCGAGGTCGAGGTGCGCATGGAGGGCGGCACGCTGCAGGTGGATGTCTCCCGCGGGCTGGAGGTCATCCTGCGGGGGCCGGTGCAGGGGGTGGCAAGGGGACGGTTGTCGGAGGGATTCATGGAGGCACTGTGATCGGCGTCCGCAGGCCGGGGCATGCGACCATGAGGGGGAACGGGTTCCCGTTCATCGGGAAACGAGGCATAATGACTGCAGTTGCCTTTTCGGCGCCAAAGACACCAGGGGAGAAGCCGCCGTGCTGAGATTCGCCGAGGAGATCCTGCTGCTGTTGCTCGATGACGAGAACGGCACGTTCGCGCACGTCCCCAGCTGGTCGCTCAACTACGCCCTCGGTGGCGGCGTGTTGATGGACCTGGCGCTCGAGAACCGGATCGACACCGATCTGGAGAAGCTCTACCTGGTCGACGCGACGCCGCTCGGCGACAGCCTGCTGGATCCGATGCTGGAGGAGATCGCACAGGCCGAGGACGCCCACGATGCGCGCTACTGGGTGGAACACGCCGCGGGCCGCGCCGCCGATATCCGCGAGACCGCGCTCGAGCGCCTGGTCTCGAAGGGCATCCTGGCGCGCCAGGAGGAACGCTTCCTGTGGGTCTTCCGCTCGCGGCGCTATCCGGTCGTGGACGGAAAGGCGGAACGCGAGGTGAAGCTGCGCATCATGGAGGTGCTGTTCAGCGACATGATCCCCGACCCCCGGGACATCGTCATCATCGCGCTCGCGGACGCCTGCGGGATCTTCAAGTGGCTGCTGTCCAAACGCGAGCTGAAGAACGTCCAGTCCCGGATCAGCGACGTGCGCCGGATGGAGTTGATCGGGCGCGCCGTCGCCGAGGCGATCTGGGACATCGAACTGATCGTGCGCACGCAGAGCGTGCCGATGCAGGGGTAGCGAGGAGCGTCAGTGCTGGCGAACTGCGTCCGGCACCGACCTCGCGAGGTGCTCCTCGCGGCTTAGAGCACCGCGGCGAGCTTCCGTGCTACCGCCCGGTGCGCGGTCGCGATTTCCTCCTGCCCGCGGTGGCGCCCGTCCAGCACCACCCAGGCTCCGCCCACCATGACGTCGCGCACGGGCGTGTCCTCGCCGCTGAAGATCCAGGCGTCGAGCAGTTGGTCCTCGTCTCTTCCCACGAGAGCGGGATGGCCGGTGTCGAGGACGACCAAATCGGCCCGGAATCCAGGTCTGATCGCGCCCAGCCGCCGTCCGCTCGCCTGCGCGCCGCCCGCCCAGGCGCCCTCCAGCAGGGCCCGCCCCGTGGAGTGGGCCTCGCGGCCTCCGGCGACGTTGCGCTCGTGCATCGTGAGCCGCTGCGAGTACTCGAGCATCCGCAGATCGGCGGCCGGGCTGACGCTGACGTGGGAGTCGCTCCCCACCCCCCAGCGGCCGCCGGCGACCAGGTAGCTCGCGAGCGGGAAAACCCCGTCGCCCAGGTTGGCCTCGGTGGTCGGGCAGAGCCCCGCGACCGCGCCCGAGGCGGCCAGGGCGCGGGTCTCCTCCCCGGTCATGTGGGTGGCGTGCACCGCGCACCAGCGCCCGTCCACCGGGGCGTGGTCCAGCAGCCACTCCACCGGGGAGGCCCCGCTCCAGGACAGGCACGCCCGCACCTCGGCGACCTGCTCGGCGAGGTGGATGTGGATGGGCGCCGCAGGATCGGTCGCGCCCAGGGCGTCGACGGCGCCTGCCAGGTCCCCGGGGGGCACCGCGCGCAGCGAGTGGAGCGCCAGGCCGACGCTGCGGTCGCCGTTCCCCGCGACCGTCCGGCCGAGCGCTGCGGCGTCGCCCAGGATCTCGTCGACCGTCGCAACGAACCGGCGCTGCTCCTCGAGCGGCGCATCCGCCCCGAAATCCGCGACCCGGTAGAGCGCCGGCAGGAGCGTGAGCCCGATCCCGGTGGCCGTTGCGGCCTCGTGGAGGCGCAGCGCCATCTCGTGCGGCACGGCGTAGGGCCGCCCGCGCGGGTCGTTGCGCAGGTAGTGGAACTCGGCCACGGCGGTGTACCCGTGGCGCAACATCTCGGCATACAGCTGGGAGGCGACGACGTGCACATCATCCGGCGAAAGACGCGCGAGAAAGGCGTACATCTGATCGCGCCAGCTCCGGAACCCGTATTCGGCCGTGCTGCCGCACTCGGTGAGGCCCGCCATCGCACGCTGAAATGCGTGGGAGTGCACGTTGGGGACTCCCGGGACGACCGCGCCAGCGACGCGTCGTGCTCCTTCCGGGTGTCCGCCGGGAAGGATCTCGCCGAAATCGCCGCCGCCGGTCACCTTGACGCGGACGTCGCGCGCCCAGCCGTCGGGAATCAGCGCCAGATCGAAATGGAGGTCGGGCATGGCCGGGGACGGTACGCCCGTACGGGAGCGCCGTCAATGCGCCGCGATCTGCGTTTCTGCCCTCAGGCGATATCCGACCCCGCCGTCCGCAAACGGCGGGGAGATCGTGACCCAATGGCGGGACTTCGGACGGCATCCTGGCGGATGCCGGCTTTCGATACCGAGCGCCGTAGGGGCGGACGGCCCGGGAACGCCAGGGGAGGGGCGATACATCGCCTCGACCGGGATGTGCGGTATATTCTGTTGGCTTCAGGGAAGACACGATCAACGCCGACCATCAGACTGTCCGCGAAAGCGGGACAAATGCACACGAGATGATCCCGGGCGCAAACACAAACCTGGAAGACCGGGAGGCGTACGCCCGGGACTTCGGGAGATTGATCAGGCGGGTGCCCGAAGCGGTCGCAACGCCCCGGAGCGTGGAGGAAGTGGCAAGCCTCGTGCGGCGGGCCGCGAGCGACGGTGTCCGTCTGACCATTCGAGGCGGAGGACACTCCCAGGGCGGACAGACCCTGACCGACTGCGGCGTGGTGGTCGACACGAGGGGGCTGGGTCGAATCAGGCCGGCGGGCCCGGGGTTGGTGCGCGCGCAGGGCGGCGTCGGATGGGGTGCGCTGGTGGATACGCTGCGCGCGGAGGGGCATCTGCCTCGCGTACTGCCGGACTTCGACCAGCTGACCGTCGGTGGAACGCTGTCCGCCGGAGGTCTCGGCACGACTTCACATCGCTACGGAGCCCAGGTCGGACAGGTCGAACAGCTCGAGGTGGTGACCGGCACGGGTGAGCGAGTGCGATGCTCCGCCACGCGGAACACAGAACTTTTTGATGCCGTGAGGAGCGGTCAGGGACAGTTCGGCATCATCGCCGAAGCGTGGATCCGCCTCCGCAAGGCGGGCGGAAGATTCCGGCAGTATGAGCTGCACTACCGGGACTTCGAGCGGTTCGCGGACGACCTCGAGCATATCGTCGAGGAAGGCCGCTTCGATCACCTGCGGGGCGAGATCCGGCACGACGAAGGCGTGATCGTCCTGCTCGCCGGCTTCGAGTACGACGACGAGCCCGACGACGCGAGAATGCTGGACGCGCTGGGGCACGACGAGAACGCATACACAAGGGACACCGCCAGTGTGGGGCGCGCCGGCATGTATCCCCCGTGGAGTTTCGGCCGGTTGTATCACTACCCATGGCGGGACTGGTTCCTGCCCTGGGAGACCCTGCGGACCATGCTGGCGCAGCCGTGGCTGGATCCACAAGCCGTGCCGCGCAGACCCTGGCGGTGGATCGGGCTGTACCCGATGGGTCGGGAAGCGATTGACGCTCCGCTGTTCATGCGTCCGCCGGGGGAGCGGGTTGTCTCGTACTCGATCCTGTCCGTGACGGGCGAATCCGGGCACGCCCAGGCGGTCGAACTGGCGAGCTACCTGGAGGAAGTCGACAGAACGCTGGTTGGACTTGGCGGCAAGACCTATCTGTCCGGCGGCGTGGGCTATGGTCCCGCGCGGTGGGCGGAACATTACGGGGAAATGCTCGCGAAGGGCATTGGGTGGAAGCGGGAATTCGATCCGAAGCACGTGTTCTACGTGGCGGGCCTGCCTTTCGCGGCGGGCTCCGCAGCCGTGCGATCAGGGGCCTGATGCAGGTGGGACGCCGAAAGCAGCATGGTTGAGAAGCGGCCGGTGCAAGGAGATTCGCGCGGGCTCTTGAAGCGAACTACACCCTCCGACCGCGGTCTCATCGAGTCGCCGCTGCTTACGCCCCACCTTGGGTTCCACGTGATCGGCGATGAACAGGTGCTGCTGGTTTCCGAGGACTTCAACACGCTATTGCGAGGCCGAATTCATTGCGACCTCATGCCGCTCCTTGACGGGGACCGCACGGTGCAGGAAATCGTTGCCGCGCTGGCTCCCGCCCACTCACCACTCGACGTGCAGACCGCGATTCTCGCGCTGGCATCGCGCGGTTATGTCGTTTCGGGCGACCACGACATGGCTCCGGGACGGGCGGCGTACTGGTCCTCGCTCGGCGCCTCGCCGCGCTGGGCCGAACAGCGCCTGGCGGCGACTGCCGTGCGCGTGGCGGGGGACACCGGTGTGCTTGCCCGTCGCCTTGTCGGACTCGGCGTTCAAACGAGCGATGAGGCGGTCGCCGTGCGCCCCTCGCTGTCCGTGATGGTTTGCGCCGACTACCTGGACGAGCGGCACGATTCCATCAATCGGCGCCACCTGGAGTCGCGCACGCCCTGGGTGCTCGTCAGGCCGAACGGGATGCAACCGCTGCTCGGACCGGTCTTCCGGCCGGCGGAGGGCGGTGCCTGCTGGGCGTGCCTTGCATATCGTCTGCGCGGCCACCAGGAGGTCCTCGCATTCTTGCGCAACCTTGGTCCGGACGCATCCACCGTCGAGCCGCGGGCGGCAGAACCGGCCGTGCTCAGGGCGGTGTGCGGCCTGGCCGCGGCCGAAATCGCGAAGTGGCTGGTGCTGGAGGACATGGCACCCATCCATGAGCGCGCCATCTCCCTCGATGTCGCCGCCCACCGGAGCGCACAGCACCCGGCGATGCGGCGCCCACAGTGTGTCGCGTGTGGCGACGAGGCCCTCTATCGGACCGACCGCGCCGCGGAACCGGTGCGTTTGCGGGCGAGTCCCAGAGCCTTTCGCAACAGCGGAGGCCACCGCTCGGTCCCTCCCGAGGAGACGCTGGCCAGGTATCGTCATCTCGTCAGTCCGGTCACCGGCGTCGTGACGTGGCTGGCCCGCACGGCAAGGGACACCGACCCCTGGCTTCATGTGTACTGGGCGGGCAGCAATCTCGCGCCGGGAAGCCGCAAGCTGGGTTCACTGCGTCGGAGCCTGCGGAGCAAGAGCGCCGGGAAGGGCAGCTCGCCGCAGCAGTCGGAGGCGAGCGCGCTCTGCGAGGCGGTCGAGCGCTACAGCGGCGCCTTTCATGGCGACGAGATTCGCTGCCGGAGGCGTCTTGCGGATTTCGAGAAGACCGGAGGGTCGGAGGCAATTCCCCCGAATGAGGTGCAGCTGTTCAGCGACCGGCAACTGGACGAAGCGGACCGGATCAACGCCCGCGGTCATCCGTACAACTTCGTGCCGCCACGCCTCGATCCGGATGCTGAGATCGACTGGTCTCCGATATGGTCGCTGACGCAGGAGCGGCACCGGTATCTTCCCACGTCGATCCTCTACGGCATGGCGGATGCGGCGCGGGATGGCCACGCGACCGGTTTCAAGGCGGACTCGAACGGGTGCGCGGCCGGCAACACGCTCGAAGAAGCGATTCTGCAGGGGTTCCTTGAACTCGTGGAACGTGACGCCTTCGCCATCTGGTGGTACAACCGGCTGAGCCTGCCGGAGGTGGACCTGGCGAGCTTCGGAGATCCGTACCTGGCATCCGCGCGCCACTACTACCGCCGGCGCGATCGTGAGATATGGGTTCTGGACGCAACCAGCGACTTCGGGATTCCGGTCTTCGTGGCCCTTTCCCGCAGGACCGACGGGGAGACGGAGGACATACTCTACGGGGCCGGGGCGCATATGGACCCGCACATCGCTGCCCTGCGCGCGGTGTGCGAGTTGAACCAGTGCCTGCAGTGGGTCCTCGGGCCTGCACGGGGCGGAGTCGGCGGCGCCGTTCACGACCCGGTGAGCGAGTCGTGGTGGCGAACGGGCAAGCTCGCGGACCATCCCTACCTGGCGCCCGCGCCCGGCGCGACGACCCGCGGCAGGTCGGACTACCCGGTTCCCGACACCGCGGACACACGGGAGGATGTGGAACACTGCCGCGCGCTGGTCGAGGCCCGCGGCATGGAGTTTCTCGTGCTCGACCAGACGCGGCCCGATATCGGCATGCCGGTTGCGCGCGTTATCGTACCGGGCATGCGCCACTTCTGGGAACGTTTCGCTCCGGGGCGGCTCTTCGATGTCCCGGTCTCGATGGGATGGCTGGGGAGCCGCCTCTCGGAGCGGCAGCTCAATCCCGTCCCGGTCGTCGCATGAGCGAGGCCGACAGGCACACTACTGCGGATGGTACGGGCATGGACATCGATGAAAGCCGAGCCGGTCTCGAGAAACACATGCTCGCCCAGGCGGATTCCGTCGGCGAGTTGCTGGAACAGTTCCGGAGTCGCATTTCGCCCGCGCTGATCGGTGGCCCCGGATGGGACCTGCTACTGGAGCGAACGAGGGAGTTGCCCATCAGCCTGGCGACGTCCGGTTTCGGATTCGAGGTGCCGCTGCACAAGCCCGAACTGAGGGCCGATCTGGGCGTTGCGCTGTTTCAGGGAAGCCTGTCGACGGCACACTTCGAGGATTGGTGCCGGGCCCATCCTGACGATCCGTCGACGGTTGCAGCCTTTCGGCTCCTGAAGATGATGAGACGAGAGTCCGTGATCCAGCGAATCGGCGGCACAAAGCTGATGCTCGAATACGACATCGATCCCGAATGCGTCGGACCGCTGCCGGACCCCGGTATCTTCCTTTACCCTGCCCCGGACGCGGTGTCCCCCAAGGACTCGGTCCGGGGACTCGAAGGTTTCCAGGCCGCTGCGGACGCCGTGGCCGGGGCTGGAGGCTGGAGGCTGGAGGCTTCGGAGCGCCATCAGATCGAACGCCTGTTTTCGGCAATGCCCCCAGGCACGCACATCGGCTCCGTCGGCGCCTTTCCGGCACGGTCCGACGGGTTGCGGATTGCGATCACGGGCTTCAGGAAAGCCCGCGACCTGACGGGTTTTCTGGAGCGCACCGACTGGCCCGCGCGGCCCGAGGCGGTCGCTCCGTTCCTGTCTGAGATGGAGGAACGCGATGCCTTCGCCCATCTGGCCGCACACTTCGACATCCCGGCCAAGGGGGGTCTGGGGCCTTCTCTCGGTGTGAGCTTCTACGCCAGGGACAAGCAGTGGGTGAAGGAAGTCGACCCATGGAAGGAACTCATCGATGGCGTGGGCGAACACCACCTCGCCCTGCCGGACAAGCTGTCCGCGCTCGCCACGTCATGGTCGGGAGCGGAAGCGGTGTTCGGATGCGGCAGCATGCTGCTCGTGGTCAAGGGGATCCACCACATCAAGCTGGTGTTCTGCGGTGACCGCGTGGAGCAGGCGAAGGCCTACGTATTCGTCCTGATACTTCCGCCGTTCCCGGCCGCCGCGACAGCCGGTCGTTAGGACCTACGAGTGAGCCGCCGCGAAAGCAGCGACCGAACTGCGATCAGCCGCAGCAGCAAAGACCGGCTGAGATCGCCTCCAGCCTTTCTTCGTCCAACTCGACGTTGGGGCTGATGGGCAACGCGATATGCAGGACACTCATGTCGCTCTCGTGCACCTGGATCTTCGCGTGGTCCGGCACATCGATGCCGAATTCCTGTTTGATTGCGTGGTTCGGATCCTCTACAAGCTGCGCGCGGAACTCGGCGTCTTCGGTTGCCCGGGCGATCAGTTGATGCTGCATCTGGTTCGAAGCCTGAATCACTGACTGGACCGACATGTCGCCTCCTCATTGCAGGAAAGTATCGGGGACCAGAAGTTTACTGCCTGAACGTTGATAAAAGATATGCACCGCCGTCAGGGCCGCAAGGGGATGCGACAGAAGAGCACAGGGATGCGACAGAAAGGTCAGGGTCATGTTCAGGAATTTCGGTAACTCCTTTCGTGAACAGGTGATTGCCGCGAGCGAGAACCGGCAGCAACTCGACCGGTTGCTTCGCGTGACAGCCCCGCACGAGCGCATCGTGGTCGCAGCGACGGGACTGCTTCTTGCGGGCCTCGGAGTCTGGGTTCTGTTCGGCAGCATCGATCGCGAGATTACGCTTCAGGCCGTTCTGCTCGAGCCGGGGCCGCGCTACGAAGTGGTCGCCACGGAGCCCGGTTACCTCGTGGAGTACCTGGTCGAGCCCGGGGACCGCGTCGCGCCCGGCACGGCCATCGCACGCCAGAGCGGCCCCGCGCCGGCGGGCCAGGCCGGGGTGGCCCCTGCCGGGACGGAGCAGCGCCCCCCCGAGTTGGATGCGATCGCCAGCCAGATGGGCGGCGTGGTCATGGTGCTGCGCGCCACCCTGGGCGAATACCTGTCGGCCGGCGCCGCCGTCGCGCAGCTCCGGGAGCCCGTGGATCGTCCCCTGCAGGCGGCACTGCGCGCCTCTCCCCGGGTGGCGCAACGCCTGCGTCCCGGCATGAAGGCGTCGGTCGAGGTGCAGCTGCCCGGCGGCGAAACGCATCGGCTGGACGGAACGGTGAGTGCCGTCGCGGGACCGTCCCCGGTGTGGCTCTCACACTGGCCGGCGGCGGACGCGGAGACGGCGCCGCGCATCGATATCGATCTCGAACAGGTGCCCGGCCTGGCTCTCCCGGACGGAACAATGTGCCAGGTTCGGATCAGTCTCGGGCGATATTCGCTGGCTTCGCTTCTCGGCCTCCGATCGGCCTGAAATGACATCAGGCCGTCCACCGAAGGCGTCGCGTGGTCGCCGGGACGCTCCCGGCGAACGAAGCCGGCGTGCGGTTACGCCTCTCCTTCTCCAGACCCATGCAACCGAGTGCGGCGCCGCCTGCCTCGGGAGCGTGCTGGCCTATTTCGGGCGTTGGGTACCCCTTACGGAATTGCGGGGCACCTGCGAAGTCGGGCGGGACGGATCCACCGCCGCCGGGCTGAAACGGGCGGCCGAGCACTACGGCCTCGAGTGCTCCGGCTGGAGCGTCGAGGTACAGCGGCTCCGGCAAATGCCGCTGCCGATGATTCTTTTCTGGGAATTCAACCACTTCCTGGTCCTGGAGGGATTCGACCGGAAGTGGTTCTATCTGAACGATCCGGCGACGGGCCGTCGCAAGCTCTCCGCGAAGGAGTTCGAGGCCGGATTCACGGGGGTTGCCCTGAAGTTCCAGCGCGGCCCGGAGTTCCAGCCCGGAGGTGCCCCGTCCAACCTGCGGCAGCGTCTCCCGGAGTGGCTGAGCGGCGCTTCGAGCGGGCTGACGCATGCCATTGCGTGCGGGCTGCTGCTGGCCGTGCTGGCGCTGACGGTGCCGTTCGCGGCCTCGCTGTTCGTCGACCGGGTCGTGGGCGAAAACGAGCCCTGGGGACCCCTCCTGGCGGGCGCGCTGGCCGCAGCGGGTTGTCTGGTGTACGGCATCGCCTGGCTGAAGGGGCGGTTTCTGAGGCGACTCGCGATCCGCATGTCGATCGTCTTCGGCCACCGCTGCGTATCGTGGCTGATGCAGTTGCCGGTCGAATACTTCAGCCACCGGCTTGTCGGTGAGTTGACCGCACGCATCTCGTCAATCGACAGGATCGCGTGGAGCCTGTCGGAACTCTTCGTCGGCCTTCTGATCGACATCGCCATGAGCGGCGTATTCCTGGCCGTCATGGTGGCGTTCGATCCGTGGCTGGCCCTGATCGTCCTGGGCCTGACGCTGCTCAACGCGTTGCTCCTGCGCCCGGTCGCGCGCGCCCGATCGGAGGAGGCTGTCGCGCTGCGCCACGAGCAGGGATTGCTGACGGGCGTGGGCACGCTGATGCTGAGTCATGCGGACACCCTGCGCATGACGGCTTCGGAGGACCGGATGTTCGCCCGGTGGGGTGGCCATCAGGCGCGTGAAATGAGGGCGCACCAGCGGTTTGCCGAACTCGGCAACATCATCGGCGCCACACCCGACCTGTTGACGATACTGGGCAGTGCCGCGGTGCTGGCTGTCGGCGCGACGAGGGTCATGGCCGACGAACTGACGCTGGGCGCGCTCCTCGCATTCTACCTCGTGTCGGTCCTTTTCCTGGAACCGGCCGGACGACTTGTCGAGTTCGCGCTCGAGCGCCAGAAGCTGCTCACCGACATGCAACGCCTGGACGACATCACCGAAACGCCGAGAGATCCGGGGCTGGCGCGTGCGCGGAAGATGCCGGAGGGCATCGCCACCTTCGACGGGCGACTGCGGTTGGCGGGACACGTGGAGTTGCGCGACGTGACCTTTGGCTACAACCGGAATCGCCCTCCGCTGATCGAGAAAGCTGAGCCTCGTCGTCAAGCCCGGGCAGCGCGTTGCAGTGGTTGGGCCGAGCGGGTCGGGGAAGTCGACGCTTTCGCGCCTCGTGGCGGGCATCCTGCATCCATGGTCCGGAGAGATACTGTTCGACGGTCGGCCTCGGCACGAGATTCCCGCCGAAGTGCTGTCGCGGTCCCTCTCCATGGTGGACCAGCACGTGGTCCTCTTCTCCGCCAGCGTGCGGGACAACCTCACGCTGTGGAACTCCGCGGTTCCCGACGATGACATCGTCGCTGCGGCCCGCGACGCCAGTATCCATGACGAGATCATCGGCCGGCCCCTCGGCTATTCGACCCGCGTGGACGAAGATGGCGGCAATCTCAGCGGCGGACAGCGGCAGCGCCTCGAAATAGCCCGCGCGCTGGTCGGGAATCCGACGGTGCTGATTCTCGACGAGGCGACCAGCGCGCTGGACCCGACGACCGAGGCGCGTGTCGACGACGCGTTGCGCCGCCGGGGCGTCAGTTGCCTGATCGTTGCGCACCGGCTGAGCACGATTCGCGACTGCGACCAGATCATCGTGATGAACGAGGGCACGGAGGTGCAGCGCGGCATCCACGACGAGCTGGTCACGGACACGGACGGCCTGTACCATCGCCTCGTGCGGACAGAGCTCGGCGCATGACCGCCCCGGAGCGTCTCACGCTCGCCCAGGCCGCCACCGAGTGGGGAATGGCGGTGCCTTGTGCCGGGAATCAGCCCGTCGACATCGGCGATCCCGAATTCGCGTGGTTCATCGAATCCGGCGCGGTCGACCTGTTCCTCGTCGAGCGGCGGGATGGCGTCGAGCAATCGGCGCCACAGCACATGCTGCGGGCCGGTGCCGGCCGCTTCCTGCCCGGGACCGCGCCGCAGGAAGACGGCACCTCGCTGGGGGTGATCGCCAAGGGGCTGCCCGGCACCACGCTGCGGCGTCTTCCGGTCTCCCGCCTCGCCGCGATTCGCAGTGCGGAACTGGCCGGGCAGGTTGACGCATGGCTCGCGGACATCTCGACGATGCTTGTTCGCGACGTCACGCATCAACCGCGGACGGATGCGCATGTCGCAGCGGGGGAAGCGTCGATGGCGAGGAGCGGCACGCTGGCCGTGCGCCGCGGAGTCGTGTGGCTCACCGGGTTGCTGCCCCACACGGGTCTGTTCATGGGCCTGATCGACCCCGCCGGGAACACGACCGAGCCGGCTGTCTCCGGGTGCTCGCTGCCGCTGACACCCGGCACCTGGTTCAGTCTGACGCGGGAGGTGCCGGTCTCCACCGCATCCTCCGTCGAACTCGCTGAGCGCAAGCTGTTGCTGCCGGCCCTGAATGCGTTCACCCGCGTCGCGTTCTCGCTCGAGCGGCTGAACCGTCAGTTGGCGGTCGTCGACCAGGCCAACCTGGCGCGGGCGCGGGTCCTGGGCCGCCGCAGTGACGAGGAGGACGCCCGCCGCCGCCTTTTCGATCTCTACGGTGTCACCGATGGGGATGAAGGGACCGAAGAGACCGATGTCTCGGTCTTGTACGACGTCCTGAAAACGATCGGCCGGCGCGAGGGCATCGTGTTCCAGCGTCCCGCCTCCACTCGACGATCCGACCCGGACGCCGCCCTCTCCAGCGTGCTCCGCGCGTCCGGAGTGCGCGCCCGGCAGGTGCGGCTTTCCGAGAAGGACCGCTGGTGGGTCGGCGACAGCGGCGCGATGCTGGCGTTTCGAGCCGGGGACGGCAGGCCCGTGGCGCTCCTGCCCGGCTTGCTGGGGAACTACCGGGAAATTGATCCCGCCAGCGGGCGCAAGAGGCGGGTTACGGCCGCCAGCGCTGCCGCGCTACGCCCGGCCGCCTGGCTCTTCTACGCCCCCTTGCCGAGCGCGTCCAGCGGCTGGCGCGATCTGCTGAGACTCGCCAGAAAGGGGCTGGGGGCCGACTCGGCGCGCGTTGTGTTGACGGGGGTGCTGGGTGGTCTGGTTGCACTGCTGCCGGCCCTCGCGATCGGCTTCGTCGCGGAGGAAGTGATCCCTGTAAGCGATGTCGGACTGTTGTACGGAATATGCGTGGGTCTTGTGGCGTTCGGTCTCGTGCGCGCCCTCCTGCGCGTGCTTCAGGGCATGACGCTGATGCGATTCGAGGGCCGCGCCACCTCGCGAATGGAGTCGGCGTTCTGGGACCGGTTGCTGCGGTTGCCGATGAGCGTGCTGAGGCGCTATCCCGCCAGTGACCTGGCGATGCGCGGCATGACCTTCCAGCAGGCGCGCGATGCCGCCCAGGGCGTAATCGGCAATGGCGTGCTTGCCATCATATTCCTGTCACCGGCGTTCCTGCTCATCGGTTTCCGCAATCCGACGCTGGGTTGGGTGACGCTCGCGTTCGGACTGCTGTCGCTCGCCGCGACCGTGGCGTTCGGACTTCGCCAGATTGCGCCACAGCACCGTCGGCTGAGGGCAGCTCTTCGGCTGGCCGGGCGGTTGTTCCAGCTCATCAACGGCATATCCAAGCTGCGCGTGGACGGGGCCGAGGGCTCGGGCTTTGCGGTCTGGGCGCGCGACTACCGCGAGCAGAAGCGCGCGGAACTGGAGATCGGGGCGGCCGAGATGCATCTTCGTGCTCTCGGGGCCGCCCTGCCGCTGCTGGCGGGAGCGGTGCTGGTGTTGTTCCTGACGTTATCCGGCCCCGGGTCCTTTGCGGTGGGCGACTTCATCGTCGTCTACGTCCTGTTCCTGCTCTACCAGACGGCGGTGGTCCGCCTCGGTGAGTCGGTCAGCGTGCTGGCCGGTGTCCTGCCCGCATTCAATCAGATTCGGCCCTTGTTGGCGGAGGCTCCCGAGACGGGGGCCGAAGGAGAGTCCGTGGAAGTGCTGGGCGGCGATGTCGCCTTCGACCACGTCTCGTTCCGCTACGATGCCGACGGGCCGCTGATTCTCGATGACGTGTCGCTCCAGGTCCGTGCGGGCGAGTTCGTCGCGATCGCCGGCGAGTCCGGGGCGGGCAAGAGCACGCTCTTCCGGCTCGCGCTCGGACTGGAGCGGCCGTCGAGCGGATCGGTCTATTTCGACGACCGCGACCTTCAGTACCTGGATCTCAGGGATGTGCGCCGGCATATCGGCGTGGTGCCGCAGGTGGTGCGGCTCCACCCACAGGACCTGTGGGACAACATCGTGGGCGATCATCAGGGCGTTGCCGCCGAGGACGCGTGGCGCGCGATCCAGCTTGCCGCCATCGACCGTGAGATCGCGGCAATGCCGATGGGAATGCTGACACCCGTGGGCGCGGGCGCCGCCGTCACGTCGGGAGGCGAAAGCCAGCGCATCCGGCTCGCGCACGCGCTGATCAGCGATCCCCGCATTCTGCTGCTCGATGAAGCCACCAACTGGCTGGACAACGAAACGCAGTCGCGGGTCCTGGGCAACCTGGCCAGCCTCACGTCGACACGGATTGTGATTGCGCACCGCATCTCCACGCTGCGGCACGCGGACCGCATATACGTGATGCAGTCGGGGAGGATGGTGCAGGAGGGCTCCTTCGAGGAGCTGGCTGCAACCCCGGGCGCCTTTCAGGACCTTGTGCGCCGGCAGGTGGCCTGACCTGCGGTCGGAACGTTAAGTTGGGGCTGGGCGAGGTGGGATTGGGCGCGTTCGGCGAGGCGAGTTTCCGCGTTGGCGATTCACCTTGGTGGAGGGTCTTCAGGATGGAAGCACGTAGTTCCAGCGTCTCGGCAGCCATCGGCGGACGAGTCGTAGAGCCCTCGCTCTCGAACGCGCTTCCGCACTTCGTGCCCCTCGTCATCTTCCCGCTCGTGGCCGCGGCTGCCGTCCAGGGCGGTTGGTGGATTGCCGCTCCGTTCGTCTTCTTCATGCTCGCGGACCAGTTCGACAGGATCTTCGGCGTGGAGGAGCGGAACATGGATCCGGCCACCACCCACGAGAGCCAGCTGTTCCTCTACAAGCTCTCCTCATGGCTGTGGGGGGCGTTCTGGCCGGTGATCTTCGTGTTCTCGCTGTGGCAGATGCTGGTTGCCGACCACCTGGCCGCCTGGGAGATCGGGTTGATGGCGGGCCTGCTGGCAATGGTGGCGCAGACGGTCTTCGTTGTGGGCCACGAACTGGTTCATCGGCGCGCCCTCTGGGAGCGTCGGCTCGGCGAGTTCCTGCTGGCTTCCGTTTCCTACCCGCACTATGCCACCGAGCACGTCTACATTCATCACCCGCGCGTGTGTACTCCCCTGGATCCAGGGTCCGCACCGAAGGGCCTGAGCTTCTGGCAATACCTTCCCCGGGAGGTGGCAAACAACCTCCTGGGCGCCTGGCGCTTCGAACGTCGCCGACTGGCCCGCCGTCACCTGCCGATCTGGCACTACACGAACGCGTTCTGGCGCTACATCGTCGAATTGGGCATCTGGTACGGACTGATCTACTGGATTGGCGGGGTGTGGGCCGTGGCGGCGTTCGTTGTCCTGTGCGGGAGCGTGGTCTTCTCCATGAAGATCAGCAACTACGTGCAGCACTACGGACTCAGGCGCATCCGCATGCCACACGGCAGGTTCGAGCCGGTGAAACCGCGGCACGCCTGGAGTGCCGCGTACAAGTTCACCAACTGGCTGTACTACAACATGCAGCGCCATGCCGACCACCACACGTCCAACCGGCGCTATCCGCTCCTGCAGCATTATGGCGAGGCCGACTCGCCGCAGCTGCCGGGCAGCTACATCCAGATGAACGGGATGGCACTGTTCCCGAAGCGGTGGTTCGAGACCATCGATCCCCTGCTCGATCGTCAGCGAGCCCGGTTCTATCCGGAAATCGACGACTGGAGCGCCTACGACAGCCCGGCATTCGCGGCGCGCCCCGACGCATTCGACGTCATCGCCGAGATCCACGCTGCCGCCCCGCGTCTGGCCGCGTGGATCAACGGGTCCCCGGAGTTGCTCGACAGGCTTCGCGACCGCGAATTCACCGACCTGGAACTGCCCGAGGGATTCGGACCGGACCCGGAGTTCGAGGCGATCGCCCGTCGCGGGCTGGCGCGGCTCTACTGGACGCACGAACTCGGTGTCCCCGAGATGAAGGAACAGCTCGCCGACATCCACATGCAGGACGCCGGCGAGGCGGTCGATGCGGCGCGGGAGTGGTCGAACGGCAAAGTCTTCCAGATCAGCGTGCACGCGATGCGGGGCGGCCTGTCGATGAGCGAGGCGGGCACGGCGTTGTCGCGTGTGGCCGAAGCCTCCATCGCCACCGTGCTTGCGGCGGTTGAGGAGGACCTGGAGGATCGGGGTGTATCGGGCGCCAGCGGCGGGGTGGCCGTGGCGGTTGTGGGACCTCTGGCCAGCGGGAAGGCGATGCCGGGCGTCGAGCTCGATGTCCGGTTTGTGCACGACGGCGGCCCCGCCAGGTACCACGAAGCACTGGTCCGCCGGTTCCGCAAGGCGCTGCGTGCGCTCTCGCGCGACAACCTGCTGCTGGCGCAGGTCCCGCGCCGGGGAATGGGCGGGCTGGTTTCCCTCGCAACGTTCGAGGAACAACTCGGGAAGCCCGGTTCGGCCGACGAGCTTCTGGCGCTTGCGGGAGCGCGTTGCGTGTTCACATCCGGCGACAGCGAAACCTGGGACCGGTTCCAGGAAGCGCTGCGAGACGGCCTGAGCGGGGCCGTGTCCCGCGGCGTGCTGTTGACCTCGTTGCGTGAAGCCGCCGCGAACGACGTCGAGCCGGACCTGCTGTCGGTCACCGACATGCGCGGGGGCCTCCGGGACCTCGAACGCGCGTCCCTGGCCTTGCAATTGACGCTGCGGCAGGACGAACCGGACATGCCGGGTGAAGACGCGGCTTCCGTCTTCCGCACGGCGGGCGCGCGCGGGTTGATCGCCGGAGATGCCGCAGAGCGGCTGGCCGAAGCGGTGGCACTCTGGCGGGACCTGCATGGTTCGCTGCGGCTCATCGCCGGAGATGCATTTGCGGCCGATACCGCGACGCCAAAGGTCAGGACCGGGATTGCCCAAGCCTGTGGAACGGACGACTTTGACGCGCTCGCCGCCCGGTTCCGCGACACGGCATCCCTTGCCGCCGCCGACATCGACGCGCTTGCACATTGACCCCGCGGCGCTGGACGAGTTCGTCGCAGCGAGCCGGAAGCGGGTCAACGCCGCACTGGACGCGTGTCTGCCTGCCGCGACGCAGCATCCCACGGAGCTGCACCGCGCGCTGCGCTACGTGGTCTTTTCCGGTGGCAAGCGCTTGCGTCCGACGCTGGCGTTCGGCGCCGCGGTGGCGGGTGGTGCGGAACCGGAGCAGGCCATGCCCGTTGCCGTCGCAGCGGAGCTGGTTCACACCTGTTCGCTCGTGCTCGACGACCTGCCTGCGCAAGACGACAAGGCCGAACGCCGGGGGCAGCCGGCGGCTCACATAGCCTTCGACAGCGCCACCGCCATTCTGGCGGGCAGCGCCCTGCTGGCCGAGGCGTTCGCACAGTGCACCCGGCTCCCCGACCCCTCCGCGTGTGTTGCGGCAGGAGCGGGTTTGGCGGACACAGTCGGCCCCCGGGGAATGATTGGCGGACAGGTCGACGACCTGGCATCCACGCCGTCGGACACGAGCCTGGAGGAGGTTGAGCATATCCATCTGCGCAAGACCGCCGCTCTGTTTCGCTTTTCGGCGTGGAGCGCCGGCGTGGCCACGGGGCTGTCGGGCGAGCACCTTGACTGCCTCGACGCATTCGGATGCGCCTACGGGCTCGCCTTCCAGATCGTCGACGACCTGCACGACGAAGATCCGAGACAGTGCTCGATACTGCACGTGCTTTCGCGGCAGGAAGCTCTGGCACGCATCCGTGGGCTGCTTGACCAGGCGGCGCGCGAGGTCGCGGTGTTCGGGCCGGAGGGTTGGGTACTTGTCGGTCTGGCGCGGCGCGTGGAAGGGCTGATCCCGTAGCCGCCGCCATGTTCAGGATCGCACGCTAGCATGAGCCTCAGCGAGGAGCGGCGCGGCCCGATCGCCTACATGGCGGCGAACAATACAGCGGTCAACGTCGTCATGCTCGTGCTGCTGATCGGCGGGCTGTACACGGCGTTCGGCCTTGTACAGGAGGTGATCCCCGACGCCTCTCTGGACCGCGTTCAGATCATCGTGCCCTATCCCGGCGCATCTCCGGAAGAGGTGGAGGAGTTGATCGTCCGCAGGATCGAGGAGCAGATCCGGGGCGTGGAAGGACTCGAGCGGATGATCGCGACGGCCTCCCGGGGATCCGGATCGGTGGTGGCCGAGTTCAGGAACGGGACCGACATCGGCCGCGCGCTCAACGAGGTGAAGGCGGAGGTTGACCGCATCCCGACGTTCCCGGCCGAGGCGGAGCGCCCCGATGTCCGGGAAATCACCACCCGGCAGGTCTTCCTGCGCATGGTCGTGCATGGCGATGTCCCGGAGCGCGCGCTCAAGGAGCTGGCGTACCGGATCGAAGAGGGCATCTCGGCCCTGCCCCAGGTCTCGCTGGCGCAGACGAGCGCGACCCGCCCATACGAGATATCGATCGAAGTCCCCCAGGTGCGGCTTCGCTCCCTCGGCCTGACCCTGGGAGAGATCGCGCAAGCGGTGCGGCAGGGGTCGCTGGAGCTTGCGGCCGGCGGGGTATCGGCCAGCGAAGAAGAGATCCTCGTCCGTACGCTGGGCCGGAACTACGACCAGTACGACTTCGAGGAGATCGTCGTCCTGACCCGTCCGGACGGCACGTCCGTCCGGCTGGGCGACATCGCCACCGTGCATGACGGCTTCGCCGACAGCGATCTCCGGATGCGCTACAACGGCCGGCCCGCAGCCCGTGTGGAGGTCTACCGCACCTCCGACGAGCAGCTGCTGGGCATCAGCGCGGCGGTTCAGGATTACCTGGAGACCAGTGTGCTGCCGAGCCTGCCTGCCGGCGTGGAAGTCGCGGTCTGGAGCGATGACTCCGCGCTGGTGGGCGGGCGGCTGGGCCTCATGGTCAAGAACGGACTGCTCGGGCTCCTCCTGGTCTTCGTCACCCTGGCACTCTTCCTCGAGCTCCGGCTCGCATTGTGGGTGGCTGTGGGGCTCGCCGTTTCGTTCGCGGGAGCGTTCCTTGTGATGGGCTTCATGGGCGTGACCATCAACATGTTCTCCCTGATGGGGCTCATCCTCGCGCTGGGGATCGTCGTGGACGATGCGATTGTCGTCGGGGAGAGCGTCCATTATGAGCGCGAAAGGGGCGCGGGGGGGCTGGAGGCGGCGATCCGGGGGACGAGACAGGTGAGCGCTCCCGTCATCTTTGCGGTCCTCACTTCGATCATCGCCTTCTCGACCCTGATGACCGTGCCGGGCGCACAGGGCAAGCTGGGGCGTGGCGTGCCCATCGTCGTCATCGCCGTTCTATTCGTCTCGCTTCTTGATTCGCTGCTGCTTCTGCCGAACCACCTCTCGCACCTGCCCGCGGCCGGCCAACGGGCGCGGTACCGGGTCGCCAGGCTCTGGGGCAGGCTCCAGAAGCGCGTGGACCTTCTTGTGAAGCGGCTTGCCGACGGTCCGCTCGACCGCGGGCTGCGTCTGGCGACCGGGCGACCATTCGTCGTACTCGCCTCGGCGGCCGGAATGCTCGTGCTCTCGGCTGCTCTCGTGGTATCGGGTATCGTGCCCAGCCGATTCATCATTCCGCTCGAAGGCGACATCGTGTCTGCGGACCTGGAGCTCCCGGCCGGCACGCCCCGAGAGCTCACGACCGAGGTGGCCGGCCGGGTGGAGGCGGCGGGACACCGCGCGGTGGGACGGGTCGCGGCGGAGTACGGCCTGACTGCCGGCGATGCGCCGCTCGAGGTCGGCGTGGCCGTCACGGTAGGGCAGTCCGCGGAGCTGTTCGATCCCCTGATCGGCGATCTGGTCCAGGCCGCGCGCGGCCATGTCGCGACGGTCCAGTTCAAGCTGATCGACTGGGAAGGCCGCGGTATCTCCGCCGCTGCGCTCGAGCGGCTGTGGCGCGAGGAGGCCGGCGTGATCCCGGAGGCGACGGAGTTCTCCATCACCTCCAGCATCGTGGGCGGCGACCTGCCCGTGCACTACGACCTCTCTCATCCCGATCCGGAGCGCCTCCGCTCGATCACCGACGACGTTGTCGCGGAACTCGCCGCCATCGACGGCGTCTTCGATGTTCGGCACAACCTGGACGAGGGGTTCAACGAACTCCGGCTGGAACTGGAGCCGCACGCGCGCACGCTCCAGCTGACGCTCGACGATTTCGCCCGCCAGATGAGGGCCGGGTTCTTCGGCGTGGAGGCGCTCAGAGTTCCCCGAGGCCGCGAGGACGTACGGGTCTACGTACGGCTCCCGGAAGAAGAGCGGAACTCGCTCATCGATGTCGAGAAGTACATGGTGCACATGCCCGGCGGCGGGGAGGTGGCTCTGGGACAGATTGCGTCGCTGGGCTTCGACCGGTCTCCCTCGACGATCCATCGGATCGACGGACGGCGCGCCGTAACGGTTACGGCGGACGTGGACGCGATCAACGCGACGGGCCGCCTGGTGGACGATCGCCTGGAGCGGGATCTCCTCGCCCCTCTCGAAGCCCGGGATCCCGACTTCGCGTATGCGTTCGGGGGCCAGCGCAAGCAGCAGGACAACATCAATTCGGCCCTGGCCCGATCGGGGTTCTTCGCCCTGATCATCATGTTCGCGCTGATGGCGATCCTGTTCAGATCATGGTCTCAGCCGCTCATTGTGCTCGCGGCCATCCCCCTCGGGGCGGTCGGCGCCCTGGTGGGACACATGCTGCTGGGCCTCGATCTCAGTATCTGGTCGACGCAGGGGCTGGTCGGCGTGAGCGGCGTGGTCATCAATGACTCGCTCGTGATGGTCAAGTTCATGAACGACTACAGGGACTCCGGCATGGATCCGCGAGAAGCCATCATCGCCGGAGCCAGGATCCGGTTTCGCGCCATTCTCCTGACCTCGCTCACCACGTTCCTCGGCGTCGCCCCGCTGGTCCTGGAGACCAGCACCCATGCTCGACACCTGGTGCCGCTGGCAACATCGGTCGGATTCGGCATCCTCGTTGCCACGTTCCTCCTCCTGCTGGTCGTGCCGGCGCTGGTTACGGTCCAGTATCGGACGGGCGAATGGTTCGCACGCACGCTGGGACAGGGAGGGCGGCGTTGACGGCTCAGACGGTGCTCCAGTGTTACCGGAGGCCCGAGGAGGACCGGCTCAAGAGTGAGAAAAATCTGCCAAGATGGCAGACGGGAGGATGATCTGAACAGGGAGACCGGCGGGCCGGACCTGCTGATCCGCAACGTCCACGTCGCGACCATGGCGGACACGGGCGAGGCGTACGGGGTGGTGCGCGATGGCCTGGTGGCGGTCGCCGGGCGGCGGATCACCTGGGTCGGGGCTGCGCGTGCGGTCCCCCGCGAGGTGGCCGCCGGCGCCGGGCACATCCTGGACGGAGAAGGCGGCTGGCTCACGCCCGGGCTCATCGACTGCCACACCCACCTCGTCTTCGCCGGCACGCGCGCCGGTGAGTTCGAGATGCGCCTGCGGGGCATGACCTACGAGGCAATCGCGCGGGCCGGGGGCGGAATCCGTTCGACCGTGGCCGCGACCCGGACCGCGACGGAGGAGCAGCTATGCGATGCATCGGAGTGGAGAATGAAAGCTCTTGCCGCGCATGGCGTTACCACGGTTGAGATCAAGTCCGGTTACGGTCTGGATGTCGACACCGAACTGAGGATGCTGCGGGTTGCCCGCACCCTGGGCGAACGCCTCGCCGTGCGCGTATCGCGTACCCTCCTCGCCGCGCACGCGCTCCCGCCCGAATACCAGGACCGGCGCGAGGCGTACCTCGACCTGGTGTGCGGGACGGTGGTCGCGCGCGCCGCCGCCGAGAACCTCGTCCACGCCGTGGACGCGTTCTGCGAGGGCATCGCCTTCACCCCGGCGGAGTGTGCGCGCGTCTTCGATGCGGCGGTCGCCCATCGACTGCCGGTGCGCCTCCACGCCGATCAGCTCTCGCCATTCGGCGGGGCCGAGCTCGCCGCCCGCTACCGTGCCCGCTCTGCCGACCACCTGGAGTACGCGACGGACGCCGGCTGCCGTGCGCTGGCTGCGGCGGGGACCACCGCGGTCCTCCTTCCGGGGGCGTATTACACCCTGGGCGAGTCGCACCGGCCGCCCGTGGATGCCCTGCGGCGTCACGGCGTGCGCATCGCAGTCGCGACCGACCTCAACCCCGGTTCGTCCCCCGTCACCTCCCCTCTGCTCGCGATGAACATGGCCTGCGTCCTTTTCGGCCTGACCCCCGAGGAAGCGCTCGCCGGGATGACGCGGCAAGCGGCGCCGGTGCTGGGCCTGGAGGGGGAGGTGGGCGTAGTATCGCCGGGCGCGTGCGCGGATCTGGCGCTCTGGGATGTGGACCATCCCTCGGAGTTGAGCTACTGGATCGGCGCCAACCCCTGCCGGGCCGTGGTTCGCGGCGGGGAGGTGCACGATCATCCCGGGACGCGCTGATTCCTCAGGACGCGACAGAATGGCAGACGCGATGGAACTGGAAGCGATTGAGGCCGCGAAGGCGAGGCCGGATTCGTCCTTGACTCTCTCGGACGAGGAGCGCGGGATCCTGGAGGGCGCGTCCGGGCCCGCGCCCCAACTGGCGATGCGCATCGTGGTGCGGATGGCGCGCATCCTCGGGGCGCGGGAGCTGGTGCCCGTGGCTTCCGCGCACATCGACGGCTGCCTCTACCACGGCGACGGGGGCGTCGAGTTCGCCGAAAGGCTCGTTTCGCTTGGAGGCAAGGTGGGCGTCCCCACCACGCTGAATGTAGGGGCGCTCGACCTGCTCCATCCGCGCCGCGTGCGCTCCGCCGGCCATCGCCGGGAGATGGCGTTGCGACAAATGCGGGCCTACGAGGCCCTGGGCTGCCGCCCGACCTGGACCTGCGCGCCCTACCAGGCTGGACACCGGCCCGAGCGCGGCCAGGACGTGGCCTGGGGCGAGAGCAACGCCGTGGTCTTCGCCAACTCGGTGCTCGGCGCCCGCACCAACCGCTACGGCGACTTCATGGACATCTGCTGCGCGCTGGCGGGCCGCGCGCCCCGCACCGGCCTCCACCTGGATGAGAACCGGCGGGCCACCGTGGTGGTGGACACCGCCGTGATCAATCCGGCGCTCAGGGAGCGCGACGTGTTCTACCCGGTGCTGGGCACCTGGCTCGGCGCCACCGTCGACGAGCGGGTCGCGGTCGTGACCGGACTCCCGGAGACCGTGACCGAGGACCAGCTGAAGGCGATGGGGGCGGCGTCGGCGTCTTCCGGCGCGGTCGGGCTCTTCCACGTCGAGGGCGTCACCCCGGAGGCCCCGGACCTCGCGACGGCGCTCGCCGGCCGGGCGCCCGAGGCCGTCCTCACGCCCGGCGCACGCGAACTCCGGCGGGTGCGGGACGCGCTCAGCACCACCGGCACACTCGAAATGGACGCGGTCGCGCTCGGCAGCCCGCACTTCTCCCGGGACGAGTTCTCCCTTCTCGAGGCGCTGCTTCCGCGGGAGCCCTTCAGGATTCCTTTCTACGTCTGCACGGGAAGGGCGGAATACCAGCGGCTGCAGCAGAACGGACATCTGCGTCGATTCGAGGAGGTCGGGGTCGAGATCGTGGCCGATACCTGCGTCGTGGTCGCGCCCATCCTGCCCGCACGCGGGAGCGTGCTCATGACCAACTCCGGGAAGTTCGCGCACTACACCCCCGCCACCACCGGCTACGACGTGGTCTACGGAAGCCTGGAGGACTGCGTGCGCTCGGCCGCGGCCGGACGCGTCACCCGCGACGAGGGCCTGTGGAGCTGAGCGGCGTCCCCGTGCATCCCGGGGAGGGCAGGGGGCGCCTGCTGGTGCTCGAGCGTCCCCTCAGCTTCTGGGGAGGCGTGGATCCCGAGACGGGCCGCGTGTCCGATCCCCGGCATCCGCAATTCGGCGAGTCCGTGCGCGGCCGCGTCCTGGTCATGGAGCGCGCGATCGGCTCCAGCTCCTCCAGCGCCATCATGCTCGAGCTGTTGCGCAACGACATCGCTCCCTCGGCCATCGTCCTCGGCTCCACCGACGCCATCCTGGTACTGGGGGTCCTGGTCGCCGAGGAACTGAGCTACCCGAGCATCCCGCTGGTCGATGTGGGTGCGGAGGGGTTCGAGCGGATCCGGGTCGGCGACGGAGGCCACGGGCACGTGCGCGCGGGGGCCGGGAGCGCGGCTGTGCAGGTGGATGTGCCCCAGGGGTAAGGAGACACATGATGGTATTGACGTGGACGACCTGATCGAAGGACTCGACGCGTAACGGCCTGGTTCATCCGCCGGACCGGCAGCGCCATGCCGGCCCGGCATCTCGCCTACGGCAACCCGTACCTCTCCAGGTACTGCAGGTCGAACTCGTCCATGCGCACCGCGTAGACCACGCCCTCGCCGAACGCCACCACGCGGCGTTCCATCGGCAGCTCGATGGTCGCCGTGCGCGTCCCGGAACCGTCGAAGAGATCGTATGCGGGGGCATCGCCCGCCGCGGTATGGCGGCGCAGCCAGGCGCGTCCCGTCGGGTCGACGGGAATGCGTCCATAGAAGGCCGGCTTGCTGTCGGGCCACTGGTAGCTGTCCAGGTCGTCGTTGCCCCCGGCCCCTCTGCGGCCCGCGCGCAGGTTCATGTTGCCGTTGACCCCCTCCATCTCGATGGTCATGCCGCCGCCGGTCTCGGCGCGCGAGTCGCGCCATTCCTCCATCTCGGCTCTTCCGATGCCCACCGGGGCGTAGGGATAGGCCGGTCCGCGCGTCACTTCGCCGTCCGGTGCGAACCACTCCACCCAGAACTCGCCGGATCCGGGGACCGAGCGGGCGACCACCACCCGGCCATCCGCCGCCACGCCCCACGCGTCGGCGGGCGAGAGCGGAATCGGTGAGATCGACACGTTCTGGTTGGCCGCTCCGCCCGAGGTGCGGCGGGTGCGGTCGGTCAGCTTGACGCTCGCCACCGTGTCAACCGCGTCCGTCCCCAGGTCGTAGCGGAGAACCTGCGAGGAGTCGGCCACCTCTCCACCCGCGCTCATCCCGAAGCCCTGGAAGTAGATGCCCCCGTTGTCGTCCACGCCCTGCGGAATCGCGAGCATGATCGGCGACCCCATCTGCAGCGAACCCAGCATGTAGGGTCGCGTGTCGCCGAAGCTCAGGTCGGCACCCATCTCGGTCAGGCGCCCGTTGCCGAGGTCCACCAGGAGGGACCTGTCGCCCGGCAGCGGCCACACCGCATCCGGCTGGCGGTACTCCGCGGGACCCTCGCCAACGCGCCCGAGGGTGGTGGTGGTTCCCGTCTCCATGTCGACCGCCACCAGCGTCTGCCCGAGCGGATCGGCCACCAGGACGCGCCCGTCCGGCAGTTCGCGCACGGTCTGGATGACGGCGAACTCCTGCTCGAGCACCGCCTGTGCCGCACCGAGGCCGGTGCGATCCCCTTCGGCGCCCTCGCTGCCGCAGGCCCCGGCGAAGACCAGCGCAAGGGTTGCGCCGACGCCGCCCAGCGCGAGCCTGATCGAATGTCGGAAACGGATGTGTTCGGCCTTGTCGTTCATGGTCTCCAGGAACTCCGTGAGCAGGGGGGGAGAAGCGTGATCGGGCCCGTCCGCGACAGGGCGACACGGGTCCATGCCGGTGCGGATGAGCCGACCCGGCCCGCAATCGGCCCATCCATGGGACTCGAACCGGGTCCGCGCGGTTGCACGGGCCGGGATCAAGATGCGCGGCGGCCGCGGACTCGTCCACCAGGAGGGCTCGCCGCGCGGCGGCCGATGGCTTCCCGGATGCCGCTTTCGTGATCCCCGTGCAGCCTCCGGGGTAGACGAAGCCGGCAGGTTGCGGCCAGCTTTGCGGCACCGGTTGTCTCCATGCTCGGGGATTCCGCGTGGGGCCGGTCCCCTCGTCGCGCTGGCGCGAGGTCGCGGCCTCAACGGCATCCCATCCCTTCAACGCCGCGACGAAGAGGCTACGACTTCCCCATGAGGCGCATCGCACGTTTTGCGTGGGTCTTCCTTCGTCTGCAGCCGTTCCTGATCGCGTTTCTGCGCGACCGCCGGCGCTGGATCCTGGTCGGGCGTCCGGCACGCCGAAGGCCCGGGCACCACGAGGGGCGCGCCGCCCGGCTGGTCAGGACCATCGCTGCGCTCGGGCCCGCGTTCATCAAGCTGGGGCAGATGTTTGCCGCGCGTGCGGACATCCTTCCCGAGCCCTATCTCACCGCCGTGGGCACGCTCCGGGACCAGGTGCCTCCCGCCGCTCCGGATGCGATCGTGGGCGTGATCGAGGGGGAACTCGGCGGAAGGCTCCCGGATCTCTTCGAGAGCTTCGAGCGAGAACCCATTGCCGCAGCCAGCCTGGGGCAGGTGCACCGGGGCCGGCTCGACGGGCGCGACGTGGCGATCAAGGTGCTCCGCCCGCGCGTGGAGCAGCGCGTGGCGCTGGACGTGGATACGGCGTTCCGCATCGTCTTCTGGCTCAACGTCCTGTTCCCCAACCACCACATGCGGGCGCTGGCCAACGTGATCCGCGAGTTCTCGGTGAAGGTGCGGGAGGAGATGGACCTGCGCATCGAAGCCGAGAACATCCGGCGCTTTCGGCGCGCCTTCGCCGGAGATCGCGCAGTGAGGGCGCCGCGCGTCTTCGACGAGATGACCACGCGGCATGTGATGGTGATGCAGTACATGGAAGGGATCCCCATCGATCGCCTGGGAGACCGGGTCCGGCGGGGACGCCCTTCGGCGAGCCTGCTGATGGAGAGGCTCTCTTCGCTGTACCTGCGCATGATGATGATGGACGGGTTCCTGCACGCCGATCCCCATCCGGGCAACCTGCTGGTCGCCGAGGACGGATCGCTGGTGGTGCTCGACTGGGGCGCCGTCATCGAGGTTCCGCGCTGGACGCGCCAGTCCCTCCTGGGCCTGTCGATGGCCGTGGTGCGGGAGGACATCGACGGCGCCATCGGCGCCATGTACCGGCTGGGGATGATCGGCCCGGAGGTGTCGCGCGGGGAGATCCGCGAGGCCGCCACCGAGATCGTGCGGGTGGTCGAGAGCGCGCGCAAGGACGGCCGGGGCCGGCATGGGCGGGTACAGGAGAGCGTGCGCGACGTGCTGGACACCTTCTACACCTGGCCGCTCATGCTGCCGCGCGAGCTGGTCTACCTGTTCCGCACGCTCGTGCTGCTCGAGGGCATCGGGACCGGCTACGACGCCCGCTTCGACTCGTTCGCGGTCTTCCGCAGGGTGGTGCGCGCGCACAGGAGCGAGATCCTGCGGACGGCGGGCCGGGAGCCGGTCGCGATCGCGAAGGATATGTGGTCCGAAACCAGTGGGCTGGTGCGGTCCGCACGCGAGTTGCTGGTGCGGGCCGAGCGCGAGAACCTTCGGGTGCGGGTGCACCCGCGCGACATCCAGGGCCTCGAGCGCTCTCTCACGCTGCTGGGTCGACGGCTGCTGCTCTCCATCTTCGCCGCCTCCACCGCCATCATCTCCGCCATCATCTACATCTCGCTCGACAACGTGTGGGTCCTGGCCGCCGGGCTGCTCGCCGCGCTGGTGCTGTTCCTGGTCGTCCTGGTCGTCCCGGCGCACCTGCTGGACAACCCGTTGCGCCACGCGCGCGGGCTGGGATCGCGACCGTGGCGCCCATAGCGGGCCGGCGGGCGGCCCCGGCGGGTGAGGGCATCCCGGTATCCGCAGGGGTTCGGGAACGGGATGGGTTGGCGATGCCGGAGAGGACCGTGCGGGGACGGCGATGAGCGACCTGGAGAGGGCAGGGTCGCTCGCGGAGCGGTGCGCCGCAGGTGAGCGGGCGGCGCTGGCACGGGCCATTTCGGTGGTGGAGGACCGGCGCCCGGGGTTCCGCGAGCTGCTTGCGCAGGTGGCGGCGCGCGGCTGCCGGGGCCACCGGACGGGGATCACCGGGCCGCCCGGGGCGGGGAAGTCGACCCTGGCGGCGGCGCTGGCCCGGCATTGGCGCGGGGCCGGTGAGGAGGTGGCGATCGTGGCGGTGGATCCCACCTCGCCGTACTCCGGAGGCGCGCTGCTGGGAGATCGTGTGCGCATGGCGCCGCTCCAGCTCGACCGGGGCGTCTTCATCCGCTCGATGGCGACGCGCGGGGCGGGGGGCGGCCTGGCCGAGGCGGTGCACGATGTGATCGACCTGATGGAGGGGAGCGGATTCGGCCGCGTCCTTCTGGAGACGGTGGGCGTCGGCCAGACCGAGCTGGGGGTCGCGGCGGCGGCCGACACGGTGGTGCTGGTGCTCACGCCCGAATCGGGGGACGAGGTGCAGGCCATGAAGGCCGGACTCGCCGAAGTGGCCGACGTCTTCGTGGTGAACAAGTCGGACCGTCCGGGAGCGCGTGCGCTCGCGCGGCAGTTGCGCGATGCGGTAGGGCTGGGTCGCCGCCGGCAAGGTGGCGGCCTGGACGCGGCGGCCGCGGGAGACGGTACGCTCGCACGGACGCCCTCCGGCCCTGCTGCCGTGACCACCGTCGGCGAGCGCGCCGGCGCGCTCGCCGAGGAGGCCGGCGCGCCCGGGTGGATCCCCCCCGTGCTCGCCGCGGTCGCCACCACGGGCGAGGGGATCGCCGCGGTCGCGGGCGCCATCGAGGACCACCGCCGAGGCCTCGCGGGGTCGGGGGCGCTGGAGGCGCGCCGCATCGCCCGCGCGCAGGCACGCATCCGGGCGGCAGTGCGCGCCGCCCTGGAGGCACACCTGGGCCGGGTTGCGGGGGGCGGCGGCTTCGCGGAGGCGGCCCGGATGGTGGCCGGCGGGCGGGAGACGGTGTACGAAGCGGCACAACGCTTGCTCGCCGCGGGAGGTATCTTGTCCGGGGACGAAGAGCCATGACCTCAACACACCGCAGGATCCGCGTCCTGGTGGCCAAGCCGGGACTGGACGGCCACGACCGCGGGGCGCGCGTGATCGTGAGCGCCTTCCGCGACGCGGGCTTCGAGGTCGTCTACACCGGCCTTCACCAGACGCCGGAGGCGATCGTGGAAGCCGCCCTTCAGGAAGACGCCGACGTTGTGGCGCTGTCGATCCTCTCGGGCGCCCACATGACCCTGCTGCCCCGGGTGAAGGGGCTCCTCGACGAGTCCGGGCTGGGCGACGTGCTGGTCACCGGGGGCGGCATCATCCCCGAGACGGACGCGGACTCGCTCCATTCCGTGGGCATCGGCCGGCTCTTCGGGCCGGGCACGCACACCGGGGACGCGGTCGCCTACATCCGCGAGTGGTTCGCGTCGTCGGGGCGGGCTTCGACGTGAGCCCGCGCAGCGCGGGATCGGCTCGCGGCGGGAGAGGCGGGCGCGGCTCCGCCGGAAGCCCGGGCGTCCCGCGGGCACGCCGGCTTGCCGAGGAGCTCAGGGATCTGCGGGCGCGGCTGCGGCGGGGTGGAGGGCCGAAGCGCATCGAGCGCGAGCACGCGCGGGGCAAGTGGACGGCCCGCGAACGGGTCGCCGCGCTGTTCGACCCCGGCGAGACCTTCGTCGAGATCGGCCTGCTGGTGGCGCACGACCTCTACGACGGCGGGGCGCCCGCCGCCGGGGTGGTGACCGGCGTGGGACGGGTCCACGGCCGCGAGGTGGTCGCGGTCGCCAACGATGCGACCGTCAAGGCGGGGGCCTGGTGGCCCGAGACCATCGCCAAGATCCTGCGGGCGCAGGAGATCGCCATGCGCTGCCGCATCCCCATCGTCTATCTCGTGGACTCGGCGGGCGTCAACCTGCCGTACCAGGGAGGCGTCTTCCCCGGAAAGTACGGGGCGGCGCGCATCTTCTACTACAACTCCCTCATGCGCCGCTACCTGGGCATCCCACAGATCGCCGCGGTCATGGGTCCCTGCATCGCGGGGGGCGCCTACCTGCCCGCGCTCTCGGACGTGATCGTGATGGTCGAGGGCACCAGCTTCATGGGCCTCGGGGGTCCCAACCTGGTCAAGGGGGCCACCGGGCAGACGGTTGAGGCGGAGGAGCTCGGGGGCGCGCGCATGCACACGTCGGTCAGCGGGGTCGCCCATTACCTCGCGAAGGACGATCCGGCCTGCATCGACAAGATCCGCGTGCTGGTCGAAGCCCTGCCGCGCGGGGGAGGACCCGGGGCGGCGTCCGGAGATGGATCGCGCACGGCTGACTTCGACGAGAGGTCACCGGTCGGGGCGGACGGCTCCGGCGCCCCGCGGACTGCGCGCGCGGCTTCCCGCACCGGTCCGGCGCGGCCCGCGGAGGACCTCTACGATCTCCTCCCCGACGATCACCGGCATCCCTACGACATGCCGGAAGTGCTGCGTTGCATCCTGGACGAGCCGGGGCTGGTCGAATATCAGCCCCGGTACGCCCCCGAGATGATGTGCGGAACCGGCGCCATCGACGGGATGCAGGTCGCGGTCATCGCCAACGCGCGCGGAATGGTGCGCGATGCCGAGGGCGGTCCGCCCCGGTTCGGGGGCATCGTCTATACGAAGAGCGCGGAGAAGGTGGCCGGATTCATCGAGACCATGAATCGCCGCCGCAGGCCACTCGTCTTCGTGCAGGACGTATCGGGCTTCATGGTGGGGCCGAAAGCGGAGCGCTCCGGCATCATCCGCGCGGGCGCGCACTTCGTCGAGGCAATGGCGAGCGCGACGGTGCCCAAGATGGTGCTGACCCTGAACCACGCCTCCGGGGCGGGCTACTACGCGATGGCCGGCCAGGGCTTCGACCCGGACTTCATCCTGTCGCTGCCCACGGGAAGGATGGGAGTGATGGAAGGCGAGAGCGCGGTCATGGCGCTGTTCAGCCGGCAGCTGCAGGAGCTGCGCGAGCGCGGCGAGGTGCCGGACGAGGAGCTGCGCACGCGCATGGACGAGGTGCGGGAGGACTACGACCGGCAGCTGGACGCCCGCTTCGCCGGCGCCCGCGGGTTCGTGGACGAGGTGGTGCTGCCCGAGGAGCTGCGCGGGGCTCTGGCGCTGCTGCTGCGGGCGGCGCTCAACAACCCCGGGCCGCACCTGGGGGCGTTCCACCTGCCGCCGGGTGTGGCGTGAGGGTGGGAGGTGGCGGCGCGCGGCCGGTGCGGGTCGCGGGCGCGGGCGGTTTCTGGGGCGACGACCTGGAAGCGCCGGTGCGACAGGTCGAGGAGGGCCCGATCGACTACCTGGTCATGGACTACCTGGCCGAGGTGACCATGTCGATCCTGCACAAGCAGCGTGCCCGCAATCCGGAGGCCGGGTACGCGCGCGACTTCGTCTCGCTGATGGAGCGCATTCTGCCGGCCTGCCTGGAGCGCGGCATCCGGGTGGTCGCCAATGCCGGCGGGGTGAATCCCGGAGGATGTGCCGACGAGGTGGCGCGGGCGGCCCGGCGGGCGGGGGTGCGCGGACGCGTGCGGCTGGGGGTGGTGACCGGCGACGACCTCATGCCCCGGCTGGACGAGCTGCTCGCCGGCGGCCACGAGCTGCGCAACATGGAGACCGGCGAGCCTCTGGCGAGCATCCGTGACCGGGTGACGGGAGCCAACGTCTACCTGGGCGCGTTCCCGATCGCGGAGGCGCTGGGGCGGGGCGCCGACGTGGTGGTCACCGGACGGTGCGTGGACGCGGCGCTCACGCTGGCGCCCCTGCTGCACGAGTTCGGGTGGGCGGCGGACGACCACGACCGCCTGGCCGCCGGGGTGGTGGCGGGCCACGTCAACGAATGCGGCGCCCAGGCCACCGGCGGGAACTGCCTCGCCGAGTGGTGGACCATCCCCGACCTCGACCGGGTCGGCTTTCCCATCATCGAGGCGGAGCCCACCGGCGAGTTCGTGGTCACCAAGCACGAGGGGTCGGGGGGGCGCGTGAGCCCCGCCACCGTCACCGAGCAGATCGTCTACGAGATCGGCGACCCGGCCGCCTATGCCACGCCGGACGTGGTCGCGGACTTCACCACCGTCCGGCTGAGCGGGGCGGGGAAGGACCGGGTGCGGGTGACGGGCGCGCGCGGCCGGCCGCCCACCGGCCGGCTCAAGGCGTCCATCGTGTACTCGGGGGGGTGGCGGGCGGTCGGCACGCTCGTGTATGCCTGGCCGGACGCGGCCGCCAAGGCGCGCGCGGCGGCCCGCGTTCTGCGGGCCCGCCTCGACCGGCTGGGACTCCACTTCGACGAGGTGCGCACCGACCTGGTGGGGTGGGATTCGACGCACGGGGGGCTGGCGGGCCCGCCGCCGCCGGATCTGCCCGAAGTGCAGCTGCGGGTGGCGGTTCGCGGCAGCGAGCGCGCCCCGGTGGAGCGCTTCAGCCGCGAAGTCGCCCCGCTGGTGCTGACCGGCCCCCCCTCGGTGACCGGCTTCGGGGAAGGGCGCCCGCGGGTGCGCGAAGTGGCGGCCTTCTGGCCGGCCCTGGTGCCGCGCGAGGCGGTGGAACCATTCGTGCGCGTGGAGACGCGTGAGGCATGAGCGCCGCTCGGCGGGCAGGCATCGGGACCGCTCGGCGGGCAGGCATGGGAGCCGCTCGACGGGCGGGCATCAGGGCCCTCCCATGGAGCTGGCGTCCCGGGCTCCGGACGACCGCTGGCCGTTTCCATTCCGGGCCCGGGATTGCAATCTTCCTGCGGGCGCTCGCATGCTGCATCGGAACAGCCGGGCGCGGAACCCCGCGGAGGTGTTGAACCATGGCGGCCGTAAAACTCGTCGAACTCGCGCACGCGCGCTCGGGAGACAAGGGTGACGTGGTAAACATCGGCGTGATCGCCTGCGAACCCGAGCACTACCCGGTGCTCGCCGAGGCGCTGACCGCCGGGCGCGTACAGGACCACTTCGGCGACATGGTGAAGGGGAAGGTGACCCGCTACGAGCTGCCCAACCTGCATGCCCTCAACTTCGTGCTGCCCCGGGCTCTCGGAGGCGGAGGGACTGTTTCGCTGATGATGGACGCCCAGGGCAAGGTGTTTTCGACCGCGCTGCTGCGCATGGACATGGAGGTATCCGACGAGATCGCCATGCACGTGCGCGGACGGGGGAGAGTGCCCCCGCATCTGGACCACGACGTGATCAACCCGGACGAGGCGAACCGATGAGCGCGCAGGAGCGAATTCTCCATCAGGTTGAGGAGCGGGTGTTGACGCTGACGCTCAACCGCCCGCACAAGCGCAACGCCCTCGATTCGCGCATGGTCGAGGCGTTGCATTCCGCACTCGCCGAGGCGCGCCATGACTCCGCCGTGCGCGTCGTGCTCCTGCGGGGAGCCGGACCCGATTTCTGTGCCGGCGCCGACCTCGCCGAGATGGAGCGGATCACCAGCATGGGGCCCGAGAAGAGCCATGCCGATGCGCTTCGCATGGGCGATCTCTTTGTCCAGATGCGACAGTTGACGAAGCCGGTGGTGGCGGCGGTTCACGGCAGGGCACTCGGCGGTGGCTGTGGCCTGGCAACCGGCTGCGATGTGGTCCTGGTGCGCGAGGATGCGGAACTGGGCTACCCCGAGGTGCATCTGGGCTTCGTTCCCGCCTTGGTGATGACTGTTCTCCGTCGCAAGGTCTCGGAAGCGCGCGCCTTCGAGCTGGCCACCCTCGGCGAACGCTTCTCCGCAGCCGACGCCGTCGCCTGGGGCCTCGCGACCCGCGTGGTCTCGGCGAACGACTTCGAGGCGTCGGTCACCGCATATGCCAGGGAGTTGGCCCGCCGTGCTCCCTCCTCCGTCGCCCTTTCCAAGACGCTGCTGTACGATCTCGACAATCTTGGTTTCAGAGACGGCATGGCCCGGGCCGCCCAGATCAACGTCGCCGCCCGACTCACCCACACCTGTCGAGAGGGTGTGCGGCGGTTCCTCGAGCGCAGGCAACGGGACTGACGGTGCTGTTCATCTTCGCAAGCCGCTCACGACCCCGCGAGGACCGTTATCTGCGCCTGCGCGTCGCGCTGTTGTGCGTGGGAGCGGGACTGGGACTGACGGGGATGCTCCTCGACATCGCCTGGATGATCTGGATCGCGCTGGCCGCCCTGCTGGCGGGACTGGCGCTGCGCCACCTGCGCATCCGTCGCCAGGGCGAGGACGGGGAGGGTTCTCAGGCCTCGGCCCCGTAGGGCTGCATCGACGGCGCCGCAAGCAGCAGCGCGACCAGTGCGGCCCGTTCCGGCATGCGCTCCAGCACCACGTGCTCGTGGCTGGCGTGCGCCCCCGCTCCCACCGCGCCCAGCCCATCGAGCGTAGGCGTATGCAGGCTCGTTGTGTTGCCGTCCGATCCTCCGCCGGAAGCCGCCTCCTCCATCTCCAGCCCCAGTTGCGCCCCGGCCTCCCGCGCCAGTTCCCATAGCCGGCGGTTGCCCGGGGTCTGCTCCATGGGAGGACGGTCCATCTCGCCCCGGATCTCCACTGAAGCGCCGGGGACCGTGGCGTCGATGGCGCGAATGGCTCGTTCGACCCGGCGAGCGTCGGCGAGGGTCGGCACGCGAACGTCCACCTCGGCGCTCGCTTCGGGCGCGATCACGTTCGGACGAATCCCTCCCTCGACGGTCCCCACGTTGACGTTCACACCCCGGACGGGGTCGTTGAGGGCGTGCAGCTTCCGGGTCACGTGCGCGAGCTCAAGAATCGCACTCACGCCCTTCTCGGGTTCGAGCCCGGCATGTGCCGCCACACCCGTGACGTGGACGGTGAAATCTCCGCCCCCCTTGCGCGTCGTCTTCAGCTTTCCGTCCTGGCCCAGCGACGGCTCCAGCACCAGCGCCCGGTCCGCGCGCATCGCCAGCCGCACGATATGCTCCCGCGAGTCCGGGCTGCCGATTTCCTCGTCGGAGTTGTAGACGAAGACCGGGGTGACCTCGGGTTCCCCGATGCAGTGCATGAGGGCCTCCACGGCGAAGACGCCCTGAACCAGGCCCGCCTTCATGTCGAAGGTGCCGGGTCCATACAGGCGCCCCCGGTCCATCCGCATGGGCATCTCCTCGAGGGTGCCCACCGGCCAGATGGTGTCCGTGTGCCCGAGGATGAGTTGGTAGCGGGCCGGATGTCGGCGCTCGCGTGGAGAGGCATACAGGGTCCCCCCGGTCGTACGCCCCGCGAGGACCCGGGAGCGGTACCCGATGTCGCGCATCGCCTCGCGCAGAAGTGCCTGCACGGGGCGCTGGGAGGCGGCAATCATGGAGGGCGACTCGAGTTCGACCAGCCGCTCCAGCAAATCGCGCATCCGGTCACGGCGAGCATGCAGAAAGTCGAGGACGCCCGCACCCGCGCCCTTCTCCCAGGATTCGTTCATTCTTCGCCCACTCGGCATCGCCGCGCTTCCGGTTTCGCACTTCCGGTTTCTCGCCAAACTTCCAATATAACCCCGCCGAACCCACGGCAGCTCTACGTATCCGGCTCGCCGCCTCGATGGTATGTTTGACGCTGCGGTCAGGAGGCGATTCGGGGGGCGGGATCCAGCGGGCCAAAACCGCTGGCGGACGCGGACGTGCGGGTGCCGACGCGGAAAGAAGGGGGATGGACGCTCGATGATTTGCCAGGAAAAGGATGATGGCCGCGCGGACCGCCGGTTACCCACCCCGACCCATGGTCGCTCCCTGTCCCCGAACCGCGCGCTCCGGCTGTGCGTTTCCCGACCGCCGAGGCGCGTCCTTCCCGCCCTGGCTCTCCTGCTGACCGCCTGCGGCAGCGATGATCGGGCGCCCGTCCCGGACGCCGAGGACGCCTTCGTGATCCACGGCGCCACCATCGTCGACGGCACCGGCCGCGCCGGATTCACCGGATCCGCGCGGGTCGTCGGCGGGACGATCGCCGAGGTGGTGGCCGAGGGGATGGATGGGGCGGGCATCGCGCCCCGCGACGGCGAACGCGCCTACGACGGCTCGGGGCTGGTGCTGGCGCCGGGGTTCGTCGACACACACAGCCACCACGACGGGGGCCTCCTCGACGAGTCCACCGCGCTGGCCGCCGTGAGTCAGGGGATCACGACCATCGTCGTCGGGCAGGACGGGGGATCGCCGTTCCCGATCGCCGACTTCTTCGCCGCACTGGAGGCGGCCCCGGCAGCCGTGAACGTGGCCTCCTACGCCGGACACGGGACACTACGCCGGCAGGTCATGGGCGACGACTTCCGTCGCGAGGCGACTCCCGACGAGATCGCGTCCATGCAGGCGCTGCTCGACACCGAACTCGCGAGCGGCGTACTGGGGCTCTCGACCGGACTCGAGTACGACCCCGGGATCTATTCCACGACCGAAGAGGTGGTTGCGCTCGCCGGGACCGCGGCGGCGAGAGGCGGGCGCTACATCTCGCACATGCGGAGCGAGGACCGCGGCTTGCGGGAAGCCGTCGAGGAGACCATCCGGATCGCCGAGCGCGCCCGCCTTCCCGTCCAGATCTCGCACTTCAAGCTGGCCGCCCGCGGTCTCTGGGGGCAGGCGGCGGAGATCCTCGCGCGGCTCGATGCGGCGCGCGCCGGGGGCCTCGAAATCACGGCGGACGTCTACCCCTACGAGTACTGGCAGTCCACCATGACCGTCCTCTTCCCGGAGCGCGACTTCACCGATCGGGAAGCCGCGCGTTTCGCCCTGGAGGAGCTGGTTGCTCCGGAAGGAATGCTGATCGGGCGCTTCGGGGCCGACCCCGAACTGGAAGGCAGGACGCTGGCCCGGATCGCCGAGGAGCGCGGCACGGATCCCGTGACTACCTACCTCGATCTGATTGCCGAGTCGCAGGCCGCGCGCGCGGAGGGCAGGGACGGGGGCGAAAGCATCGTGGCGACCAGCATGACCGTCGACGACATCGCCGCGCTGATGGCCTGGCCGCACGCGAACGTCGCCTCCGACGGCGGACTGCGCGGCGCCCATCCGCGCGGCTTCGGCACCTATCCGAGGGTGCTGGGGCGCTATGTGCGCGAGGAAAGGCGCCTCACCCTCGAGGAGGCCGTTCACAAGATGACCGGACTGGCCGCGGCCCACATGGGGTTCTCCGGCCGGGGCACGCTGGAAGCGGGCGCGGCGGCCGACCTGGTGCTGTTCGACCCGGCGACCGTCATCGACCGGGCGACGACTGCGGAACCCCACCTCACGTCCTCCGGGATCGAGCGCGTGTGGGTCGGGGGAACGGTGGTCTACGAGGGTGGGGCGGTGACGGGAGCGCGGCCGGGCGAGGTGCTGCGCCGCGAGCAGCGCTGACCGGACTGCCGCGTCCCCGCGCTCCTCACCGGCGCAGCCCGACGTTCTCCGCGTGAAGAGCCGGCGTGTCGGTTTGTCGATGCCCGGCCGTAAGGCTGGACGGCTTCGCCCCGGGCCTGCTCCTACCGCCTGACCCGCACCATCTCCCGCATCCGCTGGCGCACCTCTCCGGCGACGCCGGCCTCCTCAAGCCGCGCCCACAGCCGAGCGATGGTGTTCGCGTCCACCCAGCCGGGCACGGAGGTCTGCCAGGCCTGAGCCGCGCGGAAGGCGTCCACGGCCTCCGCCGTCTCGCGGTCGTAGAGGAGCGCGTCCGTCGTTTCCATGGAGGGAGGCGACGATTCCGGCCTGTAGTACCCCAGCGCGTGCAGCATCACCTTGAGCTGGAGGATGTCGCGCCCCGAGAAGTGCTGGAGGTTACGGAAACCGAGTGTCTCGGAGATGGTGTCGTAGATGCGCCGCACCTCCCTTATCGGTTCCGGATGCTCGCACACGTTGATGTCGGTTGTGACCCCGTCCTGACGGCGCGACATGCCCGGCCGGGGATCCGCGACCAGCACCGCGGCCGACTGCGTGCGGCCGTGGCGCCCGTCCCCGCCCAGCACCTGGCCGGCGTACAGGGCCTCGATCAGCCGGTCCGCGAGATGGCGTCCCGACCCCTCCGTCCTCTCGAACGCGACCGCGACCGAGTCCACCACGGCCGTGCTTACCAGCGAGTTGCCCTGCACGGCGTAGTTGAGGCCCGTGCGTTCAAAGACCCAGTCGCCCCGGTCCTCGGCCCCGTACTGGCCGGAGCCGGTCCACTGGGCCGACCGGCCCTGCATGTCGATCACGCCGACCTGCCTGCGCTCCCGGCCTTCATCCGCCGCCACCACGCGATCCATCGCCTCCCGCGGCGCCACGCCCTGCTCCAGCAGATCGAGGAGGTCATGGCCGTACTCGAGCCGGGTGCCACCCTGGGTCGCCACGGCGCCTACCCCCGGCCGCACCCACGGCACCGCGTTGCCGACGCACGCCACGCGCGTGGTCACCGCCACCCCGGACTCGCCGGTCTCCGGGTCGATGCCGACGATCGAGAAGGTGTTGAACACCAGGTCCGCACCCCAGGTCACCGGCTCCTGGGCCGAGCCGGACGACGCAACCGCGAGCAGCAGGGGAGACAACAACGAGGCGAACGCGCTCCGTGCCAACGACGATCTGGTCATGACGATCTCCTGCGCTGCGGTGGACCTGGACCGGGCGGTCCCGGCGTCCGGGAAACCCGGGAAGCGAGGTGACCCCCAACATGGCGACGCCGGGTCACCCGCAACATGGCACGGGTCTCCCGCACCGGGCCAACTCCGCCGACTCGGCGCGCCCCGGACGATGGCCCGGCCCGCCGCGGTGGGTTCCCGGCTAGCGCCCGCCCAGGTAACGCAGCGTCCCGCCGAAAGGGGTCTCTCCCGCGGGATGCCGTGCGGCGAGATGGCCGTCGCCGTCCCCGTCCAGCTCGACCACCGCAACCTCGCCCTCCCCGCGGACCATCACGTAGAGCGTGCGGCTGTCGGGCGCGAAGAGCGGGAATCCGGGCCCGGGGCCGAGCGCAACCTGCCCGGCAACCTCGCGTTTCTCGATGTCGATCAGCACCACGTTGCCGGTCTCGTTCCGCGTGGAAGCCGCGAACCTGCCGTCGGGCGATACCGCGATCCGGCCGGCGCCCTGGCCGCCGGTGTCCAACCTCGCGACCACCTCGTCCGTCGAGGTGTCGATCGCCGTGACGGTGCCGTCGTAGTCGGAATGCACCCACGCCTCGCCGCCGGGCGTGAAGGCCACGCCCACCGGGCCCCCCGGCACCTCGATGATCTTCACGATCTCGTCCGTGCGGGTGTCGATCACCACGACCCGGTCGTCGTCGCGGTGCGGGTAGTACAGCTTGTCGGTGCCCGGGTCGAGCGCCAGGTAGTGTCCCCCCTCGAGGAGGAGGTCGATCTTCCTGCTTACTGCGCCGCGCCCGACGTCATACACAACCATCCCCGGCACCTCGGCCCCCTCGACGCCGATGTAGAGCTTGGTGCCGTCACGGTTCAGGGCGATGCCATGCGGGAGCGCGGACGTGTTCGGCTCGGTGCCGGGCTCTCCCTCCTCCGGGGGACGGTGAAAATGCTCCGACTCGATTCTCCCGATCTCCTCGAACCCGGCCGCGTCCAGGATCGTGACGTACGGCGGGTCCCGCGGGACCGTCACGAAGATCGTGCCGCCGTCGGGCGAAACCACCGCTTCATGGGGTTGGTTCTCGGCGGTGAAGCGGTTGACGATCCGGCCCGTCGCGGGGTCGAGCTCATAGGCCGTAAAGTCGGTGTGGCTGAGCGCGATGATCGTGTGTTCCTGCGCCCCGGCCGACGCGAACCAGCCGAGTGAGACCAGCGCGACCGGCACCCAGCCAAGTCGATGGAGCAAATCGCAGGACATGACCGGCCTCCCCATGGATGCGGCCGGCCGCCGGTGGCGGGACCGGGCCGGCCCTTCGCCCGACCGACGCGCTCAACCGCTTGCAGACGTCGCTTGCACAATTCGCAAGACGCGGAGCTACATCATTCTCCTTCCCCCTCGGACAATCAAGGACGCGATTCCTTCGGTCCTTGCTGTCTGCCACTGTTCGAGCCGATGGCGGGCATTGGCTGGCGCCGCCAACTCCCCGAGTTTAGTAGACCCTCTCCCCGGGCCAGCGAGATGCCGTGGCCGGCGGCCGGTGCGCCGTGTCCGGGCTCGCTCCTGCGCCCCCCGGGGAATGAGCCCTGGAACCCCGGAGCGCCCACGATGCGCCGAATCCCACTGATCGCCGCCGCCCTTTCCGTCCTTCCGGCGTCGCTCGCCTGCCAGGACCGCCGGCCGACCCTCCCACCCCCGAGCATCGTCGAGTATCAGCCGCGCTCCACCCTTGTGGTCCCGGAGAACCCCGTGCCGCGGGCGAAATTCCCGGCGGTGGACTTCCACGGCCATCCCCCGTCGCTCGACGACCCGGCCACCATCGAGCGGGTGGTAGCCGCGATGGACGAGCTGAACCTCCAGGTCATCGTCCAGGCGCGCGGAAGTTCGGGCAGCCGCCTCACGCGGCAGATCGAGGCCGTGCGCGCTGCGGGCCACGCGGATCGCTTCGTCTTCTTCACCACCCTGAACCTGAGGGACGTCGGGCCGGGCTCGGGCGCACGAATCGCGGCCCAGCTGGAGGAGGATGTGCGCGCCGGCGCAGTGGGGATCGGCGAAATCGGCAAGCAGTTCGGGCTCACCACCCGCAAGGCCGACGGCACCCGGCTGCAACTCGACGATCCCGAGCTGGACATCGTGTGGGAGACCGCCGCCCGCCTCGGGATCCCGGTCTTCGTCCATACGGCCGATCCCGCCGAGTTCTTCCAGCCCCTCGACTACGAGAACGAACGTTGGCTGGAGCTGGCCATCTTCCCCAATCGCCGCTTCTTCGACCGCGCGCGCTTCCCCTCGTTCGAGGAGCTGATGGCCGAGCGCGACCGCATGCTGGCGAAGCATCCCAACACGACCTGGGTGCTGGCGCACATGGGATGGCACACCCAGGATCTCGCCCGCCTGGGCGACCTCTTCGACCGCTTCCCGAACGTCCACGGCGAGGTCGGCGCGGTTCTCTACGACCTCGGGAGGCAGCCCCGCTTCGCGCGCGATTTCTTCGTCAGGTACCAGGACCGCATCCTGTTCGGCAAGGATTCCTTCCAGCCCGACGAGTATCCCTACTACTGGCGCGTCTTCGAGACCGAGGACGAGTACTTCGACTACTACCGGGGCTACCACGCCTTCTGGAAACTCTACGGCATGGGGCTCCCGGACGACGTGCTGCGCAAGGTGTATTACGCGAATGCGCTCCGCATCATCCCCAACATGCCGGCGAGCGGTTTCCCGGGATGAAGAGATGAATCGCGGGCGTCATCGCAGGAGGACGGTGCGCTCCGGCGCCGCATCGTCTCCGGCACCGGCAAGCGTTACCCCGGAGGCATCACATCGCTCGCCACCGGCTCCAGGCGCACCACCGCGGTAAGCTCCTCCGCGTGCTCGAGGGCCAGGTAGATGAGCCCGTCGGGACCCTCGCGCACGTCCCGGATGCGGCCCAGCTCGCCGTGCAGCAAGGTCTCGACGCCGAGCGCGTCGGTGCCCTCCAGGATGACGCGCGCGAGCTGCTCGCCCACCATGCCCCCGACGAAGGCGCTGCCTCTCCACCAGGGGAACGCGTCCCCACGGTAGATCATCATGCCGGAGATGCCGATGGAGGGGGTCCACACGAAGCGCGGAGACTCCACCGCGTCCCCGGACGTCTCCGTCGTGTAGACCGTGCCGTCGTAGTTGATGCCATGGGAGACCACCGGCCAGCCGTAGTCCGCGCCGCTCACGATCAGGTTGAGCTCGTCGCCGCCCCGGGGCCCGTGCTCGTTCGACCAGACGTCCCCGGTGCCCGGATCCACCGCGAGGCCCTGCAGATTCCGATGCCCGTAGCTCCAGATCTCGGGTAGCGCGTCGCCACGCCCCACGAAGGGGTTGTCGTCCGGCACCCGGCCGTCGTCGTGCAGTCGCACGATGGTGCCCATGTGATTGGTCACGTCCAGCGCCGGGTGGTCGGCCATCATGTCGGGCTCGAACATGCGGTCGCCCACCGTCAGGTACAGGTAGCCGTCGAGGCCGAAGGCCATGCGCCCGGAGAAGTGGTTGTTGTTGTCGTGCCAGGCGCTGGACTCGAAGATCTCCTCGACGTCGGTGACCCGGCCCTCGTCCCAGCGCCCCCTCGCCACCGTCGTGGTGCCTGCCGACCCGTCCTCGTTGGGCTTCCCGTAGCTGAGGTAGAGCCAGTTGTTCCCGGCGAAGTCGGGGTGGGGGAGAATGTCCATGAATCCGCCCTGGCCCTCATCCCGGTAGACTGTCGGCCAACCCGCCACCGGCTCCGGCTGGAGCACGCCGTCGCGCACGATGCGCAGGCGGCCCGGGCGTTCGACGATCAGCATCTCGCCGCTCGGCAGCCACGCCATGGACCAGGGGTGGTCGAGGCCGTCGGCGACCGTAACCACGCGGAAATCGTGGCGGGCCGAGGAGTGGACGGCGGTGGCGGCCTCGGCGCCATTTACAGCTACTTGGGCTTCGCCGTCGCCGACAGCGCTCTCTCCGGAATCCTGTCCGCAGGCCACAACGCCCGCCAGGGCGGCCATTCCTGCGCTCGGCAGCATGCGGGTCCGGATGGTTCGATGCGGCATGGCCCCTCCTCGGTCGAAAGCCTTCGTCTGTTGGCCGGCCCGGGCAGCGAATCCGGGCGCGAGCAGCGGCATTCAGTATAGAGGTTGCCCTCGGACCAGGCACCGCTTCCCGCCTTCCGATCGTCCCCTCCCGCCATGGAGGCGCCCCGGCCCCACGGCGAGCTTTCGGGTCCATGGCGGCTCCGGCACCAACCTCGGCGATACGGTTTCCCGTCCCGGAAAGGGAGGAAGCGGACCGCATCGCGCTCGATGCCCTCAAGCATCATTTCGGCTATCCCGGCTTCAGGCCGGGACAGGACGTGCTCGTGCGCGCGGTGCTGCAGGGCCACGACGCGCTCGGCATCCTCCCGACCGGGGGAGGGAAGAGCGTCTGCTACCAGGTGCCGGCCGCCGTGCTCCCCCACGCCACGGTCGTGGTCAGCCCGCTGGTGTCGCTCATGGCCGACCAGGCAATGCGCTGCCGCGAAGCCGACATTCCCGCCGCCTTCCTCAACTCCACGCTCTCCCGGGAGGAGCGCGACAAGGTGGAGGCGCAGCTGGTCGAGGGGGCGCTGCGCGTCGTCTTCGTCGCGCCGGAGCGTTTCGAGAGCCGCTCGTTCCGCGAGTTGCTGCCGCGCCTGCGGGTGAGCCTGCTTGCGGTCGACGAGGCCCACTGCATCTCCGAGTGGGGGCACGACTTCCGTCCGGCATACCTGCGCCTCGGCCGCCTGCGCGGGATGTTCGACGTGCCCATGATCGCCCTCACCGCCACCGCCACTCCGCGCACCCGGCGGGAGATCATCGCCCGGCTGCGGCTGGCCGATCCGGTCACCGTCGTGGGCGGCTTCGACCGTCCCAACCTGGTGTGGGGGGTGGAGCACGCCCGGTCGTGGAAGGAGAAGCGGGAGCGGCTGCGGACCCTGGTGCGCGACCGCCCCGGCGTCACCCTCGTCTATGCCGGCAGCCGCAAGGGGGTGGAGAGCGTACGCGACGAACTGGCTGCCCTGGGCCACACAACCGAGGCCTACCACGCGGGACTGCCGGCGGCCGAGCGTGCCCGCGTGCAGGACGCCTTCATGGCCGGCGAGGCCCCGCTCGTGGCCGCCACCAACGCCTTCGGCATGGGGGTCGACAAGAGCGACGTCCGTCTGGTGATCCACCACGAGCTCCCGCGCACCATGGAGGCGTACTACCAGGAGGCCGGCAGGGCCGGTCGCGACGGCGACACCGCGCACTGCCTGGCGTTGTGGTCGAAGGGCGACCGGGCGGGCCAGATGGCCTTCATCGACCACAGCTACCCGCCCCCGCGCGCGGTGCGCCGCTTCTGGCGCGATCTGCGGCGCCGGGCGGCCGGACGGACACGGCTCAGGGTGCCGGTCGACGAACTGCGCGCCCGCAACGGCACCCCGCTGACCGCCACCAACGTGGGCGCCCTGGCCAGAGCGCTGGCGGCCTGCCGTGTGGTGCACCTGCGCGACGATCCTCCCGAGCAGCCCGGCGACACCCTCCACATCGACCTGCGACCGCACGTCCGCCGGCTCCCCCTGGGCCCGCTGCGCGAACGCCGCAACGCCGAGGTGGCCAAGCTGGCCGCGGTGGAGCGCTACGCCCGCACCCGCGGGTGCCGCCGCGCCCGCATCCTCGGATACTTCGGCGACAGCGTGGACTCGGCCAACTGCGGGACCTGCGACAACTGCCTGCGGGCCTGATGGCCCTCGCCACACGCACACGGCCCGATTGCGGGAGTCCGGTGCAAGGAGCGTAATACCACCTGTAATACGAAGGGTAATGGACTGATGCGCGGCGATGATAGGAGCACATCCAGCACGTGGTCCTGTGGCGAACCTGCTCAGAAGTCCCCTACCTTGACGTGCTTCGAGGCCACTGCTCCTCTGCCGCAGGGCAACGGGCTCGAGCAGGCCGAAAACCGCCCGCGGACCAACCCGGATGTCTCTCACGTCGCAGCTCCCCACGGAATCGCTCACCCCATGAACGCTTCGCCCTCGCCCATCGCTCTCGCGAGCCTGATCGGTGCCGGATTCTTCCTCGCCTGCGCCCCACCCGACGAGCCTTCCCGCGCCCACTGGACCGACGTCACCGACAGCACCGAGGTCCGGCTCATCCGCGAATCGGAGTCCCTCTGCGAGGACTGCATCACGCTCGAGCAGGTGCTGGTCATGGGCGACACGATCGGTGAGGGGTATCTGCGAGCCGCCTTCCACCTGGTCCGCGATAGCGTCGGCAACTACTGGTTCGGACAGTACGAGGCGGTGAAGGTCTTCGACGCCGAAGGCAACTTCGTGGGCGAAGTCGGCCGCGCCGGGGAGGGGCCGTTGGAGTGGGAAAACGCCATGCCCGTCCTCGCGGACCGCGAAGGGCGTGTCCACGTATTCGACGCCGGGAACGGCCGCCACAGCATTGTGGGCCCGGACTTCGCTCTCATCGAGGACGAGAGCATTCCCGCCTACTTCAACGCTGTTCGTCCTCTGGGAGATGGTGAGCGGTGGGTGCTGAACATGCAGCACCCCGCTCCCGATGCCGGCGATCTGCCCCTCCACATCCTGCAGGGTGCACAGGTCACGAGTTCCTTTGGAGGCACGATCGTTCTCGCCAATGACCGGTCGGCCTCGACGCAGTTCCATCGGATCATCACCACGGATGCCGCGCATCGGACCTTTTCTTCGCCGGTATACCGCCGTTACGAGGTCGAGGTGTGGAGCGAAACCGGCCGCCGCATCACGGGATTCATCGATCCCGCTTTCAACGATCCACCGCGCGATCCGGAAGCTCCCGAGTCCTCGGACAATCCTCCTTCAAGTACGATACGAGCGCTTCGCGTCGATTCCGATGACCGGCTGTGGGTCCTGAGCTGGCAGCTTCGGGAAGACTGGCTCGACATGATGGAGGAGCGCCGTGGACCCGACGGGCGCGTCAGGCTCGAGATGAAATCCGGCCTCGAAACCATCGATCGATTCGACGGCCAGATCGACATCATCGACCTGAACACGGCAACCGTGCTCGCGCGCACCAGGATGGAGGGCGTGGTGGTCGTCGACTTCCTGGGAGACGATGCACTCTGGGTGGGCGAGTTTTCCGGACCTGGATACCTCCGCGCCGGCATCTGGGAGATCGGCTTCAACCCTTGACCGGCGGAGAGGGCTGGAGGAGCCGAGGCCGTGCCGGACACCCGTCGAACCGCTCCTCCTCATTCCGCATCCTATCGACATTCCCGGTGTATGATCCCACATGCACTGCTGCCCCTCCAACCCGGATACCGGCCTTCGTGGCTCTTCTGGCATACATCATATAACTCCATTCAATAATATGTCTTATCATATGTCATATGATGTAACACCTGAAGCAGGGATGGGCTGATGGACGCCTATCTCCGTCCGAAACACACCCGTCTGCGCAGCCGGGTCCGAGCCTTCGCCCTGGAACACGTCGCGCCGATCGCCGGCGAGATGGACCGCACCCAGACCTTTCCGTGGGAGAGCGTGCGCGCGATGGGCGAGATGGGACTACTCGGGGTCCCCATCCCCGAAGAATACGGGGGGATGGGACGCGACTATCTGAGCTACATCCTCGTCGTAGAGGAGCTGGCGCGTCACGACGCCAGCCACGCCATCACGGTGTCGGCGCACACCACGCTGGGAGCGAGCCCGATCCTGACCTTCGGGACGGAGGCGCAGAAGCGGAGATTCCTGCCCCTGCTCGCCAGCGGCCGCGTGCTGGGGGGCTTCGGGCTCACCGAGCCGGCGGCGGGTTCGGACTCGGCGGGCACCCGCACGCGCGCCGTGCGCGAGGCAAACGGCTACCGCATCAACGGGTCCAAGATCTTCATCACCCACGCCGGCGTCGGGGAGATCTTCACCATCACGGCGCTCACCAATCCGGCGCGCGGCACCCGCGGCATCACCAGCTTCATCGTCACCAAGCCCACCTGCGACCTGGAGACGGCGCGCCGTCTGGGCGTCGGACACAGCGCGGAACTCGAGTTCACCGCGGGGGTGCGGGCCGGCGGCAAGGAAGACAAGATGGGGTGGCGGGCGTCGGATACCCGGGAGCTGGTGCTGGACGATGTCTTCGTTCCGGCCGAAAACCGGCTCGGGGCCGAGGGCGAGGGCTTCGTCAACTTCATGCGCACCCTCGACGCGGGGCGCATCGGCATCGCCGCGCTGGCTCTCGGCATCGCCGAGGGAGCTTTTGACGCCGCCCTGGAGTATACGTTGCAACGGAAACGTTACGGGCACAGGATTTACGACTTTCAGGCGGTACAATTCCGCTTGTCCGACATGGCTACGGGGATCCAGGCCGCCAAGCACCTGACGTACCACGCGGCCTGGCTCAAGGATCAGGGACGCCCCTTCTCGAAGGAAGCCTCCATGGCGAAGCTGTTCGCCTCGGAGTTGTCGATGCGCGCCACCACGGAAGCGGTCGAGCTCATGGGAGGAGCCGGGTACACGAACGACTACCCGGTGGAACGGATGTTTCGCGACGCGAAAGTGTGCGAAATCGGAGAGGGCACGAGCGAAATCCAGCGCTTGCTGATCGCTCGACACCTGGTGCGCGAGGCCGGCGGAAGCGGGAGGACCGCAGAGCTTAAGGTGGGGTAGGGGACGCCCTCGGGCGGTCCCGGGCCCCGCGACTCGCGGAGAAACCAGGGATTTGAGGAGAGAAATCATCATCAGCGCGTCCTCGCGCGAGACGCGAGTGGCGCTGCTGGAAGACAAAAGACTCGTAGAACTGATGCTGGACCGCCCGGACCAGGGACGGTTGGTAGGTGACGTGTTCCTGGGCCGCGTGGAGGCGGTACTTCCCGGCATTCAGGCGGCCTTCGTTGACATCGGTGTCGAGAAGGCGGGCTTCCTGCACGTCTCGGACGTGGTTCACGAAGACGGCGAACCGTCCAGGAACGGCCGGGATGGCCAGCAGCGCTCGATCCAGAAGCTGCTGAACAAGGGCGACCGGGTGACCGTGCAGGTCACCAAGGAGCCCATCGGCACAAAGGGGCCGCGTCTGACCGCCCAGGTCTCGCTGGCCGGCCGCTTCCTCGTCTACATGCCGTTCTCGTCGCGCGTCGGCGTGAGCCGCAAGATCGAGGACCGCAGGCAGCGGTCGAGACTCCGGGCTCTCGCCCGCAAGGTGATTCCGGCCGATTCAGGCGGGGTGATCGTCCGCACCGTGGGGGAGGAGGCGACCGAGAAGCGGTTCGCGCGCGAGTTCGAGAGTCTGCGGGGAAGCTGGCTGGAGATCCAGCGGACCGCGAAGGCCGCTTCCGGGCCCGGGGTCGTGCGCCGCGAAGCGCGGTTGATCAGCGGCGTCATCCGGGACCTGTTCAGCGACAAGTTCGACTCGCTGACGGTGGATGCGCCCGTCATCTTCGGCGAGATCGAGAGTTACGTGCGGAGCGTGGCGCCGGATCTGCTGGACCGCCTGAAGCTCTATCAGGACCGGGAGCCGCTGTTCGACGTCCGCGGCATCGAGGAGGAGATCCACCGCTCCTTCCGGCGCAAGGTCGGGCTCAAGTCCGGTGGCCATGTCGTGATCGAGCCTACCGAGGCGCTGGTTTCGATCGACGTGAACACCGGGCGCTTCGCCGGCAAGAAGAAGAACGATCCCGCATCGCTCATCCTGAAGACCAACCTGGAGGCGGCGCGCGAAATCGCCCGCCAGCTACGGCTCCGCGATGTCGGCGGAATCGTGGTCGTGGACTTCATCGACATGGACACGCAGAAGGACCGCGACCGGGTGCTGCACGAACTGCGCACCCACCTGGGGCGCGACCGCGCCCGCACCCGCGCGTTCGCCGTATCCGAACTCGGGCTGATCGAGATGACCCGCCAGCGGGTGCGCCCGTCGATCTTCACCTCGATCACGGACCCGTGCACCCACTGCGGAGGACTGGGCCGGGTCTTCGCGCCCGACACCGTGATGCGCCGGGTGGAGCGCAGCCTCAGGCGCGCCGCAGCCGCCAAGGCCGAGAGCATGCTGACGGTGCGCATCCATCCGGAAGTGGCCCTGCATGTGCTCGACTCGGAGCCGGACTTCCGCAATCGGGTGTCGAGCGCCACCGGCCTTCAGATCAGCCTGCGGGACGATCCCCTGCTGGGCGAAGACCAGTTTCGTCTGCTCTCGGGCCGGGCCCAGGTGGACGTGACCGGGAAGTACGCGACCGTATAGGCGCGGCTCCGGCCCGCGGTGCGAGCGACCGCGCCCGGGCGGGATCGAACGACCTTGCCGGTTGCCAGCGCGCCGCGCCCCTTGACCTTGACCGGGGACTCTGTAGCTTTTTCGGGCTGCGGAGCTTCGTAGCACAGTCCTGTGTCCGGGATCTCCATCTACACGAAGAGGCAGGCATGTACGCGGTGTTCGAAACCGGCGGAAAGCAGTTCAGGGCCGAGCCCGGTCTCCGGGTGCGGATCCCTGCGCTTGCTGCCGAGGAGGGCTCCACGGTCACGTTCGACCGCGTGCTGATGACCGGCGGCGGCGATGGCGATCCGGAGGTCGGGACGCCCACCGTGGAAGGCGCCGCAGTGCGGGCCGAAGTGCTGGCGCACGGAAAGGACCAGAAGGTCATCATCTTCAAGCGCAAGCGCCGCAAGGGATACCGTAAGAAGCAGGGGCATCGCCAGAAGTTCACCGAAGTACGCATTGACGAGATCGTCACCTAGCAGTCCGCGGGCTGCTGGACGCCGAGCAGGGAAGGAATCGGGATGGCACACAAGAAAGGCGTGGGATCAAGCCGAAACGGACGGGACTCGAATCCGAAGTTCCTGGGCGTCAAGCGCTACGGCGGTCAGCCCGTGACCGCGGGCAGCATCCTCGTGCGCCAGCGGGGCACCCGCTTCCATCCCGGCACCAACGTGAAGAGGGGCGGCGACGACACCCTGTTCGCGCTGGTGGACGGTGTGGTGAAGTTCGAGCGGCGCAGGAACCGCCAGTTCGTTTCGGTCAGCCCGAACTAGCGGGTCGGATTTTCGTCTGACGGCCCGCGCGCGGCACTGAAGCGCCCTCGGCCCGCCCTCCGGCCCCGGCAGGCCGACCGCCGGCCTCGGGCTATCTGCTGCCGGGCGGTTCCGTTGGCGGCGGGTCGGGCCATCCCGGCCGGCGTCCTCCCTGAGCCTCGCGCGCGGAGGCGATGATCCGCCACAGGATGTCGCGCGCCATCTCCGGGTCCACGCCCAGTTCACGCGCCCGCACGGCGGCCTGGCGCACCATCCGGGCTTCGCGCCCCGGGTCCAGGACCGGAAGGCCCAGTTCCTCCTTCACCCTCCCGATCTCGATGGCGAGGTCGCGGCGTTCCCCCATCAGTTCGATGAGCCGATCGGTCACCTCGCTCATCACTTCCCGCATGCGAGCCAGCCGCTCCTGAGGCGGGCCTGCCGCTTCCGTGGGCTCATCCATGCCGGGCATCCCTGCCTCGGGGGTATCCCGTTCATCCACGCTGGGTATCCCGTTCATCCACGTTGGGTGTCCGGCGCGATTCGCTCGCTGCCGGGGGTGCCTCCGCCGGATTCCCCGGTTTCCGGTGAGCCTCGCGGGTTCAGGAAGGCGTCGGTGTGGTTCCGGTCCTGAGGCCGGGTGGCGAGGCTGACCCCCACCAGCACCGGAATGTGGACCATGAGCCCCAGGACGCCCTCGTGCAGGTCGAGAGGGCGCAGTTCCATCCCCAGATACCCGGTGGTGAAGAAGAAGACCGCCGTCGCCGAGCCCGCGACCAGACCGGCCACGATTCCCGGTGTGGTGGCCCGCCGCCAGAAGAGCGCCGCGCAGATGGGGGGCGCGAACTGGCAGATGATGCCGTAGGCGCTGAGCAGCAGCACCACCAGTGAGGAGTCCTCGTCCAGCGCGAACCAGTACGCGACCACTCCCACCACCAGGACGAGAATCCGCATCAGGCGGCGCTGGGCAGCGTCGCTCAGCCGGCGGAAGGGGCCGACGCCGTCCTCCACCGTCACGGATGCCGCGGCGTGCAGGAGCGCGTCCCCGGTCGACATCGACGCCGAGAGGGCGCCCGCACAGAACAGGCCCACGACCAGCACCGGCAGCTCGGAGCGAAGGATGAGGAAGGGGAGGATGAAGTCGGCGTCGGTGGGCGAGTCCGGCAGCAGCACCCCGGCGAAGCCGATCAGGAAGACCGGGATCAGGAAGAGCTGGAAGGTTGGGAAGAGGACCACGGTTCGGCGGAGCGTCCGGTCGTCGCGCGCGGTGAAGGCCTTCATGAAGAGATGGGGCCACATCATGAGCCCGATCGCGCTCACCAGGATGGCGCTCGAGTAGCCGCCCCAGCTCCAGGGATCGCCCGCGGCGGTGAGGCCCGGGACGGAGAGCATCTCGGGGCGCTCGGCGAGGATGCGCCCGAACATCTCCCCTACCCCCCCGTAGAGCCGGAAGGGCAGGTAGATGCCGAGCGACCAGGCGATCGCGACCATGAAGATGCCCTGGAAGGTGTTGGTCCACCCCACCGCGGCCACCCCGCTGGCCAGCACGTACAGGGCCACGATGCCGTAGGCGATCGCCGCCCCCGCGGCCAGCGGGACGTGGCCGTCGGTGACCGCCTCGATGACGATGCCCGCGCCCCGCATCTGCAGGGTGATGTAGGGCACGAACGCGGCCACGGAGAGCGCCGCCATCAGCGCGGAGAGGAAACGGGAAGGGAACCGCCCGACCAGCAGCTGCGCCTGGGTGACGTAGCCGAAGCGCCGCCCCAGGGCGGCCGTGCGGGGCCCGATGAAATACCAGGGAGCGATGCCGAGGGCGCCGTAGGAGAGGATGTAGAAGGCGGCGGCGCCGCGGGAGTAGGCCCAGCCGGGCCCGCCCAGGAAGGCGAAGGCGGAAAAGACGGTCGCCCCCGTGACGAAGTACATCACGAGGAGCCCGAAGCGGCGGTCGCCGGCCACGTACCCGGTCACGCTCCGGGACGCGCGCCGCCCCGCCGCCAGTCCGATCCCCAGCGTCACCGCCAGGTAGACCAGGATCAGCCCCGCGATCAGGTGCCAGCGCTCCATCTACCCGGCACCTCCGTCCCGCGCGTCCTGCCCGGGTCTGCCGGCGCGGTTTCGCTCCTCGGAGCGGTCCAGCACGAAGAGGACGACCGCCCCGAACCCCACCCAGAGCGCGATCGCGGCCATGTTGAAGGGCAGGCCCAGCACCAGCGGCAGGGGCCGGTTGAAGGGGACGAAGCCCGGCCAGGTGACGAAGATCAGGAACAGCACGAAGTAGATCGTGGCCGCGGCGCGCACCAGCTTCACCCGGTTCATCGTCCGCGGAACTCCGGGCGGCGCTTCTCCACGAACGCGCGTACGCCCTCGCGGCCGTCGGCGCTTGCGAAGGCCGCGAGGAAGAGTTCCTTCTCGAGCGCCAGCCCCTCGGCCAGCGGCGTCTCGGCGGCGGCCCCGAGCGACTCCTTGACCAGCCCGAGCGCGACCGGGCTCCAGCGCGCCATGCGTCCGGCCAGCTCCCGTGCCCGGGCGAGGTGCTCGCCCTCGTCGGCGAGGATCTCCACCAGGCCGATGCGGTGGGCTTCGGCCGCGTCGACCACGTCGCCGCTGAGCGCGATGCGGGCAGCCTGACCCGGCCCGACCAGGCGCGCCAGACGCTGGGTACCGCCGGCGCCCGGAATCAGCCCCAGACGAATCTCGAACTGGCCGAAGCGGGCGCTCGGGTCGGCGACGCGCACGTCGCAGGCGAGCGCCAGTTCGACCCCGCCCCCCAGGCAGAAACCGTGGATGGCGGCTATGAGAGGCTTGGGGAAGGCGGCCACCGCGTCGTACACGCGCCGGCGCCGGTAGACCTCCCGCTGCTCGCCGGCGGTGCGCCCGGCGAACTCGGAGACATCGGCGCCCGCCGCGAAGGCCTTCTCGCCGGTCCCGCACAGGACGGCGACCCGCACGGCGTCGTCCTCGGCCAGCCGGTCCATCGCCTGCGCGATCTCGCGCCGCACCATGGCGTTGAGGGCGTTCAGCTTGTCGGGCCGGTTGATGCGCACGGTCGCGACGGAGCCTTCGCCCTCAACCACGATGGTCCGGTACTCCGCCCTGCCCGCCGACGCCGTCAACGTCCCCCCTTGTCCCAGCGGTAGAAACCCTCTCCCGTCTTCCTTCCGAGCTTCCCCTCTTCCACCATGCGCCGCAAGATGGCGGGGGGACGGTACCGCTCCCCGCCCAGCTTCTCGTGCAGGTACTCGGCGATGGCCAGGCGCACATCGAGCCCCACCAGGTCGGTGAGGCGGAGCGGCCCCATGGGGTGCCGGTAGCCCAGCACCATCGCCTTGTCGATGTCCGCGGGCTCGGCCACGTCCTCTTCCACCATGCGCATGGCCTCGAGCCCCAGGGCCACGCCGAGCCGCGAGGAAGCGAAGCCGGGAGCGTCGCGGACGACGATGGGGTCCTTTCCGAGGCCGCGCGCGAATGCGACGCCGGCGTCCAGCGTGGCTTCGCCGGTGCGGCTGCCGCGCACGACTTCCACCAGCGCCATCAGGTGCACGGGGTTGAAGAAGTGCAGCCCGAGGAAGCGCTCCGGCTCGGCAAGCACCTCGGCGATCGCGTCGATGCTGAGGGAGGAGGTGTTGGTGGCCAGCAGCGCCGACGGGGGAGCGGCGGCCTCCACGTCCCGGAAGAGGCTCCGCTTCATCTCCATGCGCTCGGGGGCGGCCTCCACCACCAGGTCCGCCCGTTCGCAAGCGGCCGCCAGCGACGGTTCCGGGGAGATGCGGTCGAGTGCCTCCGCGCGCTCCTCCTCGCGCACCTTTCCGAGAGAGACGCCCTTGTCCAGGTTGGCGCGGATGCGGGCCAGGCCGCGGTCGGCGGCCGCCGCGTCGGGGTCGTGGAGGGTGACCCGGTGCCCGGCCATGGCCGCCACCTGGGCGATGCCGTGACCCATGACCCCGGCGCCCAGGACGGCGACGCGCTCGATCCGGTTGGCCATTCGGCGCGGGCAGTCCACGGGCTGCTATTCCGCCGTGACCACGGTGGCGATCCCCTGGCCGACCCCGATGCACATGGTGGCGAGCCCGACCCCGCTGCCGCGCTTCACCATCTCGTGCACCAGCGTGCAAAGGATGCGCGCCCCCGAGCAGCCCACGGGGTGCCCGAGCGCGATCGCGCCCCCGTTCACGTTGATCCGCTCCGGGTCGAGTTCGAGGAGGCGCAGACAGGGGATGGCCTGCGCGGCGAAGGCTTCGTTGACCTCGGCCAGTTCGACGTCTCCGGGGCCGATGCCGGCGCGCCGGCATGCTCTTTGGGTGGCGGGAACCGGCCCGATCCCCATGCGTTGGGGCTCCACTCCGACCACCGCGCTCGCGCGGATGCGGGCCATCGGGGCGAGGCCCAGACCGCGCGCACGATCCTCCTCCATGACCAGCAGCGCGGCCGCGCCATCGTTGATGCCCGACGAGTTGCCCGCCGTGACCGTCCCGCCCTTCTCGAAGACGGGGCGAAGCCGGGCCAGCGACTCGGTGGTCACTCCGGCGCGCGGGTGCTCGTCGGTGTCGACCGGAACCGGCCCGCCCTTCCGCTTCGGGACCTCGACCGGCACCAGTTCGTCGCGGAAGCGGTCCCCCGCGATGGCACGCTGGGCGCGCGCCTGGCTTTCGGCGGCGAAGGCGTCCTGCTCCTCGCGGGTTACCCCGAACTCCCGCGCCACCACCTCGGCGGTCTGCCCCAGCCCGATGGTCCACTCGGGGGTGAAGGCGGGGTTGGGGAAGCGCCAGCCCAGCACGGTGTCGGCCACGGCGGGGGTGCCGCGCGGGTACCCCATGGACGGTTTCAGCATGACCCAGGGCGCCCGGCTCATGCTCTCCACGCCGCCGGCGATGAACACCTCGCCCTCGCCGGCCGCGATGGCGTGGAAGGCGCCGTCCACTGCCTGGAGCCCGGAGCCGCACAGCCGGTTGACGGTCTGGCCGGGCACCGTGACCGGCAGCTCCGCCCGCAGCAGCCCCATGCGGGCGACGTTGCGGTTGTCCTCGCCGGCCTGGTTGGTGCACCCGAAGATCACGTCGTCGACGCCGGCCGGGTCGAGCCCGTTGCGGTCGACCAGGGCGCGGATCACCCCGGCCGCGAGGTCGTCCGGGCGCACCGCGGCGAGTGCGCCCCCGTGCCGTCCTATCGGGGTTCGGACGGCATCGACGATGACCGCTCGCTTCATTTGGCCTGCGCCCTCATCCGTGCACCGCCCTCATCCGTGCACCGCCCTCATCCGACAACCGCCGTCATCCGACCTGCGGCTCCTCATCCGTCCAGCGCCACCCACACGCTCTTTACCTGGGTGTACTTGTCGAGCGCCGCCTGGTAGCCCAGGTCGCGGCCGAACCCGCTCTGCTTGTACCCGCCGAAGGGCGACCCGGAGTCGTACTGGTTGTAGGTGTTGATCCACACGGTTCCGGCACGGATTTCCCGGGCGATGCGGTGCGCCCGGCCCACGTCGCGGGTCCAGATCCCGGCCGCGAGCCCGTAGATCGTCTGGTTGGCCTTCTCGACGGCGTCGGCCGTGTCGGTGAAGGGGATCACCGCCGCCACCGGCCCGAAGATCTCCTCCTGCGCGATGCGCATCTCCGGGGTGACGTCCGCGAAGATGGTCGCCTGCACGAAGTTGCCCTTGCCGTTCACCGTGGCGGCCTTGCCCCCCGCCACCAGTCGGGCGCCGTCGGCCTTGCCGGCATCGATGTAGCCGAGCACCACCTCTTGCTGCCTGCGGCTGACGATCGCCCCCATGCGCGTCCTGGGGCCCATTGGATCGCCGACGGCCATCCCGTTCGCGCGGGCGGCCAGTCCGTCGAGGAACTCCTCGTAGACCGCTTCCTGCACCAGGATGCGGGAGCCCGCCGCGCACACCTCGCCCTTTCCATAAAAGATGCCGGTGTTCGCTCCGCGCACGGCGCTGCCCAGGTCGGCGTCCGCGAAGACGATGTTGGGCGATTTGCCGCCCAGCTCGAGGGAGACCTTCTTCAGCGTGTCCGCCGCCTCCCGCATGATGGTCTTGCCCACCTCGGTCGAGCCTGTGAAGGCGATGGCGTCCACGCCGGGATGGCGCACCATGGCCGCGCCCGCCCGCGTGCCGCGTCCGGGGACGACGTTCAGAATGCCCGGCGGAAAGCCCGCCTCCGCAGCCAACTCGCCCAGCAGCAGGGCCGTGAGCGGCGTCTCCATGGCCGGCTTCAGCACCACCGCGTTCCCGCACGCCAGCGCCGGGGCCACCTTCCAGGTCGCGAGCGAGAGCGGAAAATTCCACGGCACGATGCACCCGACCACCCCCACCGGCTCGCGCAGCGTGTAGTTCAGGAACGGCCCTTTCACCGGGATGGTCTCGCCCTGGATCTTGTCGGCCAGCCCGGCGAAATAGCGGAAGTTCTCCACCACGCTCGGCACGTCGACGTAGCGCGACTCGAAGATGGGCTTGCCGTTGTCGCGGGTCTCCGTCTCCGCGATCGCCTGGGCGTCGCGCTCGATCAGGTCGGCCAGCCGCCAGAGCAGCCGCGAGCGCTTGTGGGCATCGGTGCGCCTCCAGGCCTTCGACGCGAGCGCCGCGTGCGCGGACTCCACAGCCCGCGCCACGTCCTCCGCGGTTCCCTCCGCCACCTCGGCGAGCACCTCGCCGGTCGCGGGGTTGGTGGTCGTGAAGGTGCCCCCGGAGGCGGAGGGCACACTCTCGTTGTCGATCCAGAGGCCGTGTGCGGACACGTCGCTCATCACCTATCTGCCCCGGAAGTTGGCGCGGCGCTTCTCGACGTAGGCGGCGATTCCCTCGGCGGCATCCTCGCTCTGGAAGAGCTGCTGCTGGAGCTCCCGCTCGACGGCCAGCCCGGTCTCGAACGGGATCTCGGCCCCGGTCTGCACCGACCTCTTGATCAGGCCCACCGCCTTCGATGCCTTTGTCGGCGGCGTGAACCGACCCGCGAAATCCAGAACCTTCGCCATGAAGTCCTCGCCGGAGTCGGCCTCGATCACGCGGTTGATGATGCCGTGGTCGAGGGCCTCGGCAAAGCCGAAGAGCTGGCCCGTGGTCATCATCTCGATGGAGCGCGACTTGCCGACCAGGCGCGCCAGCCGCTGCGTGCCGCCGGTGCCCGGCAGCACGCCCAGGTTGATCTCCGGGAGCCCGACCCGGGAACCGCCGGCGCGTGCAACCCGCAGATCGCAGGCCATCGCGATCTCGAGCCCGCCGCCCACCGTGTGCCCGTTGAGCGCGCCGATGGTGAGCTTCGGGGTGTGCTCGAGGCGGTTGAGCGTCTCGTTGGCGTGAAGGCAGAAGAAGTACTTGAAGGTCGGCGTCACCTCGTTGAGCATCTGGATGCTGGCGCCCGCGCTGAAGAACTTCTCGCCCTTGCCGGTGAGCACGATGACGTGCGCGTCCTCGTCCATGCGCGCCCTCAGGATGCAGGCGTCGAGCTGCTGCATCATGGCGTAGGTGTAGGTGTTGGCCGGAGGATCGTCGAGGGTCAGGAGGCAGACTCCGTCCTGGACGTCGTAGTGGACCAGGGTCTGGTCGGTCATTCGGGTTTCTCCCTGATGGATGGTGCGGTGGAATCTGGGCATCGGCGGCACAATTATAGTGTCAGGGCTCCGGTGCGGGGACCCATGGAGGGGCCGCCGCGCCCCGGCGGTGGAAGCCCGGATCGGCCGAGGCACCCGACGCCGGGCTCAACGCCGGAGCGGCCATGCCGTGCTCCGGGGTACCCGACGGACTGTCCGGCAGCGGGTCCGGCGGCGCCCTCAGCGCGATGGACCGATCTGGCGGCCCGGCGTCCAGGGTGCACCTGCGGCGGCCAGCGCCTCCTCCAGCTCGGCCAGCGGCCCTTCGATGATGCCGGCGAGGTCGCGCTCGAGGCCCGCGAGGTCCCCCTCGGCGATCTCGATGTTGCGCCGCTGGGTCGCGGTCGGATTCTGGCGCGTCTGCCCGTGACCTCCCGCGACGTTGCCCACCCGGTTGGCGACCGACGGTACGCCGGGCTCGTTGAGAGATCCCCGCAGCTGGTCGCCCTGGAGCCGCAGGCGGATGCCGGCGAAGGCCTGCTCGACCTCGTCGATGCGGCCGAAGAGTCCGGCGCCCGCGGCGGGTGTGCGCAGCAGCGCGGCGCGCATGTAGCCGAGCCGCCCCGATTGGCGTCCGAGTTCGGAACCGGCCACCCCGATGCGCCGCTGCAGTTCGCTTACGCGCTGCTGAAAGGCCGCCACCGCCACGAAGTCGGTGCCCGGAGGCGCGCTCGGAACCGGCTTGACCTGGAAGCTCCGTGCCCCGCCGATCTCCTCCACGCCGTCGGCGGTGACGAGCACCAGCTGCGCCGAGTACTCGCCGGGTGGCGCCAGCGGCCCGGCCGGAGCGGACGCCCACGGGGGGATGAAGCCGGGGGTGGAGAGGTCTATGGGGTTGGGCGCGGGTCTCCGCAGATCCCAGGCGATGCGGTGCACTCCGGCGCGCGCGGGACCCTCCACCCACCGCACGGGCTCGCCGTTCGCGTCCGACACCCGGACCAGCGCCCTGGGCCCGCTCTCGGCGGCTTCGGCGCGCAGCATCTCGTATCCGGGGAAGGGCACGTCGGTGCCCAGCTCGCGCATCTCGCGCTCCCGCTCTTCGCGTTGAGCCTCGGCGGTCGAAGGCACCGCGGGGAGGAGGTAGGTGAGCGTGGCGCCGAAGGGAGGGTTGGGCGCCGAGTAGGCGTCGGTTCCGAGCGTCGGGCGCCCGGGAGCCTGGTTGGGAACGCTGGGGATGTACCACCAGGCGTCGCGCACCGGCCACATCCCCGCGCCATCCTCCGCCTCCAGCGCCCCGCCCGCCATCTCGCGCAGCGGGCTGTAGTCGTCCAGCACGTAGAAGCCCCGCCCGAAGGTGGCGCCCACGACGTCCTCGTCTCGCCGGTGAAGCTTCAGGTCGCGGAACGCGATGGTGGGCGCGCCCGGCAGCCGGTGCCAGTTGGCGCCCCCGTTGGGCGAGAAGTAGAGGCCCCACTCCGCCGCGAGGAAGAGCAGATCCTGGTTCTCATGGTCCTGCTGGATCGCCCACGCGATGGTTCCATCCTCGAGATCCCCGGAGATGGACGACCAGCTCTGCCCGTTGTCGTCGCTCCGGAAGACGTAGGGCGAGTAGTCGCCGGTCTTGTGCGCGTCCGCCACCGCGAACACCGTCGCGGCATCGTGCTGGCCGGCCTCGACATCGTTGATGAACGAGCGCTCGGGAACCCCCGGCAGCTCCGTCGCGCGGCTCCAGCTTCCACCTGCGTCGGGACTGAAGTGGATCAGCCCGTCGTCGGTGCCCACGTACAGGGCATCCTCCTGAACCGGGCTCTCGCTGATCGAGGTGATGGTCGCGTACATCGACATCGCGCCGTTGTCGTGCAGCGCGTCGAGCTCCCACACCCGGCCCATGAAGGGCAGCTCGTAGCGGTTGGTGTCGGTGGTCAGGTCGCCGCTGATCGCGGTCCAGGAATCACCCCGGTCCTCGCTCCTCCAGAGGCGCTGCGACGCGAAGTAGAGGCGGCTCGTGGAGTGCGGGCTCACCAGGATGGGGGAATCCCAGTTCCAGCGCTCCGGCGGATCCCCGACTTCGGGCTGGGGCTGGATCTGGATGGCCTCGTCGCTCCGCCGATCGACCCGGTACAGGTTCCCCACCTGCGTCATCAGATAGAGGATGTCCGGGTCCGAGGGATCGAACTGCACCCCGTAACCGTCCGCGCCCATGGGGAAATACCAGTCCGAGTTGCGCACCCCCTCGACGTGGGTCGTGCGCGAGGGCCCCCACAGCGTCCCGAGGTCCTGCGCCCCGCCGAGGATCTCGAAGAACGGCTCGCGGTTGGAGAGCGCGACCTTGTAGAACTGCGAGATGGGCATGTTGGGGAAGTGGCGCCAGGTCTCGCCCTCGTCGAAGGTCTCGTAGAGTCCCGCGTCGGTGCCGGCCAGCATGTGCCGCGTGTCCTCGGGGTCGAACCAGAGGGCGTGGTTGTCGGAGTGCTTCTCGCGGCCGGTGCCCAGGGTCGCGAAAGTGGCCCCGCCGTCGCGCGTGATCTGGTAAAAGACGTCCATCTGGATCACCAGATCGGCGTCGGTGGGGGAGGCTTCGATCTCCTGGTAGTAGTGCGGGCCCGTGCCCCCGGAGATGTAGGAGTTGCGCTTCTCCCAGCTCTCGCCCTGGTCGGTGGAGCGGTAGAAGCCGCGCTCCTCGTCGTTCGCTTCGATGGTGGCGTAGACGATGTCCGGGTCGGCGGGCGTGACGGCGAGTCCGATCTTGCCCATGTCGCCCGAGGGGAGGCCGCGCGTCACCTCGCGCCAGCTCTCGCCGCCGTCGGTCGACTTGTGGATGCCCGACGACGGACCGCCCGCCATGTACCCCCAGACGTGGCGCCGGCGCTGGAAGGCCGCGGCGTACACGACGTCCGGATTCCCGGGAGCGAACTCGATGTCGGTCACCCCGGTGTGCTCGTCGAGGGCCAATACCTGCTGCCAGCTCTCGCCCCCGTCGCGGGTCCGGTAGACGCCCCGCTCCCCTCCGGCCGACCAGAGCGGGCCCTCCGCCGCGACCAGCACGGTGTTCCCGTCATCCGGGTGGATGAGGATCTTGCCGATATGCTCGCTGTCGGCGAGGCCCACCTGCTCCCAGCTGCCGCCCCCGTCGCGGCTGCGGTAGAGCCCGGAGCCCCAGGCCACATGCCGGCCGCTCACGTTCTCGCCGGTGCCCGCCCACACCACCTCCGGGTTGGCGGGGTCGAGGGCGAGGTCGCCGATGGAATAGGAGGGCTGGTCGTCGAAGACGGGCGTCCAGGTGACCCCCGCGTTGGTCGTCTTCCACACGCCTCCCGAGCCCACGGCCACGTACCATACGGACCGGTCGGCGGGGTTCACCTCGATGTCGGCGATGCGGCCCCCCGCAACCGCCGGCCCGATCTCCCGCAGGGAGAGGCCGGAGAGGGCGTCGGCGACGGAGACCTGGGCGCGGGCCGGCAACGGGAACGCGCAGGTCAGGAGCGCGAGAGCGGCGAGCGAGCGTCTGGCGGAGCGGGCGATGATGCGCATGGCTGATCTCGGGTGGGGAGAATCGGACGGCGGCGCGCGCAACGGGGTGGGCAAGTAGATTGCCGGGTCCACCGCGGGCCGGCCACATGGCTTCGGGACACCGCCACCATGCCGGGGAGCGCCCCTGCGGGCAAGTGCGGTTTCGAGTCCGGGCCGTCGGGCACGCCGCAGCCAGGTCCGTCCCTTGTCGCGTTGCGCGCGGGAGGAGACGGCGCTTCCGTTGCGCGCGCATTCATCCACGGACCGCTAGCTTGCTGGAACGGCGCGCGCGGACCGGGGGATTACAGGACGACGCGGAGAGCCGCGGGTTTCGGAGGCCGGCAAGAGGAGGAGGGCCGACACTGGTGAAGACGTCAATGCGTGTGATGGCCGGCGGGATCTTCGTAGCCGCCGGGGCGAGTCTGGGATTCGTCGCGGGCGAGACCCCACAGGACCCCGGGGGCCGCGCACCCGTCGTAGTGGTGCCGGTCACCGGCGTGATCGAGCTCGGTCTCGCGCCCTCCATCGAGCGGGCCATCCGCGAAGCCGAGGCGGAGGGCGCCGCGGCGCTGGTGCTGGACATCGACACCCCCGGGGGTCGCGTGGACGCCGCCGAGCGCATCGGCGACGCCATCGCGGACGCCGGCATCCCCGTGTACGCCTACGTCAATCGCCGCGCGCTCTCCGCCGGCGCCCTGATTTCCCTCGCCACCGACGGGATCCTCATGCGTCCCGGATCGGTCATCGGCGCCGCGACCCCGGTGGACGGCTCGGGCGCGAAGGCCAGCGAGAAGATCGTCTCGGCGATGCGCAGCGAGATGCGCGCGCTGGCGGAGGCCGCGGAGCTCGATCCGGCGGTCGCCGAGGCCATGGTCGACGAGGCCATCGCCATCCCCGGCGTGGTGGAGGAGGGGCAGCTCCTCACCCTTACCACCGAAGAGGCGGTTGCGCTCGGCTACGCGCGCGCGGTGGACGACCTCGACGCCGTGCTGGAGGTCGCCGACGCCCGCGAAGCCCCCATCCGCAGGCACACGATCAACTGGTCCGAGCGCCTGGTGCGCTTCCTCTCCCACCCGACCGTCGCCCCGTTCCTGCTCTCCCTGGGGTTCCTGGGGCTCATCATCGAAATCCGCAGCCCCGGGCTCGGCGCGCCGGGGCTGGTAGGCGTCATCTGCCTGACGGCGTACTTCGGCTCGCACCTGATCGTCGGGCTGGCCGGCTGGACCGATCTTCTCCTTGTGGGAGGCGGTGTCGGGCTCCTGGCCGTGGAAGCCCTGCTGATCCCCGGTTTCGGCATCTTCGGCCTGCTCGGCATCGCCGCCATCGTGGGCGGCGTATTCATGAGCATGCTGGGCGGCCTGCCCACCGCCGCGGACTTTTCCCAGGCCAGCACCGTGGTCTCGCTCAGCCTGGTCATCATCCTGGTGACCTCCTGGGCCTTGCTGCGACGCCTTCCGCGCAGCCGCCACATCGCTCGCTCCGGCCTGCTGCTGAAGGACGCCACCGACCGCGAACACGGCTTCGAGTCGGCCCGCAGGCGCGAGGATCTGATCGGGTCGGAGGGCGTGGCCCTCACGGACCTGCGTCCTGCCGGGACCGGTCTCTTCGGCGACGAGAGGGTGGATGTCGTGGCCGACTCGGAGTTCATCTCCGAAGGCGAAGCCATCCGCGTTCTGAGCGCCGAGGGCTATCGCTGCGTGGTCAGACCGGTGAAGAAGAGTTCCTCGAACTCCAGCCAGCACGAATCCTGAAAGCCAAGCCTCTCCTGCCCCTACACGGATGACATCCAATGGAAGCCATCGCCTCTCTTATTGTGCCCGTACTGCTCGTCCTCTTCGTCCTCATGGTGCTGTGGGCGGTCCCCGTGCGCCTGTGGATCGAGGCCATCTCGGCCGGCGTGCGGCTGGGCATCACCTACCTGATCGGCATGCGCCTGCGCAAAGTGCCTCCGCCCGCTGTGGTGCGGCCCCTCATCTGGGCCACCAAGGCCGGGCTGTTCATCCGCATCGCGGACCTTGAGGCGCACTACCTCGCCGGGGGGCGCGTCGACCGCGTGGTGACCGCGCTCATCAGCGCCGACAAGGCCAACATCGAACTCTCCTTCAACCAGGCCGCGGCGATCGACCTGGCCGGCCGCGACGTCTTCGAGGCGGTTCAGGTCTCGGTCAACCCCAAGGTCATCACCACGCCCCGGGTGGCGGCGATGGCGCGCGACGGCATTCAGCTGATCGCGGTCGCGCGCGTGACCGTGCGCGCCAACATCAACCGTCTGGTCGGCGGCGCCGGGGAAGAAACCATCGTGGCGCGCGTCGGGGAAGGCATCGTCTCCAGCATCGGTTCATCCGACACGCACCAGGCGGTGCTGGAAAACCCGGACAGCATCTCCAAGGCCGTGCTCGCCAAGGGGCTCGACTCCGGAACCGCCTTCGAGATCCTCTCCATCGACATCGCCGACGTGGACGTGGGCAAGAACATCGGCGCCGAGCTTCAGACCGACCAGGCCGAGGCCGACAAGCGCGTCGCCCAGGCGCGGGCCGAAGAGCGGCGCGCGATGGCGGTGGCGTCGGAGCAGGAAAACGTTGCGAAGGTGCAGGAGATGCGCGCCAACCTGGTGGAAGCCGAGGCGCAGGTGCCGATGGCCATGGCCGATGCCTTCCGCAATGGCAACCTTGGCGTGATGGATTATGTCCGCTACCGCAACGTGCAGGCCGACACCGCGATGCGGAACTCCATCGCCGGCGAGGACGAGGCCGGGTCGGGCGAGCCGCTGGCGTAGCCCGGAAAGGCGAATGAGCACCGGACTTCTGCTTTTCCTGATCTTCATGGCGCTGTCCATCATCGACAGCGTCGCGCGGACGCGCCGCGCCCAGCAGCAAAAGCAGGTGCCTCCCCCGGAGGACGAGGGCGACGAGGAGTGGCGCGTGGAGCCGTCGTCGACTCGGGGGGAGGGGGCCGAGGCGGAGAAGAAGGAGCGGGGCGCGGCCCTGGGCGAACTCGAGGGCCTGGAGAAGCTCATGGGCCCGGGGTATCTCGAGAAGCTGATGGGGTCCGGTATTACGGGTGTAATACCGGACGAGGAGGATGTCCCGGAAGAACCTGCGGGCGCCGCCCCGTCTGTGTCGGATGAGCGGCGCGGGCCCTCGCTGGGCCGCGAGGAACGCAGGGTGATCGCGCGGGAGGGCCGGACCTCGGACCAGGAGCGCCGGAGGTCCGAGGCCGGGAGGCGGGCACGAGTCGACCCGGTCGACCGGGCGCCGCAAGCCACCGGGGAATGGCGGCCGCGCGTTGAAAGGAGGCCCACCGAAGGCGACCGTCGACTGGTCGGACGGGACGAGACCCGGGCTCGCCCGGCCCGCGCGCCCCGTGAGGCAGCGCCCCTTCGGGACTCATCCCTCGGAGAACGGCGTCGCCTCGAGCCCGCCGCGACCGTTGTGCCTGGAGCCGGGGGCGGCGAACGCCGGCGCACGCGCATCTACAGGCAACTCTTCGGGAGCGGTGACCGCGATTCGCTGCGGCGGGCGTTCGTGCTCAAGGAGATCCTGGACGCTCCGGCCGCCGAGCGCCCGCCCGATCGGGGCGACGCGCCCTAGCAGGTCCGCGGACGAACTCCTCCGAGCATTCGCCCGGCCCTCACTGCTCTCCCCGGTGCGCCGTGCCGGTTGGTCCCTCCTACATCTCCCCGCGCGCCATGCGCCGCAGGACCGTGTGCAGGATCCCCGCGTTCCGGTAGTACTCGACGTCCACCGAGGAGTCCAGGCGCGCGATCGCCTCGAAGACCACCGTCGAGCCGTCTTCGCGTTGGGCGGTGACCGTGAGCAGCTCGTGCACGTCGACGCCGTCGGCGACGCCCGAGATGCCGAACGTCTCGCGGCCCGTGAGTCCGAGCGCCCGGGCGCCCTCCCCCTCCTTGAACTGCAGGGGCAGCACGCCCATGCCCACCAGGTTCGAGCGGTGGATGCGCTCGTAGCTCTCGGCGATCACCGCGCGCACGCCGAGCAGGCTGGTCCCCTTGGCGGCCCAATCGCGCGAGCTGCCGGTGCCGTATTCCTTGCCGGCCAGCACCACCAGGGGCGTCCCGTCGTCCCGATACCGCATCGCGGCGTCGTAGATCGATATCGTCTCGCCGGTGGGATGGTGCACCGTGTACCCGCCCTCGGTGTCGTCCAGCAGCAGGTTGCGGATGCGCACGTTGGCGAAGGTGCCGCGCATCATCACTTCGTGGTTGCCGCGGCGGGCGCCGAAGGTGTTGAACTCCCAGGGCTTCACCCCGACGCCCTGCAGGAACCGGCCCGCGGAACCGTCGCGCGGGATGGCCCCCGCCGGAGAGATATGGTCGGTGGTGGTGGTGTCGCCGAGGACGGCGAGCACCCGGGCGCCCTCGACATCCGCGAAGGGCTCCGCCTCCGGGTTCATCCCCTGGAAGAATGGGGGTTCACGGATGTAGGTCGATTCCGGATTCCAGTCGTAGAGCCCGGCCGAATCGGCCTGCGCCAGCGACTTCCACAGGTCGTCGCCCTCGAAGACCTCCGCGTAGCGGCTCTCGTACATCTCCGGCTTTAGCGCGCTCTGGACGGTGTCGCGGATCTCCGCCGGCGCCGGCCAGACGTCGGCGAGGAAGACGGGCTTGCCGTCGGATCCGGTGCCCAGCGGCTCCTTCCCGAAGTCGATGTCGATGCGGCCCGCGAGCGCGAAGGCGACCACCAGGATCGGCGAAGCCAGGTAGTTGCCCCGGATCTGCTGGTGGATGCGGGCCTCGTAGTTGCGATTGCCGCTCAGGGCCGAGGTCACCACCAGCCCCTGGTTCTCGACGGCCGAGACGATAGGCTCCGGGAGCGGTCCGCTGTTGCCGATGCAGGTGGTGCAGCCGTACCCGACCACGTTGAAGCCCAGCGTGTCCAGGTGGCGGGTGAGATCGGCGGCGTCCAGGTAGTCGCTCACCACCTTCGATCCCGGCGCCATGCTGGTCTTGACCCAGTGGGGCACGGAGAGGCCGCGGGCCAGCGCGTTGCGGGCCAGAAGCCCGGCGCCGACCATCACCGACGGATTGGAGGTGTTGGTGCAGCTGGTGATGGCCGCGATGACCAGGGTGCCGTCGGTGATCTCGGCGGTTCCGGTTTCCAGTTCGACCTCGATCGTGCGCCGATCCCCGTTCGCGGAGGCCCCCGTGCCGCCCGCACCGGAGCCGCCGTTGGCCTGCGGCAGCGGAATGCCCGGACGCAGCCCCGGGAGGTCCTGCCGGAAGCTTGAGCGCAGGCCGGTGAGCGCGATGCGGTCCTGCGGCCGCTTCGGCCCCGCCACCGAGGGCTCGACCGTGGAGAGGTCGATCTCGAGCCGCGCCGTGTACTCGGGATCGCGCGTTTCGTCGGTGCGGAAGAGTCCCTGCTCCTTCGTGTAGCGCTCCACCCGCTCCACGATCGAGGCGGGACGCCCGGTGCCGCGCAGGTACTCGAGCGTGCCGTCGTCCACGGGGAAGAAGCCGATGGTCGCCCCGTACTCCGGCGACATGTTGGCGATGGTGGCGCGGTCGGCCAGCGAAAGGCTCGACAGCCCCGACCCGAAGTACTCGACGAAGCGGGCCACCACGCCGTACGCCCGCAGCTTCTCGGTCACGGCGAGCACCAGGTCGGTGGCGGTCGCGCCCTCCCGCAGCGCGCCGGTGAACTTCACCCCGACCACCTCCGGCAGGAGCATGTAGTAGGGTTGCCCGAGCAGCACGGCCTCGGCCTCGATGCCGCCGACCCCCCATCCCACGACCCCCAGGCCGTTGATCATGGTGGTGTGCGAGTCCGTGCCCACCAGCGTGTCGGGGCAGGCGACCCAGCGGTCGCCGTGCCGGCGGCGCTCCACCACCGACGCGAGGTACTCCAGGTTGACCTGGTGCACGATGCCCGTTCCCGGCGGCACCACGCGGAAGTTGCGGAAGGCGTCCTGCGCCCAGCGCAGCAATGCGTAGCGCTCCCAGTTGCGCTCCATCTCGCGCTCGACGTTCCTGCGGTACGCCGTGTCCGACCCGAAGTAGTCCACCTGCACCGAGTGGTCGATAACGAGGTCGGCGGGCACCACCGGGTTGATGCGCTCCGGGTCGCCCCCCATGGCCGCGATCCCCGACCTCATGGCCGCGAGGTCCACCACGGCGGGCACGCCCGTAAAGTCCTGCAGCACCACCCGGGTGGGCAGGAAGGGCACGTTGGCGCCGGCGCTGGTCGGGCTCCACGCCGCCACCGCGCGCACATCGTCCTCGCTCACATAACCCCCGCCGGCGTGCCGGAGCGCGTTCTCGAGCAGGATGCGGATGGAGAAGGGAAGGCGGTCGAGAGAGGCGATGCCCTGTTCCTCGAGGGCACCGAGGCGGTAGAACGAGGTCTCCCCCTCGCTCAGGTTCAGGGTGGCGAGCGAGCCGAAGGCGTTGTTCGGGGATGTCTTCACGGGTCTTTACCTGGGTCGTGGAGCCGGCGCATCGTCGCACGGAGGCGACAGGCTTCGTCTGACCCTAAACTAACATCCCGGCGCCTGCTCATGCGCCGGATGATGAGCCCGGTTACAACCGTCCCGGCCGGGCTCCGCGCAGTCGATTTGCGGGACCCGATTGGCTGGAACCCGACCACGCATTCGCGTAAGTTCAGTGGTTTCAGCCAGATTCCCACTGGGACACCCTGCCGGGATGGCGGAACAGGTAGACGCGAAGGTCTCAAAAACCTTTGCCCCTTGGGGCGTGTGGGTTCGAGTCCCACTCCCGGCACTCACGGACGGACAAGGGAAGCGCCGCATGCGTGCTGACATCGCGACGCGGCTCAAGCGCGGACGAAGGGCCCTCGCGACCACGCTGCTGGGCTGGTTCGTCGAGGCCCTCGGCCGCACCTGGCGCATCGAGGTCGCGGAGGGACGCGAGCACCTGGACGCGCTCTCCGCGGGCGGGCCGCCCGCCATCCTCGCCTTCTGGCACGACCGCGTCATTCCCGGGGCGTACTTCACGGGCGCACGCATGGCGCGGAGGAAGGGCGTGGACGTCACGGCCCTCACCAGCCGGTCGAGCGACGGCGAGTTGGTTGCGCGCATCATGCGGCGATGGGGCGCGCGCATCGTCCGTGGCTCCTCGAGCGCGGGCGGGCGCGAGGCGATTTGGGCGCTTCGCGCGGTCGTTCGGCGCGAGGGTTCCTCTCCGATCCTGGTCCCGGACGGTCCTCGAGGCCCCGCACGACACCTGAAGCGCGGCATCCTCGTACTGGCGCGCGTCTCCGGCGCGCCCGTCCTTGCCATGGGCCTGGCGTCGGACCGCCATTGGCGACTGAACTCCTGGGATCGGATGACCATCCCCAAGCCATTCGCCCGGGTGCGCGTATGCGTGCGCCGCTTCGAAGCCGGCCGCCATTCCGACGAGGCCCCGGACCACGACTCCGATCCCGAGGGCCGGCATCGGCTCGAATCCATGCTCAACGAGGTGACCCGCCGCGCCGACGAGGTCGCGGCATCCGACGCATGAGCTGATGGCGCACGGGTGGATCCTCGCTCCCTTGCCATCGGCTCCGCAATCGTAGATGCTACGCACGCCGGTCGATGCTCGCGCGCCGGCCGTTGCGGCGCGTGCCCGGCGGCACTTCGCGTCCCAAAGGTTGGAGCGTACTTGAACCGCACCAGGTTGCGCAGGAGGAACACGGCGGACATGAAGAGCGCCGGGTCGCTCGCCGGATCCGTCCCGCCACCGGCGCCCCGTCGGGATCCCGGGCCGTGACCGGATCCCTGGAATCCGTGCCCGGGTCCTCGAGGTCCACTTCCTCCCGGGCCGAGCGCTGGCTGGCGGGTGTGGCGCGCGCCGGCCGCACCACGCTCACGCACGCCGGCGAGCTGGCCTTTCTGCTACGGGACATCGCCGTCGCCCTCGTCAGCCTGCGCGTCGCGCCCCGCGCGATCGTGCGCCAGATGTACGTGATGGGAGTCGAGAGCCTCCCCATCGTCATCCTGACGGCCGTGCTCGCCGGAATCGTCACCAGCCAGCAGGGCGGTTACCAGTTCACCGGGGCCATCCCGCTCTACGTGCTGGGCAGCGTCGTGGCGGAATCGGTGGTTCTGGAGATGGGACCGGTGCTGACCGCGATCGTCCTCGTGGGCAGGGTCGGCGCCCGCATCACGGCCGAACTCGGGACCATGAAGGTGTCCGAACAGATCGACGCCTTCTACAGCGTGGGCCGCGATCCGATCCCCATCCTGGCCGCGCCCCGGGTGGTCGCCGGCATCGTCGTGGTGCCCGTGCTGGTGGGCATCGCGAACCTGGTCGGAATCCTGGCGGGCATGATTTCGGCCGATCTCACCGTAGGCCTCGGGCCCGCCAGCTTCCTCTACGGGGCACGCCTGTACTGGAATTCCTGGGATCTGTTCTACTCCCTCACCAAGGCGCTCGTGTTCGGCTTCACCATACCGGTGATCGCCATCCACATGGGACTGCGCACGGAGGGGGGAGCCGAGGGGGTGGGCAAGACGACGACCCAGGCGGTCATGTTCATGACCCTCGCGGTGCTGGTCATGGACGCGCTCTTCCCGCCCCTGTTGCTGGACTAGCGCGGTGTCGGCTCATCCCGTGATCCGGTATCGGGGGCTCTACAAGGCTTTCGACCTTCCCGTCCTCCGGGGCATCGACCTGGATATCCAGGCGGGAGAGATGTTCGGCCTGTTCGGGGCGTCGGGCGCCGGCAAGAGCGTGTTGCTCAAGACGACGATCGGCCTGATCGTTCCCGACCGGGGCGACGTCGAGGTGGACGGAGCGTCGGTGTTCTTCGGGGGCCGCAAGGCGCTTCGCCGGATCCGCGACAGGGTGGGATACGTGTTCCAGCACGCGGCCCTCTTCGACTCCCTGAACGTGTTCGAGAACGTGGAGACGGGACTTCCGCTGCGGCGGCTGCGCTCCATGAGCCGCAACCAGATCGCGCGCCTCGTGTGGCAGGCCCTGGAACGCGTCCTGCTGGACCCCCGCGAGGTGATGAGCAAGATTCCCTCCGAACTCTCCGGGGGCATGAAGAAGCGCGTGGGAATCGCGCGCGCCATCGTGGGAGGCCCGGACATCCTCCTCTGGGACGAGCCGACCACCGGCCTGGATCCGGTGAACACCGCCGGCGTGCAGCGTCAGATCCGCCGCCTTTCGCGCGAGCTGGATGTGACCTCAGTCATCGTGACGCACGACATCGAGGGAGGCCTTGAGATGTGCGACCGGGTAGCCATGCTCGAGGGAGGTGAACTGAGGTTCCTCGGTACCCCCACGGCCTTTCGCATCAGCACCGACCCGCTGGTGCGGGCCTTCGTGGACAGAGCCGCCGCGGAGGCGGCGGTAGACCTGGTGGCGACGACATGAACGAAGCGGGAACGGACTACACGGGTTCCGGGCCCTCGGACGCGGAACTGCAGCACGCCATTCCGCCACGGGCGCTCAAGAGCGAGGCACGCGTCGGGATCTTCATCCTCGCGGGAGCGCTCGCCGCGCTGATGGCCCTCTTCCTGATGACCGATCCGTCGATGTTTCGGGGCCGCTACTCGATCTTCGCGGTGGTCGAGAACGCCGCCGGGCTGCGCAGATCCGATCCCGTGCAGATGCGCGGCGTGAACGTCGGACGGGTGATGAGCTTCGAGATGGTGCCCGCGGGCGTGAACATAGAACTGGAGATCGAGGGCGAATACCAGGTTCCGGACGATTCGCGGGTCCGCCTGGTTGGGATCGGGTTGCTCGGAGGGCGTACGGTGGAGATTCTGCCCGGGGGCTCCCCCGTCATGGCGGAGGGCGGTGACATCCTTCAGGGCACCGTTAGCTCCGACGTCTACGGTATCGTGTCGGACATCGGCGACGAAGCCACCGACATGATCCAGCTGGTCGCGAACCTGCTGAACGAACCCACGGTGGCGTCGTTTCAGACCAGCGCGCAGGAACTGGAGTCCCTGCTCACGGACTTTGCGGTCATCGCTCGCGAGCAGCGGAGCGAGATCACCCGGCTCGTGGAGTCGATCAACGAGGCCGCGCGCGCCGTGAGCAGCACGACGACATCAACGGCGCCCGCGCTCGAGAGCATCGCCGTGCGGGCGGATTCCGCGCTCGCGGCCGTCAACCAGAACCTCGAAATCCTCGAACCGGCGCTCGCAGACCTGCGCGCCATCATGGCCCGCATGGAGCGCGGTGAGGGCACCCTGGGAAGGCTGTCCCGCGACGACTCGCTCTACGTCAACCTGAACGCAGCCGCATCGAGCCTCCAGCTGCTGCTGGACGACATCCGGGAGAATCCCGGCAGGTACATCAGCCTCTCGATCTTCTGACCGCGCCGGCTTCCGGTAACCCGATTTCCGCCGAGGCTCGCCCCACCTCCCGGGCGGGCGAGCCGCCTGTCTGTCCGGGTCCCCCGTCTACCAGCCCGGCGCCAGGGTGAAGCCCCAGTGCCAGCCCTTGTCGGGCCGCTGGAAGGGGTAGGCGTAGTAGCTCTCCAGAATCAGGAACCCGAGCAGGTTGGCCCGCGCGGAGATGCCGGTGCTGAAGACGGGAACCCGATCCGTCGTAGTCCTGTCGAAGCGCAGATCCACATCCCCGAAGTTGTCCCACGCCAGGCCCACGTCGGCGAAGGTGACCAGCTCGATGGGGAGGAAGGGCAGGTTGAGCAGGCCGAACTGGCTCACGCCCGTGATCGGGACCCGGAACTCGAAGTTGAACACCTGAATGCGCTGGCCGAACAGCTGCCGATAGCGCTCCGATTCCATGCAGGTCTCCACCTGCACGCAGCCGGTGAAGTCGAAGCTCTCTCTCGCGTAGCCGCGGATGAGGCTCTCGTACCCCAGGAATATCTGCCGCAGCCCGGTCTGGGTCTCCGCGGCGGTGATCCCGTAGCGCCCGTAGTGCATCCCCCTGAAGGCGATGGTGAGCTCGCGCAACGGATTGAAGTACCGGCGGTAGTCGGCGGTGAGGGTATGGAAGTCGGCGGTACCCACGGTGTTCTCGTACTCGAAGCGGTACCTGGACCCCCGCACCGGAGAAGTGAAGGCGGAATAGGAGTTGTCGCCCACCAGCGCGATCGCCGCGTGCACGAGGGTGAGCGGCGCCTGGGGATCCTCCAACTCACGGACGCGCCGATCCATCAGGCGCCCGAGCGGGTCGAAGAAGAGGTACTCCTCTTCGAGGTCGAAGGAGTAGCGGGTCAGGCCGAATCGGGTCTCGATGCGCTGCGTGGTCGAGAAGGGGTACGCGAGCATCCCGATCGCGGAGTCGATGTAGATTCGCTCCCGCAGGGCCCGGTAGGCCGGCATGCCGTTCGGTGAACGTTCGAAGCTCGCCCACAGCAGCTGATAGGGTATTCGTCCCCCGGATACGCCCCAGTTCCAGCGCCGCTTCATGTTCTGGTAGAGAAACTGGCCGCCCACATCCTTGAACGTGCCCTGGGCCTGGACGGCGACCCCCAGAGTTCTGTCCCCGAGCATGTCGCTGAAGAACGCCGCGGCTCCGCCCTGCAGGTTGTTTCCGTAGATGTCGCCGGCGCCGATGCCGATCATGGGCTGACCCACGTAGTCGAGCTTCAGGCCGGGATCGTAGGTGGATGCCTCTTCGGACAAATAGGTCCCCGCGGGAGGCAATCCGGTGAGCGGATCGGCCAGGTAGTTCCCGACCCGGCTCCGTACCAGCGGTTCCGAGGGCGGAATCAGACGCCCCCAGGCGACTTCCGCTTCCTCGCTCGCCAACTCCTGGGCGGCCCCCGCCTCCTGCGAGGAAAGCGAGTAGATGTGAAACTCGAACTCATCGAAGACCGAGAACACGAGCGTGCCGGTCTGGGCGGCGACGCTCATGGCCGGCGAACCGCTCGTGATCCCGCTCACCGCGGTCGCGATGTTGGTCACCCGGAAGATCTCGCCGGTGGGAAGATTCACGCGGTAGATGTCGCTGAAGCCGTCCTGGTCCGAGATGAAGTAGAGGCCCCGGCCGTCCGGCGTGAACTGGGGGTTGAGGTGCTTGACGTTGTCGAACAGGTCGAGCGTTCGCACCTCGCGCGTCTCCATGTCGAGAAGCGCGATGCGCGGGCGGCTGAAGACGAGGTCGGTGAAGTCCGTTTCCGGTCCCCGGTCGGAGACGAAGGCGAGCGTGGAGCCGTCCGGTGAGAACGCGGGCTGCATGTCTCCGTGCTTGTCGTCGGTGAGGCGCGTGATCTCTTCGGTCTCGATGTCGAGCATGAACAGGTCGGAGATGCCTCCCGACTGCCCCGCGAACACGATCGAGCGGCCGTCCGGCGACCAGGCCGGGTTGGAGATGGCGCCGATATTGGCGCTCTCCACGTCGATGCGCTGCTCCACGTCGGAGTTGTTGACGTCGACGATCACCAGCTGGTTGTCGCCGTCGGCGATCGCCACGAATGCGAACAGCTCCGCGTCGGGGGACCAGGAGCCCGAGGAGTCGAGGAAGCGGAGCGCGTCCATGTGCGCGTCCGAGGCGGCGCTGGACAGTCTGCGGATGATTCTCCCGGTGCGCGCGTCGGCCATGAACAGGTCGACCGAGAAGAGGTCCTTCTCGGAGATGAAGGCCACGTACCGGCCGTCGGGGCTGACCGAGGGAGCCACGTTCTGGGTGCCCGCGCCCGTGGAAGGAGCGAGCAGCAGGGCGCCCACTTCGCCCGGCGCCGAGCGGCCGGCCATGAGCGGCCGGTACTCGCTCTCGATGGCCTGGTGCCACTCCACCGAGACCGTGTCCTGGGTCTTGCCCAGCACGCTTACGATGGCGTTCTCCCAGCCCACCCGGAGCGAGCGGCGGTAGAGCTCGGTGACGGCCTCGTCGCCATAGGTGCCGCCGACGTACGTCCAGAAGGCCTGGCCGAAACGGTACGGGAAGAAACGCCGCTCCCGGGTCATCTGTTCGAGCGTCGGCACGTCGTCGCGCAGCAGGGCGTCGCGCAGCCACATGGCGGTGAGGGGGTCTTCGCGGCCTACCGAGAGGTATTCGGCCATCCCCTCCACCACCCAGAGGGGCAGCTGGGCCATCCCGCGCAGGCCGCCTCCGCTTCGCGACTGGGCGATGTTGTACTGGAAGGCGTGCACCAGCTCGTGGCCGAGCACGTGGTCGGTGTCGTGATAGGTGCCCGCCAGCGGCATGATGACGCGGTTCTTGAGCGACTCGGTGACCCCGCCGGTGCCCTCGCTGATGAAGCCCGCGAGGGTGTTGGTCTGCTGGAAGTCGGGGTGGTCGGCGTACAGGATGACCGGCTTGGGCCGCTCGAACTCGTGCTGGAAGGTGCGGGCCAGCCGCTCGTACCAGCGCTCGGACATGCGGGCGGCGTCCTCAATGGCCGTCGCAGCCTCGTTGTAGTAGTGGATGTCGAAGTGGGGGGTCTTCATGACCCGGAAGTCGAAGGAATCGTACTGCACCTTGTTTCGCCCGAAATACTGACCCTCGACCGGTTCGGGCGGGAGCAGGGCCGTCAGGGCGGCGACGGCAGGAAGGATCCCGGCGCACAGGCTCCGGCGGACGGCGGACGAAGAGTAGGATGTCATGGCCTGACCTTGGCGAATGTCGTCGCGCAGCCGGATGCTGGCTGGAGGCGTGGGCGAGCGTCGCGGATGATGGCGTCAGTACACGATGCTCGGGGGTAAGGTCCGCGCGCGCTCGCGGGTATCGCCCGCGGCATCGTTGCGGTTGCGGGAGCGGAAGTAGAACTTACGGCGCATGCCCGTGACGGCGCTATGCACCTTCCCGCGAACCAGGAGAAACGACATCCGATCTCTCTTCCGGCGGGTCAACCCCGCACGACCGGGCGCCGGTCTCTTCCGGGCCGCGATGACCGTCCTCTGGCTCTGCGCGGCGTGCGCGCCCGTCGATGGCCCCCCGGTCGCGGGAGACCCGGTGCCCGATGTCCAGGCGGCCACGCTGGACGGGGAGGCGGTCGCGCTCTCCGATCTGCGCGGCCAGGTGGTGCTGGTCAACCTCTGGGCCACCTGGTGCGCGCCCTGCCGGTTCGAGACGCCCTTCCTGCAGTCGCTCTACGATGAGCATCGCGAGCGGGGCTTCGAGATCGTCGGCATCTCCGTCGACGACGCCGGGTTCGAGGACGTGGTGCGGGGTTTCGCCGGCGAGTACGGCGTGACCTACACCATCCTGCACGATCCGGAGATGCGCTCGATGGACGCGTTCCACGCCGTCGGTCTCCCGGCCACCTACCTCGTCGATCGCGAGGGGACGATCCGCTTCGTGCGCGTCGGTCCGGTTTCCGAGCAGGATCGCGAGTTCTTCGACGCCCTGGAGGCGGCTCTCGGGTGACCGGGTTCCCCCCCGGTCTCGCGGACGCGGAGACCCCTGTTGCCCTCGTGGACCTGACGCGGGCGCGCGCCAACGCCGCGAGGGTAGCCGCCTACACGGCGCAGTACGGGATCGCCTGGCGCCCGCACGTGAAGACCCACAAGAGCCTCGCGCTCGCCCGCATCCAGCTGGAGGCCGGTGCCCGGGGACTCACCGTTGCCACGCCCCACGAGGCGGAGGTCATGTCCCGGGCGTGCGACGACCTGCTGCTCGCATATCCTCCTCTCGGGAAGAAGAAGCTGGAGCGCCTTATGGCTCTGCCGGAGGCGGTCAGGTTGACCGTGGCCCTGGATTCGGAGGTGGCGCTGCTCGGCCTCGCAGGGGCCGCCCGGGCAGCCGGAAGGAGGGTCGGCGTCCTGGTGGAAGTGGATGTGGGGCTGGGAAGGGTGGGGGTGCAGACGGCGCGGGAGGCCGCCCGGCTGGCGACGCTGGCACGCAATGCGCGGGGTCTGGCCTACCGGGGCATCATGTTCTACCCGGGGCACATCCGCACGCACGTTTCAGGGCAGGAGCGGGCGGTCGGCGAGCTGGCGGAGCGGCTGGAGGCGTGCTGCGCGACGCTCGCCGAAGCCGGTCTGGCGCCCGAGGTCGTAAGCGGCGGCTCGAGCCCCACCCTCTGGAACAGCCACCTGCTTCCCCGTCTGACCGAGGTCCGGGCCGGCACGGTCATCTACAATGATCTCGACATGACCGGCATGGGCGTGGCCGGCGACCACGAGTGCGCCTACTCGATCCTCGCCACGGTGGTGAGCACGGCGGTCCCCGGGCGGGCGGTGGTGGACGCGGGGTCCAAGGCGCTCTCGAAGGAGCTGCACGACACGGCCGGCAGCGGATACGCCGCCCTCGCCGGACGGCCGGAGGTGCGCGTGGTCGCCCTGTCGGAGGAGCATGGCGTGCTGGATATCACGGGCACGGACTGGCGGCCACGGGTGGGCGAACTGGTGCGGCTGCTGCCGAACCACGTCTGTGTCTCGGTGAATCTGCAGGACCGCGTCATCGCGCACGAGGGAGGGCACTGGGAAACCTGGCCCATCGAAGGAAGAGGACGCGTCGCGTCCTGGAATCGCGTGAAACCCAACCATTCAACGGCATCCAGCCACGGAGTCTGACACCCAATGAGCGAAACAACGGTCGTGCATACCGACAGCGCCCCGAAGGCCATCGGTCCCTATTCCCAGGCGATCCTGGCGGGCGGGCTTCTCTTCGCCTCCGGGCAGATCCCGCTGGTCCCGTCGACGGGCGAGCTGCTCAGGGGTGACATCCAGGAACAGACGCACCAGGTGCTGCGCAATCTGGCGGCCGTGCTGGAGGCTTCCGGGGCATCGCTCTCCAGCGTCGTCAAGACGACCGTCTTCCTGGCGGACATGGGGGAGTTCGCCGCCATGAACGAGGTGTACGCCGAGCACTTCGGCGACCATCGTCCCGCCCGCTCGACCGTGCAGGCGGGCGCGCTGCCCAGGAACGTGAGCGTCGAGATCGACGCCATCGCGCTGGTTTCCTGACCGGGCCGCTGTCCTGCGTCGACGCTCTCTCTGCGGCCCGGTGCCGCGCCGGCGGCGGGAACCGTGATCCTGCAAGGCGTGGGCCATGGATGTCGTCGAAGGCCCACTGGCGGAGCGTTGTCGAATCCGGCACGATTAAGGATGCGGGGCCGTGCGGCTCCGGCCGTGTCCCGCGCGCCAAGTTTTTCCTGCAATGAGGTGATTTTTCATGATTGCATGCTCCGCAAGGCGGATGCGGATGAGGTGGTTCGCGGTCGTCGCGGGCCTGTCGGCCCTCACGGCCTGCTCGATACTGGACGGGCCCACCGAAGCTCCCACGACCGCAAGCATCGTCATCGGCGGCCCGGGCCCGGGTCCTCTGACCCTGGTCACGTCGAACCAGTTCGTCTACATCTTCGACAACTTCGGCAACCGCCGGGAACAGATCAGCAGGGCCGACACCTCGACCGTCGATCCGGGTTACAGGGCCGATCTCGAGATGGGCGGTGGGTCCCGCATTTTCGTAAGCGTCAGCAGGGGGATGGATGAGGAAACGACGCCACAGGTGAGCCTGCAGCTGTTCGTGCGCGACGAGACCATCTGCGAGGTGGAATCCGTTCTGAATGACGAAGTCCCCGAGGTGGTCTGCACCTACACCTTCAACTAATAGCGTCAGGCGGGAGGACCGCGGCGCGAAGGTCTACTCCCCGTAGGGAATCCAGATGTTCTTGACCTGCGTCGCCCGGCGCAGGAACTCGTGGCCTTCTCCCTGTGCGCGGGAACGCCATCGTCTGGGGAGTCCGGCTTCGGTCCAGGTCTGCTTCATGTTTCCGGTGGAGAGGCGCTCGACCTCCTCCGCCCCGGCGTCGGCACCGAAGTACCAGATGGCGGCCACGTCGTCGTGCGCGGCCAGCACCGGCGCCAGTTCCGCATGCTCGCCCGTGACGACGTTGACTACCCCGGCGGGCAGGTCGGAGGTGTCCAGAATCTGGCAGAAGTCGGTGGCGGAGAGCGGCCAGCGTTCGGAGGGCACGGCGACCACTGCGTTGCCGGCTGCGACGGCGGGCGCGATCAGCGAAACGAAGCCCAGCAGCGGGTTTCGCTCGGGGCACACGATGCCGACCACACCCAGGCTCTCGGGCATGGCCAGGGTGACGTTGCGGTACGGCGTCCCGTGGACGCGCCCGTCCCACTTGTCGGCGTGCGCCGCGTAGGTGAAGAGCCGCCGCACCGAGAGATCGACCTCATCGGACGCGCGGCTCGCGGTCTGCCCGGTGAGTGACCGGATGCGAGCCGCGAACTCGGGTGCGCGCACGGCGAGGTTCTCGGCGATGAAGTAGAGGATCTGCGCACGGTTGTGGGCCGTGCGGTCCGCCCATCCGGCGCCGCGGCGCGCCGCCTCGACCGCGTTGCGGATGTCCTTGCGGTTGCCGCGTCCCACCTCTCCCGCCACCTCGCCCGAGGCCCCGCGGACGGACATCGTGTACCCGCCGTCGGGCCGCGTCTGGCGGCCCCCGATGTACATGCGCATGGTACGATCCACCTGCGGCATCGCGTCGCCCGCAAGGGGCAACCCGCCGTCCTTCCGGAGCCTGGTCGGCCCCCCATCCCCCGACGAAACGGATTCCGTTGCGTCGAGTTCGCCCGCGGCTCCCGCATTGCCACGGCCGCGCGCTTGCCAGGCCGGTCGCACGTACTCATGCAGCCCCTCGCGTCCACCCTCGCGCCCGAAGCCGCTCTCGCGGTAGCCGCCGAAGCCGGAGGCTGCGTCGAAGACGTTGGTGCAGTTGATCCACACCGTGCCCGCCTTCACTCTCGGCGCGATGTCCAGCGCCAGATTGATGTTCTCGCTCCAGATGCTGGCCGCGAGCCCGTAGCGGGTGTCGTTGGCGAGCCGGACCGACTCCTCCGGTGTGCGGAAGGTCATCATCACCACCACCGGCCCGAAGATCTCGACCTGCGCGATGGCGGACGCGGGCGCCACCCGGGTGCAGAGCGTCGGCGGATAGAAAAACCCCTCCGCCGGCGTGCTCCACGACGGCTGCCAGATGTGCGCGCCGTCGCGCCGGCCCTGGTCCACCAGCCGCCGGATCTTCTCGAGCTGCACCGGCGCGATGATGGCGCCCATGTCCACGGCCTTGTCCAGCGGATCGCCCATGCGCAGCGTCTCCATGCGGGCCTTCAGCTTCCGCTCCAGCGCCTCCGCGACGCCCTCCTGAACCAGAATGCGCGAACCCGCGCAGCACACCTGCCCCTGATTGAACCAGATGGCGTCCACGACCCCCTCGACCACGCCGTCCAGGTCCGCGTCCTCGCAGACGATGAAGGGCGACTTGCCTCCCAGCTCGAGCGAGAGACGCTTGCCGCTGCCCGCCGTCCGGCTCCGGATGAGGCGCCCCACTTCCGTGGATCCGGTGAAGGCGATCTTGTCGACGCCGGGATGCGCCACAAGCGCGGCGCCGGTGCGGCCGTCACCGGTCAGCACGTTCACGACCCCGGGGGGCAGGCCGGCTTCCCGGCAGATCTCGGCGAAGAGGAGGGCGGTAAGGGGCGTGAACTCCGCGGGCTTGAGGACCACCGTGTTTCCGGTGGCGAGCGCGGGCGCGATCTTCCACGCCAGCATCAGCAGCGGGAAGTTCCAGGGGATGATCTGGCCGGCCACGCCCACCGGGACCTGATCCGGGAACTCGGCATCCATCAGCTGCGCCCATCCGGCGTGGTGGTAGAAGTGGCGCACCACGAGGGGGATGTCGATGTCGCGCGATTCGCGCACGGGCTTGCCGTTGTCCAGCGTCTCCAGGACCGAGAAGAGGCGCGCGTGCCTGTGGATGCGGCGGGCCAGCGCGTAGAGGTAACGGGCGCGGGCGTGACCGCCGAGTTGCGACCACGGCTCCTGTGCGGCGCGGGCCGCGCGCACGGCCCGGCCGACATCCTCGGAGCTTCCCTGGGTAATGCGCGCGAGGGCCGTCCCATTCGCCGGGTTGACGGTGTCGAACGTCTCCCCGCCGGCACCTTCGACCCAGTCGCCGCCGATGAACAGGCCGAAGGAGCGTTTGTGCTCGTTGAGCCATGCCTGCGCCCGGTCCGTGCTCTCGGGGGCGGGCCCGTATTCGAGGGTTTCGAAGATCTCGGGAAGTTTCGGCATCTCGCGGGGCTAGGCCATGGGATGTCGATGGGTGGCGGAGTATCGGCCCGTCACGTAGTGCTCGATCTGGCGTTCGATGTCGCCCAGCAGGGAACTGGCGCCGAAGCGGAAGAGTCCGGCCTGCATCCAGCGGGGACCAAGCTCCTCGCGCATGAGCACCAGCCAGACCAGCGCCTGCTTCGCGGTGCCGATGCCCCCCGCGGGCTTGAAACCCACGCGATAGCCGGTGCGCTCGCGCCAGGCGCGGATCTGGCGCACCATGGTGAGGCCGACGGGCAGGGTGGCGTTGACCTTCTCCTTGCCCGTGGAAGTCTTGATGAAGTCGGCTCCCGCCATCATGCACACCAGGCTCGCGCGCGCGACGTTGGTGAGGGTCGCGAGTTCGCCGGTGGCGATGATGGTCTTCAGGTGGGCGCCGCGGGCGGCGTCGCGGAAGGCGCCGACCTCGTCGTAGAGGTCGCCCCAGCGCCCCCGCAGGACGTGCTCGCGGGTGATGACGATGTCGATTTCGGAGGCACCCGCCGCCACGGCCGTCCGGATCTCGTCGAGTCGCTGCGGGAAAGGCGTCTGGCCGGCCGGGAAGCCGGCGGCAACGGCCGCGACCGGAATTTCCGAGCCGGCAAGCGCCTCGACCGCGGTGGCGACCATGCTCGGGTAGACGCACGCGGACGCGACCCGGATGGGCAGGCCGTCCGCGCCCGCGGCCTCGAGCAGGTCCGCGCGCATGGGATTGCGGGCCTTCCCGCACAGCCTGCGCACGCGCCCGGGGGTGTCGTCCCCCGCGAGGGTGGTCAGGTCGATGCAAGTGACCGCGCGCAGGAGCCACGCTGCCTGCCACTCGCGCTTGACGCTCCTGCGGCCGGGAAGGGAAGCGGCCCGGCGCTCCGCTGCACTCCGGTTGACCCGCAGGTGGCGCAGCCAGTCGAGCTCGAGGGGCGTTCCGGGGTTCCAGGGCTCGAGGTCGGAGTGCGCGGTGTGTTCTGTCGGCGCGCGCGGGTCGTGTCTCGGCAGGTTCCCCTCTTCGCCCGCCGCGGGCGCGGAGGTCGCGGGCGAACGCCGGCCCCTGCGGGCGAAGGCGGATGATCCGGTGGAACTGACGTCGTCAGGCATGCACCAAGTTATTCCCGGTGCGAGGTGATCTGCTACCCGGGCGGCGATGGCGGCGGTTCGCGGGGCCCCTCGATCCAACGGGTGTGGGCGGCACGGCAGGATCCCTGTTTGCCCCGGGATGCGCACAACCCTTACGTAACGGCGGAGCACACGAGGCCAGAATCACGGCAGAGAATCGTATAAAGTCTTACGGGGCTGCACGATCTGCGTTTTCTGCCGTTGGACTGGACACTACTGGACCGTGCCGCGAAAGCGGGAAAATCGTACCTGAATGGCGGGAGTCCCATGCATCGCAGGAAGCCGCTGGCAGCGGTTTCCCGGCGATCAGATGCCTTCGGCGACGTTCGAGCTTGTTGGGCGGGATCACCGGGGGCTATCCTGAGTGTCCCCGAGACGTGAGGGGCGCCTCGGATCATCCCCAAAAAGGAGACTGCGAGAATGAGCAGAGCGGAAGAAAGAACTGTTGAGACGGTCAGCCACGGCGACTGGATCCGGCTCCGTCACGGTGCTCCACGCGGAGACATCGTTTCTTCTGACGATGTGACCCACGTTCGACACGCTACCGATGGGTTCATCATGCGGATACCGCACGACGGGCCACCGGAAGACTAGTGCTAGACCCTAGTGCTAGACCCTAACGTGTTTTTCCCCAATGAGTTACCGCGTCAGAAAGCTAGGATTTCGCTGAAGTTCGGGCTAGAGGCACCGGCGAACCGGGGGCCGAGCCCCGGCGGGCGCACGGACCCGCCGGGGCCTTTCCCTAGCCCTAGCCTGCTGCCTCGATGACCGTCACTGCGGCTGTACGGGTCGCTGAGCGGCCTTGCGGTCCGAATGGATCCCCGCTCGCCTCTGGAGGCTCTGTCGCCGTCACGCTTACCTCTGCGGTCCCCGCCCCCACGCCCCGGATCATGAGCCGATGGCTCTCCCCTATCGTGACACCCACCACGGTCGTGTCATCCGAAGCGGCCGTGTACGTGAGTTCGAACGGACTTCGGAACAGGATGCGCACATCCAGCGCATCCACGACCTGTCCGGTCTCGATCGTTAGGTCAGGGAACGCCGTACCCGACAGCGCGGGCGGCTCGGACGGAGGCGTCATGCCGTTGACGTAGTCGCCTTCGCACCCCCAGAGGCAAGCCACCAGCACTAGCGCGATTCGTCTCATGTCACGTTTTTCCACCAAACCGCGCGAATGTCGTCTTCGTCCCAATCGTCCGGCTCGGTGGCCGACTCCCTGACCTTTGAGGGGGCGTCAGGACCGCGTGGGAATCCAGAGTTATGGACAGCCCCGTTGATCCGGTTCTCAAGGCACCAAACGAAGTCGGTCACGTTGTTCCGCTTACTGCCGCTCGCGCGACAGGTCTCGAAGACATCCGCGATGTAGTCGGCCGGGTAGTTGGTCCGGTCGCTGCTGTCGGCGTTGCTGTCGATCAGGTCGTGGAGCAGTGCGGCGATGTTTCCTTCGATTTCGGCCTCGTCATGGCCGGACTTGGTGTAGTGCTTGTATTCCCACCACTCGGGATTGCCCTGCCCAATGTTCCCGGCGTAGTCGGCGAAACCCTCGGAGAATGCGCATTTGTAGTTGGACGGCTCTGGGATATCGTGCCCCCTACAGTCGGTCGACCACATCCCGCCGAGCGCTATATGGTGAAAGCCGTGGCCGAACTCATGGGCCGCGACCCACAGTTTGTAGTAATCGTCGCGCCCGAAGACGATGTGGTCGGAACTGCTGTAATAGCGAGCCGTCTTATTGCTGGAGTTGAACTCCCAGGTCATGAGGCCCCGGAATTGGTCGAAGTGGTCTTCGATCTTCGGGATAGCCTTGTTGAGATTGCTCCACGGCATGTAGAGGGTGTGCTTCGAGCTGACCTGCGTGGTCTCGCCGCAGTCATTCCGGCCTGCGTAGAAGGTGGCGATGTTGTCGTCCGCGTAAACTTCCGAGGTCGTCGGCACGATGGCGAACGCCTGGATGTACTGGTTGCTAGCCGGGCAGGAGACAGTCACGATCCCGCTGGCGGGTACGGTGCGCACGGACGTGCGCACGAGGTTGTGGGTTCCGGCGGCCTTGTACTTGAAGGTGATCTCAGCCTTCGCCGCGTTATGCCGGGCACCATTGTGGTAGTAGACTAGGTGGATCGAGATGTCGTTGTCGCCGTCGGCACCCGTGTCGACATCCGCCGAGTATTGCGCGCCGCTTGCGGTCGGAATCTCGCGGAACGGCCCCTCTCCCGGCGCGAAGCCCTCGGGCACGACCGACTCGTCGAAGAAATCGGTGACGCGTCCGCCACGGTCCATCACCAGCAACCAAGCCTCGTTGCTCGTGTCGTCAAACACGACGGGGCTCTCCTCGTCCTCGGGTGCTGTCACGGTGACCCTGACGGCCACTTGGTAGTAACCCTTTTCAGGTAGCGTGATCTGCACGGTTTGCTGCCACATCCCGCCGGCGCCCATGGCCGGGAGCATCCAACTCGCGATGGCCGGAAACTGTTGGCCAACGGGATAGCTCGGGCGTTTGTCGGCCCCGGCGTGCTCCACCGCTGCCATAGTCGGAAGCATGACGCGGACTTGGCCGCCCGTCAGCTTTTCGTTCGCGACGCCCTTTATCCGGAGGGTCACGGTTCCGAGGGGGACGAGCGCACCATCGACGCTCAGGTGGACGGCGAGGCGGGGCCTGAAGGGTTCGATGACCGCGCCATCGTCCTGCGCTGTGTGGGCGACGGCCATCGCGATGTACTCGTCAACGAGCGGGAGATCGCTTTCGGTTACGGCCAGCGGATCGTCAAAACAGGCTGCCAAGAGGAGCGACAGCGCGAGCGCGGTGAGATACAGCTTGCCAGTTGACATGGTGACTCCTTGTTGGGGTCCTGACGTAGGCTAGCTCCGCAGTAATGGCGAGCCTCACGGCGTCCCAGCGTCGCGAGGCTCCGGCGAAATCGCACATGGCAGCCTCCGGGGTTGGGGACATCAGGAAGGAGTCTCGGTCAATCGGCTGGCCTCCTCGGTGGTTTCGAGGGATCTCTGTGGGCGGCGATATACACCGGGCATGCCGTGAAGGTCCCTACGCCCTAGAGGCGAAACGTAGCCCACGGCCTCAAAGCGCGTGCTGCCCGTGGCCCCGCGCGCGCTCCTCCTGCTCCACCGCACATCGAGGCCCGTGGCGCTCGCGTTTCGCTGGCGCGCCACGACAGGTTGCCGGTCACTTTGGGTCATCCACCGGCTGAACAGGACGGTCTCGTCACCCAGCGCGCGGCTGAACGTGACGCTCTTCCAGTTGCCGTCGACGGACGTGCGCCCACTTCCACCTGTGTCTCACGCCCTCATGGTGTCTATAGCAGTCTACCCTGAGTAATACACGGGCCTGGCGAGGGACTCCGCCCCTTCGAACCCTGGAAGCCCCGCGCTCAAGTGGATCGCGCGGGCGGGGGCGTCGCCCCCCATCCCCCCGTGGCGGCGCATCCCGATGGGGTAGCCGCCCGCACGGCGATGGTTGCCGTCCGCGTGACGGGAACCGGGTTCGCCACCGGTGGCGTGCCGCACCCGACGCTCGATCCGCCGGACGCTGTCGGCGCGCGTCTTGCCCAGCGCGCGGCCCGCGCGCCCTTCTGGTATCGGTCGAGATCCTCGCGCCAGCCCTCGACCAAAACCTCCCGGCCCCGGACCGGGCTGCCGCGCTTCGCTTGCCCACCCTCGTTCGGACGCCGGGAAACCCGCCGTCCGAACGAGAGTCCGATCCGGCCGCCCCTCTCCGCCAGGGAGAGGCAGACCTCTCGGACACCATCGACCCCAGGAACCGACCGTTCGTGAAAGCGGGGCAGGCCAATCAACAGGGCGTTGGGAGTGTTGCGCAACCGGCGTTCTTCCATGCTCGCCTCAGAGGCCGTTTCCGCGGGCTCCGGAGCGTTTCGGGTAACCTGCGGGCCGCGGGATCGCCCAGAACCGACATCCATTCGGCACGTCGTTCGGGGGAGCCCGTTGCCGATCCGGAGGTGTGAAAACGACGTCGGGGTGCATGTGCAGGGAAATGCCGCGAAGATGTGCGGAGCGCGGATTCCGCAAGTCGCCGGACGGCTTGGGGTTGAGCCACGGCCCGCGGATCGCCGGTGCCGATCCGGATCTCCGGGCTGTGGACGGGAGCGGCCCTTTGGGATGCCTGGTGCGGCATCGGCAGGTTCGGCATGTGCAGGCCCATGCCGCCCTCCCCGCCGGGTCGCGTACCAACGATCCCTCCGGGAAGGGGGCTTTGCCGATGAAGAACTCGACGGTCGCCATCATCGGTGCCGCCATCGGAACGGCGGGCGCGCCCCCCCGCCCACAGCCCGTCCCCCCCCCCCACCGCCCCCCCGGGGAGGGGGGCTTTGCCGATGAAGACCCCGAGGGTCGCCATCATCGGGGCCGCCATCGGACCGGCGGGCGCGCACGCGCTCGAACTGCCGTTCCCCGCCGTCGGCGACAACCCCTATCTCGACCTGATCGCCCACAACGATCCGGGCATCCACGCCGCCATCCGCCTCGGGTACTACGCCTCGCCCGGCGTCCCCGTGACTGACACGCCGTGGCCTCGCTCCACCCGGCTGCGGAGGTGCCTTGACGGTTTGAACACCGGCAAATCCCGGGCCGGAACCTCGACCGTCTCTCCGGTCCGGGGATTGCGACCCGTGCGGGCCTTGCGGTGCCTCACCTTGAAGGTGCCGAAGCCCCGGAGTTCGATGCCGTCGCCTCGGGCGAGGGCCTCCTTCAAGGCATTGAGGAAGGCGTCGACCATCAGCCCGCATTCCCTCTTGGTGACGCTCGGTCCGACCGCGGCGGCGACCTGTTCAACGAGTTCGGCTTTGGTCATCCTCTTCTCCTCGCGCGAAGTGTGGCCGAGTCCTGCCCCGCTTCAGCAACATAACCGGCGGCGGCGACCGACGGCGGCTGGACCCACCGACCTTGCCAAGGCGAAGCCGTGCCCCCGATGGCGTTGGCCGCAGCGGACATCCTCCTGGCTTCAGGAACGGCGTCCGTCGCGGCTGAACTATGGCCTTCCCGCATGGGATTGCTGGCCCGGAGCGACCCGCCGCGGAGGTTGGGATGGAGTGCACATCCCAACCTCCGCAGATGCCACGGCAGGCATCGAAAAAGGGGGGTCGCTCCGGTCACGGCTTCCGGTTCCCGTGCGGCACAGCCGCCCCGGAAGCCGTGATGCAACCATCATCCGGACAACGACATACGCAGTCGCCGACATGCACGGTCCGATCCGGGGTTTCGCGCACATCGGGGTCCGTTTCACATGTGCGGCCCTCGCACGGCACCGGACGCGCGTCCCGAGTCCGACCAACCTTCTCCCCAGACGTTCGTGCGCGCCAAGCTCCTTCCGATCCCCGATCATGCGCCTGAACCGTTCGGATCGGGACGAACCGGACCTGTTCGACGACTTCCCACTCCTGCCTGCCCCCAAGCTTCCGGCGTGGACCTTGCGGGCGTGACCCGGTTGACAGGGGCGTAACAATCTGAATAATGGGAGGCATGGGAACGCCACGGACTGTTTCGCAAGCCATCAAGGGCCGCCTGTATCCGTCGCGGGAACAAGCCGCGACTCTCTCCAAGATGCGCTTCCTACTGGCGTGCATCCGGGAGAGGGTGCGGGCCGAATCGCGCGAGTATTACGAGCGCGAGGAGAAGGGTTGTTCGGTCGGCTGGCTCCAAAAGGAGGTCGCACAGCCGATGCACCGGCGGCTCGGTATGCCGTGCGACGCCCTGTCGGTCGTGAACGTGGTCGCCATGCATCATCAGGCGTTGCGGAACTGGTGGCGCCGGCCCGACCACTATGACGCCCCGTCGAAGCGGGCTCCGGAGCGATATCCCGTCAACCCCTACGTCCACAATCAACGCCTTGAGGTCGCGGACGGTCGGGTTCGGTTGTTCGGAAAGAAGGTGGGCTGGATGCGCTGGCGCGCTGGCAGGCAGCCGTCCGGCAGGATCATGTCGGGGCGCGTGTCATTTCGTGGCGGTCACTGGCATCTGGCCATCCAGTTCGACGGACCGGCTCCCGAGTACGCGCAGCCGACGGCGTTGGCGGTCGGGGTCGATCCCGGCATCCGGGCCATGACTGCGCACGATGGCGAGCGCTCCATGGAGTTCAGGCGGGTGCCGGAGCGCTCGAAGTCGCGGCGGCGGCGTCTGGCCCGGAAGCTCAGCCGTGCGGGTTGGCGGTGCGGAAACAGCGAGTGCGCCGCGCTTCCGAGGGTAGCCGCCCTGACGGGCACGGCCATGGCGCGCTTGCGGTCGGAGCGCAGGCGGAAGGCGCCGTGCGGATGTTGGCTCGGTCAGTACAGGCCGTCAGCGCGACGGCGGCAGCTGATGGCGACCATTGCCCGCCAGCGGGAACACGAGGCGAACGTTCGGCGCGACAGAAGCCACAAGGCGACCCGCAAGCTGATCGACCATGCGCGGGTCATCGGGTATGAGGATCCCAGCGCCAAGGCTTGGCAGGAATCGAAGATGTTCGGCGAGGCCAGTCGGGAGGCTGCGGCGGGCGAGTTCTGCCGCCAGCTCCGATACAAGGGCGGCTGGGCCGGGCGTGACGTGGTGCCGGTGCCGGAATCGGAGGCCAGCACGCAGACGTGCTATGTCTGTGGCGAACGGACACGGCACGCGCTAGGCGTCAAGGTGTACCGGTGTGGCTCATGCGGGCATACCAACAAACGAGACGAGAACTCGGCGTTGAACGTACGTCGCAAAGCAATAGAGGGGGCGCGGGCAGCGCTGCCCGAGGCGGTCGCATGATCGCCCGAAATGTGCGGGTGACGGAGATAAGGTTTCAGCTCCTCGGGGCAGTGCTCCCGGACGATCCCGCCCATCCCTGCCCGGTTACCGGGTCGCGAGTGCCACGAGATCCTGTCCAGGGCACGCCGGGTCGCAACGGCGAGATTACCGGGTCGCGAGTGCCACAGGTAGATCCGCTGGTTCGCCTCGGCGTCGGTCGTCGCAACGGCGAGATTACCGGGTCGATGGGTGGTCGAGTCGCAACGGTGAGATTACCGGGTCGCGAGTGCCACAAGAACTGGCCCATCATCACGCTGAAATCGCCGTCCTGTCGCAACGGCGAGATTACCGGGTCGCGAGTGCCACAGCATGTTGGTTGCGGCGGCTAGATCCATTCTGGCAGCCGTCGCAACGGCGAGATTACCGGGCCGTCCTTTGAGGCTGGCGACCAAGAGGCCGGAGAGCTTGCCCGCGACGGCCCCGCCACCGCCGTCTCGGGCGGCGCGCGGGGAGGGGTTTCGCGGGTGGCCGCGGGGCTGGCTTGAGCCACTGTTAGGTGGCTAAGCAGCCTACCCCGTGTAATACACCGGGGCTGGCGAGGGGTGGCCCTGCCCCCCTTCGATCCCCCCGAGAATCGCGCACCCTTGGAGGTCGCGCATGGGGGGCGCCGCCCCCTTTCCCCCGTGTCGGTGCGGCGTGATGCCTGAGCGCCGCACCGCCGTCGTCACCGCCCGCGTGTCGGCGGCCGAGTCCGCCACAGGGTTGTCGCCGAGGCGAAGGCGTACCCCGATGGCGTCTCTACCTCCAACGTCCTCCCCGTGGTGGCGTCGAGCCGTCTGTCGGGGGATCCGTTTTGACCGCCGGATGCCGGTGTTGGTGGCAAGTCCTGCGTGTCCGGCTCACTTTGGGGGTCGCCGGACACGAAATCGCCGTTCGGCCGGACACGGCCCCGGCCGTCCATGTCGCTGGTGCGCTTGCGGTTGCGCCACGGCCAGCGGAGCGCCGACGCCAGTCTGCGCTCCTTGGACGTGGCTGGGAGTGACCCCCATCTCGGCAAAACCTCGATTGGCGCCGGGGAGGATGGAGCCGGACAGCCCCATCCCCCCGCCGCTACGGGGTCACTCCCAGCCAACAGTCCCTCCCGGAAGGGTGTCGAGCGCCGCTTCGAGGCGGCGGAGGACGTGTTGGCCGACCACCTGGCCGCTGGGCTGTCCGGCATCGCCGGCCAAGACCGGGACGCGCCCGTTCCGGCTCGCCGTTTGGCCTTCCCGCATGGTCCTGCGTTCGGCCTCGGGCTTCCGGGGACGGACCATGACGGACGGCCTTCCATTGGGTGGCGCGCGGAATGTCGTTCGGGGGTCCGGGGGATGCTCCCCCGGCCAGAGGTTAACGTGCAGCGTTAACCCATCTGACTCCTCAACAAACCGCAGAAACCAACGCCCCGTGTCGCGCTCGCCGCGAAAGCCGACCGGGCCGCAACTCTGGACGACGCGCCCGCCCGGCGCGAGGTTTCAAACGCGCAGATCGTGCAGTCCATCGAATCGAGGGAGGTATCGAACGATGGCACGCACGAAACGAAGCCGCCGGAGCTACGGCGCCGGCGAGTGGGGCCGGAACCGGGTCCGGGTCTTTCCG
>MPMR01000043.1 GCA_002238605.1 BD2-11 clade cluster bacterium bin43 | reverse complement strand
TGGTGGCCAGTGATGCCGGGCCATCCATGTACGCCCGAAGCCGGAGCGGCGACTGGTCCCGCCAGCGTGCCTGTCGAGGGGCACGGGCACCGGTTCCGCCGTGGGGTGGATCAACCTGACTACGTGCCTGACTACGTGCGTCTCCTCCGGTGTTTCGCCTCGTTTGATCGCGTTGCTCTTCACCCTTCGATGACCCGAAGGGCAATACTCTACGGACTTCATCCGCAATGGGTTTCATCTTGGCTCTCCCGCCGTCGCGGGCAAACCCGCCCGCCGATGCGTGGAGCCCTGCCGTCAGAATCGCCATGCTCTACAGTCAGGGGACCGATTTCGATCGTGTCAACTACATAGGAATCGGCGATGTCCTGGGGCTTCCAGGGTCGTCCCGAAAGTTGAATCGACTCCGCCAGCGGCGCCCCCCTCGCCCCTCCGAAAGCCTCACACGAGACTCAGCCCCTTCCGGCCCGGTTGCAGCTGATCAGGGGCAGTCTAAACGCCTCCGAATGCCGCTGGACGCCTTCAGGTGCCGTGTCTAGTCGAACCGAGCCTTTGCGCGATGCCCATCCCTGCTGGGGCATCGGCGCGGACGGTGCCCAGGTAAACTGCTCGACCGTGGTGTGGGAGCTATTTAGGAGTGAGAAGATCTATCCGGCACGCGCGGACGGCCCTCTCAAGATACCCGGACATGCCACAGGAGGGCTCGTTGCCATGGCTCCACTCTAAGGGGAAGGTCTTCGTCGAGAACCATCACTTGGCCGTGCCCTTCCACGAACTGCTGCCGGCGCGCGAGAAGGGGCTGAGCGAGAAGGCGAGAAGGCGAGCCTACTCGACGTAAAACATCGCGCTCTGGCGAGGAGTGGCGTCCGCCCCCTCCTTCGATGCAAAACCAACCGGTCCCGTCAATGCGCGACGGCGATCCGGCAGCCATTCCGGCTCGACGAACCAGTAGTCCTCTGCCGCGACCCCAAGGGGCGCGGACGCGGTAGAGGCCGGCCTGCTTGCGGTGCGGTGCGCGGAACCCGAGGACGGGACCGGTGCTGATCCCGTCCTGCGATGACGAACAGCCGCCCTCCCCACGCACCGGAGTCGTAGAGCGCGAGGCCCAGTGCGACGCGCCTCCCAATACCCGGCCCCTCCAGTTCGAGCAGCACGCGGCCGATGGCCGGACCTTGGTTCGGGACCGTCCGCTCGACGGACAGGAGCCCCGCTTCGTGGCCTCAGGGGTCGGTCTCGTCTCCCCGAAGGAGGAATCGCCGTTCTACCCGAAGCGGGAATCGCCCGCGGGCACGCTCGACCTTGCCTTCGCGCAGCAGGCGGACCAACTCCACCGCTTCTTCCTCTCCGGGAGGAAGTCCTATTCCTTTCTCGCGGAGCGCTTCCGTGGCTGTGTCGATACTGTTGTGACGAGCCAGCTCGTCGAAGAATCGCGTCAGGAATGGAGCTTCCGACCGCGCGTCCATGACGTTCTCCCTTTCCTCGCCCCAGATGCGGCGGTGGAGGAGGTTTCTGTCGTGGATCGCCAAGCTCACCGCCAGCGCCAGTTCCGAATGCGCTTCTGGTTCTTCCGTTCTCGATGTCGGCGGCGTCGCCGCTGGCGTTGTGCGCACCTTTGGAACAGACTCGATGTCCCTCAGCAATCCGCGTTCCACCGCGGCGAGGCGCTTCTTGTGGTTCCGACCAAAGTACCACGCGGCGACCACACCCATCGCGGCCACCCCAAGCCACCGAAAGCCGAACGAGGCGATTTCTCCGACCAGGAACTCGAGTACGCCATCCATACCTGCATGCTAGCGACCATTCCGCTCGCGCGGCAATCCGCCCGCGCGGCAAATCCACCCCGCGAGCGTATCGCGCCTCCAGTCTCGCCCTCGGACAGGTCTTCTACGGGAACCACGCCACAAGCGCTCCGCCCCTTCGGCTTGGACTGATTTCTCCGCTGACCCGGCGCTGTTAGTTTAGCTTAGAGCAACTTCCCGTCCATCCTAAGGGTCCACTTCATGAGCCCATCGGCGAGTCGCAAGGATCTTGGGGCCTATTACACGCCGCCCGTCGTTGTCCGTGCACTGGTCTCATGGGCGATGCGAGGAGATCTCAACGGTCCCGTTCTCGACCCCGCGTGCGGGGACGGTCGGTTTCTGGCGGGTCTGGTGAATGCCGTCGGAGTGGATGTAGACCCGGTGGCCGCCGCTGAGGCTTCGGGGCGTGTGAACGCGGAGATTGCGACTGCGGATTTCTTTGCGTGGGCACCTCACACGCATCGTCGATTCGCCGCGGCCGTTGGCAACCCCCCCTTCATCCGTTACCAGCGGTTCACCGGTCCGGCGCGTCAGCGGGCGCTAAAGTACTGCGCCGCCCAAGGGGTGAAGCTCTCCGGCCTGTGTTCGTCGTGGGCACCTTTCGTGGTTGGAGCTTCCAGCCTCCTGATGCGGGGAGGACGCCTTGCTTTCGTCGTCCCTGCCGAGATCGGACACGCGGTCTATGCGCGAGCTGTGGTCCGGTATCTTCTCCGCTCGTTCGAACGCGTTGAGGTGATCGCCGTTCGGGAAAAGCTCTTCCCGAATCTATCGGAGGACTGCTGGCTGCTGCGGGCATCTGGATTCGGCGGTCGGTCCGATGCAATTCACTTCGTACGACTCGATTCGCTTCCCGTGGAGAACGGTTCCTGGGACTTCGAGCCGGTGTCAGTGGACGAACTCGGACGGTGGGGATTCCGGTTGCGGGCTCTTCTGGTTCCCTCGTCGATCCGTGCAGCCTACCTCGATATCGCGGTCGCCAAGGCGGCTAGCCGACTGGGCCAGGTGGCACGGCTCGGAATCGGCTATGTGACTGGAGCCAACGACTTCTTCCATCTGCGCCCGAGTACCGCAGCCGTGTTCGGCATCCCGAAGGAAGTGCTCCGCGTTTCCGTCCGCTCGAACCGCGACCTAGCTGTAGACGATGTTGACGAGGATGTCGTGAGGCGATGGTCGGACGAGGACCGTGCGGTTCTCCTGTTGAATCTGGGTGGGGTACGCGAGTTGCCTCCATCCGTGGAAACCTATCTGGATTCCGAGGCAGGGAAGGCGGCCAGCAAGACCTACAAGTGCCGGAACCGACAGCCGTGGTTTGCGGTGCCGGATGTCCAGACCCCTCATGCGTTTCTGTCCATCATGTCCGGTCGGGGGCCACGATTGGTCGGGAACTCGGCCGGGGTCACCTGCACCAACTCCGTCCATGCAGTGCACTTCCGCAACGAGGCAGACGTGAAGCGATACCTTGCCAACTGGCGGAACGCTCTGACCACTCTTTCCTGTGAGTTGGAGGGCCACGCGTTGGGAGGTGGCGTCCTGAAGATCGAACCGGCAGAGGCCCGCCGCGTTCTGCTGGCGCCGGAACTCGACCTGTCGGAGGAGCAAGAGGAACTGCTTCGCAGCGGAACCCGCGAGCTTCGGAGGTGGAGGCATTACCGTGCCGCCTGAACCACCGGTCCTCATCAACCTGAAGGAGGCCCTCACACAGTTCGCCTTCCCGCCCGCCAATGTCCAGACCAGCAAGCACATCATCCCACTGCACTGGTATGTCGCTTGTCGGTTGGTGATCGAGGGCGGATTCCATCCCGATCAGATCTTCCCGCGACCGCCGATCACCGTGAAGCGTAGGCGAGGTGGCCTCCTGCTTCACCATGACCCGTCCGCTGCGAAGCCCGGCGAACGGACGATTCTCGGTGGCTTGAAGACCAAGAAGCTGGATGTGACGGTAACGATCCCAACGATCGGGCCCGTTCTCGCCGTGTCTCTGAAGGGTACTCAGAACGCGTTCCGCAACCTGACGAACCGAATGGAGGAGGCTGCGGGAGACTGTACGAATCTCCACATGTCCTACCCGGCCCTGGTTTACGCCTTCTGGTCCGTTCTGCGGGCGAACGAGGCAGACGATCCAGCTCCGGTTGCTCACTTCAAGCTCAAGGAGGGTCGCTACGCCGGACCCGATCTCGCATTTCTAAGCGGCGGAGAGCTCACTGAACCAATCAAGCGCTATCGGCAGGCGCTCCTACGTCTCTCGGAACGCGACGATCTCCGCGACCACCCGTCGCGCTACGAGGCCTGTGCGCTGACCTTCGTGAAGGCCGAGGGCGGACCGGCTGAATGCGGTGTGTACGCTGGACACCCCGACCCCAAGCTCGACTACAATCGGATGTTCCGGAGGCTGTACGCCATCTTCGACAGACGGTTCGTGTACACCGCCGCGACCCTGAGGTCGCGGACCAAGCGGCAGGTTTGGCACCAGGAGTCTCCGCTTCTGACGGACACGATCTTGCGACAGGACGCGTTTGCGGAGATGGAGCCTCGGGTTGGGTAGTGAGCCTTGGTCTCCCCAGAGCTGTCGAAGCCGAGACTTGTTCGGCGGCTAGACGGATAATCTAGCCCACCCACGACCCCTGAAAACCGAATGCCTGCGGTCGCTCGCCAGCGATCGTTGAGGCTTCGCAGGTGCCGTTCTGGGGCAAACCGTCACCGCGCGGTCTTCGATCTTGGATTCGGGAAGATATTGATCGCGTGATGCGCCAGCGCATCCAGCGCATCCACTTCGAAACGCTCGCCTCCAGCGTCGACCGAAAAGGAGGAGTCTTGGTACCGCGGCTTGCCGCGGTCTTCCCAGATCAACCGGTAGATGTCGATCAGAGAATGGGTCGCTCGACCAAGCTGCGTGAGAGTATAGGCGGGGTCTCGCTGGGAAAGCGGCTTGAATCGAATCCCGTTGGCGTCGGCGTCCGCGAAGTCGTGCTCCACGTTGCTCCCATGGACGAATATTGAGCTCGCTCCGTAGTCCAAATCGTACGCGGTTGACATCCCAGCCTTCTCGAACGCTTCCTCCTGTGTTAGCCCGTGCCAGTGGTCGGCTTGGCTCAATTTGTCCGCAACGTCTCGGTAATCCGCCGAGCCGATCCGTTGGCGGAAGGAGCGACTCTTCCTCCGGAACCAGTCGAAGAAGTCCGAGTCTCCCTTGAGCAAGCCTCGTGTGCTGGGATTCCTGGTTGCCTTGGCGAAACTGCGCCGACCCTTGACGGCGAGAAACAGGGCGAGCTGCCGCGCGCTCGTGTCGGAACGGTCCGCAATCACAAGCCGTAGATCACGTTCCAGTTCGAGAAGAGTACGATAGGTTGCGATGGCCGGTTCCTCCAAGCCGTGCGCTAGAAGCGACCTGACAGCCTCGCCGGTGATCAGAATCCGCCGAAAGAGAGCTTGGACGACCGGGTCACGCAGGCCCGACTCGGGCCGGAAGGAATCCAGTTGCCTGAAGAAAAAGCACCGTGATCGATGACAGTCATCGCCAGAGCCCAGGCTTCAGGTGCGCCTTCCAAGCAGGCCGGACGATTGCGAGCAAAAAGATCGGTCTTCCGGAATGTTCCGGAAACGGACCCAAGTGGGACCCCACTTGGCTCGTTCTCTTCTCTCATTGGTCTCCCCAATCTCGCGGCGGATTAGTCGTGGGGCACGTCTTCCGTGTACGGCGCTCGAAGGGTAACGGAGTGCGATCACCAGGCACAACGCTCTTCAGGGTCATCGGACTAACTCCGCTGGTAGGTGCCGCTGCGCCCCTCGGCGCTTGGGTTTCCGTGCCGCTGTCGGCGTGGTCGCGACGGGTGCCACCCACGGAGCTTCGTCCCGTCGGCCACCAATGCGGTCTGGCGGCAACCGCGACCGGATATCGAGCTTCGCCCTGTCGGTCAAGCCCGCCTCTGGGATCGTGCATGACACGACTCCGGCTGTCAACACCGGCGTTGACAACAACGGCGTTGACGGGGTAGCCTATGGGGAGCGGAGTGCGGGCGACGCCGGACAGGCCCATCCAGAAACGAGCAAGGAACGTAGCCCATGAAATCATCTACCGGCCGCTGGGTCAGCGGCGACGACTTCTTCGACCGGGAAGGCGAGTTGAAGCTCCTCGAATCCCGTGTCCGCGACGGAAACCACATGGTCATGACCGGCCAGCGCCGGATGGGAAAGACCAGCATTCTCCGCGAGTTGGGCCGTCGGATGGAGCAGAAGGGGTGGGTGTTTCTCTTCGCCGATGTCGAAGCGGATCGCTCCGAGGAAGACGTGATTACGAGCCTGGCCAAAGCCAGCCATCCGGTTACGCCAATCACTTCGCGCCTCATGAGGGGGATGGGCCGTCAGCTACGGACACTGGCTGGGAAGGTCGACCAAGTCAGCGCCCTTCAGTTTGCCGTGCGCTTCCGTGCCGGCTTGAACGCCGGGAACTGGCGGCGTCACGGAGAAGACCTGATCGCCCATTGCGCCGGACACGATCACCCGGTGCTGATCGTCATCGACGAGGTGCCGATTTTTCTCGTGAGACTACTCGATCAGGAACACGGCAGTCGGCGCGTGGACGAGTTCCTGAGCTGGTTGCGTGCCATCTTTCAGAAGGGTGATGGCCGCCTCCCGACCCTGATCCTGTCAGGCAGCATCGGAATCGCCCCGTTGGTCGAGCGGCTGGGCATCTCCGATCGAATCAACTACCTGGATCCGATCCGGCTGGGTCCGTGGAGCCTTGAGGTAGCCATCCGATGCTTTGAGACGCTTACGGCGAACTTACGGCCTGTCCGCTGACGATGGCGTCGCGCGCGCCGTCTACGAGCACCTTGGGACCGGCGTCCCGCAGTACGTGCAATCCTTCTTTGCTCGCCTGAGGGACTACGTTCGGATGCACGACCGAAATCGGATTACCCTGGACGACGTTGCCGAAGTCTACCGCACCGAACTCCTCGGACCATCGGGACAGAACGACCTCGCGCACCACGAGGCGCGGCTTCGGGACGGCTTGGGTGACGAGCACCGCTACGGGCTCGCTATGGAGATCCTCGCCGAATCAGCCATACAGGGCACTTTCACGACTGAAGCACGTCGTCAACTGGAGAAGAGGCACTCCAAGCTCGTGGAGGACGCCCCGCGACAGGTCACCGACACCCTTGCCGTCCTCGTCCATGACGAATATATCGAGCCGCATCCGGATGGCCACCGATTCATCATGAAGCTGCTGCGGGACTGGTGGAAGGCCCGCTTCCGGCACCACTACAGGCCCTTGGTCGAGAATCGCGCAGTCGGCTTCCGGGAGAGTGACGCCCCATGAGTAAGCCGCCGGAGCGCACCATCCGCAAGTTTATTCCGGGTCTCTTCCAGCCGGACCGGGAGGTCATCGACCAGTTCGTTGTTCGGACGCGGGAGCTTGAAACGGTCTTGGAGATACTCCGCGAGAACATCGGCGCTCCTTCCTGCCAGCACACGCTCGTCGTGGGTCCCCGGGGCCGGGGAAAGACCATGCTGCTTGCACGCGTCGCCGCGGAACTACGCACCGACTCGCAACTCCGCCGAGTTATGCTGCCGGTTCGGTTCATGGACGAGAGCTTGGGGGTCTTCGACATCGGAGACTTCTGGCTGGAGGCCCTGCTCAATCTGGCGAAGGAGTGCGCCGAACATCACCCCGGCCTCTCCGGCGAGATCGAGGCAACGCACACGACTCTGGCCCGTAGGACATGGGAAGATAACGTTGCCGGGCACGCCAAGGCCGCTCTCTTGGACGCGGCCGACCGGCTCGGAAGACGGCTGGTTCTCATGGTGGAGAATCTCCAGAGCCTGTGTGAGGAGGTGGACGAGGACTTCGGGTGGCAACTTCGCGAGTCCCTCCAGTCAGATCCCGAGATCATGCTCCTGGGAACCGCTACAAGCCGCTTCGAGGCGCTGGACGACGTGAGCGCGCCGTTCTTCGAACTCTTCCGCATCATCCAGTTGGAGCCTCTAAGCACTGCGGAGTGCCAGAGCCTGTGGCAGGTCATCACCGGTGAGCAACGTCCCGCTGGCCAGATGCGCCCGGTGGAGGTCTTCACGGGTGGAAGCCCACGCCTCTTGGTCATCGTCGCCGAGTTTGCGCGCCACCGTACGGTGCCGGAGTTGCTGGAGGAACTTGTGGGCCTTGTCGACGATCACAGCGAGTACTTTCGCGGCAATCTGAACTCCCTGCCTAAGACCGAGCGACGAGTCTATGTGGCGCTAGCGGATCTTTGGTGGCCATCAAGCACTCGTCATGTCGCGACCCGGGCACGGATGGGAGTGCGGAAGACATCCGCCCTGCTGGGACGACTGGTCGGACGAGGCGCGGTCAAGGTTGACGCGTATGGGGGAAGCCGGCTGTATTCCGTCGCGGAGCCGCTCCACTGCATCTACTACAAGCTGAGGCGCTGGCGGGACGAAGCGGCCGTCGTGCACGGGCTGATTCGCTTCATGATCGCCTTCTACGGTCCGGACGAGACCACGAAGATTCTCGGCTCCCTGCTGGCCAACAAGACATACCACAGGGCGTTTCGCCGCGCACGGGAGGATGTTGAGCCCGACCTCGGCGAGCTCAGGGCGGGCGGCGCTGCGGCGACCTTTCAAGATCTCGTCGAGCGCCATCGCGAGCTTGGCGACCCTGACCGCCAGATCCGAGTGGCAGCCGAGCTGCTCGACATCGGCGGGAGACTCGGGAAATCCGGGGAGGCCGAGCGCGCGCTCGAATACAATGACGAACTGATCCAGCGTTTCGAATCCGTCGCGATCCAAGAGGTGCAGGTTTCCGTCGCCAAGGCGTTCTTCAACAAGGCCTTGGCGACACAGAGCGTCGGCGAGCACAGGGCTGCGGTGACCGCCTTCAACGAGATGGTGACTCGTTTCGCGCCCTCGACGGTGCCGGACATCCAGGAATGCGTGGCCACGGCCATGTTGAACAGGGGATACCTGCACGGACGGCTTGGCGAGCCCGAACCGGCGATAGCATCTTACGACGACGCCATTGGCCGCTTCGCCAACAGCCCCCTGCCCAAACTGCGACTGTGCGTTGCGATGTCGCTGCGTAACAAAGGCTCCACGCTTGCCGGACTCGAATCATCTGAATCGATGCACTCGGCAATCACGATCTGGGATGACCTCATCGAACGGTTCGGCGGGGACGGCGATTCGGACATCCAGCTACAGGTCGCTAGTGCCTTGACGAAGAAGGCGGGCGCGCAAATGAAAATGGGTGGAGATCAAGCGGCGGTCGCGACCTGCGACGAAGCCGTTCGCCGTTACCGGACAAGCGACAGGCCGGACCTTAGGCGGGAGGTGGCCACCGCGCTGGAACTGAAGGCCATGAGTCTGAACCGAATGGGCAGGGGAGGGAAAGCCCTCGAAACTTGCGAGGTCTTGGTTCGTGATTTCGGAGGCACTCTAGGGCAACGCGACATCCCCATCCGATGGCGCGCCATGGGGAACCAGATACACGCGCTCGTCCTCCAGGGTGAGGAGCCCGCAGCGTCCCAAGTGTTCCGGAAGATGTGCGATGACCTCGATGTAGCTGACCGCGGCATGGTGAGCAAGATCGTCTGGGATACGATCGATCTGATGGCTGCCGGTGCGACTCCGGGCGTCTTCGCGGATGCCTTGGCCGAAAGCGTCGAGGATTGCGAACTGCTGGTGCCCTTGCTAGCCGCGCTTCAGGAACTCTCGGGCCAGCCTGTGAGAGTGCCTGAAGAGTTCCAGAAGGTTGCTGGTGACATTGTTGGCGCGATTGAGAATCGGCGGAGATGAGGTGGGGTTGGCCGCCGGTGTGATCGAAGCGCCGGGGCCGAATGCGTGTGGTCGTGCTCGTGAATCCCTAGATGCGGACAGGGTGGTCTAGAGGAAAGGAGCCGCTTCCGGAGGGATCCAGCAGTTCCGGCTCATGCTTCCTCTGAGTCCGATCTTGATGCGACCGGCGTATTCCCGCCATTCGATGGTGATTTCCCTGCCATTTCAGCACGGCGGGAGAAGATACGGCCAAACGGCAGGAAACGCAGATCGTGCAGTCCTGTATGAGTTTAGCCAACTTCCTGCCGGGATTCAGGCTGCCAGCAATCCGCTGCCCGGTCTCGTGCGCGAGCACGAGCGCAACGTGGAACCGCCACCCGACCTGCCGCGACACCTTCAGCATCGCCCGGTACTCCCGCCGGGCGAGAACCACCCGCTTCGGATTCTTCTGCGTGGGTGTCCTCAGTCCCTTCAGCGGGTTCGATTCGAGGAGCAGGCGGCCCTGTTCGTCCCTCGACTTGCTGGCCCAGTTGAAGACCGCGATGAGGAACTTCAGGTCGTATTGGACCATCCGATCCGAGACGGGTCCTCCGCTCGGCCCGATCCTGCCCGCGCGCCGCTCCCGGATGAAGCGGTCCCAGTCCCGTTGCGACAAGGTCGCGGGGTTTCGGTTGCGCCCGAACAGTCCGAGGAACATCTTCGTCGCCGCCCGGTCGTGCCGCTGCGTATGCTCGCCCTTCGTGGGCGTCACCTCCTCACCGTAGATTTCAAAAAGCATGCCCAGCGTGAGCGGCTCGGGCTCGGCTTCCGCCTTGCCGTTCGGCGCCGGCTTTGCGAACCCTGCGGCGAACTCGTCCGCTTGCCGCTTCGCTCTCATCCAATCGCGGTGTTTCAGCGACCGGGTGAGCCTGCGCCCGTTCTCTCGCCACTCTATCTGGAAGATGCCGGTCTTCGGGTCGGGAAACACCCGGACCCGGTTCCGGCCCCATTCTCCGGCGCCGTAGGAGCGCCGACTTCGTTTCGTGCGTGCCATCATTCGATTCCTCCGATGATGGACCGCACGATCTGCGCTCCTGAAACGTCGCTGCGGGAGGCTGTCCGCGCCAGATTCAGTCTTAGCGTTCATCAGCGGCTCGGTCCATGATCGCGGTCGCGGTCCGGCCTGCGCCCGCTCAGCGCCCCTATCATCATCACAAGGTCGCGGCGAGCGTGCCGTACGATTCGGCTAAGCGTGTAACTTGCTCGTCCAGCCACTCGATTCGCCTCCGCAAGGCTGCGTTCTCCCCGCTCTGCCGCTCGACGTGCTGCCGCAAGCCTTCGTTCTCCTCGCTTTGCCGCTCGACGCGCCCTTGCAAGGCTTCGACGCGCCGCCGCAAGGCTTCGACTTGCTCGGAGTGCCGCCGCTGTGCCGTCTCGTACTGCGCGGAGAGCGTCTTCAAGGCCTCCGTCAACTGCCGTTCCAATTCGGTCATAGAGCTCCTTTACTCTCTCGACAGCTTCACGGCCGGACGATCGCGCACCTCCCAGCCCGGATCGGCCCATGTTCCGGGCGGCAGCACCACGTACCGCTCTCCCTTGAACTCGTGCAGCGCGATCCCCCAACTGTTCGCCTCCAGTTCGGCCAGCGTCTCGTGCGCGTCCTCGATTCGCACGTTCGCGTTCGCCAGCCTCTCGATCCGGTCCTGGATGCTCCTCGACAACCAGCGCATCGTCGCCCAGCTTCCGCCGAAGAAACCGAGCCAAAGGCTCAGGCCCACGATCAGGGGCCGTTGCCAAGCCTTTGCCAGCAATTCGCGCATCCTCCCGGCCGCCTCCTCCGTATCGCGCTCGATGGAACGCAGCGCGTTCCTCGCGGCGCGCCGCGAGTTCTCGCCGAGCCGCCCGAGCTCGCTCGCGGTCAATTCCTCGATCTCCCGTCTCTCGCTCTCCAGCCTCCTCCGCAGCCGCTCGGTCAAATCGTTCGCGGTCGAAGTTCTCTCCATACAGTTCTCCTTTCAGCCGCCACCGGTCGCCGGTCTCGGGGTCCAGCGCGGTGAGTGCCCTGGCGCGGGACTTCCAGGCCCGCCTCCCGAAGGGCGGAGACGACATCGGCACGATTTCGCACCATGCCGTGCTCGACGCGCTGGAGCAGGTAGTCCCGGATCAGGTCGCGGGGGGAGGCTTCGAGCCGGAGCCCGGCCCGCAGCCGGGTCGCTTCGATGTAGGCGCGGTGGCCGGGTTGCTGCACTCTGGCCCGAGCCGGATCGTCCGGGCGAGCCCAGCCGTGTTCGGAATTGAAGGCGTCCCGAAGCGGGCCGAATGTCTTCTCCCAGCCCGGCGGGGCAATGTTGAGGCTCCGGCCGGTCTCCAGGTCGCACCGCGCGGCGAGGACGTGGACGTGCGCGCCGCCGCCGCGCTCGCGGTGCAGCACGGCGGTCCAGGCGTACCGGTCGCGCTCCAGTCCCGCCCAGGCCGTGTCCTCGAAGGCGTCCACGACCGCCTCGATCTCGGGGTCGGTCGGTTCGTCCTCCGGCGCCCACGCGATCACGCCGGACGTGTACCTGTGCTCGAACGCCAGCGTGTCGGCGACGGCGGCCACCTGGTTCGGATCGCCCCGAAGGACCTCGACGCCCTCGCGCGGCTTCCCGGCGGCGTCCCGCTCGCCGAGGAGGTAGCCAGCCGCCTTGCCGGCCGATCCGGTCCCGTGCGCCAGGAACTTAATCAGCATCGGAGTCCGGGCCTTCGGCGGGGGACAGTGCCGCGAGTGCCCGCCTGATGGCGACGAGGTGGCCGATCACCTCGACCGCCTCGATGGCCCCCCGGTGGGTGTTCGCCCACCGGGCGATCTGGTTGAGGTTGTTCCCGATCCGCGCCACTTGCTGGACGCGCTCGCGCTCGACCTCGGCGTGTGCCACGGTCCACGTGTGCGTCCGGCCCACCGACCGGCGCACCAGATCCGACAGCGTGAGGCCCGCGGAGCGCGCCTTGGCGTGCCACTCGGCACGCTCCGCCTCGCTGGCGCGAACCTTCACCCAAACGGCGCGTCCGACACTCACCGCGCGCCGTTTCCTTTTCGGGGGTCACAGGGGGCAAGGCCCCCCGCCAGCCTCCGCAGGGGACTCACGGAGTGTGGCCCCAAGGAGTATGCTGGCTGAACTCCAAAAGCAGCGCCCAACGACCCCGTGGGCGACGTGTCCGAGACCCGGCGGCGACCGCTGCCAATGCGGTGGCGGCGCACCACCGCACGCGCTCCGGGGAACCCGTTCAGACGGGCCTCGCGAAGCGCGGCCAACGGTGGGATGGTGGCCAGCGATGCCGCGCCATCCATGCACCCCCGAAGCCAAAGCGACGACCGATCCCGCCAGCGTACCTGTCGAGGGGCGCGGGCACCGGTTCCGCCGTGGGGTGGATCAACCTGACTACGTGCGTTTCCTCCGGTGTTTCGCCTCGTTTGCTCGTGCCGCCCACCACGCTTCGGTGAGCCGAAGGGCAGCATACTACGGAGTTCATCCGCGATTGGTTTCAATCCAGTCGGCGGGGAGGAAGGCCGCCGAAGCCGATCCACGTCCACCTTAGTGGCTTCGGGGACGGGGCCATCGCCAAGGTCCGAACCGGAGGCCTTCATCACCAATGCCGTCGGGGACGGCGCGCCGGTGTCCCCGAGGGAAGTGCCGACCCGCGTGCTGAACAGGTGCTTCTGCGTCTCCATACCTGGAACGCTGAAGAGCCGCTCGCCAGCGAGTCAACCCGTCGAAAATCTCCTATTGACCGATAACGTCCGGAGATGTCCGATAACGTAAAGTAGCCAGCGGCGGTCGTCGCCAACGGGGCGGAAACACGCCCCCGTAGCGCCGCGCGCGCTCGTCAGTCCGTCGCTTCGTATGCCAGCCGGAGCGCGCTGTCCGCCAGCCACCGCCGGAAGTCCGGGTTGTCGGCGAAGAGCTTGAAGAGTTGCGTTTTGTTCAGCACCATCCCGAGCACCGCCCGCTCCGTCGCCTTGTCGGACTCGACGCGGGCGTTTTCCCGGTCGGAGTTCTACCGGGCGTCCTCCAGCTCGGGTGACAGCCCCGGTGGGGACGGTTCTATGCCAACGCACATTCGGGATCGTAAGGACTGTGCGGACGAGGAGGTGACCGAGGCCATTCTCCCCACGGCACGCATACGGGAGAATCAGGCTCCAGGTCTCCGACCTCGCGCCGAGGAGCGGACCCGACCAGACGAACCGGGCCGCCCCCCTCTCCCACGGTGCACCTGCGGTCCGCGACGGGGTTTGGATGCGACGATGGAGTCGCTTAGGTTTAGATTTAGAGGTGGCGCGTCAGGTTCGTTTCCGCATCGTTCGCGAAGGGAGAGGGGGGGTTCAGCGCGTGACACCGCAAGTCGTTGACCTAGCGTTCCGCCTCACTGGTAGCGACCTGCCCACGGATCACGGGTACTTCCTTTTTGTCGCTATCTCGAAGAACCTAGCTCCTTTTCACGCGGCTTCCGGCTGGGGTGTCCATCCGGTTCGCGGCACACCCTTGGGGAACGGCACGCTCGCCCTTTCCGAGTCCAGCCGCCTCGTGATGCGGTTGCCAGCCGATGATATCCGGCGGGCCATTCCTCTGGCAGGGAAACGGTTGGACGTCGGTGGTCGGACCGTTCGTGTGGGTGTGCCCGAGATTCGTCCTCTTCGGGCCGCTCGGCACCTGTTCTCGCGTTTCGTCACGATCAAGGGCTTCGCCGATGCGCCGGAAGAGTTTGGCGATGCGTGTACGCGGCAGCTTGAGACCCTGGCCGTGCGGGAGGCTCAAATAGGCCTGGATAAGCGGCGCGTGATGGACGTCAAGGGATACACCATCGTCGGCTTTTCGGTTCGGCTTTCCGGCCTGGACGAGGGGGATTCGGTGCTTGTCCAAGAACGCGGACTCGGTGGCAAACGGAAGATGGGTGCCGGGATCTTCGTACCGATTCGTCCCAAGCATGCCTGAGGCGCCTCCTTTTCCAGTGCTCCTCGCCAAGTCCCGTGTCTCCGCGCAGGGCGAAGCCATTACGGTCGCCGACCACTGCGTGGAAGCGGCGGAATGCGCGGCAGCGATTGTCCAGGCGGCCGGCTCCAGGCTTGCGGCGTTTTTCGGGCTGGACGATGCGGACGAGGAGCGGCTCGAGTCGCTCCTCCGAATCGCTGCGCTCGTACACGACCTGGGGAAGGCCGGAGCTTCATTCCAATCCCAGATGCACGGGGCGGCGCGCGAGGCCCACCCGTTCAGACACGAGGCGCTTTCGGTCGCCGTGTGCATGGATTCGGCGGGGCTTGGATGCTGGATCCGCCGAGCGCTTCCTGACGCTTACGGTAGGGCGGCTGTACTCGTTGCGGTGATGGGTCATCACGTCCGTGCGTCGCCGTCGGCACCCGCGGCGCGGACACCGCGGGACGAGGTCGTGTACCTCGACCACCCCTCTCTCTCGTCCCTCTGGCAACATCTCGCGCGCCTTACCCGGGCTCAGCGGGTTCCCGAGCCGGAAAGACTCACCCTTCCGAGAGCCGCTTGGGAGGACCTGCTGTTCGAGTATGTCATGTTTGTCCGGGACGCCGTTCGCTCGGCGCCGCAGGGCGAGCGAGCGAACCTGGTGTCGCTCGCCGCCTGCTGCAAGGCGGTTCTCGTCGCTGCGGATACGGTGGCGTCGGCGCGGATCAGCGGGCAGGATACTGTGGCCTTATGGGCCAAGACCGTTCTTCACCGAGCCCTCCAGGCGGACGAACTCGACCGAATCGTGGATGCGCGCCTCGGCGGAGGGCCACCCTACCCCTTTCAGGAGAAGGTGGCTGCCTCCGACGAGCGGGTGACCCTCGTTGAAGCGGGGTGCGGGAACGGGAAGACTCTTGCCGCCTACATGTGGGCCCGGCGACGCGCCGTCGGTCGACGCCTCGTGTTCTGCTATCCGACGACCGGCACGACATCGGCCGGGTTTCAGGACTATCTCCTCGCCCAGACTGAACTCGAGCGCGCCCTCATGCACGGTCGCGCATCGGCCGACATCGAGCACATCCTCGATAATGGCGCAGCGTATGAGGGTGATTCGCTTTGGATCGCCGACGTGCTGGACCTCTGGGGAACCAAAGTAGTGGCGTGTACGGTGGATTCGGTTCTCTCGCTACTGGCTTGCTGGCGTCGTGCCCTCGCGGCCGCTCCCGTCTTCGCGCAGTCGGCGTTCGTGTTCGACGAAGTGCATAGCTACGACGATCAACTCTTCGGCGCTTTTCTCGCGTTTCTTCGCTGGACCCGAGCATCCTGCCTCGTGATGACGGCGAGCCTGTCCGACGCGCGAAGGGCCGCGATCGAGAAAGCGTACGGGAGGCCGCTCCAGCCGATCAGGGGAGAACCCACCATGGAGGATGCGGAGCGCTACCGCATCGCACGTGTGCGCCCAGAAGAAGTTGCCGAGTGGGTCGAGAAGTCCCGCAAGAGCGGGGGCAAGGTCCTGTACGTCGCCAATACGGTCGCGCGTGCGCTCGTGGCATTCAACCGTTTCGGAACCCGCTGGAGCCCTGACGCTCGGCTCTATCACAGCCGCTTCAGATATGAGGATCGAGTACGGGTCCAGGGAGAAGTGCTGGAGCTCTTTCGGAGGCGCGGCCCGGCCTTTGTCGCTGCCACGCAGGTCTGCGAGATGTCCCTTGACATCAGTGCCACCCTCCTCATCTCGGAGCTGGCGCCATTTCCTGCGCTCGTGCAGCGGCTGGGCCGCCTGAACCGGCGCGCTCGCGAGCCGGTGGCAGTCTGCCCAGCTCTCATCGTCGAGCCCCCGGACCCGCAACCCTACGACAAGGAGGCGCTGTCGGTGGCGGACCGGAAGCTCGCGTCCCTGGATGGCCAATCGTCATCGCAGCGCGATCTCGCGCGTGCGCTTGCCGGGATGCCGGACGGACCGTACGAGGACCGCATCATGCCCCTGCTCAGCCCATTCGACCTTGCGGGTACTCAGCCCGGAATGTTGCGCGACGGCTCGGTGTCGATGCCGGTGGTTCGGGAAGAGGACCTTCCATGTTCGCGGAAACGCATCACGCGAGCCGAACTAGTTCGGCTCACGATTCCGATGCTTCTGCCGAAGGACCATGATGTAGGACGCTGGCCCCGCCTGCGAGGGACGATCGTGGCGCCTGCGGGGAGCATCGACTACGATCCGGTTAGAGGCGCGCGATGGCGGAACTGAACTGGTCTCTCGGAGCCCCCGGCTTGACGGCGTTCGACCGATGCGGGATCGGAGCGATGGCTGCCACGATCAATTCCGCACGACAGGATGGAGTCGACCTAGGCCCGCTCGACGCATCCTTCGATCGTGACTTCGTGGTGCTTCGATGGCCCGATGACGTGCCAGCCCGGGACGCGCTCGCGAAGCTCATCGAGTTCGCGTGGCAGACTCGGCAACCGACGAGTTCGGAAGGCCTCGGGGTGCTCTACCTTCCAGCCGTCCACCGGGGCTCCGCCAAGGACTCCTATGCGGACCGCTTGCTAGAGAACAACGGCATCCTCTCGACGTTTCTCCAGCACGCGAGATCCCAACCGAAGACGAAGCCGCCGACCCGCAAGTGGATCGCGTTCCACGAGGGCCGGTCCCTCGAAGTCCGATTCGTGGAGCCCAAGACGAAACTCAAGCATGTCTCCGACTTCTCGGGCAAGCTCTTCGACCGCCAAGGCCGAGACAGGGCCCGGGTCGGGCTCGCACAGTACATCATGCCGGGGGGGACCGCACGACACGGCGGCGAGGAATCTTGGACCGGTTCGGCCATTCAGGCCGTTCCTCTTTTCTTCGCGCCGATCGGTTGCTTCTTCCTTAGGGCACAGGAGTCCTCCTGGGTGGTCGTGGTGCCTGATGTCACCGACCTGGCGGCGTTCGCATCAGTGCGGCCGCTCGTAGGCATCGGGTGGAAGGAGGCGGAGGTTCGAAGCCTAGAGGACGCCGGACTCCGGATCGCCGTCGCTTATCGGACCCAAACTACGACGCGCCGTCTCGCCCTCAGAGGATTCGAGGTGTTGAGGGTGGGTCGTGTGGCTTGGAACAAGCAGCAGAGAGTCCGCTCGCACTTCTGTCGGTTGCGGCCCGGCATGAAGGAGTTGGACGAGTTCGAAACGGTGCTCCGACACCTGTCGAACCGATACCGCACCCGGAAGGACGGAGAGGGCGACTTCGTTTCAGTGCCGACGCCACGAGGGAGGATCGCGGCCAACCTCGTGCACGGCCACTACTGGTACCGCTCCCTGTTCGACATTCCGAAGGAAGACCGCGAGGAAGTGAAGAACCTGAGCCGAAGAAACGAGTCGGAAGAACGAGCCTGGTTCCGACTCGTCGGCTACGAACGAAGAGCACTGACTGCTATCGCAGAGGAGTTGCCGATGGACGCTGATCGAGAGTTGGACCGGCTGTTCCAACACGCCATCCATGAGGCGATGGCGCGCCGGTTCAGGCAAGAAGCAGAGTACGCGAAGCGCGGTGCGAGGTCGATCCAGGACCGATGGGACGACTTTCGCGAGTCCTCCCGGCGACTGTTCTCGAGATCAAATACCCGCTCCACGCTCCGGACGGCGATCGCGGGGTTCTTCGCGGAGGCCGGAGGCAGCCGAACGCTTCGGGAGAACGCTCAGGCCATCTGGGCCTTCATAGATTCGCCCGCCACGTGGCGCCGGGCTCGGGATCTCGCCCTGTTCTCGGTAGTGACCTACCAGCGCAAGGCGGATCCGGAAGAGGGCGAAGCAGAAAAGGGGTGAGGGAGAGGTTGGGGACGTCGAGCAGAGCGATTGAAACCAGGGCGAACTGAATCCAAACCAGAGCGGAGATCTACCATGGCGCACCATCTCTTCGGAACGGTCCTCACGCCTCACGGCATTGCTTCGAACAATCGGGGCGAGTCAGCGGGCAACGTGACCACGTTGCAGAAGGTCATTAAGGACGATGGGCTTTTCACGACTGTGAGCGCGGAGGCGATTCGCTATGCGATTCGCGAAGCGTTCACCGAGGGCGGCAAGGTCGTGAATCGGAGGATAACTTCCGGCGGGAGTGACTGGAGGGACCCGAAGTTCGAGAACTGGCAGGCGCATCTGGACGACGACCTGCTCGGCTTCATGCTCCCCGACAAGGAGACCGTGAAGCGTCGCGGTCGATTGGAAATCAGCCGCGCTCTGAGCACCCGTCCGTGGCCGGGCGACGTGGTCTTCAATGCCGCCGCGGTCGGAGCGCAGTCATCGGGCAATCCCAAACGGTCATCGGGAAACCCTAATCCGATGCCCTACGGGACCGAGATTCACGCGACGCGCTATCAATACTCCTTCGCCCTCACGCCCGAGACTCTCGAGGATCGCACGCGGGCCATCGATGCCCTAGAGAGCATACGAGATCTTCGCCGGGTGGCGGGCAACCACAGCCGGTATCTCTACGATTTCTCCCCCGACGCAGTCGTCCTGCGCTGGACGCATGACCCGGCTCCACGGCTAATGTATTGCTTCGAGCAGGATGAGCTCGGCACGATCACTGCCGATTCGCTCCTCTCGCGTGTCGGCTCCGGCGACATCGATGCGAGCGAAGTGGTGGTCGGAGGTCCTGCGGCTCTTGCCCTACGGGACCGCCTCACCGCTGCGGGAATTCATTTCGCGGAAGGTGTGAAGGACGCCTTTCAAGAAATCGAGGCAAGACTGCGGCGTCACCTGGGACTCTAGAGGTGGACGGGGTTGTGGTCAGCGCGTCCGTGCCGGTCGCCTCATTTCGTCCGTATCTGTCGAGGGATTACCAGGACACGTACCCGGCTCCTCCGCCAGCCACGGTGTTCGGCATGCTGCTCTCCCTCTGCGGCATCACGGAGGCGGCACGCTCCGACTACGGAGGGACCGAACTCGCGATCATGGTGGATCGTGTTCGCGAGCCGTCCAGAGTGCTCAGGAAGCTCCGCCGGGATCCCGCTTCGCATAGGGGGCGCGGAATAGCAAAATACCGGCCCGACTACCAAGAACTGATCCTCGGACTTCGAGCGTGGATCGCAGTGCGGCAAGGTGACGCCGCTAGTGACCTCCCGGATTGTGTCCGGGACGCGTTGGAGCACCCCGAAAGTTTGGACCGCTACGGGGCGCTTTCGCTTGGCGAGAGCACGTTCCTAGTCGACGAGATCGCAGTCTGCGACTCCCCGCCAGCAGGCGGCACCGTTCTCCACCCGGACGATACCGGATCGCTTACTCTTCCCGTCTGGGTCGACTACAAGGACCCATCGGCGACCAGGCTTCAACGATTCGGCCTCGTGGAGCGCCCCCTCGCAGAGGAGGACTATGTCCAAGTCGGACCGGGAGCCTGACAGAAGAGGAAGCGGCGCCCTCGGGCTGCGATCGAATCCGACCGAGGATTCGCTCGACTTGGTGCCCGTAATGGCTCTTCACGCCCTCGCCTACTGCCCCCGCCTCTTCTACCTCGAGAACGTCGAAGGGCAGCGTGTGGCGAACGCCAGGGTGTACGCTGGCCGCGAGCTTCACTCCTCACTCGAGCACAAGCACGAAGACTCTCTGCACGTCGTCTCCTCCCGATTGGGGCTGCAGGGACGCGTCGATTTCTTTCGGTCCGACAGGGAGGAGTTGATCCCTGTCGAGGTCAAGCGCGGGAGGGCGAAACGAACCGACACCGGACTCACTGGATGGCCGTCTGACGTACTCCAGGTGGGTGCGTATGCCATGCTTTTGGAGGAATCTCTGGAAACCGCCGTTGGACATGCACGCATCCACTACGCGCGTGATCGCGCTTGGGTTCACGTGAACGTTACGGATGACCTCCGCCGCGACGTACAAGACGCAGTGGATGAGGCGAGGAGGCTCAGCGCGTCCTCACGACGCCCTCCGGTGGCCGAAAACGAGAACCTCTGCAAGCATTGCAGTCTTTCCGGGGTATGTTTGCCGGACGAGGAAAGGTCGGTCGAAAATCGGGCGTTGCCGGCCCCGCCGGATGATGACCGTCAGGTGGTTCACGTCACCGACCCGGGATCGCGGATCGGGAAGTCTGCGCTGTGTCTCAGGGTTCGAGCGGTCGGTGGGAGCGTCACGGATCTTCCCATTGCGCAGGTTCACTCGGTCGTGCTGCACGGTAACGTCCAACTCACGTCGCAAGCTATCCGACTCTGCGTGCAACGTGGTGTAGGCGTGCACTGGTTGACCGGGAGTGGACGCTATCTCGGTTCGCTCGCAGCGTCCGTGGGGAATCCCACGCGTCGGATCCGCCAGTACGAGGCGCTACTGGACGCAGACACTCGCCTCAGACTGGTTCTCGCCCTCGTTTCGGCCCGGATCTGGAACCAATACCGCTACCTGCTAAGAGCCTCACGCGGCAAGAAGCAACTCCGCGCGAACGTGCAGCCGTTCCTTCGGGAACTTCGGACTGCGACCCACCGTCTCAATCGGCAGTCCAACTTGGACTCGATCAGAGGGATCGAGGGGGCGGCCGGTCGAGCGTACCACGGCGGATTGAGGAAGCTCATACAGCCCCCGGATTTCGCTTCTCAACGAAGGACACGACAACCAGCCCAGGATCCCTTCAACGCTCTATTGAACTACTCGTATTCGCTCCTGCTGGCGAGGATTGCCAATGCCGTGTTGGCCTGTGGCATCGACCCGCATCTGGGGTTCTACCACACGGATCGCTCGGCGGCCCCACCGCTGACGCTGGACTTGATGGAACTGTTTCGCGTGCCTTTGTGCGACATGTCGATTCTCGGTGCGATCAACCGACGTACCTGGCGGCTGAGTGACTTTGATTGTTCGGATCTCGGCGTGCGCCTGTCACGCCACGTCCGGACCCAGGTGATCGAGTTGTTCGAACGGCGGCTTGACGCCACATGGAAGCATCCAGCCACACGCCACTCGCTGCCCTACCGAAAGGTGATCGAGCTGGAAGTCCAGCTATTGGAGAAGGAGTGGTCTGGATCAGAGGGTCAGTTCGCCCAAGCGAGGTTGCGATGAGCGGTCGTGCCGTTCCACCAAAAGGTGCGGGACGGTGGTACTTGGTCTGCTATGACGTTCGTGATCCGAAACGCCTTCGACGGGTTGCAAGGATGCTTGAGGGGCACGGGGAGCGCATCCAATACTCCGTCTTTCGATGCTGGTTGTCGGCATCTGGACTCGAACGACTCCGCTGGGAGTTAACGGAAGACTGTGTGTCCCAAGAAGATGACGTGATCTTCATTCCGCTCTGCTCACGTTGCGTCGCAGGGATCAGAGTCACTCACAGTGCTCTCAAGGAGGGCTCGTGGGAGACACAACGGGGGCGGGTTCGGATTCTGTAGTCTCGTGATTCAAGCATCGGGGGGGTACGGCAAAGAAGGTTGCTTTTTGACAACAAGGAAACGGGGGTCCATGAAAAACTCCCTGCAAGAACGCTTGCCGCTTACCTTTACAGAGGAGCGGTGAGAACCGCTTTGATGCCGGAAGGCGTTGAGCACAAGGGAGCGACGCGGGCGGTACGCCGTGCGCAGGAGTGAGAACCGCTTTGATGCCGGAAGGCGTTGAGCACCTGACGAGCAGCAGCAGCCCGCCGACCAGGAACAGGTGAGAACCGCTTTGATGCCGGAAGGCGTTGAGCACCAGGCCATGAATACGCGCTTCAACAGGCTGGACGAGTGAGAACCGCTTTGATGCCGGAAGGCGTTGAGCACACGTGACCGAACAGGAGATCGTTCTTGAACACCTGGTGAGAACCGCTTTGATGCCGGAAGGCGTTGAGCACTGGTTGCCATCAGAGTCGGTCAAACCGGACACCCCGGTGAGAACCGCTTTGATGCCGGAAGGCGTTGAGCACCGGAAAAGCGCGATCGTCGAGAACCCGACCTGGGGTGAGAACCGCTTTGATGCCGGAAGGCGTTGAGCACGGGTTCATGACCCCACCATCCATTGAGACCCATGACGGGTGAGAACCGCTTTGATGCCGGAAGGCGTTGAGCACAGGTACAGGCCCTCGATGACCAGCCCCACCGCAAAGTGAGAACCGCTTTGATGCCGGAAGGCGTTGAGCACATCGAGGGCAACGCGGTCCCGCTCTATATCTCGCGTGAGAACCGCTTTGATGCCGGAAGGCGTTGAGCACCCAGCGTACCGGGACGGCGTTCCCCGATTCCACTAGTGAGAACCGCTTTGATGCCGGAAGGCGTTGAGCACCCTGCGCTGCTCGAGCAGGCGCGTCGCCGCGAGCTGTGAGAACCGCTTTGATGCCGGAAGGCGTTGAGCACATATACGATGATTGCGTTGACACGACACACCGCAGGTGAGAACCGCTTTGATGCCGGAAGGCGTTGAGCACAGCCTCCGCGACGCCGCGATCGCGCGGCTCAAGATGTGAGAACCGCTTTGATGCCGGAAGGCGTTGAGCACCGCGCGCCCCGGAACGTCCGGCGCATCGGGCGTACGTGAGAACCGCTTTGATGCCGGAAGGCGTTGAGCACGGGTTGCCCTCGGAGAGCGTGATGGTGATGAAGGTGTGAGAACCGCTTTGATGCCGGAAGGCGTTGAGCACCTGCGCTCGCTCATGCCTGTTCCTCCCTCTCCGGTGAGAACCGCTTTGATGCCGGAAGGCGTTGAGCACACCTGATCGTACTCGGCCATGAACTCCTCGATCTCGGCGTGAGAACCGCTTTGATGCCGGAAGGCGTTGAGCACTGGGAGAACGCCGAGCTCGGTGACTGGTGGTGGTCGGCGTGAGAACCGCTTTGATGCCGGAAGGCGTTGAGCACTAGCGGGGCAGGGGCAGGGCCGGGGGGGGGGAACTGTTGTGAGAACCGCTTTGATGCCGGAAGGCGTTGAGCACAGCTCGGTCATGTCGGGTGTGGCCGTCGATCCGCTCGTGTGAGAACCGCTTTGATGCCGGAAGGCGTTGAGCACATGGCGATGGGTGCCGCAGTCGCTCAGGCGGGGGGTGAGAACCGCTTTGATGCCGGAAGGCGTTGAGCACGCGGCTACGAGGCCGGACGTTCCGTCACCGAGGATGTGAGAACCGCTTTGATGCCGGAAGGCGTTGAGCACACGGCAGCCCGCTGGCAACCGGCGAGTCGTTCCGCATGTGAGAACCGCTTTGATGCCGGAAGGCGTTGAGCACAGATGAACCTCTCGATCGGCGAGCAGGCCAACGACGTGGTGAGAACCGCTTTGATGCCGGAAGGCGTTGAGCACCAGGACCTGCCGGAGGACGACGAGGACGGCGCGCGCTGTGAGAACCGCTTTGATGCCGGCAGGCGTTGAGCACTTCAGACTGCCCTCAATTGTCAGCCTGCCACCACGTGAGAACCGCTTTGATGCCGGCAGGCGTTGAGCACACTGATGCGCGAGCGGTCGGTTCCTCTAGCGCCACGTGAGAACCGCTTTGATGCCGGAAGGCGTTGAGCACGACACCACGCGGGACGCGGACGCCACCACCGCGCAGTGAGAACCGCTTTGATGCCGGCAGGCGTTGAGCACATGTAGTCGCCGCCGGTCTCCGTGATGAAGGCCGTGGTGAGAACCGCTTTGATGCCGGAAGGCGTTGAGCACAAGTCGTTCGGCGAGGACGCCGACTCGTCGGCGCTGGTGAGAACCGCTTTGATGCCGGAAGGCGTTGAGCACGAGTGCGACGTCATCCTTCTTGCGCACCAGAAGGAGTGAGAACCGCTTTGATGCCGGAAGGCGTTGAGCACTACATAGACTGACCCCGTTTTCCGCCGTCGCTCCTACCAATTGCCGTGGCGCTCGGGGGCTGAGAGGACGACTGCGGGCGCGGCGGCGGCGTCCACGCGCACGACATCCTCGCAGGCTTTTCTGGGGAAGTGGGTAAGAGTCGGCCTCCGGCATCTCTGGGGGAAGAGGCGGTGTGGGCGGGAGTCCCGCCATTCAAGGCCGCTATTCCCGCTTTCCCGGTACGGTCCAGCAGGATCCAGCCCAACGGTAGGAAACGCAGATCGTGCAGCCCTGTAAGACTTTAGACGACTTCCTACCGTGATTCGGGCCTCAGGCGATCCGCCGGGCCGACGCCCTGGGGCTTTGGCTGGAAGAGCGGGTGCAACCTCAGGTGCAGCTCGTGGTCCACTCGTTCGCAGGCGGCCAGCACGGGGCGCCAGCGGAGCAGGCACAGAACGCTGCGGCGGAGCAGGAACAGGACGCTACGGTGGCGCAGGCACAGAACGCGGCGGTGGCGCAGGAACAGGATGCACCCTTGGCGCAGGAACAGGACGCGGCGGTTCTGCTGGTCACCGAGGATGGCTCGCGGGTTTCAGCTGAAACGTCTTCGCGGCTCGCCTGCGATGCGGAGGTCGTGCCGATTGCGCGGGCGGGCGACGGCTCCGTG
>MPMR01000042.1 GCA_002238605.1 BD2-11 clade cluster bacterium bin43 | reverse complement strand
TCTTCGCGACGCTCGAGTGCGAGCTTCTCGACCGGCGTAGTTTTCCGACAGTGGCCGAGGCCCGGCGAGAGGTCTTCAGCTTCATCGAGGGCTTCTACAACACCCGCCGGCTCCACTCTGCGCTGGGTTACAAGTCGCCCGCGAACTTCGAGGAACTCAACCATGCGGCCTGAAGCGAACCTGCAGCGCCGAGGCGGCCGAAGCTCTCCGGGCTTCTCCCGTCTGCTCGCTTCGTACGGGTCGCTCGCTGCCTCTCTCCCGTGTTGGCGAGGGCAGAGAAGAAACAAAATCACCCACCATCAACCACAGAAACCAACTGTCCGTGAAAGCGGGGCAGGTCCAGATCTTGTTGGAGTAGAAGGCTCCCCGGCAAGATCCTGCCCCAAAGCCCAACCCACACCCGGCAGAAAGATCGTCGGTCGGTGGATCCCGCTCTTGACGGCGATGGAAGCCAAGCCTCCAGTTGGTCCCCGGTTCCAGCGTCCAGGCCCCGGAGACTCGTGCAACCGCAACGCCGTTCGCGGTCAAAATGAGCGCCTCGGCGAAGACGACACCGTGGTCCGGCACAGGGAAGGGATCGGCCTGGAAGTCATATGGTTCGGTTAGGAAGTCCGCGGCCGTGAAGGTGCGCTCGACAGCTCCGGTAAGCGTGACGTGAAGGCCGCCGAGGCCCTGATAGCTGTCCAGGGCGTTGAAGCCGTCTCTGTTTGTGGATCCGGTCACCGTCAGTCTGAGGGTCGCGGACTCGGATGGGCCGAAGAGGTCGCATCCAGCGCACGCGAGCGCGCAGATGACAAGCAGTCGTGGGAACATGGGAAACGCTTCCAGCTTGGAGGTATTACCCCCCAAATTAGGCCAGATGGATCACCGCCGCCAAGTGTCAGAGTTCGGCGGCGGTTTGTTGTAGGTTGGAAACAGGGGAGGGTTGTATCGGATGGTGAAGGACGGCGGTATCACGGTCCTGGAGTTCGCGGAGATGTTGTGGCCACGAGAAAAGAAACCTACCGGGTTCGCGCTGCCGCCTGAGCAGCCACCGAAAGGAGAGAAGCGCAAGCAGAGAAGTTGCCGGGAGATGTGGGCAGCAGGACGCAAGGAACGGAGTAAGGGCAAACGGTCGACAAGACGGGGTCGGAAGAACCAGTGAATCACGGAGGGCCTACGAGCCCGGCTTGCCGATTTGAATCCGATCTCACGAACACCATACGGGCCCGCAGCCACATGGCGCTGCATCAAGAGGCCGGACATACGACAGTACCTGACCAGACTGCCACCTACTCGGTTCGGAAATCAGGCTTGCCCACCCGGGGGCGTCCACATACGGGATTCAGGCCTTTGGTGTTCGGCATACCCGTTGACCACATCGTTCCGTCGAGCGCGGGATTCGCATTTTCCGGGTCTGTCGCGAAAGACTAGGTTTCACCATCGTCCGCAGAGAAGCTCGAACCGGGTCGATGACTTCGCAAAGAAGATATTCCCCTCGGTAAGGAGACGAGGTGTCATGAGATGTCGGACGGCCATCATAGGCACGATTCTCACGGTGGCCCCTTGGTTGATCGCGTCCCCGCTTGCCGCGCAGCAAGTCGTCGAACTGCCCGCGGAGGACCGCCTCCTCGACGCGGACTTTGAGGAGGTGTACCGCGTGGGCCCCCGCGGCGACGCCAGCGACGCAGGCCCCCCTCCGGGATTGGGTGGTTGGGAGGCAGTGGGTCTGGCCGCCGTACTGGCCGGAGTTTCCCTCCTCGCCGTGCCGTCGCTCCGCGTCAAGTCGGGCGCAGAGCGACCCCCGACTTTCCCTACGGGCGAGACCGACTCGGCGGCTCTCGCGACTCTCGCGGTGTGGGCGGATCAGGTATGGCTGTCCTTGCTCGACCGTGACGGTGCCTACTACGGCCGTCTGGCAGAGGAGGGCACCTTCCAGCGGCTCAACCCCAAGATGGACCACGAGTACGAGCTGGATGTTCGCTCGACCCTCTTCGATCCCAGTGAAGACGCACGCTGGGCCGAGCTGCCCAGCGGCATTCGGATTGCTGGGGCCTCGATCAGCCATCCGCACATCCTCAACGTCGTGGACTGGCGCCAGGAGATCCACGTCTCCGGCCCCGTGGACCTGATGGCACGCTACCGCCGAGAGCGATCGCTCACGGCACGACGCGACTACCCGAGGGTCGGCATGCGCTGGCGCGACGTGCTCGGGACGCCATGGACCGTGCAGGTGGGGCTCGGCGTCCACTTCTTCAAGCCGTCCGCAGACGTGGAGGTCGCGCTGGCACGCTCCTGGAGAGACAGGGAAGAGCGGAACTGGACGCTGGAGGTGCGCCTCGCAGCTCTCGACGCCTTCAACGAAGCGATCTTCCAGGGCCTAGGAGTGACGGCGGACGAGGTGGACGCCCACTACGACTATGCGGGGGCTCCCCTCGCCGTTCGCACGACCCTGAGGGCCGCGGCGTCACGCTGGCGAGCGGAGCTGCACGCGGGATCGAGCCGAAGAAGCGAGGTACAGGTGACCTTTCCGGCAACCGGTCTGGCTCCGTTCACCCAGCTCGAACAGGTCGCGTTCCTGGGAGCACTCCTCCAGGTCACACCGCTCGAGCGCGTGACGTTAGCGGCGTACGGCACCTGGGCGAGGGCGGACACCGAGCGGCGGGCGCCCGCGAGCGAGCTCGGCTTCACTCTGCGCGAGCAGACGGTGACCGTGGGCGCCCGCGCACGGACCCGCCTGAACCCGCCGTGGGCGCTCGAGACAGAGTTGGCGCGGGTGCGGCGACCCGAATGGCGCTCGCCGGGAGGGGGCGCTCTCCGCGAGCACCGTGATCGTGAGGTTTTCGCCCGGGCGGCCCTCGTCCGGTACCCGGAGGCGGGATGGACGGGCCGCCTGGCCTACGCCATTCTGGACCGCGATGCGGGCTCCCAGGCGCCTTGGCTCACCTCGCAGAATCAGCGACTGATCACCGAAGCGGGCCACCGGTTCCGGTCGGGCTTCGAGGTGACGGCCGGGCTCCGCTGGGACCTGGACCACTTCGTGCGGGAGCCGTTCGGCGGCGGCCATCTGCGGCTGTCGGCCGCCTTGTGATGGGCCGCCTCCTTCCGCGCTAGCCGTAATTCCCCTGGGCCATCGAGGCCGCCGCGCGGGAAGCCCTGGACGATGTGACGCGGAGTGGGTCGGCCGGTGGCGGCCCGTGATGTTTGACCGCATTCTTCCAGTGGACCCGCCCTCAGCAACCGAACCTGGTGGACCCGAGAGAGGAAGCGAGATGAAATCCAACGACACCAACCGCCGAGAATTCCTGACCCGCGTCGCCGGCCTGGGTGCTGCGCTAACCCTGCCGCGTAGCCTGGTTGATGGGGGAGGGGAGCTCATCGGCAAGGCCGCCGCGGCCCACCGGACACACCCCGCGCCCGGCGCGCCCTCGACCCCCGCGAACACTCACTCCATCCAGGAAGCCTTACCCACGCGCGAAATCCCGGGCACCGGCGAGCGCCTGCCCATCGTCGGCTTCGGCTCCTCGAAGCCGGTTCTCGAAATCCCCACCGAGGGCACGGAGCCGCTGGAAGCGGTCCTCGCCACCCTCCTCGAACAGGGTGGCCGGGTGGTCGACACCTCGCCCCGCACCGAGGAGATCGACCACGAGTTCGGCCAGGTCCTCACGCAGCCCCGGTTCCGGGACAGCCTCTTCCTCGCCGCCAAGGTCAACACCGAAGGCGAGCAGGCCGGCATCGCCCAGATGCGCCAGTCCCAGCGGCTCTTCGGGCGCCCCACGCTCGATCTGCTGCAGGTCGAGAGCCTTCGCGACCTCGACATGCACTGGCCGAACGTGCGCGCCTGGAAGGACACCGGCGAGGCCCGCTACATCGGCGTGACCGTCTCCGCGTACCGCAACTTCGAGCGGCTGGAGGCCTTCATGCGCAGCGAGTCGTTCGACTTCGTGCACGTGAACTACTCGGTCATGGAGCCGCTGGCAGAGGAGAGAATCCTGCCGCTGGCGCAGGATCTGGGGATGGCCGTGCTCACCAACCGGCCCTTCATGAACGGGAGCTACTTCGGGCGGGTCGCGCCCCACACGCTGCCGGAGTGGGCGGCGGACTTCGACTGCGAGAGCTGGGCGCAGTTCTCGCTCAAGTACGTGCTGTCGCACCCGGCGGTGACCTGCGCGCTCACCGAGACGTCGAACCCCGTGCATCTCGTGGAGAACATGCACTCGGCGCTGGGGCGACTGCCGGACGAGGCGACCAAGGGCCGAATGCGGGAGTTGGTGAGCACGTTCTGAGGGCGGCCCCCTGTGATCGGCGCGGATCCGGCCACCCCGGTCCCGGGCCAGCGTCGTCGGCTATCGTGTGGCGGACGCGCGGTGGGCGGACCGGGACTGCTTCGGACCTATCGGGACTGTCTCGCGGCTACCGCGCGACCGCAAACCCCAGCACCTCGAAGCGTGCCCCGAAGAGCAGCGGGCCCGAGCCCAGGAACGCGCGCGCCGGATATTCCTGGGTGAAGAACGTGCGGTACACTTCGTTGAACGCGTCGTAGTCGGCGACATCCGAGGCGTACACCTGCACCGACACCAGGTCGTCCATGGTGAGCCCGGCGGCTTCGAGCGTGTTCTGCACGTTGGTGAGGACGTTGCGGGCCTCTTCCTGGGCGGTCTCGGGCACCGTCTGGTTCGGACCCAGCCCCAGCGTCCCCGACACGTGGAAGGTGTTGCCCACCAGGACGCCGGCGCTGAAGGGCGGCACGTTGGGATCGGACGCCGAGCGCGCGTTCACGTAGCTCCGCTCCCGCAGGGCTCCGTCGGCGCTTACGTCCAGCGTCACGTCGCCTGCACAGGCAGGGAGCATGGCGAGGACGATGAAAGTGAAGGAGGCGCGGAGAACGGAGGGTTCGCGGAGCGCGCAGGGTGTACGGAGCACGGAGGGTGCGCGGAGAACGGAGGAGGCACGGAAATGGGAGAATGCGCGAACGCTCATGGTCATTGTCCTCTGGAATCTCATGGTCTTTGTTCTCCGGAGTCGCCCCCGATGAGTCTCTGGAACTCCGCGTTGTCGCGGATGTTGTCGAAGTCGGCCTGGGACGCGGCCAGCCCGCGCCAGCGCGCGTCGATGCCGATGGCTTCCTCGAGCGCCGCGACTGCGTTGGCAGCGTTGCCGGCACGGGCGTAGAGCCGCGCCAGCCCGTAAATGAGCTGATCCTCCCCGGGAACGATCGCGATCGCGTTCTGCTGCGCCGCGATGGCTTCGTCGAACCGGCCTGCCGTGGCCAGCTCGCGCGCCTCCCGCGAGTGGATGCGCGATACCGACATGTTCACCAGGCGACGCAGCTCCTTGAACGGCTCGGCGTGGTCGTCGACGCGCACGTCCACCCAGCGGTCGGTGGTCCGTCCCGAGTCGCCGATGGGCTTCACCACCAGCACCCCGCCGGCCTGCTTGCCGCGCGCGTCACCCCCGGCGGCCTCGCCGGCATCGAGGGCGTCCATCAGGCGGAGCGCGAGCGGGCCGCTCGACGACTCAAACGCCTCCGCCATGGCCTGCACCACTGCCTCCCCGGCGAGGATGTTGCCCTGCGCCGAGAAGTCCTCGCCCTCGATGTGTCCGGCCCAGGCGCTGGTGCTCGATCCCGTGTACGCCCGCACCCGTCCCTCGGCGTCGATCACGGCCAGCTGCCGGCGGTCGCGCCCCGGATCCGCCCCGGTCAGGTGTTCCACGACCTCGTCCGGCGACAGCCCCAGTTCCAGTAGCTCCAGCCCGCGCGGCCCGTAGGTCTGGTTGGCCGCCGCCTGGGTGGCGATGGCCCCCACCCCCGCCTTGGCGTACGAGACGATCGCGCCCGCCCGGAACGCCCGCGACTGCACCGCGATCCCCAGCTCATCCGTGGCGGGATCGCGCGCGACGATCGAGAAGGTGGCGACGATCTCCTCTCCGTTCTCGTCCAGCACCACGCCAGGAGGGGCGACCGGGCCTGAAGTCTGGGCGTCGAGCTGTTGCGCGGGCGCGACGGTGAGCCCGACGGCCAACACGGCAACGAAACTGGGCACTGCGACTGATGCTCGGCGGGTCATGGCATGCACTCCGGCAAATGGGTCGAACCCGGGGAGGACATGATACGTATCCACTTCAGCGCGAACAAATCCGGGTATCGGCCGCCCGCGGCATTCCCGCTCTCTTCACGCATCCAGAAACAGGCCGTCGTAGAGAAACGCGTCCCGAATGCGTTCGCGGTCTCGTTCGCTCACTCCGGCCCGACGCATGGTTTCGCGCCAGGATCCCTGAATCGTCTCCGTGACTCGATTGAAGATGTCCCGGGCCTCATCGCGCCCCAGCAGAAATCGCCCGGCAGCTCCGAGCAGGTTGGACCTGTTGGCCCAGCGGCCCAGCGGCCCGCAGACCATGGCCAGATCACGCCGCTCGACCGCCACTACCGGCATCGGCTCCAGATCGTAGGCCGGGCTCAGGCGCCAGCGGCGGTCCCGGGCCAGCATCGCGTGGTTGCGCGGGTGATCGTCCAGGTTGGAGACCGCGGCGTTGAAGCACATCCGGCCAAACAGCTCGCGCAGGTCATCCCGGGGCGCCGCGCTGGCCCGCCTCACTTCGTCCGCGAGCGCGAGGTAGGACCAACGCCCGCGGCCGATCGGCGAGTCGTCGGCACGCAGCAGGGTGAGGGCGCTCGCCATGCGATGGCGCAGATAGCCGTCGCCGGCCCACTTCCGGTCGAAGCGGCGCACGAGCAGCGCGTCGCGATTGCCGACACGTTCGACCCGGCTCTCGACCGCGTCCAGCCCGCATCGCCGCGCGAGCCGGAGCAGGCCATGCTCGACCCGGGGCAGGTTCCAGCGCTCCGTTTCCTGGCCGAACTTGGCCATCCACAGCGCGCCCTCGGATTCGACCACGGCCTTGGGGCGCGCTCCGCCCATCGATGTGCCCGCGAGAAGAAGCTCGCGGGCGCGGTCGGCCACGGCCCCGGTCACTTCGAACTTGTCGGCCAGGAGGGCGTATGCGGCGGCCTGAAGCCGCGACAGGTCGACCACCGCGTTGAAGCGCCGCCGGGGCCTCCGAGGCTCCAGCTGCCTGCCGAACCCGAGCGCGCCCGCGCGGTCGTCCGGCCCCGCCATCAGGTAGTCGAATTCCTCCGGGATTATCCTGCCGGAGCGCCTCTCGATGAGCAGGCGTCCCCAGTAGTCCGGCATGGAGTCCCGAATGACGCCGAAGAATCCTCTCATGCGCCCCGTCCGGTACACGCGCTCGGCGAGCCGCAGTTCCACCGGATCGAGTTCGACGGCATCAGGGCGACCGAGATAACTCCGGCCATAGACGAATTCGCCCAGCGGAGATCCCGAGCGGGTTTCCGAGACGCGGAACCTGCCCGCAACGGTGAACGCCGTCTTCCCCGGCAGAACGACGAAGACGTAGCACGTGCGCTCAGAAGTCATTGTCGAGGCGTCCGGGACGGGCAGCGCGCCGGGGGGCGCGGGCACTCTCCAGGACTCGGCCTTCCTCGTCGCGATCCGGATCGGCGAGGGCCTCCGCGTCGCCGAGCAGGCCGAGGGCCCAGAGCGCACCGAAGTAGGCGCTGGCCGACGTGCCCGGCTTGCCCTTCTCCAGGTCGGCGACCGTGAACCGCGAAACCCCCATGCGCTCGGCCAGGTCCTGGATGCGCAGCTGACGGCGCAAGCGAGCGATGCGGATGTTGCGCCCCAGCCGTCTCAGGGCCCCTTCGACTGCGGCTGGCGGGGACGATGCAGTCCTTCGTCCGACAGGCATGTATATTTTACCCTGCTCAAAGGTCATGTATGTTGGTTAAATACAACATCCATGACCAAGGGTTGCCCGTCAAGCGCCCCTTACTCGTCCAGAACCAGCTTCCTCCCCACCAGCTTGCTCGGGTCCGCGTCCGGCCTGGGGATGTACTTGTCCATCCATCCACCGTCCCAGCTGGCGATGTAGAGGTTGCCCTCCTGGTCGACGTCCATCTGGTGCGGGCGCGACAGGCCGCCCGGGAACCCTCCCCGGGTGCCCCCGTACGCGCCGAGGTAGTACTGGAGTTCGCCGTCCACGTTGTACTTGAGGATCCGGTTGAGTGCGGCCGAGATGACCCAGATGGCATCGTTCTCGTCCGCGAACACGCCCACCGGGTCGGTGATGTCGGGCCACTCGTCGATGTACTCGCCGTCCTCGGTGAAGATCTGGATGCGGTTGTTCGTGCGGTCGCCCACGTAAACGCGGCGGTTGCGGTCCACCGCGAGCCCGTGAATCAGGTCGAACTGCCCCGGCCCGCTCCCCAGCTCGCCCCATTCCATCAGGTACTCGCCCTCGGCGTTGTACTTGATGATGCGCGAGTGCCAGTAGCCGTCGCCGAGCAGGAAGTCGCCGTTGGGGAGGAAGGCCATCACCGACGGGTCACCGTACTCGAACGGGTCCGGGTGCGGGTTGGCGCGCGCCTCCGCGCGGGTGGTCGGATGATCCGGATCGACCAGCCGCATCACCAGCTCGCTGCCGTCGTTGGTGAACTTGAGCACCTGCATGTTGACGTTCTTGCCGCCCCCGCGCTCCACGATCCACACGTGGCGCTCGGGGTCGTACGGGCTGATGTAGAGCTGGTGGGGCTTGTTGAAGATCGAGTCCCACCGGGACCAGTTCTCGGTGATGTTGCCGTCCCGGTCGACGGCGACCACGTAGTTGGTGCTGCCTTCCCGCTCGTTCCCCTGGGCGTCCCGGTCTCCCCAGATCCCGACGATGACGCGGTCCGGGTTGTCCACCGCCACCCCGGAGACCTGGCCCCAGCCCCAGGGCTCCACGTGGTCCGGGGCCGGCTTCCACCAGCCCGGGACGGCGTCGTACTCGCCCGTGCGATCATCGCCCCCCTTGACCACCGGCCCCGACGCTGCCGATCCGGCTGCCATCCCGCTACCCGAATCCTCGGCCGCGCAGGCGGGCAGCAGGGCCAGCCCGACCGCCACCAGAAGGGTCCAACTCGTGCGCTCGATCTTCATTGACATCACCTCTCTGGAGGGGGTCCGACAGCTACTGCCCAGCCATCATGGCTTGGGCAACGAAGTCCGTCGGCATGTTCCGGCGGCCCGGTGAACCCGGCAGCACCGACCAGCGCCGGCCGGCGGTAAAGAGACCGGAGGAGCCGACGACGTCGTCACGTTGACGCTGGATGCGGGTGTCGCGCGGACGCGGCATGGACGACAGGAGCGGGGGGACGACAGGCGGGCTCACGTACGACACCTCCGAGACCCACCGCCGGAAGCGGCGCCGAACCAGGGCCGGTTCGCGGGCCGCGGTCGAGAGCGTGCATCCCACCAGGCGCACACTGTGTCGCTCCAGGGTGCGGCGGCGCACACGGGCCCGGCCGGCGATCGCGTCCCATCGAGTCTTCGGCCGCTCGCCAAGGGCCCATATGAGCAGCGCCCAGCTGAGGAGCTGCTTGGGACCGCACCGAAGCGGCATGTACTCCTTCCAGTAACGGCGGAAGGTCTCGGCGGGCAATTCGATGTCCTCCGCGAGATCCCGGACCGATTTCGCCGGGGGGCCCGATCGCCACTCGTCCGAGACCCTGCAGATGCGCTCGACCGCCTTCACCATGGACCAGTGGAGTGCGCCGGCCCAGAGCATGCGACGGCCGAGAAGCCGCAGCGGGTCCCGGTGCAGGAGGTTGACCCGGCCCAGCGTCGGCCTGAGATGATCGTGCGCTTCCTCTTCCCACACGACCTGGAACCGGTGCGACTCGACCGTTCGGAGCCGCTGCAGGCGAGCCAGCGACAGCGGCGTAACCACGATGCAGGAAGGCCTGGCGAACTCCTGGCCGAACGCCCCTCGAAGCCAGGTGACATCGGAACTCGAACAGCGCTGCAATCCGGCGATGCCGACGTCCGTCACGGCGATGAGCGATTGAAACTCGTCGCGGTCCAGCGTGGAATACAGCTCCGCGTCGGCCAGCAACCCTTCGATCCGGTCCCGCAAATCACGTGTGTCATAGTACAACGCGATCATGAGCGCACGGGGGTTCGAGGGGGGGCCGGGGACGACAACCCGACAAGTGACGGTATCCCCCGCCCGAAACCATGTCAAATCAGGATGCCATGCGTGGCAAAGCACGTTTCCTGATGGACTTAGCGTCACGCCGAGGACGGATCAGCCATTAACGCTCACTCCTCGGTCATTTTCGGGTGCACTTGGTTGAGGGGAGCGCGGTCCGGCGCAGGGGTCGGGTCGACTTCAGCCCTTCTCCGCCAGCTCCAGCGGGGGATTCCAGTCGCCGACTCCCGGCAGGCGCCGCCCCCAGGTGTTGCCGTAGGGATCGCCCCGGTCCAGCAGGAAGCGGAGGATGAGCCGGTGCAGCATGTTCATCCGGGGCAGCAGCCCGTGAAAACCCGCGGCGGCGGTCAGCGCCCGGTCGCGAATCTCCCAGTAGCCGAAGTCGCCGGGTGTGACGCACACCACGCGCGCCTCGTCCAGGAAGGGCGGAATCGCGCCCTCCAGCGGGACCGTTCCGTCGCCTGTGTCGCGCCGGTTGCCCTCGATGTCGGAGTCCCACTCGTTGCGTCGCTCCGCGCCCCGAAGGTCGAATCGCGCGAAGCCGTTCTCGTCGCGCACCACCCTGAGGCCCACGCGGGTCTTCGAGTCGACCCCCGCGATGGCGAGCCAGTCGTCCGAGCGGACGGCGACGGCTGGCGGTCCCGCATCTCCGGGGGCTCCGCCATCTCCGGGCGGTCCGGCATCTCCGGGCGGTGCCGTATCTCCCAACGGTCCGGTATCTCCGGGCGGTCCCGTATCTCCTAACGGTGCCGTATCTCCCGACCCTCCGTCATCCGACGCCCCAGCCGCGCGAGGGGTCCCGCCATTCAGCAGCCGCAACCCCGAAATCCGCTCGCGGTGCGTCCGCGCCTCGTCCAGCATCTTCCGGAACAGCTCCGCCCCGGTCACGTCCCATTCGCGGACCTGATGCTCGATGGTCTGCACCACGTTCGGCTGCCACGCATCCGGCCGGAAAAAGTTCACCGCCATGCCGCCGTGCGACGCGACCGGTCCCGCCGACCCGGGGAGCAGGTGGTAGAGGGCGGGCGTCATCCGCGCCATGCGCCGCTCCCGGGCCCTGCCGGAGTCGTCCCCGAGCTCGCTGGTCCCCGTGGCCACCTTGAGGATCGCCTCGTACGAGCCCCGGAAGGGCGTCCCCAGCGTCACGACCTTGTCGACGAGGGCGCCGCTGCCCGTGGGACTCCGGATGCGCCCGGCGACAAGACTCTCGACGTACCCGGCGATGATCAGCCCTCCCATCGAGTGGCCGATGAGGGAAACAGTGGGGTCGTTCCGAAACGCCTCGTCGTTCCGGTAGTGCCGCATGAGCAGCGTCCGGTCGATGACTTCGCGCACGAACGCGGCCAGGCGTTGCTCGGTCCAGTTCAGCGGCATACGCCAGTCGTAGCCGAAGGGAAACACGGGCACGGGACCCGGCTGGTCCTCGGAGAGCCCGTCGCGCAGCTCCTCGATCAGGTTCTCGTAAATAAGCGGGAAGGGGCCGCGCGGCATGACCCGGGCTGGCTCGCGCAGTTCGTAGCGCTGGTCCTCCGGGTGGAGCGTGACGCGGTCGTAGCGGCGTTTGAGGACCGTCGTCCATACCGCCTCGGGCGGCAGCTCGTACTCGTCCTGGAGGTCCGAAGCGGTGATCCCGGGAATGACGATGACGGGGGAGATGGGCATGGGTGTGGGCGCCTATGGGCAGGGAGTATGAGCCTGATATGGTTGATATATGAGCCCGAGTGTCTGCGCTGGGAAGCAGGCAATTACAGAGAAAGATTGGTAATGAGACCGACAATCAGCTGGTATGTCAAGAGCGCTCCGCATGACAGGGAGAAAGCGTGAAACCGGCGAGCGCCGCATGGGTTACGACTCCTGCGCAGGAGATTGAAGTTCTGATTCCTACAGGTTTAAGTGTCTGATAATGTCGTAGTGCCGTCTGTTTTTGACGTTGCGGACCTGTGGGCACACCCGTCACCTTGCCTGAGTGAGTCGCCCAGCGAGGACCCTTGAACGGCATCCACGAACTCAGGCGCAGGAACGAAGCGCTGGAGGAACGTATCTCCACGTTGACGGCGGCGATCCTGCGCGTCAGCGCGAGCCTGGACCTCGACACCGTCCTGCAGGAGATCGTGGACAGCGCCCGCGCCCTCACGGGTGCCCGTTACGGCGTGATCACGACCATGGGCGACCGGGGACAGGTCCGGGACCTCGTCTCCTCCGGTCTTCCTCCCGACGAACTCCAGCGGATGCTCGAATGGCCCGCGGGACCGCAGTTCTACGAACACCTTCGAAACCTGGCCAGGCCGCTGCGGGTGGCGGACATGGCGAGTTACCTGAAGACGCTGGGCCTCTCCGCACACACCTGGAACTCAAGCATCCTGCAAGCGACTCCGATGTACCACCGGGACGTGCAGGTCGGCAACTTCTACCTCAGCAAGCACGAAGGCGATCCGGAGTTCACCGACGAGGACGAAGAGACCCTGGTGCTGCTTGCGTCCCAGGCGGCGGTGGCCATTGCCAATGCCATATCCTACCGCGACGAGCAGCGAGCCCGGGCCAACCTGGAGGCGCTGGTCGACACTTCGCCGGTGGGCGTGGCGGTCTTCGATGCAAAGTCCGGTCGTCCGGTGTCGTTCAACCGCGAGGCGCAACGGATCGTGGATGGTCTGCGCGCTTCGACCCAGCGGCCGGAGGATCTGCTCGACGTTCTGACCTGCCGTTTCGCCGACGGGCGGGAGTTCGCCCTCGATCAACTCCCGCTGGCCGAGGAATTCCGCAGCGCCACGCGGATGCGCGCCGAGGAGATCGAACTGTCGGTGCCCGACGGCCGGAGCGTGAAGACGCTGATCAACGTGACGCCGATCCGTGGCGAGGATGAAGCGGCGGAGTCGGTCGTGGTCACCCTGCAGGACCTGGGGCCGCTCGAGGAGCTGGAGCGCTCGCGGTCCGAGTTCCTCAGCCTGGTCAGCCACGAGCTGCGCACGCCGCTCACTTCCATCAAGGGCTCGACCACGACTGTGCTGCACGCGTTGCCCGAGCTGGACCCGGCCGAACAGCGCGAGTTCATCCGCATCATCGACGAGCAGGCCGACCACATGCGTGGCCTCATCGGGGATCTGCTGGATGCCGGACGCATCGATTCGGGCACCCTGTCGATCAACCCGGAGCCCTCGAGTGTGCCGGCCATGGTGGACCGGGCGAGAAGCACGTTCCTGAGCGGCGGCGGCCGGCACGCCATCGTCATCGACCTGCCACCGGACCTTCCCGCGGTGATGGCCGACCGCCGGCGGGTCGTGCAGGTGCTGAACAACCTGCTCGCCAACGCCGCGCGGCACTCGCCGGAGTCGTCTTCCATCCGGATCGACGCGGCGCGTGACGGCGGACACGTCGCCATTTCGGTGGCCGACCAGGGCCGGGGCGTGGCGCCGGAGCAGTTACCGTACCTGTTCCGCAAGCACGCCTCTGGCGACGGGGAGGACTCGGCGGTGCGCCATGGCCTGGGCCTGACCATCTGCAAGGGACTGGTGGAGGCGCAAGGAGGGCGCATCCGGGCCGAGAGCGCCGGCCTGGGCAAGGGCGCGCGCCTTACCTGCACGCTTCCGGTGGCCGGGCCGACGCCGTCCGATGCCGGCTCCGAATCCCCGCGGGACTTCCCGGAAGAGCGCAGGCGCACTCGTATCCTCGTGGTCGACGACGACCCGCAGACGCTGCACTTCGCCCGCCATGCCCTCTCGCGGGCCGGCTACGCGCCACTCGTCACGGGCGACCCGGCAGAGATACCGCGCCTGATCCGGATCGAGCAGCCTGCGCTGGTTCTGCTCGACCTGATGCTTCCGGACGCCGACGGCATCGACCTGATGGCGCAGATGCCCGAGCTCTCCGACCTGCCGGTAATCTTCATCTCCGGCTACAGCAGGGACGAGACCATCGCCAAGGCGCTCGAGGCTGGCGCGGCCGACTACATCGTCAAGCCCTTCTCGCTGACGGAGCTTGTGGCGAGGGTTCGTGCGGCGCTGCGTGGACGCGTCAAGGCCGGACCTTTCGAATCCGGCGAACTCCGCATCCGCTACGACCGGCGCCAGGTGACCCTGGCCGGGCGTGAACTCGACCTCACCCCCACCGAATACGACCTCCTGCGCATGCTGTCGCTCAATGCGGGCCAGGTCGTGACCACGGACACCCTCCTGCGCCAGATCTGGCACCGCCCCGCCGGGGGGGATTCGGAGCCGGTACGCACCTTCGTGAAGAAGCTCCGCCGGAAGCTCGGCGACGACCCCGCCAGTCCGGTCTACATCTTCACCGAGCGCGGGGTCGGGTACCGGATGCCGGAGGGTGGGGAGGGTTGAGATGAGTCGTCAGCGAAGCATCGTCCAGCTCTGCGCGGTGCTCGCCGCGGTGGCCCTGGCGAAGGGATGCGGAGACGGTGGCGATCCCGCCGAGCCTGAGCCGCCCCGTCCGACAACCGTCGCGGTCAGCCCCGCCACGGCGGAACTGACCGCGCTGGGCGCAAGCGTCCAACTGTCGGCGCGGGTGCTCGATCAGAACGGCCAGGCGATGGCGGCGACCAACGTGACCTGGTCGAGCAGCAGCACCGCTGTGGCAAGCGTGACCCCTACCGGGCTTGTGACGGCGGCGGCCGACGGGACCGCCACCATCACGGCGACGGCGGGCCGGGCGTCGAGCACTGCAACGGTGACGGTGGCGCAAGCGGTGGCCATCGTCGCGGTCGCCCCCGCAGCCGACACGTTGTTGACGGCCGACACGCTGCGCCTGTCGGCAGCGGCGGCCGACGCGAACGGTCATGCGGTGGCGGACGCCGGGTTCACGTGGGTGTCGAGCGACACGCTGGTCGCGATCGTGGACGATGCGGGTCTGGTGCGGGGAGTCGCCGAAGGGGTAGCAGCGATCATCGTTACCGCGGGGAGCGCGCGGGACACCGCAGAGATCACGGTCGTCCCCGCGCGTAAACCAGGTCCGGGCCTGCGAATCTTCGACTTTCCGATGCGTGCAATCGCGATCTCGGGCAACTGGGGTACCAATCGAGAGGTTGTGCAGGCCTGGGAGGACGGCGGGAGCACAGGCTCGCTCATTCCCCTGGAGTACATTGCCTGGCTTCGCGGCCTGCATGTGAACTGGATCCTGATCTCGGTGGCGCTCCACTACGAGGACAGCATGGACAGCTCCATCTCGCGCGAGACGGGTCGGGACCGGAACGTCCCGACATGGCGGGATGGCTCGCTGCGACAAATGGTCCGCGAGTTCCGAAGCCATGGATTCGAGGTGTACATGACGCTGGCGTTCGAAGCCCACGAGGCCGAGGCTTCCGCTCGCCCCCTGAGCCGACACCTGCTCGGGGATCCAGCCCCGCCACATACCGGCGGCGCCCCTCCAGATCAAGGCTGGCGGGGTCGGATAACGCCCGCCAACTGGCCGTGGCGTCCCGACCATCCGGACCACGACCGCTTTGTGGGCGAGTTCTGGACCACGTACGCGGACAATGCTGTGCACTTTGCGCAAATCGCCGAGCAGGAGGGAGTGGCCCTTTATTCGCTCGGGACGGAGACGGACCGCCTGTTCCGATCGCGCCCCGACCCGGACGACTCGGCCCGCCCCGAGTCCGGCTACATGTACAACGACTTCGGCGATGAACTCCGTGACCTGGTGGGCCGCGTGCGTGTGGTGTATTCCGGTCGGCTCACCTACGACATGCACGCCAACGCGCTGATCCATGCCGACTACCACGGAAGCGGATCGGGCGCCGGTCACCTCTGGGAGGACCTCGACCTCGACATTGTGGGAATCAGCGGGTGGTTTCCGCTCACGGCCAGCGCTCCGACAACGGTACTGAGTGTTCAGGAGCTGCAGGCGAGCTACGAGGCCATCTTCCAGGAATACCTGGTGCCGCTTGCCGGCCGGAATCCCGATCGCGCCCTGGTGTTCACCGAATACGGCTCGATGGATGTCGTGGAAGCACCGGCCGATCCCTCCCTGGGCGCGCGCCACTCGGAAGAACGGGTCGTCGTGGACGCCAACCGCAACGGATTGGATGACGGCGAGGAGACCCAGGCCAGCATCTTCGATGCCTTCTTCAAGGCCAGCGCACGCTATCCGGGCCTCGTGAACGGCGCGTTCTTCTGGGACAACTGGATCGCCACGAATGCGATGTGGGCCGACCACTGGCTCGGCAGGCGGAGCTTTGCCGTGCGCGGCAAGCTGGCCGAGGCGGTTGTGAGGGACGCCTACGCTCGCCTCGCTGGAGCCAGGCGGTGAGCCTTAGTCCAGGATCGGGCCTGGGTGTCCCGGCCACTCCGAGACGGCTGCGACCCATTCCCGGAACCGGCGCTTCAGCAGCTCCGGGTCACTGGCCGCCTCGGCCAGCGTACAGTTGGCGAGCTGCCGGCCATAGCGCTCCAGCGTCCGTCTGCCGATCCCCGCCTGTTTGGCGAGAGCGTCCCACTTGCCCTGGGGACGCTGTCGAGCGACCCACAGCAGCGCCGCCCAGTTCAGCAGCTGTTTGGGGCCGCAGGTCAGCGGCACCCCTTCCCGCCAGTAGCGGCGGAAGGAGTCGGCCGATAGCCCCAGGCGGGACGCCAGTTCGATGACCGTCGTCACGGGAGGGGACGAGAAGCGATCGCCGGAGAGGCCGCAGGTGCGCTCGATGGCCTCGGCAACCGTCTGGTGGGGCGAACTCGCGGCGAGCAACCATCGTCCCAACAGCGGGAGCGGGTCGTCGTGCCAGGCTTCGATCTCGGCCAATACGTCGACCAGCCGCTCGTCCACCTCTTCGGCCCACACCACGTGAAGCCGGTCGGACTCGATGCCGCGGAGCCGCTGAAGCCGGTCGAGGGACAACGGCGTGACCGCAACGCACGCGGAGTGGAAGGATCCCGAACGAGACATCTTTCGGAGCCACTGGACGTCGGCTGCGGAACATCGGCGGAAGCAGATGATCCCGACGCTTGCGTCGGCGAGAAGCGCCTGAAACCTGCGGTGGGAGGCCGTGGGTTCCAGCTCGACATCCACGAGCAGCCCCTCGACGGCCTCCCGAAGGGAAGGCGAGTCGTGATACAGCGGGATCACGCGTGACGCAACGGAATCATGGACGGCCCTCGATCCAATGCACAGAACCCCCTTCAGGATCACCATGAAACGAGCCTATCATAAATATAGCGGTTTGATTTGTGGATATTCTGTGGCGATTTCGGCCTGTTCTAATTGTGGCGATATCGTGTAAATCATCGAAGCAGGACCGTCGAGCGGCATCGACAAGCTCGGGAGCGCAGGAACGAAGCGCCGCTCCAGGAACGTGGCTCCAGCCTGACGGCGGCGATCCCGCGAGCTCGCGCTCGATGCGGGCCGGGTGACCGCCGACCCCTCCTGCGCCAGGGGTGTGGCACTAGTTCGTTTTCGTGCGCGATATTGGCGTTTTGTTGTCTGATTATGACGTAGCATACGACACGACGGGGGAACTATATTCCTTCCCACGAGGTCATGGGCTCATGTCGCGCGCGTTATTCAAGAGTTTCACCATCTCGTGTTCGATTCGCGGTACGATGGCCGCATCCGGCCAGAACATCGCTGCTACCGTGACATGTAACGGATTCGGCGAGTCAGGTAAGCGGTGCGGTAGACTTCCGCCGAACGGGATAAGAGCCGGGACGCGCTCAACTCACGGAACGCAACTGAACGGAGTGCACGATCATTGATCCCCGCCGCTGCGGTTCATCAGGAGCACGTCGTACGGCGAGCGCGAGTGAGCGGCGTCTGGCTTGCGCTCGTTCCGCTGGTGTTCTTGCTCCCCGCTCCACTGATGGCTCAGGCTCAGTTGGACACCCTGCGCGTCGATTCGCTCATGGCGGTCGCGGCTGATCGAGGCCAACGCGCCGCGATTGCGGCCGCTCGCGAAGATGCGGACGCTTTGACCGAGGCGAAGAACGGGCTGTTCGGATATGGCGGGGTGTTCACGGACATTCTCGGCGTATTGGCAGAGGCTGGCTGCCCCCGAGCTCCCTTTTGGATCCAGAGTGTGGCGCAGCACCTCTTCATCGTTACTGAGCGCCTGACCTTGGCGTGGGACCGCTCGATTGACGGCGAGATGGATCGTTGGCCTGCAGGCGCGGAGTTGATCCTCGATGACCTTGAGTCACTGCAGGAGATCTGGGCCGACATCAAGGACGAGAATCGCGAAACCTGTTCTGGTCTGGATTCCGAGTGACTGAAGCGCCTGGTGACCCCGGCGGCGGGGTCCAATACCCCAACCCGTCGTCGCCAGGCCAAACGCTGGCGCCGTAGCGCCGTCCTGTCCGCGAGCGGCAACTCGGGCTCGCCGGGATAGACCGCCCAGAGGTGTGCCAGCTCGAGATCCTTCATGACGATGCTGCATCGACTTCGTGGTGCGAGAGTCTCGGTCCACTTGAACTCGAATCCCCACGGTCGGCCGCTTGGGTGACTTCACCAGGTGTCTTTGCCCAGGTTCGCGAATCAGGCGCGCAGGACGCGAATCACGAGCGCACGCTCCAAGAGATCGGCGGTAGCGGTTGACGGTTTGGGCGTACGCGTCCACCGAAGAGGATTCTTTCCGCCAGCGACTCAGACACTCCCTTGGCCAGATCCCCGGACGCGCTGCCGAGCCAGAATCACGGACCCGCCTCCCACGATCCGGGTGAAGTGTCGATACCGAATCCGCTGCACAGCTGTCAAGTAACGCCTGCCTCCCCGTTATACGGACGCCGCCGTCGCCCCGCTCAACGGCAGTGGTGAGCCCCAAGCTCCACCTAACCCCACCTGATCAGTTGCTTCATCAGCTCGGGCAGCGGAGTCGCGACGACTCCATGACTCAGGGGACAGGTCTCCGTGCCGGGATAGACGATGAAGCTCCGGGTCGCCATGACGTCGGCTGTCGCGATGCGGAACCCCTTTGGCACTCCGGGCGACCTCGTTCTCTTGATCTCCACGGCCCACGGCTCCTCGCCCGGAAGAAGCAGAAGCAGGTCGATTTCGGCTCCGCTCCGAGTCCGGTAGAAGTAGGCGTCCGTGCCTCTGGGCGCGGCTCCGATGAGGTTTTCCATCGCGAGCCCCTCCCAGGTCGCGCCCGCTGCCGGATGTCCCAGGAGGTCGTGCAGCGACCCGAGATTCAGTAGCGAATGGACGATTCCGCTGTCGCGAACGAAGAGCTTGAGCGTCTTGATCAGGCGTTTGCCCACGTTGGTGAAGTAGGGCTGGAGGCGGCGCACCAGCATGAGGTCGACCAGAGTGTCGGCATAGCGGGTTACCGATGGAACCGAGATGCCAAGACTGCGCGCGAGCTCCGCGGCGTTGAAAAGCGAGCCCTGCCGGTGGCACAACATGGTCCAGAAGAGCCTGAGTGTCTCGGTCGGAGCCCTCAGTCCCGACTGGGGCAGGTCCCGCTCCAGATGGGTGCGGATGAAGTTTCCACGCCACCTCATGCTTGCCCCGTCGGAGCCGGCCGTGAAGCTGTCCGGGAAGCCACCTCGAGCCACAGCGCGTTGAGATCCGATCCGGTCTCCAGCGCGTCGAGTACAGGCAGCTCGTGATAGGCGACGCGCCCTGCCAAAGACTCGGCGGATTGGCGCAGCAACGCACGCGATGCGGACCCCAGGAGCAGAAAGTGCCCCGCTCGTCTCCCGGCGCGCCGCCGCGCATCGATCTGCCCGCGCAGCAGACGGAAGAGGCCGGGCAGGAGCTGCACCTCATCGAGGATGACCAGCCGGTGGCGGTGCAGATCGAGGTATTCACGCGCCTCGGCGAAGCGGGACGCCTCGGTCGGGTCCCCAAGGTCCACGTACAGAGTTTCGGGATCCTCGCTGGCGATCGCCCGCGCAAGCGTGGTCTTGCCGACCTGACGGGGCCCGAGCAGGACGACCGCAGGCACCTCCCCGAGGTCCCGTCGAACCAGTTCCCTGTACCGCCTCTCAATCATGCCTGCTAATCACCAGTCGTCATTCATGATTAGCAAGGATGATACACCACCTGGGAGCGACCGCGTGGGGAACATCAAGGGGCGTCAGCCGCGCTCCAGACCCCGGAAATGCTTGCGGACGCGGGAGTAGTGGACGATGCGCACATCAAGCCTCGCTGTCCGCGAATCCGTCGAAGGCGCGCTCCAGCGCGGCGACGATCCAGCCGGTGCGATTCCCGAATGCGCCGCCGCCCACCTAGGTAAGGTAGACCGGCGCGCCCGGGTTGCGGCCGGCATTCTCGACGGCAGCCAGAAGCGTGCCCTCGTATGCGGCCTCGAGGATGAGCCGGGCGAACGATTCCCACTCTAGGCTGCTGGCGGAGCTGTACGACAGGGGGAGCGCCGAGCAGAGGGATTGGGACACGAGATGGTGCGATCGGGACCTCGTCACCTCGACATCCCGATGGATGCCGATGCGGAGAGCCGCGCGGAGCGCGTCGCGGTCTCCGTCGTCGAGCTCGGAGAAGCGCCGGTCGAAGAGCGTCAGCGTCGATTCGGTGGGCAGCGCGTAGCCATTGCGCATCTCCCAGGGAGGCTGGCCGTCAGGGGAGAGGGCCTGGTGAACGTCGCGTAGACAATCGATTTGCCGGTCGACACCCTGGCCCTCTTTGCCATCGACTATGGCAAAGTAATTCCGATAGACCGTGGCGGCCCCTGCGGCGATGGCGCAGGCCGGGCCCTGAGTACGGTCATAGACGTAACGGGTAACGCCATCCTCGGGAGATGCACCCGGCGATACCATCTCCAGCAGGTTGAACTGAGAAGCAACCTGGAAGAGCGCGCCCGCGTTGCTGGCATCGGCGTGGAGGGCGCCAGCCTCGCCCACGACATCGCGAACCTGGATGGGGCCTTTGGAAGCTTGGGCAACCGGAGGCTGGTCAGCCCCAGCCCGGCCCGCCCGCATTCGGAGTTCTTGGAGCGATGGCGTCTCCAGCGTTCCGATCTGGTGGCTGGCCCCGTTTTCGCGGGACCGAAGGACGCTGCCGTCGACTTCCAGGTGGGTCCGGACCTGCTCCGGGGACCGCTCCTCGAATCCGAAGAGGTGGCTGAACCAGTCAGTGTGCAACGGAGGAGTGTAGGCGATGTGGGGAATGTTGGCGATCCGCCGGAAAAGCGGCAAGGCGCCCGAAGGCGTGCTTTCACCCATCCAGAATCACGGATCCGACCCGTACGATCCGCGCAAAGCGGGCATCGTGTGTCAGGACGACGCTGGACGTGCGTGCCGCGCAGGCCGCGATCCAGATGTCGTTCACAGCCAATGGGGTACCGGCGGCTCTGAGATCCCCGACGATCCTTCCGAATTGACGCGCCACTTCATCGTCGACCGGGATGCTCTCGACGACAGGGTGCGCCAGGAAGTCTCTCAAGCGGGCCGAGTCTTCCTCGCGCGAGCTGGTCAGCAAGAACCCCGCGTAGAGCTCCCCCAGGGCGATTGTCGGGAATCCCAGCCAGCTCGCGCCGTCGATCGCCGCAGTGGTCTGTGGGTCTCCGCGCCGGAACTGGATGTACGCCGACGTGTCGAGGCAGAAGCGGCTCACTTCCACCCCTCGGGATCAATGTGATCGAACGGAGCCAGGGCCCGCTCGAACGCGCACGCGCACTCGTCGCTCCATCCGCCGGCGAGACGCGCCAGGCCGTTGGAACGAGGCGCGCCGATCCCCAGACCCTGCCTGAGCAGCTCGATCACGGTTCGGTTGAGCGACTGCCCGCGCCGTCGCTTTTCACGGTTGAGCGCTTCGGCGAGGTCGGGCGGAACGTTGCGAACAGTGATGGCTTTTATGGTGACTTCTGCTTAATGATGTCATCTCATGTCATGACATGATGTCATTCGGGGGTCCGTCGCGCAAGAACTCCCGTGGTCAGCTGTGGTCGGTGCCGATTGATGGGTGTACTTGGCTATGTCTGTTATTGACGTATAGACTCACGTTTTTGACGTTGCGCATCGGAGTTACAGTCCATCTATTGGTTCTACAGCCTGTGTTCGGCAGGAGGGGAGGTTTGAAGTCGCAGATCCTCGACAACAGGAAACCGGAGTTCCCTGGATTCTGGGGCGACCGCAGCCGGACGGACGGTAAGCGCCCTACGGCCCGCCAACTGGCCGTCGCCGCGCGCCCCCTGAGAGCGAGATCCCAGATCCGCAAGGAGGTGTGAGATGATGCAGCAGAGTACGAAGCCGGGGAAGACCCGCCGCGGCATCACCGATGTGCTCGCAATGGGCCTAACCCTGCTCCCGTCGGCGTCCTCGGTGCCGCACAGCCCGGATGGAAGCCAAGTGCTTTCCACCAGCGCGACCGGAAGCGCCCGCGGCGACCCCGGCATCAGGATTCAGGCCGGGAAGCTGGCGGGGCCCGAGCCTGTGGAGGAGGCGGCAAGAGCAGGGGAGTCGTCCGCCAACCTCTGGGGGGCGCTGGCGATCGACTCGAATCAGGGCCCTGCATGGGCTTGGGCCGTGGACTACGAGACCGTCCAGCTGGCATCGCAGTGGGCGCTATCCTACTGCGGCGTGCAGACCTGCCGGGTGGTCATGACGTTCTACAACCAGTGCGGGGCCTTCGCGGCCGACCAGGGTCAGGGCAGCACGATCTACGGGTGGGCGAAGACAAACGGCCAAGAACATGGCGTTGGACTACTGCCGGCAACGAGGCGGCACGTCATGCATCGTACGAGTGTGGGGCTTGCACTTCGCGCCCCTGAACTCCGGACTCGCTCGCAGCGGATCACTTCGATTTCAAGGAGGACCTGGGGCATGAAGCATCATAAACCTGCCCCGCTTTCACGGACGGTTGATTTTGGGGTCTGATGTGGTTTGCCTCAGGCCGCATGATGGAGCTTCTCGAAGTTGGCTGGCGAACGATAGCCGAGCGCCGAGTGGAGCCGGCGGGTGTTGTAGAAGCCCTCGATGAAGCTGAACACTTCGCGCCGCGCCTCGGCCACCGTCTGGAACCGCCGCCGGTCGAGCAGCTCGCATTCGAGCGTCGCGAAACAGCTCTCGCACATCGCGTTGTCGTACGCATCGCCCACCGAGCCCATCGACGACGCCAGCGACGTGTACTTAGTTTGGCCTTCCTAAGAGTGGACTACCCACACCGAGAAACGAGATGAACCGCTACCAGATGCTCCAGTGCTCATTGCCTATCCTTTTGTTCGGCTTCCTAAGCGGTTGTGCAGGTAATCCGCCCCTCGTCGTACTTGGGGGATTCCCCGTGTCGCTCCGTGTCCAAGAACTGGTAGAAGGCGAGAGCGTACGGGTTGATGTGTCCCGATATTTCCGCGATCCTGACGAGGATCCGCTCACCTACTCGGCCAGGACATCGGATGGTACCGTTGCCACCGCTCGTGCTTTGGGCAGTACAATCATGATCGTCGCCGTGGCCGAGGGAAGAGCTGGAGTCACCGTGACCGCCAGTGACCCGGACGGTCTCACAGCCATGCAGCGAGTTGATGTCGTCGTGGAGGCTGCCAACAGGGCTCCCGAGCGGGTAGGCGCGATCCGTGCGGAGCAACTGACGGAAGGGGACACGATCGCTGTCGCCGTATCGCGCTACTTCCGCGACCCTGACGGGAATCCGCTCACATACCGTGCCACCACATCGGATGACGAAGTCGCAGGAGCAAGGATTTCGGGAGCGACCGCCACAATCTTCGCTCGAGGAGGAGGAAGCGCAACGATCACGGTTTCGGCGCGCGACCCGGAGGGCCTGACGGCCAGCCAGGTGATCAGGGTCGCGGTGGAGGGACTCACTGTTCCGGTCTTGCTCTGTCGGATCGATCGGACTTCCGGCGCTGTTGCTGGCCGCCCGTTCAGTAGCGTTGCTTGTGAACTGACTGTCGCCTATCTCGAGACCATCGAAACATCGCCCAGCGTCCAGAGCGTGACTAGGGTAACCGAGTTCACGGCCAATCAAGGACAAGTCGGAGGCGCCGTCGTCTCCTCCGATTACGAACTATACTACTGGCATCTAGAAGATAGCGAGGCGGAAACTGCGAACCTTTGGAGGATGCCCGTTTCTGGGGTCAGCCGAACGCCCGTAACGGCTGGGCCGAGTCTGGACATCGATCCATCAGTGGCGCCCGGCAGTACCAACATGGTATTCGCTTCGAACCGCAACGGTCAACCCAGTTCTCTGTGGCTTGTCAGCGCGCGGGGTGGCGTTGGCCTCACGAGGGCAACCCAAACCCGCGATGAGGATTACGCACCTTCGCTGAGCCCAGACGGAACTTGGATCGCGTTCGAACGATGGCTTCCTGGTGTAGCTCGTCCTGATGTCTGGAAGCTCGACCTGACAACGGGATTCGAGACGCAGCTTCGTGAAGGCCAACGCCCAAGGGTTTCCCCCGACGGGAACAGGATTCTGTACAACCGACGGAACCCCGACACGGGCCGATTCGAAATCTGGGTGATGGATGCAGACGGTGGTGGGGAAACGTTGCTCAGTACTGGAGCCGGTGCCGATGAGATACAGCCGTCCTGGTCGCCGGATGGCAGTTCGATCGTGTATGCATCCAACGAGGGGTTGGATCGAATGGGCCAGCCCAACTACGACATCTGGTCGTTGTCCTTTGATTTTGGAACTCGTACTCAGTTGACAACCAACGGATCGTACGACGATGAGCCGATGTGGCATCCTGACGGGAGAATATTTTTTCGTTCAAACAGAGGCGGGAGCTGGAACATTTGGTACCTTACCGTGGAGGGCATAAACAGAGCCCCGGAGTTGACTGACACGATCCCGGGACAACAGTTGAGTGGGGGCGATACGCTGGTGGTCGACATGTCCCAGTACTTCGTCGACCCCAATGAGGATCTCCTGAACTACGCGGCAACGACATCGGATGCCGCCGTAGCTACGGTGTCCGTGTTTGGTAGTACGCTCAGGATCGTCGCTCTGGCAGTTGGAAACGCAACGATTACGATCTCGGCCAGAGACCCGAACGGTCTCACGGTGACAGGGGAAATCAGCGTCAGCGTCGAGGATGCCAACGGAAACCCTGAACGGGTCGGCCTACCCTCTGTTGTCGGAACTGATCGAAGGCCATTGAAACGGGCTTGGGCGCGTCTTCTCGGGTATACAAAGTACGATAGTCGCTACTACGGCCATGGGTTGTACAAGTACGGCAATCACCTGACACCCGGCCTCACCGAGTTCAGTCCCTAGGTGTAGTGCCGCTAAAGCGGTGTTGGCACGGTTGACCTCGGCCAGGATATCGCGGACGGTGGCGGTCCAGACGAAGGGTTTCGGGGCGCGGTTCCTGTCGTCGATGTAGGACGTGATCGCGTGGACGAGCTGGCCGACGCTGTGGACGGCGAGGCGTTTGAGCTGGCGCTGCGTGAGTTCGGAGAAGAAGCGCTCGACGAGATTCAGCCACGAGGACGAGGTGGGCACGAAGTGG
>MPMR01000041.1 GCA_002238605.1 BD2-11 clade cluster bacterium bin43 | reverse complement strand
ACGCGCCTGGGTCAGCCCCCGCTCCCGGCGGAGCCGGCGTACCCTCTGGCCCGCCATGACCTTGCCTTGCATGGCTCGCTCCGTATTGTAGCGGCGGCCGCGCCCCCGAGCGCGGCCAAGCATTTTTACTGTATTTACAACACTACATCAACATACATACTTATGTTGAATGAAATACACGTTTTTTTACAACAAGTTATGGACATTTCTGACCTATCGCGCGACATTGATGTCGTATTGCGATGCAACATGCAAGGAGTAGCACGCAATGCTGGAAAGCCGACGCAGGGACGATCAAGCGCCCGTGGAGACCGGAATCGAGATCAATGGACCCGCGGTCCCCGGCCTCGCCGACATCCTGACCGACGAGGCCTGCGCCTTCGTCGCCATGCTGGAGCGCCGCTTCGGCGACGAGCGGCGGCGTCTGCTCGAGGCCCGCGCGGCGTTCCAGGCCCGCATCGATGCCGGCGAGAACCCGGCCTTCCGGCCCGAGACCAGGGCGATCCGCGAGGGCGACTGGACCATCGCGGGCACGCCGGCCGACCTCGCCGACCGGCGGGTCGAGATCACCGGCCCAGTCGATCGCAAGATGATCATCAACGCGCTGAACTGCGGCGCCTCGTGCTTCATGGCGGATTTCGAGGACGCCGCGGCGCCCACCTGGGAGGCGATGATCGCGGGCCAGGTCAACCTGCATGATGCGGCACGCCGCACCATCGCCATGACCGACCCCAAGAGCGGCAAGTCCTATGCGCTGGGCGAGGAGACCGCGCCGCTCATCCTCCGCCCGCGCGGGTGGAATCGGGGGGGGGCGCCCCCCCTCGATCCCCCTGGAAAATCTCCGCTCCGGCAGCGTTCGCGGTTCGGGAGTTCTCCCGCCTCCCGCCGATCACCGCCGGTCTAGGCCATCGGTTTCGCGCGTGAGTCTGCGTCGTGACCGGCGGCGGCGTGGTCGGCGTTGTCACCGCTCCGGCGCCGGTCCCCCCGGCCTCCGGGACGGACTCCGCCCGTCCCTCCCGCCGGGATCGAGCCGCCGCGCCGACACCGACACGCGGAAACCCCAAGGGTCTAAGGGAAGCGGAGCGTCCCTTGCCAGACCGCCGTGTTCAACACGGAGTCGGCTGGCTGCGCTACGTTGCCGTGGTTCAAGCCAGCCCTGCCGTGACGACGTTGCTCCACAGGATCAACGAACACCGACCCGCTGGAGTACCGGATGCTCGTCGCGTAGATTGATTGCGGAAGACTGTCCTTGACGGAGGAGGACCCCGCGACGGGCAGACATCATCACCACGCCAGCGAAGTGTGTAGGAGGTGTACCGATGTTTCCCACCCGTTCTCCCCTTGGCCCACATGTATCCTTGATCGTCGCGCTCGCGTTGCTATCCGCCTGCGACACAGGGCATTACGAAGAGGAGCGAGGGGAGTGGATTCCCGAGGAAGTGTGGTCCGGCACCGCTTTGCGAGTGGCTCTCGAAACAGCAGACGAGGCTGCTGCGGACACCGTCGGGGTCTCCGTGATAGACCAAGATCTATTCTCAGAGACCTTCCATGCCACGATGTCCATATGGGACTCGGATCCTGACCCCTGCAACCTCTGGTGGTTGGCCGATGAAGGAGCCCCATGCTTTTTCATGACGAGAGCCGAGGGTATCAAGGCACCAGGATTACTTGACACCAAAGCTCGCGTCGTAGGCTTCACGCTACCCAACCTCGGGAATTGCGAGCTTGCTGGACCGCTCGTTGAGGAAAGCTGGGTCGCATACCTGCGCTGCGGTGACGAGGGGAGACTCTACTACAGGGCGCTCTTGGAGAAGGGTGGGCGATACGTTCCTTAGCTGACGAGCTTCTCCCGGCTCTCTCGCTTCATCGGTCGGCATTTGAGTCGCCAAAGGCTGCGGACCATCAATCCTGTTTCCAAGAACCTGCTGCTCCCATGAGAACAACACAAAGCGATGAGCGTTCCACTTGGTTGCCTCAATTCTTGCGTAACTCCGGGGAGCGGCCGTTCCGCGAGCTGGTCGGCCATCACCTCGAACGTCAGAGCGCTACCCAATTACGCCGTGCGGCGAGTTGGGAGACTTCGCAACTCCCAGGAAGCCTGCAGCCCTTGGTCGTGAAGTACGTTGACGACTTGAACGCGCAACTACTGGTGCGTCGAGACTTCTGGCAGACATCCACCTGCCGTGATGCTGTCAACGCCATTTTGGGTGTGTGCAACGAGACCTTTGGCCTGTCGTTCAAGGTTCCGGTAGACGACGCGAAGATGCCGGTTGCCGGACATGACCTCGCATTTGCGCTGATCCAATTGGCTACGCTCAATTTCGCATATAACGCCGTTGGTCAGCCAACGGTGCGCGAGTTCATGGGCATCCGCCGCAAGTTCCCGTGGCCCAGCACCGTTGCCCTCCTTTACCCGTTCGTTGCTGGTATATCAATCTACCAAGAGGCCGCAGCGAACGCTCATCCGAGCAGCGGGCTAACGGCGCTCGGATACGGTCTGGCAAACCTCGGTTATCTTCTCGCGGCTTCGGGACTCTTATTCGGGAGGTTTGGTGCCTTTCGCTTGCGGAGTCGTCGAGCCACACTAGGCGTAGCGCTGGCGGCTTTCCTAGTTGGAACGCTCATAACTAACCTATCCTTCCCGTGACCGGCTGCCCTACGCCTCGCGACTTCCGAGTCCGCCACGTCTGCCAGTAAGCATTCGGTCAAGCCGTGGAGTCCATCCGCTGTTGGGGGGAGGCGCGGCGAGCGGAATCCTCGCACTCGTCCGCGGACCTCTCTTGAGGTCCAAGGAAATCGGTCAGAAAGAGACATATCAACAGTGATAACAACCAAGGCACAATCGGCACATACCATTGTGAATAAATGACTTACATGAATCATCCTGTCGGACGATCCCGCCCCACATCCGGCGAGCCCTCGAAGAGCGTGACCGTGGCTGCCGCTTTCCGGGGTGCGCCAGCCGCTTCACAGAGGCCCATCACGTCAGGCACTGGGCTGACGGCGGCGAGACGAGCCTGAGTAATCTGCTGCTCCTTTGCCGGCGCCATCACAGGGCTGTGCACGAGGGGCGGGTCAGGGTATGCACGGACCGCGCGGGTCTGGCGTTGTCGGCGGTAGCCTCAAGCCCCTCCTCCAACGGAGCCGCCCGGTACCGGGACTCAGATGTTCCCTGGGCGATCGAGGCTGCGGCGCGGGAAGCGGTCGAGGAGACGCTGTAGAGACCCGCTACTCAAAGGCGCTGCAGAAACCACCAGTGATGTCCCTCGGGATCGCGGGCTTCGTAGGTGCGTTCCGTCCAGTAGCCCTCGCCGTAGTCCTGGGTCGCGGGCTCCGTCGTGATGGCGGCTCCGGCCTCGCGGGCGTGTTCGCAGTGGGCGTCCGCATCATCTACGAACACGCAAAGCGCCTGTGTGTTGGCGCCGCCCGCGGCCTGCGGAGATCGGGGATAGGTGCGGCCGGGCGTCAGGCCCGTCTGCCCGACCATGATGAGGCCGCCGTTCATGGCGAGCTGCGAATGCACGATCTGTCCCTCTTCGTTCTCGACTCGGACGCGAACGGTGAATCCGAAGGCGCGGGTCAGCCAGTCGATCGCGGCTGCGGCGTCATCGTAGAACACGGCGGGCGTGATTCTCGGCCAGCCTTCAGGGGGATTCTTCATTGGGTTCTCCGTGAGCAGGTGGTCGCGGGCGGGCGTTTCACTGTCGCGTCGTTTCCGCGCGCAAGCGTTGCAGCCGGCGCATCGCCACGATACCCGCCCAGGGTCCCAGCGCCAACGCTCCGAAGGCGACGCGCCAGCCGAAGCGGATCTCAAGTTCGACGGTCATCCAGATTGTGGCGGCGGTGAGCAGGAAGCCGAGCGACGTCTGCAGGGTCAGAGCGGTGCCGACGGCGTGCCGGGGCGCCACCTCGGTGACCACCGCGCTGAACTGTGCGCTGTCCGCGACCACCGCAAACCCCCACACCCCCACGACCACCGCGACCAGCCAGAGCGGAGCGGCGAGCAGCCAGCCCATCACGGCCGCGCAGGCCCCGCTGACCGCCATCGACCAGATGGTCACGCGCTCGCGGCCCAGACGGTCGGCCCAGGTCCCCGCCATCACCGCCCCCACCCCACCGATGGCGATCGCGCCGAACCCGGCCACCCCCGCCAGCCCCGCGGCCGAGAGCGCACCGACGTCCGCGGCGGCAGCACTGCCCGCGCCCGTGCCGGCAGCCGCGCCCGCGCTCCCGCCGGTGAGACCGCCGGCAACCGCGCCGGTGAGACCGCCGCCTCCCTCGCCGGCAAGACCCCCGCCCCCGCCGACGAGACCGCCGCCCGCCACGATACCACCCCCGCCACCGGCGAAGTAGTCGCCGAAGAAGAGGGTGATCGTCGCCCACATCGGGTAGAGCTCCCACATGTGCCCCAGGTAGCCCGCGATGGCGAGCCGGGTCTCGCGGTGACGCAGCACCACCCCCGCAAGCTTCCACGAGAATGGACGGCGCTCGAAGCCGTAGGGCCCGTCGCGATACGTGGCCAGCACGAGGAGCCCGCTCGCCGCGCAGGCCAGCGACGCGCCCGCGAGCACGAGCGCCGCACCCCCTCCCTCGACCGACGTCAGCAGGTACGGGATCGCCTTCCCCACCGTGAGGGCTCCCACGATCGTGCCGATGGCGAAGCCGCGCGCGTCCCGGAACCAGGTCGCGATCATCTTCATCGCCGGCGGATAGACCCCGGCCAGGAAGAAGCCCGTCAGGAAGCGCAGGACCAGCGCCGACCCATAGTCCGGGACCACGAGCACCGCCGCGTTCACGCCCGCCCCGAGCAGCGCCGAGACGCAGAAGTAGCGCCTGGCCGGAAAGATGTCCGCCAGGTTGAGGAACGCCGCGACCGCCGTCCCCGCCACGAAACCCAGTTGCACGACCGTGGTCAGCCACCCCGCCTGCCCCTCGCTCAGCCCCCACTGCGCGGCCAGCTCCGGCGACAGCGCGCTGGCGGTGAACCAGAGCGACATGCCCATGAGCTCGGCCACGGACAGGAGCGCGAGGGTGCTCCAGGCGCCGCGGGGGATCTGATTCACGCGCTATCGGCCTCTTTCGAGTGGGGAGTTGGGGCCTTCCCCGATGGGAGGAAGAGCGCCGGGCGGTGCGCGACTCGCACCGCTGGTGTATGGCCGGAATCGGGGCAGCTTCCCCGGCGGGGTTGCCTCCCGCTCCCCGGCGATGCGTCCTTTTCGAGGTTCGCGCGTCTAACAGGGTAGACGGATGCCGACAGCACAGCCACCCGAAGGAGAATCAGCATGCGACTGCAACTCGCCCTGAACGTACGGGACATCGACGAGGCCGTGGACTACTACGGCAAGCTCTTCAAAGCGACGCCGCACAAGCGCCGCCCCGGATACGCCAACTTCGCCCTCGACGAACCGCCGCTGAAGCTCGTGCTCTTCGAGAATCCGCACGCGCCGGAGCGCATCAACCACCTCGGCGTGGAGGTATTCGACGCCGCTCATGTGCGGGAGGCGGCTGCCCGACTGGAAGCGGCCGACATCCTCACCGAGACCGAGGAGGAGGCCGTCTGCTGTCACGCCGAGCAGACCAAGGTCTGGTCCGACGAACCTCAGGGGCTGCGCTGGGAGTGGTACGTGATCACCGACGATGCCCCGGCCGCAGTCGCGACAGGGGCAGTCGCGTCAGGGGCCTGCTGCGACGGGCAAGAGGAGGAAGCAGCCGTGCTCGCCGCTGGCGGATCGGCCGATCTCTCCGCGCCGGCATGTTGTGACGTCTGACCGCGACGGCCCGGCTGGCCGGTCCCGCGGGATGAACCGTGGTCCGGGCGCGGCAGGCGATGGCGTGGAAGGACTGCGCTGGTCCGAGTTCCAGGGTCGGCTGCGCGGCTACGTGGCCGGCCGCGTCGATCCCGCCTGGACCGACGACGTGACCGGCGACATCCTGCTGCGGCTGCTTCAGAACAAGGAGCGTCTGAAGCAGGCCCGCAACCCACTCGCCTGGGCCTACCGGGTCGCGGCAAACACCATCACGGATCACTACCGGCGGCGCGCCGTCGAGTCGCAGGCGCTGGCACAGGCTCAAGGCGAAGCCGCATCCCTGCCTCCGACCGCGGAGGAGGAGGAGCAGGAAGCGGAGCGGCGACGAATCGAAGCGTGCCTGATGCCCTTCATCCTCGATCTATCGCCGAAACAAGCCGAGGCTCTCGTCCTCACCTCGTTCCAGGGCCTCAGTCAGGCAGAGGCCGCCCGCCGCCTCGGACTCAGCGTCTCGGGCATGAAATCGCGTGTCCAGCGGGCACGATCGGAATTGAAGCGGCGGCTGCTCGCCTGCTGTGAGTTCGAGATGGACCGCAGGGGCCGGGTGATGGGGATGGTGCCGCGATAACCTGCCGCGGAGCCCCCCAGCACCCCCCTGCTTCCCTACCGCATCACCCTCAACGGCCCCTCCGGCGGGAACAGGGTGAAGCCGACCGCCTCCAGCCGCTGGCGGAAGCGCGCCACGTCGCCCTGGAACACGGCGTTGACGTCGTTCAGGATGGTGTCCAGCGCCGTCAAAGCGTTGTTCATCGCCTGGCGCTCGTTGGGGGTGGGGGCGTCCCAGGAGCTGGCGAGCGGGCCGGCTGCCGCCTGCACGTGGCGCACGGTCGCCCGACCGCCGCATCCGCCCTGGCACTCGGGGCCCGTGAAGTGCAGCTCCAGCAGCCCGCGCACGACCTCGGACACCGTGCGGCCCTCGCCGCTCAGGGCGTCGTCGTCCGCCAGGGTGGCGAGCACCACGTCCAGCCCGTCGAGGGCGCGCTCGAGGCGGTCCTGCGCCTCGTTCGCGGTGGTGATCCAGCCGGCGACCTCCCTGCGCGCCGCGATCTTGGCCGCGCGCGCCTCCGGGTCGTAGGGGAAGCGGTGGTCGGGGAGCACCTCCAGCGTCTGCGCGCCTGAGCCGGCGCCAGCGTTCACGCGCACCGAGTAGATTCCCGGCATCACCTCGATGCCGCCGCCTCCGGTCTCGTCGCGCAGGTCCCACACCAGCCGGTTGAGCCCCGGGTCGGTCGTGCCCATGAGAGTTCGCACCACCGCGCCGCCATCGTCGGCGATCTGCACCTCGGCGCTCGCCACCATCTCGCCCGGGGCGAGCCAGTAGTGAATCAGCGCGCCGTACGGCCGCCTGGGCCCGATGAACATGGTGTGGCCGATCGAACGGTACCCCGTGAGCCCCATCCCCTCCGACTGGGTGTGCTGGCGCACCGGGGCGACCGGGATGACCTCCACCGGCCGCGCGGCCACCGCCGGATCGGCCGCCAGCGCCCGCAGAGGACGCACGTCGTCGACCACCAGCGCCGCGCGCCCGTGCGTTCCCAGCACCAGGTCGCCGTCGCGCGGGTGCACCACGATGTCGCGCACCGGTGTCGGGGGCACGCCGGGATGCTTCCACCAGCTGGCCCCGCGATCCAGGCTCACGTACAGCCCGAACTCCGTCCCCACGAACAGCAGGTTGGGCTCCTCCGGGTCCTCCTCGATCACGTGCGCGAAGCCGAAGATGTCGTCGCTCGCGATCGACTGCCAGCTCTGCCCGTAGTCCCCGGTGCGGTAGACGTAGGGCGTCCAGCTGCCGCGGCGATGGTCGTCGTAGACCATGTACGCGGTCGCCGCGTCGTGCTTGCCGGGCTCGATGTGCGGGATCCAGGTCGCCTCGGGCACTCCCGGGACGTTCGCCTCCAGACTGGTCCACGAAACGCCGCCGTCGCGGGTCACATGCACCCGCCCGTCGTCGCTTCCCACCCAGATCAGCCCTTCCTCCAGCGCGCTGGGCGCGATGGTCAGGATGGTCGTGTGCTCCTCGGCGCCCGATGCGTCGATGGTGAGCCCGCCGCTCATGTGCGCCTGCTGCTTGGACGGGTCGTCGGTGGTCAGGTCGCCCGAGATGATCTCCCAGCTCGAACCCTGGTCGCGGCTCCGGTGCACGAACTGGCTGCCGATGTAGATGGTGGTCGAGTCGAAGGGATCGGTGGCGAAGGCCGCGTTCCAGTGGAAGCGGAGCGTCTCGCCCTCCGGAGCCGCGGGGCGGATGGCCTTGCGCTGGCCGGTGACCCGGTCGAAGCGCTGGAGGTTGCCGCGCTGCGACGACGAATAGCCGTAGCGCGCATCGCTCGGATCCGGCGCCGCCACGAAGCCGTCCCCGCTCACCACCCGGTGCCAGTGGGCGTTCATGACCCCGCGCCCGCCCCAGACATCCGAGGGCCCCCACCAGGAGCCGTTGTCCTGGAGGCCGCCGTAGACGTTGAACGGCACCTCGTTGTCGACCTCGATGTGGTAGAACTGGGCGAGCGGCAGGTTCTCCACGAAGCGCCAGTTGCGCCCGCGGTCGTACGTGAAGGCGATGCCGCCGTCGTTGCCCAGGATCATCCGGCTCGGGTCGTCGGGGTCGATCCAGAGCTCGTGGATGTCGCCGTGGATGATCGCGCTGGGCACCACGGTGGTGAAGGTGCGGCCCGCGTCCTCCGACACCGTCACCGCCCCGTGCAGCGAGTAGATGCGGTTCTCGTTGGACGGATGGGCGCGCAGATCCGCGTAGTAGAAAGGCCGGGGCGCAACGCCGGGCGCATCGGAGATGGTCCTCCAGCTGCGGCCGCCGTCATCGGAGCGCAGCAGCTCGCTCCGCTCGGCCTCCACCAGCGCGTACACCACCGAGGGATGCTCCGCCGGAATCGCCAGCCCCATGCGGCCGAGATCCCCCGGCGGCAGCCCATGCTCCTCGGTGAGCTGCGTCCAGGTGTCGCCCCCGTCGCGGGTAACATGGAGCCCGCTCCCGGGCCCGCCCGACTCGAAGACCCAAGGCCAGCGCTGATGCTCCCAGAGCGCCGCGAAAAGCTTGTCCGGATTGGCCGGGTCCATGATCAGCTCGCCCGCGCCGCTGCGCTCGTTGGACTGCAGGACCGCCTCCCAGCTCTCGCCCCCGTCACGGGTGCGGTAGACCCCGCGCTCGCCGCCGGTGCGCCACGTCGGCCCCAGCGCCGCGACGTAGACGATGTCCGGATCGGACGGGTGCGTGAGCACGCGATGGATCTTCCCCGAGTCCTCGAGCCCCATGTGGGTCCAGCTCTCGCCCCCGTCGCCGCTCTTGTAGATGCCGTTCCCGACCCCGGCGCTGTTGCGCGGATTCCCTTCCCCGGTGCCCGCCCAGACGATCTCCGGATTGGGCTGGAAGACGGCGACGGCGCCGATGCTGCCCACCGGCTGGTCGTCGAAGACGGGGCGCCAGACGTGCCCTCCGTCGTCCGACTTCCACACTCCGCCGCTCGCGGAGCCGACGTAGATGACGTTCCGGTCCGAGAGCACCACCTCGACGTCGGAGACGCGCCCGCTCATCCCCGCAGGCCCGATGGAACGCGCCTGCATCACCGAGAAGTGCTCCGGAGCGACACTCTGGCCAGCCAGCGGCGTCGCAACTGACAATATACTGACAACTACTGACAACTTCGTCCATCGGCGCATCGGGATACCTCTGGTTCTCGGGTCCGGCTCGGTAACCGCCTTCGGGTCCGGTCCGGTAATCGTACTCGGGTCCGGTTCAGTGACTCGCGTTGAGGGCTGACTCGGGGCTCGCATTGGGATCGGGCTCAGTTCTCCGTCACCGGACGTGGCTTCCCTTCTTCCTCGGGACGCTCCGGAGCCTCCCAGTCGGCGTTGCCGCGCACGTACAGCTCCAGCCAGCGCAGTTCCTCCACCAGGCGCGTGCGATGGTGGCGGGGCTCGGAGATGCCGTGGCCCTCGCGCGGGAAGAGGATGAAGCGGCTCTCGACGCCGAGATGCGTCAGCCCCGCGAAGAAGTTCATCGACTGCGCCATGGTGTCCGTCTGGTCCCGCTCCCCGTGGAAGAGGATGGTTGGTGTGGTCACCTGGTCGAGGTGGGAGTAGGCGGATCGCTCCAGCCAGTGATTCCGGTTCGACCACGGATCGCCGCCGAGGTACCAGCGCAGGACGTCGAAGTGGAAGCCGGTCCCGAACTCGCTCTGCCAGTCCGACACCATCGCCCCCAGGCTCGCGGCCTTGAAGCGGTCGGTCTGGGTGATGGTCCAGCCGCCCAGGATGCCGCCGTAGCTCCAGCCCTTCACCGACAGCGAGTCGGGGTGGGCGACGCCTGCTTCAAGCGCGTAGTCGACCCCGGTCATCACGTCGTCGTAGTCCCCTCCCCCGATGTCGTTCATGTTGCCGCGCAGAAGTTCGTCGCCGTAGCCGGAGGAGCCGCGCACGTTGGGCTGGATGATGGAGTATCCCGCCGCGGCCAGGATCTGCGCGTCTGCGTCGAAGCCGCGGGTGAAGACGCCCGCCGGGCCGCCGTGGATCTCGAGCACCAGCGAACGCGCTTCGGAATTGAGGCTCCGGTAGAGCAGGCCCTCGACGGGCAGCCCGTCGCGGCTGGTCCACTGGACGACCTCGGGCTCCGCCAGCTGCCGCTCCGCCATCCATGGATTGGCCTCGGTGAGGCGCGTCGGGGCGCTTCCGTCGGTCCCGGCGACGAAGACGTCTCCCGGCGATTTGGGGGTGGACTGCGTGAAGGCGTAGCGCGAGAAGTCCGCGGAGAAGCTGGGCGACGACAGGATGCCGTCCCCCGAGGACACCGCCTCCAGCTCGCCCGAATCCACGCTCAGCCGGTAAAGGTTGGCGACCGTCCGGTCGAGCCCCGCGAAGTAGAAGGCGTCGCCGGAGGGATGCCACTGGGGCGTGCCCCGGATGTCCACCATCATGTCGGGTGCCATCTGGCGAACTTCGCCGCTCTCGACGTCCATGACGTAGAGGTTGCCCTGGTCGAGCTCCCAGGTCTCGAGGTCGGGGGCGCCGAATGCGAGCCGGGTTCCGTCGGGAGACCACGCCAGCGAACTCTCCGGGGCCTCGTTGTCGGTCAGGTCGCGGGCCTCGCCGGTGGCCACGTCCAGCAGCGCGATCTCGGAGAGGTAGCCGTCGTTGCGCCGGTTCTCGCTGCGGTAGGTGTAGGCGACGCGATCCGCCCCGGGCGCGACAGCGAACTGTCCGATGCGCAGGTTGCCGGTGGTGAGCCGCCGCGCCTCCGCGTCCTCCTCATCCTCCGAGTCCAGCGCGATCGTCCAGATGCTCGACCACTCGCCGCGCGTCTGCCCGTTGGGCGCCTCGTCGACGAAGATGGCGTCGTAACCGTCCTCGCGGCGCTCCTCCTCGTCGTCGGGAAGCGAGTCGTTGGCGAGGTAGAAGATCGAGTTGGCGTCCCCCCACTCGAACGAGCGGACCGAGGTGGGATGCTCGGTCAGCGCGCGCGCCTCGCCGCCGTCCGTGCGGATGACGAAGACCTGCCGCGCGCGGTCCTCGCCTTCGCCGGCCGAACGCAGAAACGCCACCCAGCGGCCGTCCGGGGACCAGCGCGCGCCGGAGTCGCCGTCCTCCCCGGTAAAGCGGCGGGCGTCGGCGCCGTCCGCGTTCACGATCCAGAGCGAAGTGATGCGCTCGTTCTCATCCCAGTCGAGCTCGGAGCGCGAGAACAAAACCCGCTCCCCGTCCGGGGACATGCGCGGATCCGACACGCGCGTGAGGTTGATGGCGTCGTCGACGCCGAAGGCCGTCTCCTGCGCCGCGGCTGATGTGCCGCCGAAGGAGAAAGCAATGAGGAGGAGCGCGGGAACGAAGCCCCCACGCGCGCTTTCCTGAGCCCGAATGACCCGTAGACCGTACATGATCCCGACCTGCCGAAGAGTGACCGGATCCGGCTGGCGGACCCGCTGGCCCCGCGGGCGCGACGGAAGGCTCCCGACACCCCGGCGGGGTTGGCAATATGCCCGGGGCGGGAGCCGGGCTGCAAGCGGGAGCCTGAAGGCGTCTGGCATTCGCCAGCTACCGTGGACCTCAACTCAGGCCCGCCAGTTCCTCCGCCATTTCACGCAGCCCGATGGCCTCGATGCCGCCCTTCGTCGGATACCGCTCCTTGCCGCCGTATACCAGAAACGTCTTGTCCGGCCTGACGTCGTCCAGGGCGATCCGGAGTCGCCGTCCGGAAGCGGCGACGAGCCCGCGCTTGACCTCGATCGCCCAGACGCGACCGCCGGGCAACTCCAGGACGAGATCGATCTCGATGCCGGTCGCGGTCCGGTAGAAGCTGGCGCCGGTGCGCCCCGGGGCTGCTCGCAGGAGGGTCTCGATCACGAAGCCTTCCCAGCTCGTCCCCGCGACCGGATGACCCATCACGGCATCCCGGTCATCGAGCCCGAGCAGCGTGTGAACGATCCCGCTGTCGCGGATGTAGACCCTGGGCGACTTCACGAGCCGCTTGCGGACATTGGCATGATACGGCGACAGGCGACGCACCAGGAGAAGGTCGGCCAGGAGGTCGAGGTACCGCACGACGGTCTTGCCGTCGACCGCGAGGCTGCGAGCCAGGGCGGCCGCGTTCCAGAGTCCGCCCTGCGAGTGCGCGAGCATGGTCCAGAATCGACGCAGGGTCTCCGCGGGGATGCGGGGACCCAGCATGGGGATATCGCGTTCGAGATAGGTGCGGATGAAGTTCTCGCGCCAGTGGGCGCTCGCCGTGTCCGTCGGAGCGAGGAAGCTGCGCGGGAATCCGCCTCGGATCCAAAGGCGCGTCAGCTCGCCGCCTCCAACCTCGCGGACATCCAGCGGGTCGAGCGCCAGATAGCCGATGCGTCCGGCCAGGCTCTCGCCCGACTGCCGCATGAGATCCATCGAGGCCGATCCGAGAACGAGGAAGTGGCCCGCCGGCTCGCCGTCGTAGATACGTTCGTCGATGATCCCGCGGAGTTCCTGAAACAGCTCGGGCACGCGATGAATCTCGTCGAGCACCACCAGTCGGTCGCGCACCGAACCGAGGTAGCCGCGCGCGTCGGAAAGCCTCTCCCGGTGACTCGGGTTCTCCAGGTCGAGGTAGAGCCCGGGCCTGCGGGCGCCCGAGATGGCCTCAGGCTCCGCATCAGCGACCGCCCGCGCCATCGTCGTCTTGCCGACCTGCCGGGGCCCCAGAAGGGCGACCGCCGGAAAGATCCGGAGGTATTCCTCCACAGTCGGCCACAGGAGGCGGGGGATCATCAGGGCGTTCATGAGTCTGTAATATCGGTATGATATTCCCGATTTGCAAGCATTTCAGGCAGCGGAGGAACCATGCGTCGCCCGCATCAGGCGTTGAGCCGGCCGATTTGCGGGTGCATCACCTCTCCCACCCTTGCCCATCCACGGCTCTCCGCAGAGCTTGCAGCTTCGCCGCGCAAGGGCTCATGCCGCCGCGCGCACAGGGGTGCCCGTCCACGCCCGGCCGGGCCGCCCACGGGCCCCGGGTCCACACACACCAGCGAGCACGACACACCATGACCCACAAGCCACGCACGGCGCGCCGGACGCGCCTCTTCACCGAGTCCGTCATCCGCGAGATGACGCGCGTCGCGCAGGAGTGCGGAGCGCTCAATCTGGCGCAGGGCTTCCCGGACTTTCCGGCGCCGCAGGTCATCAAGGACGCGGCCTGCCAGGCCATCCAGGAGGACATCAACCAGTACGCGATCACCTGGGGATCGCCGCGCTACCGCGACGCCCTGGTGCGCAAGTACCGCGAGTGGTACGGGATGGAGGTGAACGGCGAGCGCGAGATCACGGTCACCTGCGGGGCCACCGAGGCGATGGCGTCCATCATGCTCGCGGTCATCAACCCGGGCGACGAGGTGATCGTGCTGGAGCCGTTCTACGAGAACTACGGCCCGGACGCCATCCTGTGCGAGGCTACGCCGGTCTTCCATCGCCTGGAGCCGCCGGAGTTCCGCCTGGACGCGGCCCGGCTCGAGGCGGACGTCACCCCGCGCACCCGCGCCATCATCCTGAACACGCCCAACAACCCCACCGGACGCGTCTTCGACCGCGAGGAGCTGGAGGGGGTCGCGGACATCTGCCGGCGGCACGATATCCTGGCGTTCACGGACGAAATCTACGAGCACATCTACTACGAGGGCGAGCACATCCCGCTGGCCACGCTCCCGGACATGCGCGAGCGCACCGTCACCGTCTCCGGCGCCTCCAAGACCTACAGCGTGACCGGCTGGCGGCTGGGCACCATCGTGGCCCCGGCCGACCTGACCGACGAGATCCGCAAGGTGCACGACTTCCTGACCGTGGGCGCGCCCGCTCCGCTGCAGGAGGGGGTCGCGGCGGCGATGAACGCGCTCGGACCCGGGTTCTACGAGGAGCTGAAGCAGAGCTACCTGGCGAAGCGGGAAGTCCTGTACCAGGGGCTGCGCGAGGGCGGATTCCGGTGCTCGGCCCCGGAGGGCGCCTACTACATCATGGCCGACTTCTCGGACCTCTCCGACCAGGACGACGACACCTTCTCGCGCTCGCTGGCGCGCGACGCGGGGGTGATTCCGGTGCCGGGATCGAGCTTCTTCAACGTGCAGGCCGGGGACAGCACCTACGTTCGCTTCGTCTTCTGCAAGAAGATCGACAGCCTCGAGACGGCGAGCGAGCGGCTGCGGGCGTACGCGCGGGCGGGAGCGTAAGGGAGCGCGGAGAGCCGCCGGATTGAGGCGCGCCTCTTACTCCACCACCGCACGCAGGGTCTCCAGCGGCGTGCGGCGGAGAACGCCCCGGCTGTTGGCGAACCCGGTAACCACGGTCAGCGCCACCACCACCAGCCAGACGCCGGCGACGCGCCCGACGGGCAGGTGGAAGTCCATCTCGAAGAAGAACTCGACCAGAGCCCACGCGGAACACACTCCCAGCAGCGCGCCCGTCAGCCCGGCGAGCACCCCCAGGCTGGTGTATTCCGCGAGCAGGACCTGGCGCACGAGCGAGCGCCGCGCGCCCAGCGTCTTCAGGAGCGCGCTCTCGCGCATTCGCTGATAGCGCGAGGTGGAGAGGGATCCCACCAGTACGACCACGCCGGCGAGGGCGATGAAGAGGGCAAGGAAGCGGATGGCCCCGCCCACGCGGCCGAGGATGGTGTCGAGGGCCTCCTGGATGAGCGCCAGGTCGAGCACCGAGACGTTGGGGAGGCTGAGCACCAGGTTGCGCTGCATGCGGGCGCGGGCCTGGGGGTCGACGATGCGCGCCAGGCCAAGGTAGCTGCGCGGGGCCTGGTCGAAGACGCCGGGTTCGGCCACCACCAGGAAGTTGATGTCGAAGCGCTCCCAGTCGACGCGACGGAGGTTCTGCACCGTGGTCGTGACGGGGACGCCCTGGACGTCCCACGTGATCCGGTCGCCGATGCCGACCCTGAGGTCGTCGGCCAGGTCGGCGTCGAGGGAGACGCCGTCGGGCGGGTCGCCGCCGTTGTCGCGGTCGCCGGCCGCCCCCCACCAGCGGCCGGCCACCAGCTCCTCCGAGTCGGAGAGCTCGGCGCGCGAGGTGTTGCGGTAGAGGCGCCGCACGGCCCAGCGCGCGGGGCCGCCGTCCCTGCGGTCGCGCAGGATCTCCGCGGCCGGGCGGCCGTTCAGGCTGGAGATGCGGGCCGGCACCACGGGGGTAAGGTCGACCGGGCCGCCCCCGGCCTCCGCCACCAGCTCGGTCACTCCGTCCCGCTGGTCGGGCTGGACATCGAAGAAGAGCAGGTTGGGCTGGTCCTGCCCGCCGTCCACCGAGAGCGCGCGGCCCAGGCTGGCCTGCACTGCGAGCACGGTGGTGATCAGGAAGGCGCCCAGCCCGAGCGCGAGCATTACGGCTGCGGTCTGGTTCTGGGGCCGGAAGAGGTTGGCGACCCCCTGGCGGACGGCGTACGACGCGCGCGCCGGGAAGTAGCGCCGGGTGAGGCGGGTCAGCGCGACCGCGGTGCCGTAGAGCAGCAGCAGGGCGGCGCTCAGCCCGCCGGCGAAGGCGAGGCCGTGCTCGGGCTCGGGGGCCTGCCAGAGGCTGAGCAGCAGCATCCCTCCGACCAGAGCGCCGAACGCGAACACGCGGTCCAGCCGCGACCTCGCCGTGGCCTCCGGCTCGAAGTCGGCGCGCAGGGCCTGGAGCGGCGCGATGCCGCGGATGCGGAGGAGCGGGAGGAGCGCGAACAGCGCGGCCGCGGCCATCCCCGTCGCCAGCCCCGCGACCACCGCCGCCCGATCCACCCGCGCCTCGACGGTCACGGGCAGCACGTCCGTGATCAGCAGGGGCAGGAGGCGCTGCAGCCCGATGCCCCCCGCCACCCCCGCGACCGAGCCGACCAGCCCGAGCGCCACCGCCTGCAGGAGGTAGGCGTTGAAGACGCTCCGCTCGCGCGCGCCGATGCAGCGCAGCACCGCGACCGCCGTGGTCTTCTCCTTCACGTACACGTGGATCGCGCTGGCGGCGCCGATGCCTCCGAGCAGCAGCGCGGTCAGCCCCACGACCCGCAGGAACCAGGCGAGCACGCGCGTGCCCCGGGTGAGCCTCCGGGCCTGATCCTGGGCGGTCACCGAGGTCACGGCCTGGTTGCGGAAGAAGCGCCAGTGGCGGTCTTCCACGTCCTCCGGGTCCTCCCCCGCGGGCATACGCAGGTAGATGTGGTGGCGGGCAACGCTGCCGAACTCGAGCAGCCCGCTGGCGGCGAGCTCGCTACGGGCGACGAACACGCGCGGCCCGATGGCGCTCTGGAAGCCGATGTCGGTCGGCAGGCCGCGCACGGTGCCCAGGATGACGAAGGAAGAGGTGCCCACCTGCAGCGTGTCGCCCGCGCCCACACCCAGCTGGATGGGGATCGCCTCGTCCACGATCGCGATCCCGGGCTCTCCCAGGCGGGACCAGATCCCCGGGGGCGTGGTCTCCACCCGCCCGTAGAGCGGGAAGCCCCCCTCCACGCCCCGCACCTGGGTCAGCCGGGTGGCCCCGTTCCCCGGCGCGTACACCATGGACACCAGCCCGGTCACCCGCGAGAGACGCCCCCCCTCGGTCACCACCGAGTCGGCAATGGAGCCCACGCTGTCGGAGATGGGCGCGTTGGAGGTGAGGCGCAGGTCGGCGCCCAGCAGAAGCTGCGACTCCTCACGTATGGAGCGGATCACGTCGGCGCTGAAGGAGTGCACGGCCACCAGCGCGGCGACCCCGAGCGCCACCGAGGCGGCGTAGGCTCCGATGCGGCGCATGCCCGCCCGGCCCTCCCTCCAGGCGAGGCTCAGCGAGAAGGGGATCACTCCGCCCCGCGGCCGGCGGGGGTTTCCGCGACGCCGGCCCCGCCATTACGGCGGTCCGACGCGATGCGCCCGTCCCTCAGCGTGACGGTGCGCCGGGCGCGGGCGGCCAGCTCCAGATCGTGGGTGGCGAGCACGATGGTCGTGCGGCACTCCCGGTTGAGCTCCTCCATCAGCTCGACCACCACCGCCCCGGCCGCCGAGTCCAGGTTGCCGGTGGGCTCGTCGGCGAAGAGCACCAGCGGCCGGTTGGCGAAGGCGCGGGCGAGCGCCACCCGCTGCTGTTCACCCCCGGAGAGCTGCGCCGGATAGTGGTGCATGCGCTCCACGAGCCCCACCCGCTCAAGCAGCTCGCGGGCCCGCACGCGCGGCCCGACCCGTGACCTCGACCCGCGCCCGCCACCCCCCGACACCTTCGCCCGCGGGGCCAGCTCCAGCGGCACCATGACGTTCTCCAGCGCCGTGAGCGTGGGCAGGAGGTGGAAGGTCTGGAAGACAAAGCCTACCTTTTCGGCCCGGAACGCGGCCCGCTCGTCGGCGGTAAGCGCCGACAGCCGCTCGCCGCCCAGGCTCACGGAGCCGGTCGTCGGCGCGTCGAGTCCCGCGAGCAGGCCCAGCAGGGTGGTCTTGCCGCTTCCCGAGGGACCCACGAGGGCGATAAAGTCCTCTTCGGGGACGCTCAGGTCGATGTCGCGCAAAACGACCAGCGAGCGGCTGCCGCGCCCGTACGCTTTACTCACACCTTCAGCGACGATCATCATGTGGAGACGCCTGGCGGCAATCGGCCTGCTCACGTTCCTGCCCGCGTGCGGGGGAGCAGAAGACCCCGAAGCGTTACGTTCGCCGGATCGGGAAGTTGCGGCAACGGACGCCGCCACGGAGGCAGCCTCGTCCTCCTCGCCGGCTGCGTCGCAATCCCCCGCCTCTACGACAGACATCTCGCCCGGGCGCGGTGTTGTCCTTTTCCTGGGCACGAGCCTCACCGAAGGCTACGGCCTGGGCAACGCAGAGGAACACGCCTTCCCCGCGAAGGTCCAGGCGCGCATCGACCGGGCCGGACTTCCCTTCCGTGTCGTAAACGCGGGCGTCGGCGGCGACACCAGCGCGGGAGGTCTGCGGCGCCTCGAGTGGCTGCTGCGCATGCCGGTGCGCGTTCTCGTGATCGAGCTGGGGGCCAACGACGGCCTGCGGGGACAGGATGTCGATGCCCTGCGCGACAACCTGCTCGCCGTCATCGGCCGCAGCCGGGCCCGATACCCGGAGGTCGAGATTCTGCTGGCGGGCATGCAGGCGCCTCCCAACCTGGGTGAGCGCTACACCGAGAGCTTCAGCGCCGTCTTCCCCGAAGTGGCCCGCGAAGCTGACGTCACCCTCATCCCCTTCCTCCTCGAAGGCGTGGGGGGCGTCCGCGAGCTCAACCAGGGCGACGGCATCCACCCCTCGGTGGAGGGGCACGAGATCATCGCCGAAACCGTCTGGGCCGGCCTGGAGCCGGTGCTGAGGCGCGTCGATGCCCGCTGAGCGCGAATCCCCTCCTCGATCCGGGAGCACACCATGGCGGTGAAGTTCTTCAGTTTCCTTGCGGTAGTCTTCATCTCCCTGCTCCTTATCGGGCTCATTCTCCCCGGCACCTGGGCGGTCGAGCGGTCGCTGGAGATGCCCGCGGTCCCGGAACAGGTGTTCGCCTACGTCAACGACGTGTCGCTCTGGGATGCGTGGACCGACTGGCCCGAAGCCGCCGGGGAGCGCATCGGCCCCTCCCGCGGGGTCGGCGCGGGCCGCAGCTGGGATGATCCGGAGTTCGGCGATGGCGTCTTCACCATCGTGGAGAGCGTCGCCGGGGAGCGGGTGCGCTACCGGGTGGAGGTGGAGGATGGGGCGATGATTACCGAAGGCACCATCGCCCTGGACCGGCTCGAGGACGGCACCCGGGTGACCTGGCGCGAGACCGGCGACTTCGGATGGAATCCCATCCTGGGATACGTGGCGCGCGCCATGGATCGCCTGCAGGGACGGGAGATGGAACTGGGGCTGGAACGGCTGCGCGAGGCGAGTACGCCCTGACCGCGGGTTGCCGGGCCCGGACTAGTTGAGGTGGCGCGCCATCTCCAGCAACTCGTCGTTGCTCCGGGTCCGTCCCATCAGCCCGAGCAGCTCGGTCATCGCTTCCGCCGGAGGCTTGTGCGACAGCTGGCGGCGGAAGGCCCGCGAGAGGGTGAGCGCCTCGGGCGAGAGCAGGAGCTCCTCGCGCCGGGTGGCCGAGGCCACAAGGTCGATGGCCGGGAAGACGCGCCGGTCGGCCAGCTCGCGGGAAAGCAGCAGTTCGCTGTTGCCCGTGCCCTTGAACTCCTCGAAGATGACCTGATCCATGCGTGATCCGGTGTCCACGAGCGCGGTCGCGACGATGGTCAGCGACCCTCCGCCCTGCGCGTCGCCGATGTTGCGCGCGCTGCCCAGGAACCGCTTCGGCTTCTCCATGACGCTGGCGTCCAGGCCGCCCGAGAGCGTGCGCCCGCTCCCCTCCTCAACGTTGTTGTGGGCGCGGGCGAGGCGCGTGATGGAGTCGAGGATCACCACCACGTCCTGACCCATCTCGACCCGCCGGCGCGCGCGCTCCATGGTGATCTCGGCAACGGCCACGTGGCGGTCGGGCGGATAGTCGAAGCTCGATGCGATGACCTCGCCGTACCCGCACATCTCCATCTCGGTGATCTCTTCCGGCCGCTCGTCGACCAGCAGGATGAAGAGATGGCAGCCCGGATGGTTGGTGACCACGCCCTGCGCCACGCGCTGGAGGATGGTCGTCTTCCCCGCCTTCGCCGGAGCCACGATCATCGCCCGCTGTCCCTTGCCGAAGGGGCAGAAGAGGTCGATGACGCGATTGGTGAAGTCGGGCTGTCCGAGGTGCGTGATGTCGCACTCGAGCTTGAGCTGGTTCCTGGGGTGGAGCGCGCTCAGGCGCATGAACTCGGGGCGGTCGCGCAGAGAGTCGGGCGGCTCGCCGTTGACCGTGACGACCCGCGTGAGCGGGGGCGCCTTGCCGTTGCGGGGCCGGTTGCCGACATCGCCGGCGATTTCGTCTCCGGTGCGCAGTCCGAAGCGCCGGATGACCTTGGGCCCGACGTACACGTCCTGCTTGGAAGCGGTGTAGCCGAACTTGCGCAGACGGATGAATCCGGATCCGCTGCCGAGGACCTGAAGAATACCTAGGGGTTGCCTGTCCGACACGATACAGGTAGGGGGTTGCCGGTGCGACGGGCTCTCGCGGCCCCTGAAGCGCGACCGCGAAACGGAGATACTTCGATACTGCTCCCCTACAGATTGGACAAGGTGCCGCGCGCGCACAAGTGCAACCGGCGCCGGAACGCTTCCGCGCCCGGCGCCGGTTCCCCGCCCCGCCACCCTTCCACCCCCGCAACAGACTACAGGCTCATGCCCCTCCACGGCCGGCGGCCGCGGTCCGACGTGCTCCGGAAAACCCCGCGCCCGGGCGTTGCGCGCCTGACGGACATCCTCCGCCCCACCGGGCTCGCGGGCGCCCCGCGCACGCCTCCGCCGCGCCATAGGCGCGCCTGGTCCTCGACCGCTCCGCTGACCTGGATCTCGCCGCCGTCGCGCATGATCGTGAGCGTCATGGCCTCGCCCTCCTCGTAGGAGCGCAGGATGCGGCGCACGTCGCCCGCCGAGTCAATGGTGCGGCCATCGATGGCGAGGACCACGTCGCCGGCCTCGAGCCCGAGGGGGTTGTCCTCGTCGGCTTCCGTGACCAGCGCGCCGCTCTCGGCGTTGAAGTAACGGCCCAGCCCGGCGTTCAGCGTCACCAGGCTGATGCCGTGCGACGCCCGCAGCCCCATCACCGCGATCGCCGAGCCTCCCTCCGGGAACCAGGCGTAGTCGTCCCACTGCTCGCGCATCTGCTCCGCAACCTCGCGCGCCCGCTCGCCGGCCTCCTGGCTGCGCACCCGCACTTCCTCCATGCGGGCCCGGGCCTGGTCCATCACTTCCTCCATGCGATCGGCGTCGAACCCCGACATCACCCATCCCCCGGAACTGCGGACCTCGACCGTGGCCGTCGCGGCTTCACCGTCGCGCAGATACTCGACGGTAACCTCCTCGCCCGGCTCGAGTTCACGCGCCAGCAGCATCAGCCGCTGACCGGGCAGGGAACGGTCAGGGTCGACGCGCTCCTCCAGATCGGAATCGGCGAGCGGCTCGAGCAGGTTCTGGCCGTTGAGGGAAGTAATGACGTCACCCTCCTGGATGCCTGCCTCATCGGCCGGGCCGCTGTCGGTAACCCCCTGCACCTCCACGCCCTGCGCGTCCTCGTCGGGCGGGGACACGCTGAGTCGGATTCCGAGCATCGCGCGCGGGGTCATGATCCCGCGAACGCGAAAGGCACGGTCTCCCCGGTCCCGGTCCCGGTTGCGCTCCTGCGCCTCCAGCACCGCCGGCGCCGTCAGCGCGATCAGCAGTCCCGCCATCCAGAATGCCGCGCCGATCCGTTTCGTTCGCCCGCTTCCCGTCTTCCGCTTCTTCCTCAACATGCGATCCTCCTCGTTTGCCCCGTATCGTCGTCGTCCTCGATGGGAGCGCGGTGGCCGGAAACCTCGACCGGCCGCTCGCCCGCGCCATCAGACCATCAGACGCGAAGGCGGGCGGGAGGGTTGCAAGCGGCGGAGGCGCGGCGGGGGTGCCGGGGTGATGCTTCCGGCCGGACCGCGGGCTCCGGCAGCCCGACTGCTATTGCGGGAGCGCCGACTGCTATTGCGGGAGCGCGAGCGCCACCAGTTCGGCCGCGTGGCCGCGGTCGCCCACCGCCACCACGATGAACTGGCGTCCGTCGGCCAGGTAGGTCATCGGGACGCCGGTCTGGTTGGCGGGAAGCTCGAACTCGTGCACGATCTCGCCGGTCGCCTTGTCGTGGGCGCGCAGCTTGTTGCCGCCCGACCCGAAGGCCGCGAACATCCCGCCCCCCTCCCCGGCGAAGAGCAGGCTCCGGGTCACCATGGTGCCGCCCCGGTCTGGCTTCCCCGTGGGTGGAATGTCCACGCCGGCCAGCGCCGGGTGCTCGCGCACGTAGTCGGGGGTGTCGCCGTTGGGCCTCATCCACACATGGTCGCCGGTGTTCAGGTCGATGGCCGTGATGCGCCCCCACGGCGGCTTGATCAGCGGCAGCCCCTGCGGACCGCCGCCCCGCACCCGGCGGAAGGCGCGCCCGGAGATATAGTCCATGCTGGAGATCTCCGGGTCGTTGATGAGCCCGTGCACCGATGGCGACGTGACGGAGGTGACGTAGAGGATGCCGGTCTCCGCGTCGACCGAGCCGCCCGGCCAGTTGGCGCCGCCCAGCGACCCGGGCAGAACCAGCGTGCCCAGGGTGCCGTTCGGGTCGTCCAGATCGATGACCGAGGGCGGGGTGTAGAGCGGCCCGATCACCAGCCGCGAGACCATGTCCAGCGCCTCGGCGCGCAACTCGGGGGTGAAGTCGATGAGGTCGTCCACCGATACGCCCTGGCGGTCGAAGGGCGCGGGGCGGGTGGGGAACGGCTGGGTGGGCGCGGTCCACTCGCCGGGCACGTCGCTGGGCGCGACCGGCCGCTCCTCTATGGGCCAGACCGGCTCGCCCGTGTAGCGGTCGAAGACGTAGGTGAACGCCTGCTTGGTGACCTGCGCCACCGCCGGGATGGTGCGCCCGTCCACGTTGATGTCGAGCAGGATGGGGGGCGCGGGCGGGTCGTAGTCCCAGATGCCGTGATGGACCATCTGGAAGTGCCACACCCGCTCGCCGGTGCGCGCGTCGAGGCACACCAGGCTCTGGGAAAAGAGGTTGTCGCCGGGGTGGTGGCCGCCGTAGTAGTCGCCCGTAGGGGCTTCGATGGGCAGGTAGACGTAGCCGCGCTCCAGGTCCGCCGAGAAGGGCGTCCAGACGGCCGCGTTGCCGGTGGAGCTCCAGGACCCGTTCAGCCAGGTGTCGTTGCCGAACTCGCCCTCCTGGGGGATCGTGTGGAAGATCCACAGGCGCTCGCCCGTGCGCACGTCGTAGCCGCGCACATGGCCGGGCGGCATGTCGGGCTTCGGGGGCGAGCTTCCGGACGGCAGCGCGGTCCCCACCACCGCCACGTCGCCCACGATCACCGGCGGGGAGCTCGAACCGAGCGGGTCGTTGTCGATGTCGACCTCGCGGGGGCCGAAGTCCCTGCGCAGATCGACGACCCCGTCCTGGCCGAAGGCGGGGTCCGGCCGTCCGGTCTTCGCATCCAGCGAGACCATGTGGTAGGCCGGGGTGATCACGAGGACGCGCTCCGCCTGGCCGTCGGTCCAGTAGGCGACCCCGCGTCCGGAGTTGGCGCGCGGCGCCGTCTCGGCGCGCACACCCTCGTCCATGCGGTACATCCACAGGGTCTCGCCGGTGGCCCCGTCGATGGCGACCACCGTCCGCCGGTAGCCCGCGGTGACGTAGAGGGTGCCGTTCACCGCGAGCGGGGTTACCCGGTAGTTGAACTCGGGCCGGTCGCCGAAGTTGCGCGACTCCCAGCGCCACGCGATCTCCAGGTCGGCGACGTTGTCCGCCGCGATCTGGTCGAGCGGCGAGTACTTGGTGCTCCCCGCGTCACCCCCGTAGTAGAGCCAGTTGCCCTCGGCCGCCCCCTGCTGCGCAACGAGTTCCGGCCCGGTGGCCGGTGCTGCCAGCACCGCGGCTGCGAAGATCGCTCCGGCGGCGAGGATGCGGAGGGGGGAGGGGGATCGGCGGGAGCTGCATCTACTACGATTCACGGCTTCGTGCATCGGGGACTCCTGGCTGCGGGTACGGGCCACCGTCGGGCGCGCGGGCGCATGCCAGCGAATGTCGTTCACGGACGACTACTTCACAACTCCCCGATGCTCACATCGAGTGCCTCTTGAAGGACCACGACGAGCGACCTGACCGACTCTCGTCCGGCGCGGGCCGCGGCTCGTCGGCATCGAGCCGCGCAGGATCGGTCTCATCGACCGCGGGAAACGCCTCGAGGGCCGCGGCGCGGGACTCGTGGACCGGAATGATCTTGTCGAAGCCGCTCAGCGACACGACCGAGAGGATCGGTCCCGACAATCCGCACATGGCAATCGTCTGGTCGGCTTGCCTGAACTTCCTGGCGACCATCAGAATGACGCTCAGTCCCGCGCTGCTCATGTAGGAAAGATGCTGAAGATCGAGCAGCAAGGCCTTTTCCCCCGGCGGGATCCCCGACTCCATCGCCGCACGGAAGTCCGCGCTGTTTGCGCTGTCGACCCGCCCCGCAGGCACCGCAATCAGCACACCGGCCACTCTCTCCCAGCCAACCTTCAGATCCATGGATTCCCTCAAGGTTGCGGTGAGGCGGAAGCGGAGCTGTTGACGAGATGGGTCGCGGCCCGCTGCGGCGGCGCCAACGCGCGGGCCCTTCTGCAGATCTCGCTCAGCGGGCACAAAACTGATGGCCCGGTCGCCCGGTGTCAACAAGAATCATGCTCGCCCCCTCAACCGCGTTGGGGGCATATCCGACAGGTAGGATCAAACCGCGGATCCAACCCGATTGCGAGGTTGAACGGGTCGAGGAACGGTGATATGATCCCGGCGCAAAGGTAACATGCGGCGGATGAACGCCGTCAGGATGCTCTTGGCTAATGTGACAGATCGAATCAGTGAGGGACGCCCGCTGCGGGTGCGGGAGACAGGGCGCACTTGAGCGAGCGAGGTGTCTCCCGCTGGCTCTCCTCCCTTGAATCGGAAGCCATCGAGATCATCCGCGAAGGGATCGCGGGCGCCGCCCGACCCGTCATGCTCTACTCGATGGGCAAGGACTCGTCGGTTCTGCTCCACCTGGCCCGCAAGGCGTTCTGGCCCGCGCCGCCCCCCCTTCCCCTTTTGCACATCGACACCACCTGGCAGTTCCGCCAGATGATCGCCTTCCGCGACCGCGTGGTCGCCGAGGCGGGGGTCGAGCTCGTGGTTCACGTGAACCAGGAGGGGCTGAAGGCCGGCGTGGATCCGTTCTCGCATGGATCGCAGCGCTACACCGACGTGATGACCACAGAGGCGCTGCGCCAGGCCCTGGACGCCGGGAAGTACGACATCATCTTCGTGGGCGGCCGGCGGGACGAGGAAAAATCGCGTGCCAAGGAGCGGGTGTTCTCGTTCCGCAACTCGGCCCATCAGTGGGACCCCAAGGCCCAGCGGCCCGAACTGTGGAACCTGTACAATACCCGCGTCCACCAGGGCGAATCGCTCCGCGTGTCTCCCCTTTCCAACTGGACCGAGACAGACGTCTGGCGCTACATCGCGGCCGAGGGAATCCCGGTTGTCCCGCTGTATTTCGCGAAGAAGCGCCCGGTCGTCGAGCGTGAGGGCCAATGGATCATGGTCGACGACGAGCGCATGCCCCTGGGCGCCCGCGAGGAGCCCCGGCACCTTCGCATCCGCTTCCGCACCCTGGGATGTTATCCGCTCACGGCCGCGGTCGAGAGCACCGCCGACACCCCGGACGCGGTCCTCGCCGAGACGCTGGCGATTCACGACTCCGAGCGCCGGGGACGCCTGGTCGACCACGACGGAGACGCGTCCATGGAACGCAAGAAGCGGGAGGGTTATTTCTGATATGGGGGGCGGTAGCCCTCCTGCCCTCACCACCCTGCTCCTCCGGACGGCCAAGGTGCGCATCGGCTCAGGGATGGCTGGTGCCTCATCCTTCCCTCAGGCTCTCGCTCCTTTCCCTCAATCCCTCGCCTCCTTCCCTCCAGAGGCACATCATCGCATAGCCCCAGTCGATGCGTTCGCCCGTCCACAGCGAGTCCCCGGTCCAGGCGTCGATGCCGTCCTGGCCGTGCCAGCGGCCCAGACCGAAGTCCTGCGCCGAGGGTGGCGGCGGGTCTGCCAACGTCGAGGACGAGACGGATGTTCCCGGGGAGGCCCGGGGCAGTGCCGCCTGAGCCTTCGGGCATGCGGGCGAGGGCATCCGGAACGCGGGCGAGGGCTCCCGGGGTGCGAGCAAAGGCTTCCGGAGTGTCGGCGAGCCGCCGCGGGGCACCCCTTCGGCGATGTCGGGAGAGGCGGGCACCAGGTCGCCGATGTCCGACGGCTCCGGCTGCACGGGCAGCGGAACGCCCAGCGGATTGAAGAAGCGCGGGGCTCCCCACTCGTCCATCTCCACCCGCCAGCCCCCCTCGTGGACCGCGCGGTGGTGGAAGGGGCACAGCAGCACCAGGTTGTTCATGGCGGTCTCTCCACCGTGGGCCCACGGGGTAATGTGGTGGGCGTGGGTGCGCGCGCGCGAATCGCACCCGGGGAACCGGCAGCCGCCGTCGCGTGCCTCCAGGGCCTTGCGCAGCCGCCAGCCGACGGTCCTTCGACGGCGCCCGACATCGAGCACGG
>MPMR01000001.1 GCA_002238605.1 BD2-11 clade cluster bacterium bin43 | reverse complement strand
CTGGAGAATCCGGAATGTCGGACTCTGCCGAATCGCGACCTCCGAATCCGTCAATGGCAGAATGGGACTCCGCCATGTGAATTCGGGACGGCCGCTCCTGGTCCCCCTGCGTCGGGGGACGCCAAGCGTTGTCAATGGCAGAACGAGACTCCGTCATGTGAATTCGGGACTGCATGGTGCCGGTGACCAAGCCGGGGTCGTGCCGGTGGCCAGGCCCGGATGGACCCGGTGACCAAGCCCGGATGGATCCGGTGACCAGGCCCGGATGGGACCCCGGTCACCATTTCAGTACCCCAGCGCCATCGCCCCCGGCCGGCGCGGATCGCCGTAGCCGTAGAACAGCCCGTCGGAGAACATCACGGTCTGCAGGCTGCCCATCCCGGCACTGAACTGCACATCGTGGCCGCGGGCCCGGAGCGCGCGGATCACGTCGGGGCTGAAGCCGCTCTCGACCTCCAGGCGATCCGGGTACCACTGATGGTGCATGCGGGGCCGCGCGGTGGCGTCGGCGATGTTCATGCCGTGCTCGAGCACGTTCACCAGCAGCTGCAGGTTGGTCGTGATGATGCGGCTTCCGCCCGGGCTGCCGGTGAGCAGGAAGGGGCGCCCGTCGCGCAGCACGATGATCGGGGTCATGGAGCTCACCGGCCGGCGCCCCGCGGCGATCTGGTTGTCCGCGCTGCCCATCAGCCCGAAGGCGTCGGGGATGTCGGGCCGCAGCGTGAAGTTGCCGAGGTTGTTGTTCATGAGGATGCCGGTGCCCTCGATCACGACGCCCGAGCCGTAGGAGAACATCAGCGTGTAGGTGTTGACCAGCGCGTTGCCCTCGCTGTCGAGGACCGAGTAGTGCGTGGTCTCCGGGCTCTCATAGGGGGCCAGGTTGCCCGGGCCGATGTCCGATGACGGGCGGGCGCTGCTGAGGGAGATGCCCCGCGCCAGTTCCGCCGCGTAGTCCTTGCTCGTGAGCGCGGCGACCGGGAGGTCGAGGTGGTCCGGGTCGCCCAGGTACTTGCTGCGGTCGGCGTACGCCAGCTTCATCGATTCGGCCATGACGTGCATGGCGTCGGCGCTGCCGTAGCCCATCTCCTTCAGGGGGAAGTTCTCGAAGATGTTCAGCATCTGGACGATGTGCATCCCGCCCGAGCTGGGCGCGGACATGGCCGCGATGTCGTAGCCCCGGAAGGTGCCGCGCACCGGCTCGCGCTCGACCACGCGGTAGTTGGCCAGGTCCTCCATGGTGATCAGGCCGTTGTGCTTTGCCATGTCGTCGGCGATGCGGCGGGCGATCTCGCCCCTGTAGAAGGCGTCGGCGCCGCCCTCGGCGACCTGCTCCAGCGTCCAGGCCAGGTCGGGCTGCCTGTAGACGTCACCGACCTCGTAATTGGAGCCGTCGGCCTTGTAGAACTTGGCGCGCGACGCAGGATTGGCGCTCAGCCGCGGCTTGCTGCGGGCGAGGTTCACGGCGAGGTCCTCCCACACCACCATGCCGTCGCGGGCCAGGTCGATGGCCGGCTGGGCCACCTCGCGCCAGCTCATGGTGCCGTAGTTGCGCAGCAGGTGATCGAAACCGGCCACCGACGCGGGGATCGCCGACGACTTGTGGCTGAAGCGGTACTCGTCGTTGTCGACCTCGCCGTCGAGCCCGAAGAACATGTCGGAGTGCGCGGCGGCGGGCGCGGTTTCGCGGAAGTCGATCGCGACCGTGCGGTTCTCCTCGGCCAGGTGCACCAGGATGAAGCCGCCGCCCCCCACGTTGCCCGCGCGCGGAAGGGTCACCGCGAGCGCCAGGCCCACCGCCACCCCCGCGTCGATGGCGTTGCCGCCCCGGCGCAGGATGTCGACCCCGATCTGCGTGGCGAGGAAGTTCTGGCTCGCCACCATCCCGTTGCGCCCCACCACCGGGTGGTGGATCGCGTTGTAGGTGTTGATGGGGGCCTGTGCGGTCGGTGCCTGCGCCAGGGCCGCTCCGGAGAGGGCGATTCCCGGCAGGACGGCGGCCGCCGCGAGGGCAGCGAATGCCAGTGCTGCGAAACGTCGTGCGAGCGGTCGTCTGGTCATCGAATGCATCGTCTCGTCATCCCTGGTACGTCTCCCGGACGTCCGGGAGCGCGTGGTGGAAGTTGGTGGCTGTGCCGGGGGGAGGATTTCCTGTGCCCTTTGGGGGTATCCTCGCTATCTTACCGCTACATCCGGGGTTCCCGATACTCCCGAGCCGGATATCTCTGGTCCCCACGAGCACAGGAGGGTGGCCAATGGCACGCAACGCGAGCGAATCTGACATCGGAAACGGGCAAGCCGGAAACGGGCAAGCCGGGAACGGCTCCCGCGGACCCGAACAGACGACCGCCCGGGGCGGGAATGGGCAGGCCGGCAACGGCCGCGTCTCCAGCCGCCGCGTGCGCCGGGTAGACCGCAGCCTCCCCACCAACTCCTCCGAGGGCGACTACGGCGACGCCTTCCCCAACTCCCGCAAGGTGTTCGTGGAGGGCCCTGGCGGCATGCGCGTGCCGATGCGCGAGATCTCCCTGGCCGGCGGCGAACCTCCGGTCAGGGTCTACGACACCTCGGGGCCCCAAGGCACCGACGTTCGCCGGGGCATCCCCAGTCTGCGCGCGGAGTGGATCGCCGAGCGCGGCGGTGTCGGCCAGGTGCTTCCGCGGGCGTCGTTTGCGCCCGAAAGCGCCAACGGCGCCGAGATGCCGGCGGCGCTCCACAACCAGCCTCTCCGCTCCACCGGCGGGCCCGTCACCCAGCTGCAGTACGCCCGGCGCGGCGAGATCACGCGCGAGATGGAGTTCATCGCCATCCGCGAGGGCATGAGCCCCGAGTTCGTGCGCGACGAGGTGGCCCGCGGGCGCGCCATCATCCCCGCGAACATCAATCATCCCGAATCCGAGCCCATGATCATCGGCCGCAACTTCGCGGTGAAGATCAATGCCAACATCGGCAACTCCGCAGTCTCGTCGTCGATCGAGGAGGAGGTGGCGAAGCTGCAGTGGGCAACCCTCTGGGGCGCGGATACGGTCATGGATCTGTCCACGGGCAGGAACATCCACGAGACCCGCCAGTGGATCCTGCGCAACTCGCCGGTGCCCATCGGCACGGTGCCCATCTACCAGGCGCTGGAGAAGGTGGGCGGGGCCGCGGAAGACCTTACCTGGGAGGCCTATCGGGACACGCTCATCGAGCAGGCGGAGCAGGGCGTGGACTACTTCACGGTGCATGCCGGGGTGCTGCTGCGCTACGTGCCGCTGACCGCCAGGCGCATGACCGGGATCGTGTCGCGCGGCGGCTCCATCATCGCGCACTGGTGCCTGTCCCATCACAAGGAGAGCTTCCTCTACACCCGCTTCCACGAGATCTGCGAGATCATGGCGGCGTACGACATCTCCTTCTCCCTGGGGGACGGGCTGCGTCCGGGGTCCATCGCCGACGCCAACGACGAAGCCCAGTTCGCGGAGCTGCGCACGCAGGGCGAGTTGACGCGCATCGCCTGGGAGCACGGAGTGCAGGTCATGTGCGAGGGGCCCGGGCACGTGCCCATGCACATGATCCAGGAGAACATGGACAAGCAGCTGGAGTGGTGCGACGAGGCGCCCTTCTACACGCTCGGGCCCCTGACCACCGACATCGCTCCCGGCTACGACCACATCACCAGCGCCATCGGGGCGGCCCAGATCGGCTGGTACGGCACCGCGATGCTCTGCTACGTCACCCCCAAGGAGCACCTCGGCCTCCCCAACCGCGACGACGTGAAGGCGGGCGTGATCAGCTACAAGATCGCCGCCCACGCCGCGGACCTGGCCAAGGGCCATCCGCGGGCGCAGGAATGGGACGACGCCCTTTCAAAGGCGCGCTTCGAGTTCCGCTGGGAGGACCAGTTCAACCTCTCGCTCGACCCGGTCACCGCGCGCGCCTTCCACGACGAGACCCTTCCCGCCGAAGGCGCAAAGGTGGCCCACTTCTGTTCGATGTGCGGCCCCAAGTTCTGCTCGATGCGCATCACCCAGGACATCCGCGCCTACGCGGAAGAGCAGGGGTATGCAACCGCCGAGGATCTCGTGCAGACGGGGATGGAGGAGAAGGCGGAGGAGTTCCGGGAGCGGGGGCGGATCGTCTGATCATTTCTTGAAATATGAGCATGCCGTGTTCATATTTCAGATATCATGATACCCAGGCCCGCCCATCTGGCCGCTCTGGCGAGCAATCTGAGCGACAATCCCGTTGTCGCACTCCTGGGTGCGCGGCAGGTGGGGAAGACGACGCTCGCGCTGGAACTCGCAGCCACGCAGGAGCGTGTTACCCGCTTCGATCTGGAGGATCCGCGGGATCTGGCCAGGTTGAGCGAGCCCATGTTGGCTCTGGAGCCGCTCCGCGGTCTGGTCATCATCGACGAGATTCAGACACGTCCCGGCTTGTTCCCGATCCTTCGTGTACTCGCGGACCGCAGGCCCCTTCCCGCCCGCTTCCTCGTGCTGGGGAGCGCGTCTCCGGAGTTGCTGCGTCAGGGATCGGAGTCGCTCGCCGGGCGCATCGCATACCACGAACTGCCGGGCTTCGACCTGTCCGAAGTCGGTGGCGAGAATTGGCGGGAGCTCTGGCTGCGGGGCAGCTTCCCAAGGGCGTGGCTCGCGGAGGACGACGCACGGAGCGAGCAATGGCGCAGGGATTTCATTCGATCGCTCGCCGGACGCGACCTGCCGGGGCTCGGCATCTCGTTGCCGCCGGTCCTGCTGCAGGACTTCTGGACGATGCTGGCCCACTACCACGGCCAGACCTGGAACGGGTCGGAGCTCGCCCGCGCCTTCGGGCTGGCGCACACGACGGTGCGTCGCTACCTGGACCGGATGACGGGCGCCTACCTCATGCGGGTGCTACGCCCCTGGCGGGAAAACGTCGCCAAGCGAATCGTCAAGTCGCCGAAAACCTACATCGCCGACAGCGGCTTGCTCCACGTGCTGCTCGACATTGCGAACGCCCGCGATCTGGCGAGGCATCCGAAAGTCGGAGCCAGTTGGGAGGGCTTTGCCCTGGAGCAGGTGATGCGCCGCATCGGAGCGCGGCCGGACGAGTGCTACTTCTGGTCGGTCCACGGTGGACCGGAACTCGATCTCCTGGTTGTTCGCGGCCGCCAGCGGCGCGGATACGAGTTCAAGCGAACAGACGCACCGAAGGTCACGTCGTCCATGCGGACGGCTCGGAAGGTTCTCGGATTGAGCCGTATCGACGTGGTGCACGTGGGAAGGCACACGTTCCCCCTGGCGGAGGGATTTCGCGCGGTCGGCGGGCGCGACATCCTGACTGAGATCACCCCGCTGTAGGCTGGACGGGGATCGAGGCGGGCCGCGAGATCACTGAGCGAGTCACAACCGGACCGCATCGTGGCTCACCGCGCTGGCCTGGATGCCGGAAGCGCCCAGGAAGTCGGCGAGGTCCCCGAGCGATTCGTGAAGCGCTGCCTCGAAGCGAGCCGATTGCCTGAAATCCGGTTCGAAGTGCAGTGAGCGGACCTCAAGGACGCCGCGGTCGCGGTGGAGTTTGGGGTCGAGGCGGCCTACGAGGCGGCCGTCGTGGAGGATCGGGAGGACGTAGTAGCCGTACTTCCGCTTCGCGGCGGGGACGTAGATCTCGATGGTGTATCCGAAGTCGAGGAGTTCGGCGGCGCGCTTCCGCTGCCAGAGCAGGGAGTCGAAGGGGCAGATGAGCGTCGTTCCGGTGGGCTCGGGGAGGGCGTCGACCGCATCGAGGTGCTCGGGCAGCGCGTAGCACGGACCGGGGAGGCCCTCCACCTCCACCTCGACGATCCGCTTGCTGCGAAGATTGCGGGCGATGACCCGGCGCCGCTCCGCCGCGTTCAGTTTCGGCGCGGTGAAGTAGTTGACGAGGTGGCGTTCCGGAGCGATGCCGCATCCGGAAAGCCCGATGAGGAGCCAGCTGTCGTGGTACGCCGTGAGCGACGCAGCGGGCCCCTCGGGGTAGACGCGCTCGGCCAGGTCGTAGATGCAGCGGAAATGGCGCCGGCCGCTCACAGCGAGGCGACCGTCGTGCCACAGAAGCTTCAGCGATCGCTTGTCCTCGCGCAGCCGCCACCCTGGAGAATCCGTCTTCTCACCCACTTCCTCGGGGCGGGGCGCAAAGTCGGCGCTTTCCAGCGGCCCTCCGGCGCGCATCCGCCGCAGCACACGACGCTTGGATGCGGTCGAGGTCGCGTATCGGGACCACCACTTGCGGCCGGACCAGCTCAGGGGAGGGAAGCGGCGCATCCGCCGCCGGCCCAGCGGGAGGTGGGAGATGGGGAGGATCGAAGCCTCGTGTCCCCAATACTCGTACGCCAGCCGCTCGCGGTACACCCAGCGATCCACCTGCGCCCGGTCGTAGGGACCGAAGCGGCTCCAGAGCGTGAGGTAATGGGCGCGGTCCACGACGTTCACGCTGTCGAGCTGCAGCGCTCCGGTGCGCTCCAGGTGGTTGACGAATGCGCGCCGGTCGAGCGGGACCGTCCCCCGCGCCCGGGCGAGTCCCTGGCGGTGCAGCCACAGCCGGACCACGGCGTTCCGCGAGAAGCGGGGAGGTCCACGGCGGCTCGGCGTCATACGGGCACCCACCTCCCGTCCAACACGGCGGCGATGGGTCTCTCCGGCTGGCTACCCCGCGGTCCCGTCCAGCAGCTCGAACATCCGCTGCATGGCGATCTCCGCGACGCCCGGCCCGGTGATCTGCGGGTAGTTTCCGGCGTGGTCGGTCATGTCGATCTGTGCCGCGGCCTCCTGGTAGGAGAGCCCCTGTGCGTGCAGCGCGGTCGCCCGCTCCTCGAAGTCGCGCAGGTAGGCCTGCAGATGATCGATGATCGCGCGGTCCTGGAAGGGATCTCCGTGGCCGGGCAGCACCCAGTCGAATTCCAGCCCCTTCAGGTGCTCGAGGGTCTCGGCCCACTCCCCGGGATAGCCGTCGCCCATGAAGGGAAGCCGGGGGAGCAGCAGATCCCCGGTGATGAGCACGCGCTCGGCGGGGAGGTGGACCACCACGTCGCCTCCGGTGTGACCGCGCCCGAAGAAGAGGATGCGGATCTCGCGGTCGCCCGCGAACAGCGTCATCCGCTCCGAGAGGGTCGTGTTGGGGCTCTCAGGGTCGAGTCCGTCCTGGCTCGCGTAGTAGTTCTCCAGAAAGGCGAGCTGGTCTTCGAGTTCGAGACGCTCTTCCTCGATGTCGGTGCGCATGACCTGGTCCGCAAGCTCGGCGATCTGGTCCGGTACCCCGCCCACGAAGTTTTCCCAGGAACGGCCCATCGAGCCCCCGTTCTCGATCATCTCGCGCGTGAACTCGTGGCCGATGACATGGACGTCGTCCGGGTAGGCGCTGTTCCCGTGCGCGTGATCGAAGTGGAAGTGGGTGTTGACCACGTAGCGCAGGGGCTTGCCGGTGAGTTCCATCACTTCGTCGTAGGCCGCCCGCGCCGCCGCGGGAGAGATATGCGACTCGACGAGAAGCACGTGGTCATCGTTGACGACCATCGCGCCGTGGGAGCCTACGTTGAGCGCACCGGTTCCGCGGGCGTGGAAGATCCCCGGCACCACTTCCTCGAACTCGAAGGCCTGACCTTCGTAAACGGAACCCGGCGGCAAGGGCGTTTCAGCTGCGACTTCCGGCTCCTGGGCGGCCTCGGGGGCTTCGGCGCAGGTCCAGACGACGAGGCAGAGGAGAAGGGCGGGGAGATGGCGCATTGGGTCCTTCCTGTGGTTCGGGAATGAGCGACTATGGGATCACCCGCGCCGGCGCCAGGTTCATCACCCAGAGCCCGGTGCGCATGTCGGAGACGAAGATGTTGCCCTTGTACGGTTGCGGACCCCACGCCATGGTCGAGCTCTCGCCCTCCGGCGTGGTCATGAAGGACGCCACTTCGCGACCCTGGGCGAGCAGGTCCCCGCGCAGTTCCCCGGACACGTCGACGATCCGCAGCCCGCCCTGGTAGTAGGCGATGTAGAGCAGATCATCCTCGACCCAGAGATTGTGGCTGCCGGCCTCGGGCAGCCTGTACTCGGCGACCTCGCGCGGATTCTCGATGTCGCTCACGTCCACGACGTGGATGTAGCCGCGCGGGCCGTCGCACCCCGGGCAACCGAAGATCTCGTCTCCGAGGAAGACGTAGTCGCCGTAGCGGATGGCGTGGTGCGTGTTACCGAAGAGCGCGCCGTTGATGTCGTAGAGGTAGCTGTACGAGGAGATCGGCTGGGGCGCGGTCGGGGTCCCGCCCCAGCGGCCGTCGCCCACGTCGAGCATGACCAGGCCGTCGTTCCAGTAGGAGAGATAGGCGATGCCGTCGACGACGCTCACGTCGTGCAGGTACTTGTTCGGCTTGTCGAGTCCCCAGCGCCCGGCCTCGAAGGGGTTGGCGGGGTCCGAGATGTCGATGATGTGGACGTCGAGGGTCCCGTCGTTGATGGCGTAGACCAGGTCGCCCACGAACCAGACGTTGTGGATGCCACCGGTGAGCCCCTCGGTGTAGTGGGTGATGGTCTCCGGGTCGGCCGGGTTGGTGATGTCGATGAGGGTGATGCCGTTGCGGCGGTTGGAGGCGTTTTCGCTGGTGACGATGGCGATGGTGCGGTCGTCGTTGATCTTGACGTCGTTGACGCGGCGGCCGTCCACCCGGAGGGAATCGACGATGGCGGGCGCGGCGGGGTCGGTTACGTCCCAGGCGTACATGGTGGCCGCGGACATCGTGCCCGTATAGGCATAATCGCGCCCGTCGAGCCCCTCGAAGACCCACAGGTCCGAACTCGAGGTGCCGAGCGGGCCCTGCCCCACCAGCGTGACCTCCCGGGTGGCCTCCCTCGGGAAGACCTCCAGGTCGACGGTTTCGGCCGCGGTGCCCGCGTCCACGCGGACGCGGTACTGCCCCGGTTCCTCGGCGACGAAGGCCCCGTCCATGTAGGCCGTGGCGGCGGCCTCGGCGCCGTCCTCTCTCTGGACCTGGTAGGCCAGCGCGACATCACTTATGCGCTCCCCGGAGGCGTCCATGGCGGCCACCGCGAGGCGGACCACGTCGCCGGTGCGCACACGCGACTCGGGCGACGCCACTGTGAGACCCTCCACCGGGTTGGGGACCACGTCCTGGGCGAGTTCGCCCCGCACCCCGCCCGCCTCCCCGACGACGCGTGCGGTCCCGGGCGCGTGCAGCTCCAGCCGGCCGTCGGCCGTAACGGTGGCCACCGCCTCGTCCGTCGCCGACCACTCCACCACCGCCTCGGCGTGCTCCTCCCCCGCCGTGGTGATCGCCCGCCCCGTCAGCGCGAAGGAGGTCCCCGCGTAGCCCGCGTAGGCGGGCGGATCGATGTCAATACGCGCCACCGGGTAGTCGTTCACCTTCACCGGAAGCTCGGCGGCCGGCGTCCAGTTGGGTTGGTCCTCGGACGGCCCGGCCAGGCCGAGGAACACGCCGATCACCGCCTCTCCGTACTGCGTCCCCCGCAGGACGTAGGTGTCGGGAACCTCGTCCTTGATCGACCGCAACTCGAAGGGGCCGACCGTGCCCACGCCCCAGAGCGCCCCTTCCACCTGGTTGCCCTCCGCGTCGCGCAGGATGCCGCGGAAGGTCACGGAATCGCCCCGCTGTACCTCGATGGACGCGGGGACGATCTCGATGGTCGCCACCCGGGCCGCCAGTTCGGACGGGCTCGGGTCAGGGGTCGCGGCCTGGTCATCGGGGGCGGCGGCCTCGCGGTCCGGGATCGCAGTCTCCGCCGCCTCGGCGGCATCCGCCTGTCCGGGGCCCGCGGGCGCGGGTGGTGCGGGTTCCGCGTACCCTCCGCAACCGGCGGCCAGTACGACAACAGTCAGGAGGGCGAGGGCACAACGCGTCATGAGTCCAACTCCAGGTTGATGGGTCCGGTCCGGGGCCGGAGAATCGCCATTGCTGCTCGTACACCCGAACAAGGTACGCGAGCCGACCCGCCGGGCGACCTTCAGGGATGCCGCTTCGGAAAAGCCGGAGAGACTTGCCCCGGCGGCTCTCCCGTCCAACATGTTCCAGTAACTTCACGTTGACCCTGGTGACGACGGGGTAACGCGTGAGTTTTCAATCACCCCCCGGCTTTCTAGCTTGACCTTCCGCCCGCGAGCGCAACCCTCACCCCGGAGCGAGCTTGATGCCGACCCCCCGCGATACCCTGGCGATCCTTCGCGAAATCCGGGACCAAAGCGGGACGAGCTCCTCGCCCGGCCTGCCGGACGCCGTGATCGAGCGCTTCGCCGCGGGGGATGCCCTGCTTCGCCAGGCCGCGGCCGAGGCGGCGGAGCGCCATCGGCGATTGCGGCGCGATCTGCCCCGCCTCGCCGGCCTCGACGAGGCCGACCAGGTCAGACGGATGCAGCGAGGCTACCTCAACTTCTATCCCGACGACCTGGTCAACCCCTACGTGGCCCTCGCCGCGCGCGGACCCTGGATCGTGACCTCCGCGGGCGCCGTGATCCACGATTCCGGCGGCTACGGCATGCTCGGGCTCGGGCACGCGCCACAGGCGATCCTCGACGCCATGAGCGAACCCCGGGTCATGGCCAACGTCATGACGGCCAGCCCGAGCCAGGCTCGACTGGTCCGGGCGCTGGAGGCCGAGATCGGACATCGTACGGGCCGGGCATGCCCCTTCGAGCGCTTCGTGTGCCTCAACAGCGGCTCCGAGGCGATGACCTTCGCGTCCCGTCTCGCGGACATCCACGCGAAACAGGTTACCGACCCGGGTGGGCCCCGCGACGGAGCCGCCATCCGGACGCTCGCGCTGGAGGGCGGTTTCCACGGCCGCACCAGCCGGCCCGCCCAGGTCTCCGACTCAACCCACTGCTACTACCAGGAGCATCTCGCCAGCTTCCGCGATCACGACGCCCTGAAGGTGCCCGCGAACGACATCGGCCAGTTGCGTCATCTCTACGCTCTCGCCGAGGAGCAGGGCTGGTTCATCGAGGCCTTCTACATGGAGCCGGTGATGGGCGAGGGGAATCCCGGCAAGGCCGTGACCCGCGAATTCTACGACGCGGCGCGCGCGCTGTCCCGTGCGCACGGCGGACTCCTGGTGGTCGATTCGATCCAGGCCGGGCTGCGGGCGCACGGATGCCTCTCCATCATCGACTATCCCGCATTCGAGGATGCCGAGCCCCCCGACGTGGAGACCTGGTCCAAGGCGCTCAACGCGGGCCAGTACCCGCTTTCGGTGGTAGGGATGACGCCGCGGGCCGCGGGGATGTACCGGCGGGGCGTGTACGGCAATACCATGACCACCAACCCGCGCGCCCTTGAGGTGGCCGTGGCCGTGCTGTCAACGCTCACCCCGGAACTGCGCGACAACATCCGCGCGCGCGGCGCCGAGTTCGTGGCGAAGCTCGAGCGCGCAGCCACCGATCTCGATGGACCGATTACCGCCGTGCAGGGCACGGGCCTCCTCGTCAGCTGCGCCTTCGAGCCCGGCATAAAGAGCCATGGCCGCGGGAGCGTGGAGGAGGTGATGCGCAGGAACGGCGTGGGCGTAATCCACGGCGGCGCCAACTCCGTGCGCTACACGCCCCACTTCGCGGTCACCTCTGCCGAAATCGATCTGATCGTCGATGCCACCCGGGCCGCCGTCGTGTCCCGCCTGACGCCCGCGGGCGAGCTGGCCCACTAAGTCAATAACGCGCCCGGAGACCGAGGTTTCCGAGGGGCTTTTTCCAGAACACAGTCCTCATCCTCCACCACCTCCCACGAGACCTGCCATGAACGCCTTCGCTTCCCGCACGTTCGCCCTTTTCCTTCTCCTGGCCCTGGTTGCGGCTTCCGCGCCCGCCGCCGCCCAGCAGGCGCCTGCTCCCGAAGCCTACGCCGACCTCGAGTGGCGCTACATCGGCCCCGAGGGCAATCGCTTCTCCGCGGCCGCCGGGCTGCCGAGCGACCCCTACACCTACTACGTCGGCGCCGCCTCCGGGGGCATCTACAAGACCACCGACGGCGGGGTGAACTGGGACGCCATCTTCGACGACCAGCCGGTGCAGTCGATCGGCTCGCTGGGGGTGTCCCTGACCGATCCCAACATCGTCTGGGCCGGCACCGGCGAGGGAAAGATCCGCAGCCACATCTCCGTCGGGCAGGGGATCTACAAGTCCACGGACGCGGGGGCGACATGGACGCTCATGGGGCTCGAGCAGACCGGGCGCATTCCCCGGCTCGCCATCCACCCGACCGATCCCGACATCGTCTACGTCTGCGCGCTCGGGCACTCCTACGGGCCGCAGCCCGAACGCGGCGTATTCCGCACCATGGACGGAGGCGAGAGCTGGGAGCATGTGCTCTTCGTGGACGAGAACACGGGGTGCTCCGACATCGCTCTCGATCCCGTCAACCCGCGCAATCTGTTCGCGGGGACGTGGCAGCTGGAGATCCACACGTACGGCCGCACCAGCGGCGGACCGGGCGGCGGCCTGCACGTCTCGCGTGACGGCGGCGACAGCTGGGAGAAGCTCAATGGTCCGGATAACGGCATCGGGCTGCCCAACCTTCCGGTCGGCAAGGTCGCGGTGGCGATCGCGCCCTCGAATACGCAGCGCGTCTATGCGATGCTCGAGACCGGCGACGGGATTCCGTGGGATGGTCGCGAGACCGAGGACGGCCAGGTCTGGGGCTCGACCGACGGCGGCCGCACCTGGACCCGCATCACCCGCAACCGCAACGCCATGGGCCGCCCGCACTACTACTCGCGGGTCGTGGTCTCGCCCGACGACGAGGACGAGGCGTACTTCCTGACCGCCTCCTTCTCGGTCTCGACCGACGGCGGCCGCGCCATCAACGTGATCCCGCGCGAGGACGCGCCGGGCGGGGACCACCACGACATGTGGATCGACCCCGGCAACGGCGACCGCATGATCGTCGCGCACGACCAGGGGCTCTCCATCTCCATTAACCGCGGCAAGACCTGGTTCCGCCAGCGCCTCACCAACGCGCAGATGTACCACGTGACCGTGGACCACGAGATCCCCTACAACGTCCTCGGCAACAAGCAGGACGAGCCCACGTACCGGGGTCCCAGCAACAGCCGCATCCAGGGCCAGCGGCGCATCACCGGGATTCCGCGCGGCATGTGGCACCACGTGGGCGGCGGCGAGAGCGGGTTCGCCACCCCCGATCCGGTCGACCCCAACATCGTCTGGTCCTCGGCCTCGGGGTCGGGCATGGTCGGCGGCATCGTGGTGCGCTACGAGGAGGATCGGCGCCAGTGGCGGGGCGTCGAGGTGTGGCCGGAACAGAGCCGCGGCGCGGCGGAGGGCGTCCGCTACCGCTTCGTCTGGGATGCCCCGATTCTCATCTCCCCGCACGACAACAACACGGTCTACGTCGGCAGCCAGCACGTGCACCGCACGCAGAACAGGGGCCAGAGCTGGGAGGTCATCAGCCCCGATCTGTCCCTCAACGACCGGAGCCGCATGGGCTTCTCCGGCGGGCTCACCGGCGACAACATCGGCGTCGAGTACGCGGGCGTGGTGTTCGGCATCGCCGAGTCGCCCATCGAGCAGGGGCTGATCTGGGCGGGCACCAACGACGGCCTGCTGCACGTCACCCGCGACAACGGCGCCACCTGGACCAACGTGACCGAAAACATGCCCGATCTGCCCGAGTGGCTGGCCGTGCGCAGCATCGCCGCCTCCCGCTACGACGCGGGCACCGCATACGTGGCCATCGACGGGCACCAGATGAACGTGCGCGATCCCTACGTCTACCGGACGCGCGACTACGGCGAGTCGTTCGAGAAGATCACCGACGGGATACCGCCGAGCATGCTGAGCTACACGAAGATCATCATCGAGGACCCGAAGCGGCAGGGCCTCCTTTACGTCGGCACCGAAAACGCCATCTACGTGTCCTTCGACGACGGCGACAACTGGCAGCCGCTCCAGAACAACCTGCCCGCAGCCCCGGTATCGGGCATCGTCATCCAGGAGCACTTCAACGACCTGGTGGTGGGCACGTACGGGCGCGGTTTCTGGATCTTCGACGATCTCGCGCCCCTGCAGCAGCTGACCCCGGAGGTCATGGCGTCCGGTTCTCACCTGTTCGCGCCCCGCGACGCATATCGATTCAGGCCCATCACGCCGCCTTCGGTGCCCTACGACGATCCCACCGTCGGGGTGGATCCGGAGTACGGGGCCTACCTCAACTACTGGCTGGCGGCTCCGGCCGAAGAGGCGCCCACCGTCGAGATCGTGGACGGCATGGGCGCCGTGGTGCGCACCCTGGACGGGAGCAACAATGCGGGCGTGAACCGCATCTACTGGGATCTCCGGGACGAGCCCAACGATCCCATCATGCTGTACACCAGACCGATGTACGCCGAGCACATCGCGGTGGGCGAGGAGGGACGTCCGGCTCCCGGCGCGGCCCGGATTTCCATCCTGATGGCCCCCGGCCAGTACACCGTGCGCCTGAACGTGGACGGGACGACGCACGAGCAGCCGCTTACCGTCATCAAGGATCCGCATTCAGCCGGGAGCGAGGCGGACATCGCGGAGCAGATCGCCTTCCTGAAGGATGTGCGCGCGGACGTGGTGACCGCGGGCGAGGCCGTGCACCGGGTGGAGGCGCTGAGGGTCCAGCTCGAGACGATGGCGCGGTTTGCCGAGGACGAGACCCTCTCCGACGCCATCGCGGACCTGGAGGACAAGCTGGCGGAGTTGCAGGGCACCCTGGTGGACCTGCGCCAGACCGGCCAGGGACAGGACGCGGTCCGCTTCGAGGCCCGCCTGCTGTCGAAGCTGGGCTACCTGACCAACGCGCTCTCGATCGCCGACTTCCCGCCCACCGACCAGGAGACGGAGGTGAAGGGCATCCTGCACGAGCAGCTGCAGCTGCACCTCACCGCCGTGGAGACGCTGATCGCGGAGGACGTGGCAGCGCTGAACGAGATGCTGCGTACGCGGGGGCTGCTGTTGATTACGGACGGGGAGTGATCGCCGGAACAGTCTGAACGCGGCTCGGCAGGGCCGCTTCAACTGCACCGTTGGTGAAGGACCGGGGGCGCCGGCTCCCGGTCCTTTCTGCAGTTGCCTACGGAAGAACCCGCAAGCTCTCCCGCTCAGCCGCCAGCGACAACCGCTGGTCCAGGCAAACGAAGGTCAGCGGCTGGGCCAGTTGCTCCTGCACGAGCAGGGCGGCCCCGAGTTGACCGGCATCGGCGGGGCGCAGGGGGTGACGGGCCAATAGCGCATGCGCTCGCGACCGGACCGCGAGCACATCCGTCACCTCGTCCCAGTGACCGGCGAATTTGTCCAGGCGGTCACGCACCCTTCGTCGTTGTAGGCGCGACAACGACCCCTCGCGGGCCCGCCGCTCGATGGCGCTCACGATTTCCGTGCGCGTCCAGGCCCAGGTGACGATCCGGTCATCCTCGGCCAGTCTCTTCCGCGCCCAGTTGCTGTCGCGCTCGGTGACCACCAGCGGGACCAGCGCGGAAGCGTCCCAGTACCTCACAACCGGTCGTCCCGGTCCTCGGCGAGCGCGTCCGAAATGCTTACGGGCAAGGTCAGCGGCGGCTCGTCGAGAATGGCGGCAGCTCCGCCCCGCCCGGGACGCACCACTCCCTGCGTGATCAGACGCTCGCGCGCTTCTTCCCCATCCGCGGTTGCCGGGACGAGCCTGGCCACCGGCCTGCCCCGGTCGAGCACCTGCACCTCCCCGCCCCGCCGGACCTTGCGAACGTAGCGCGACAGGTTCGCCTTCAGCTCCGATATCGACACCGTAGTCATAATGACTATTCTAGCCCTGGGATAAAGACTAATCAAGTCATCACGATGGCCACAGCGCGAATAGCCATGGTAAACGGCGGCGTGGATGGCAAAGGTTACATTCCGCCGCCAGGGATGTAAGCCATTGAGAATAGTTACGCGAGTGCTTACACTACACCATGCACTTTTTCCAACGTCCCCAGCTGGACCAACTCGTCCACTTCCTGACCGGACCCTATCCTCCACGGATCGTTGCGCTTACGGGACCACGTCAAACGGGCAAGACCACGATGATCCGGCAGGCGCTCCGGCGCGTGGATATCCCGAGCCGCTACTACCCGGTCGATGAGAGCCTCGCGGAACATGCATACCAGACGAACGAAGAGGGCGACTCGTTGCGGACCGCATGGCTCCTGGACACCTGGAAGGAGGCTCGCCGAGACGCCGACCAAAGCGCGCGGGGCCTTGTCCTTGCCCTTGACGAAATCCAGTACGTCAAGGGCTGGTCGACGATTGTAAAGACGCAGTGGGACCGGGATCGGCGTACCGGATGCCCTCTTCGCGTGATCGTGTCGGGATCCGCACCCTGGTCCATGCTGACCGGCCTGCACGAGAGTCTCGCGGGCCGCTTCATGCCTGTCCGTTCCCGCCACTGGTCTTTTTCCGAGATGTCGGCGGCGTTTGGTTTCAGTGTCGACGAGTACCTGTTCTTCGGCGGCTACCCCGGCACGGCATCCGTGGCCGGCAACCTGGAAGTCTGGCGAGAGGCAGTTCTCGAGACGATCATCACGCCGAGCATCGAACGGGACATCGTCGCCCTGACCCGGGTGGACAAGCCGCCGCTCATGCGCCGCCTGATGGAACTGGCCGCCCGGTATTCCGGCCAGATGCTTTCGTACAACAAGATGCTGGGCCAGCTGCAGGAGGCCGGGAACACGACCACGCTGGCGACCTACCTCGATCTGCTGTCGGACGGCGGCCTGGTCACCGGTCTGCCCAGGTACTCCACCAAGCCATACCTGGGCAGGGCTTCGAGCCCGAAGCTGAACGTTCTCAATACTGCGCTGATGACGGCGCCGCTCACCTACACCTTCGAGGAGGCACGCGCCGACCGCACCTTCTGGGGGCGGCTTGTCGAGAGCGGAGTGGGCGCGCACCTCCACAACACGGCCGGGCACGCCGTCGAGTTGTCCAGCTGGCGCGAGGGGGCGCATGAAGTCGACTTCGTGCTCTCCCGAGGCCCCAACCTCCTCGGCATCGAAGTCAAGAGCGGACCGCGACTGGGGCGTCTCCGCGGGCTGGCGCAGTTCGAGAAGCGGTTCCCTGGCGCCCGCATGCTCGTGGTGGGGGAGCGTGGGGTGCCGCTGCAAAAGTTTCTCTCCCACCCGGCGCGCTACTGGGCCGACAACCCGGTGCCCTCAGCGACCGATGGAACGGGAGAGAGCCGTTCGGTCCGCGAGCCATCTCCGGGATACGGAGCACCCTCGGGATCGTTCCCGGGGTATGGAGACCCGATTGTGCCCGGGCTGGAAGAAGCCGAGGACCCCATCCTGCGCGACGAACGAATCAGGCTCATGGCGGGCGTCCGCGAGCACGAGGACGCGATGGTCCGGGGCCGGGGGTCGCCATGGCTCTGGCATATGATGGGGCGCGCGTACATGGGCGCGATGCCGGAGCACTACCAGGGCGACCCGATCGAGCGTCTGCGCATTCGGCTGGGCGATGACGATGGTCTCCTGACGTCGGTGCTCGCCGGTCTTCCCCGCCTCGTGCGGAGGGACGATCTCCCTTCCCTGGACGAGATCGTCCGGCTCGAGGAAGAGCATGCGAAGGCGCCGCCCTTCACCGACGCGGTGCCGCGCTTCGCGTACCAGATCCTGGCCGCGATGGGCGAAATCGGGCGGCTCGGCGGGGATGCGCTGGACGGCCTCGATGCGGACGCGGTCGCCCGAGCCGTTGGCTGCTACTACATGACGCCCTACGTGGAGGAGCCGCCGTGGTATCGGCGGGCCGTCCGGGCGCATCCAGAGCCCTGCGCGGAGGCGCTGGCGACCGTGCACAGGTCGCTCATCCGCCGCCGCAAGGACCATAACAACCATCTCTTCGCGCTGGCCGGCGACTCCGTCTATACAGAGGTGGCCCGGCGGGGCGTGCCTCCGCTGCTCGGCGTCTTCCCCACGCGGTGTTCGCGAACCCAGGTGTCGGCTCTGCACGCGCTGCTGTGGGCCGCGCTGGTGCATGTGCCGCGAGAGGAGTTCGCGGACCGGCTTCGTCGCAGGGTGGCCGCCCGGGGCATGGACGTGGCTCAGCGCGCGGTTTGGCTGGGCGCCGGATTGATTGCCTCGGCCCGACAGTTCACGTCGGCGGCCGTGAGCTTTGTCGAGAAGGGACAGGAGTCGAGGGCGCGCCACATTCTCAGGTTTCTCGTGCCCGGGTGGCTCAAGGCGCCCGCCATCCCGGAGCCCTGGGTCGAATGGGATACGGCGGATATCGCGGCACTGGTCAGGGCGCTGGGGTCCTGGTACGACCCTTGGTGGGGCGGCCTCAGCGGCCACAGGTCCAGGCTCCGCTCTTCGACGTTCAGCCTCCGGACGGACGGCATCATCAAGCGCTGGCTGGTGATCCTCGCCGAACGCGCTGATCCCGGCGCCGGCCGGGCTCTGGATTCACTGGCCAGCGATCCGGCCCTCGAGACCTGGCACGATGTGATCGAGGAGGCGAAGGCTCGGTGCCGGGCAAGGGCGATCAGGGCCCGCCATACGGTCTGACAGCCTGCGGACGCACTCCTTCCGGCATTCGAGCAGGGATGCATCCGTGCTATTCGGTCTGCATCCATCCTTCTCTTTCCGACAGCCGTTCGATGTGCGCCAGGTGGTGCCGGCCGTGCCACGCGTAGAGGCCGACGTTCCGGGCCAGCGGGATCGGGCCGGCCTTCGGGTGCACGAACTCGAGCTGGAACTGCGGCCAGGTCAGCCGGCGCAGCAGCTCCTCCCAGCGGGCGTGAAGGGCCTCCAGGGCGTCGAGCGAGGGGCCGACCGGGCCGCTGGCGTCCGGCAGTTCCGCCCAGGCCTTCTCGTCGTAGGCCTTGATGGTCGGCCGGTCCTCGGTCAGGGTCCACTTGAAGCGCACGTAGCTGTTCAGGTGGCTGTCGAAAAGGTGGTGGACGACCTGGCGCACGGTCCAGCCGTCCGGACGGTACGGCGTGTCCAGCTGCTGGTCCGTCAGGGGCGCGACCGTCGCCCGCAGATCCGCGGGCAGTGCCGCGATCTCGTCGATCCAGGTCTCTACCTGGTGCTCCGTGATTTCGGCCGGAGGAGCGTACCGGCCGATGGGATAGCGAAGGTCGGGGTGGGGGGATGTGGTTGGCATCGTTACCGCGTCCCCAGCACGCCGTATTGATAGACGCTCAGCCCCTCGTCCGCCGCCATGTTCTCCGCGATGTCGTCGGTGCCGTACGCTTCGCCCAGCTCTCCGATGGGTCCGGACTCCAGCACCTTCAGCGGCGTCTCCGCCTCGAACACCGCCAGGTCTTCGAACCCGGTCGGAAACGACGCCCCCATGGCGCGCTCCACCGCCTCGATGCGTTTGAGATCCTCTTCCCTCTCGAAAACCCGCTCCTGCAGGTCGGCGGCGAAGTAGTCGAAGGCGATGCGGAAGGACGACATCCGGGCGCACAGGCTGTTCAGGAAGGGGAAGATGGTCTCCGTGGGCAGATACATGGTGTTGCCCTCCCACACGATCACCGTCGGGGCGTCCAGATCGAATCCGGCTTCCGCCAGCTTCTCCGGGAGGTCGACTTCCAGGTAGTTGAAGGGGAGCGCGGGACAGGGCGTAATGCCGTGTCCGCGCAGGACCTCGTCCTTGTAGCGGACCACCGCCTCCTGGTCCACCTCGTAGTGGGTCACCCTCGGCGCCGCGAAGATCTGGGCGCGCATGTCCAGCCCGGACCCCAGCGAAACGACCTGGCGCGCGCCCTCGGCGATCCCCCGCTCCACGAAGCGGTTGAAGAAGCGCGTGCGGAAGCGGAGCATGTGGGTCGACTCGGGCACCGCCCCGGCCAACTGGCGAGCCATCCCCATCGCCTGGTCCGTGACGAACCACTCGGCGTACGGATCCTCGAAAAGCGGCCGCGCCCTCTCCTTCTCCATCGCCCGGAAGCAGGCGATCACGAACGCGGTCGTGCCGACTTCGTTGATGTCCACGGTCATGGTCTCATCCCTCCCGTCTTCTTCGCTTCGGGTTTGTAGCGCCAGGGTATCGTTCGGCGCGGCAAACTCTAGCCTTGCGGGTGTCTCAATGGCAACGACAACCGGGTCAGCGTAAGCGCCAACTCGGCGGCAAACTCCTGCGCGATCAGCCGGTCGGCCCGCTTGATCCTCAGTACGAGCTTCGAGGGATGCTTGAGCTTGAGACCCTGGGGTCCGGCGATCTTCTCGAAGGCAAGGAGGTCCGAAGCGGTGATGGTGAGCTTCGGACCGCGCAGCCTCCACCATTTCCGCTCCGGCACGGACGCGCCCGCCACCTTGGAAAGCGGGATCACGATCTCCTTCACGGGCTCGATCGCTTCGCGCGTCTCGTAACCGCTGCCTTCCATCGATTCCGTCAGCACGGCGACACGCCACTGAATCACCAGGCGGTCCTCCTCCAGCCGCACGAGCCCTTGCGCCGTCTCGGTGGTGGATTCGTATCCTCCGCCGGATGTGTAGAGGTCGGAGCTGCGTTTCAGGGTGAACGGAACGGCGCTCACGACGGCCATGTCGCCTCAACTTGAAGAATCTGCTGCGGCCTCCTGCCGACTCCCGCCGACATCGCCTCCGCCGGCCTGGCAGCGGTTCCATCGCACGGCGGTCGACCGGACGGGCTGTCCGGAAGGACGTCTCCGGAGGCAACCGATGCGGAACGTGGTACGTTTGCATTGACGAAGTCGGTGGCGCAAGAAAACAATGGCACGTATGTCGCACTCCGTTCGTCGTCACCTGCGCGTCGAAGTCGATGCGTATGACGACATCATTCGCCGCTTCATTCCGGGGTACGAGGCGATGCTGGATGCCGCCGCGCGCGCGGTCGCGTCCGTGCGCCCCGGCCTGGTCCTCGATCTCGGGGCCGGCACGGGCGCTCTTTCCGCGGCGATTCTCCGGCACGAGGCCATCGGCACCATCGAACTTGTCGACGTGGACGCGGAGATGCTCGACCAGGCGCGGGCCCGGCTGGAGAGCTTCGGCAGCCGCGCGCGCTTCCGCGAGCGGTCGTTTCTGGATCCATTGCCGGCGTGCGACGCGGTCGCGGCCTCGCTCGCCCTCCATCACATTCCTGAAATGGAGGACAAGGGCGCCCTCTACCGGCGCATCCACGCATCTCTGCGTCCCGGGGGCGTCTTCGTTAACGCGGATGCCGTGATGCCGTCGGACCCTGAGGGGCGGGAGGCCGGGTACGCATGCTGGGCCGCGCACATGGTCTCCCGGGGCATCCCCGAGGAACGCGCCTACCGGCATTTCGAGGAGTGGGCGGAGGAAGACACCTACCAGCCGATCGAGCTGGAGCTGGCTGCGATGGCGGCTGCGGGCTTCACGGCCGGGATCGCCTGGAGCGAGGGGCCGATCGCTGTTCTTGTGGGACGCAAGTCGTAAGGGTCGGTGCGATCGATGTTTTCCCGACAGAGCTCGCATCCGGCCGCGCGGCGGGCCGCGACGCTACGCGGTGGGACGGATGACCGATAGCGCAGGCGGTCGCAAGCCCGGGGATCCCCTGTGCGAGATCCTGGCCAATGCGTCGAGCCGGCCGGAGCCCCTGCGGCGCGCGCTCCTGACCATGGCCCGGCTGGATCTCTCCACGCGGGCCGAACTCGCAGCTTCCGGCGCGCTCTTCAACGCCGGCTATGAGCCTCGGATGGCTCGGGTGCACCAATGCAATGCCCAGCGTCTTCGGCGCATCATCGAGTCGGTCGGATGGCCGGGTACCGACCTGGTCGGTGGTGACGGAGCAGAGGCGGCCTGGCTGATCCTCCAACACGCGATTTCGGAGCCCGACCTGCTCCGTCGAGCCCTGCCGCTTCTCACGACGGCGGCGCGGGAAGGGAAGGCGGATCCTGCGCACGCCGCCATGCTGGAGGACCGGATCCGATTCTTCGAGGGGCGCCCCCAGCGCTACGGCACCCAGCTTGACTGGGACGCCGACGGGAATCTGAGCCCGGGTGACGTGGAAGATCCGCAGAAGCTTGCCGGACGCCGACGTGCCGTCGGCCTGCCGTCGCTGGAAGAACAACTCGACGACGCCCGCGGCCGGGCGGCCGCCGAGGAAGAGCGGCCTCCGGCCGATTACGCAGCCTACGCCAGCGCCCGGGATGCGTGGGCAGCAGAGGTCGGCTGGCGCGCGGGCTGAGCGGTGACCATGGTCGACCCTGGTGACGCGGATCCCCTCAGATCGCCACCGGCATACCGAGCGCGCCGGCCGCTTCCTTAAGCGCCGGGTTCTCCGCCGACAGCACCTCTGGGCTCCCGAAGTGCACGCTCCCCTTCATTCGGGCCGTGAAGAGAACGATCCCGTGCCAGTCCCCCCAGAAGCTGGACCACCATCGCAGGCCGGCGTGGCCACTGTCCCACACCGACGCCGCGATCGCCTGGGTCCGCCGCCGATGACGTGAGGCCACCCGGTCCGCGCTCAACCCAAGTCGGCCGAGCACGTCCGGCTGACAGAGGTCGGCCAGTTCCGACGCCGTCTCGGCCGCCAATTGCACCCCGACCAGCGCCAGGGGACGTCCGGCCCGAACCAGGTGAGGTTGGCGCAGGGGCCGGTTACGCCATGGCTGAATGGCCTCCGCAATCGCGTGTTCCGGTGATTCCGCCACGTAGAGCACGGGAGAACAGGCCACTGGTAGATCGAAGCGCCCCCGACCCGCGGTCGGCGGGATATGGGACGGCGAGAACAGGTTTCCCTCGTTTACGTCCGGATCCCAGGGAAAGACGCGCCAGAACGACCGCTCAGGCGAAGACACCGGTCTTCATCGCTTCCACCGCTCCGACGACCTCGGCGAGTCGGCTTCGCTGGATGAAGTACGACGGGGTAGCCCCGTCGAGGTGGGCGTTCGCCCCGGTGAGCCACTCCTCGATGATGTCCGCGTCCAGCCACCGGAGCAGCATCTCGACCACCAGGGCCAGCGCGGCGAGGCGGTCGGCGTTGTCCCGGTCGGGACGCTGGCCCCGTTTCCAGCGTGACACCTGGGAATGCGAGACCCCGAGGACAGCCGCGATCGATCGGTCGGAGCGCACACCGGCCCGGATCGTCTTCAGATGACTCAGGGCTCTGGCGGTGCGTCGGTCGGGGGTCGGCATGGTGGCGGTGGCTGGCTGGCTCATGCGAGATTGTAACCATGGCTCACAGGGTGCGCAACGAAAAGCGGTGCGTTCGGGGGATTATGTTCATGAAAAGCACTGCTACGCACCGGATAACGGTGCGCACCTATCGCGATAGCTGAACCGAGCGCGCCCGACCCGCCAAGCGGAGCCCATCGATGCGGGCCCACGTGGGAGCCTGGGTGTCTCCGCCCCCGGGGTCTGTTGTGGCGAAGCGTCCCCCGTTGCGGGCGACGAACGCGGGCAGCCGGGAGCCCGTGCGCAGTCCGCGCCAGGGACAGGCGTCGACGAACTCCTCGATGGCGCCCAGTGCGAACAGTGGCCCCCAGCTCTGGAAGCGATGGCCCCGTCCCCGGCCGCTGCGCGCGTCGAAGTTCTCGCGGCAGAAACCCGTGCGGCGCCGGTCGGCCAGGAACATGAGCGCCCCCCTCCACGCGAGTTCGCTGGCCACCTCGTCGAAGCCGTAGCGGCGCAGGCCCTGCAGCACGAGGTAGTTCATGGGCGGCCAGATGGAGCCGCGCCAATACTGCTGGTCGTCGAACGCGGAGTCGTCCCGCGGGATCGTCGGGAGCACCCACTCTCCCCAGAAGCGCGCGGGATCGCGCAGCACGCCGACCATGCGCCGCGCCTGACGGGCCGACGGCACGCCGGCAATCAGCGGAAGGAAGTTCGACGCCGCCACGCGCGTTGACCGGCCTGCGGGCAGCTCGTCCAGGTAGAGCCCGGCGGCGTCGCACCACAGCACCTCGTTCATCGTCGCGACGAGGCGGCGGCGCTCGGCCTCCAGCCGTCGCGCGCCCGACGGGTCGCCCAGGATGCGGGAGATCCGGGACAGGCACTCGAGGTCGAGGGCGCGGTAGCTGCACAGATCGACGGCGGACATGGCGAGGACTTCCCGCCGGGGATCCCATTCCGCGTCCTCCCACAGCGGCAGGTCGTCCTGGCCGGACTCCCACGCCGCCCGCTGGTGGCCGCTGGCGCCCACTTCCCACTCGGGCAGCTGTTCGGGCCCCGGAACCAGCGCCGAATCCGAGCCCCACGCGAGCAGTCCCGGCGTGAGCCCTTCCCGGCGCGGGCGTCCACGCTTGTCGGCCACCCACCAGTCGCTCCACGCGCGCAGCCCCGGCCAGGCGGCGGCCAGCGCGTCCTCATCCGGGTGCGCGAGATGCAGCTTCAAGGCCGCGAACGATCCGACAGGCGGCTGGGAGCGGTCGGGCGTTCCGGCCAGCCGGCTCCTCCAGTTGGGCACGTTTCCGTTCGGGTAGCGCGACGCGAGCCCGGCGAGGAGCGCGTCCCAGGCCAGCCGGCCCGAAGCGGTGGCGAGCGCGAGGGCGTTGAAGAAGGAATCCCACCCGAAGATCGTCCAGTCGTCGGGGGCCGGCGCGCTGTCGCCCGTTGAGCCCTCCCCCGATCGGCTTTCCCCCGGTGCGCCCTTCCCCGGCTTCGGGAAGATCCAGCGGCGGCCGGCCGGCGTGTACAGGCGTCCCGTATCCGGCTGCAGGAGGACGGTCCACATCAGGCTGTCCGCGACCGCTTCGACCAATCCCTCCGCGGCCCCCGACGAACGTGGGCGGCGGCGGTCCCAGTCGGCCCGTGCGTCGTCGATCCAGCGGTCCAGCCCGGGAAGCAGGCGCTGCGCGCGGGCCAGGGCGGCCGAGGCGGGCCGGTTGGCATTGGCTGGACCACGACGAAGGCGATCACGGCCCGCGGTCCCCGCGGCGGATCGAGACGGCGCCTCCTCCGGCTTCCAGGCAACCACGGCGGCGACCGTATCTCCGGCCCGGGGCCCGAACGCAGCGGCGATCTCCACGCCTCCAGGGGCCGCGCGCCAGCCGCCGGACGCTTCCTCCCACCTTGCCTTCCATCCCCACGGATTGTCGCCCACCAGCTCCATCCGTCCCGGCGCGCGCGCCACCGCCCGCAACGCTACGGCGTCCTCACGGCGCGACCACTCCAGAACGAGCGTGGTCTCTGAGGGGCGGGACGCCGGCGACGGCTCGGCGGCGAGGTCGAACTCCATGCGGGCGTAGCTGCCGTCCGGCGCGTGGGGGCCGACGCGGGAGACCATCCAGTACCAGTCCTCCAACTCGCGGCGTCGCCCGTCCGGCGTGGTGAACACGAGGCGGAGGCCGATGCCCTCGCCGGGTCCGGCTGCAAACACGAGGCCGGCCCATCGACGCGCCTCGAAGGCCCCGACGCGCATCATCTCAGGCCCCGACGCGCATCATCTCAGGCCCCGACGCGCGCCACGCTACCGGATCCCCTCCAACTGGATCCCCCGCACGAAGTACCGCTGCGTGAACAGGAACAGGAGCGCGATGGGCAGAACCGCGGCGACCCCGGCCGCCATCTGGTAGGGCCAGTTGATCTCGTAGGTCGAATGGAAGGCGGCGATCCCCACCTCGACCACCCGCATTTCCATGGACCGGGTGACGAGGAGCGGCCACAGCAGGTTCTTCCAGGCATCGACGAACGCGAACAGCGCGAGCGTGGCCACGGCGGGCTTCGCGAGCGGCAGGGCGACGCTCCAGAAGATGCGCAGATGCCCGGCGCCGTCCACGCGCGCGGCGTCCTCCAGTTCGCGGGGCACGGTCCGAAAATACTGTCGCATGAGGAAGATGCCCCACACCGAGACGAGCTCGGTGGAGATGAGCCCCTGGTAGGTGTCGATCCAGTCGAGGGCGTCGATGACGAGGAAGCGGGGGATGAGCACGACGACCGCCGGAACCATCATCGTCGACAGGAAGAGCATGAAGAGCCGATCCCGGCCTGGAAAGTCGATGCGCGCGAAGGCGTACCCCGCGGTGGCCGAGGTCGCGACCTGGCCCGCCGCCACCGCGGTCGCGAACACCAGCGAGTTCAGGAAGTACCGGCCGAAGGGCTGCACCGTCAGCGCCTCCGGGTAGTTGGCCCACCGGGGCGCCCGCGGCAGGATGCCTCCGCCGGAGAACACCTCGAGCTGCCCCATGAGGCTCGTCAGCCCCATCCACAGGAAGGGCGACGCCATGACGAGGCACGCCGCGGCGAGCAGCAGCCCGCGCGCGATCCGGGGTGCGCCGGTGCCGTCAGCCATGGGCGCGGCGCGTATCGAGGAAGCGGAAATGCAGCCAGGTGGCGGCGAACACGACGGCGAACAGCAGCCAGCTCATCGCGGCCGCGTTGCCGAACTGCAGGAACTCCCACGCCTCCCGGTAGATGTGGTAGACGGCGACATCGGTGGCCCCCAGCGGGCCGCCCTCGGTCATCACGTAGACGAGGCCGAAGACCTGGAAGGATCCGATGATCGACGTAACGAGCACGAAGAACAGGGTGTGGCGCAGGCCGGGCAGCGTGATATGGCGGAAGCGCTGCCACGGCCCCGCGCCGTCGACCCGGGCCGCGCCGTACCAGTCGCCCCGCCTGGAAGCCCACCATCTGGTAGCCCACGACCATCCAGATGCCGATGACCATGAGGCTCGCGAGCGCCGTGTCGGGCGAGTTGAGCCACGGGACCGACTCGAGCCCTGCGCGCTCCAGCACCCGGTTCAGCAGCCCGTACTGGTCGCTCAGCAGCCACTTCCAGACGACCGCGATCGCCGCCACGCTGGTGATGGCGGGCAGGAAGAGGGCGAGCCGGGCCCAGCGCAACGCACGGCGCGATCCCCGGGTGAGGAGCGCCAGGGCGAGGGCGACGGCCATCGCGGCGGGCACATGCAGCGTGAACAGCGCCGTGTTCCCGATCGCCGACCACCACTCGCCGTCGACGAGCAGCCCCGCATAGTTGTCGAAGCCGAGGAAGAGGGGTGCCGGGTCGATGAGACGCCATTCGTGCAGCGAGATCCACAGGGAGAAGAGGAGGGGCCCGAGCGTGAACGCGAGGATGAGGGCCGCGGCGGGCGCGAGGAGGCCCCACGCCGCCAGGGTTCGGCGCAGGGCGCGGGGGCGCGCCGAGAGCTGCACGAGGTGGAGGACCAGCGTCACCAGCAGGGCGGCAAGCGTGCCGCCGCCGGCCAGCGTGAGGGCGGGCGAGGCGGTGCGCTCGTATCCGAGGAAGGCGAGGTGGATGTCGGCGGTCCGGGCGGCGTGCCAGGTGGCGCCCTCCGCCTCCACCGTGTAGGGCGTGAAGGCGGGCGTCGCGGAAGGCAGATCGGGGGACAACGCCGCGAGGCCTCCCGCGCCCCGTTCGAGCGAGGCGACGATGGCTGTCGCGACTTCGGCCGGCATGGTCCATTGATCGTCAGGAGACTCCAGCGCACCGTCCTCGACCCACGGGAGATGGGCGACCCGGGCGGCACGGGCGGGATCCGCGCCGGTCGCCAGGACGAGCTCGACCGCGCGAGCGCCCTGGCCCACCCTGGCGGTGCTCAGCGCGCCGAGTTCGCGATCCGCCCACCGTTCGGCGGCGAACACCGTCACCGCGATGCAGCCGACGGAGAGGAGCGCGATGCCTGCCGGGTAGCGTGAGTGCGCGGGTGCGTGGCGCCGGACGCCGGCCCAGCCGGCGATGAGCGCCAGGCCCGCCAGCGCGATGGCGGTGGCGGTGGCGGGGAAGGCGGTCGAGGCGCTGCCCGCGCCACGGGGCGCGACCGCGATCCAGGCGGCGGGCTCAAGCGCGCCGGCCTGGTAGGCGTATGCGCCCGGCCCGGCGCCTCCGGCGTTCGTGCCGAGAATCGAGGCCCGGTCGCCGAGCAGCCCGGCCACGGCATCGGCGCCGCCCCCCTCCTCCTCCCACAGCGCGGCCGCCATGCGCGCCTCGGCTTCCGCCACGGCCTCGCGCGCGCCCTCCACCCGGCCCGCCGCGACAGCCAACACCAACCCGACGCCGGCGGCGAAAGTGACAGCGGCGAGGGCGGCAAGGGTTGGCCGGCGCACCCGCCCGCCGTCCTGGCGATCCCGCACGACGCGGGTGCCGTTCATCATCCGAACTCCGCGTAGAGCAGCATCACGGCCGAGAACATGCGCGAAGCGAGGTGACACGCGCCGCTCACCATCCAAACTCCGCGTCGATGCGGCGGGCCACGTCCGAGGCGCTCGAGGTAAGCGCCTCTCCCCGAACCAGTCGGCGGTCCATGATCTCCACCGCCAGCGCCTCGATGCGGGAGAAGTCGCGCACCCGCGCCCCCCATGTCATGCGCGCGCCCTCCACCAGCGCGATGAATGCGGCCTCGACCCCCGTGCCGTCCGCCGCGGCCATCTCCGTCGCCACATCCTTCCGTGACGGAATCGCGAGCCCCGACCGCGCCCGGATGCGCTGCGCTTCGGCCGAGGCGAGGAAGCCTGCCAGGTGGATGGCCCGGCGCAGGTTCGGCGCGTTGGGCGCCACGGCCCATCCCGACGCGTAGAGCACGCTGGTCGTGGCCGCCTCCGATGGATGGTGCGGGAGGGGGACGATGGCCAGGTCCAGGTCGCCCGCCTCCACCAGGTCGCGGAATACGGGGAGCGTCCAGTGGCCCGAGAGAAGAAACGCCTGTCCGCCCGATGCGAAGCGCGCCTCCCGCGCGGGGTCTCCCTGCTGGACGAACTGCGCGCCCGGGGTGAGTCCGTCCTCCGCCAGAGCGGTCAGGAAGCGGTAGGCCTCCAGCGCTTCCGGCCCGTCCAGATACCCCGCCGCCCCGCTGCCGCCGGGCGCCAGAATGTCGCCTCCCGCCGACCACACGAACGGTACCCACTGGTAGAGGTTGCGCGGGAAGTCGAACCCGAACACGTCCTGCCGGCCATCGCCGTCGGTGTCGGCGACGACCGCCTCGGCGGTCCGCCGGAAGTCGGTCCAGGTCCAGCCGGCCAGCGGTACGGGAAGGGACGACACTGTGGCCGACGACACCGAAGCCGACGACGGGGCAGTTGGCGACCGAGTGGACGAGGGCACTGCCGGCAGAAGGTCTTCAACGCCCGCGGCGGCGAGCACGTCGCGATTCGCGTACAGGACCATCGGCGTGAAGTCCTTCGGCAGCGCGAACATGGATTCACCCCGCCGAAACGCGTCCACCACCTGCCCGAACACGCTGTCCGGCCGAAACCCCAGGGCATCCTGCCAGGGTGCGAGGTCCAGCGCCAGCCCGCGCTCCACGAAGGTGGGGATGTCGGGCGAGTCCATGAGGTAGACGTCGGGCGGGCGCCCCGCCGCGATCGAGGTCAGCAGCCGCTCCTCGTATCCGTTGGGGGCCGATTCGAGCACGATCCGCACGCCGGGGTGCAGGGCCTCGTAGCGGTCCGCCACCTGCCGCTCGATCTCGAGTTCGTGGCCTCCGGCCCACAGGGCCACCCGCAACGTTGTGCCTGACTCTCCGGGGGCGCAGGCGGCAGCCGCGAGGACGAGGATGGCGAACACGACCGTGGTGCGACCCGTCATCGCGAGACCTGCCGCCCCGCCGGTCGCGGCGCGCCCTGCTCGCGGCGGCCATCCAGACCGAACAGGTGGCTGCGCTCCCAGGCGACGGAGACGCGCACCCGGTCGCCGGGGTCGACCCGAAGGGCGGGGGATGCGCGCGCCACCCACGCCTCGTCACCCGGGCCGTCGAGATGCACGAGCTGTTCGCTTCCCAGCATCTCCACGCGGAGCACGGAGGCCCGGAAGTCGCCGGCGTGGGTCGAGCCGTCGGCCTGGCTCCAATGGACCGCCCCGGCGTGCGCGCCGCCATCCGCCCCGCCTGGCACGTCGCCATCGGCCCCGCCGGGCCCGGCCACCGCGAGGTCTTCCGGCCGCACCGCCAGCGTTGCGCGGTCGAGGCGCGAGGCCACCGCGAGCACGAACGGACCGCCCGCGAGGCACCCCTCTCCGTCACGCGACAGGGGAATGCGGTTGATGGGCGGCGACCCCACGAAGCCGGCGACGAACAGGTTGCCGGGCCGGCGGTAGACCTCGTCCGGCGTGCCCACCTGCTGGAGCCGCCCACGATCCATGACCGCGACCCGCTGGCCGAGCGACAGCGCTTCGACCTGGTCGTGGGTCACGAAGATCATCGTCGTGCCCAGGCGCCGGTGCAGTGCGGCGATTTCGTCGCGCGTCCGCAAGCGCAGCTCCGCATCCAGGTTCGAGAGCGGTTCATCGAACAGGAAGACGCCGGGATCCCGCACCATGGCGCGTCCCAGGGCCACCCGCTGGCGCTGGCCCCCTGACAGCTGGCCGGGCTTCCGCTCCAGCAATTCGGCGAGTCCGAGCGCGCCTGCCGTCTCAGCGACGCGCCGATCGAGCTCCGCGCGCGGCGTCCCGCGCACGCGCAGGCCGAAGCCCAGATTCCGGGCCACGGTCATGTGCGGGTAGAGCGCGTAGCTCTGGAAGACCATGGCCACGTCCCGGGCACCCGGCTCGACGTCGTCCACGCGCCGTCCACCGATCCACACCTCTCCCGACGTAGTTGCTTCGAGCCCGGCGATGAGACGCAGGAGGGTGCTCTTGCCGCACCCCGATGGGCCCACCAGGACCATCAGTTCTCCGGGCTGCACCTCGAGGTCCAGCGACCGCAGCGCCACGACATCGCCGTACCGCTTCTCCACGCCGCGCAGCACGACGCCCTGCCCGGCGCGACTCACGGGATCCACGGAATCCGCAGGGGCTCGCCGCGCGGTCCGTCGAACCGCTCGCCATCCACGGAGATGCTCACGCGGGCGGGTTCCACTTCGACGTGCAGCGTCCGCCCCCGGGCGATGACCGGCCCCAGCGACACGCGGGCGGGACCACCCGGCAGCGGCCGCACCTCGACGCCCGACGCGTCCACGTGGAGTCCGGCGAATCCGCGCGCCAGCAGGTCGAGGATCCAGGAGTGCTGATAGTCGTCGATGCCCCGGAAGTGGCAGGCGCGGCCGGTGTACGGGTTGTAGTGCTCGAAGCAGTTGGGCCGCGAGGGATCGCCGTCAGTGAACATCATGCGTGCGAAGCGGTTGAGCATGTCGGCCGCGAGCCTGCCGGCCCGCCCGCCGCCGCCGCGCCAGCAGCGCAGCAACCCTTCGATCACGTGGCTCGTCGTCATCGGCCACACCCGTCCGTTCCAGGGGCAGTTGCGGCGCTTCCCCCGCCAGACGCCCTCCGCGGAGAATCGCGGGTCGTCCACGCTGGACGAAGGCAGGGGGAAGGGTGTGCCGAAGGTCCGGGGATCTTCGAGATGGTCGAGCAGGGCGTCGAGGCGCGCGCCGCCCACCCGTCCGGTGAGCAGCGGGTAGAACCCCACCGCCGCCTTCACCCCGGTACGCTCGCCGGTGCGCCCGTCCACGTCTGTGAACAGCCGGGCCTCCGCCGACCACATGCGCTCGTCGACCGCTCTCCAGCAGCGGGCCGCGAGCTCGTTCCAGTCGGCTTCGTCGCCGGGCCGCTCCAATCGGCGCGCCACCGCACCGAGGGCGCGGAACAGCTGGTGCGCGTACACCGTGACGTCGATCCCCTTGAGGCGGAGCCGCGGGCGCCACCCCGCCACGTCGGCCTCCTCGTCCACGGCCATGTAGCGCGACATGTACTCCTGTCCCGTCTCGAAGTGGTTCGTGACGGTGAACATCCCGGATCCCTCCGGATCGCGCGCGCCGGTCAGCCAGCGGGCGTAGCGCGACAGTCCCTCGTAGCAGCGGGCCAGCGCCGCCGCATCGGGGTGCATGTCGTCGACCGCGAGCATCGCGTCGCCCCAGTTGGCGTGGTAGAAGTCGGTTCCCTCGAGGCGCTCCGGATAGAGGCGCCCGTGAAAGGAGCCGTCGGGCTTCTGGTTGTCGACGAAGTTCAGCAGCGAACCCCACGCCTCGCGCCCGCCCCTGCGCCAGCGCATCTCCATCATGTGGCACTGGGCGCTGTAGGCGATCGGCACGTGGAAGTACTCCGGGCCCTCGGCGATGGCGGGGTGCCGGATCGGACCCCATCGACCCTCGATGCGGTTCAGGCCCAGGCCATGGATGCGGTAGTCGAAATAGCGGTCGAGAAATGGATCGCCGCACTGGAAGCGGGGAAAACCGCCGAAGAAGGACTCCCAGGGGGAGCATGGCGAGGTCTCGCCGGCGGGAGTCTCGGAGATCTCGCCGGCCGGCGTCTCGGAGGGCGTTGCGTTCCGGGTCGAGGAGTTCCTGGCCTGGTTCGTCGAGAACGCTGAAGCCGTGCGCCGCGGGTGGTCGCCGTGCGGCCGTAGAGTCATCCGGATGGCCGGCGGGCGACCTTCGTCGAGTCCCACCAGCGGAAAAGCGACGGCGATCCAGATCCATCCGGAGCGGTGCGCGTCCGCTGCGGCGTGCGGGTCCGGAACCGCGCCGGACACGGGGTCGGAAGCCCCTCCGGGCGCGGAGTGGACGCCCGCCTCAGCGGGTGCCGCAGTCCCCGCCTCGATCCGGTGCTCCGCAAAGGGAGAATGCCCCCATTCGGGTGCGTCGCTTCCCTCGGACGGCACGATGCTCCGCCACGCGGGCGAGACCGAACCCGCGAGCTCCATGCGCAGGACCAGTTCCTGCCCGCGCCGGTCCGAGACGGCCCGTGTCCAGATCAAGCCGGCTTCCGTGGGTTCAACCGCCTCGGTCGCGTCGGCCGGCTGCGCGGTGAAGCCGACCAGGTGGCCCTCGAACTCCCGGGGAACCTGCCAGGATGATTCCAGGATTCCGCCCGGCAGCACCTGGCGGCGCTCCTCGACGATGACGCCTCGCTCATCCGACCACGTAGTGGCCAGCCGCCCGGGCCGCCACCTGCGTGGGACCAGCTCGCGACCGCCCGCGCCCCGGGTCGCTCCATCGAGGGGGTATTCCCGCCCATCGGGACGCACGAGCGCCACCGAAAACCCCGGGCCGACCTCGTGCTGCAGCACGTGCACGGGATCCCAGAACCCCGGCCGGTGAAGCCACTGCGGAAACGGCGGCGCCCACACCACCCCGTCCAGCCCCCCCAGAAACCACTTGTCATCGCGGGCAAGCGCCGCGATGCGCGCGTTGGGCGAAACCGAAGGACGGACCCTCACGATATCGAGGCCCTGACGACGTAGGGGACCTCGAATTCGTCGACAACCCAACTGTAGATGCTGCCGTGCCTGACCCAGATCGGGCCTGCTGCCTCGAACGCAAGGCGAACGGACCCCAGGTAGCCGCCGTCCTGCGAGAACAGGTCGTAGAAGTCGGCCGCGTCCTCCGGCGTGGTTCTCTGGACCCAGAGCCGGCCCTGGTCGTCCACGAAGAGACCCTGAAGCATGGGCTTTCTGTCCGGCATCAGGGCGGCGACCGCTTCCGCCACTCGGCGCAGGTCGGCCCTGACTTCGACCATGCCCTCGATGTACGCCGAACGGTCCTCGTCCGTGACCCTCTGCCCGGCCAGCCCAGCCTCGATGACCACCAGCGTGTCCCCGCCTTCGTCCATCCGTGCAATGCGGTACGATGCGCTGTGCGCGCCCCAGAATCCCCCGGACGGGTTTACCACAGTGATCATGAACGCCTCGAAGGGGATGTCGCGGGCCCCCCCGCGCGTGCCGGTTGTGTATGCGTAGAATCGCCTGCCGACTTCACCGACGTAGACCGAGTCGATGGCCCCACTGGAGAGGTCGTAGGACTTGTAGTAGCTCCGGCCGGTCACTGAACTCACGCCCGTTGGGGGTGAGTCGCGCGGTTCGGCATCCAGGTGCCAGGTCTCCCTCCAGTAGCGGCCCAGATCGTCGAACACTCCGCTCCAGAAGTAGTCGTAGCTCGTGACCGGCTTGCTGAACCTGCGTATCTCCTCCCCGTGGAGGTCCACCCCGATGATCGTCCCCTGTCCGTGGTCATGGATCCACAGGAGCGTGTCCCCCGAAAGGAAGATGCCGTTGGCCTCTCCGATTTCGCCGGGTCCCTCGCCCCGCCGCACGATCGTCCGCAGATGCCGGCCCGTGGAGTCGAAGACGCGGACCTCCGCCGCCTGGTAGTCCAACACATGGACGTTGCCGTCGCTGGAAGCCTGAATGCCGCGGATGTCGGCGAAGGCGAAGTCGGGGTTGTCCCCTTCAAGGCTTCCGAACTGCAAGTCCACTTGCGCCTCGGTCACCTCGGGCCCGACGGAATCGATGGCGGGAAGGCTCGGATAGCGGACGAGGACCGCCCCGTTCGGAAGGGTCTCACGCGTCGGCTCGCCCGCTGGCGATTCCGGCCCGCAGGAGTGGAGGGCGGCGACCAGCGTGAGGACGAGAAAGGATGGACGTTTCAGCTGAAACGTCTTAGTCCTGCGCTGGCGAGCGGCGATCATGGGCATTGTCGGGGATTCCATCTCTGGCGCGTTCAGCGAGGACGACCTTCCACCCGGGATCTCGGGCAGTCCCGAGCGGCTCAGCCGACCGCCAAGAGGGCCAGCCGCTCCACGAGCGTGACGATGACCAGGAACGACAATCCGAGCACCATGAGCGCGCCGATGGCGAATATCACCCGCAAGGCTCGGTGCCGGAAAGGGGCAGCGGCGGCCAGCCGGCCGAACTGCGTGACCACCCTGACCGCGACGTAGATCGCGATGAGCATGGCCGCGAGCTCGAGAGGGGGCGCGTCGTCGATCCACGCTGACCCGACCAGAGTCGCGGCGATGAACACCCGCGTCAGCCAGGTGAAGAAGATTTCCTCCGCGGGGGCCAAGCGGTCGTGCAGAGCGTCGAGTGCCTCTTTCATGGTAATGCTCCCGGTGCGGCTGCCGCGTTCGTCGCGGCGCAGGTCGTGAGGCTTGCGTTGGTCCTGGTCGGTCAATAGAGAGATCAGGTCAACAAACGGACATCGTAGGAGAAGGGACGAGACCCGATAACCCGGACCCCGACGGCGTCCGGATGCATCGGATTCACGAGCACGTTGCTCTCTTCGGGAACGAGCACGGATGGAATCCGTAGTAGCAGCTCCTCCCGCCTCCTGGCCCACTCGCTACCGATCGCCTGGCATTGGGGCGGTGACGGAGTCTGCTGCCAATCGGCGGGCAGAGAGGCAGGCGCGTAGGCCAGTTCGGTCACATCGTCCGGAACGCTTATGCGGAGAGCCACCAGATCGTCTGGTGCGTCTTCCGTGTCGATGTGCAACAGGTATTCCAGGGCTGCCAGTGAGAGGTGGGAAGCCGCGTAGACGGCGGGCGTTCCGCGAGGAGTCCACCGTGCCCCGTAGAGGCGGGCCCCATCGCCATCCAGGGCCGCGTAGGCTTCGCGGGAGATCCGCCAGAGTTCCAAGCGCGATTCCGCGTGTCCGGGAGCGTGGCCTTGGCGCTACGCGCCCAGCCCATGCTCGATGCGCCCCAGCACCTGTTCCACAAGGCGGGCGCCTACATCGCTGGCAAGGAGATCCAGTGGCCGCCGTCCTTGGAGGGCACGGTTGGGCTTGCGTAGCCAGCGTCTTGCCTTTGCACCGTCGCCGATGGCTTCTTCCGCCGAGGCCACGACGCGGACCACCCGGGTGAGGCGGTCCGACTGCTCGCTGCTCAGCCGCTTCCCCTGGCGCTTCCTGTGGGCAAGCGTACGCCGTGGGATGACCAGTGCATGAAGTTCGGTTGCGCGCAGAGCACCGTTCTTCACCACGGTCTCAACGGCTTTGACGGGAAGCCCGGCCCGGACCGCATCGTCCAGGTCGAGGTCGGACCGGATGTCACGGCCGAGAGCTTGCCGCCCCCCAAGATGTTCAGCCAGGGCCTGTGTGGTCATTCGCTCTCCAGTGCAATATTGCACATATAAAAGAGGCAAACGCCCACAACCTGTCAAGGATTCCGCCGCCCCTCTCCGCACGGGAGAGGCAAACGACATCAGACACCATCAACCCCAAGCACCAACCGTCCGCGAAAGCGGGGCAGGTCCAACCAGCAGGGCGTTGCGAGTGTTACGCAAGCCGTCACCCTCTGTCCTCAGCGCCATGGGCTCATGAACGACCGGGCGGTATCTGGCGGTGAGCGTCGCCCAGAGCCTTGCCCCAACCGCCGAATAGCGAGCCGCCGCGCCCCGATCCGTTGGACCGGCCAAGCCTGGCTCATGACCCGCGTTACGCATACCTGATGTCATACATCGGGGGCTGGCGAGGGACTCCGCCCCTTCGATCCTCAAGAGAGGGCGCGCTCCAGATCCCGACCGGGCCGTTGCGCGGATCGAGACCGGCTGTCAGCACTGCTGACGGTTGTCCGAGATTCGCCCTCTGCGATCCCGGCACACAAACGTCGTGCATGCGCCGAATCCTCCGCCTTCCCGACGGACTGCTGTCCAACCGGTCCGGTTCAGTTCACGACCGATCAAGCGGCTGAAAAATCCGTGGCCAACGAGGATTACGCAGCCATGTTCCATTGCGCGACTTGTGAGCGCCTCCGCGGCGCGACGCGCGCGCGCTGCAGCCATTTCGTAGCTCTCGGCCTGTTGATGGATCCCGAGCATCCAAAGGATGCGCGCAATCATGACCGCGGTCGAAAAGCGCATCGCCAAGCCGCAAAGCGGCAGCTTGGTGGGCAGCCCCGCTTCGCGATAGAGCGTGTCGGTAGCCGCCGTTTGGCGATGCGGGAAGAACAGCCTTGCGGACTCGACGGAACGCCGCAGATTGCTCGTCACCACCTGAACGCTGCTCCCGTCTCCGCCCTCCGGGTCGATGTAGTGTGTCATGACTCTGCTGCCCTTCCGCCTGCCGTCTCGCGTCCGTTTGATGCCCGCCTCATCATAGGCGGCCAACACGGCACCCATGTCCGACGTACAGACTCGCATCGAGCTATCGAAATCAGGGTTGGCGTGCCGCTGCAATACGATCATCTGCATTGGTAGCGGGGATCTCGGCGGTGCCGCGGGATGCTGAACATCCCACATCCTGCCCATTCGCTTTGCAGGACGCAAGATCGTCGCCCAGCCGTCGGTGAGGACGCCGAAAAAGCGCGGGCCGACCACCGGGGCCGGGGCCACGCGCGCCTCAGCAGGACGCCCACGCGTGCGATCGCGGCCGCCCGTATCGGCCTCGATCGGTACGCAGCGCGCCGCTTGTGACGGCGTTCAAGTTCTCGTCGCCCGCCGCAGCTCGCGCGCAACCGTTTATCTTCATACTTGAAGACTATCTGAGCGGAGCGGTAAGCTGGATCGACGAGCCGGCGCACGCCGAAACCTCCGGATGGGCCGTCCAGGCGTCGAAGGGTTCGCCCTCCGCCGACAGCACCACTTCCATGGATGTGCCAGCCGCAAGGTCCGTGCGTGCGGTCGGCCCCAGTTCGGTGCCGGTGGACAGATGAACTTCGACCCGCACGGCGCACATCGGCTGCTGCGTCGTGTTCTCGACGGCGCCGACGAAAGCGCCCCGGGCTCGATCGAATGAGAGGATCAGGCGGGCGCCCCTCCGGGTCTCGTCCCAGGTTTCCCCGGCGGCGACGTATTCGCCCGATTCCTCGCCTTCTTCGTCGTGGTCGCCCTCTTCGCCGTGCTCGCCGCCCTCACCGTGCTCGCCGCCCTCTTCGCCCTCGCCGTGTTCGCCTTCACCCTCACCCTCGTGCTCTTCCCCGCCCTCGCGGCCATCCTCCGCTTCATCCCCCTCGCCTTCCATCGGCGGAAGCATGCCGTCGAGCTCCGCGTACACCTGCTGGATGGCGCGGGAAGCCTGGCTCTCCGACAGCCACCAGTCGCCCAGCGCTCCAAAGTCGGCGCTGGCCTGCGCCTCCTCCAGGCTGAGCCCCTGTCCGTGCAGACGACGGCTTTCGTCGATCACCTGCACCACGGCCTGACGGAACACCTCCAGCTCCTCCCGCAGGACCTCCGGGGAATCGACGAAGCCATGCCCCGGGACGTAGGTCTCCACCTCCATCGCCTGAGCCTGCTCGATCATCGCCACCCATTCGCTGGGATAGGCGGTGCGCATGGCGGGGAAGACGCGGTGCAGATAGGCCTCGCTCATGAAGAGGATGTCCTCTTCGGGAAGATGGACGACGAGGTCGCCGCCGGTGTGCGCGCGTCCGAGGAAGAGGATCTCGATGGTCCGGCCGCCCAGCTCGAGCACCTCGCGCTCGTCGACCAGGCGGGTGGGCAGCACCACCGCGGGTGCGCCGGCGGGCCGGTCGGGATTGGCGGCCGTGGCCTCCAGCGCCCGCGCCGAGGTGGGATGGGCGATGAACTCCGCGTCCGCGGGGAAGGCGGAGTTGCCGGCGGTGTGGTCGCCGTGGTCGGAGCAGATCACCACGTGAGTGATGGGCTGGTCGGTGACCGAGGCGATGTGGTCGATCAGGCGCTGCGTCTCCGCCACGTTGCCCTGGCCGTCGGCCACCAGCACGCCCTCGTCGGTGACCACGAACATGCTGACGGTGGTGAAGCGCTGGTCCCCGGCCGAGCGCAGCGCCTCGTAGGAGTACACGCCGTCGGCCAGCTCGCGCAGCCGCGGGAAGTCCTCCTCGGTATAGCCGCGCGCGAACGGGTTGGCGGTGCGGACCAGCTCGCTGGCCGGGATGGCCGCGGCGGCTCCGGTCCCGCCTGCGCTGCCTCCCCCGGCTTCATCCCCCGAACCGGCGCACGCGAGACCGGCGAATGCAACGGCGAGGAACGGGAGCCCGAGCGCACGCTCCGGTCCGCGGCCGGGGCATGCGCAGTTGTCAGGCCGGTGCGTCCGGTGGGGTCGGTGCTGGTCGGTCGGCCTGTCGGTCATGGCGTGTGCTCCCGTGGGCATGGAGGAGAAAACCTTCTGGACATCGCCGGCATCACATTGTAGAATCGTTCGCCCCCGCGCGAAAACGGGGGCAACCAGTGAGTTGCTCGCGCGCGGGTCGGCACGGGCTGCCCCGGCGCCGCGCGATGACGAGATTCGCGCGGCTTTTTTCGTGTAGGCCGGCGGGGCGCGGGAGAGACAACGCGGAAGGAGGACGGAATGATCGCCGTACAAGGGGTGACCAAGCGCTTCGGCCCCCTCGTAGCCGTCAACGACGTGTCTTTCGAGGTGGACCGGGGGGAAGTGGTGGGTTTTCTGGGACCGAACGCGGCCGGCAAGACCACCACCATGCGCATGCTGACCGGGACGCTCCAGCCCGATTCGGGGGTCGTGCAGTTCGATGGCGTGCCCATCGAGACCGACCTCAGGGGAGCCAAGCGGCGCGTGGGCTATCTGCCGGAGGCGAATCCGCTGTATGAGGACATGCTGGTCGCGGAGTACCTCGACTACGTGGCCGAGATCCGCAGGATCCGCGGCGCGGATGCCCGGCGGGCCGTCCGCGACGCGGTGGAGGAGACCGCGCTCGAGGCGGTCTTCTTCCGTCCGATCGGCGAGTGCTCCAAGGGATACCGGCAGCGTATCGGGCTGGCGGCGGCGATCCTGCACCGCCCGGAGATCCTGGTGCTCGACGAGCCCACCGAGGGCCTCGATCCCAACCAGCGGGTCGAGATCCGCAAGCTGATCAATGCGCTGGGAGCCGAGCGCACAGTCCTCCTCAGCACCCACGTCATGCAGGAGGTCGAGGCCACCTGCCAGCGGCTGCTGATTATCTCGGGCGGGCGGCTGGTCGCCGACGGCACCGTGGCGGAGCTGGCCGCCGACCGCACCGGGGGCGCGTACTATCTGGTCGAAGCCGAGGGCGAGGGCGTGTCCGAGGCGCTCGCCGCCCTGGAGGGGGTTTCCTCCGCCACGGCGGACACGCGGGACGGACGCACGCGCGTGCGCCTTGAGGTCGCGTCCGGCGCCGAGCTTCGCCCGACCATCTTCCAGCTCGCAACCCGCCGGGGGTGGGCCCTCTGGGAGCTGCACCGGGAGCAGGCCAATCTCGAGCGGGTGTTCCGGTCGCTCACCGCGAACGATGATGCCGACGGGGAAGCGGCCGCTTCGGAGGCCCGGGAAACCGCTCGAGCAGCCGCTGATGACGTCTCCACACCGATGGCGGAGGAGGTGGAAGAGTGAACATCTCCAGCATTCTCGCCGGCCTCAGGGGCGTGCCTACCATCGCGCGCCGCGAACTCGCGGGCTTTTTCGATCAGGCCACGGCGTACATCCTGATCGTGGCCTTCCTGGCGCTGGGGATCTTCATCGAGTTCCGTTCTCTGTATGCCTCCAACATCGCCACCCTGCGTCCCTTCTTCGATCTCCTGCCCTGGCTCTTCGCCATCCTGATCCCGGCCGCGACCATGCGCTCGCTCGCGGAGGAGCGCCGCAGCGGAACGCTGGAGTGGCTGCTGGCGCATCCCTTCAACGAGATCGAGACCGTGCTCGGCAAGTTCCTGGGGAACTGGGTCTTCGCCCTGGTCGCGCTCGCCGGAACGCTGCCGATGTCGATCGGCGTGCTCCTGGCCTCCGAGGCCGATCCGGGAATCGTGGCCGCGCAGTACGTGGGCGCGTCGCTGCTTGCCGCCCAGTTCGTGGCCATCGGCCTGTGGGCGTCGAGCATGACCCGCAACCAGATCACGTCGTTCATGCTGGCCATCGCCGTCAGCCTGGTGCTGGTACTGATCGGTCTTCCCTTCGTGCAGATCGGGTTGACGCCGATGATCGGCGGCGCCGCGGCCCGACTCTCCGTGATGGGGCACTTCGAGAATGTCGCCCGCGGCGTGATCGACCTGCGCGACGTCCTGTACTTCCTCTCCACCGCCACCCTCTTCCTGGTGCTGTCCATCGCCATGGTGAGCCGGGAGCGGCTGAGTCATGGCCGCGGCGACTATCGGCGCCTGCGCGTGGGCACCATCACGATCGCGGCTCTGGTGGTGGTGCTGAACCTGCTCGGCGGCTACATCCGCGGGCGTCTGGACCTGACCCGGGGCAACCTCTATACCCTGGCGGACGGAACCCGGGAAGTGCTCGGGAACCTCAACGACCTCGTCACCTTCAAGCTGTTCGTGTCCGACGAACTCCCCCCGGAGGTGCAGCTCACGCGGCGCGACGTGGAGGATCTGCTCGCCGATTTCCGGCGCGCGGGCGGCGGGCAGCTGGTGGTGGAGAGAATCGACCCCGGCGACGATGACGAAGCGCGTTCCGAAGCCAGCGGCATGGGAATCCCGGAACTCGACTTCAACGTCCTGCGCGACGACGAGTTCGAGGTTCGCCGCGGATACTTCGGGCTGGCCATGCAGTACGCGGACCAGCGCGAGATCATCCCCATCATCGACCGCACCGACGACCTGGAGCTGCGCATGGCGACGGCGATCGTCTCCATGACCACCGACGCGCGTCCGCGCCTGCGCTTCGCCTCCGGTTTCGGCGCAAAGCAGGCCTTCGAGATGCCGGCGCTGCAGCAGGAGCTGAGCGATCGCTACTCGATCGGGAGCGTCGCGCTCGACGGCGACACGGTGCCTCCCCTGAATCCGGATTCCATCGACGTGCTCGTGGTGGCCGGGCCGACGGAGCCCATGTCGCAGCTCGCTCTGGACCGGCTCGGGGAGTACGTGGACGGCGGAGGGGCCGCCATGCTGCTGGTGGAAGGGACGCAGATCGATCCGCAGTCGCCGATGGCGTCGCCGGTGACGTCGGGGCTCGAGACCTTCCTGGAAGAGCGCGGAATGAGATACGACGGGGGCATCGTCTACGATCTGGCCTCGGCGGAGCGGGTGCAGATGGGGCGTCAGGGGATCTTCGCGGTGGTGCGCTCCTACCCGCTCTGGCCCATCCTCTTCCGCGGCGCCGATCATCCGGTGACCCGCGACCTCAACAACCTCTCCGTCGGGTGGGCCAGCTCCCTGGTGCTGACCGATTCCGCGCGGACGACACCGCTCTGGACGACCACCGACGCGGGAGGGGTGCAGGCGCCGGGCAGCCCGATTGCCCCCGACATGCAGAGCTACCCCGACGAGGCCAGCCTCGGCGTCGAAGTCGTGGCGGCGGCCGTGGATTTCGCGCTTCCCGCGGAGGAAGGGGAAGAGGGCGAGAGTCCAGAGCGGGCCGGCCGCATGGTCGTTGTTGCCGACGTGGACTTCCTGGACGAGCAGTTCGTCCGGTCGAGCCGCCAGAACCTGCTCTTTGCCGCCAACTCGGTCGACTGGCTGGCGCAGGACGAGGCGCTCATCAGCATCCGCTCCAAGGACCGCACGCCGCCGCCGCTGGCCCTGGAGTCGGACTTCGCCAAGAACGCGCTCAAGTGGGGGAACCTGGTGGGCATGCCCCTCTTCTTCTGCCTCGGCGGCGCCTTGCGGGTCACGGGCAGACGGGCCCGCGCCGAACGCCGCTGGAACGAGGTGGACGCATGAGCAAGAACGTACTGCAGAGACTTGTCATCGCGCTCGCGGGACTGCTGGTCCTGTACGGGGTCATCAGGCTGGTGGGCGGCCGCGGCCCGGAGCTTGCAGCCGGGGCAGGCGAACTCGCGTCGGAACTGGAGGGCATCGACGAACGCACCCTCGAGAGCGCCGCCTTCAGCGGACCCGACCGGGAGATCGAGGTGGCGCGCGTCGCCGGCGAGTGGACGGTGAACAGGTACGAAGCCGACTCCGCTGCCGTGGCCCGCATGTTCACCGCGCTCTCGGAGATCGAGGTGGGCGCCCTGGCCGCGGCCAACCCGGACAATCACGAACGCCTGGGCGTGGCCGGCCGCGAAGCGTGGATGCTGGAGTTCCGTCTGGTCGGGGGTGAAAGCCGCATCGTGGCGCTGGGCCGGGTGGGTTCGGCCTTCCAGACCGCCTACGCGCGACTGCCCGGATCGGACGACGTCTACACCGTGCGGGGCGACCTGCGCGGCTCCTTCACACGCACCCTCACCGACTGGCGCGACAAACTCATCGCGCGGGTCGACGTCGAGTCGATCGCGGCCATCGAAGTGGAGCGGGCGGGCGAGGTCATCGTGGTCGAGCGCGGCGACGCGGGGTGGACCGTCGCGGGGTCGGGCGCGGTGCCGGATTCGGCATCGGTGGCCAACATGCTCGACGAGGTGGACGAACTGCGGGCCATCGGTTTCGTGGAGGAGGAAGATTCCGGGTTTCCGACCGAGGACGTGCGTCGCTTCGTGGCGCTGAATGAGAGCGGCGACACGCTCCTTGCTCTGGAATTGGCGCCGGTGGACGCCGAATACCAGGTGCGCGCAGCGGGTAACGAGACGCTCTACCGCCTGGCGACCTTCCGGGCCACCCGCATCGTGCCCGAGCCGGACCGGTTGCTGGGAAGGGAAGGGAGTTAGCCGCCGCGCTCGGGGCACCCCTCGCGCACCATCGTGTGCGCGATCTGCACGATCTGCCATCCGTCGGCGCTTCTGCCCATCATGAAGGCGTCCGCCCCGCAGTGGCTGAACTCCCCGTCGGCGAAGAAATCGTACTCCACCCAGACGGTTCCCAGGTTGTTGTTGACCTGAACCACCGGGTTGTAGATGCGCTCGTCGAGGTAACTCGAGGACGCGAGCACCGAGGAGATGAACCGGGATATCGGGATCTCGGTGACTTCGGGGACGCCGTCGGCGTTGGTTCCCGCCGTGATCAGGCGCGTGTCGGGGTGGAAGATGCGCTCCAGCGTCTCCCCGTCCCTGGCGCGCATGGCGTCGAACAGGTCGTCAACCACCTGCAGGATGGCTTGCTGGTCCGCCTCGGCGCCGGGATCCGACTGGGCGACCATCGGAGAGGGCGTCAGCCCCCAGGCGGATGCCACGAGGATGATCAGGGACTTCCCGCGCCGCGCCGCCTTCGGCTTGAGACGCGACGCCAGCAGGACCGCCAGCACAACCGCCGCCACAATCGGCCAGAGGGTGTCCGCCTTCACTTTCCAGAAGTAGTGGAGCACGCCGAGTCCGGCGGCCAGGTAGACGATGCGGTGGAGGCGCTGCCAGCGTCTGCCCAGCCGGCGGATCCATCCCCGGGTCGAGGTCACCGCCAGCGGGATGAGCAGCACGAAGGCGGCGAAGCCGGCCGTGATGTAGGGCCGCTCGGCGATGTCCTCGAGGACGTACTCGAAAGCGAAGAACTGGTCGAGGGCGAGGTAGGTCATGAAGTGGGTAAGCCCGTAGAAGAATGCGGCCAGCCCGAGCCGGCGCCGGTACCGGACCAAGTTCCAGCCCGCCCAGCGGCGCAGCGGGGTCACGGCCAGCGTCAGCAGCAGCAGGATCAGCGTCGAGCTGCCGCCCCAGTGGGTGAACTCCTCGATGGGGTTGGCGCCGAGCCCGTCCTCGCGGAAGCGGACGACGAGCCAGAGCAGAGGCGCGAGACAGACGCCCCAGATGAGCGCGCTGAGCACCCGGGCGCGGGTCTTGGGATGCATCGGGATTCCGTCGCTCGGCGCGTTTCGCCCGCCTCAGCGCGCCCGGCCGACCGGGCGACGTCGCGTCGGGGTGCCTAGTACCACCTGGCCAGGTCCATTCCCGCGTACATGTGCTCCACCTGGTCGCCGTACCCGTTGAACATGAGGGTCGGCTGCCGCAGGAGCTTGCCGATACGCCGCTCGCGCGCCTGACTCCAGCGCGGGTGGTCCACCTCCGGGTTCACGTTGGCGTAGAAGCCGTATTCGTGCGGCGTCTGCACGTGCCAGGTGTTGCGCGGCATGTCCTCCACGAAGGAGATCTCGACGATGCTCTTCACGTTCTTGAACCCGTACTTCCAGGGCGCCATCAAGCGCAGCGGAGCCCCGTTCTGGTTCAGCAGGCTGCGCCCGTAGAGCCCCGTCACCAGCAGGGTGAGCGGGTTCATGGCCTCGTCCATGCGCAGCCCTTCCAAGTAGGGCCAGGGGAGGATGGGAATGACGCGGCGGCGCTGACCGGGCATCTCCTCGGGCCGGATGATGGTCTTGAACTGGACGTAGTTGGCGGACCCGGTGGGCTCCAGGCGCGAGATCACGTCGGCGAGCGGAATGCCCCGCCACGGGATCACCATCGACCAGGCCTCCACGCAACGGAGCCGGTAGATGCGATCCTCCTCGGTGTGGCCGGCGAGCAGGTCCTCGAGCGCGTAGGTGCCGGGTTTGGCGCAGTGCCCGTTCACCTCCACGGTCCACGGCTCCGGCTTGAAGTCCCCGGAATTGCGCGACGGGTCGCGTTTGTCGACGCCGAACTCGTAGAAGTTGTTGTAGGTGGTGATGTCCTCGTAGTCGTTGACCTCGGCGCCGAGTTCGTCCCTGGCGTCCGAAAAGTCCTGCCCGTTGAGTTCCTCCCTGGAGCGGGCAAAAGCCTTGCCGGCGTTTCCGCCGAGAGCCGGTGCCACCAGGTGGCCTCCGGCGATCGCGCCTGCGGCAGCGATGAACTTGCGCCTGTTCAGGTAGGTCCCCTCGGGCGTGATCTCCGAGGAGGGGATGTCGAGTCCGGCGTTCTTCACGCGAATCAGCATGTTCTCATTTCCGTTTGGTCGGTCCGTGGACCTGCGTTTCAGCCCCCGGGGGTGCGGGACAGCGAACGGTAGTACTCTTCGATCAGCTGACGGAACCCCGGCGGCACCTCGTCGGAGCCGGACAGGAGCAGGCGCTCGGGGTCGTCTTCCCCGGCCGCCCGGCGGAGTCCGAACTCGAAGCGCTTCACCCCCTCTAGAATCTGGGTCTGGAGCCGGAGGATTTCCTCCATGTCGTCGTAGACGCGGCGGTCGTCGAGCGCCCTCATGGAGCGGATGACATCGTCGAGCTCCTCGACGCCGACCCCGGCGTCGGAGAGCTGTTCGCGCAGATCGGCCATCTCGCGGGCGCGTTCACGATACTCGCCCCGGAACTGGCGGATGTCCTCGGGGGTGAGCCCGCGCGCCCAGCCGCTGCCGCCCGGCCCGAACCCGGCGCCGGCCATATCCCTCACGCCGTCGGGACCGCCCCCGCCGCCCTGCCCGCCCTGCTGGCCGCCCTGACCCTGCTGTCCACCCTGGCCTTGCTGGCCGCCCTGGCCTTGTTGTCCGCCCTGGCCTTGTTGTCCGCCCTGGCCTTGTTGTCCGCCCTGGCCCTGTTGCCCGCCTTCGCCCTGCTGGCCGCCCTGGCCTTGCTGGCCCTCGCCCTCCTGCCCCTGCTGACCTTCACCCTGCTGCCCCTGCTGTCCGCGGGCCTCCTCGCCGGGCCGCTGTCCCAGTCCCCGCCGGGCGTTCTCGTCGGCGCGCGCCTGCAGCCGCTCGTTGAGCGACTCCATGTTGCGCACCATGTCCCGGGCGCGGTCGAGTGACTCCATTGTGCGGTCGTCCACCGGCTCGCCGATCGCCTCCGACGCTTCCTGCAGCTGATCCCTCAGCTCCATCAGGTGCTCGGTGGTCTGCTGTTCGAAGTCGCGCGTGAAGTCGGGGCTGCGCGCGCCCGGAAGCCCGCGCGAGTACTGGATCCGTTCCCGGATCTTGTTGTCGCGGATGTTGCGCAGGGCATCGTCGAACGACTCGGCCGCCTGCCCCTGCTCCGAGCCGGCGTCCGCCGACATCTGATCGATCTGCCGCTCCAGGTCCGCGACCTCCTGGGTCATCTCGTTCTTGCGCTCGATGAGCCTGCGCATGCGCTCCGAGGTGACCTGTTCCGCGCCGGAGATGTCCACCGATTCTTCGGCGACGTCGAGCTGCTCCTCGATGAGCTCCTCGCTCCGCTGCAAGGCGTCCTGCGCGTCCCGTTCGATGCGCCCGGACTGATCGCGCTCCAGCAGTCGCCGGGCGGCACGAAGCCGGTCCAGCGCGGAACGCGCATCGGCGGCTGCCTCGCCCCCTCTTGCGGCGGCCGCTTCCCGCATCGCGTTGGCGGCGTCCTGGAGCTGGCGCGCCGTCTCCGCCAGGCGCTGGTTGGACTGCATGCGCGAGAGCTCCTCCAGGCGCCTCGCCTCCTCCTCCACCTCATCGGCGAGCGAGCGCTGATTCTGGGCGCCGCCCCCGGCGGATCCCTGCGAGCGGTTGGCGAGGCGCTGCTGGCGCTCGGCCTCCTGCTCCTGGCGCCGGGCCAGCTCGCGCAGGCGCTCGAGCGTCTCGTCGATCTGCTCGTCGGCCTGCTGGCGCTCGCCGCGCTGTACGCTCTCGTACTGGTTCTTGAGCTTGTCGAGCTCCAGTTCGAAGAGATCCGCGAGGTCGTCCGCGCTGGGCCCGCCGCCCCCCCCGCCGCCGCCCCCGCCCTGCTGCTGGCTCACCTGCACCTCGTCGTAGAGCGCTTCCGCGCGCAGCAGGTACTGGAGCGCCTGCTGCTCCTCGGAAAGCGCGCCCTCCGGGTCGGCGGCGTCGAGCCGCTCCATGGCGGCCTCCATCTCCTCCATCGCCTGCGGCAGCAACTCGGCGATCTGCTCGAACTCGGGATCGCGCACCACGCCCCGGTTGTTGAGGCGCGTCACCAGGGTCGCGACCTGGTCGCGAAGTCTCTCCTGCGAGAGCCGCACCACGACCATGCCCTCGCTGAACCCCTCCGGTGAATAGCGGTCGCGGTCCCGGTTCAGGTTGAACGTCGCCGAGATGACCTCCCTCTGCTGTTCCGAAAGCTCCTGTTCGTTGCCCATCTGGCCGCCGCCGCCGCCCCCGCCGCCCCCGGGCTGCTGCTCCGCCTGGCGGAACTCCGTGTCGAAGCGGCGGATCTGGAGGAAGTAGATGTCGCTGATGGCTTCCTGGCTGCCTGTACCCGCGTTGTCACGCGTCTTGGCGTAGTAGGAGATGATGTCGCCCGGGACGAGTTCGTACTCCTCCAGGAAGAACGTGTAGCCCGCGCTCACCTCGCTCAGCGGCGCGGCCCCGGAGCCGAACAGCTCGACGGTCTGCTCCTCGCCGCCGTTGACCGAGAAGACCAGATCGAGTTGCCGGATGCCGTAGTCGTCGTTGGCGCGGGCCTCGACGAAGACCTCCTCGAGCGCGGTGGCGCGCGTGTCGCGACCGGGACGGCTGAAGGACAGCGAGGGAGGCTGGTCGTGCAGCACGTCGATGGTGTACTGGGGCGAGGCGGGCACCAGCCCGGCGCGAGCGCTCTCCATCTCAAGGTGATAGAAGCCGTTCTGCTCCACCACGAAGGATCCGGTGAAGGAGCCGTCCTCGGCGGACGTCAGTTCGCTCGCCAGCGCGTCGTCGCGCCACAGGTTGGCGCGCGGGGCGGGAATCGTGGGGAAGACGCGCAGGTGGACGCGGGTTCCGCTCAGCACCGCGATGTCGCCGCCGTCGTCGATGGTGCGGTCCGGCAGCCCGGTGTAGGCCGGGAAATCGTACACCAGCTCGAGCCGGTCCACGTAGGGCAGGATCTCCACGTCGATGCGGTAGAGGTCCGACTGCATGCCGGAGGAGCGCACGAAGTACTCGGTGACCTCTTCCACGCCGAAGAGCACGACCTCGAACTCGCCGGCATCCTCCTCTCCGGTGTCGCCTGCCAGGAGCATGGACAGGGGCCGGAATTCACCGTCGGAGCCGGTGCGCAGGAAGAGTTCCGCATCGGCGGCGTCGAATCCAAGGTTGCGCGCCGCAATGCGCAGGTCCGACCCGCGCGTGATGGTGGCGTCGCCCGGGGTCACCTCGATCGAGTAGGGGTTGACCTCCGCCGCGTCCGCCGTCGGCGAGAGCAGCACCGAGGCGCCGTGGCGCAGGAAGGCCGGCCCGGTCAGGAAGATGATGAGGATGGCGATCGCGATCCCCGCGACCGCGGCGGTCCAGCGCAGCAGCGCCGCCCGCTCGATGCGGTATCCGCCATCCACGGCGCGCGCCTTCCGGACCGCCGACTCCATGAGCCGCTGCACGAGCGCAGGGGAGTGCGCCGTACCCGTGGCCTCGGGGTCGGCTCCCGCGTCGATCGCGCTCAGGACCGAGGCCTTCAGGGATGGCTCGTGCTCCTCGAGGTAGAGCGCGACCTGAGCGTCGGAAGGCCGTCGCCAGAGCGGGCGCAGGAGGAACCAGAAGCCCACCCCGAGCAGCGAGAGCCAGGTGAAGATCCGGAAGCCGTTGACGACCGCCGGGCTGAAGCGGCTGCCCTCCATCCCCCAGGAGGATACCAGGAAGGCCACCAGGCCGATGCCGAGCAGCGCCGCCAGTCCGCGCAGCGCGATTCGCATGCGCCAGCGGTTTCGCACATGACGGATGGCATCGAGCAACTCGAGTCTGGCGCGCTGGTTGAGTCGTGTAGGCACCTCAGCTCCCCCTTGTCCAGTACGTCAACTGCGCGCCGCCGATCCTCTCTATGGCTGGCTGGCAGCCTTTCGTGACAGATAATTGGAGACAATCGTCTCCAGTGCCAGAAGCAGAAACGCCGCCACCAGGAGATACCACCAGATTCCCTGGCGCCGTTCCCTGTCCTCCGGCCCGATTTCGGCGCCGGCATCGCCTGCCTCGCCGATGTCCGGACTGGTGATGGACCCGACGAACTCCTCGGGATCCATCGGCTCCAGATCCGCTTCCCCCAGGTTGACGTTCACGGCAACCGCGGGGGTGCCCGGTCCTCCGCCCCCGCCCGCTCCGCGCAGCTCGTAGAAGCCCTGTTCCGCGAGCGGCAGAAAGCCGGGCCGGGCGCCTCCGCCTACGTCAATGGAACGATTGGAGGGCGAAAGCGCGACCAGTCCGTCCCTGTCGCCCTGCGCCAGCCCGGCGAGGAGCCGATCGGCTTCCCGTCCTTCGCCCTGCTGCGACAGGTTCAGCACGTCGTCGACGGTGTAGGAGGGCGTGGGGGGACGGAAACTGCCCGCGTGCTTGACCAACTGGTGGGCGAGAGGCAGGAAGATGGGCTGCAAGACCATGTCGTTCCAGTAGTTGTCGAGCATCGACGTCCAGAGCAGCACCCGTCCCGCGCCCACCTGCCGTTCCGCCAGCGCCACCGCGCCGTTGTCGAAGCGGGCCAGTACGCCCTCCGCCCCCGCCAGTTGCACGTTGCGGTAGCGGAAGAAGGTGGCGTCGGTGAGGTCGCCGCTGCGGGGGGCGGCGAAGAGGGCGAAGACGGGGTGGGTGTAGTCGATGCGGCCGAGCGTTCCGCCGCGGCCCTCGCGCCACTCCGGCTCCATCACCGGTCCCAGCGGGCCGGGGAGGAGGTCGGGCCCGTCGGCGGGCCAGCTGCTGCGTTCGCCCAGGATGACCACCAGGCCGCCGCCGTCCTCCACGAATTCACGCAGGCGCGTCCCCACCCCGCCCCGCGGCGGCCGCGCCCCGTTGAGGATCACCACCGACCGGCCGGCCAGGTCGCCCGCGGTCATCGCGCCCACCGTGGTGACCTCGACGTCGAAGGCGGGATCGGTGCCGATGTCCAGCGCCTGGGTGAGATACAGGCTGGGGTCCCTGGGGTCGGATCCGTCCTCGACGACCAGCACCGAGAACCCCTCGCCCGGCGACAGCACGAAGTGGGCGACGTCGTTGGCGGACAAGGCATCGCCCGGGACGCGCACCGAGCCGCGCATGAACGGCTCGCTGAGCGTGAAGGGCGGCAGCGTCACCAGCGCGGTGCCGTTGGGCCCCAGCGTCGCCGCCGCCGACCCGACCGGTCTGCCGTCCAGCTCCAGCGTCACCTCCACGTCTTCGACCTCCCGGTCGCCGGAGTTGACGAGCCGGGCCGTGGTTTCGACCCGCTCCAGTCCGTCGCGGAAGTTCCGCTGGAAGAGGAGCTGCCCGACGGCGAGATCGCCCTCGTACGGTCCGCTGACCACAACCGGGTCCACCGTGGTGCCCGGCGGCAGGCGCGCGCCCTCGTCGCCGTCCCATCCCGCGCGCTGGAAGTCGGAGATCACCACCGCGTGCCGTCCCGGTAGGTTCGACTGCTCCAGCACGGTGCGCGCGAGGTCGAGCGCCGGACCGAAGCGTGTGCCGGCGGTGCCGGGCGCGGCCGTGTCCAGCGCGGCGAAGAGCACCGTGCGGTCGGTGGTCGAGCGAACGGCAAGGGTGGCGCCGGCCGAGAAGAACACCAGCGAGGCGCGGTCCTCCGGGCCCAGCTGGCGCACCGCCGCGCGCGCGCCCGCCAGGGCGTCCGCCCAGCGGTCGCCGTAGTCCATGCTGTACGAACGGTCCACGAGGATGACCACCTCGCGCGCCACCTGCGCTCCGGTGAGGGCGATGTCCTCGCGGTCCAGGAACGGGCGCGCGAATGCGGCGATGAGCGCCGTGAGCGCCGCGAGGCGCATCAGCAGCAACAGCCAGTGACGAATCTTCTGCCGCCGGGACGACTTGTAGGGAACCCGCTGCAGGAACATCAGCGAGGGGAACTCGACCACCTCCTTGCGGTCCTTCTGGACCAGGTGCACGAGCACCGGCCACACCAGGAAGCCGAGGCCCAGGAGGAACAGGGGCGCGAGGAAGGCGAGGGCACTCATCGGACGCGGGTCAACCTCTGGCGTGCGGACAGGTAGCTGAAGAGGGCGTAGTCGAGGGGTGTCCCCGTGTTGAAGAGCGCGTAATCGATGCGGTGCTCGACGAAGCGCCGCGACAGGGTCTCGGTGTGTTCGCGGATGAGCTCGCGATACCCCTCACGGAGCCGCCCCGGCACCACGGGAAGGCGCGCCTCGGACTCGAGGTCCTGGAAGCTGGCCGGCTTCTCGAAGGGAAAGTCGAGTTCGGCGGGATCGAGAAGATGGAAGACGATGACGTCGTGGCCGGCGTAGCGCAGGTCCTTGACGGCGTCGACCACCGCGTCGGGCTCCTCGTAGAAATCCGAGATCACCACCATGATGCCCCGCCGCCCGATGCGGCCGGTGAGCTCGAAGAGCGGCTGGGCCAGGGTGCCGGCGCCGCCGGCTTCGATGCGGTCGATGGCGTGCAGCACGAGGTCGAGGTGCCCGGCCGCCGGCGGAATGTAGTCCACGATCTCCCCGGCGATGGTGAGCAGTCCCACCCGGTCCCTCTGCTGCCGCGAGAAGTACGACAGGCAGGCCGCGAGGTAGCGCCCGTAGTCCAGCTTGGAGATGCCGTCCTGCTGGAAGGTCATGGAGCGGGAGATGTCGAGGACGACCATGAAGTTGGCGTTCGAGTCCGCCTCGTAGTGCTTCAGGTAGAAGCGGTCGCTGCGCGCGAACAGGCGCCAGTCGATCCTGCGTATGTCGTCTCCCGGCATGTACTGCCGGTGCTCGGCGAAGTCGACCGAGAGCCCGAGGAAGGGCGCCCGGTGCAGTCCGCTGATGAAGCCGTCCACCACGGTGCGCGCCAGCAACTCGAGGTTGTGGATGCGTCCCAGGACCCTGGGGTCGATGAACCCGGTGCCCGGACCGGATGGACGGACGGCGGTGCGCGCCATGCTACATCCCGGAGGAAGGCGTCGGGACCTGGGTGATCAGGTCCTCGATGATCTCGTCGGTGGTGATTCCTTCCGACTCCGCGTGGAAGTTGGTGAGCACGCGGTGCCTGAGCACCGGCTTCGCGAGGGCGCGGATGTCGTCGAAGCTGACATGGTAGCGTCCCCGGGTGAGCGCCCGCGCCTTGCCGGCCAGAATGAGGTTCTGGGCGCCCCGCACGCTTGCCCCGAAGGAGACCCACTTGCTGATGACTTTCGGGCTGGTGCCGTTCGGGCTCGGGCGGCTGGTGCGCCCCAGTTGCACGGCGTAGCGCATCACGGCGTCCGACACGGGGACCTTGCGCACCAGCTTCTGGAAGCGGATCAGGTCATCGCCGGTGACGGCGTGCGAGAACTCGATGTCCTGCAGCGACGTCGTCTCGCGCACGACCTCCAGTTCATCGTCCTCGGGCAGGTGCTCCATGATGATGTGGAACATGAAGCGGTCGAGCTGGGCCTCCGGGAGCGGGTAGGTCCCCTCCAGCTCGATGGGGTTCTGGGTGGCGAATACGAAGAAGGGCGGGTCCAGGTCGTAGGTGCGCCCCTGGATGGTCACGCGGTGCTCCTGCATCGCTTCCAGGAGTGCCGACTGGGTCTTGGGAGGAGTCCGGTTGATCTCGTCCGCAAGCAGGATGTTGGTGAACACCGGGCCCGGGGCGAACACCATGGTGCGCTTCCCGGTCTTGGGGTCCTCCTGGATGATGTCGGTGCCGGTGATGTCCGAGGGCATCAGGTCGGGGGTGAACTGGATGCGCGCGAAGTTCAGGTCCAGCACCTGGGCCATGGTGTGCACGAGCAGCGTTTTCGCGAGCCCGGGCACCCCCACGATCAGGCTGTTGCCGCCCACGAACAGGGTGATCAGGACCTGCTCGATGACTTCGTCCTGGCCGATGATGACCTTGCGCAGTTCGCTGAGGATCTGATCGCGGCCGGCGGTCATGCGCGCGGCCAGCGCCACGTCGTCGGCCTCTTCGAGGGCGGGGGGCGCGGCGGCGCCCGCTGCGGGCTTGTCGATGAATGCCACTCTGGTTTCTCCGGAGCCCCTTGACGGGGGAGGAATGGGGAGGGTGGGAGGTCAGTGCGTCATCGCGTAGATGACGTAGTTGACACCGAACTTGTACGCTTCGTTGGTCAGGTCGATCGGGAGCCATCCGGCGTCGGAGAACTCCCAGTAGTCCCCAAGGTCGTTGTTGTAGTTGGCGATTAGCATCAGCCGCTTTGCGGGATCGTTGTCTTCGAAGATGCCCAGGTACTGCGGCCAGCCGCCTCTGTAAGGAGGCGCAAGAGCTTCGGGCTCGGAGATTTCGAAGAAGGAGTCGAAGACGGACGGCAGGGGGTTGAGGTCGGACAGGTCGTAGAATATCCCCTCGGGGAGGACCCTGAGCATCTGGGCTTCGAAGTTGGACCAATCGCGCATGCCGCCGAAGTCGTCGAAGATCACGAAGCCGCCCTTGAGCAGGTAGCTCCTGAGCCCTTCTTCCTCGGCCTCGTCCATCCACCAGAAGCCGGGCTCGGAGACGTACGCCAGCGGGTAGTTGTGGAGTTCCGGATCGTCGAACGTGAGGATGTTGCTGCCGCCCTCGTAGGTGTTTACGAGGGTGGTCGCGGTCAGGATCTTGGCGAAGTTGCGCTCAGCGCGAGGATAGTCGTGCGCCCAGGGCGGCTGGCCCCGGCCCCGGCGGCCCCGCCCGGAGAAGTCGATGGAACTGCCAAGTCCGCCCGACACGTCGGTGCGGATGCGCACGAAGGTGAAGCGGCCGTCGTAGGGGATGTTGCCTTCCTGGGCGGGCGCCGCCGCTGCGCGCGTCGCGGTCGAGCCGGGCGCGCCGAGCCCCATGGCGGCGAACACGCAGACGGCGACGGCGCCGCCTGCGGCGGCCGTCCCGCCCCACCACCGCGTCACCATGGTTGTGGCTCCGGGCTGCCGCGCAGGGTCATCAGCAGGTCCTGGGCGGCCTCGAAATTGGGCGCCCGCTCCAGCGCGCGCAGCACCGTCCGGCGGGCGCTGGCGGTGTCGCCGGCGCGGTGGTGCGCCAGTGCGAGCTGGTAGAGCGCCCCGGCCATGTCCACGGGATCGAGCGCCACCAGAGCCTCTCGCGCACGCACGGCCAGGGGATGGAGGGCGCGCTCGGCGGCCAGTTCGGCCAGCCGGCCGTGGGTTTCCTCGTCGAAGGGGTAGATGTGCACGGCCCGTTGCAGAGCTTCGATGGCTCCGTCGCCGTCCCCGGCCGCTTCCCTGAGCTGCGCCTCCTCCAGGTTCGCCTCCAGGAAGGACTCGTCGATCCGGGTCAGGATCTCGATCTCGCGAAGCGCGCGCGCGCTGTCGCCCCGCTGGGCGTAGATGCGCGCGAGCAGCCAGCCCGGGCTGCCCGGCCCGGCGTACTCCGGGAACAGGTCTCGGGCGCGCGCCAGGTATTCCTCGGCCTCGTCCAGCCTCTCTTCATCGAAGAGCTGCGCGCCCATCGCCATCTGTGCCATGAAGTTGTCGGGATGGGCCGCCGCCAGCCGCGCCACCTCGTCGGGAGCGCGGGAGCCCCGTTCGGCCAGCGCGGGCAGGGGCTCGACCGACGCCAGTGACCCGGCGAAGCGATCCTCGAAATAGTCCGTGAAGATCCGGTCGAAGCGCTCGATCTCCGTGCCCAGCACCCGTTCGAACACCTCCTCCGTGGTGGCGCCCGCCGCGTACTCGCGGAGCATCGCCACCAGCGCCTCGGGCCCGTGGTCGCGCGCAATCAGCTCGCAGACCAGGGACGCCTGGTAGTAGGAGTGCACCACCTGGTCCCCATAGCTCGGGCGCACGAAGCCGTTGTTGAGTTGGCTGACCGGCAGGACCCGGCCCTGGTTGTAGGCGATCAGGAAGCCCGGGTTCAGGTTGTGTCCCCAGGAGGGCGCCCCGCGGCGCTGCTCGTAGACCGCGAACCCCTCGGCGAGCCAGCGCGGCACCCGGTGGTTGGAGAGGGCCAGGTGGAAAACGTGGGCGATCTCGTGCCAAAGGGTCGACGCCCAGTTGAACTCGCCGCGGTCGCGCGCGGAGGGGGAGTCCATCGCCACCACCGAGCCGAAGCTCACCCCGAGCGCCCCGAGGCCGGCGAGCCCGACGGTCCGCACCGAGAAGTCCGCGTGGCTGGGGAAGAGCTCGAGCCGGATCGGCGTGGGCGGTTCGTACTGGTAGCGTTCGGCCAGGGCCCGGTAGGCTTCCTCGGCCAGCGCGGCCACCTTCGGGGCCAGCAGCTCCGCTTCCCGCCCGTCGATGGCGATGAGGAAGTGCTCGGTCTCGGTGATGCGGTAGCGCTCGAAGGTGTCCAGCAGGTCGAGGGTGTTCTTGTACCACGGATTGAAGGGATCGCCCGCGAAGGCCCGCTCGAGTTCGGCCTGGCCCTCTTCGATCGCGCCCACCCGCAGCTGGTTGATGCCGAGGATGCCGCGTGCCTTCCAGGAGTAGGGATCGACGTCCACCGCTTCGGCCGCGAGCGCGACCGCGTCCGCGTAGCGGCGCGTCTGCACCGCCATGTCGGCCACGGTATTCAGGAGACCCGGATAGTGCGGGTTCAGCTCGCGCACCTGCTCCCGAACGGCCGCGAAGTCGGCGTTGCGGTCGCGCAGGAACCAGGTCGCCGCCAGCACCGAGAGCGCCTCCAGCGACGACGGGTTGACCTCCAGCGCGGCACGCGCTTCCTCCTCGGCCGCCGCGTAGTCCTCCAGACGCAGATGCAGACGCGCCAGCAGAGTCCGCGCCGGCACCAGGTTGGGGTTGATCTCGAGGGCGCCGCGCGCCGTGCCCATGGCCTCGGGCGAGCCGTCGAATTCGAGCGCCAGCGCCATCCCCAGGATCGCCAGCGGATGCCGGGGATTGCGGGCGAGAACCTGCTGGTACGATTCGCGCGCGTCGGGGCTCCGGTAGGCGTCGAGGAAGAGTTGTCCCGTGCGCAGGTGCGGTTCCGGGTTGGACGGGTCCGCGGCCACGGCCTCGTCGAAGGCCCGCAGAGCGTCCTGCAGCAGTGGCGATTCCTCCACCCCCAGGTGGCGCACGGCGATGCCCACCGCGGTGAGCTCGGCCGACGACAGCGAGGTGGTCCGGTTGTAGAAGTCGATGAAGCCGTCGAAGGCGCGCATGGCTTCGTCGCGCTGCCCGGTACGCAGTTGCAACTCCGCAAGGTTTACGCGGGCGGTGACCTCGTCGTCGGCGTTCCCCGCCATCGCCGCGCGGAAGCTCGCCTCCGCCTCCCGGTAGCGCCCCCTGGCCACCAGCACTTCGCCGAGCGCGTTTTCGAGCGCGGCTCCGTGACGTTCGCGGCCGTCGCGGGCAGCTTCCTCCGCTTCCTCGTAGCGTCCCACCTCGGCGAGGCTGCGGGCGAGCGCGCGATGCACTGCCACGTTGGCGTCGCGGCCACGTGCGAGACGCCGCAACTGGCCGATGGCGTCGTCGTACTCTCCGCTCGCCAGCGCCGCAAGCGCGCTCGCCTCGTCCTGCGCGGCCAGCGGCGCCGCCACGTAAGGAGCGATCGCGAGCGCAAGCAGGAACGCAGCGCGCGCCGACGCCCGCGGGCGGAAGTCAGCCCTCACGGTCCGCCTCCCCCTTCCCTCTCCCGGATCGCCCGCGTGGTCAGCGTCAACTCCACCAGCAGTCCCTCCAGCTCCGCCTCGTACTGCTCCGCATCCATGGTGTCCTTCAGCGCGGTGAGCGCGGCGATCTGCTCCTCGAGCTCCTGACGCTGCCGGTAGAGCGCCGCAAGCTCCGGATCAGCCGCGATCTCCGCGTCCGTCACCCGCCCTCCTCCCCGGGAGAGGAAGACGGTGCGCGCCAGCGCGCCGTCCAGATCGTCTTCTCCCTCGAAGTCGCTGCCTTCACCGTCCCCGTTGTCGTCGAGCAAGGCGTGCTCGGTGGCGAGCAGGCCCTCTTCCTCGAAGCTGCGCTCGACCTCCCTGCGGGCGTAGGCGAAGGCCTCCAGCACCGACACCCGCTCGTCCTTGTCGGTATCGGCCACCTCGCCCGCGAAGGCATCGGCGAAGAACCCGCCGAAGCGGGTGGCGTTGCCTTCCCGGGGAGAGCGGGTCGCCGTGATCACCGTCCGGTTCGGACCGGATATCTCCGCTATGAAGGCGCCCGACGCGCTGGCCGTGTTGACGAACACCACGGTGCGGGTCCCGAACCGCTCCACCAGGAAGGCGAAGTCGGTGGCGCTCAAGTCCCTCCCGGGCACGTTGAAGCGCGACTCGTTCCCGCTGGAGGTGCCGTGTCCGATCAGCACGATCATGACGGCGTCGTCCGGGCCTGCCCGCTCGCTCAACTCCCCGAGAACGGCCTCGATGTTCTCTCGCCGGGACGGCCCGTCGATCAGCGGATCCATCTCGGGCCGCTCGGCCAGCCAGACCACGTCCGCGGGATCGAGGCCGTGCCTGTCGACCGCCGCCCGCACCACCGTGAGCCCCCACTCGTGGAATCGCTCACGGAACTCCGCCGTGCCGCTCGCCCCGCCGACGACCACGAGATGCGTCTGCTGGGCGCTCGTCTCCACGGCCGAACTCGCCGCCAGCAGCCCCATGGCGGCGGCGACCCACGCCCGTCCCGCCCGCCGGCGCACGTCCTTCACACCAGCCCCCGCAATCGGCGATAGCCCCACTCGCCCAGGATCAGCACGAGCAGAAGGAGCAGCAGGATCGGCATGTCCCACAGGTCCATCTCTTCCACCAGGGTGACGCCTGCGCCGGTCACGCGAATGTCCTCGGGGAGCGCGCCGACCGTTTCCGGCGTGTAGGAGATTCCGCCGGTCTCGTCGGCGATGCGCTCGAGCAGCGGCGTGCGCGCCCCCGCGTCGAAGTATTCGCTCCGCTGGGGCGCCACCTGAAAGTACGCCTCGTCCACGCCGATCAGGTCGTCTCCGGCGTAGGCGCGCACGGTCAGCGTGTGCAGTCCCTCCTCCGAAGGGGTGAAGTCGGTCTCGTACTCCCCGGCGTTGCTGTCCACGGCCCAGTCCATCCCCAGCTCCACCTCCTCGCCCAGCGGGGTGGTCACCGTCGCCTCCACGACGCTGTTGCTCATTCCGAGATAGCTGGAGTCGTTCACGGTCGCCGTGAGGACCACGCTCTCGCCCGGCTCCGCCCGGTCCCGGGGCACCTGCGCCGTCACCTGGTCGGGCACTCCGTCCACCAGCCAGCGCAGCATCTGCCGCCAGAAGGTCTCGTGGGTGTCGTCCTCGAGCGGGAGCTGCATCTGCCAGATCCAGGTGTCCTGCACGGCCAAGCTCAGGCTCTTGCCCGCGCCGTAGCGCTGGAAGGCGAGCGCGACATGCTCCTCCGGCAGATCCTCCGCGATTCCCTGGAGCAGCGTCGTGGCTCCCGGCTTCACCCGGTGCAGCGGATTGTAGGTCAGGAGGAGGGGCAACTCCGACCAGCGGGCACCGGATTCCTCCTCGGTGCCGGCCAGCTGAAGCGCGGGAACGCCGAGCCCGGCCTGGGTGGGCTCGACGCGGATGCGGGCGAAATAGCCGTCGGGACGCGCGTCCGCGTCGGAGAACACCACCGGCAGCACGTCCGCCACCGGTGTGCCCGCGTAACCGCCGCGGGCGAAGGAGTTTCGCCCGCCGAGTGCGAGCAGGCTGCCGCCGCGCTTGTCCACGAAGTCGGCGATCATCTGCAGCTGATCGCCGGTGAAGAAGCTTGCCTCCACCGTCCCCAGGACCAGGCTGCGGTAGGCGTACAGCTCCGCCCGGGTATCCGGGAACCCCCCCTGCAGCTCTTCCCCGTCGTCGACGTTCAGGCGCAGGAACTTGTTCTCGGCGGTGCGCTGCAGCACGACCAGCTGCAGGTTGTCGTCGTCCGCCACGGCCCGCCCCAGGAACCCCACTTCGTAGCGCGGTTCCCCCTCGAAGTAGAGGATCTTCTCGCTCCGGTCCTCGACGCTCACCAGCGCGGTCTGGCTGTTGTTCTGCGTGACCTGCTCGTCCACCGCCACGGGAACGCGGAAGGTGTACGCGCGTGCGCCCGGCGTGGATGCTGTGAACCGAACCGGAACCGTGACCGGCTGCCCGTCGTCCGGCAGCTCGACTTCCTCGGTGCTGACGATCTGTCCCTCGTCCTCGACGAACAGGGAGACGGTCTCGCCCTCGTAGCCCGTATGCGTGACGACCACGTCGACCACCAGCGAGGATCCCGCGAGCACCGTCCTCGGCGGGTCGGCGCGGCTGACCTGGATGTCCCGCTGGAAGTTCTCTTCGCCCACGCCCACCGTGTACACCGGAATCCCCTGCGCCTGCAGCGGCATCAGGGCCTCGGTCAGTTCCTCGCCCGAGTTGTCGGCTCCGTCCGTGACCAGGACCAGGCCCGAGAGCGGCACCGAGGCCAGTTCGGAGCGCGCCCGCTCGAGCGCCGGGCCGAGGCGCGTTCGGCTCCCCATGAAGCTCATCTCGGAGAAGTCCTCGATGCGTTCCGTGCGCGAGGAGAAGCGGAAGTAGCGCACCGCGAAGCGGTCGGACAAGGCGGAAAGAACCGGGGAATCCGGCGTACCGAAGGTCTCCTGAAGGAAGGCGCCGCGGGAGCGGTCGTCGTAGTCCTGGATCTCCATGCTGCGGGAGTCGTCCAGGAGCACGCCCACGAAGTTCTGCTGCGGCACCACCGTCGAGACCACCAGGGCCGGGCGCAGGAGGCAGAAGACGAGCACCGCCAGCCCCGCGAACCGGAGCCCGCCCAGGACCAGCCGGTCCAGCGGCCGGGTCTTGCCGCGCACACCCAGGTAGGTCAGGAGCGCAAGGACGGCGACCAGGCTCGCCACGACGGCTCCGGTCGCGACCGCGCCCGCCACGCCCAGCGAGAAGTCGCCCTCCTGGAAGACGACCGGGCGATACTTGAAGAGGAACTCGAAGAGGCTGGTAAGCACGTCCGGGGCCCGGTCAGTGGCTCATGGCGTAGACGATGAAGTTGACGCCCATCTGGATGGCGTAGGTGGAATACCTGAGCGGATAGTAGGGGTCTTCCGCCCACTCCCAGGCATCGCCCAGATCGGTGTTCCAGTTGATGATCACCATCAGCCGCCCCTCTTCGTCGAAGATGCCCTTCACGAAGGGCTCATAGCCGTCCCGCTCCCAGGTGGCTCCCCCCCTCCTGCCGTTGTTGACGTTCGGTACCTGGACGATCTCGTCGATGTCGTAGAAGGTGTGGAAGATCTCGTGCTCGAGCGGAACGTCGACGATCGGGTATTCGGGGAGGACCTTCTGCATCTCGTACTCGAAGATCTCCCACTCGCGCGTGCCCCAGAAGTCGTCCACCACCAGGAAGCCGCCCCGCAGGAGGAATTCCCTCAGCGCGGTGGCTTCCTCCGGAGTCATCGACATGCCGCCGACCTCCAGGGCGTAGAGGAAGGGGAAGCGGTTGAGGTGCTCGTCGGTCAGGACCCGGGGATGTTCCTCCATGAACATGTCCAGCCCGGTGAGGCGCTCCGCGACGATCAGGAACTGGCGGTCCGACTTGGGATAATCTGTCGCCCAGGACTGTCGCCAGCGCCGGAAGCCCCCTCCGCTGTACGCCACGCGGGTGAAGTAGAACTCGTGCATGGGCAGGGGGCGTGCCTGCTGTGCGGCCCCGGTGACCTCGGCCTCTCCGGCGGTCGCGTCGGACGGATGGCCGGCCGGGATCGGGATCTCGCCTCCGGCGGATCGCACGGAAGGTCCGCCGGCGAGGAACGCGGCAGCCGAAATGCCCGCCACGGCGAGCGCGCCGCCGCCGATCCCCCGTCTCCACCCACCCCCCATCTGCTGCAAGCGTCGCTCCCGACTCACGTGACACCCCAGGTTTGAGAGCTGCCGATACACTTTCGGCGGCGCAAGCGCGGAAGGCTCCTATCGCTTCATCCGGCGAAAGGTTCCTGAATGCGCTCCGCTTCGGCGGGCCGCTTGATCGAGGTGGCCGGGGACACCTAGAATGCTGCTCCCGGCCTTCGTCCGGGCTACCGTTGAGCATCGCGCTACCGTTAGCGCATTCTGCGTGCAGGAGGGGGGTCTTGCAACCATCCGGCTACGTTCGCACGTCCCCGAGATGGGTCGGGATCCTGGCACTTTTTCTCACCGCGAGCTGCCGCGGGCCGCTGGAGCTCGCCCCCAGCGACGCGGACGAGGTTCTTTCGCGCCAGCTTCTGGAGGCGCCCGATCCCGGTCGGCGCGGCCCTCATGAGGTGCGCACCCTCTACTACGGCAACGGCACCGACAGGAACCGGGCCGAGTACCGGGACTCGGTCACCTACCTGACCGAGCCGGTGGATGCCTCGAAGCTGGTCGACCTCGGTTCGTCCGCGGAGAGCCGCAACAGCTACTGGGGCTTCGAGCCGGATCGCTTCCCGCTCAACGCGCGCGTCTGGTATCCGGTCGGCGACGGGCCCTTCCCGCTGGTGCTGGTGGTGCACGGCAACCACAACATGCGGGACTTCTCGGACCCCGGCTACGACTACCTGGGAGAGCTGCTGGCAAGCCGCGGATACATCCTGGCGTCGGTGGACATGAACTTCATCAACGGCGGCATCCGGGGCGAGAACGACGCCCGGGGCTGGTTCCTGCTGCAGCACGTCGGAGTCTGGAAGGGATTCAACGAAGACGAGGACAACCTCTTCCACGGGCGCGTCGACATGGAGCGCATCGCCCTCATCGGGCATTCGCGGGGCGGCGAGGCGGTGGGCCACGCCGCGGCCTTCAACCGCCTGGACCGCTATCCCGACGACGCGTCCCTCGAGTTCGACTTCGACTACGACATCCGCGCGATCATCGCCATCGCACCGGTGGACGGGCAATACCTGCCCACCAGCCGTTTCGTGCCGGTGGAAAACGTCAACTACATGGTCTTCCACGGATCGCACGACGGCGACGTGACCAGCTTTCACGGCCTGCGCCTGTACAAGCGCGTGAAGTTCACCGACGGCCGGCCGCGCCTCAAGACCGCGATCTGGGTCTACCGCGCCAACCACGGACAGTGGAACACGGTGTGGGGGGCACATGACAACGGCCCCCGCAGCGGGCGCATCCTGGACCTGCGCGCGCTCATGCCCGGTGAGGACCAGCGGCGCTTCGCGGAGATCTACATCTCGGCCTTCCTGGAGACCTCGCTGCGGGACGACAGCCGTTATCTGCCGATGTTCCGGGATCACCGGGTGATCGGCGGGTGGCTGCCCAAGACCATGTACGTGACCCGCTTCCAGACCGAGAGCTTCCGCACGCTGGCCGATTTCGAGGAAGACATCGACGTAACCTCGGGAACCCATCCCGGGGTTCGCATGCGCGGCGACAGCCTGTCGACCTGGCGCGAGGCCCGCATCGGGTTGCGGTCGAGCAACCGGCCGGAAACCTCGGCATCCCAGGACAACCAGGCCGTGTGGCTGGGCTGGAACAACCGCATCGCGGGGGCGGACACGCTGGGGCCGCCCGCGGCCTACATCATCGAGCTGCCCGGGACGCTCGCCTCCGAGTGGGAGCTCGGGCCCGACGCCTCGCTCGAGTTGTCGCTGGCGGTCACCCGGGGCGAGCCGGGGCCGCGCAGCGCGGGGGACGAGGCAGCCGACGATGCGGGCGACTCCGGTGACAGGGAGGAAGGCCGCGAAACAGCCGACGAGGACGAGGAGACGGAGGACGAACCGATCGACGCGAGCATCGTCGCGCGAGATGGGAGCGGGACCGTCGCCTCCCTGCCGCTCAGCCGCTACGGGCCGGTGCGCAAGCCTCTCGAGATGCGGGTCCTGCGGCGGCGCGACCTGGAGGAGGATCGCTTCGCCAATCTCTTCGAGCTGCTGCTGCAGAGCTACTCGATTCCGCTGGCGGACTTCGTGGAGGCGGCTCCGGGGCTTCGCCTGGCCGACCTCAGGGAAGTGGGGCTGGTCTTCGACCGGGCGGTCGCGGGCGAGGTGGTGCTGGACGACGTGGGATTCGCGCGCATGGACCCGGCCTACACGGCGGTGCGGGTGCCCTGAGGCCCTGCTGGAGCCTCCGTAAGCGGAGGCGGTCGGGGCCGCCGTCCCACGGAGGCGGTGGACAGCATTGTAGAATCCCGCGCTTCCACCCGTCCGACCTGCCCGCTCCTTCGGCCTACCGCCAGCTCAACCCGAAGCGGTGCGCTGCCTCGCCGCCGTCGTAGCGCTGCCAAGCGTAGTCGATGGCGAGCCGGTCGCCGTTGAACGCCCCACCAAAGGTGACCGGGTGACCGAAGCCCTCAGGGGCGCGCCGCACGCCGACGCGGGCCGTGAAGGTCCGTCCGCGAACGGGCCAGTAGGCGACCTCCATTCCCGCCCCGGGAAGGACCCCGCCATCCGCCTCGCGGGAGACGGCGGCGCTCCAGCCCAGATCGAGCGGTCCCACCGGGATGGCCGGGGTGGAACCGCCAGCGGTGACGCGAACGGGCAGCGGGACCTCGATGTCGCCCAGTGTGAGCCCCGGTCCCAGGTTCTGCACGGCGAGGCCCAGCCGCGCGGGCCCGGCCCCGACGGTCACTCCCAGGTCGACGGCTCCCGTGGCGTCGTGATGGCCACCGAGCCGCTGGTCTACCAGCTTGCCGGTGATACCGGCCCGCACACCCCCCACGTCCCGCGCATAACCGACCGAAATGGCCGCCTCCGAGCTTGCCGTGCTCCCGGAGGTGAAGAGCGACTGCGCGTCATGGGACAGCACGGCCGCACCCCGGTCCGCCGCCCCGTAGCTGAGCATCCGGACCCCCACCGCCACGCTGGCCGAAGACCAATCGGCGGCGCCGGACACGGTGCTCAGCAGGCTCGCTGTCCCGAAACGCTGCATCGCGGCGCCGACCACGCCGTTGCCCCCGATCAGGGCCGGGTTGTGGAACAGGGCGTCGCTGTCGTTGCCCACCATGTAGAAGGCGCCGCCCAGCGCCAGCCCGCGGGTGCTGGCGGGCATCTCGAGCACGAGCGGGCCGTGTTGGGCGGACTGTGCCCGCCCCTCGGCGGGCTTTCCAGCCAACGCGGCCAGCAGGGTCAACGCGCCAAGCGCCGCGGCGGCGATCCGGCCCGGACCCGGGGGCAGGCGGACAACGGCCGGCTTGCCGCTCAGGGAGGGTGTGCGCGTCGCCTTGCCGCTCATACGGGCCCGTCTCCCCAGGGACCCCACATGGCGTAGGTGGCGCTGGCGACCGTGCCCCCCGCCCGTCGGTCTCCCTGCTGGTTGAAGAAGAGCACGCGCCCCTCCGGGGTGAAGCACGAACCCGCGAACTCGCCGGCCCCTTCGCCCTCCGGGCCCAGCGGCGCGCGCGCCAGGTTGACGATCCTGCCCTCCCGGTCGAGCGCGCGCACGTACTGGTCGCCGCTCCCGTCCTCGCACATGACCAGCCCCCCGCGCGGGCTGACCACGATGTTGTCCGGGCTGTCCAGCACTTCCGGCGATGGCGACTCGAACACGAGCGTCAGCTCGCCCCGGTCTGCGGACACCGGCCTGTAGTGAAAAACCTGCCCGGCAGTCGCGTCGCCGCCGTTGGTGGAGACCACATAGATGCCGCCGTCCCCGGAAAAGGCGCCCTCAAGACGGGCGAAGCGGGCTCCACCCTTCGCAAGTCCCTGCTTGAAGACCGCGAGCGGATCGCGCCCGGCGTCTTCGGGGTCGGGGTCGTCGATATCGACCCAATGGGCGGGCAGCACCGTGCCCTGAGTCTGTTCACGTGCGGTCAGGTAGCCGGGCTCCCCGGTGATCGCCAGCATCTGAAGCCGCCCCCCCGCGGCAAGCACGCCCGGCTCGCGCGGGATGAAGCGATAGAGCCCCGCGCCGGGTCGATTGGGGACCAGCGGGACGTACCACGCGTCCTCGGTCTCGTACACGATGCCCGTCTCCGGATCGACCGCCACGGCTTCGTGCACGAAGCGCCCCATGGCCGTGAGCGGCACCGGATCCACGGGGCCGGTTGCATCCACGGGTACCTCGAAGACGTAGCCATGCGGCTTGCCGAACCCGTCGCGCCGCCCATCCGTGACTTCTTCGCAGGACAGCCAGCTGCCCCACGGCGTGGGCCCGCCGGCACAGTTCACGCGCGTCCCCGCCAGCGATGGGAACTCGTCCACCAGTTCGAGGTTCAGTCCGTCTCCGTCGCCCGAAATCCGCACCTCGAGCGAAGTGGTGCCCCCGCTCCCGGCCGCCCGAACCCCGCCCCGGGGGCGGGGTGGCCCCCCCCCCCCCGGCCGCATAAGGGGGGGGGGAGCCGATCGGCCGCGCCGAGTCGGGCGGGTCGGTCATCTCGTGATTGCGGATAAGGCGCACGTTGCCGTTCGCCATCGGGAACGCCGCCATCCCGTCGAACGCATTGGGGACCAGGAACCCGTCGCGCACCGTCGACGGCACGCCCCCCGAACTCAGACGCACGCAGCGGAGGCTCTCTGCGATCTCGAGTTCCGGGCAGTCGGGGGACCGCACCAGCGGCCCGTAGGGTTCGATGACGAACGAACGAGGGTCAACTCCTTCACCCCGGCGTCCGCTGCCGCGCGCGGCCAGCCCGGCCAGCGAGGGCGCCACGACGGCGAGCCCCCCGGCGCAGGCGAGCCGGGAAAGGAATGTTCGGCGTCCCAGGATCATGTCAGGATTCCCGAAGCAGGGGTTGGACGTTCGAGAGCGCTCGCCAACTCATCGATCGCGTTGAGCCCATCGATGACGCGACGAATGAAGTATGGCGCAAAACCGCGGGCCGTGCCCGCCCGCCCCCCGGTCAGATCAACCGCAGCTGCTCTCCGACCGGGCGCAGGATGTCCGGGTCGTCGTTCCGGACACTGTTCACGCGCGCGCTGACGGTCCGCCGTTCGTAGGGCCCGGGCCAGGGATTGCTCACCTTCTCGAGAAGCCGATGCGCTTCCGTGGAGGGGTCGAGCCACTCCGAGAACCACTCCGGCGCCACGATGGCGGGCTGGCGGTGGTGGATGTCGGCGAGCGAGGCCACAGCCCGCGTCGTGAGGATCGCGAAGGACTCGATCACTTCCCGCTGCGTCTCCCAGCGCTCCCAGATGCCGGCGAAGGACAGGGGCGATCCGTCGGCGAGGGCCAGATAGCAGGGCTGCTTCGCACGCGCCGGTCCCTGCCACTCGAACCAGCCGTTTGCCGGGACGAGACAGCGCCGCTCGCGGAAGGCGTCGGAGAATACGCGCCTCTCGATAACCGTTTCCACGCGCGCATTGATGAGCGGCGGCCCCATTCCGGCGTCCCTCCACCACGAGGGAACGAGGCCCCAGCGGAGCTCCGAGATGCGCCGGCTGCCGCCGTCATCGGCACGGCACACCGCGAAATCCTGCGTCGGAGCGCCGTTGTAGCGGGGCTCGCGCGCCAACGAGGGCGGAGGCTCCGTCACATCGTAGAGGTCGTAGACTTCCCGAGCCGTCATTTTCCGGGTGAAGCGACCACACATCAGCAGATGCTCCCTGGTTCTCCCGCCGGGGCATGGCAATATGGCGATGGCAGTAAGGGGACAGGGTGCGTCCCGCGACATCCGCAGGATCTTGCCCGCCAAGCGCCGCCGTACCTACCGTCCACCTGTGGAGCCGCGAGGGCAAGAGGCCTCTCGCGGCACGCATCACCTGCATCTCCAGCGGCATGTTCAAGACGGGCTATATCCTGAATCGCCGAGCGGACATCGTCTGGTTTCTCGGCCTGCCCTTCTTCGCCGTCGCGCTGGCGCTGGGCTTCCAGGCCTGGCTTCCCTATGTGGCGGTGGCATCGATCAACCTCTGGATCACGATCCCCCACCACTACGCCGGATGGGTGCGCTCCTACGGCATGCCCGACATCTGGGATCGCTTCAGGAACCGCCTCATCGCCGGACCGGTGGTGATCGTCGGCTTCACCGTCCTGGGGCTGCAGTTCGCGCCCATCACCCTGCTGCTGCTGGTCACCGCCTGGGACCATCAGCACAGCCTCATGCAGCAGCACGGCCTCGCGCGCATCTACGACTTCAAGGCGGGCGCCGGACTCCCTTCGACGCGCCGCTTCGACCTGGGTCTCCACTGCGTGCTCTACGGCTACATGTTCGTGAGCGCACCCATGTTCCGCTTCCTCTGGATCCGCGAGCTGCACCGGATGCACGTCCCGGTGTCGGCAGGGTTCGTGGACGGGTTGCTGACGGTCAGCCAGATCGTGCTGATCGGGTACCTGATCGTCTACGCGCTGCACCTCCGGCAGGTCGTGGCCGCGGGCGGGACGATCAACCCCATCAAGTATCTCTTCATCGGGGCCAGCTACTTCCTCTGGTACTTCGTGGCCTGGCAGACCACCTCGATCCTGCTCTACGCGGTCGCGCACCGGCTCATGCACGGCGTGCAGTACATCGTCATGGTGTATTCCTACATGCGCCGGACGGCGAGCAAGAGGAGTTCCAGGCCGGGTTTCTGGTCGAGGGTCACGGGGCCGGGCCGGCTGCGCTGGTTCCTGGTGGGCGGCGCGGCCTACGCCGTCCTCTTCCAGCTCGTCATCAACCGCCCCCTGGACGAATTCGGCTTCGGGGTGGTGAACTTCGCGCCCTATCCCGCTCTGCCCGAGTTCGGGATTCCGGCCCTCGACTACTCCAGCGGATACGCGCTCTTCTCGCAGATGATGGTCTACGCGTACGGGCTGATGCATTACTATCTGGACTCGTTCATCTGGAAGGTGCGCGACAAGCAGACCCAGCGGGGGCTCTAGCGGCCGGCGGGGAATCCTGCGGCGCTCGAGGACCGACCTGATGGGGCCACAAGGTGTGACGGAGGACACGCGGACGTGATTTCGGACTGGTACCGGCGCTACCGCATGCTGATCGGCATCTACACGATGGCCGTGATCGTGGGTGCGCGGGAGTACCTGGTATCGCGCGGCCAGGAGCCCGTCGACTTCCTGAACGAGAAGTGGGGCGACATGACGGAGGTCGTGTCGGCGATCAACCCCGGAGACCCGGATACGGAATTCCTGGAGGCGGTTCAGGCGCTGCAGCAGGGGGACGAGGAGACGTTTCGGGACCATCTTGAGGAGGCGCTCGCCGCGGACGTCAAGCACAACGACCTGCTGCTCCAGTCCTACGCCCAGCATCTTCTCAACACGGGGAGGGACCACGAACAGGTGAACGCGGCCCTCAACCGCTGGCGCGAGAACCATCCGTTCTCGCTGGAGACGGTGTGGCTGCCGCTTGCGACCGGACCGCGGGGCGCCACCGATCTGGGGGACCTGAACCGGGCCTTCTCAGAGGTGCCGTGGGTTACGGACGCCAGGATCGAATCCTACGGAGACGGCGGGGCCCAGCGCTGGCGCGCCACCATAACCTTCCGGCCGGGGCAGCCGGTGGACATCCGGGACGCGGTCGCGGCCGCGAGCGTGCTGGCCCTGCCCCCCGGCCAGCGGCAACTCTACGAAGTGACCTGCGTGAACCTCACCGACTGCAGCGCTTCGCGGCGGTAAACGGGGCACTCAGGCGCGAGAGTCCAACACCACACCTCCCTACCGCTGCGCGAGCCTCCGCGTCTGCCATTTTGGCAGACTTTGACTCTTCCGCAGCTATGGGTCTGCCATTTTGGCAGATTCTTTCGCTCAGACCTATCGTCCTACAGGCAAGGAGATCAGTGGCACCATCAGGTCCGGTTCCGGCGGCGGCTGTGCGGGTTCGCCCTCCGACTCCAGAATAAGGGTGAGAATCGCGGCCACACCGCCAGCCACGACGCCCACGAAGGCGGAGGTGGCCAGGGCGTTCAGCGACCGTCGTTCGGTGGCCAGGATCTCGCTCTCGGGGATTCGCACATTCTGTTCGAGACCGATGGCCTGGAAGCCCACCTGACGTTGGGCCACCTGCACGGCCAGCAACAGGTCACCAGCGTCCCGCCCCACGATCGTCCCGCGCAGGCTCGGCACCGCCGCGTCCACCTCGTAGACCTCCCGCAGGCCGTCCGCGCCCGCCCGCGTCACGTAGACCCTGACCGGCTCCCCGGGGGCCGCCGCGGCGGTGTCGATGGGCACGTAGCGATAACACGCGGAGGAAACGAGCACGATCGTCGCAGTGCAGATGGTCAGCCCAACGGTCCCTCGCATGGCAGCCTCTCCTTGCGTAACCCACTCTCGCAACGAATTCTGGAAGATTACAGTTCGACCCCCTCTATCCACCAGCACCAGCGTCAGTTGAGACGGGCGGTTCGTCCACGCGCGGTCTGGGATTTTTGTCCCAGGGGCATTTGGCAGGAGTCTGTTTCTCGGCGCACCGGGCGCAACGCCGGTGACGTGTGTCGCCGAAGGAGGGCTCCATGATGTCCCGATTGTCCCCGCAGTTCTCGCGCAGATCCCGCGCATTCCGCCGTTTCGGCAAGGGAGGGTTGGGCGTCCCGGTTGTAGCAGGCCTCCTGCTCCTCGCGTCCGCACCCGCGCACGCCCAGAACGGCCGGGTTACGGGGGTCGTCACCGACGCGCAGTCGGGCGCTCCGCTTGGCGAGGTGCAGGTGTACATGGTCGGTTCCACGCTGGGGACGCTGACCCGGTCGAACGGACGCTACCTCATCCTCAACGTACCCCCCGGTTCGTATGAGCTGCGGTCCGAGCGCATCGGCTTTCAGACCCTGACCGAGTCGGTCGACGTCCCCGCCGACGGGACCGTCACGATGGACTTCGCCATGAGCACCGAGGCCCTCGGGCTCGATGAGATTGTTGTCACCGGGGCGGCGGGCGCCGCTCGCCGGCGCGAGATCGGCAACGCCATCGCGCAGATCAACCTCGCCGACGTGCCCGAGCGCCAGGTCAACGTGTCCGAGCTGCTGCAGGCGTCCGCGCCCGGCGTGCACGTCATCGGCGGCAGCAGCGAGCCCGCACAGGGGAAGCAGATCCGCCTGCGCGGCAACTCCAGCGTATCCATGTCCAACCAGCCGATCATCTATGTGGACGGCGTCAGAATCATGGATGACGCCTTCCCGCGCGTGGAGACCCCGGGCACCGGACTCGGCCGGCCCGCCCTCATCACCGTGACCCCGCTCGACATGATCAACCCCAACGACATCGAGCGCATCGAGGTCATCAAGGGCTCAGCGGCGACCACGCTGTACGGCACGGAGGCTTCGGCCGGCGTCATCCAGGTGTTCACCAAGCGCGGCTCTGCCGGCGCGCCCGTCTGGACCGCCGAGATCCAGCAGGGTACCGGGTGGATGCAGCCGTTCGGGGCCCCGGGCGGCGACTTCATCCAGATGGAGCACTACATGCGCGACGCCTGGTGGGGCGGCGGCTACGAAGGGGGTCAGTATGCGCCCGACTGCGTGACCGACGACGACCGCTGGCAGGGCGTGAACGCGAGTCCGCAGGGCGCCTGCAGCTGGCCGGGGTCGGTCTGGTTCCAGAACTACCTGCTTTCGGTGCGCGGAGGCGGTCAGAACCTCCAGTACTTCATCTCCGGGCAGTACCAGGACGACAGCTACGTGCTCGCCAACGACGAGTTGGAGAAATACAACTTCCGCGGCAACTTCACGATAACGCCGGTTGAGGACCTCCAGATCCAGTGGAACACCGGCTACACCAGCCAGTGGCTGAGCGGCACTCCGTCGGGGAACAACGCCGAGGGGATTCAGCTGAACGCCTTCCGCCAGGAGCGCAACTACGTGGGCTCGGCGGATCCGCGCGAGATCGGCAAGCTGCTGGAATACGAGTTCAACCAGACCAACGAGCGGCTCAACTCCGGGATCACCCTGACCTACACGCCCCAGGCCCGGCTGACCAACCGCTTCACCTTCGGCTACGACTATTCGAATCAGGAGGGGCAGAACCAGCGCAACTTCGGCTTCTTCCTGAAGCCACTGGGTTCGCGCACCAACGATACTTTCCAGAGGCGGGTGCTGACCTTCGACTACGTGGGGACCTTCAACCTCCCCGTCACGTCCACCATCAACTCGAACTTCTCCTGGGGCGGGCAGGCCATCGGAGATTCGGAGGTCCGCCTGCGGCTGCTGGGCGAGGACTTCCCCGGTGCGGCAGAGCCGACGGTGAGTTCTGCCGCCATCAAGGTGGCGGAGGAGGATCGCGAGAAAGTCTGGAACGCGGGCTTCTTCTTCCAGAACGTCTTCGACATCAGCAACAAGTACTTCGTCACCGGGGGCATCCGGGTCGACGGCAACAGCGCCTTCGGCTCGGGCTTCGGACTCCAGGTCTATCCGAAGGTGAGCGGCACCTGGGTGATCAGCGACGAGGACTTCTGGGACCCCGGATACGGGGCCATCAAGCTGCGCGCCGCATACGGCCAGTCGGGGCGGGCCCCGGGCGCCTTCGACGCGGTGAGGACGTGGGAACCCTCCGGCTACGCGGGCACGCCGGCGTTCACGCCGGAAAACCTGGGGAATCCTGACCTGGGACCCGAGGTGACCCGCGAGTGGGAGGTGGGTTTCGACGGCACGTGGCTGGACGATCGGCTGAGGGCCACCTTCACCTACTTCGATCAGCGCACCACCGACGCCCTTATGAGCGTCAGCGCCATCCCCTCCCAGGGTTTCACCCAGAGCCAGCTGGAAAACGTCGGCACCGTCGACAACTCCGGCGTGGAGCTGCAGCTCGACGCAACCCTGTTCCAGAGTTCGAACTTCTCCGTGGATGCCGGGCTGGGCATCGCCACCACGAATTCGAACGTGGTCAGCCTGTGCAAGGGCGAGACCGAGCCGAGCGACGTCGTGCTGGCGCGCGACCCCAACGCCAAGTGCATTGACCGCTTCTTTGATCTCGGCGGATGGATCATCGAAGGGCAGCAGCTACCCGTGGAGATGGGCCGCCGGGTCATCAATCGGGACGAGATCGCGCCCCCCCAGTTCGACGACGATCCGTATACGCCTGCGGCGCCCGGCAGGACCGGCGAGAACGTGATCATCGGGCCGCAGTTGCCCACGCGCATCATCACGCCGACGCTCGCGCTGCGCCTCCCGAGCAACATCCTTCTCTCCGCGCGCGGAGAGTACCTGGCCGGGCACGTTCAGTACGTCAACGAGATCTCCATCAGCCGCTCGGTGCGTTCGCCGCTCTGCTTCCCGTGGTACGTCTCCCCCAAGACCTCCATCGAGCTGAAGTCCGAGACGCCCGCCATCTGGCGCGAGCGCTGTACGCCCGGGTTCGGCCGCGACTATTGGTTCGATGCCGACTATTTCAAGCTTCGCCACGTGAGCCTCACGGTGCCCGTGGACGCCATCTTCCCGGAGAGCGTATCCAACGCCACGCTCACCGCCACCCTCAGCAACTTCTACGACTGGTTCCGGGAGATCCCCTGGTACGACCCCGAATCGCTGGGGAACAGCCCCGCCCTCGATGACGGAATCGGAGGCCAGACGGAGCGGGTGCCATCGCCGGCCACCTTCCGGATGTCCGTCCGGGTCACCTTCTAGGGGAGGCTGAACGATGAACGAGAACAGAGCAAGACACATCGGAATCCGCTTCACCCGAGTCCTTCTCATCGCCGGAGTCGCGGGGGTGACCGCATCCGGCTGCGAGGTGACCAACCCCGGACCGGTCCAGGACGAGTTCCTGGCGCAGCCCGCGTCCCAGCAGGGACTCGTCAACGGCGGCGTGCGCCGCCTGGCTGAGCTGCTGACCTACGGGAGCTATACCCATGCCATCCTGGCCCGGGAACTCTTCCCCGGAGGCCAGACCGGGTTCATGGGTCACGACCCGATTACCCAGTCCGGGCACATTCTTCCCGGCAGCTTTTCCAATCGCTGGAACGACGGAGTGCAGGCGCGCTTCATCACGGAGACGGCGATCAGCCGGTTCCTCGAGGTCGGAGCGCCAGACAACATTCTGTACCAGGCGTATCTGTGGAACGCCTTCGCCTACCGCACCATGGGAGAGTTCTGGTGCGACGCGGTGCTCGGTCCCACGGATCCGGACGATACTACGCCCGGCACCTACGAGCAGGGGTCGTCAGGGAACTTCGAGCGCGCCGTCGCCAGCTTCACCGCGGCTCTTGGGTACGCTTCGACGCCCGAGGAGACCCACGCGGCACGGGGCGGTCGGGCAGCCGCGCACGCCTGGCTGGGGGACTGGGGTGCGGCCGCTTCGGACGCCGCGACGATCCCGGACGACTTCGTCTTCTGGATCAACTACGACGATGAGCTCCAGCCCTACTACAACACCATCTTCGAGGCCAACGCGCGCCAGCCGGCGGGATCCTACTCGGTGATCTACACCTTCTTCGACGAATACTATACGGCGACCGGAGATCCCAGGACGCCCTGGTTCGAGGACGCGAACATTCCCTACGCCACCGCGAGCCTGGACACCTACGGCCAGGTGGAGTGGAAGAACCAGCGCAAGTACAACAGCCGCAACGACGACCAGCGCATCGTCAGCGGCTGGGAGATGCGGCTCCTGGAAGCCGAGGCCCAGCTCAACTCCGGGAACTGGCAGGCGGCCATGACCATCATCAACCGCGTGCGCACCCGCAACATCAGCGACACCACCGGCGAAGCGCTGGATCCCTGGGTCGCAATGAGCATGGAGGAAGCCTGGACCTTCCTCAAGCGGGAGCGCTACATCGAGCTCTGGCTCGAGGGGCGCAGGCTCGGTGACGAGCGACGGTGGGCTGCGACCAATACGCCCGGGGCGCTGGACACGCCCGACTGGGAAAGCACCGCGTTTGCCCCGGGGTCACGCACCGATATGTTCACGCGCAACCCGAGGTCGTACTGCTTCGACATTCCCGAGTCGGAGCGCGACCGCAATCCAAACGTGCCGCCGATAAGCTGATTCGGGGGCGTATGGGAGAGCCGGTTCGCGGGGGGGTCGGTCGCCCCCGCGGCCCGGTTTCTCCCTCTACGGCCAGCGAGGAGGCGATGGGAATGACGATGATCAGCGGCGCGCATACCATCATCTACAGTACGGATCCAGCTGCCGACCGGGGCTTTTTCCGCGACGTGCTCGCCTTGCCGAACATCGACATCGGGGGTGGCTGGCTGCTCTTCGCGCTGCCTCCGTCGGAAGTCGCGGTGCATCCCTCCGAGAAGAACGACGTCCATGAGCTTTACCTCATGTGCGAAGACGTCGACGCGCTGGTCGAGCACCTGTCCACGGCGGGCGTCCAATGCAGTCCGGTCGAGGAACAGGGGTGGGGCAGGCTGACGACCGTGACCCTGCCGGGCGGAGGGGAGCTCGGGATCTACCAGCCTCTGCACGAGGTGGTGGGTTCCCGCGATCCGGCTTCTTCCTGAAGCTCTACTAAGTCTGTAGTTGACAAATCGGAACCCGCTCACTCATTTTGCTACTATATAATTAGTAAGCGATGCTCCGTGAGGGAGGCGCACCAAGCCCGGCGATCCATCGTCCGGCAACTCGCGAGCACGGTCGCGGACACCTGAGGAGGCACCTGTGACATCGCTCACCGCCCGCGAAATGGACGTCATGTCGGTTCTTTGGGACCTGGGATCCGCCACCGTGGCCGAGGTCAGCGCCCGGCTGGAGGATGATCTGGCCTACACGACCGTGCTTACCGTCCTTCGCATCCTGGAATCGAAAGGCCTCGTCGGCTACGAGAGGGAGGGGCGCGCCCACCGTTACCATCCGCTGCTCGAGCGGCGAGAAGCCGGCCGGACGGTGCTCGACCGGCTCCGGAAGAAGGTCTATTCGGGCTCCACGGAGATGCTCGTGGCCAACCTGGTCTCCGACGAACGCCTTTCCGCGCAGACCATCAGGCGCCTGCGCAAGCTGCTTGACGAGCGACTCGAGAAGGAGGAGCGACGATGATTGCCGCATGGATGCTCTGGTCGGCCGGCATCGGCGTGCTGTTCCTGGTTGCGGGCCTGGCGGCCGAGCGGCTCCTCACCCTGGGCGGCCGTCCGACGCGATGGGTCTGGATCGTCGCGGGTGCGGCGACGACCCTCCTGTCGGCGCTCCGGATTCCAGGAAGCACGCCGGACCAGGCGGCTCCTCCACCGGGGTACGCGCCTCCCCTGCTCGAGCCGCTGACGGTGACGGTCGCCCGCGACTCGATGCTCCGCTCCTTCGACGACCTGCTTCTGCTGGGCTGGACGGTGCTCTCCTCGCTGCTGATGGTGACGGTGCTGTTCGCCTTCGCGCGACTGATGCGGGAGGGAAAATCGTGGCAGCCCGGTTCACTTGGCCATCGCTCCGTGCTCTGGTCCCGGGACACCGGCCCGACCATCGTCGGTCTCCTGCGGCCACGCGTCGTGCTGCCCGCGTGGGTGCGGGCGATCGGGCGCAGGGAGCAGCAACTGATTCTCACGCACGAAGAGGAGCACATCCGCGCAGGCGACGCGCGGCTCCGCTTCCTGATGACGCTTCCGCTGTTCGTCTTCCCCTGGAATCCCGCACTGTGGCTGCTGCGCCATCGTCTGAATCTCGCCGTCGAACTGGACTGTGACCGCAGGGTGATGGGCCGGATGCCAGGACACCGCCTCGCCTACGGAAACCTGCTCCTGCGCGTCGGCGCCGGACGAAACGGGCTGCATCGTCTGGCGCTCGTGTCGTTGTCCGAGGGACGGTCGCAGCTGGAGCGTCGCATCCGCGGGCTGGTAGAGAAGATGCCGCGCGCCCGGCGCATCCAGGTATCGCTTCTCCTGTTGGGCGCCGCGGCCATCGTGACTCTGGCGGTCCTGTTCCCACGGATTCGGGGCGAGGACGCGCCCGTGCCGGAGGAACTCGTCGACCTCATGGCCGAACCAACCTTCACCCCCTACACGGTGCGTCCGGATCTGGTGAACGAGCGAGAGGTCATGGGAGCCTTGGAGGAGGAGTATCCGCCGAGGCTGAGGGACGAGGGAATCGGCGGCACCACCATCGTGCACTTCTTCATCGATACCGAGGGCCGGGTGCAGACGGTCCTCGTCGCCGAGTCCTCCGGCCACGAAGCGCTCGACTCCGCCGCCCTCAGAGTTGCTCGCGTTTTTCGGTTCACGCCCGCGCTCAACCTGGATGAGGTGGTCCCTGTCTGGACCGCGATTCCGCTCACGTTCCAAAGGAGCGAGACAGACGAGGATGAGCCCGATGACCCGAATGATCCGGATGCCCGGACGGAACCCGCCGGTCAGCCGGTCTCCGCGGCTGACCGGCTGGCCGACCTCATGCGGGAGCCGACGCTCACTACCTACACGGTGCGTCCCGACCTGGTGAACGAGCGGGAGGTGCAGCGGGCCCTCGAGAGAGAATACCCCCCGATAGTCAGGGACGCGGGAATAGGAGGGACGGTTAACGTGCACTTCTTCATCGATGCCGAGGGCGTAGTGCAGAGGGTTCTTGTCGCCCAGCCGTCCGGTCACGAAGCGCTCGACTCGGCGGCTCTCCGTGTTGCCCGCACCTTTCGGTTCAGCCCTGCGCTCGACGGGGACGAGCCCGTGCCCGTCTGGATCGCCATTCCGTTGACATTCCAGACCAGGTGAGGAAACGGCCCCGAAAGGCTAGCGAAGTCGCAGACATCAGGCGGTCGCTTGCCGTCTCCCTTGCGCTGGCGGCCGGGGTCTCCGCGACCACTGGGGCGGGAGGGCTCGAACCTCCAACCTCCTGGTTAACAGCCAGGCGCTCTGCCGGTTGAGCTACACCCCATCACGGTCCGCTTGCCACTTTCGCGCCCGCCCCGGACCGGGATGAGCGCGACACCAGAATGAAGCCACACTGGTGCCGGCGTGTCAACACTGCTTTCCGGCTGCGTGTCCTGAGAGTTAGGTTACCGAGCTTGCGCGCGTACGCGGACCTATCGTCTCGAAGCGGCGTTCGCCGAGCGTCCGCCACAAGCCAGGCCGTTTCCGAGAGGCTATATCTCGAATGATTCTCAAGCTGATCGCCGTGCAGGCCATCCTCGTGCCTGCTCAGGGCGACGTGCCCGAGCGCCCGCCGGCAGTGGCGGAATATGACGGCTCCGCGGGGCAGCTGGAGGTCGTGACCCCGCGGCTCGAGGACCCCGACATCAATATCGACGGTCGTCTGGACGACCCCGCGTGGGAGAGCGCCGCGCTCCTGCGCAATTTCAGCCAGTACGATCCGGTCGAGGGCATTCCCGCGGTGCAGCCGACCGAGGCGCTGGTCCTGGTCAGCGACGACGCGATCTACTTCGGGGTTCGCGCCTACGACAGCGATCCAGGCGGGGTGCGAGCCTCCCTCAGCGAGCGTGACAGCTGGGGCCGGGCCGACGACTACATCCGGGTCGTGCTGGACACGTTCAACGACAGGCGGCGCGCCTACAACTTCATGGTCAACGCCTACGGGGTGCAGCAGGACGGCATCTGGGTCGAGGGTGGCCAGGGCGGCGGCGGAGGGGGCCGGGGAGGCCGCGGTGGTGGCGGTGGCGGTGGAGGCGGGCGCCGCGGCGGCGGCTTCGGGCCTCCGCCGGTGGACTACAACCCCGACTTCATCTGGGAATCGGACGGCCGCCTGGACGACCAGGGATACACCGTCGAGATGCGCATCCCGTTCAAGAGCATCCGCTTCCAGAACGTCGCCATGCAATCCTGGGGCATCAACGTCATGCGCCGGGTGCAGCGCACCGGCTACCAGCAGTCGTGGGCGCCGCTCTCCCGCGATCTCGCCAACCAGCTCGAACAGTCCGGAACGCTGGACGATCTGCGGGAACTCGATCCCGGCCTGTTCCTCGAGATGAACCCCGTCGTGACCGGGAAGCGCCTGGGCGCCTACGACGCGGACGCGGATGCTTTCCAGCGAGACGATCCCGTCGGCGACTTCGGCTTCTACACAACCTACGGGCTTACGTCCAACCTCACCCTCGACGGCACCTACAACCCCGACTTCAGTCAGGTGGAAGCGGATGCGGGGCAGATCGCGGTCAACGAGCGCTTCGCCCTCTTCTTTCCCGAGAAGCGTCCGTTCTTCCTCGAGGGGATGGACATCTTCCAGCTGCCCAAGCAGCTCGTCTACACCCGCTCGGTCGTGGATCCGATCGCGGGCGCGAAGATCACCGGCAAGGTGGGCAACTTCAACGTCGGCTACATGGGAGCGGTCGACCAGGTCTCCTCGGACCTGTCCGGGAACGACGCCGTCGTGAACTTCGTGCGCATGCGGCGCGATCTGGGGACCAGTTCGACCATCGGGTTGACCTACACCGACCGCATGCGCTCCACCGATGTCTTCAACCGGGTCATGGGCGCGGACGCGCGCCTGGTGATGGGCGGCCGCTACACCTTTCAGTTCGTCGGCGCGGGCAGCGTTCGAGGGCAGGGAGAGGGCGGCTCGGAATGGGGAACGCTGACCTCGGCAAGCTTCGCGCGCACCGGGCGCACGTTCTCATTCAACGGCGAGTTCGAGAACATCGAGCCCGCGTTCGAGGCTCGGAGCGGTTTCATTCGGCGCGTCGGGCTGACCCAGATGCAGGGGAACGTTTCGATCAACAGCATCGGACGTCCGGGCGACCTGGTGGAGCGCTGGGGGCCGTCGCTGTCCGTGCGCACGCTCTGGGACCATGACACGTTCTGGGATGGCGGCCGCACCGAGGAGAGCGAAATCCGCCTCACCAGCACGGCCTCGTTCCGCAACAACATCACCCTCTTCCTCACGGGCACGCGCACCGATTTCTTCTTCCCCGAGAGCGATTACAACGGCCTCTTCACGCGGGAGCGCGAGGACGTCCTGAGCCCGCTGTCGGTCAGCCAGTCGCACTTCCAGGGCCTGTACGGCGCCACGGCCTTTCTGATGGCCAGTTCCTGGAGCAAGGTGCGTGGAAACATCCGCTTCAGCTGGTCCGAGGCGCCGCTGTTCTACCGGTCGCTGGATGTTCCCATCGAGACCGCGGACCAGTATTCCGGGAGCGTGAGCCTGAACCTCTATCCCTTCACTTCGCTGCAGGCCGAGGTCGGAATCAACCACGAGACGCTCATCCGCAAGCGCGGGGGTGGCCGTTACTCTTCGGCCACGATTCCGCGCATCAGGGCCCAGTATCAGTTCACCAAGGCGCTGTTCCTGCGGAGCATCGTCGAGTACGCCCTCCGCGACCAGGAATCGCTGTTGAACCCGGTGAGCGGGCTACCGCTCGAGTATTGCCCGGGGGATGCCTGCAGCGCGCTTTCGACATCCGACGGATACGACATCCACGTCGAGGTGCTGCTGAGCTACGAACCCTCGCCGGGAACCGTGATGTATGTGGGCTATACCCGCGAGATGGAGGACACGGGACCCTTCCGGTTCCAGCGCGTGGCGCCCCAGGCGGACGGCCTCTTCGCGAAGGTGAGCTACCGGTTCCGGCTGTAGCCTTGTCGCTGTTGCCCGCACGGGACTGGAGTTGGAACGCCATCGGGTTCGGTACCGCAGGCGAAGCGCGGAGCGAGAGCCGTTATCTTCGTTCCAGCACGGCGGTGCGCCGGCAACGCTCGCACATCAACCAGACGCGATCGCGCACGTACGACACGTCGGAGCGCGGAGGAACATCGCGCCGAACCATTGCTGATCGGCACCGGGGGCACAGAGGCGCCTCACCGCCGTCCAGGCGCCCCTTGAGGAGGCGCTCTTCCCCAGGTGTGAAACTCATGGCCGCCCGGCCCCCTTGCGCGGCAGGCATCGCGTTACGGGGTTTGGCTGTAGTGCCGTCCCCCATGCCACGATAAGAGGCCCGCTTTTGGCAAAAAATGCAATTGAAATCGAAGGAACCGTAATCGAAGTTCTGCCCAATGCGACCTTCCGTGTCCGTCTCGAAAACGGACACGAGATCCACGCATATCTCTCCGGCAAGATGCGCCAGCACTACATCCGCGTGCTGGAAGGCGACCGGGTCAAGTGCGAGATGTCTCCCTACGACCTGTCGAAGGGACGCATCACCTACAGGTACAAGTAGTTCCTGACCCGGTACGAGTGGCCACCGCGCCTCCTCGTACCTGTCGTCGCCTCCGGAGTCTCTCCGGTCGCGATGTCCCCGCCCCGCCGCGCTCTATTTCGCCCAGGCCGTTGCGGGCCGCTGAGTCGCCCCGCGTTCCCGAGCCGGTGCGAGTCGCCGCGCGCTTCGCCGGTATCCCGGCGTCGCGTCCGGTCATCCCCGACTGCCATCCCCGCGCCCGTCCGGATGAGCGAGCTTTGTGGGGGAAGATGGCGACGTGCAACGCGTGTGGCGCCCGGGGAGGACGATGCTCAGTACCGCGCAAGGCATCAGGCGGGAGCTGCTGGGTGAGAGCCCGCAGATGGAGCATGCGCGTCGCCTGATCGTCCGCGCGGCGGGAGTGGACGCGCCGGTACTGATCACGGGAGAGACCGGCACCGGAAAGAGTCTGGCCGCGCGCCTCATCCACGCGCACGGCACACGGCGCGGTGCTCCCCTGGTGCCCGTCAATTGCTCGGGAATCCCCGAGGGCCTGTTCGAGACGGAGTTCTTCGGTCATCGGCGGGGCGCGTTCACGGGTGCGGTCGAGAGCCGGCGCGGGCTCTTCGAGGCTGCGGATGGCGGCACCCTGTTTCTCGACGAGGTCGCGGAGCTCCCGGAGCGGCAGCAGGCGAAGCTGCTGACCGTGCTGGAGGACCGCGAAGTGCGTCGAGTGGGGGACGAGCAGCTCCGCTCGCTGGATGTGCGGGTGCTTTCCGCGACCTCGCGCGACCTGGCGAAGGCGGTGCCCGCGGGTCGCTTCCGGGCCGACCTGTTCCACAGGATCGCCGTGCTGTGCATCGCTCTGCCGCCGTTGCGGGAGCGAGCGGAGGATATCCCCGTTCTGGCGCACGCGCTCCTCGAGAGACTCGTCGCCAGGTACGGGGTTCGCACGACGACGCTGCCGATCCGCGTCGTGGAGCTCCTCATGCGGCAGACTTGGCCCGGCAACGTCCGCGAGTTGGCGCATGTCCTCGAGGCGGCCGCCATCTGCAACCCCCGGAAGCGGATTTCCGCGAGCGGTGTCGAGGAGGTCATCCGGTCGCAGCCCGGGCGCGCGCCTGCCGGCGACACCAGGTCATAACCCGGCCATCCTGCCCTGGGGGGCTGCCCTCGCATACGATTGCAATCGCCGGCTGCCGGCGTGAGTTTCGCGCCGGCCGGGAATGCGGCGTGTTCCTGCCGGCGGGTTGCGTTGCCCGGGTGTTGCACTGGCTACAGCGCGGATCTACCGTATCCGTTGCCGATTCTGCCAGTTCAGCGACGGTGGCCGTAGAGCCGTCCGATCCTACCCGCGGAGGTCTCGATGCGCAGGGGAGTTTCAGCAGTCACCGTTCCGGTCCTCTGGTTGTTCGCTGCGGTTCTCGGTGCCAGCGCAGGTGTCGCGCCGGGCGAAGCTCAACAACCGGACGGACAGGAAGCGGACGATCCCGCTCGCGAACTGGTCTCGCGCCTCACCCTGGAAGACTATAAGGCCACGCTCAAGGGTCTTACCCGGTTCGGCGACCGCCGGCAGGGCACGCAGCGCAACCGCGATGCCGTCGACTGGATCGAGGCCACCCTGCAGGACTTCGGCTGCACCAGCACCGAACGCGTCCACTACCAGTATCCGCCCGCGGGCGCGCAGCCGCGGCGTTCCTTCGCCACCCCCGGGCCCCGGCCGCCTCCACCGCCGCCTAACGAGAATACGGCCACCGCGACCGGAGGCGACGTCGGCCGGCGCGGCCCCGGTCCCGGAGGCAGCGTCATCTTCGGCTACCGGGCCCGCACCGGCGTGAACCGCGATCCGATGGCGCAGCCCGACGAGCGCATCCGCGAGCTGAACCGCGAGGAGCCGGTGGACGGGGACCGGTCGCAGGTCTACTGCACCAAGGTCGGTGCGACCCGTCCCGACGAGATGTACATCATCGGGGCGCACATGGATGGGCACGGGGTCAACGAGGCCGTGGACGACGACGGATCCGGGACCGCGCTGGTGATGGAGCTCGCGCGCGTGTTCAGCTCCCCGGATGTCGAGACGGAACGCTCGATTCGCTTCGTCCTCTGGAACAACGAGGAGACCGGCCTGAACGGCGCGCGCGCATATGTGGAGCAGCGCGAGGCGCTGCAGGGTGTGGAGGATCCGCCGGGGTCCGGCAGGTATCCCGAGCCGCGCTGGCTTGGGATGATCCAGCACGACATGATGCTCTGGGACCACGGAGCGCCCGGCCCCGACGGACGGGTAAGCCGGGATCAGCGCCCGGAGGCCGATGTCAACATCGAGTTCCAGTCCAACGCCGAGCGGGCGACCGAGGCCATGGAGCTGGCGTTTTTCTTCAAGGCCGCCAACGAGCAGTACGCGACCGACTATCCCGCCACCGTCGGTCCGCACATGACCAACACCGACTCGACCCCCTTCATGCACCTCGTTCCCGCGATCAGCCTGCGCGAGAACGAGAGGGGGGCGCAGGTGGGCGCCGGCTGGAACCCGAACTGGCACCAGCCAACCGACGTCTGGACCACCTACACGGACGATGATTTCCGGCTCGGGCTGAACGCCGCGCAGACCACGCTCACGGCGATCGCACAGCTGGTCGGCGCGACCGTCGAACGGTGAGGGAGGGAGCGACCATGGCGATTGGAACGAAGGCCCCGGGTCCCGATTGCGAGGCCGGCATGAAGTTGGCGCGTGGACGGGCGGCCGCGACAATCGGTGCGGCGCTGGCCGGCGCGATGTCCGGCATCGTCCTGGCGCTTCTCGCGGCATCGGGGCTGGCGGCACAGGGCGCACCCCCACCGGCCGGCGGGCCGGCGCTCGGCGACGTCACCTTCAGCCGGGACATCGCGCCCATCCTGCAGCGCGCCTGCATCCGCTGCCACCGGGACAACGGCGTGGCGCCGATGTCCCTGGCGACCTACCAGGATGTGCGCCGTTATGCCCGCCGCATCGCCGAACGGACCCGGATTCGTGATCGCGCGGGGGCCATGCCGCCGTGGTACGTCGAAAAGGACATCGGCATCCAGCACTTCAAGGACGACATGTCGCTCGACGACCGCGAGATCGCCACGATCGACGCCTGGTATCAGGCGGGAGCCCCGGAGGGTGATCCGGCGGACATGCCGCCGCCCCTCGAGTTCGACGACGAAATCGTGTGGACCGCAGGCGAACCCGACCTCATCGTGCGCCTGCCCGAGGTGCTGGTGGAGGGGGACGCGCCCGACTGGTGGGGCGAGATCGAGAGCGTCCCGATCGGCCTCACCGAGGACCGGTATGTGAAGTCCGTCGAGATCCGCGAGGTCAACGACGTGCCGTCGACGCGGACCGGTGCCGAACACGAGGGTCGCCACACGGTGGGCGGGCGGTTCGTGGTGCACCACATGATCTGGAGCACGCGCGTGCTCGAGGGCAGGGAATCGGGGGTTGGCGCCGAGCGGGCTTCCACCGACGTCGGCTGGCCGGTGCACGAGGTTGGGCGCGAACCCGACATTTTCGACGAGGACGCGGGCCGCCTCCTTCGCGCCGGGTCGGCGGTCGTCTCCAACTCGGTGCATCTTCATTCCAACGGTCGCGATACCCGGGCCCACCTGGAGATCGGCTTCCGGTTCCATCCCCCGGACTACGAGCCCCGGTACGGGCGGGCCAGCTTCGGACTCGGCAACGGGAGCGACATCGACATCCGGGCCGGGGAGTCGGGACAGGAGCTGCACGCGTACCGCGTCCTGAACCAGCACACCAAGATCGTCACCTTCGAGCCCCACCTGCACGCGCCCGGGATGCGCATGTGCCTCGAGGCGATCTGGGGCTTCAACGTCGAGACCATCAACTGCGTCGGCTACGATCACAACTGGGTGCGCGGCTACACCTACGCCCAGGATCACCAGCCGCTGCTGCCCAAGGGGACGATCCTCCACATCGTCGGCTACATGGACACCTCCGAGGAGAACCGGAACGTGCCCGACACCCGCAACTGGCAGGGCTCGGGCAACCGCTCGGTGGCGAACATGTTCATCGATCTTGGGATGCGGGTGGAACTCACCGACGAGCAGTTCGTGGAGGAGATGGCGAGGCGGCGGGATCGGCTGGGGCTGGGTCCCAACGACCATGTCATCGGCTGCCCGCTGTGCATGGTCACTCCGGAAAACGGCAATCCGCGCTACTACGCAGATGCGGATGCGGCGGCCGCCGGTGGCGAACGAGCCGGATCGACGGGCAATCCGCCGCCGGGCTCCCGCAACCGATAACGGCGTGAGGGTGGGTATGAGGACCTGCCGGGGTCGTTTGACCCGCGGCATCGGGACGGGACCCCGCGCCGCACTCAGGACAATCCGCCCGTTCGGGGCGCTATTGCTCGTCGCCGGGGTCTGGGCCCACGGCTCCGCCGCCCAGACCTATTCGCGCGGGCAGAACGTGGCTCCGGCGTTCGAGGGCTGGGAACGGAACGAGGACGGCTCCTTCAACTTCCTGTTCGGTTACATGAACCGGAACTGGCTCGAGGAAGTCGATGTGCCGATCGGGGGAGACAACGCGTTCTCGCCCGGCCCGGCCGACCGCGGCCAGCCGACCCACTTCCTTCCCCGCCGCAACCGCTTCGTCTTCAAGGTTCGGGTGCCCCCCGACTGGGGCGACCGTGAACTCGTGTGGACTCTGACCAGCAACGGAGTGACCGAGCGCGCCTACGCGACCCTGCGGCCGGACTACATCGTGGACAACACGGTCGTCATGTCCGAGACCGGCGCCCTGGGCGCCGGCTCCAGCAGCCCGGAGATGCGAGCCAACCAGCCGCCGACCATCACGCTGGAGGGTCCTGATGTCCGCGAGACGTCGGTGGGACGGCCGGTCAGCATTACCGTGCTCGTCGATGATGACGGCCTGTTGCGCCCCCGCCGCCGGCGGGTACCCCCGCCCCCCGAGACCGCGGAGGACTCCGCGCGCGCCGACTCGATCGCAAGCGCGCCCCCGACCTTCAGCCGCCGACAGCTCGCGCCTCCCAGCCGCGTCACCGTGCAGAAGGTCAACGGCTTGTTCATGTCGTGGTTCCTCTACCGTGGCGAGGGCGGCGTCTCCTTCGACCCACCCCAGGTGAAGGTGTGGGAGGACACGCGCACCGGCGCCAACTCCCCCTGGGCCCCCCTGTGGTTCCCACCCGACCCTCCAGAAGACGGCCGCTGGACTGTGAACGTGACCTTCGACCAGCCCGGCACATACCTCCTGCGCGGCCGAGCCGACGACGGCGGCCTGTTCGCGGACGTGGAACTCACGGTGGTGGTGCGGCCGGCGGCAAGTTGAGTTGGCCCTCGGCCACCCGGATGACGGCAACCGGTGCGGGATCCAGCATGCTCAGGACTGCTCCGCATGGGGCAGCCTGCCCTTGTTGACCGTATACCAGACGCCCAGCGCTCCAAGACCCGTCCATCCGACGCTGTAGGTCAGGATTTGCGCGAGCGGGATCCAGACGGCATCGGACACGCCGACCAGGAAGTCACGGAACTCTCCAATGGCGGGAATCGGAACGAGTATTGCCTCGAAGAGCCAATTCCAGGGGCGGCCGAGCTGACCGGGCCACGCCACCTGGTGAGCCACGGCTCCCGCTGACAGAAAGCCGATCGCCACCAGAGTCGATCCTCGCGAGATCCAGCACGAGAAGCCAAACGTGACGCATGCCAGGACGAGCACATATGGCAGACGGCCGAGTAGCAATCCGATTTCGTCGGGTGCGCCGAGTGCCACCGTGCCCAGCCGAATCGCACCAAGGGTGAGCAGCGTGCATGCCAGCGCAACCAGGAAGCGCTCGGCAAACCTGCATAGATAGAAACGCACCGGATCGACTGGCTTCTGTAACCATAGTCGCGCCACACCGGTTCTGAAGTCTCCGGAGACAACGCCGGCCATGAAGATAAACGGGAAAGCAAGACAAAGCAGCGAATAGGTGTCGATCCCGCTCGCCAGCATGGCCGAGATATCACCGCTTGCCAGGCGGCGGAACTCGGTAATCTGAATTGCCAGGACCGTCAGGAGAAGGGCCTTGAAGCGAGATTGGATCAACAGGACGGTTCGTCTGGCCAGGGAAGTATGCATGTTAATATTCACTTCCGGTGAATTCAGACTCCAATGCGGTTACGATCGGTGCGTCGGCCGGCGTGAGGTCCGGGCCCGCACGGATCGTTCCGTTCTCCAGAATGAACGCCCGGTTGGCCAGCCGTTCGACTTCGGCAAGTTCGTGGCTGGCCAGCACCACCGTGGCGCCTCGTTGCCGGGCGTCCATGATCTCCTTCCGAAGGACGTGACGAGACGGTGGATCGAGCCCCGAAAACGGCTCATCGAGCAACAAGACCGCGGGTTCGGCTATAAGTGTGTAAGCCAAAGACAATCTCCGTTTCATCCCTCTTGAGTATCGTCGAGCAGTCCTCGACAAGGTGGTGGAATCGAACCGGCTTCGAGCAACGGCTCTGCGATATGCCTCGTCCCGCTCGCTCGCAGAAAGGCGGCTGAGATCGACTCCCCGACCAAGCAGATCGCGCGCGTTCCACAGGCTCGGAAACTGAATTGATTCAGGCTGGTATGCGATTCCGAACTGCTCCCGATAGTCGCCGGCCGGAAGGCCACCGATGAGACACCGGCCGGAATCCGGCGCAAGGAATCCCAGGAGAGTTCTGAACAAGGTAGTTTTCCCCGCGCCGTTGGGGCCAACGATGGCCGTGATTTCACCGCGTTGGGCCATGAGATCGATGTCCGATAGCACTCGACGCGGGCGAAACAGCTTCCGGTAGGAAACGCTGACGCCCTGGATGAGTATGTCCGCGGGCAGGTCGGCCATCTCAACGATCCTCCAGTGGGTAGATGGCAATTCGCGTGCCTTCGATATCCTCCCAACCTGCGAGAACCGATTCTTCGTGTGCGACGACGTATCTCGCGCGCGGGACGGACGGGATGCGCTCACCGGCATCGGCCGTGACCAGTTCATAGCTTTCCGGGTCGTCAGACGCAAGCACCCGGTAAATCCATTGTTCATCCCTGGTTACGAAGACCGCTACGATAGGAAAGAACCGATCGGGAAGGATCCAATCGACATCGAGTCGACTCGCCAGCGCAGCATCCATCTCGTTCACAAGCGCCCGCGGAGCGGTAATCGGTGTCAGCCAGTCGTGACAAACCGACTCAAGCACGTCGCCTTCTGTGTCATAGACACTCAGACATTCCTCTTTCGGATTACCAAACACAAATCCATCCGGGTGCGCGCTCAGCAGGGGTTGGGTGAAGGCGTCGACGACAATGGGTCCCTCGCGCGCGGGAACCCGCGTGGCGACGGTCCTGATGAATCCATCGTTCCTTTCGAGAAGCACCCTCGACTCAACTCGCATATCCGCCTGCGTGCACGTCACCAGGAACAACAAGCCCATCGACGCCGACGCGACATCAAGGATCTGTGGCACCAGGCACGCGTCCAGGCGAAGTAAACGGTCTTCGATGGGAGCTCCCTCAAGAGAGTACAAGTGATAAGAGTTCACACCGTGCTCCGTCACGACGATCGTATCCCCACGCAGGCCGATGGCAGTTGGTGGCCCTCTGAATTCCCCGGGTCCACTGCCTTCCCTGCCAAAACTCCCCAACAGCGTTCCGTCGGAAGCGAGTCGATGAACCCGGTTTCCGAGTATGTCCAGCACGAACCAGATGCCGTTGTGGAACACCGCGTCCTCCACCGACAACACATTCTCAAAGAGAGGAGTCCCCGGAGGAGCTTCGAGGGGCTGTCCCGATTGCAAGACCGCGATCGAGTTACCATTGGGATCGTCGGTCGCACGAGTAGCAGTCCGAGCCCGCCAGACATCTGCAACGCTCCACAGCAGAGCCAGCGCGGCGGCCGCAAGCGCAACCCACATCAACGATGAGGCAGGCCGTACACCGGCCTGTTCTGTCGTGCCGCTCATGAATATCAACTCCTATTCGCGAGAGTTATGCGTTCCGTCGCGGAAGCCAGGGCGTCGGCAGTCTTCACGATCCGTGGCATCCCAGCGCGGCCGCTCACTATAACGATCGCCCAGACGCTGCGTGTTGAACATGCCTGGATGAGAACACCCCAGGTCCCATTGGCGCGAAACCGGTGGTCGGAGATCGCAGGGGGCGGCCATCCGGGCCTGGTCGGGCGCAAGGTGCTCCAGATCCGGCACTCCCACCGGACCTGGAGCAACCCCGCCAGCCGGAATACTGACTCGCCACCCGATGCTCTAGCTGATGAGAATGGCCGTGTAAAGTGTGGCGCTGCAACCTGCGGCGTCAAAGCCCCAGAAGAGCCAGCATCCTATGCGACCCCTGGTGCCCTGTCCCGCGCTACACTGTGCGCGGGCGTCATCGGCACCGTCCATGCAGCGGTAGTACTTTTCGCTGGGGGTGCAGTCGCGGGAAGTGCCGTCTCGGTTTGTGCACTCCGCCAGCAGTGGTCCAGCTCCAAGAGCCAGAGCCGTTACGAGTGCGAGACCGAGTCCCGTGGTTCGCATTAGAAGGTTTCTTGCGCGCATCATGGCTAATCTCCCGTGGGATTGAGGTGGATGATCAAGTGGAGAAGGTCGGTGCGGTTGTCCGGGCCGGATCCATACGGTCGTCCGCACTGGTCGGAAACACGACTGGGACGATCAGAAGCCGATCAGTACTTCGGTGACGCAGTCCGTCGCGTCCAGAATCAGTACAACCGTGCATTTCATACGGTCCCAGAAGCCCCCCGCATTCCCGAGGCACTCTCCGTAGTCTACTACGGCTGCGCCCAGGCACCCTCCGCCTACTCTCTGCTGTGCCGCCAGCCCCGGTCCGGCGCCCAACGCCAGCGCCACCATCAGGGCGAGGCTGGCTCCGGTCAAGCGGATGAATCGTCTGGTTGTGCCGATCATGGCTCTCTCCTTCCAAGGATTTGACTGTGCGGGCCGGTCTGTCGGCCCGCGTGAGCGGAACATCCGATTCGCGCAAGTGGCTGGATCGCGCTGCGAGAGCTCCGGGAAGCCGCAATCACGTCGGGTTCGGGCCTGGATGTATCGACATGGTGTGCTCGTGGGGGTGGCGGTCAGCGCGGCTCTTCCTCGTGCTCTCCGCGAGCGAACCGAAAGCCCGGCATCCGCGAATCGGTGCCTGTTCGCGGGTCACTCATCCACGACGCGTACCGAAGTGCGGAATCCGGGCGAGTCAATGGCGGGGTGCGCCGGTGTGGATGAATGCGTCGGTGTCCGGGCAGGAGAGAGGCGTTATCTTGACCCGGTCAGGGCGCGGAAACTTCGGCGAGGAACCGACGTACGGCGGCGGACACGAAACCCGACGAACGGAGAAGGGAAATGAAGAGGTTTGCTCAGCTGTCCGCGGTGGGAATCGCCGCGGTCCTGCTTATGAAGCTGCTGGGGGTGATCGTCGTCCCGCTGCTGGGGCTCCTGGCGGCGGCCTTCGCCTTTGGGTTCAAGCTGCTGTTGATCGCCGGAGCCGTCTGGCTCGTCTGGACGCTGCTCCGAAAAAGCGGGTGCTGCGGAACCCGCGACGAGGAATAGCACCGGCGCGAGCGAGTTGCGGCCTGCGGACGGCCGGGCCTGTCTGAAGGGCCGATCCCCTCGCAGGCTCGTTCAGAATCCCGGCTGGGGACCGCGCGACTTCCGCCGCCCTACGCCCCCGCCCCTACGCCCCCGCCCCTACGCCCACCGCCCCAGTCGCTGCAGCTGCCCGGGCGTTCCCATGACCACCAGTTCGTCCCCGACCTGGAGCGTGGTGCTTCCCTTCGGATTGAACGTGATCTCCTTCTGATCCGCTCCCCGCAGGAGGGCCACCACGACCATCGACTCGCGAATGCGCGTCGCGTCGAGCGCCTTTCCCACCGCCGGCGACCTCGTGCCCAGGGCGACCTGTTCCGTACGCAGGTTCAATTCCTGCAGGCGGTTGCCGATCTCCAGCAGCGTGGTCGCCGACGGGCGAACCAGCATCGCGGCCATGGCGACGCCGCCGCTGACGTTGGGGCTGACGACATGGTTTGCGCCCGCCCGGTACATCTTGGCGGTGGTTTCGCGGTCGTCGGCCCGCGCGACCACGGTCAGTTCGGAGTTCAGTACGCGCGCGGACAGGCACACGAACAGGTTGTCCGCGTCCTCGCTCAGGCAGGTGATGAGGCCGCGGGCGTGCCGAATGCCTGCGCTCTCGAGGATCTTGTCCCTGGCGGCGTCGCCCTCGATCACCCGAACTCCGGGATGTCTGTCGCGGATCGTGCGCACCCTTTCGGGGTCGACTTCGAGTACGACGAAGTCGAGCTCCGACTGCTCCAGTTCGAACAGGACCTGCCGTCCCGTGCGACCGCATCCGCACACGATAACGTGGTCTCTCAGCTTGGCGATGGTTTTCATGGTGCGCCGTCGTTGAAGCGTGGCCGCCAGATCCATTTCGATGAAGAACGCCGTGATCAGGGCGAACCAGAGGCCGAGTCCGGTCAGTCCCAGGGCGAGCAGGCCCATGGTGAAATTGCGCCCGGCCGCGGAGAGCGGGGCGACCTCGTGATACCCCACCGCGGTCAGCGTGATGACGGTCATGTAGAGGGCGTCGTGGAACGGCCAGCCCTCGAAGTACATGTACCCCGCAACGCCGATCGCATTCACGACCACGAAATACACGGCCATCAGCGCCATCCACCTCGAGAACGAACCGTTCGTGGAGGCGCTCACGTCATGCGGTCCTGATCGTGAGGGGTTCCGTATTCCCGGCGCTCACGACCGGGGCTTGATGCGCCGGCGGCCCGGGCCGCCCTTCGGCCGGGAAGGGCCGCGCGCGGGCTCGCGGTGGTAATCCACCCGCACGCTGCGCCCGCCCAGAGTCGTTCCGTTCAGGGCGCGAACCACCTTTTCAGCCACCTGTTGGCGGATCTCGACGCGGGTGAAGGTCTCCTCGATCTCGATTCTGCCTACCTGTCCGCGTTCGATTCCGGCCGCGTCCACGGCGGCCTGCAGCAGGTCGCCCGGTCCGATTCCCTCCCGCGAGCCCACGCTCATGAACAGGCGTACCCAGGCCTTGGCGCGAACCGGAAGCTCGACCGCGGCCGGGGGCGACCCGGGTCTGGCGGCGTCCCCGCCAGGCTCTGCTCCGCCTCGCCTGCCATGCGCCGCGGGGTTCTTCGCGGCCCGTCCCGCCAGGCGGCTTGCGGCCGCCGCAACCTCCACCGGGTCGTAGCGCTCGAACACCGGGGCCAGAAGGAGCATTTCCGAGGCGAGGTCTTCCTTCTCCAGAACGCGGAGCAGCTCGGAGCGCCTGCGCTCAATCGCGGAGTGGGTGTGGGTGTGGGGAGGTATCGGAAGCGGTCGCGGGCTGCAGCCCGCCTCGGCCGCGATCGCCTTCAGGTGCGCCAGTTCCCGACCCAGCACCAGCACCGCGGCCGTGCCTCCCGGACCGTGTCGACGATGCAGCGCATCGGCCCCGGCCGGCACGTCGACGCTCAACGTCGCGACCCCCCCCGCGCCCTCCATCCCCTCGAGGATGGAGGGTCCGGTGCCGTCGTCCTCGGCCGAAAGCCAGATCGGCGCGTCGGGATCGCCCACAGCGCCCGCCTGGAAGCCGTGCAGCGACAGCAGATCGCCCACATCCGCGGCACGATCGTCGGAGGCGCAGAAGACCAGCACGTGGCGCGCGCCCTCTTCCAGGATTTCGGACGCGGTTCGAACGATATCGACATCATCCTTGCGGCAGATGCGATAGCGGATGATGCCGCGAACCGGCCCCGCCTCCGCCTCCGACGGGAGGCCGGATCCCGCCACGTGCCCCGCCTTTCTGGCGTGCGCACGCGCGAACGATGCCACCTCCGGGGTGATCGGCAGCGAAACAACGACCCGCTGCGCCGCCGCCGGCAGGAAAGCGATCAGCGTCTCGAGATCATCGAGGCCGTCCGATCGCTGGATGGTCGCGGCCCCGTCCACCACCAGCGCCCGAAGGTCCTCCAGTCGCAGCCGGGAACTCTGCACCGTCGCAAGCAGGTCGGGGGCGGTGGCAAAGAGGATGTCGGAACGTTCCGGGGAAGCCCAGGGCGATCCCAGGGCAGCCACCGCGTGTCCGGTCGCGATCGCGAGCCGCCCGAGGGAGGTTGCCAGCGCCGCCGCCGCCGCCGCCGAAGCGGTGAGCACGACCGCCCTCGGCATCGCTCCCCCCGCGTCGACCCGCTCGAGCAGGGGCGCACCGTACCCCACCAGCGTTCCGCTGCCCGGCCCGGCCCGCACGAGCGCGTTGTTGCCGCGCCGAAGAAGCGGGATCACATCCCTCTGCAGCGGAGTGGGGCGCTCGATGCCCTCGGCGGCAAGGGCTTCCACCAGCTCCGGCGGGAGACCGAGTTCCTCGAAGGAGTCCACGATCAGGACGGATCCCCGGACCCCGGCCCGCCCTTGTCACCCGGCTCGTAGGGCAGGTTGTTGAGGAACTTCTGGATCTCGTAGTCGATGCGGGAGGTGCGTAGCCGGTCCGTCGAGGCGGTCACCGACGTATACATCCCGTGGCGGTGAACCGTGAGCGTGAGGGTTCCCTCCTCGCCCGCGTAGGTCGCCTCGTGCGACGAACCCCGGGAGCGGGCCAGCCCGACACGGTCCGGGAGGATCTCTTCGGCCCGCGCCATCACTCCGGCCGGCGAAAGCGCCGTTTTCCTCTGATATCCGGCCATCTGCCTCTCTTGCTCGCTGGTTGGTGTCCGATTCCAGGGTCCCGCGACCCTTGCTCGATTCCCCGTCAGGATGCGGTCGCGCGGAGAAAGCGAAGCAGTTCGCGGCGGTCGGGCAGCCCTTCGAGTCTGCGGCCGCCCGCCTCGACCGTGGGCGGTCCCCGTACTCCGCCGCGCAGCGCGGCCTCGCGCATCTCCTCGATTTCCGCCGCGTAGCGGTCCACATCGAGCACCGCCCTCGCCTCGGTGGCGTCCAGCCCCACCTCTTCCGCCAGCGCGATCAGCACGTCGATGCGGCCGATGTCCGCCTTCCCTTCAAAGAACGTCCGGAACAGTGCCGCATGCATCGCTTCGCAGCAACCCTTCGCGCGCGCGTGCAGACACAACTCGTGCGCCTTGCGGCTCCACGGCATCCGGAGGGGAATCGGTATCGCCAGCCCGTAGTCCACCGCTCCCCTTCGAACTGCCCGGCAACGGGCCTGCCACGCTTCGGTTTCGGGGTCGATCGGCCGCAACGGGGGGCGTCGGAGCTCGAACGGACGGCGGGCCAGCGTCACCCCGTCCGGTACCAGGGCGCGGAGCACCTGGTCCAGCAGGTAGCACGCGGGATCGACATAGTCGAAGTAGAAGATGACCTCGGCTTCCTCCATGGGGCGGAATCTCGCGGGCCGCGCAAGGTGCTGCAACGCGGCGCATGACCGCCGCCCCGTTCCGCCGCGCTCGCTTCGCCGCTTGATCGCCGGCGCTCTCCGGGGCAACTTGGTGGCGCGCCGGGGCGGGAGCGTCCCCGGGGCGAATCCCCTGCCGACCGTCCCTTCCCATCGATCCGCCGCCCATGACATTCAGCGAGAACGTCGCCCGACTCCAGCCGTCCGCCACCATGGCCGTCAGCTCGCTTGCGAAGCGCCTGCGCGCGGAAGGGCGGGATATCATCGACCTGAGCGCCGGCGAGCCCGACTTCGATACCCCGTCCTGGCTGGTGGATGCGGCCGTGGAGGGGGTGCGTGCGGGCGCCACTCGCTACACCCCTGCCGCCGGAATGCCGGAGCTGCGCGCCGCCATCGCGGATTCGCTCGTCGCGCGGGGCGCGGAAGCCGCCTGGGGCGACGTGGTGGTCACCGCCGGGGCCAAGCAGGCCCTCTTCAACGCCTGCTTCACCTTCTTCGGACCGGGCGACGAGGTCATGATCGCCTCGCCCTACTGGACCAGCTATCCGGAGATGGTGACGCTTTCGCGCGCCGAGCCCGTCTTCGTCCAGGGGCCCGCGGAGAAGAACTTCCTGCTTCGTCCCCAGGACCTGGAGGCCGCCCGCACGGAGCGCACCCGCGGGTTGATCATGTGTTCGCCCAGCAATCCCACGGGAGCCGTCTACACGCGCGCCGAACTCGCCGCAGTGGCGCGCTGGGCCCGGGACAACGACGTCCGCCTGATCAACGACGAGATCTACCGCCACATTCACTTCGACGGCGACGGGACGGCGCCGGGGCTCCTGGAGCTGGACCCGGAGGACGTCGGTCCCTTCGTGCTCATCGACGGCGTCTCCAAGGCCTTCGCGATGACCGGATGGCGCATCGGCTTCTCCTATAGCGAGGGAGCCGGCGCGAAGAAGATGGCCGCCTTCCAGAGCCATGCCACCTCCAATCCCGCCACCCCGTCGCAGCTTGCGGCGCTCGCAGCCTACGGCAACGTGGAGCGCTCGCTCGAGGACATCGGGCAGATGGCGAAGGCGTACAGGCGGCGTCAGCGCCTGGTCGTCTCCCTGATGCGCGAGCTCCTGCCCGAGCTGTCGTTCGTGGAGCCCGGCGGCGCCTTCTACCTCTTCTTCCGGGTGGACTCGGCCTGTGGCCCCGGCCAGGGGTCGAGCGACTTCTGCACCCGCGTGCTGGAGGAGGCCGGCGTGGCCCTGGTCCCGGGCTCGGCCTTCGGCGACGACCGCTACGCGCGCATGAGCTTCGCGACCTCCGACGACCTGCTCAGCGAGGCGATTCGCCGGATGGCGCGTGTGCTGGAGGGTGGTTGAAGCTCTCCAGCAACCCTCGGCACGACCGCTCCACGATCCGGAAGCACTCCTCGAACCCGCGCCTGCGCCCGTAGTAGGGGTCGGGGACGTCCTTGTTGCGGCCGGCCTCGGGATCGAACTCGCGCAGGAGGTGCAGGCGGGCGGAGCCATGCGACGACCGCCGCAGCGCCGCCAGATGTGCGAGATTGCTGCGGTCCATCGCGATCACGTAGTCGAAGTCGCTCATGTCGTTCGGACTTACCTGGCGCGCATGCCCCGGGAGTTCGACGCCGTGGGCGCGGGCGACCGCCAGCGCACGCGAGTCCGGGCGCTCACCCACGTGCCAGGACCCGGTTCCGGCGGAATCGACGCGCACGTCGACGTCGGCCTGGTTCGCGAGATGGGCGAAGACGCCTTCCGCCAGGGGAGAGCGGCAGATGTTGCCTAAACAGACGAAAAGTATTGAGGTTACGGCGGAATCGGACATGCCATGGGAGAGCACTTGAGGCTGATATCGGAGATGAATGCGGAAGACGGCGGGACGCCGGAAGTTACATCGTTCGGGGACTTGAGCCTATCCCCCGAGACCCTCGCCGCCGTTGAGGCGCTGGGCTGGAGCCTGCCGACGCCGGTGCAGCGGCTGGCGATTCCGCCGGGGCTCGAAGGCCGGGACATCGTCGGCATCGCCCAGACCGGGACCGGCAAGACGGGGGCGTTCCTCCTGCCCGTGCTGGAAAGCGCGGTCCCGGGCGACGGTCTCCAGGCACTCGTGCTCTGCCCCACCCGCGAACTGGCGCAGCAGGTGCTGGGTGAGGCAGTGGCGCTCTCCCGCGGGAGTACCCTGCGAAGCGCCTGCATCGTGGGCGGGGTGGGCTACGGACCGCAGCGCGCCGCGCTCGCGACCGGCACGGAACTCATCGCCGCCACCCCCGGGCGCTTCATCGATCACATGCGCCGCGGGCAGGCAGATCTGAGCCGGGTCGGCTTTCTGGTGCTGGACGAGGCCGACCGCATGCTCGACATGGGCTTCCGTCCCCAGATCGAGAGCGTCCTCAGGAGGGTGCCCAGGGAGCGCCAGACGATGCTCTTCTCGGCCACGATGCCGCACGGCGTTCACGCCCTTTCGCTACAGGTCACCCGCGACCCGGTGCGCATCGAGGTGGCGCCTTCCGGAACGACCGCGGAGGGAATCGACGAGCGGGTGTATTCCGTCAAGCCGGGGAAGAAGGCGGATCTGCTGGTCCGGCTTCTGTCCGGCCCGGGCTGGGACCAGGTGCTCGTCTTCACCCGGACCAAGCGCGGCGCCGACATGCTGCTCACCCGGCTGAAGGGCGAGGGCATTTCGGTGGATGTCATGCACTCCGACCGCCAGATGCGGCATCGGGTGCGGGCGCTCGACCGCTTCGCGACCGGAGGCGTGCGCGTGCTGGTCGCCACTGACATCGCCCAGCGGGGTCTGGACGTGGAGGGCATCTCGCACGTGGTCAACTACGACATCCCGCTCGACCCCGGCGACTACGTCCACCGCATCGGCCGGACGGCGCGCGCGGGCGCGGCGGGCACGGCGGTCAGCTTCCTGACCGCGCCGGATCTGGCGTACCTCAAGTCCATAGAACTCCTGCTGGGACGCACCCTGGAGCGCATCCATCTGCCCGAGTTCGACTACGCCGGGACGCCCGTCGAGCCGCGGGATGGCGGTTCGGGGCGGCGGCATCCCCGATCCGGGCGCGGTTTCGGGTCGAAGTCCGCGGATTCGCTGTCGCCCGAGGAGCTGGATCGTCTTCTGGGGCGGCGCTCGTAGACCCTCCAAACGGAAACGGACCCACCATGATCCTGAAGCGTTACGGCACCAGGCTGCACAGCGTCCGGCCCGATTTCGATTCCCGCGCCCTTACCGAAATCGGCTTCCGCCGCGACCGGCGGCTCTCGCTCGGCGCCGAGGACTTCGCGGAGGAGTACGAGGCCGTGGAGACGCTGGAGCTGTCCGCCAATGCGGATGGCCCCGTCCACGATCGGGCCGAACAGGAGCTGCTGCACAATCTGGAGCAGGCGCTGCTCCGGGTCGAAGCCGACGCGGGCGAGGGGGTCGTGGTCATCGAGAGCGCCCAGGGAGTCGACTATCCCAAGACCCGCGACCGGAAGCAGAACCAGATTCGGGAAGGGCGGAACCGGCTGTACTTCCACTGGACCGTCGACCCTCCGTTGCGGGTCAGCGTGTTTCGCCGTCGGCGTTGAATCCATTCCCGTCTCGCGGCGTACTAATGTTCATGCGGACCGTGTCAGGGTGACGCGGCTCGCCGCAGGTATAGATGCAAGGAGGTTGACGATGCTCATTCGCAGATCCAGTACCCGTTTCAGGGGACGTAGAGACTACACCCTTTCCAGCATGCGCGAGACTCGCCCGACGGCGAGCGAAAGGCTGCTGGGCAAGGAACCCCGCGCCCTCGCCACCCAGTCCCGGCGGGAACGGACGGCCGACGCGGGGTGATCCCCGTGATCCCGGAAGGAATCCGGGATGACACACCCAACATGAAGAACGGAGCCCCGAGGATCATCCCGGGGCTCCGTTGCCGTTCCTGGCCGGGATCGGCTTCAGCGCGCGCCGTCCTCCGTCACCGGCATCGGCGTCCTCCACCTCTCGAACCAGCTGCGCAGGTAAAGCTGGGTGCGCAGGAAGTTGGACGGGATGCTCGAGGTGCCGTGCCACTCGTCCTTGAAGCGCACCATCGCCGCGGGGACCTTCAGGACCCGCAACGCCTGGTAGAACTCCTCGGTCTGCGCCATCGGCGTGCGCAGGTCCATCTCGCCGGTCATGAGCATGGTCGGGGTGGTCACGTTGCCCACGTACATCAGCGGGGAGCGGCGCAGGTGCTCCGAGGGGTCGTCCCACGGGAAGTGCTCGAAGTTCTTGTACCAGGTGGCGCCGTCGGTCGTGCCGACGAACGACAGCCAGTTGGTTACCGGGCAGTTGGCGGACGCCGCGCGGAAGCGGTCGGTGTGGCCGACCACCCATGAGGTCAGGACGCCGCCGCCGGAGCAGCCGTAGACGAACATGTTGTCGGTGTCGACGTAGCCCTGGCCGATCACCTCGTCGACGCCGTTCATCAGGTCGTCGTAGTCCTTGCCCGGATAGGCGTTCTTGATCGCGTTGCCGAAGGCGCTGCCGTAGCCCGAGCTGCCGCGCGGGTTGGTGTAGAGCACCACGTAGCCGTTGGCCGCGTGGTTCTGCCAGGCGAAGTTGAAACCCACGTTGTACATCCCGTGGGGTCCGCCGTGGATCGCGAGGATGAGCGGATAGCGCTGCGCGGGATCGAAGTCGGGCGGCTTGATGATCCAGCCCTGGATGTCGAAGTCGTCGACCGACTTGTACCAGATCTCCTCGACTTCGCCGAGTCCGACGTCGGCCAGGATGTCGTCGTTGACGCGCGTGAGCTGCCGGATGTCGCCGGGGCTGTCGAGCCGGAAGGAGACGACGTCCCCCGTTTCGTGGTAGCTCGTGAGCGTGCCGACCGCGTGGCCGCCCTGGTCGACCGTGGTGACCGCGAGCATGTGGTTCCCGCTGGTGACCGCGCGCGGCTCACCGCTTACCGGGGCGAACCAGAGGTTCGAGTTGCCCGTCATTGCGGCGTTGAAGTACACCCCGCTGCCGTCCCGGGCCCAGGTCACGCCCGAGAGGCGCCGTCCCAGCTCGCCGGCGATGCGCCGTGAGCCCGAGCCATCCGCGTTCATCACGTAGAGCCCGGTCTCGACGTAGGTGTCGTCGGACCAGTCGTTGGCCTGGTAGGCGATCAGGCTGCCGTCGGGGGACGGGACCGGGCTCCCGTCGGGGCCGCGGTGGTCGGTGATCTGCCGAATCGCGCGCGAACGCACGTCCACGGCGTAGATTTCCGATTCGCGCCAGGTCTTGTCGATGTCCTCGGAGTCCTCGATGCGCAGCGACTGGAAGACGATCTCCGAGCCATCGGGCATCCACCGCGGGGCGGAGTGGTTCCAGTCGCCGTCGGTGAGCTGGCGGGGCGTGCCGCCTTCCGCGGGCACCAGGAAGAGGTGCTGGAAGCCGTCGTCGATGTAGCCCCGGCGGTCACGGCGATAGGTCAGCCGGGTGACGATCTTCGGGGCTTCGGTCCAACTCGCGCCCTCGGGCGGCGACGGCATGTCGATGGCCCAGCGCTCGTCCGACGGCACCGTCATGACGAAGGAGATGTGGGTGCCGTCCGGCGACCAGGCGATGTCCGACGGGCTCTCCTCCAGCCGCGTGATCTGCGTGGTGGCACCCTCGGCGTCCATCCAGCGCACGAAGATCTGCGAGTCGTCGAGGAAGGCGATGCGGGTGCCGTCGGGCGACCAGCGCGGGCTCGATCCCTCGAGCAGGAAGCGGGCACGCGAGCCGTCGGCGTTCATTACCCAGACCGACGAGGCCCGGCGATCGTCCTGCTGGTCCACCCAGGACCGCGTGTAGACGATCCGGCTGCCGTCGGGGGAGATGCGGGGATCGGCCACCCACTCCCAGTCCAGGTACCTGTCGAGGGACAGAACGTCTCCCTCCTGGGCGGATACCTGGGGCGCGAGGGCGAGCAGCAGGAACAGGGGGATCATTCGGGCTCGGCGGACCATCTTTCATCCTCCGGAAAAAGCGAGCGCACTCTTGAGCCTCTGAAAAACTCGGGGACAGAGTTGAAAGCTACCGGAGTCGAAACTCACGGGCCAGAGAGTTCGGGAGTCATCGCCGGAAGCGCGACGCGAGGGGCCTCGGGCGAAGGGTCCCGGAAGCCGGGCTCCGGGATCGGGCGGATTCGCCGTCCCGGCGCATTTGCTCCCGCGCCACGGGTGCCCCCACATTCCGGGTCTGTGAGATTCGAGCGCCAGCGTGTCTGGTGTGCCACGTGATTCCGGAGAGACCACCATGGCCCCGACGACCACACCCTCCCGCCCCATGTTCCCGGTCCGGCGATTCCGCGGCGGAGCACGGCGACTGCTGCAGGCCACGCTCGTGGCATCCTGCGCCGCCGCGTTCCTTGGCGCGGCCGCGGCCGACGCCTCCGCCCAGGACGGTTACCGCATGCCTCCCGAGGAGATCGTGCGCATCCTCGACGCGCCTCCTCCCCCGTTCGTGAACGTCAGCCCGGACGGGGAGTGGATCGTCCTCACGGGACGCCGCAGCATGCCCTCGATCGAGGACATGGCGCAGCCAATGCTTCGTCTGGGCGGCCGCCGCATCAATCCGGCGACGACCGGTGTTTTCGGGCCCTCCACCGGACGGAATCCGGGACTCACGACGACCCTCTCCGTGATGAACGTCTCCGACGGCTCCCAGCGTCCCGTCGACGCGCCCGAGGGTGGCTGGGGCGTGCCTCGCTTCGCCCCCGGGGGAGACCGGTTCGCCGTCACGCGCACCGTGAGCGACGGGATCGAACTCTGGGTCGGGAGCGTCTCGGCGGCCAGCGCCCGCAGGCTCATCGACGAGCGGGTGAACGGCGTCCGGGGAGCGCCGTGTGACTGGATCACCGGCGGGAGCGAACTGCTCTGCACCCTGGTGCCGTCGGGACGCGGGCCTTCGCCCATGGCGCCCCCGGTCCCCGGGGGGCCGGTCATCCAGGAAGCCGAAGGAAGAACCGCCCCGGTGCGCACCTACCAGGACCTGATCGAGGATTCCCACGGCGCGGCGCTGTACGAATACTACGCCACCTCCCAGCCCGCGCTGGTCGATGCGGAGGATGGCGGGGTGCGAACGCTGGCCGAACCCGGCATCTGGGATCTCAGCGCTTCGCCAAGCGGCGCGTACATCCTTGCCGAACGCACGGTGCGCCCCTTCTCCTACCTGGTGCCGGACTCGCGATTCCCGAAGGAGCTGCAGGTCTGGAGCCGGGAGGGCGAGGTGGTGGCCCAGGTCGCGTCGCTTCCCCTGGCGGACGGAGCGCCCATCGGAGGCGTCGAGGAAGGACCGCGCGGGCATCGCTGGATGCCGGGCGAGGATCACACCCTCATGTGGGTCGAGGCGCTGGACGGGGGCGACCCCAGGGCGGAGGCGGAGCACCGCGACCGGGTGATGGGGCTGGCCGCACCGTTTGACGGCGATGCCGCCGAAGTGACGCGCACGGCCCTCCGTTACGCGGGACTCGCGCGCGGGGAGGACGGTCTGGCGCTGCTGACCGAGTCCTGGCGCCGGTCCAACACGGTCCGCACCTGGCAGATCGACGTGGACGGCGACGGCGAGCCGCGGTTGATCTGGGAGCGCAACTCGCAGGACCGCTACAGCGATCCCGGGACCCCGGTGACACGCCGCGCGGAGAACGGCGAGTCGCTCATCGTGCAGGACGGCGACTGGATCTTCCTGACGGGAGCGGGAGCCTCGGATGCCGGCGACCATCCCTTCCTCGACCGCATGAATCTCGCCACCGGCGCAAGCGAACGCCTCTTCCAGGCGGCGCCCGGCAGCTACGAATCCGTGGTCGCCATGCTCGACGACGACGGCCGCCGGGTCCTCACCCAGTACGAAACCCCGCTCGATCCGCCCAACTATTTCGTACGCGATACGCGCTCGGAGGACCGCAGGCAGCTGACCCGGTTCGAAAACCCCCATCCCCAGCTCTCCGGCGTGACGCGCCAGTTCGTCACCTACGAGCGCGAGGACGGGGTGCAGCTTTCCGGTACGCTCTACCTGCCTGCGGACTACGAGGAGGGTACGCGGCTGCCCACCATCGTGTGGGCCTATCCCCGGGAGTACTCGAACCCCGACGTGGCCGGCCAGGTGCGCGGCTCGCCCAGCCGCTTCACGCGCGTGGGAGGCGCCTCGCACCTCTTCTTCCTCACCCAGGGGTACGCCGTCTTCGACGGACCCACCATGCCGATCATCGGGGAGGAGACGCCCAACGACACCTACGTGGATCAGTTGGTGAGTTCGGCTGCGGCGGCCGTGGACAAGGTGGTCGAAATGGGCGTTACCGACCGCGACCGGGTCGGCGTGGGCGGCCACAGCTACGGCGCCTTCATGACCGCCAACCTGCTCGCGCACTCCAACCTGTTCCAGGCGGGCATCGCGCGCAGCGGGGCGTACAACCGCTCCCTCACGCCCTTCGGCTTCCAGAACGAGCGCCGCACCTTCTGGGAGGCGGGCGATGTCTACTTCGCGATGTCTCCGTTCATGCACGCCGATGACATCAACGAGCCGATGATCCTCATCCACGGGGAGGCCGACAACAATTCCGGGACCTTCCCGGTACAGTCCCGGCGCATGTTCCACGCGCTCAAGGGCAACGGCGGCACGGCCCGCCTGGTGATGCTCCCCCACGAGAGCCACGGCTACCGCGGGCGCGAATCGGTGATGCACGCCGTGGCCGAGATGATCGAGTGGATGGACAGGTACGTGAAGAATGCGGGGACGCCGGTGATGGACCGGTAGGGTGGACGAGTCGTCGCCGGGCGGTCCAATGTGTCGTCAGGTGCGAGGTTGGAGGGTGGATTCGCAAAACGCCATGACCTACAGTGTGACGTTCCACGCAGACGGAAGGAGTTAAGCGGATGACGAGCCGGCGGAGCCAGGGGCAAAAGGGGTCTTCCACCTGCAACCCAGCAGGGGTCGGATCGCAAGGAACAGGAGGTCGTTGACTCCCCAGCGAGCCATCGACGAGCTGAGCCCACTTCGAGACGGAGCACGGTCTGAACCGCGATCGGGTTGAGGCAAGGCAGGTCGCCTTACCAGCCGTCAACGTCGCGCTGGGAGTATCCGTGTCTGATGGCCTCTCGAACCAGAGCTTCGCGCCCGTCGGAGTGCGGCCACCGGAGAGGAGCCAGATGCGCGTCCCCGGCTCCCCGGCGGCGTAGGAGCACGGCGTAAAGTTCAGGGTCGTCGCCGACCAAGTCGCGAAAAAACCTTGGATTGGCGTCGGTCGGGATCGTGCGGATCAGCTCTCGTCGGTCTTTCTTGTCCAAACCATCGGTTGCCACGGAAAGCAGTTCTTCATCCACCGAAGGTTCGGCGAGGCCCTTCAACACCTGATCCCTCAGTTCCTCATAGGTGAGTTCCGACAGCGACCGGCCGTCATCTCGCTTACACCTCCGCTCGACGCTCTTTCGCGCCTCCGACAGGATCCAGGCGCGCCTGACGTTGAGATCCGAGCGGAGCACGTCGAACATCAAGTGCGTATTGCCACAGGTCAGGATGGAATTCTCCCATTGGGCACCCAGTCGCCCTCCCGGCCTCCGTTTGCCGTTTGCCGTCCAAATGCCACCCGCGACGGCCCGGCGGACGCCCGGGGCGGGGTGGCTCAGGAGACGGTGCTTCCAGTCGTGGGCGACCTGATTCCAATCAATCGAGAGAGACAAGACATCCTCGTTCCAACCCTTCAACTGCTCCATGATGCGGCTGACGATCTCGTCGGGCAGATCGCCCGTGCGCAGGCCGATACGCACAAAGGGTCCTGTGTATCGATCATCCCTTGCAACAACCTCCCACACCCGATCGCTCGTCCCAGCCATAACGGCTGCGGCTTCGAGAAACGAACCGACCCACCCAGGCGGCGCGCCGCGATCCACCAGTTCTTCGAGCCACGCCCCGGGGTCGGCTACATGCTGAGCGAGATGCAGCGGTATGTGCTCCAACGCGTTCGGATAGTCATGTCCCATCAGCTGCCGTTGGCGTTCGTAGTGCATCACCCGTTCGACCACCACCCTTGGGCCTTCGTGTCGCCACCGGCTAGCGATCTTGCGCGCGGCTACGTCAAGCGGACCTTGGGACCAGTTGCGGGACGCAAGTGCTTCCGGGTCGGGGAACAAGCGGCGCAGAGTTGAATCACCGGTGTCGGGCAGCCTGAAAGCCATCCGGTGCTTGCGAGCCAGCCTGTGCGCCCAGAGCAGGATGCCTGGTTCGTTTCCCGCCAGGTCGAGGACCCCTGCCAACATCCGCGGCACTTCGTCACGCGCCGTCGCTTTGGTCTCGGGCAGCTCATTGAGGATGCCGGGACCGGTAAGCCAGCCACGGATCACTTCGCGAGCGCAGGACACACCGGCCCGCCCCAGGCTGCGAAACACGGGCAGCGCCAAAACCCACAGATCCGCGATCTTCCGGACGTCGACCGCACGGAGGGAACCGAGGTTGATCGTGAAGGCAGTCACTCCTATTGGATCATCACGCCACCGCTGGACGGACAATGAGAATGCGGCGGCGAGGAGTTCGGCTATCGCCCTTCGACTTGTTGGTCGAGAGTCCATGCGGCACGCGCGTGCCGCCAATTCCTGAACCAGGGCTTCGCGGCGCTCCGCGGCATCCTTGCCGGGCAGGCCGGCCAGTACCCAGGCGCGGATCGAATCGGTCAGAGCTTCAGCTTCGTCCGGATCTTTCAGGGTTCTGGATACGAGTTCGCCAAGAAACCTGCTGGGCGCGTGCCTGAGCGTGGCGCCGGAGATTGAAGTCGTCCGGTCCGGATGCTCGTCCAGAATCCACCCAACCGCGTCCTCTCCCGTCAGGGCGTAGGATTCCCAGAGGCTGCGCCCGACGCCGGCATGCTCGTGGTGCTCCAACCGTGTGCGTATGCGTGCGTGCAGCGCTTCCCGGACGTCATGGCCGAGTGCGCGTCCAGCCCGGTCCGCCACGCCGATCAACGTTTCGGTACACGCCACGCCGTCCTCTGCGCCTGCAATCGCAGGTTCCAGCGGCAAGCTGGATGCCCCGGAGAAGAAGGTGCGCTTTATGAGGGCATGCCTTAGATGCCTGGGGTGGATCGCCGTGGCGCCACCTTGCAGATCTCGCACGATACCGGTGCCGGACACCTGCAGCAGGGATTGCCGCACCGTCGTTACGGGCGTGTCCAACGCCTGAGCAGCCATGGCGAGTCTCATGCCGGCGGACCCCCCGAGCGCGAAGGCCGCCAGATGATCGAGTTGTGACCCGTCCAGCCGAGCGTCCTTCCGCACTTCAGAAAGCAGCAGCTTGCCTGTGGCCAAGTCGGCGATATCCCCCTGGCTGGCGTACCGGGCCAAGGTGACCGCCAGTCCCGGTCGAACATGCCCGCCCGAGTGATGCTCCGCCTTCCGAGGATCGTCGACGGGCAGATTGTCGACGCTCTGGTTGAGGATCTCGCCCATCAGGTCGTCGGGGAATCCGGCATGCACCTGGCGCACGACCTTTTCCGCTGTCGTTCGGTCGAGTCCTCCCACTCGCAGGATGTGCTTCGATGGGCAATACAACTCTCGCCGCACTTCGTCTTCGTGGCTGGGCCAGGTCGTGGCGACGATCGCAAACTCCGCACCGATCTCGTCTCGCAGCCGGACGATGCGCCTGATGAGCGCTTCCCTCAGATGCGCATCGTCGATGAAGACCCGTGGCGGACGCTCGGCCCGATAAGCGTCGGCAATCCGGCTCATGTCGCCGGAGGTCACCGCCGTCGCGTCTCCGCTCCACCCAACGATCGGGAACAGGCCCCCGCCCTCTCGGGCAAGCGCTTCGAGGAGCGCCGTCTTCCCGACCCCGGGTTGTCCGACGACGACGACATCTCCCCTGGCTCGGCGAAGCCAGTCTATTTCCCGGTCTCGGGCCTCGAGCCTGATCGTTTGACGCGATCCCGCCTTCTCTGGAAACGCGGAGAGAGCGGGCAGGTGGCCGGTCAACCCGAGAAGCTCCCTTCGCCACATCGGGTCTCGATAGAGGCGGCCGACAAAATCGGCGTGTTCATGGATGTTGCGGAGCGTGAAGCCGAATTCCTTCGCGCGCTTCTCAAGATTGCGCCTCTTCAGGGGCGTGAGTGCCTGCGATGTGGCCAGCACCGCCTGGCGCGCGGACCCGCCAACATGTTGGTAGCGGTCCAGATTTCGCGTGAGATTGGGGAGGACCTTGCTGCTCGTCGTTACGACCAACGGAAGGGGAGTCCCGGTGCCGGACGAAATCAATCCGTCCTTGCCACCGTCGGCCCCTCCACTGATCGGTACGATGCCCGGATAGACATCCCGCAACAATTCCACGGCGCATCGTTCGAAGAGATCCGGGTCCAGCCGCTCGCCAAGCCTTTTCTCGATGCTGCGGTACAGCGGGTCCCTGACCACGTCAGCCTCCGATCAGCCAGACCAGCAGGCCGGTTGGAACCGCCGTGAGGTCGGGATCGTTGAGGTCCAGCGCGCTCCGCGTTGCCATCACGCCGCGCCATCTGGACGCCGCCAGCGTCCGCGCGTCTCTTCTCCACCTGCGCTGGTCGACGTACTTGGATTCGATCGCGAGGTTGCCAAAGGCGGGCCCGACAAAATCGACTTCCTTGCGGGCCGGCGTTCGGTAGTACAGAACAGAGTCGAAGTTGGGATAGGCTTCCGGATCCGCGCGGGCGAAGGACCTGAGAAGGGCCACGCCGAGTTGCTGTTCCGAGAGGGCGCCCAGGTTGGAGGGCGATGCGGTGTGATGCGGTAGAACGGAGTAGACGGGATCCGTGAAATAGATCTTTTCCTGCGCACGCAGCGCCGGGCGGAGCACCCCCCTGGGCTGGCACGGATGGCAGGGCCAGACGGTCAGCGCGTCGCGGAGCGCATCGATGCGGCGGCGAACGGTATTCGCCGACGTGTCGAGATCCATGGCGATGTCGTGGCGGTTGGTGGGAGAGGCGAGACCTCGAGCCAGCCGCGCCACGAACGCGCCCGACTGGGCCTTGGACCATCTGGACTGCACGAACGCCTCGCCGTGGATTACGTCCAGCAATGTCTGCAGGAGAGTTCGTCGCGCGCGGTCGTCATCGGTGATGTGCGCGGAGACGGCCTGTGGGAATCCTCCGACGGCCAGATAACCCTCCCACTGCTCGATGATCTGGTTCAGCCACGGCGCGAGCGTGACGACGGCGTCCTGGAACAGCGCCGGAGTAAGGTCGGAGACGGATACGGGCTCTGGATCGTCGGGAGGGGGATCCTCGGAGCATGCGTGAACGAAGGCTCGGAAGGGCATCGGGAGAAGGACGCGATCCGATTTCTCCGCTCCCCCGCGTCTTCCGGCCAGTGCCTTGACCGCCTCGTCCAGGTTGGCAGCTGAGGAACCCGTCAGCACGACCGTGTCCAGGCCAAAGCGCGCGTCGTTGTCTCGCAGCCATTTGATCGCGGCGGGCCAGCCATCGGTGATGGCCGTTATCTCATCGATGAACCAGAAACGGCGACCTGTGCGAGGCGTCAGCAGGGCCGCGGCATCCACGACTCTCTGGAGGTCTCCTGCGACGAGCCGGTCGGCGGCTAAATGCACGATCCTGCGAGGATCCTCGCCCGAGGAGATGAGCCGCTCAATCGTCTTCTTCAGTTCGACCGACTTCCCAACCCGCCTGGGTCCTCGAAGAAGATAGGGGCCGCCCGGCACCAGATTTCCGAGAACTCCGGCCGAATACTCGAACGGGGCCTTGCGCGCCTGGATCAGATCCAGATCTCTTAGGATCCAGGTACGCGGCTCGGCCCACCAGCTGGTGCGGACCAGCATCTGTCGCAGTTCGTCAACGGTTGCCATCGCGGTGGTTGGTGCAGGGTCGAATCCCGTTCCGGCGTCGTAGGGAAGGATAGCCTGTTTCGTATCGGGACGACAAGGATGGCCGACGTTATCATAACAGATATGGACGATTTCGTATACGTAATCATCCATGACTCGCCGTTGTTGTATACATAATCGTCCATAACCCCGGGAACACGAACTCCAAGGTGTGATCTGACATGTCCGTCCGCGCAGCCGTCATGACCGGGCCCCGTGAGCCGATGGTGGTCCGGACGCTCCCCGATCCGGAGATGGAACCCGGGGCCGTCCTGCTGGAGACCGTCGCCAGCGAGGTGTGCGGGACCGACGTGCACTTGTGGCACGGGCGGCTCGCGGGGGTGCCCTATCCGATCATTCCGGGCCACGTGAGCGTGGGCAGGGTCGCGGAGGCGCGCGGGGTGGGGCACGACGCGGTCGGCCGGCCGCTGGCGCCCGGCGACGTCGTGACCTTCCTCGACGTGCACGAGACCTGCTACCGCTGCTACCACTGCCTGGTCGCGCGCCAGCCCAACCGGTGCTCCGCGCGCAAGGTGTACGGCATCACCTACACCGTGGCGGAGGGGCTGCTGGGGGGGTGGGCGGAGCGCATCTACCTGAAGCCGGGCGTGCGCATCCTCAGGCTGCCGGCCAACCTGGCCCCGGACGACGTGATCGGGGGCGGGTGCGGGCTCTTCACCGGCTTTGCGGCGTTGGATCGCGCCGAGGCGCGCATGGGGGATGTGGTGGTGGTGCAGGGAGCCGGTCCGGTAGGACTGGCCGCGGCCGCGTTCGCCGATCTCTCCGGCGCGGCCGAGGTCGTGCTCATCGGCGACCCGGCCGCCCGCCTGGCGCTCGGGGCGCGCATGGGAGCGGGCGTCACGCTTTCGCTGTCGGACACCACCCCCGAGGAGCGCCTCGACGCGGTTATGGCCCGCACCGGCGGGCGGGGAGCCGACCTGGTCATTGAGGCCAGCGGCAATCCGGCCGCCATCCCCGAGGGGTTCGCGCTCGTCCGCGACGGGGGCCGCTACGTCGTGGCGGGACACTACACCGACGCCGGTCCCGTCGACATCAATCCCCACACCGACATCAACCGCAAGCACGTGGAGGTGCGGGGCCAGTGGGGGACCGACTTCCATCATCTGGTGCGGGCCCTGGGGCTGCTGTCCCGGCACCGCGAACGCCTGCCCTTCGCCGAGGTGATCGGGGCGCGCTATCCCCTGGAGCGCACCCAGCAGGCGCTCGAGGATGTGGCCGCGCTACGGGTCACGAAGGCCCTGGTGGTGCCCTGACAGCCTCAGATGGCTCGCGCGGATTCGTCGGCGGGCAGCCGTGCCGGCTCCTGATCGATGAAGATGCAGCGCGCCAGGTCGAAGCCGATGGCCTGGCTGGCGCCGTCGGGCCCGCCCAGGCGCACCGTTACCGGGCCGTTGAACGGAGCCCTCTCCTCCACGGCCAGAATCACTCCCGGCAGGAGCCCCCTGGCTTCCAGATAGCGCAGCCGCTCCGGCTCATCGTCGCGCACCGCGCGGATCCGGATCGGGCCTGTGGCCCGGGAGTCCGCCAGCGTGGGGTAGCTGGTTGAGTCGATCTCTCCGCCGGAGGTCGGGATGGGCGCGCCGTGCGGATCCTGGCGCGGGTTCTTGAGCGCATCGGCCATGCGCTCGATGAGCTGGTCGGAGGCGGCGTGCTCCAGCCGCTCGGCTTCGTCGTGCACATCTTCCCAGGAGTAGCCCAGGCGCACGCTGAGGTAGGTTTCGATGATGCGGTGGCGACGAACGACGCGGAGCGCTTCCCGGCGGCCGCTGGACGTGAGGCTGACGCCCCGGTAGGGCTCATGCTCCACAACCCCGAGGTCGGCCAGGCGCTTCATCATTCCGCTGACCGAGGCGGGCTGTACGCCGACGGCGCTGGCGATATCGCTCGTGGTGGCGGTATCGTCGTGCTCCGTGAGGGCGAAGATCGCCTTCAGGTAATCCTCGACGGAGGTGGAGAAGCGGGAGGAGTGTGCCATCGCGGGTTGTTGTTGCGTGAGCGGGGCCACAATCTAACCTGTCCTTTCCCGCACTGCCGGAGCACCTTCCCGCGTCCGGGGAGCGGCCGGCCGAGGGGGCCATCCGAAACCAGTTCTGACCAACCCGGAGGGATGCGTACATGAGAATCGGATACAGATCGAAGGCCACGGCGCTGGTGCTGTTTGCGGGATGCCTCTCCACCGGGGTCGCGCCGGAGAGCGCGAGAGCCCAGGGGGGCTTCCTGATCTTCCAGGCCGGATACTACGTGCCCACCGAGGATCTGGGGCTTCTGCCAGACGCCGGTTTCGGACAGGCGGTCAGGTTCGGCGAGCGCGAACGGAGCTTCGCCTACTCCCTCGGGCTGGAACTCGCCGTTTCGGGACCGGTCTCGGCGCGCGCGACGCTGGCGTACGCCACGAGCGCGGACCTCTCCGTCCAGGAGGGCATGTGTTCGGAGTGCGAGGCCCGCAACAACCTCCTCAACGCCACGGCGGCCCTCGTCTTCCGCCCGCTTCCCAGCGGCGTTCCCGTCCAGCCCTACCTGCTGGGTGGCGGGGGCGTGAAGCACTACGACCTGGAGTCGCTGGACGAGCTGCACCGGTCGCCCCTGCACGATCAGACCCGCAGGACCATGCTGCTCGGCGCGGGCATCGAGGTGCGAATGGGCCCGCTGCGCGTCGTGACCGAGCTCTCCGATTACATCAGCCCGATCTTCGGCGACAACGACGTGGAGACCACGCAGCATGATCTGTTCTTGACCGCGGGGCTCATGCTGGGGAGTGGCTGAGGCGGCACCGAGCTTGGCGAAAACGGCGGGGAAACATATCTTTATCATTCTGTGCCGTTGTTTCATGGCACGGTTGTTTCGGTCAGCCGATTTCGAAGTCCTGGACGATTTGGAGGTGAGCGTGCCTGAATCCGCGCCCCATGAGAAGATCATCGATTCCGTAGCCGTGGACGCCAAGCGCATCCTGCTGCGGTATGGGACGCCCATCGCGATCCTGGACCGCGTCTCGGAAGTGGACCGGATCGCGCTCGCTCGCCAGGTCAGCCGCACGCGTCTTCCTGACCGCGAGCCGCGGCTGAGAGCGCTGCTTGCAGAGCACGGATACCTCCAGGTGGGCTGACATCCGGGGACGCGGGACCTGCGGACCAGAGGGTCCGCGCCGCGTTTGGGCCGTGACGGCAATTTCTCGGCTTTGCGTGGGACGGGAGGTTTCATGAGGGTATCGCGCTCCTCTCGCTGTCTTGCCTTTTCGCTGGTTCTGCTGTGGGGGTGTGGCGGGACCGCGCCGACGCGCGTCGAGCCCACCACCGACCAGGTGGCGCGGTCGAGCCGCGGAATGGTGGTCGCGGCCCAGCCGCTGGCGACCGCGGCGGGCGTCGAAATGCTCGAGCGGGGCGGCAACGCAGCCGATGCCGCGGTGGCTGCGGCGTTCGCGGTATCGGTGGTGGAGCCGAGCATGAACTCGATCGGCGGGCGCACCCAGATTCTGGTGCGAACCGCGGAAGGGACCTTCCACGGGATCGACGCCACCACCCAGGCGCCGAGCACCTACGATCCCGACACGGCCCCCCAGGCCGGTTACGGGTATCCCACCGTGGGATTGCCGGGAGCGGTCGCGGGGCTCACCCGCCTCCTCGCCGAGCACGGCACGCTTCCGTTGGCCACCGTGATGGAGCCGGCCATCCGCTACGCCTCCGAAGGCTTCGCGCTGCTGCCGGGTGAAGCCGCCCGCCAGGCGTCGACGGCGGAGCAACTGCGGGAATCGGAGGGCGCGACCCTTTACTACCTCGAACCGGACGGTTCGCCGTACGATGCGGGCGACCACTTTGAGCAGAACGATCTGGCGAGGGTGCTGCGCCGCATCGCTTCCGGAGGCGCCGACGCCTTCTACCGGGGCGAGATCGCGAAAGCCATGGCCGACGACATCCTGGGCGCGGGCGGACACGTCACGGCCGCCGCGCTCGCCGGCTACCGCGCCGAGGATGCCCGGGTGGTGCGGGGCAGCTACCGCGGCCACGAGCTGGTGGGGACGTTCACGCCCGCCGCCGGGGCCATGACCATCGGCATCCTGCAGATCATCGAGAACTTCGACATGGCGGGGGCCGACGAGGCGACGTGGGCCTCGGTGGTGGGCCAGGCGCTCGCGCTCGGCTTCGAGGCGGCTCGAACCCATCGCGGACCGGACGCGTGGCAGCTGCTCACGTCGCGGGAATGGGCGCGCGAGCAGGCCGAACGCGTCCGGCTGCCCGTGGCGGTGGCGGCCATGGGGCCGGAGCCCGCGCCCGCGCCCCTGAGTTCCCCGGAGTTCAACCGCGCACCCTGGCCGCTCATCGAGCACGCGCAACCGGAGCCGGGGGGCGGGGACGAGCGAACGGCCGCCTGGCTCACGGCGGACCGCGCGGTGATGCCGGCCGGCGCACGGCCCGCGGCTACCTACATCGCCGGCCCCGACGACCAGGGGCACACCACGCACCTTTCGACCGCGGATGCCGACGGCATGGCCGTCGCGCTCACCCAGACCATCGGGCCGGCGATGGGCTCGAAGATCGCCACGCCGGGGCTGGGCTTCCTCTACGCGGCGACCCTGGGCGGGTATCTGGGCCGCCTCGAGCCGGGTGAGCGCGCTCGCTCCAACATCTCCCCGTTCATGGTCATGGACGGCGGAGACCCCATGCTGGTGCTGGGGGCGGCCGGGGGCGCACGCATCGTCTCGGCCGTCGTGCAGGCGGTGTGCCGCGTCGTCGATCAGGGGCTCCCGCTTCCCGAGGCGCTGGCCGCCGCGCGCCTTCACCCGATGCAGGGATCGCTGAACTCCCCGGGCTCCGAGAGCGGATTCCAGATGGAGACATCTCCGGAGATCGGCTGGTCGCCGGATGTCATCGCGGAGCTGCGCCAGTTGGGCTTCGCGGTGCAGGAGGTGCCACGCGCCGGCGCGTTCGGACGCATCCACGGGATGTCCTACGATGCCGCGACCTCCTCCTGGACGGGCGCCGCGGACCCGGACTGGGAAGGGAGCGCGGCGGCGCCTCGCAACTGACCGAGGTGCGGCTTCGCGGGTCGCGCCCGGGACACGCCGCTTGCGTCGCCCGGGGACGCGCATGCCGTGAACGCGCAACCGGCGCCGTCCGCCAACGCCGACTGCTGACAAGGAATCTGGAGATGGAAACTGCTGTTGACGCTCCGCGCCGCCGTCTGCTGACCCTGCTCCTGGCGTTGACCGTGAGCGCGTGCTCCTCCGGCGGCGCCCCGGAGTTCGACGTCATCCTGCGCGGCGGTATCCAGCAGGCTGCGGGCGACGAACCCGCGTTCGTCACGGACGTGGCCCTGGCCGGAGACCGGATCGCGGCCATGGGCGATCTTTCCGGCTACCATGCGGAGGACACTCTGGACATCACCGGGCTCCACATCGCTCCGGGCTTCATCGATGTTCATTCGCACGCGGGCTCCGGGTTGGACACGGACGACCGCAGCCACGCCGAGCCCCTGCTGGCGCAGGGAATCACGACGGTGGTGGTGAACCCCGACGGCGGCGGGCCGGTGGACCTGGCCGAGCAGAGGGCGCTTCTGCTGGAACACGGGCTCGGCGTCAACGTGGCGCAGCTGGTGCCGCACGGATCGGTGCGCCGGGCGGTGCTCGGGATGGAGGACCGGCTGCCCGGACCCGGGGAACTGGAGCGCATGAGGGAGCTGGTGCGGGCGGGCATGGAGGAAGGAGCCTTCGGGATGTCGTCCGGGCCTTTCTACGCACCCGGCAGCTATTCGGACACCCGCGAGCTGGTGGCTCTTGCCGAAGTCGCGGCGGAGTTCGGCGGGGTCTATACCAGCCACATCCGCGACGAGTCGGATTACACCATCGGCCTGGTCGCGGCGGTGGAGGAGGTGATCGCGGTGGCGCGCTCTGCGGGACTGCCGGGGGTGGTCACCCACATCAAGGCGCTCGGGCCGCCGGTGTGGGGCAGGTCGGCGCAGGTGATCGCCGCCATCGAGGCAGCCAGGGCGGAGGGCGTCGAAGTGTACGCGGACCAGTACCCGTACGAGGCCTCCTCGACGGGGCTCTCCGCGGCGCTCCTTCCACGATGGGCGCAGGCGGGGGGAGGGGACTCGCTGATGGCTCGCCTCGGCGATCCCGCGACGCGGGCGCGCATCCGCGGGGAAATGGAAGCCAATCTCGCGCGTCGCGGAGGAGCCGATCGCCTCCAGTTCCGCCGCTTCCGCCCGGATCCCTCCATCGAGGGCCGCACCCTGGAGGACGTGGCGCAGGCGCGTTCCATCCATCCGCTGGATGCGGCGCTGGAGCTGATCGCCGAGGGAGGCGCTTCGGTGGTTTCCTTCAACATGGACGACGACGACATCGCCGCCTTCATGGTCCAGCCCTGGACGATGACCGCGTCCGACGGCGCGCTTCCGGAGTGGCAGGTGGGCGTGCCGCATCCGCGCGCCTACGGCACCTTCCCGCGCAAGCTGCGCAGGTACGTGGTGGAGAAGCGCACCGTAAGCCTCAAGGCGGCAATCCGAAGCACGACAACCCTTCCCGCGGACGTCTTCGGTCTCGAAGGCCGGGGGAGGCTCGTCATGGGGGCCGTCGCGGACATCGTGGTCTTCGATCTGGAGGAGGTCCGGGATCTCGCCACCTACACGGACCCGCACCAATTGTCGCAGGGTATGGTGCACGTTTTCGTCAACGGCACGGCGGCGATCCGTGACGGGGCCTTCACCGGCGAGCGCGCGGGACGCGTGCTCCGGCGGGCAGGCCGCTAGAGGTCTCGCCGGGCTTCGCGCATCCGTCTCTCCGACGATACTCCGGCAGGACCAGACCCGGCATGAAGGTCCGCAACGTCGCCATCATCGCCCATGTCGACCATGGGAAGACCACCCTCGTGGACCAGATGCTCCGCCAGGCGGGGGTGTTCCGGGAAAACCAGGAAGTGCGCGAGCGGGTGATGGACTCCAATCCGCTGGAGCGGGAGCGGGGCATCACGATCCTGTCCAAGAACACCTCGGTGCGCTGGGGCGAGTTCAAGATCAACATTGTGGACACCCCGGGCCACGCCGACTTCGGAGGTGAGGTCGAGCGCATCCTGCGCATGGTGAACGGGGTGCTGATCCTGGTCGACGCCGCCGAGGGGCCGATGCCCCAGACGCGGTTCGTGACCGCCAAGGCCCTCGATTTGGGACACGCTCCGGTGGTGGTCATCAACAAGGCCGAGCGGCCGGACGCGCGCGCCGAAGAGGTCCACGACGAGGTGCTGGAGCTCTTCATGGATCTCGAAGCCTCCGACGAGCAGCTCGACGCGCCCTTCCTGTATGCCTCCGGCCGGGAGGGATGGGCCACGGCGAGTGCCGGCGAGCGGGGTGCCGACCTGGCGCCGCTGTTCGCGGCCGTCGTGGATCACGTGCCCGCGCCTCTCTCGGAACCGGCGGGGCCGTTCCAGATGCTCGTGTCGACGCTGGACTACTCCTCCTATGTGGGGCGCATCGCGATCGGCCGCGTGGAGCGCGGGTGCATCCGACCCGGCCAGGAGGTGGCCGTGCTGCCCCTGGGCGCGGCCGGCATGGTCGAGGAGGATGACGTGGCGCGCTCGCGTGCGCTCAAGGTGTACGGATTCGACGGGCTGGAGCGCGTGGACATCGCGGAAGCCGGCGCGGGGGACATCGTGGCGGTGGCGGGCGTCTCCGGGGTGGAGATCGGCAGGACCCTGGCCGATCCGGCGCGCCTCGAACGCCTGAAGGGCATCGCGGTGGAGCGGCCCACGATTTCGGTCGACTTCCTCGTCAACGACTCGCCTTTTTCGGGCGAAGGGAAATACGTCACCACGCGCCAGCTGGGCGAGCGGCTCTTCCGGGAGATGGAGCGCAACGTCGCCCTGAACGTGGAGGCGACCGACCATCCGGATACCTTCCGGGTCGCGGGACGGGGTGAGTTGCACCTCTCCATCCTCATGGAGACCATGCGCCGCGAGGGCTACGAGTTCCAGGTCTCGCGCCCGCGCGTGCTCATGCGCGAAGGTCCCGCCGGCGAGCCTCTGGAGCCTTATGAAGAGCTGGTGGCGGAGGTGCCCGAGTCCCGGGTGGGCACGGTAATCGAGAAGCTGGGCGCGCGACGGGGCGAGATGCTGGAGATGAGACCGACGGGCCGGGGGTCGATCCGGCTGCGCTTCCGGATTCCGGCGCGCGGCCTGTTCGGCTATCGGACCGAGTTTCTCACCGACACCCGCGGGGACGGGCTGATGCACCATCGCTTCCTGGAGTACGGCCGGTGGGCGGGGGCGCTGCCCGGACGGGAGCGCGGCGCGGTGGTGGCCGACCGCCGGGGCGTCGCGGTGGCGTACGCCATCTTCGGCCTGCAGGAGCGCGCCACCTTCTTCCTCGGGCCCGGGGCCCCGGTCTACGAGGGCATGGTCGTGGGCGTGCACGTCCGCACGGGCGACCTGGACGTCAACATGTGCAAGGGAAAGAAGCTCACCAACATCCGGGCGGCGGCGGCGGACGACAACATCCGCCTGGAGCCGCCGCGCATCATCACGCTGGAATCCGCTCTGGAGTTCATCGCGGACGACGAGCTCATCGAGGTCACTCCGGAAGCGATCCGTCTGCGCAAGCGAATCCTCGAAGCCGGTGCCCGCCGCAAGGCGGCGCGCCGCAGAAGATGAAACCATGACCGACAACTCGACGGCGTGCGGCGGGCCAGCCGGGGAGGGCGGGTTCGGCCGCTTCTTTCTGCCCGGTCCCACCGAGGTTCGGCCGGCGGTGCTGGCTGCCCAGAAGCGGGCACTGATCGGGCATCGCGGCGAACCCATCAACGCGCTCATGAGAGAGATCCAGCCCGGCCTGCGCGAGGTGTTCGGCACCGCGCGGCCCGTTCTGGTCTCCACGTCCTCCGCGACCGGCCTCATGGAGGCTGCGGTGCGCAACGGCGCGCGCGAGCGGGTGCTTTCGCTGGTGAACGGGGCGTTCTCGGAGCGCTTCGCCCGAATTGCGCGCGCCTGCGGGTTCGAGGTGGACCACCTGGAGGTGCCGTGGGGCGGCGTGCACGATCCAGACGCGCTTCGGGACCGCCTGCGCGAGAGGCGCTACGACGCCGTGACCATGGTGCACTCCGAGACCTCCACGGGAGCCCTCAACCCGATCGCCGAGCTGGCGCGGGTGGCGAGGGAGTTTCCCGACACGCTGGTTCTGGTGGATGCCGTTACCAGCGCGGGAGGCGCCCCGGTGCAGGCGGACGACCGGGGGCTCGATTTCGTGCTCTCCGGTTCCCAGAAAGCGATGGCGCTGCCCCCGGGGCTGGCGTTCGGCGTCGCCTCCGAGCGCATGATGGAGCGTTCCGGGAGCGCGGCCCGCAAGGGGGTCTACTTCGACCTGGTCGTGTTCTACGATGCGCTGGCAAAGGAACAGACGCCGAACACGCCCGCGGTGACGTTGCTGTACTCCCTTGCGGAGCAGCTGCGGCACATCTCCGCGGAGAGCCTTGAGGGACGCTGGGCGCGCCACGCAGCCATGGCGCGCAGGTGCGCGGAGTGGGCGGACGCGACGAGGGAGGATGCCGGCGTGGAGCTGTCGGTTCTCGCGCCGGAGGGCTTCCGCTCGCCCACCGTGACCTGTCTGCTCCTGCCGCCGGGGCGGACGGGTCCGGAGGTCGCTCAGGCGATGAAGGAGCGCGGATTCGTGATCGGAGCGGGATACGGCAGGCTCAAGCCGCGGTCGGTGCGCATCGGCCACATGGGAGACCACACCGTGGAGGAACTCGATGGGGTGCTGAAAGCGCTGGAGGAGGTCCTGCGGGCATCCCCCGGACAGGGGTTTGCCGGGGGGAAGCGATGAGCGGGCTCGGCCGACGGTACGTGGTCGCGGTGGCGGACAAGGTCTCGCGCTCGGGGCTTGGCGCGCTCACCGGCGACGGGCGCTTCGAGGTGCGCTGGCTGGCGGAGTGCTCGCCGGCGGAGAAGGAAGAGGCGATGACCGGGGCGGACGCCGTCATCGTGCGCAGCGCCACCCGGATCACGCGGGAACTGATCGAGGCGGCCTCCAGCCTGAAGGTCATCGGCCGGGCCGGAGCGGGGGTGGACAACATCGATCTCGACGCCGCAACGGAGCGCGGCATCCCGGTGCTGAACGCCCCCGCGGGCAACACCGTCTCCGCCGCGGAGCTCACCTTCGCGCTCATTCTGACGCTGGCCCGAAAGGTCGTCGCCGCCGACCGGTCGGTGCGCGAGATGACCTGGAAGACGCCGGGGCTCGCCGGGGTGGAGCTCAACCGCAAGACGCTCGGGCTCATCGGGGCGGGACGCATCGGCGGGGAAGTGGCCCGCCGCGCCCGCGCCTTCGGCATGAGGGTCCTGGTCTACGATCCCTATCTGCCCGCAACCCGCGCGGAGGAACTGGACGCGGAGCCGCGCGATTTCGACGACGTGATCGAGCAGGCCGACTTCCTCAGCCTCCATGTGCCGCTCACCCCCTCCACCTCCTCCATGATCGGGAAGAAGCAGCTGCGTCGCATGAAGCCCTCGGCCTACCTCGTCAATGCGGCCCGTGGCGGCGTGGTGGACGAAGACGCGCTCGCCCGCGCGCTCCGGGAGGGATGGGTGGCGGGCGCCGCGCTGGATGTCTTCCGCCAGGAACCGCTGCCGGCGTCCAGTCCGCTGCTGGGCAGCCCGAACCTCATGCTCAGTCCCCACCTGGGGGCCTCCACCGCGGAGGCGCAGGAACTGGTGGCTTCCGAGATCGCGGCGGGCGTGCGGGGAGCGCTGCTCGACGGCGACCTCTCGCGCGCGGTCAACGCACCCGGCATCGACGGAGCGACGCTGCGCAAGCTGCGTCCCCTGCTGGAGCTGGGGACCCGGATGGGACGTCTCGCGTGCGCGCTTGCGTCCGGGGGCATCCGTGAGGTGCAGGTCCGCTACGCCGGCGGATTCGAAGAGGCGCCCGTCCCCCTAACCGCCGCGGTGCTTTGCGGGTTGCTGGAGGACATCGTCGGGGGTACGCGGGTGAATGCGGTCAATGCGGCCCGTCTCGCAGAGGCGCGCGGCATGAGGGTCGTGTCGGCGCAGGCGACCCGGCACCCGGACTACTCCGAATACCTGATGACCGAGGTGGAGGCGGAGGGGGGGCGGCTGAGGGTCGCCGGAGCGCTGCTGGAGGGCACCCATCCGCGAATCGTGGGCATCGGCGACTTCTCCGTCGACCTGGTGCCGGAGGGCTCCATCGTGATCGTGCGCAATCAGGACAAGCCCGGGGTGATCGCCGGGGTCGGCACGGTGCTCGCGTCGATGGGTTTCAACATCGCCGGATACCACCAGGCTCGCCTGGAGCCGGGAGGGGACGCCATGGCGGCGGTGTCGGTGGACGGGGAGATCACGCAGGAGCTACTCGAGCGCCTGCGCGAACTCGACCAGATCTCCTACGTCAAGCCCGCGCGGCTGGGGTAGGCGGACAGCCGACCCTGTCAGGGGATGACGTTGTAGCGCCGCAGCACTTCCATCGTCTCTTCGATGGGCAGAGCGTCCGCGGTGTTCCCCATCCCCGATACCGTCGTGGCCCTGAAGAGCGAGTTGTAGACGGCTTCCTCGGTGGCTTCGACAGTGGCCAGGAAGAGCGATGACATGCGGCTGTTGGCGACCTCCTCCACCGCCAGCACCTCCTCCCCTCCGCGCCGCACTTCGGATGCGGTGGAGAAGGCGATCACGTAGTCGCCCGAGCCGTTGCCGGCGAACGATCCGGTGCGCGCCAGCCCCATCATGGCCCGTCGCGCCACGCGCTCGAGCTTGAGGGGCGAGAGGGGCGCGTCCGTCGCCACCACCATCATGATGGACCCCTGTCCCTCGTCTCCGCCTCCCTCTCCTTCGTCCCGGTCCGACCCGGCCGGGGCGTCGTCTCCCGGGGCCGTACCCTGAAACGAGTAGCGGCCCAGCTCGCGCCCCACCGGCGCCCCCGCGATGGTGAGAATGCCCCCGAAGTTGGACTGCACCAGCACGCCCACCGTGTAGCCGCCCAGTTCGTCGGGCACAACCCGGCTGCTGGTGCCGATGCCCCCTTTCCAGCCGAAGGCGCGGGTCCCGGTTCCCGCCCCGACCGATCCCTCCTCCACCGGGCCGCCGCCGGCCGACTCGAGCGCCGCGCGCACGTGCCCGGGGGTGATCGGCCGCGAGCGGATGTCGTTCAGGCCGCCGTCGTTGGTTTCACCCACGACCGGGTTGATCGAGCGCACCCCCTCCATCCCCTCCCGCGACAGCATCCATTCCGTCAGGGCATCCGCCGCCTTCCACACGCACAGCGTGCAGGTGAGCAGGATGGGTGTCTCCAGCTCGCCGAGTTCCCGCACCTGGGTCACGCCGAGCAGCTTGCCGAAGCCGTTGCCGACGTGCATCGCGGCCGGCACCCGGTCGCGGAACACGTTTCCGCCGTGCGGGCGGATGGCCGTCACCCCGGTGCGGACGCGGTCGCCCTCGCGCACCGTGGCGTGCCCCACCAGCACGCCCTCCACGTCCGTGATCGCGTTGTACGGTCCCGGGGCGAAGATGCCGGGCGCGATCCCGACGTCGCGCGCCCGGGGACGGGGTTCTTCCTGCGCGGAAGCCGCGGGTGCACCCGGGCCGAGGGCTGCGGCGAAAAGCGCGGCGGCGACGAGGCGCCGGGGCGGGATCGCACGGAACCGGGCTCGTGTTATGGGAGACGGGAAGGGCAAAGGCAGGAGGTGCACGGTCGCGCTCCACGTCGTGGGTCCGCATCTGGTCATGGTACTTGAACTTACGAGCTTGGCTGGCCGGATTCCAGTGAAGCGCGCCTCGCCCGTCGGATTCATCCACCGACCGCCAGGGTATCGACGATCAGCAACACCAGCAGACAGGGCTGATAAAGCAGCGTTCCCACGAAGACCCGGCGCGCCCGCCGGTCCGTAACGCGCCCCGCGCACGCGAGCGTCACCGCCAGGAGCGCCATCCCCGCCAGCAGTGCTCCGGCGGCGTACACCATGCCGGTCAGGTCGAGCAGCACGGGCGCGAGACTCACCGGAAGCAGCGCGCCCGCGGCCGCGACCATGCGCAGGCTGAGCAGGCGTCCCTGCTCGTCGCCCGGAGGCGCCATGATGATGCCGGCGCGGGCATAGTCCTCGCGGCAGATCCACGCCAGCGCGAGGATGTGCGGAAGCTGCCACATGAAGAAGACCCCGAACACCGCGAACGCCTGTGCCGACAGCGTGCCCGCCGCCGCGCTCCAGCCCACCAGGACGGGAAGCGCGCCGGGAAACGCGCCCACCAGGCTCGCGAGCGAGGTTCGCGTCTTGAGCGGCGTGTACACCAGCACGTAGAGGGCGCTCGACAGCAGGGCGAGAACGGCGGGCAGCCACCCGACCACCGACCACAGGTAGACGGCTCCAACCACGGTAAGCAGGAGTCCAAAATCGCGTGCGTGGCGTGCCGAGACGCGCCCCGACGGGATCGGGCGCCCGCGGGTGCGCGTCATGAGCGCGTCCTCGCGGCGTTCGGCGTACTGGTTGAGCGCCAGCGCGCCGCCCGTCAACAGCCCCGTTCCCAGAGCCGTGTGGAGGATGAGGAGAACCGCCAGGTCGCCTCCGACCGCCACGTAGCAGGACACCCCGGTCAGGGTCATGACGAAGCACGCGATCCCGGGCTTGGTCAGTTCGAGGTATGCCCCGGGGCCTCCCGGGCGGGTCGCGGAGTTCATGTTCTCGGGGTTCGGCGACATGGAGCGCCCCGACGGAGAGCGTCGCGGGAACGAGTCAACCGATCGTGCAGGGACAAGGCATGCCGATACTGCGCGGAAGAGCGCCGTGAGGGGTTTGGAGGCGGCAAGTTGCCGGGGGTGGCGGGTATACGCAAGTTCCGCGTGAGCCGTCCCGCTGATTCCGTCGGATGTCCATGAAGCCGATCGCCGCCCTCCTTCTCCTGTGCGCGCTGTCGCTGCCGCATGGAATCCTGGCTCAGCGAGCCGCGGCGCTCGCGGCGCTCGAGGAGGGTGTCCGGCTGGCGCAGGATGGCGATACCATTCGTGCGCTGGGCCATATCGAGCGGGCCGTCACGATCGACCCCGGGTACGCGGAGGCGCACTTCCTCAAGGGGCTGTACCACGCCCGGCAGGCTCCTCGCGGCACCGGTGATTTCCGTCGACGCATCATCGCCCGCGAAGCGCTCGACCTGGCCGTGCGCCACGACCCGGAGAATCCCCTGTACCTGCTGGAGCTTGCCAGGCTCCTGATGATGCAGGAAATCCGGGTGGACGCGCGCAGGATGCTCCGGCGGGCGCTGGATGTGGCCGAACGCGCCGACGCGCCCACGCTCGCGGAGGTCCACTACCAGCTCGGCATCTTCAGCGAGACGACCTGGCGCCGGCTTCGCTACCGCCGCCTGCTTCCCATCGGCATCGCGGAACTCCGGGGGGACATCGCCTTCGAAAGCGCCAATTACGTCTGGGACGCGCTCCAGGCTTCGGGCTACGCTCCGGGGCAGGGTGCTGCGGCGCGCGAGGCCATGCTCGACCACTTTCACCGGGCGCTGACCGCGGATCCCGCGCACACCGGGGCGGCCACCCATCTGCTGGCCTTCTACTACGACACCGGGCGCATGGCCGAGTTCATGGCCGAAGCCCAGCGCTTCGTGCGCGCGGCCCCGTCCGAGCCCCGCGCCTATCTCGCGTTCGGTCTGGGACTGCACGCCGAGGGCCGCGACGATGAGGCGGCAGGCGCCTTCGAGTACGCCGTCGAGTTGCTGCCGGAGGAGACGCGGGCGGACTTCATGGCGGTATCGCGTCTGCTCACGCAGGACGACGCCGAGATCTTCGAAGCGCGTGTCGGCGCGGATCCGGCGGACGCCGCCCGCCGCTTCTGGACGGCCTGGGATCCGCTCTACCTCACGCCCTCGAACGAGTACTGGGCCGAGTACCTTTCGCGCATGGCCTACGTCGATCTGCGGTTCGGCCTGCCCGAATACGATGTCCCGGGATGGCGCACGGACCGGGGCGACATCTGGGTGCGCTACGGCAGGCCGCTGCGCCAGGCGAGCTTCGGGGCCAATACGACCGCCGGCGGAGACATGGAGTCCGTCGGCCGGGTGACGACCGTGTGGAGCTACGGCAGGAACGGGCCGGTGTTCGTGTTCCGGGGCATGCCGGGATACCGCGGAGCCACCTTCGCCAACGGCTTCCGCTTCTATGCCGAGAACTACCGGGCGCGCCAGCCCGCGCGCTTCGCGGCACCGTCGCTTCCGGCGCTCCTGCAGGTCCCCGCTCAGGTTGCGCGCTTCCGGGGCGTGGACGGGGAGATCGATCTGGAAGTATACGCGGCCGTTCCCCTGGATTCGCTGCGGGACGCGGTCGGCGTGGCGGCGGCCACGTTCGAGACGGGCCTCTTCGTGGTCGAGCCCGACGGCGCCGAGATCCGCCGGGTCACCGAGGCCCGGGAGGTGACCTTCGAGGCAGGCCGCGCGCTCCCGATGAGCTGGCGCACGACCGTGCCCGCCGGGCAGCCGCACATCGTATCGGCGGAGGCGCGCGATCCGCTCAGCTGGGCGGCGGCGGTGCACCGGGCGCGGGTGGACGCGCGCAGTTTCCCCGCCGGTGAACTGAGCGTGAGCGATATCCTCCTGACCCGGTCGCTCGAGGTGGTCACCGATCCGCCGCGCACGCGCACCGACTTTCGCATGGTGCCCGAACCGACGCTCACCTACGCGCCCGATGACGAGATCGGGGTCTACTTCGAGCTCTACAACCTGTTGCCCGACTCCGACCGGTTCGCGTCGTACGACCTGGAGCTGGCGGTGACGGTGGAGGAGATTCATCGCACCGGGTCGTTCGTGCAGCTGCTGGGCGAGCTGGCGGACCGCTGGGGGCTCACCGCCGAGGGCGACCAGGCCGTGCGCCTGACCTTCAGCAAGCAGAACCGGGTGCTCGCGCGCGACATGCTGCCGGAGTACTTCACCATCCAGCTGGACGAGCCGCCACCGGGCCGCTACGGGCTGCGGCTTCGGGTCCTGGACCGCAATGCGCGCCTCCAGCTGGAGGTGGAGCGCGAGTTCCAGGTCCGGGAGCCGTGACCCGCCCGCCCTGCTGTCGGTCGCCACGTCCCGAGCGGCTGCGCGTGCGGGGGCCGGGTGGGGCGCGTGAGCGCCGCACGGTCGCCATCTGGAACGCGTGCAGGTCGACCGTTGTCGCCCTCTTGCTGATCGGGGCCGCCGTGCTGCTGCCGCCCGCGACCGCGGCCGCGCAGGAATCCGGTCCCGGCGGCTACCGCAAGTGGCTGGGGGCCGCGATCGGGGCCGTGGTAGTCGGCGTCCCGACGTTTACCTCCGCTGACTTCAATCCCAACCTGGGCACGTGCACCAGAACCGAGTGTTTCGCGCCGCTGGCCACCGCCGTCGGGTTCACCCTGGGCTTGCTGCTCGGCAAGGAGTTCGACGACGCGGCCGCGCGCCGTTTCGTGGCGGGTCCCCGACTGGACCTGCGCCCCCGGGAGACGGTCCAGCTACCCTTCCTGCCCGACCGGGGCAGGAAGGCGGGGACAGCCGCGCTCTGGAGCGCGGCCGAGGGACTGGTCCGGCTGGAGGGGGAAACACAGTCGCGGCTGGGGGGGGTGCGCGGGCTGAGTGATGCCGCGCTGGTCGACGAGCGCGCGGCCATCGTCGCGGCTACGCCCAGCGGCCTGTTCGCGCTTCCGCTGGTCCAGGACGACATTGCCGGTCGGCGGGTCGACGCGCGCGGCGCCCGGCTGGTCGCGGCGGGGAGCGGCGGGAGGCTGGTGGTGTCGGGGGCCGGGGGCCTGCTCGGCTTCACCAGCGTCGGCCGGGGCACGGCTCTGGAGCTTTCCGAAGCGGCCCGCACCACGGGCGGCCCGCTCGCCGCCGACCTGGTCTGGCCGCGGGCATCACGGATCGCGTGGGTGCTGGAAGGCCCCCGCCTGGTAGCGCGCGACGGGGGTACGCTCGCGGAGGTGGGGGCCCTGGAACTGTCCGCAGCCGCCCGTTCGCTGGATGTGGAGGCCGCGCTCGGCGTGGTGGCCGCCGGCCGGGACGGCGTATTCGTCATCGACGTGTCCGATCCGGCCATGCCTCGACTCGCAGCCCGCTTCCAGGGGATTCGCAACGCCTTCGACGTGGCGCTGCTGGAGTCCCGGGCCTACGTCGCCGCGGGCGAGCAGGGCCTGGTGGTCGTCGACCTCACGCGTCCCGCCGCGCCGGCGGTGGCGGCCGTGGTCCGAAACCTCGGGTCCCCGTCGTTGGTACAAGGGACCTCCGGGCAGGTGTGGGTGGTCGACGGCGCGACCGGTGAAGCTCATTCCGTCTCGTTCCCCGGCGCCGCCCCCCCCGACTAGCCGGGTTTTCGCTCTCCGTCACCGCAGGGACTGGCCACCATCAGACCGATGACACCGGGCAACGCAAGCAACCGGGACCGCCGCCGGCGCGAGAGGAAACTCTGGCGCGTCGCGATGGGCCTGTCCCTGGGCTTCCATCTGTTCCTGTTCCTCTTCTGGCGCATGCCGGCGCCCACCGTATCCCCGTACGCCGCCGCGGGTCCGCGCGCGGGCGACAACCGCGCGGCTTCGGGCTCCATGCAGGCGCTGCGCCTGGCGATGGCGCCCCCCCGCCCGATCGTTCCTCCGCGCGTGCCGGCTCCGGTCCTGGTGGACGTCGAGCCGGTGGACTTCGAGGAATCGGTGGAAGTGGACTTTGCGTCCCTGCTGGGGGAGCGTCCCGGCGAAGGCGAAGGTCCCGGCATCGAGGAAGGCGAGGGGCGGGGGGATGGCGGCACGGCCGCTGAAGGAAGGTCGCGAACGATCCCTCCCTCTCCCCGCAGCATGATCCTGCCCCCCTCCAACCGAAGCCTGAGGGACCGGGAAGTCGAGGTGTGGGTTTTCGTTCTGGAGACCGGGAGGGTCGCGGCCGACTCCGTCCGCCTGATGCCGCCCACCTCCGACCGTGACTTCAATCGCCGGCTGATTCAGGAGGCTGCCCGCTGGATGTTCGAGCCGGCACGCCGGGGCGGGATGCCCGTGGCGGCCTGGTTCCGCTATGTCATCAGCATGGAGTAGACTCCTTCTTCCGCTCCCCCGGGCGGCTCCCGAACCCCCGGCAGCGGCCAGCCAGCCAACGGAATGACCTCACTGCCCGCCACCCGCGCCAAGCGCATTCTCTGGGTCGACGACGAGATCGACCGGCTGCGCCCCCATCTGCTGTTCCTGCAGCAGCGGGGCTACCACGTGGACGCGATCACCAACGGCGACGACGCCCTCGCCCTCCTGCGCCGGAACCACTACGACCTGGTCCTGCTCGACGAGCAGATGCCCGGGCGCCGCGGCCTGGAGGTGCTGGCCCTCCTGCGCCGGCAGGATCCCAATGCCCGCGTCGTGATGGTGACCAAGTCGGAGGAGGACCGCACCATGACGGAGGCGATCGGGCGGCGCGTCGACGACTATCTGGTAAAGCCGACCAGCCCCCGCCAGGTCCTCTCGGTCGTCACCCGCATCCTCGAAGGCTCGAGCATCCGTCAGCAGCAGGTGGCGCGCGATTTCGCGGCGCGTTTCGGGCAACTCTCGGCACTGCGCGCGGAGGTCCGCACCCATGAGCGGTTCGCTTCCCTGTATGCGGAGCTCGTGGACTGGCACATCCGTCTGGATCAGGCCGGAGAGACCGGTCTGCTGGATTCCGTCAACGGGATCATGGCTGAACTGCGCCACGACTTCGGCCTGTGGATCACCCGAAACTACCCGCGCTGGGTGGATGGCCCGGGATCCGGCCGGCCCGAGCTGTCGACCGACATCGTCAGGAAGCACGTGGCGCCACTGCTGGGCACCGATCCCGTCGTCTTCGTGATCCTCGACTGCATGAGGCTCGACCAGTGGCGCGTCATCGCGCCGCTGCTGTCCCCCATGTTCGAGATCGAAGAGAAGCTCTATTACTCGATCCTGCCCACCGCCACGCCATACGCCCGCAACGCCATCTTCGGCGGACTGTTCCCCGACGAAATCGCCCGGCTCCGCCCCGGCTGGTGGGATGCGTCCGACGACGAAGGGAGCCTGAACGCCTTCGAGGACGAGTTGCTGGCCGCTCAACTCTGGCGGCTGACCGGTCGCGACGTGCCGCTGCACTACGAGAAGATCTTCACCGACCGGGAGGGCGACCAGGTGCGGGCGCGCTTCCGCTCGGCCGTGAGCACCGAAGGCTCGCTGGTGGCGCTGGTGTTCAACTTCGTGGACCTGATGACGCACGGACGCAGCGAATCGCCGGTGCTCATGGAGGTGGCCAGGGACGAAGTCGCGCTGCGCAACCTGACGCGTGCCTGGTTCGAACGCTCTACCGCCTTTCAGGTTCTGAAGGAAGCGGCGACGGCGGGCTACCCCGTGGTGCTCACCACCGATCACGGCTCGATCCACTGCAACCGGCCGACCACCATCTACGCCCGCAAGGACGCCACCACCAATCTGCGCTACAAGTTCGGGGTGGATCTGCGGACGGCGAGCAGGTCCACCGTCTTCAGCAGCAAACGGGCCCGCGACCTGCGGCTGCCCGGGGGGCGGATGGGAACGACCTATGTCGTCGCCCGGGATGACTACTTCATGGTGTATCCCACGAAGCTGCGGGAATACCAGTCACGCTACCGCGGGTCGTTCCTGCACGGCGGCATCTCGCCGGAGGAGATGATCGTACCGGTCGCGCGCCTGCAGCCTCGAGGCCGGAGCACGCTGGATTGAGGCTGTATCTCCGCATCCTGCGGTATCTGAGGCCCTACGTCGCGGTGTTCCTGGGGGCGATGGCCGCGAGCGTACTGTTCGCCGCCTTCGACGCCTTCTCGATGGTGCTCCTGATCCCGTTCCTGAGCGTCCTGATGACCCCGGAGGCGGGCGCCTCGAGCGGGGTCGGCGAGGGGATGCTGGGCCGGCTGCTGGACGCCACCGCGGGCCGCTTCGTCGCCGGCGCGTCGGGACCTCAGGAGGCGGTGCAGGCGCTCATCCTGCTCATCCTCGCGGTCTTCGCAGTCAAGAACGTCTTCGACTTCCTGAAGACCTATCTCGCCGCGCGCGTGGAGCAGGGAGTGACCCGCGACCTGCGCGACCAGGTGCACGATCATCTGCTCGAGCTCGACCTGGTGTTTTTCGGGCGGACGCGCATCGGGCAGATCGTCTCGCGGCTGACGCACGAGGTCGAACTGGTGCGGACCCTGTTCACGCGCGAGTTGATGCGGGGCATCTCGGCCGTCTTCGAGGTGGCCGCCGTGCTGGCGCTCATGGTTGCGGTATCCCCCTCGCTGACGCTGCTCTCGGTTGCCGTGCTTCCGGGCATGGTGGTCATCTGGGGGCCGATGCTGAAGAAGCTGCGGCGCGAGGACGGGCGCGTCCTCGATCTGGCCGCCGGGGTGAACGCGCGGATTCAGGAGACCTTCTCGGGGATTCGCCTGGTGAAGGGGTCGGCGGCCGAAGACTATGAACGCGGCCGCTTCCATGCTCTGACGGGACACTACTTCAGCACCTTCCTGCGCACGGAGCGGATGCGCGCCTTGGCGGCTCCGGTGACCGAGATGGTGGCCGCGCTCGGCACCATCGTCATCCTCTGGTACGGGACCCGGCTGGTGCTCGTGCAGGGTGAACTCACCGGGCCCGCGTTCATGGGCTTCGTGGCGCTCAGCACCAAGCTCTACAGGCCGATCAAGTACTTGAGCAGACTGCCCGCCATGATCCAGCCCGCGGTGGTCGGGGGCCGAAGGCTGTTCGAATACCTGGACGCTCCCGCGGCCATCCGCGACCGGCCGGACGCGCTGCCGTTCCCGGGCGTCGAAGGCGAGATCGTGTTCGACCGGGTCGGATTCGGCTACCGTGAGGGAAGCCCCGTGCTGGAGGAGGTGTCGCTCGTGGTCGAGCGCGGGACCATGGTGGCCGTGGTGGGCCCGAGCGGGGCCGGGAAGAGCACCCTGGTGGATCTGCTCAGCCGGTTCTTCGAGGTCAGCTCGGGGAGGATCCTGATCGACGGCACGGACATCCGGTGCTTCCGGTTGCGCAGCCTGCGGGCGATGATGGGGATCGTCTCGCAGGAGACCGTGCTTTTTCACGACACCGTGCGCGCCAACATCGCCTACGGGTTGCCGGGGGCCGGAACGAGGGAGGTGGAAGAGGCGGCGCGCGCGGCGGGCGCGCACGAATTCATCGAAGCGCTGCCCGAGGGCTACGATACCATGGTCGGCGAGCGCGGCGCCGAGCTTTCCGGCGGGCAGCGCCAGCGGCTGGCGATCGCGCGCGCCATCCTGCGCGATCCCCCGATCCTGATCCTCGACGAGGCCACCAGCTCGCTCGACACCGAGTCGGAACGCCGGGTGCAGCGCGCCCTCGACCGGCTCAGCGAGGGGCGCACCGTCTTCGTGATCGCGCACCGCCTGTCCACCGTGCAGGGCGCGCGCGCGATCTTCGTGCTGGACGGGGGCCGAATCGCGGAGGCCGGGGACCACGACCAGCTCATGCGCGCGGGCGGGCTCTACCGCCGGCTCTACGAGATGCAGAGCGGGTCGTCGGCGGGGCGGCGTCGCACGCCGGAAGCGGTCGCGGCGCGGGGTTGACTCCGGCGGGGAACGGCCATGGGGGCGTCTGAGGGACGGCGCGCGCGCACCCGGCACCGGGTCGAGTACGCGCTCTTCCGCCTGGCCGCGGGTTGCGCGGGGCTGCTTCCGGGGCGGTGGATCCAGGGGCTGGGAGCGGTGGCGGGGTTGCTGGCCGGCGGCGTGCTGCGCATCCGTCGGCGGGTCACGAGAGAGAACCTCGAGCGCGTCTTCCCGGAGCGTTCTCCCGCCTGGCGCGCTCGGGTGGCCCGGGAGAGCTACCGCCACCTCGGGCGCACGGCGGCCACCACCTTCCGGCTCGCCCGCCTGCCTCCCGCCGAGATTCGCGCGCGCTCCCGGGTGGAGGGGTGGGAGTTGCTGGCGGATCCGGTGGCCCGCGGCGAGGGCGCCATCCTGGTGACCGGCCACATCGGCAACTGGGAGGCGGGGGGCGGGGCGCTGGCGTGCCGCGGCCTCCCGCTGGACGTGGTTGTGCGCCCCCAGAACAATCCGCTCTTCGACCGTGCACTGGTGCGGGCCCGCCGGCGACTGGGAATGAACGTGGTCTCGCGCGACGACCCGGCGCACCTCCTGCTCCGGTCGCTCCGCAGGGGCCGGGTCGTTGTGCTGGTCGCCGACCAGAATGCCCACGCGGGCGGCCTCATGATGGACTTCTTCGGCGAGCCGGCCTCGACCGCCCGCGGCGCGGCCCTGCTCTCACTCCGCAGCGGCGCGCCCCTGGTGCTGGGCGTAGCCCTCCATCATCCGGCCGCGCCCGTTCCCCATCACCTCGTTCTCGAGCCGGTCTCCATTTCACCGAGCGGTGTGCCGGCCCGGGACGTGGAAGCGCTGACGCGAGCGCACGTCTCCGCCCTCGAGCGCTGGGTGCGGCGCTATCCGGGCCAGTATCTCTGGCAACACCGGCGCTGGCCACGCACGCAAGCCGCCGGGCGGGCGCCGGAACCGTCACCGCGCGGTCAGGTATAAGCGCCAGCCTGTTGTAACAGCTCCCCGCCGTCCTGGTCGGCCCCGATCTTGCAGCGCCGAACGGATGCACGCGGGCCCACGGAGTCCAGCTTGGTCTACATCTGCATACCCGCTCGTAACGAAGAGAACACCATCGGCGTGCTTCTCTGGAAGGTCCGGCAGGTCATGGCCGGCTTCGGGCGCGACTACGAGATTCTCGTGCTCGACGACGGCTCGAGCGACGACACGCGCTCGCTGCTGTCGAGCTACCGGCGCGTCGTACCGCTCGTGATCCTCTACGGCAAGAAGAGAATGGGCTATTCGGGGGCCACGGAAGAACTGCTGCGCCAGGCCGCGCGCCGGGCGGAGTATCCGAAGCGGGACGTGGCCCTGACCCTTCAGGCCGATTTCAGCGAGGACCCGGCGGGCATCGTGCCCCTCATGAAGACCATCGAAGGGGGCGCGGACATCGTCAGCGCGGCCTACGCCGGGGAGCCGCCCGGACTGACCCGCTCGGCCCGCTTCACCCGCTGGGTGGGGCGCCACTGGTTGCGAGGGGCGCTCCGGTCGGCGCCGGTGTCGGATCCGTTCGGTGGCTTCCGGGCGTATCGCGTCGTGGTGCTCCGGAAGATGTTTGCCGAAGCGAGCGAGGAGGGGTTCGGGCTCGGGGAGGGCTGGGCCGGCAACCTGGAGTTGCTCGGGCGCGCGCTTCCCCACGCCCGCGCGGTCGCGGAGGCCGTGGTCGAAGAACCCCGCAACCGGCGGGTGCGCCGCTCGCGTTTCCGGGCCTGGCGCACGCTACGGGGGCTGGGCCGGGCCCGCGGCCGGGTAACCTTCGCCGCAGCGCAGGGATCATGACGCGCGCGACCTCTCTCGTCGCGCTCGCGCTGGGACTCGCCGCGGTCTCGCCGGCCCACGCCCGCGCGCAGGCACCCGTGCCCTGGGTCACGCCGGCGGAGCCCCTCGAGGCTCCCGTGCCGTTCGAAGTGGGCGAGCGCCTGGAATACAAGGTCAAGCTCGGGATCTTCAACGCCGGGGAAGGATCGCTGGAGGTCGCCGCGATCGATTCGGTCCGGGGAAACCCGGCGTACCACGCCATCATGAGCATCGACGGCGGCATACTTATCGCGCGGGTGCACGACGAGTTCCAGACCTGGTTCGACACCCGCACGCTGACCAGCCACCGCTTCATCCAGGACCAGGACGAAGTGGGGTCGCAGCGCTATCGGCACTACGAGATGTTCCCGGAGCGCGGGGTCTGGGAACGGAGGGACGACGAGGAAACGGGTGACCTGCCCACGTCGCTCCCTCTCGACGACATCTCGTTCGTCTACTTCATCCGCACGCTTCCGCTGGAAGTGGGCGATGTCTACACCTTCAACAGGTACTTCAAGGACACGGGGAATCCGGTGGTCATACGGGTGCTGCGCAAGGAGGAGAAGGAAGTCCCCGCGGGCATCTTCCAGACCATCGTGGTGCAGCCCATCATCCGCACCCGGGGAATCTTCGGCGAGGGCGGCGAGGCGGAACTCTACTTCAGCGACGACGACCGCCGAGCCCTCGTGTACATGAAATCGAACATTCCGGTTCTGCCCGGGAGCCTCACCCTGCACCTCACCAGCCCGCCCGCCTGGCAGCCCCAGCCCGCGGTTACCGGCGAAGGCCAACCCACGGGCTCCGCGCCGCCTCGCTGAGAGGACTCTCCGCGCCCGGGTTGTACACCGCTGACAGGACCAGGGGCGGGAAGGATGATGCACGTCGCGTTCTGCGCCCCCCGCGCCCGGGTTGCGCCGGCCCCGAGCGAACTCTCGCCACCCCGACGGCACGTCACAGGATCCCCGGTTTGTTGTGACCGCCGCACTGTATTACAGTCGTAATATGATCGGGCTTTCGCGATGCGATTGGCGTGCCGCGATGCCCACGAAGCAGGGGGGATCGAGGCATCGGCGCCTGTCGTCCGAGCGAGCCGGCGCCGGCCTCCGTGGTCGCGCTCGAGCTCTCTGCGATCTCCTCCCTCTGGCCGGGGGCAGTTGCTGGATGGCGATTCGGACGGTGCGACTCGGGGAGGAAGGGGAGATGACCCTGGCCGATCTGCGGGAGCGGACGGGCCTGTCCATTTCGGAGGTGATCCGGCAGGCGCTGCGCACCCTTGCGGCGGAGCTGGACAGGGAGGCCGCCCGGCGCCCGTACGACGTCTACAGGAATATCCCCCTGCCTCGATCCGGCGGGTACGCCCTGGCGCCCTCCTCCCGGGCGAAGCAGGCGGTGGTGCTCGTAATTCGACGGAGGCACGCATCGTGATTCTGGTCGACACCGGACCGCTGGTGGCCCTCTTCACCCCCGCCGACGACTACCATCGGCACTGCGTCTCGGTTCTGGAGTCGGTGAACGAGGAGCTGGTGACGACCGCGCCCGTCCTCACGGAGGCGTTCCATCTCCTGCGGCCGGGAAGCCAGGGTCCTCCCAGGCTCGTGGAGTTCGTGCGGCAGGGCGGGCTCCGGGTTCTGCCGATGGACGACGAGAGCCTGATGCGCGGCTTCCAGCTCATGGACCGGTACTCGGACATGGCGATGGACTTCGCCGATGCCTCCATCGTGGCCACGGCGGAGCGCTTAAGGATCCACAGGGTGTTCACCCTGGACAGGCGACGCTTCGCCCTGTACCGCGTGAAGCGCGGCCACCGCCGGGTTCCCCTGTCGTTCGCAGAGCCCGCCGCATAAGCTCCGCAGTGTCGGAGAAGCCGTCAGCGGGACGCCGGCTCCGGGTGGAAACGCCCGAGCACGTCCGACTGGACTACGAGCTGGCCGACGTGGGCTCGCGGCTGGCGGCTCTGCTGATCGACATGGCGATCGTCATGGGCGGTCTGATCCTGTTCGCGATGGCCAACGCGCTGCTGCGGGGTGGCGGATTGTCCCTGGGCGAGAGTCTCGCCGCGAGCGTACTGGTGCTCGGCTTCTTCGCGCTGCAGTGGGGATATTTCCTGCTGTTCGAGCTGCTGCGCGACGGCCAGACGCCCGGAAAACGCGCGCTCCGCCTGCGCGTGCTCCACTCCAACGGCCAGCCCCTCTCGGTGCGTGGCTCGGTGATCCGCAACGTGCTGCGCATCGTCGACTTCCAGCCGGCCGTGACGGGCGTGCTCGGCGGGGGCGTGATCATGCTCACCGGCCGCTCCCAGCGACTGGGCGACCTGGCTGCCGACACCATCGTGGTGCGTGACGGCGGCGCGGGCGAAGAGGCCTGGCCCGAAGCCTCGCCCGTCCCGGCCGCGGGTCGCCCGCTCCTCTCGGCCGAGCAGTTCGAACTGCTGAGCAACTATCGCCGCCGCCGCGACGACCTGGCGCCCGAGGCGATGCGCTCGGTTGCGAGCGCGGTGTTGCAGGCGATCCGTCCGTCCGTCGAGGGCCATGCCCTGCTCGGAGCGGTGACGGCCGACGAGCTCCTGGTTCAGCTGCACGACGAGGAGGAACCCCGCCGGGCCGCGGCGGGCGGCGTGTGGGGGCTGCAGGCGGCCGCACTGGTGCGGGAGCAGCGACAGGAATGGGCCCGGTACGCCGAGCTGCTGCGGGAGAGTCGAAGGGGTGGGCTGAAGCAGCTTCCGGAGCGGGAACTCAGGACCTTCGGCCGTCTGTACCGCGGGATGACCGCGGACCTGGCACGCGCCCGCACGTACGGTGCCCCCGCGTCGGTGCTGCGCAGCCTGGAACGCTGGGCCGGAGCCGGCCACAATCTCCTCTACCGGGTCACCGGGGAGTCCATCGTTTCGGTGCGCCGCTGGATTGCATCCGGTTTCCCAGGGGCGGTCAGGACGCACCAACGGCCCATCCTGCTTGCGGTCCTGCTGCTCGTCGGCCCCATGGGCATCTCGTACGGCATCGTGCGGTCGAATCCGGTCCAGGCCCGCTACATGACCTCGTCGGCCATGCTGGAGCGGGCGGAGTCGACCCCGGCGGGAGACATCGACGCCGAATACGTCGACATCCCGGGCACGCTCATGCCGCTGGCCTCGACGAGCCTCATCACCAACAACGTGCAGGTGGCCCTGCTGGCCTTCGCGGGCGGCGTCCTGGCGGGATCGCTGACCGTGCTGCTGCTGGTCTTCAACGGCGTGCACCTGGGCACGGTTCTGGGGCTCTACGCGAACGAAGGGCTGCTGGGGGTCATTCTGGCGTTCGTCTTCCCCCACGGCTTCATGGAGCTCACCGCCATCTGCCTGGCGGGCGGCGCCGGGTTGTGGCTCGGCTCCGCCGTCCTGGCGCCGGGTCGCCGCACACGCCGGGCGGCGTTGCAGGCGCGAGGACGGGAAGCGCTCTCCCTCCTCGCGGGAGTGGTCGGGTTGCTGGTGATCGCGGGGATCGTCGAGGGCTTCTATTCCCCGTCGGGCCTGCCGGCGGCCGCCAAGTTCGCCTTCGGTGGAGCGACCGCGCTGCTGCTGGCGGTCTACTTCACGGCGGCCGGCCGGGCGAAGACGAACCCGGCGCAAAGATCCCGGGGGCGTCGGCGAATCCCGGGAGAGGGGCGCCGCCGAGCCTCTACAGCAGCCCCCGCTCCTTGACCTCCATGTACTTGTCGAGCGTGGCCGCGAGCGTTTGGGCGGGTGGCACGTCGACCACGAGGATTCCGGAACGGCGCATGGCCTGAAGCGCCAGCGCGCGCGCCTGCACCAGTTCAGCCGCGGCCGCCCGGCGGAATGCGTCTGCGTCGGTTGTCACCACCTGGCCGGCCGCTTCCTCCAGGCCCGGGTTGCCGATGGTCACGGCGAGCGGCAGATGCGCGCGCGCCACCCGGCCCAGCGAGCGCACCAGGGCCCGCGAAACCGTCTCGTCGATCACGTCGGAGAAGAGCACCACCAGCGACCGCTTTCTGAAGGTTCGGCTCAACCTGGCCATGGCGAGGGGGTAGTTCGGCTCCACCAGGCGCGTTTGGACCCCGGTGAGCGTCTCCGCGAGCCGGGAGAGGTTCACCCGCCGCGGCGCCGACAGATGGCGGATGCGCTCGTCGAAGACCATCACCCCGAGGCGGTCGCCGTAGGCCTGCGCGCGGCTGGCCAGCAGCATGCACGCGGCCAGCGCGATGTCGGCGCGCTCGCGGTCCAGGATGGTCTCGCGCATGTGACGGCCCGCGTCGATGGCGAGGACGATGTGCTGTCCGCGCTCCGCCTGGTAGTTGCGCACCACGAAGTGCCGGCGCCTGGCGGAGGCCTTCCAGTCGATGGTGCGCGGATCGTCCCCCCTGGCGTACTCTCGGAGGCTCTCGAACTCGGTGCCCTCCGCGCGCATGCGGGTGCGCCGCGGTCCCATCTCGTGGAGCGGGCGGCGAAGGCTGTGCTTTCTGTCCCGCAGGAAGTCACGGATGCCCGGCTGAACGCGCACCACATCGCTCGCCGGCACGGTGGCGCGCGTCCACGCCAGGCCGAGCGGGCCCAGCGCGCGCAGGTGCAGGTCGCCCAGTTCCAGGAAGCCCCGCGCACGCGGACGGATCCGGTAGGACCGCGAGACCGACCCGCCGGGCGGCACGGTCAGCCGCACGCCCGCGTTCCAGTCCTCGTGGCGCCGCGGGGCGTCCCGGCGCTCGAACCTGGCATCGATGTCGTCGGTGAGCATCACGCGGACGGCGCGCGGGGCGGGGTTGGCGAGCTCGACGACCGCTTCTCCGAAGGTGCCCAGCGCGGCCACCTCGGGAGCCCGCCGGCTCACCTCGGGAGTCCGTGTCCGGCGTGCGTCCATCAGGATCAGCCCCGCGATGACCAGGTCGGCCAGGAGCGCGACCGGAACCGAGACCATGAGCAGCGGCGAAGCCAGCGCGAGCAGCCAGAGGGCGCGCCGGCTCGGGACAGCGCGGATGTATCGCCTCTCGAAGGCCGGGCGGAGTTGGTCCACGGGCTCCTATCGGGGCGCGTTCAGGGTTTCGAGCAACGCGGCCACTTCGTCGTCGGAGGACCGTCCCTCCACCTCCGCTTCGGGAGTGAGGACCACCCGGTGGCGGAGGATCGGGAAGGAGAGCGCCTTCACGTCGTCGGGGATGGCGAAGTCCCGTCCGCTGAGCCAGGCCTCGGCCTTGGCCGCCTGCAACAGGGCCACCCCGGCGCGCGGGCTCGCCCCCAGCGCGAAGACCGATTCCTCGCGCGTCGCGCGCACGATGTCGGTGATGTAGCGGCGGATACGCTCGTCCACATGCATGCGGTTGACGGTATCGCGCATCGCCAGCAGCTCCTCCCGGGACACCGGCTCGCCCAGCGGATAGGTGCCCTCGTCGTCCGCGCGGAAGCCGGCATCGTGGCGGTCGAGGATGCGGCGTTCGGCCTCCTCGGAGGGATAATCCACCGAGATCTTCATCAGAAAGCGGTCCACCTGCGCTTCCGGGAGCGGGTAGGTGCCCTCGTACTCGACCGGGTTCTGGGTGGCGAACACGGTGAAGGCGTTCGGAAGCGGACGGGTTACGCCGTCCACCGTGACCTGCCGCTCCTCCATCGACTCGAGCAGCGCGGCCTGGGTCTTGGCGGGCGCCCGGTTGATCTCGTCGGCCAGCAGGAGATCGGCGAAGACGGGCCCCGGCCGGTAGGTGAAGTCGCGTCCGGAATCGTCCAGGACGTTCACCCCCGTGAGGTCGGTGGGCATAAGGTCCGGGGTGAACTGCACCCGGCCGAAGTCCAGGCTCAGCCCCCGGGCGAGTGCCCGCACCGCCAGCGTCTTCGCCGTTCCGGGGACGCCTTCGACGAGAGCGTGTCCGCGGGCGAGGAGGGTGATCATCATCTGCCTGAGCATGGTGGCCTGGCCGAGCACGATCTGGTCGAGGGCGGCGAGCAGGCGAAGCGCCGGATCCGGCGAATTCATGCGGAGTGTCTCCTTTGGGTGTGGTTGTCGATGCCCCGGGCGACCTGAACCAGGTCCACGGGGCTGGCCGCGAGGCCCCGGCGGATGAGCCGCAGAGCCCGGCGCCGCCCGGTCCGCTTCTCCAGTCGCCCCAGGAGCCGCTCGGCCTCCGCGAGGTCATGAGGAGGCGGGAGATGCGAGGCGTGGGCAAGTCGCCCGAGCATCAGGACGGCCGCCGTCTCGCGGGCCTGCGCACTCTCGTATACGGCCGCGAGAGCCGTCACGTGCTCAAGCGCGGATCGTCGCGGTCCGCCGGCCGGAGCCAGTGGCGCCCCGAAGCGCAGCCCGGCGCAGAGGAACGCGAGGAGGACGACCACGCCCAGGTGAAGCGAGGCCCGGCCGGCGGGCGTACCGATCAGGAAGTCCACGGTGGCGCGCGCGGGGGAGCGCGATGCCCCCAGTCCCTGGCTGAACTCGTCGAAGAAGACGGAATCCCCGGGGCTCGTCCAGGCGATGGCGGCGCGGACCGCCAACACGGCCAGAGGCGCCTCGCCGGCGAAGCGGTTGGAGAGCGGTGCGGCGTCGGCGAAGCTGATGATGCGCCCCTCGCGCAGCGGAATCGAGACGGCGACCGCCCAGCGATGTCCGGCCGAGTCGGGGGCGGACAGGAGCAGGGGATGGTGGGGCACCGGAGGCGGCCCCGGCTCCTCGTCCTCGTCCGGTCTGTCCTCTTCTTCGTCCTCGTCCGCCTCGTCCTGTTCGTCGGTCGCTCCCGAGGCCGTGTCGGGCGCGATCGCGTAACGCGCCGCGCGGGCCGTCGGCAGTCCTTCGGTGAGAGGGTGATCCCCGCTCCAGAACGGGCCGTCGTCGAGCTCCGGACCCGACGACGCGCCCGGTGCCGGTGCTTCCGCGGAGTCGACGCTTTCAGGGAACGTGCGGCGCACCAGCCCGAGCGAGTCCAGGATGGGCGACGCGCCGCGCGGGGCGTGGATCAGGGTGCCCCCGCCCCGCACCCACTCCAGCAGCTCGTGGACCTCGCGCGGGCTTGGACGCCGCACCGGTTGAAGCATCACCAGGGTCCCGCGCAGGGGCTCGGCGTCGACGAGCGGCGTTACCCGGATCGCAGTGGGAGGTCCCAGGCGCGCGATCGCGCGATACAGCCCCGCGACCCCGTCGGGGGTGGTGCGCAGCGCGCTGCGGCGGCTGTCGCCGGCGGCGGAGCCCGAGGGGCGCAGCGCGAACGCCGTCAGCGCGAGGAGCAGCGTGACGACTGCGATTCCGGCCAGCACGCCCCATCCCGCCGCGCGCGAGGGCGAGTTTCGCGCCCGCCGCCCGCCGCCCGCAGCGGTCTCGGCCCGCGGACGGGCCCGTCCCCGAGTCACCTCCCGGCTTCCCGGGTCGCTTCGCATCCGGCCCGCCCGGCCAGCCGCTCCAGACTGTCGTAGCCGGAGAGCGTGGGGGTGTCCTGGCCGAAGGCGAGTTCCTGAAAGGAGCGGATGAAGTCGGCGCTGCCTGCTTTCTCCGGTTCGTCCAATCCCGGGGCTCCGGCCGCTTCCAGCGCATACTCCCCGGGGGTCTTGGAGGGATGGTACTCCACCGCGCCCCTGCGTTCGAGCGTGAGGACGAATCCCTGATACAGCGCCGTGGCGGCTTGCCGGTATGCCGCCGCGCGTGCCTGCTGGCCGGCGATGCGAAGCCAGTCCCGAGCCGTGCGACGCTCGTCGGGTACCGCGTCCGGATCACGCCGCGCCGATCGCGGATCCCCTTCCGGCAGCGCACGCACCACGGCGACCGCGACCGCGCCGAGCCCGAGGGCCACGATGATCATGGTCAGCAGCTCGCCCTGCGCTTCCGGAATCTCCGGGAAGATGCCGCTGATCCAGTCCCGGAACCGCCTCCACAGGTCGGTGAGCACCCGACGCATCAATCCGCCCTCGAACGCCTCGAAGTCCGATCCGCTCAGGATGGCCGCAAGCGCCTGGGACACTTCCTCGGCCGCAGGCAGTTCTTCCTGCAACACTCAGCCCGCCAGGGCCCGGGCGGCGGCCTCGATGTCCGTGCCTTCGCTCCGCGCCTTCAGGTCCGCGAAGAGCACCATGGCGCACGCCATCCACAGCGGAGTGGTCACGGACTGAAAGCCCAGCGCGACGATCTGGATCGCCCAGTAGCGAACCAGGCCTATCGTCTCGGCAGGATTGGACGCAAAAAGGGCCCCGGCAGACCCCGCCAGCGAGTACGCGGCCAGCCCGGGCAGGACGGTGACGAACCAGGTGACCACCACGACGAATAAAGCCCGCAACCGGTTGCCACGCACCAGCCCGAAGGACCGCCGCAGGCTCCCGAACGGCCCGCGCCCTTCGACCACGGTCGCGGGCACGAGCATGAAGATGTGCGTCGCCCACCATCCCACGGCCGCCGCAGCCATCGCGAAGACCACGAGCGACGTGATGAGGGCGCCTGCGAGAGAAGCGGCGCGCGCGGCGAAGGCTACGAGCGCCATCATGGGGAAGGTCAGGGCGAAGATCGCCGCCGCCAGCAGCATCACGGCGAGAACGCCGGCGGCCACCAACCGGGGAAGGGCGGTGAGGGCCCGCGCGTAGCTGGTCCCGATCGAGGCCGGCCGATCGCCCATCCGATCGTCCATGGCCGTCGCGAGTGCCGCCCAGGTGAGGAGCGAGAACACCATGCCGACGGCCACGAGCCCGAAGAACGGCAGCAGCGCGCCGGGGTCGGCCGCGATGGCCTCCGGATCGATCGCGGACGCGGTCGGGAGCACGGTCGCCACCATGGTCGGCACGAGACCCACCAGCGCGAGCGGCATGTAGAGCCGATAATCGCGCCGGAAGAGTCCGAAGCCGAGATCGAGAACTTCGCCGAAGTCCAGAGGCCGCGACGGGATCGCGGACATCGCCTGCTCCATGTGTGATTCCTGCGTGTGCGCCGGCCGGCGCCAGCCCCCGGCCGCCCCGCCGAATGAAACCCTTCCCCGAATCCCGGGCAAGCAACGGGGTTGAAGACCTGCGCTATCGCGGATCCGGCCGCGGTTCCCGTCCGCCCCGCGCCCGTTCCGGCCGCGCGAAGCGAGCCCGCGCCTCCCGAACGATCTCGCCGAACGCCGGGTCGCCTCGGAGCGCGTCCCAGGCGGGATCGGTGCGCAACATCATGAGCCGGGGGTCTGATGTCTCGAGCGCCTCCCGGAGCTGATCGAGGGCGCCTTCACCGTCACCGGACCAGAGGCTCGCCTCGGCGATAGAGGTGGGAGCAACCCGCCGCCCCTCCGCCCGGATGGTGTTCAGCCGGTCGAGCTGCCAGGACCAGTACCCGGTCGTACCACCGGCCGCGACCGCCTGCTCGAGCTCGTCGACAGCCTCCGCGTCAGGAGCATCCGGCCACCCGTAGGCGTTCCAGCGGCGCATGGTTGCTACCGCCTCGGCGACGTCTCCCGCAGATGCGTGCATGCGCGCCAGCGTCTCCCACGCAGGGCTGGCGTTGGGATGGTCGATCAGCAACGTCTCCAGCACCTCGATGGCCGAATCGATACGCCCGTCCCCCGCCAGGCGGCGCGCCACGAATACCTGGCGCCCGGCGTCGGTGCGGGCCGACTGCAGGATGCGGCGGCTCACGGCATCCTCCAGGCCGCGTCCGATCCCCGTTGTGGCCATGACCCAGGCGGTGTCCAGCTCGGCGAGCGATACCCCGCGGGTGCCGGCTCCGGGTTCGGCAGGGGCCGGAATCGCGAATCCCTCCGCGGGTGCTCCAACCGGGAGGTTGCGCTCGAAGAACTCGACCACCTCCCGGGCTTCGTCAGACCCCGGATCGAGTGCCAGGGCGCGGGTGGCTTCCTCGCTCGCCCGACCCACCTCTCCGGCGTCCAGGAAGCCGTCTTCGATGTCGGCGAGGAAGCGCGCTCCGGCCAGACCCGCGAGGGCCCGGGCAAAGCCCGAGTCGCTGCGCAGGGCCTCCTGGAAGTACTCGACGGCCCGGCGGTATCCCTCGGGCGTATCCAGCCTGAACTGGTACCGTCCCCTCAGGTAGGCCTCCTGTGCCGCCGGATCGACGCTCGGGCCGCCGGCCGCGACCAGCGCAACCTCCTGCGGCCGTTCGAGCATCCCCGGGATTTCCGATGCCACCGCCATCGCCACCTCGCTCTGGAGCGCGAGCACGTCGGTCATTTCGCGGTCGAAGCGGAAGGTCTGAATGTGCGAGTCGCTCGCGGCGTGGATGAGCTGGAGGGTGATGCGCACCTGGTCCCCGGCGCGGGTCACCGATCCCTCCACCAGCGCGTCGACGCCGAGTTCGCGGCCGATCACCGGCGCGGAGCTGGTCGTGCCCTGGTACTGCATCGTGGAGGTCCGGGACGCCACGCGAAGCCATTCGAGCCGGCTCAGGCTCGAGGTCAGTTCCTCTTGCAGACCCGCCACGAAGTAGGCCTCGCTCGCGTCCCGGGAGAAGTCCTCCAAAGGAAGCACGGCGATCGACGTGATCGGATCGCCGGGGTCGTAGGCCTCCAGCGCGATCGCCTCCTGACGGCTCCCGGGCGTGAAGGCGCCACGCGACGAGAGCCAGCCCGCCAGTCCACCGGCAATCCCTATGGTGAGCACGAAGAACGCGACGCGCGGGAGCACGCCCTGTGCCGGGCTGTCGGGGGTCCGCCGGATCCCCTCCCTGGTGCGCTCGTAGACCCAGGCCAGCGCGACCCCGGGCGGGAAGCCGAGCACGACCACGATCACGAGGACGCGCAATCCCCACTCGCCCATGCCGAACGCCGGGAGGACGATTTCCCCAAGCTGCAGGAGAACGAAGGCGACCGCACAATACCCGATGGCGAAGCGCACGACGTGCCTGCGCCGCAACTCGGCGATCAGGTCGGCGAAGGCGAATCGACGCTCGGACAGGCTCATGGCATCCTCTTTCTCGCCCGGTCCGCCGGCGCCCTCGCGCCCGCCCGCCGGGCGATGCTCACCGCGGATTTCGTCGCCGGACCACTAGCCCGCCGGCGGCGCGGCGTCGGGGTCGCGAAAGAGGTGAAGCGCCGACCCTTTTAAGACACGTCCCTTTGCGCGGACGCTGAATCGGTATCTCCCGGGAACCGGAAACACCACGTTCTCCACGGGCATGATCAGGCAGGTGCGGGCAGGCGGTCGATCGGGGGCGCGCGGGTCGACCTGGGTCTCGCCCTCCACCGTCAGGCACGGCTTGCCCGAAGGATCGAGCAGATCAACGCGAAAGCGATAGCTGCCGTCGTCGCTTCGATCCCATTCGATGCCCGCCACGATCACCATGTGGCTCTGGACGGCGGGGAACCCGGGCGCGAACAGGTCGTTGAAGGCGCCCTGGACGTCGATCCGGGTGCCGGAAGATGCCTGCCGCGCCGAGTCGCATGCCAGCGAAAGATAGAGCTCCATCCCCACTACGCTCCGGCGCCAGCCGAGCGATCCGCGGCGTCGCCGCGAGATCCCCAGCCACCGCCCCCGGGCGACTGGATGCTGATGATGTCCCCCGCGTGCACCTCGAAGGACGCCTTTCCCGGCAGGATCCGCTCCTTGCCGCCGGAAATCAGAGTGTTCACCCCGGGCGCCCCGTCCTCCCCGCCGCGCGCGCCGGCCGGACCGCGGGTGCGCCGTTCGCACAGGAGCGTCGAACCCCCGTCCACCAGCATCATGATGTCCCGGCGCAGCCCGTCTCCCCCCGGATACCGCCCCCGCCCCCCGCTGCCGTGGCGGAGCGAATAGCGCGTCACCCGGAAGGGATAGGCGTGCTCCAGCGCCTCGACGGGCGTGTTGAGCGAGTTCGACATGTGGCAGTGAACCCCCGAGAGCCCGGGACGGCCGGGACCGGCCCCCATCCCGCCCCCCACCGTCTCGTAGTATGCGAAGCTCTCGCCGTGAAGATCGATCCCACCCATGGTGGTGTTGTTCATGGTTCCCTGGCTGAGCGCGGGCACGAGATCCGGCAGCGCCTCGCCGAAGGCGCGCAGCAGCGTATCCGTGATCCGCTGGCTGGCCTCCACGTTGCCCGCGGCGACGCTTGCCGGCAGGCGGGCGTTGACCAGCGAGCCCGGGGGAAGGCGCTGCTCCACGCAGGTCATCGATCCGCCCCCCGCGGGCAGCTCCTCGCCCAGCAGCCCCTCCACCACGCAGCGTACCACGTAGCGCACCGCGGACGAGGTGATGGCCGCCACCGCGTTGATCCCGCCCTCGGTCTGGGGCGAGGTGCCCGCGAAGTCGATCACCAGCCGGTCGCGCGACACTTCGAGGGCCACCCGGATGGGCACGGGTCCGTGTCCGAACCCGTCGTCGTCCATGAAGTCCTCCGCTTCGAAGCGCCCCGCGGGCATGCGCCGAATGCCGGTGAGGAGGAGTCGGTCGGCGTAGGCGACGAGCTCGTACATCGCGCCCAGCACCGCGCCGCTCCCCCGCCTCTCCACCAGGTCGAGCAGCCGCACCTGTCCGGTGTAGAGCGCCGCGATCTGCGCCTGGAGGTCGCCCGCGCGCTCCACCGGGGTGCGCACGTTGGCCAGGATGGTGTCCCACAGGCCCCGCCGCCGTTTCCCGCGCACGAAGAGTCGCACGGGAGGGATGCGCAGCCCCTCCTGGTAGATCTCCCGGGCCAGCGGCATCGACCCTGGAGTCATCCCTCCCACGTCGGAGTGGTGGGCCCGCGAGGCCACGTAGCCGAGCAGCACGCCGCCGGGCCCGGAATACACCGGCGCGATGAGGGTGATGTCCGGGAGATGAGTCCCTCCCCGGAAGGGATCGTTCAGGCAGGCGATGTCGCCCTCGTCGAGGGTGCCCAGCTCCGCAAGGGCCGCCTCCACGCTCATCGGCATGGCTCCGAGATGCACCGGCATGTGGTCCCCGAGCGCGACCGCGACGCCGTCCGGCGTGAAGAGCGCGCACGAGTAGTCGCGCCGCTCCTTGATGTTTGGAGAGAAGGAGGAACGCCGCAGCGCGGCCCCCATCTCCTCCGTAAGAGCGGCGAACAGCTGCCGGAAGATCTCGAGCGTCACCGCATCCGGACGCACGCCGGAGATGCCGCCCGGATTTGCACCGTTCGGGGTCAAGGCGTAACCTTGCTGGGATTTTCCGCCGGATTCCGAGTCGCCGGCGATGTCGTCAAGCATGGCTATGGAGGTGAAATTGTCGGATTCGAAGCTCCTGGATCGAGCCAGGGATGAACTTTTCAGTCACATCAACCGATGTGGCGTGGTCGATGCCAGCGAGGCGGACCAGAGCGAGTGGATGAACGATACCATCGATTACCTCGGTGAACGCTATCCGACTCTCGCGGCACACGAGCTACGCTTTCTGCATGCCGTCGGCATGCGCTTCTGCCAGCCCGCCATCGCCCGCGGCGCCGCCACCATAGGCACTGCCGGCAACTCCGCCGCTCCCGCCGGCCAGGAGTAGTCGGGCGCCCGAGAATACCGCAGCCCGACGCACCGGCGCAAATCTGTGCCGGCTTCTCGTCCAACCCGCACAACCATGCCGCGCGCAACTCCGGCCGGACACCCCGGCGTCTGGTTGCCGTATGGGCGCCAGGTTAGATTTGGGTACGCTCGCGCGCGCGAGACGTCAGGCGTCCAGATCGGCCATCCTGCGGGCAACCGGGTAGCGCCCCACATCTCCAACGGGAGGATGCGGATGATGCAAGAGCGGTTCCTGAGCTCTGAAGAATACGATGAAGAAGCATACAAGCTGTATGATGAAGGCGACTACGAAGGGGCCCTCGAGATGTTGAAAGAGGGCCTTTCGTTATATCCCAATGCCGTGGAACTGTACGTCGGCATGGGATATGCGCGGCTTGCGCGCGAGGAATATGCATGGGCCCGTGAGAGCTTCCAGCAGGCCCTGATGCTGGATCCCGATCACGAGGACGCCCTGGTCGGAATGGGAGAGCTGCTCCTCTGGTTCGGGAAGAGCGAGAGCGCGCTCGGGCTCTTCAGAAAGGTGGAGGCCCTCGGCTACGACACCGACGTCGACCTCATGCTGACGATGGGCCGGGCCCTGTACGGAGCGGGGCTGTACATGGAGGCGCGCGACGCCTTCGCGAGACTTTTGGCTGCCAGACCGGACTCGGCCGAGGCGGTCGCGGCGCTCGGATACGCGCTTCAGCGCACCGGTAACGAGCTCGAGGCGACCCGCCACATCCGGCGCGCGCTAAGGCTTGCCCCGGAACTGCATGAGGCCCGCATCTTCCTGGGTCATATTCTGTACGACCGCGGCGACCGCGAAGGGGCGATGCGCGAGTTCGAGCAGGTTCCTCCCTCCGAGCACTGGGACCCTCGGGCGGTGTGGCGGGTGATCGAACTGAACGCGTCGCTGAGGGGCATCCCGGTGGGCGATGCCCGCATGGAACCCTGGCAGACCCGGCTGCGGGAACTGGAGAACCTGTCGGATCCGCTCGACCGTCTGCTGGCTGAAGTGGAGGCCCAGGCTTCGGGCATCGCCGAATCCGCGACGGACCACCAGCAGCTGGAGCTGTTCGAAGGCCCGTCGCCCGGGGATCGCGAAGCGCACCAGGTCCGCAACCGCGACGGCCGGCCCTTCCGGGGAACCTGGCACGAGATCGTGCGCCAGATGCGCGACGACGCGGGATTCTCGCACGAGACCGTTTCCCACTACATGCGGCGGCTCTCCGAGCGCTGGCGGGAGCAGTTCGGCCTGGAGATCCCGATCGTGGATCCGGAGAGCTTCCTGACCGCCGCGATCCGGGCCGGGCTGATGCAGCGCGTCGACGACGACACTGCCCCGCCCGAATGACGCCCCGGACCACCGCCTCGAGCCAACCATGACCACCGCCGCCGATCTCCCGGGCCGCCTGTTCGACGCCCTCGTGAGCGAGATCCGGACACGGTGGCCGGAGTACCTCCATTCGCGCTTCACGGTCGCCGAGATCTACCAGAACCTGGTTCCCTGGCGTACCCACCGGAACAGCATGGACATCGCCACCAGCGGCGAGTACGAGCAGGCGTTGCTTCGTCTGCTGGCGGGCGAGGGCGACTACCTGACGCTGGAGTCGCAAGCCGCCCGGAAAGAGATCCGGGCCGAACTCGAGGCTCGCTTCCCCAACACCGGACTCTATCGCGATTTCGCCGCAGTGGGGGTTCGTCTGAACGCGAGCCGGCTGCCGATGCCGGACGGCGGCCCGGGACGCAGCGAGGCTGCCGCTTCGGACGTCCCGGACCGGGACGGGCTCGAAGTGGGGGAACGTGAGCCGGACGCGGCGGAAGGGGTCGCCGCGCCCGCGGCAGCCGAGGTGGGTCCGGGTAGCGGAGCAGCGGCTGCGCGGGTGTGTTCGGGATGCGACCAGGAGCTGCCGGACATCGACGGTGTTCGCTTCTGTCCCTTCTGCGGCCAGGACGTCCGCATCGTCGCATGTTCCGGATGCGGGATGAGGGTGGAAGCCGAGTGGTCCTATTGCGTCGGCTGCGGGAGGCGGGCCCGGCGTGCCTAGGGCGGCGGTCGGGACGGCGCGGGTCGCGGTCATTCCCGGAGACGGGATCGGGATCGAGGTCACCGGGGAGGCGGTGCGCTGCCTGCGGACGGCGGCCGATCTGCACGGTGCCGCGATCGACTTCGTCCACTGGGATCTGGGCGCCGAACGCTTCCTGCGCGACGGCGTGACCATCACCGACGACGAGATCCGCCGGCTTGCGGACAACTACGACGCCATCCTGCTGGGCGCCCTGGGAGATCCCCGGGTCCCCGACAACGCCCATATCCGCGACATCCTTCTGGGACTCCGGTTTCGCCTTGACCTGTACGTCAATTTCCGTCCGTGCGAGCTGCTCGATCCCCGTTACTGTCCGCTGAGGGACATTCCGGACGGCGGGATTCACATCGACATCTTTCGCGAGAGCACAGAGGGCGCCTACGTGAACATGGGCGGGCACTTCAAGCAGGGTACGCCCGACGAGATCGCGATCCAGGAGGATGTGAATACCCGCAAGGGGGTGGAACGCCTGGTGCGGGCCGCCTTCGAGTACGCGCGCGCCGAAGGGAGCCGCCGGGTGACGATGGTCGACAAGGCCAACGCCCTGCCGGCCGCGGGCGCCCTCTGGCGCAGAACCTACCACGACGTGCGCGCCGAATACGGGGAGATCGAGAGCGATGTAATGCTGGTGGACGCCATGGCCATGGACCTGGTGCGCCGCCCCGGGCGCTACTCCGTCCTGGTCACGTCCAACCTGTTCGGAGACATCATCAGCGACCTGGCCGCGGAAGTGACCGGGGGGCTCGGGCTGGCGCCCTCGGGGACGCTGCACCCCGGACGCCATGCCCTGTTCGAGCCCGTGCACGGCTCTGCTCCGGACATCGCCGGCACCGGGCGGGCCAACCCGGTCGCCGCCGTCCGCTCGGCGGCCCTCATGGCACGCCACCTGGGGCACGACGCGGTCGCCGACGACATCGACCGCGCCGTCCGGATCGCCCTCGCCGCAGGCCGGATCACCCCCGACCTGGGGGGCACGCTCACGACCGTCGAGGCCGGGCGAGCCATATGTGACCGGCTGAGCGGACCCCGGGGGGACGCTTGCCACTGAAATCCCGCCGCCCGGGACGCAACCGCAAACGATGGATACAAAAGGGGACTGCACATGATCGATCGAGAGAGCCGCACATGACCGGACGCGCGCGGGGAATCGTCTTCCTTTCCGGAAAGCGGACCGGGTTCGGGGCGTTCGGCGGATCACTCAGGCATCTGTCCGCCACCGAACTCGGCGTCGTGTCGGGCAGGGCGGCCGTGGAGGCCGCGGGGCTCACGCCCGACCAGCTCGATCATGTCGTCTACGGAAATGCGCTCCAGACCTCGGGCGACGCCATCTACCTCGCCCGCCACGTCGGGCTCGGGGTGGGCACGCCCGACCGCGTCCCCGCGCTGACCGTCAACCGCCTGTGCGGCTCAGGCTTCCAGGCGATCGCCAGCGGGGCCCACGAGATCCTCCAGGGCGGCGCCCGGGCGGTCCTCTGCGGCGGGACCGAATCGATGAGCCAGGCGCCCCATGTGGTGCGCGGGGCGCGCTGGGGCGGCCTGCGCCTGGGGGACCCCGGCCGCAACTTCGAGGATTCGCTGTGGACCGCCCTCGAAGACACCAGCTGCGGCCTGACGATGGCGCAGACCGCCGAAGAGCTCGGAGACCGTTACGGGGTCACCCGCGATTACTCCGACGAAGTGGCGTACCGCAGCCACGTGCGTGCCCGCGCCGCCTGGGAGGAGGGCCGCTTCGCCGACGAGGTCGTCCCCATCACCATCCGCACCCGCAAGGGCGAGAAGGAGTTCGCCGCCGACGAGCACATCCGCCCGGATGTCTCCCTGGAGGGGCTGGCCCGGCTGCGGCCGTACTTCCGCAAGGGCGGCTTCGTCACCGCCGGGAACGCGAGCGGCATCGGCGACGGGTCGGCCGGCACCGTCATCGCCGACGCTGAATGGGCCGCGGGCGAGGGGCTGTCTCCGATCGGTCGCCTGGTCTCGTGGGCCTTCGTGGGCGTGGAGCCGAAGATCATGGGCATCGGGCCCGCTCCGGCCGCCCGCGCCGCCCTCGACAACGCGGGCCTCGCGCTCGACGACATGGAACTGGTCGAGGTGAACGAGGCGTTCGCACCGCAGTACGCGTCCGTAGAGCGCGACCTGGGGCTCGACCCCGATCGGACCAACGTCAACGGCGGCGCCATCGCCATCACTCATCCCCTGGCGGCTTCGGGGACCCGCATCACCATCCACCTGCTTCACGAGCTGCGGAGGCGCGGCGCGCGCTACGGGCTGGGCTCCGCGTGCATCGGCGGCGGCCAGGGCGGCGCCGTGGTCGTGGAAGCCTTCTCCTGAGGAGGAAGACGTGAACATTCAACGGGTAGGCGTCGCCGGCTGCGGCCTCATGGGCAGCGGCATCGCGGAGGTTGCGGCCAAAGCGGGATTCGACGTCGTCGTGAGTGAAGTCGACGAGGGCGCGCTCGAAGCCGGCAAGAACCGGATCTTCAAATCGATGGGCCGGGCGGTGGAGAAGGAAAAGCTGTCGGCGGAAGCGCGTGACGAGGCCTGGGGCCGATTGTCCTTCACGACATCGCTTGCGGACATGGCCGACAGGGACCTTGTGGTCGAAGCGATCGTCGAGGACCTGGCGATCAAGTCGGAACTGATGCGCGCTCTGGACCAGCTCACCGGTCCCGAAGCCATCTTCGCGTCGAACACCAGTTCCCTCACCATCACCGAAATCGCCGCCGCGACAAGCCGCCCCGACAGGGTGGTCGGCCTCCACTTCTTCAATCCGGTGCCGGTGATGAAGCTGGTGGAGGTGGTCCGCACCATCGCCACCGACGAGCAGGTCTTCGAAGCCGCCTACCGGTTCGCGCGCGACCTGGGCAAGGAGCCGATCAAGGCGAAGGACAACTCGGGCTTCGTCGTCAATCTGCTGCTCGTGCCCTACATGCTGGACTCCATTCGCCAACTGGAGCGGGGCGTGGCCTCGATCGAGGACATCGACAAGGGCATGATGCTGGGCACGGGCTACCCGATGGGTCCGTTCCTGCTGTGCGACTTCGTGGGGGTCGACACGACGTACCGCATCGCGGAAATCATGTTCGAGGAATACCGGGAGGCGAGATACGCCCCCCCGCCGCTTCTCAAGCGCCTGGTGGCGCTGGGCAGATTCGGGCGCAAGACGGGGAAGGGATTCTACGACTGGAGCACGAAGCCACCGCGTCCGCTGCCGCTGTAGCTACAACGTCGAGCACTCAACGGCGGGAGCCCGTCCGCTCCCGGCGCGCGGGTTGCCGCCGGCTCGTCCGTCCCTCAGCGGCGAGACGAGTTTCGCCGCTGGCGCCGCCGCTCGCGGCGGATCGCGGCTTCCCTCTTCCGCTTGCGTTGCGCGCTCGGCTTCTCGTAGAAGCGGCGCTTGCGCAGTTCCGAGTAGAGCCCCGACCGCTGTACCTTGCGCTTGAAGCGCCGGAGCGCCCGCTCCAGATTCTCGCCTTCCTGAATCATGACTTCCAAACAGAGCCTTCCTTTTCCCTGTACGCCCGTTCCGCCGAATCCCCGGGGACGCTGCCCTCGCGTCCGGGCAGGCAATCTAGTCGATTCCCGGTTTTCCCGGAATCCCCGTCCGGATGTGACCCTCGTCCGGGGCAGGAAAACTACCCCGTCCGGCGACCGGCCGGCAACGCTCGGGCTCACATTTCTTCATTCCGGTTTTCCCGGACAAAAGCCCGGTTTTTTGTAAAACATTTGTATTGCAGAGATGCTTGAAGCGGCATGCCTGCTTCGGTGGAAAACGAGCGCAGGCAGCAACTTATGAAAGCCGGACATCTGCCTTTCAACGTGCTTGCGGTCCTTGGGAACAAGTGAATTACGGTTTTGCCACCAATCTTGTAACCTGTTTATACATAATAAGATACGAGTTTTCACCGGTTGGCATTCGTTTCGTTTTGACACCCTTGCGCACCCGAGCTCGACCTTTTACGATCTCTGCCGTGCAGGATGGCCCCCGCCGTGCCGGGACCGGCCCCATCACTGGGCCTCCGGGGCTGCGCCGGGGGATGCGAATCAGATTCAGCTTCGTTTCACATCGGGCAGGGAGCCAGCCGACCAAGATGTGGGAAACCCGATCCGTGAACCTCAACATCCGCCTGCCGCGCGACGTGGCCAGGAAAGCCGAAGCGGTTCAGGAAACGGACCCGGAGTTTCTCAGCCGGGTCCTCATCGGCGGACTGACCCGGCGTAGCATCTATGAGCACCTGAAGGAGCACGAGGAGTCTCTCTCTCCCTGCACCGGGGACGCCCGCTGAGCGCTAGCCCGCCGCGTCCCTCCTCACGCAGGTCGCCCACGCATCCCGCAGGTTTCTCGACACTCCGGCCCAGCGCTCGCATGCGCCGTTTGCGGGCGTAGCCACGCAGGCGTGGCCGAATACGGCGAGGCCACCGGCATGTTCCTTGCCTGCATCCGGCATGGCATTGTGGAACCGGTTCCAGTACAATACACGCGCCCGCAAAGAGGTGTCTTGCTCCAGACCTCCTCGGGCCAGAAGTCCGACGCACACCGGATGCGGGGACAACAGGAGAAGACGTGGCTGGTACTGATGGGCCGGGCGGCACCGGGGCCCACTCCTCACGGCGCGAGCCGCTCGCCGTCTTGCGCGCGAAGCACCGTGACTACTGTTCCGCGCGAGTATTCCGCATTATTCAGCGCATGTCCCCCGACGAGATGTTTGTCTTCGTAAAGGATCTTGCCCGGGGTTCCGGGGTGGGTGGGGAACTCTCCTACGACGAAATGGTTCGTCTGGCCACGACCCGCATCTACGCGGAGGAGGGATTGCCCTCCTTCGAGGAGTGGGTCGACCAGTACAGGACCAACCCGGAGCACTTCGACGCCGTGCTGCTCGATCTCTGGCGGTCCGAGGAGGGCAGGCAGCCTCCGGGTTGACGGGCGTCAGCGTCCTCGCCGCTTCCCGGCGCGTGGATTCAGTCCACGGACTGACTGCTAGAAGGGCAGATCGTCGTCGGGTTCCTGCATCGCACCTCCCCGTCTGGCCGCATCCGCGGCCGGGCGCTGCGGACGGCCCCCCGGGTCGCCGCCCATCTCCGGGACTCGGCCTCCCGACCCCAGCATGATCATGTCGCGCACGATGATGTCGGTCCAGTAGCGCGTCTCGCCCTGCGGAGTCTGGGTCTGGGAGTACTCGAGACGGCCTTCGACGTAGAGGCGGTCTCCCTTCTTGACCCACTGTTCAACGATGTCGGAGAGCCGGCCGAAGAAGGTGAGGCGGTGCCACTCGGTGCGTTCCTGCTGGCGCCCGGAGCGGTCGTTGAAGGTCTCGTTGGTGGCGACGGAAAACTTGGCCACCTTGGTACCGGAGGGCGTCATTCGGATGTCGGGATCCGAGCCGACGTTGCCGATGAGGGTGACCTTGTTCAGCGAGCGGCCCATGGGCAAGCCTCCCTGGCGCGGGTGGGTGTTCAAGAGGCGAAGTGTAATCTAACCGGCCCGAGGTGGCCATGCCGATGAAGATCGGGAACGGAACGGCCGACCGCTGGCGCCGGGAAGCGCTCGGGCCCTAGTTTCGTGCCGAGTCGGTGGAGTGCGAAGCGGGACCGATCCAGCTTCGGGCAAGCCTCCTCCGACACTTTCCTCAACCTCCTGCCAGCGGATTCCTGCGATGCCGGAACGGCAATATGTGCGTATCGACCGGGACCAAGAGATCGCGATCGTGACCATCGACCGGCGGCGCAAGCTGAACGCCCTCAATCAGCAGGTCGTGACCGAGATCGGCGACGCGTTCGCATCGCTGGGCGAAGACGACGGCGTGCGCGGCGTCATCCTGACCGGGGCGGGCGAGAAGGCCTTCGTGGCGGGGGCGGACATCGGCGTGCTTGCCGAAATGACGCCGTTGTCGGCCGTGGAGGTGAGCCGCCGGGGACAAGAGGTGCTGGCGGCAATCGAGCGATTTCCGAAGCCGGTGCTGGCGGCGGTAGGGGGCTTCGCTCTCGGCGGGGGATGCGAGCTGGCGATGGCCTGCCACCTTCGCATCGCTTCGGCCAACGCGCGCTTCGGGCTTCCGGAGGTAACGCTGGGCATTGTCCCGGGATACGGCGGCACCATTCGCCTGGCGCGCATCGTCGGGCTGGGACGCGCGCTGGAGATGACGCTCACGGGAGACATGATCGACGCGGCGACGGCGGAGCGCTACGGCCTGGTTTCCCGCGTTGTCGAGAGAGCGGAGCTGCACGGCGCGGCGATCGCGCTGATGCGCAGGATCACGAAAAACGCGCCGGTCGCGCTCCGGTTCGCCCTCGAATCCATCTATTCCGCCCTCGACAGCGCCGAGGCCGATGCGCACGCCTTCGAGTCATCGCTCTTCGGCGTGCTGGCGGCCACCGAGGACATGCGCGAGGGGATGGGGGCGTTTCTGGAGAGGCGGGGAGCGAACTTCCGGGGGCGTTGAAGCGCCGGTGCGTCTGAGCCGTCTTAAGCTGTATCACTTCCGCAACCTCGGCGTGCAGGAACTCGAGTTTCCTCCCGGGGGCGTCGCCATCGTGGGCCCCAACGCGCACGGCAAGACGAACCTGCTGGAAGCCATCTACTATCTGGAGACCTTCCGGTCGTTCCGAGCGGCGAAGGACGAGCAGCTGACGGCCTTCGGGCAGCCGCTCTTCCGGCTGGCGGGCCGGTTTGCGGGCGAGGACGAGGAAGTGGAGGTGACCGCGGCCTTCCAGCGCGCCGGGCCGCGCAAGAAGGTGACCCTCGACGGCCGTGAGCCCGACCGTATGGGTGACGCCCTGGGTCGCACGGCCGCGGTCGTGTTCGCGCCCTCCGACGTGAAGGTCGTAGCCGGGGGGCCCGCCGAGCGCCGCAGGTTCCTGGACATCGTGCTCTCGCTGGCGACGCCGGGGTATCTGCAGGCGCTGCAGCAGTACCGGCTCGTGCTCGCCCAGCGCAACGCGGCGCTCAGAGCGCGAAGCGACCGCGCTGCGGTGGCCGCCTGGGACGGGCCGCTCACCGCGCTCGGCGCGAAGGTCATGAGCGCCCGGCGCGGCTGGATCGCCGGTTCGGGGGAGACGTTCCGGGCCTCCTACCGCGAGATCTCCGGGGGGCGGCCCGCGTACATTTCCTACCAGCCGTCGGTGGGTGGCGCGGCGGACGCCGAGCCTGATGATCTGCCTGAACGTTTCGCGCAGGCGCTGGCGCGCTCGCGCGACCGCGAACGGAGGCTGGCAACCACGGTTGTGGGCCCGCACCGCGACGAGATGCGGATCAGCCTGGTGGCCGACTCGGGAGACCTCGATCTGCGCACCTACGGTTCCGGGGGCCAGCAGCGCACCGGGGCCCTGTCTCTTCGTCTCACCGAGGCCGCGACCGTGCGCGAGGTGCGCGGGCAGACCCCCATCCTGCTATTGGACGACGTATTCTCGGAGCTGGACGAGGGCCGATCCCGACGTATCCTGGAACTCATCGAAGGGAACCTGCGCCATCAGGTGATCCTAACGGCGCCCCGGGAGACGGATGTGCAGGTGCACAGAGAGACCATTCCGCGCTGGCGCGTCGAGAACGGAGTCGTTAGCACGTGAGCGAGACCCGTGAGGAGATCGCGCGCATCCTGGCTCGCCGCAGGCGCGCAGCCGGTCCGGAGGGCGAACCGGCGGGGTCCCCGGAAGGCGTGCCGGGCTCGTCGCGGCGAGGCGCCCGCCGGGCCGGGGCAACCGCTTCCACTCCGCGGGGTCCCGAGAAGGTGGCGGACATACTCGAGCGCGTGCTCCGGCGCCGGGGTCTCGACAGGCAGCTGGAGTATCAGAAACTGGTGGAGGACTGGCCCCGGCTGGTGGGCTCGGGATTGGCGCGCGTGACCCGGGCGCGCTCGGTCAGCAACGGGGTGCTGATCGTGGAGGTGCCCTCCTCGGCGTGGGCCATGGAGCTCAACCTGCGCAAGCGGCAGATCATGGCGCGGCTGAACGCCGGCCGGAGCGTTCGCATCAGGCGCGTGATGTTCGTGCTTTCCGCCGGCGATGAAGAGGGGGGTGGATGGTGAAGCGCGGATTCTTCCGCCGCGCCGGGCGATGGCTGCTGGTCGGGGTGGGGGCCTACTTCGCGGTCGTATACGTCGGGGCGCGCCTGGACTGGGTGGTGATGGGGGAGGGGGGCGCTCCCGACGCGATCTTCGGCGCCTCGCCCGAGCCCGCCACCCCACCCCCCGCCCCTTCGACCCGGGTGGCCGGCGCGATCCATGTGCACACGCGCCGCTCCCACGACGCCATCGGGACCGAGGCCGAGTTGGCGGGAGCGGCGCGCGCGGCCGGCCTGGATTTCGTCTTCCTCGCCGACCACCGGGACGCCGGCGCCCCCCCGGCCGAGTGGGAACGGCCGGCCCGGCGGGTGGAGGGGGTGCTGCTGGTCCGCGGCCAGGAGATCCGCGTGGAAGGGGTCGGCAAGGTGCTGGTCGACCGCCTGGACACCGCGGTGGTGTCGTGGACGGGCGGGGTGGAGGGCCTCCTCGCCCGGGTGGAGCGCGACTCGGCCTTTGCGGTGGTGGCGCACCCGCGCGGCCGGTCGTCGGACAGGTGGCGCCCGGCCGGCGCGCCCGGCATGGCCGCCTGGGAGGTGTTCGACTTCGCGGACGTGGCCCGCCGCCGACTGGCGAGCCCGAGCGTGCTCTACCACCTGGTGGCGCTTGTGGGCGGGGAGTTGGCCGGCCGCGCCGAGCACAACTGGCTGCGGCTCTACCGGGACGGGTTCCGCTCCCCCGGGGTGGCCGCCTTCGACTCCCTGTGGGTGGCCGGTGGACGCGGTCCGATGGCCGCCATGGACCCCTTGGCGTCGGCCGGCGGGCGTCGGCCGGGCGCGGTCGAACGACCCGTTGACGGCGCGGTCGGGCGACCTGGCCCGGGCGCGCTCACGAGCCCCGGGGCGGCCACGGCCGAGCGGCCCGGGCCCACAGCCGTCGGAGGGCTCGACATGCACCCGAAGGCCCGGCTGCCGGGGGGAAGGCTCTTCCCGTCGTACGCGTCCTCGCTGCGCACGATGATCAACCACGTCGCGGTCGACGCGCCGCCGGGCCCCGACCCGGTCGAGGCCGCCCGCGCGCTGGGGGCGGCGATCCGGCGGGGCGACGTGTTCGTGTCGTTCGGCGATGCGGAAGGCGCGCGCGGGTTCCGGGTGGGGATGGTGGCGCCCGGGGACGCCGACCTGAGGGGCGCCATCCCGGCCGCCGGCGAATCCGCGACCCACGTTCCGGCTTCCGGCCACGTCCCTCCCGGCGGAGCCGTCCGCATGGCTGCGGGCCTCCGCCTGGAGGCCGGATTCGCGACCGATCCGGGCCGGGTCGCGTACCGGGTCGTGCGCGACGGCCGGGAGGTGGGGTGGTGGCGGGGGCCCGGCCTGTCCCGGGCGGTGGACGCGCCCGGAGCCTACCGGGTGGAAGTGTTCCGGTACTCGGCCCGGCTGGGCGGACTGGTGTGGAACCTGCGCCCGTGGATCTTTGTCAATCCCGTGCTTGTGCGGCCCTCGGCCGGAGGGCGCTGACACCGGGTCCCGGCAGATGCGCGGGCTGCAATCGCGGCGGCGCCCGGCCCCCGGACGGATGGTCGCCGGGGCCATGACTGCGGCGGGACGGGAAGCCCTTTTCGGCGCCCCGCGCCATCCCGTCCCGCTCCCATGCCGCGGTGGTGTTCACGCCGCCCCGCGCGCCCTGCGGAGAGCACGTGGCCACCATGCTCCAGAGCCACCTTTCACGGCCTCCCCGGACATGGCCGAAAACGCTGAAAAATGCTAGATTACTACGTCTTAGTGGCCGTCACTTGCGGCTCTCCGCCGCGGCCCGAAATCCCCCCTCCGCAAGGCACCGGATGACCGAGGAAAACGCGACGAACAACACCGAGTACACAGCCAGGCAGATTCAGGTATTGAAGGGGCTGTCGGCCGTGCGCAAACGGCCCGGCATGTACATCGGATCGACTTCGGCGCGCGGCCTTCACCATCTCGTCTACGAAGTCGTGGACAACTCCATCGACGAGGCGATGGCGGGGTTCTGCACGCGCGTGGACGTCCGCATCCACGCCGACAACTCGGTGACCGTCATCGATGACGGGCGTGGCATCCCGGTCGACCTCCACCCGGGGGAGGGCATACCCGGGGTCGAACTTGCCATGACCACCCTTCACGCCGGGGGGAAGTTCAACAAGGACACCTACAAGGTCTCCGGCGGACTCCACGGGGTCGGCGTCAGCGTCGTCAATGCCCTCTCCGAGCGCCTGGATGTCGAGGTCAAGCGGGACGGCAGGCGCTATTGCCAGAGTTTTGCCCGCGGGGAGAAGGTCACGGAGCTCGAGGTCGTCGGACCGGCGGAGGGAAGCGGCACGCGCGTCACCTTCAAGCCCGATCCCCAGATCCTGACCGAACTCCGCTTCAACTTCGACACCTTGTCAGGCCGCCTGCGCGAGATGGCGTTCCTCAACCGGGGGCTGCGCATCAGCCTGCGCGACGAGAGGGGGGCGGAGGGCGAGGCCGCGGATCCCGAACAGTACGAAGAGGAGGTCTACCAGTACGAGGGCGGGCTGGTGGAGTACGTGGCCTTCCTGCGCGGATCGCGCCAGCCCGTGCACCCGGAGGTCTGTTCCTTCGAGGTGAGCCGGGAGGAGGCCGAGATCGAGCTGGCCCTCCAGTACGACTCGGGGTTCTCGGAGAACACGCACACCTTCGTGAACAACATCAACACCCACGAAGGCGGCACCCATCTCACCGGCCTCAAGGCCGCGCTCACCCGCACAATCAACGACTACGCGCGCCGCAACAAACTCTTCAAGAAAGCCGACGAGAGCCTCTCCGGCGACGATGTCCGCGAAGGGCTCACCTGCGTTCTCAGCGTCAAGGTGCGCGAACCCCAGTTCGAGGGCCAGACCAAGACCAAGCTCGGCAACTCGGAGGTGCGCGGCGCCGTCGAGATCACCGTCAACGAGCACCTGCAGATCTTCCTGGAGGAGCATCCCAGGGCCGCCAAGGCCATCATCCAGAAATCGCTGCAGGCGGCGCGCGCGCGGGAAGCCGCCCGCAAGGCCCGCGACCTGGCTCGAAAGAAGAACGCGCTCGAGGGGGGCATCCTTCCCGGCAAGCTGGCCGACTGCTCGCTCTCGGATCCCGCGATGACCGAACTCTACCTCGTGGAGGGCGACTCCGCGGGAGGTTCCGCCAAGCAGGGCAGGGACCGCCAGTACCAGGCCATCCTGCCGCTCAAGGGCAAGATCCTCAACGTGGAGCGCGCGCGCATCGACAAGATCCTCTCCAACGACGAGATCCGCGCGATGATCACCGCCATCGGTGCCGGCATCCACGAGGACTTCAACATCGACAAGGCGCGCTATCACAAGATCATCATCATGACCGACGCGGACGTGGACGGAGCGCACATCCGCACCCTTCTGCTGACCTTCTTCTTCCGACAGATGAAGGGGCTGATCGACAGCGGCTACGTCTACATCGCGCAGCCGCCCCTCTACCGGGTCGCGAAGGGCAAGCGCGAGTTCTACGCCTATTCCGAGGAGCAGCGCGAGGAGTACATCCGGCGTTTCTCCAACGGAAAGGAGAACGCCAAGGGCATCGGCATCCAGCGCTACAAGGGGCTCGGCGAGATGAACCCGGATCAGCTGTGGCGCACCACCATGGACCCCGACGCGCGCACCATCCTGCGCGTGGACATCGAAGACGCCACCATCGCGTCGAACCTCTTCGACCGCCTCATGGGCGACGACGTGCAGCCCCGCCGCGAGTTCATCGAGAGGAACGCGAGGTACGTCAGGAACCTGGACGTGTAGCGCAGTCGGAGATTATCCGCGGCTCCGCGCCCGCGTCCGGCTGCCGCCATGTACCGTGGCTTACGGGGCGTTTCTCCGTCGCGCCGAATTCGCCAGGATCGCCTCCCGGAAGAACGCCGCCAGCCCTTCTCCGCGCTTCTCGAAGTGCTCCATGAATCGCGGATCCGCCGTGTACATGTCGGCCAGGCCCGCGTGCATGGCGTGGCTGCACGGGTAGAACCAGCGGTCGATGTGGCAGCGGTGCTCCTCCGCCAGCTCCCGCGTCCCCCCCCCCCCCTGCCCGCGGCGGGGCCTCCCTCCTCCAGTAGCGCGGAGAGGCGGGCCATCACGTCCTCCGCCTCGGCCTTGATGCGCGTCCAGTCGTCCTTCGAATAGCGCCGTGTGCGCCGCATGGACTCCTTGTAGGCGTCCGTCCGGCCCCAGCGCTCGCGGGCCTCGTCCTCGTACTGCTCGTGGTCGAAGTCCTGCAACCCCTCGAACATCCTTGCCTTCGCCATCGGTCTCTTCTCCTCCATCGCCTCGAGCGCGCCCTCCACGCCCGCGATGATTCTTTCCGTCCTCCGCTGCCGCTCGCGCAACAGGTCGCGCTGCGCGACGAGCGCGCGGCGCTGGTCGAACGCCCCCGCGTCCAGCATCTGCCCGATGCCGTCGAGCCCGAACCCCAACTCGCGCAGGAGCAGGATTTGCCGGAGTCGCTCCAGGTCCGCGTAGCCGTAGAGCCGGTAGCCGTTCTTGGCCCGTCGCGACGGGACCAGCAGCCCGATGCGGTCGTAGTGGTGGAGGGTGCGCACGGTGACCTTGGCCAGATGCGCAACCTCGCCTACGGTGTGGAGTTCCTCGGCGGACGAATCGCCTGCTGTCGGTGGTTTTCCGGTGTTCATGGACGGAAGGTAAACCCTGACGTTACGTCAGGGTCAAGGGGGGAGTGAATCAAGGCAAGAAATCGTCCAAAGTCAACTGGGACTGCACGATCTGCGCTTCTTGCCGGTGGGGGATGGCTAATCCCATCCGCACAGAATAGCGGGAGAATCGTACCAGAATGGCGGGAATCTCCCGTTCCGGTTCAGCCTCCCGTCTCACTTCCCCCGGCTCAAATCTCGCCCCCTCCTTCGGAGACACTTGGCTTGAGTCGCTCTCTAATGATCCCTGCGGTCATTCTGAGGTTCCAGATGGCTCCCAAGTCTTGGTCCGCGTCCCCTCCGATCTTCGCCAGAAACGCTATCGCGACATCACGGTCAAATGACCTGGTCTCGCCCGTCGGATCTATCTTGGATTCGATGAAGAGCACGGCTTCGACCAGCGATTCGAGACATCCCACGAACTGCGCGGTTCTCATCTCATTGCTGACTTCGTTCATCAGGTGGTTATTCCAGAAGCCCATTTCCACGACGTTCAGAGCGGCGTACACAGAATCCAACCCCGCCTTGAGATCTCCGTACCTAACCGGTCTTCCTGGCTGCCACCTGTCTCGGTGCGCGATACGATGGTTCCTCCGATCCCTGGCCGATTTCGCGTGCTTTTTCGCTTCGGACACATGCTTTTCCACCTCCTTTTCGAGGTGGGGATGGTTGCGAAGGAATCGCGGCAAGTGATGGACCGATACGGTACGCTTGTCCGTATCCGTTAGCCGGGTCAGCCTGAGAATCAGGTCGTTCGACAGGACCTCTTGAAGGTCGCCGACGAACGCAGCTCCGAGCGCGTTGAGCATGGCTACTCGCTTCTCATCCTTACCGAACAGTTCCATCAGCTCTTGGTAGCGATCAAGAGCCATTGTCCATTCCTCGTGTATGGCATCGAGCATCTGGCCGCGCTCAGGTCCCAGCTTGTCGACGTATTTCTGTCTCGTCTTGTCCGACATGACGGTTTTCCTCTCCTCAGCGCACGGAAGTCGGGACCCCCCGGCAAGCCTCGCCGGTGACCCGGCGAAGCAGATGAATGGACCGCCTTGCTGGTGTGATCCAGGCAGTCGGTGGCGATCAGGGTTCTATGCTAGCGGTTCTGGGGTTGCCATCGAGGAGTCGGGACAGTCGGGGTGCCAGCAGCTTTCGGTCCTTGGTCTCGCACTCCCGGACCGGCGGATTTCTAGGCAGCCCGAATCCCGGCAGAAAATCGTCTAAAGTATTACAGGACTGCACGATCTGCGCTTTCTGCCGTTGGGCTGGACCCGGCTGGACCGTGTCCCGATAGCGGACAGGATTGCCAAATTTGGCGGGAAATGCCGGGCATCGCAACGGGTCCTCCCGCCATGTAGGACGATCCCACCTGGACCGGCGAGCCAGATGGGGGTACGTCGCAGTTCGCTCTCTCCTCAGGCACCGGTTACAGCGTCTGCAAGACGGCGAATCCACTGGTCAACGAACTTCTCCTCTGCTCCTTGGTCGATCGGAACTGGATGCTTTGCCACGTCAATCGTGTGCATGGTCGACGAAAGCGCGAACTGCGCATCATCGCTTCCCGGGGGGAGGGCGAAAGGGTCGATGGGGCTTCGGCGCGGGACCAGCGCATTGACCTTGAACGCCACTTCGTACCACCGATAAGCGTCGTCCTTCCTCTGTCGGAGATACCATAGAGAATGAGCCATCCCTTCATGTCCATACCGGTCGCGGGGAGTGCGCAACGTGATGGACGAGTATGCGAGGGCTTCCCACTTGAGATCACCGCGAGGCGCGAACACTGCGTCCGCCCGAGAAACAGCCGCGACACCGAGGGTTGCCCTACCTAACCTGGCCTGCCACCCGTCCGCTCTCGGCCTGCCGGCGGCGCTCGCTGACGCCAAACTCCGAATCTGGTCGTCGAGCATCGTCACAATTCGCGTAAGGGACTTCTCAGCGGCTTCCCTCAACCGATGCTTGCGCTCTCGCTCGGACTGGGCTGCCGACTCGACACTGGCTCGCTCTACGTGCTTTCGAACTACTCGGGAATTGGCTTCCTGAAGCCTACGTGCGGCTTCAGTTCGCGGTCGGTGTGCTTGCTCCAGCCTGAATAGGATGCTCTCGGGATTCGGTCGCGCTTCCGGGGCCTTTGTGAGGCACTCGTCTACGAGAGAGACCATTTCGGGGGCGATGTTTGGGATCCGGGCAGGCGTGTCGTGCAGGTGTTGCTTCCGATAGTCATGGGACTCCGGCCCGACGAATGGAGGACTACCCCCCAAGAGATGGTACGCTACGCCGCCGAACGCGTATACATCGGTCGAGCTGGTCGCCCTTTCGCTGCGCCACTGTTCCGGTGCCGCGTACTGAGGGGTCCAGGCAAACTTCCGCGTATTCTCGGCGGTGGTTTCCTCGGCGTAGCGGGAAATCCCGAAATCCGCCAGACACCAAGTACCATTGAGGAAGAGAATGTTGGCCGGCTTGACGTCACGGTGCACGACGCGGTTCTTCATGGATGCCAGGGCCCGCGCAAGATCGAGAAGGATCGGGGTCGCTTGGACTTCGGGCAATGGGCCTCCCGTTTCGGATAGGAGGTCCGCCAAGGACATCTCGGCCCTTGGCATGACGATGATCCAGTAGGCGTCCGATTCTCCGGTATCTACGACCGGTACCACATTCCGGATACCCGAGAGTTCAGGGAACAGAAGCTCTCGGTCAGCGCCCGGATCCTTCGGAATGAACTTGGCAACATGGTGAGCGACGCCGTCCGATTCAACCACATGGACTCGGCCAAACCCACCGGAGCCCACCTGTTCCCCGACAGACCAACGTCGGCGGAGACGTAGCACCTGCGGTCGCTGGAACCCTAGCATGTCGGTCAATGGTGCTGATGGGCACCCTTTGGAGGGTAGGAAGAACCGGATGCGAAAGATGTGAATAGCGCCCGATGAGGACAACACACCAAGCGGCTCTCGAAGCTATCGCCCCGTCAGCCGCCGTCCCTAATGGCCGCGCGCCCCCGCCCGCGACATCGATGTCCGGCGACGAGGTGAGCAGCCAAGTGCCTCACGGGGGTGCGCTCGAATGAGAGTCATGTTCGACTCATGGCTTCCAGCGCGGTGAGCAGATCCGCCTCGTATCCGACATGCGTGCCGAACCCCGGCGACGCGGGGTCGTCGGCGGCGCTGGAGCTGACGGGCGCGAGAACGCGTCGAGGGCCACGCGTAGTGGTTCCCCGTCCGCCGTGGTGCGGGCGGCCGAGGGTGGTTCCGGTCCTGTGACGCGGCGCTGAGCCGGACAGCACCGCGACCGCGAATCCGGCGCGCCGCCATCGAACGGGAGACGCCGAGATTCATGACTTGAGGAATCATGTCAACGATGGCCGTTGACAACACCGGGGCGACCCAGGTCGCCGGGCCGGTGAAACGCTCGCTCGCGCTACTAGAGCCGCTCCGTGGCCGGTACGTTATCGTAGATGAGTTCCCGCGCGAAAGACCGCACCCTACCGAGAGCAGCCCACGACGCCACGACATGACCGCACCCAACCTGAACTGGATCGCCAACTACATCTGGGGTATCGCGGACGATGTGCTCCGCGATGTCTACGTGCGCGGCAAGTACCGCGATGTGATCCTCCCCATGACCGTGCTTAGGCGGCTCGACGCGGTACTGGAACCCACCAAGCAGGCCGTGCTCGACATGAAGGCCACGCTGGACGCCGCCGGGGTTACGAACCAGGACGCCGCGCTCCGGCAGGCGGCCGGGCAGGCCTTCCACAACACCTCGGAGTTCACGCTCAGCGACCTCCGGGCGCGGGCCGGAAGGCAGCAACTCAGGGCCGACTTCGTGGACTACCTCGACGGATTCTCGCCCAACGTGCAGGACATCCTCGACAATTTCGAGTTCCGGAACCAGATCCCGCGCCTCGACAGGGCCGACGCGCTCGGGTCCCTGATCGAGAAGCTGACCTCGCCGGACATCAACCTGGGTCCCGATCCGGTGATGGACACGGGCGGCTCGGTCCGGCACCCCGGCCTCGACAACCACGGCATGGGGACCGTCTTCGAGGAACTGATCCGGCGCTTCAACGAGGAGAACAACGAGGAGGCGGGCGAGCACTTCACCCCGCGCGACGCCGTGACGCTCATGGCGAAGCTCGTATTCCAGCCCATCGCCGCCCGGATCGAGTCCGGCACCTACCTGCTCTACGACGGGGCCTGTGGGACCGGCGGCATGTTGACCGTGGCGGAGGAGGAGTTGCACCGGCTCGCGGAGAAGCGCGGGAAGCAGGTATCCTCGCACCTGTACGGGCAGGAGATCAACGCCGAGACCTACGCGATATGCAAGGCCGACCTTCTCCTCAAGGGCGAGGGCGAGGCCGCCGACAACATCGTGGGCGGCCCGGAGCACTCGACGCTCTCGAACGACGCGTTTCCGACCCGCGAGTTCGACTTCATGCTCTCGAACCCGCCGTACGGAAAGAGTTGGAAGACCGACCTCCAGCGGATGGGCGGCAAGAAGGGGATGAACGATCACCGCTTCCTGATCGAGCACGCGGGCGACCCCGAGTACTCGCTCGTCACCCGCTCCAGCGACGGCCAACTGCTCTTCCTGGCCAACAAGCTGTCGAAGATGAAGCGGGACACGCGGCTCGGCAGCCGGATCGCCGAGGTCCACAACGGAAGCTCGCTGTTCACCGGCTCGGCGGGGCAGGGCGAGAGCAACATCCGGCGGTGGATCATCGAGAGCGACTGGCTGGAGGCCATCGTCGCCCTGCCACTCAACATGTTCTACAACACCGGCATCGCCACCTACGTCTGGGTGCTCACGAACCGCAAGCCCGAGCACCGGCGCGGCAAGGTGCAGCTGATCGACGCGACCAAGTGGTTCCGTCCGCTCAGGAAGAACCTGGGGAAGAAGAACTGCGAACTCGGGCCGGAGGACATCAAGCGGATCTGCCGGACGTTCCTCGACTTCGAGGAGACGGAGGAGAGCCGGGTCTTCGACAACGAGGCGTTCGGGTACTGGAAGGTGACGGTCGAGCGGCCGCTGAGGCTGAAGGTGGATCTGTCGCCCGAGCGCTGCGCCGGGTTCTCCGAGGCGTGTCGTGGTGCCGGGGAGGAGGCGCTCGCGAACGCCGTCGAGCGGGTGGCCGAGACACTCGGTCCCGGGGCTCACCTCGACTTCAACGGCTTTCTGGGCGCGCTCAAGGCCGACATGTCCGGTCGTCGCGCGAAGCTCACGGCCAAGCGCAAGAGGCTGTTGCAGACCGCGCTCGCCGAGCGGGACGAGAAGGCGGAGCGGGTAGTCAAGAGAGTCCACCGGCAAGGCACCGCGCCCGACCCGATCCGGGGGCTGTACGAGTCTCGCGACGGCTCGAAAGATCGCGTCGTCGAGTACGAACCTGATTCGGCGCTCAGGGACACCGAGCAGATCCCGCTCACGGAAGCGGGCGGAATCGAGGGGTTCCTGCGGAGCGAAGTGCTCCCCTACACCGGGGACGCGTGGTACGTCGCGAAGAGCGTCAAGATCGGCTACGAGATCAGCTTCAACCGCTACTTCCACAAGCCCGAGCCGATGCGGACGCTCGATGAGATCGGGGACGACATTCTGGCGGTGGAGCGGAAGACTGAGGGGTTGCTGGCGCAGATTCTCGGTATGACTTCAGATCATTTGACCCAACGAGAGGAAACGGGTCCTTGAGCGCGAATCGAGGTAGTGGAAAGTGGGGCAATCCGAAGTTCCCCAAGAAGGGCTGGTTCTGCGACGGGGTAACGGACGTATGCTGTCGCGACAGCGGTTGCAGCTGCTGCCTGGAAACGTGCGAGATGTGCGAGTACAGAGAGATCAGATACGTACACCACATGATCCACCCTGTCTATGGACTCGAACTCGACACCGGATGCGTTTGTGCGTCACGAATGGAAATCAACCCGGATGCGGCCAAGACACGCGAGGGCCAACTCAAGAACGCTACTCGGAGACGGCGAAACTGGCTCTCCAGAAAATGGCGCATCTCCGCGAAGGGGAATCATTTCCTTAACACTGACGGCATGAACATCGTCATCTATCGGGTCCTGGGAGGGTGGGGTGGGCGCATCACCGAACGATCCGATGAAGACCCGAGGGTTGTCCCGTCGAGGAGAGTCCATCCCACGATAGATGCTGCGAAGCTCGCGGCATTTGACACGATGATCCTGCTGAAGGACAGGTGGCATTTGTGAGCGTGACCGCCCTTGAGTGGTTCGAGGAAGTGCCGGTCCACTGGGAAGTGCGTCGGCTGAGGACCGTATTGCGGAAAGTGGCCGAGCGAAACCGACCTGACCTCCCCCTACTCTCGGTCGTGCGCGACAAGGGCGTGGTCCTTCGCGACCTCACCGATCAAAGCGGGAACCACAACTATATCCCAGACGACTTGTCGCACTACAAGGTAGTTCGAAAAGGGCAGTTTGCGATCAACAAGATGAAGGCGTGGCAGGGATCATATGGGGTGTCCCAGTGGGACGGTATCGTCAGCCCAGCCTACCATGTCTACGCCGTCAAGGGTGTAGTTGGACGCTACTTTCACCTCGCCATAAGATCTCGTGCCTGTGTGCCCTGTTTTTCGGCAGCTTCCGATGGTGTCCGGGTGGGCCAGTGGGACTTATCAGCACCTCGGATGCGCGAGATTCCGTTCTTGATACCGCCGTGCCCTGAACAAGCCGCGATCGTCCGCTTTCTGGAAGCCGCCGACCGCCGGATCCGGCGCTACATCCGGGCGAAAGAGCGGCTGATCGAGCTATTGGAGGAGCGGAAGCGGGCGCTGATCCACGAGGCAGTCACGGGGCGGATCGATGTCCGAACCGGCCAGCCCTATCCGGCCTACAAGGACTCCGGCGTCGCATGGCTCCCAGCGATCCCGAATCATTGGGTGCGATGTCGATTGAGGAACGTCGTGTCCGAGGTGACGACGGGTTCTCGGGGCTGGTCATCATATGCTGCGGACGGCGGACCTCTGTTCGTGCGCGTCGCCAACCTGAGTCGTGGCTCACTTGAGTTGCGGTTGGAAGATGCTGTGCGACTCAATCTGCCAGTAACCTCTGAAGCAGCCCGAACGCGGATCGCCGAAGGTGATCTACTGCTTTCGGTAACAGCCTATATCGGATCGGTGGGAGTCGCCCCGGAAGGATTGGGAGAAGCTTATGTGAGCCAACATGTGGCGCGCTGTAGACCGTCCCCTGCGGTCGCCTCCAAGTGGCTCGGGTACGTGCTTCTCTCGTCGCTGGGCCAGACCTATGGTCAAACGCGGCTGTACGGCGGCACGAAGGACGGGTTATCACTGGACGATGTGCGAAACTATCCGATTCTGTTGCCGTCCCGGGGCGAGCAGCGCGAGTTGGTGCGATGGATTGAGCGCCGATTGTCCCTGCTCGGAAAGCTGCGGGACGCAACACATCGGCAGATCGCCCTCCTCCAGGAATACCGCACCCGCCTGATCGCCGATGCCGTGACCGGCAAGCTGGATGTGCGCGAGGCGGCGACTAAGCTACCCGAGACGGACCCGCTCGCGGCCGACCCCGACCGGGCCGACCCCATCCCCACCGAATCGAACCTACATTCAACCGCGCACGACATGATGAAGGAGGCAAGCGCATGACGGATTGGAACACGTGCCCGGCGGTTGAACGCAACCCCCGTAAGATCAGCGGGGCGTGGGCCTTCACCGGCACGAGGGTGCCGGTCTACGCCCTTTTCGAGAACCTGGAGAGCGGCGCTACCGTGGAGCAGTTCCTGGAGTGGTTTCCCGAGGTCAAGGAGTGGCAGGTGACGGCGGTTCTCAAGCACGAGACGGAATACTTCAAGACGCCCGCCTGACCCGTGAAAATCCTGTTCGACCACGGGACCCCGGCGCCGCTGCGCCACCATCTCCGGGAGCATTCGGTGGACAGGTCGGCCGAGAGGGGCTGGGAGTTGCTGGAGAACGGCGAACTGATCCAGCGAGCCGAAGAGGAAGGGTACAAGGTCATCGTGACGACGGACCAGAGCATGCGCTACCAGCAGAATCTGGCTGGCAGGAAGTTGGCCGTCGTGGTTCTCATGGCCACGGCATGGCCGAGGGTTCGGCTCCGGACCGCGGAGATCCGTACAGCCGTCGAGGAAGCGCGGCCCGGAGAACTCAGGGAAGTCCCGATACCACGTCGCGGCTGACATGACCACGGACATGTCCGAACTCGGCCTCGAACGCCTGATCTGCGAGGCGCTGACCGGCGACCCCTGCGATCCGCCCTCGGGCCGCACCGTGCGCGAACCCACCCCCGGATACGGCGGCGTCGGCTGGTCGCCCGGCAGCGGTCGCGACTACGACCGCGAGTACTGCGTCGATCTCGTCCAACTCTGGACGTTCCTGGAGGCCACGCAACCCGAGTCCGCCGCCGCCCTCCGGCTCGCCGAGGACTGCCCGACGCGCCGCAAGTTCCTGGCCCGGTTGCAAGACGAGATCAACAAGCGCGGCACCATCGACGTACTCCGGCGCGGCGTCAGGCACGGCCCCCACCACCTGGAGCTCTTTCACGGCACCCCGTCGGCCGGGAACGAGACGGCCCGGCGGCTGTTCGCGCTGAACCGCTTCACTGTCACACGCCAGCTACGCTACAGCCGGGACGAGACCCAGCGCTCGCTCGACATCGGGCTGTTCATCAACGGCCTTCCCGTCTTCACGTTCGAGCTCAAGAACAATCTCACGAAGCAGACGGTCCACGACGCCATCCGGCAATACGAGAAGGACCGCAACCCACGGGAGCCGCTCTTCCGGCTCGGGCGCTGCGTGGCGCACTTCGCGGTGGATGAGAGCGAGATCCGCTTCTGCACACACCTGAAGGGCAAGTCCTCGTGGTTCCTACCGTTCAACCGTGGCTGGAACCACGGGGCGGGCAACCCGCCCAACCCGGACGGCCTCAAGACCGAGTATCTGTGGCGCGAGGTGCTGGCCCGCACGCGCTTGACGGACATCATCGAGAACTACGCCCAGATGTTGGCAGAGAAGGACACGAAGACAGGCAGGAAGAAGCGGAAGCAGATCTGGCCGCGCTACCAGCAACTCGACGTGGTGCGCCGCCTTCTGGAGGACGCGGCGAGGCACGGGGCCGGGAAGCGATACCTGATCCAGCACTCGGCGGGCAGCGGCAAGAGTTTCTCGATTGCGTGGCTGGCGCACCAGCTGATCCCCCTGAAAAAGGACGGCAAGACCGTCTTCGACTCGATCATCGTGGTTACGGACCGCCGGATACTGGACCGCCAGATCCGGGACACGATCCGGCAGTACGCGCAGGTCGGATCGACGGTGGGACACGCCGAGCGGTCGGGCGACCTGAGGCGGTTCATCGAGCAGGGCAAGAAGATCATCATCACGACGATCCAGAAGTTCCCGTTCATCCTCGACGAGATCGGGAGTGGGCACCGCGACCGCGCCTTTGCGATCATCATCGACGAGGCGCATTCGAGCCAAGGCGGCAAGACCGCCGGAGCCGTGTCGGACGCGCTCGGCGAGAGGGGTGACGAGGACGGATACGAGACCTATGAGGACCGCGTCAACGACGAGATCGAGCGCCGCAGGATGCTCGACAACGCCAGCTACTTCGCGTTCACCGCGACGCCCAAGAACAAGACGCTCGAACTCTTCGGCGAGCCGGACCCGCAGGGCGACGGCACGGTCAGGCGGCTTCCGTTCCACACCTACAGCATGAAGCAGGCGATCCAGGAGGGGTTCATCCTGGACGTGCTCGAACACTACACGCCCGTCGAGAGCTACTACAGGCTTGCCAAGACGGTCGAGGAGGACCCGGAGTACGATGTCCGGAAGGCCGGGAAGAAGCTCCGGCGCTACGTCGAGGGCCACGAACACGCGATCCGGCTCAAGGCCGAGATCATGGTGGACCACTTCCACGAACAGGTGCTGGCGCAGCACAGGATCGGCGGCAAGGCGCGGGCGATGGTGGTCACGAACGGGATCGAGCGCGCGATTCAGTACTTCCACGCCATCCGCGACTATCTGAAGGAGCGCAGGAGCCCCCACGAGGCGCTCGTCGCGTTCTCGGGCGAGCACGACTACGGCGGAGACAGGGTGAGCGAGTCCAGCCTGAACGGCCTGCCCTCGTCGAAGATCGCCGAGACATTCCGGAAGGACCCGCACCGGTTCCTCGTCTGCGCGGACAAGTTCCAGACCGGCTACGACGAGCCGCTGCTGCACACGATGTACGTGGACAAGACGCTTTCGGGGATCAGGGCGGTCCAGACGCTGTCGCGGCTCAACCGGTCACACCCGGGGAAGCGGGACGTGTTCGTGCTCGACTTCCTGAACGACGCGGAGACCATCACGAGAGCCTTTTCGGACTACTACCGGACCACGGTCCTTTCCGATGAGACCGACCCCGACCGGCTCCACGACCTACAGGCCGACCTTGATGGGGCGCAGGTCTACTCTACCGATCAGGTCCGCGAGTTCGTGAAGCTGTATCTGGATGGCGCGGAGCGCGGCCGGCTGGACCCCATCCTCGACCGGTCCGTGGCGACGTACCTCGGGGATCTGGACGAGGACGGCCAGGTCCGGTTCAAGGGCAGAGCCAAGGCGTTCGCGCGCGCCTACGCGTTCCTCTCCTCGATCCTTCCCTACAACAACCTGGGCTGGGAAGAGCGCTCGATCTTCCTGAACTTCCTGATCCCGAAGCTGCCGGCGCCCGAGGAGCCCGATCTGTCGAAGGGCATCCTCGAGAGGATCGACATGGACAGCTACCGCGTTGAGAAGCACCGGATGCGGAAGATCATCCTCGACGACGTGGACGCGGAGATCGATCCGGTCCAGACGGGAGAGGGCGGCGGCAAAGGCCAGATCGAGACCGACCGGCTGTCGGTGATCATCGAGGAGTTCAACGACCTGTTCGGCGGAATCGAGTGGGGGGACCCCGACCGGGTCATCCGGACGGCCACGCAGGACATTCCGGCCTCGGTGGCGAAGGACGCCCGGTTCGAGAACGCGCGGCAGAACTCCGACCGGGAGAACGCCCGCGTCGAGTCCGACAAGGCGACGGAGCGAGCGGTGCTGGCGATGGTGCAGGACAACACCCAACTCTTCAAGCTGTTCGCCGACAACCCGGACTTCCGGCGGTGGCTGGCGGACACCGCGTTCCGGCTGGCCTACGAAGCGACGGGCTGAGGAGCGCGGGCGGCCTGCCGAGACCTTTCGGGGTGTTTTCCCCGCCCCGTTGACGGCTACCTCCGCAGCCGCACCGCTTCTTTGAGCCCGCGCATCATGCTCACTGCCAGCCCGGCCGCGTCCCGGAGCATGTCCGGCAGCGCCCCCTCCCAGTCCCGCAGAATCGCGCGCAAGCGTCCGATCCTGGGCTCGCGGTGACCACGGTGATTCGGCGCTCGTCGTCCTGGTCCAGAAAGGCCACGCCTTCCGGACCCGTCAGCGTGATGCGTTCGAGCGCGCTCTCCCAACCGGGATTGATCGGCACGTCAGGGTCAAGGGCCTACCAGTCCTCTTCAGGCTGGTCCCAGGTTTGGGCCCAGAACTCGTCCTCTTCGGCCCGCGCCCGCTCCAGGTCCACCGGCTCGACATCCTCCGCGTCCACGCGCCCGAGCGTCTCGATTTGATGGACGATCTCATCCGTCACCCCGCTCCGGGTCCGGTGACGCAGCCGGTTCCGGACCCGCCATCCGGCCAGGGCCACGAGCACTGCGAGCGCCACGAACAGGTATCCGGTCACCGCTCTCGAGGCTCCTGAATCAATGCCGTCATGGTTGTTCCCATGGTCGAAACTAGCATGGCCCCACCGGGACCGTCCGGATTCCCGTCACTGGCGGCGACGGCAAGCCCTTAAGTTGCGTCAGGGTGCCGTGCGTTGAGCTTGACGGCCGATCGGCCTGTCTTGACCATACTGGTCACACCAGGTCCGGGTCTGCAGGGCGTATCCTTCCCGTGCCTCCCCGTGGACGAGAACGTGATCCGTGACCTTCCAACCGCTCGACATCGCCGCCTTCGCGGGCTTCCTGGCCCTCGTGGTGGGTGTGTCGCTGTACGCCTCCCGCGGCAGGCACGATGCGGCGGGCTACTTCCTCGCGGGCCGCAATCTGCCGTGGTGGCTGATCGGCTTCTCCCTGATCGCGTCCAACATCTCCACGGAGCACTTCGTAGGCATGGCGGGCCGCGGGTACGATCTCGGGCTCGCCATCGCCAGCTACGAGTGGATGGCCGCGGTCACGCTCGTGCTGGTGGGCCTGTTCTTCCTCCCGCGCTTCCTGCAGGCGGGCATCTACACCATCCCGGAGTTCCTCGAGTACCGCTACGATGTGCGCACGCGCACGCTCATGGCGATGTACATCATGGCGGCGTATGTCCTGGTCGCCCTTGCCACGGTGCTGTACTCCGGGGCGCTCGCGCTGGAATCCATCTTCGGGCTGGACATCGGGGCGGGCATCTGGCTGATCGGCGTGCTGGCCGGCGGATACACCATCTACGGCGGGTTGAGGGCCGTCGTGTGGTCCGATCTCATCCAGGGCGTGGCTCTGCTGCTGGGCGGCGTGCTGGTGACGGTGCTCGGCTTTCGCGCGATCGGGGGCGTCGAACCCTTTCTCGCGGCCGCCGAGGGCAAGCTTCATACCGTTCTCCCATGGAATCATCCCGAGATGCCGTGGCTTGCGGTCTTCATCGGCGGGCTCTGGATCCCCAACATCTTCTACTGGGGATTGAACCAGTTCATCACCCAGCGGACGCTGGCCGCCCGCAGCCTGGCCGACGCGCAGCGCGGCATCTTCCTGGCCGGCTTCATCAAGCTGCTCATCCCCTTCATCATCGTCTTCCCCGGGATCATGGCCGCGGAGCTGTTCGCCGAGCAGGTGTCGAATCCGGACCAGGCGTACCCGGTGATGATGCGCGAGCTGCTGCCCGCGGGTCTCACCGGGCTCATGTTCGCGGCGCTCTTCGGGGCGGTGATGAGTTCGCTTGACTCGATGCTCAACTCGGCGGCGACGATCTTCAGCGTCGACCTCTACAAGCGGCACCTGCGCCCGCAGGCCTCATCGCGCCGGCTCATGACGGTCGGGCGGGTGACGACCGCGGTTCTGGCCGTGGTGGGGTGTCTGTGGGCGCCGCTGGTGGCGCGGGCGGGGAGCGTCTTCGAGTACATCCAGATGTTCTGGGGCTTCATTTCGCCCGGGATCGTTGCCGCCTTCCTGTTCGGCCTGTTCGTGCCCCGTACGCCGCCGCGGGCCGCTTTCGGCGGCATGCTGCTCGGGGTTCCGGTCTATGGTCTGCTCCTATGGGTGCTTCCCGAAGTGGCGTTCCTGCACCACATGGCGATCACGTTCCTGGTGATCTGCGCGTTCATGGGGACGGTCACGCGAGTGCGTCCGCTGGAGGAAGCGCGCGCGCTGCCGCGGTCCGAAGCGGCCGTGGATCTGACGCCGGCGCCGGGCGGGCGGTTCTGGGCCGGCGGGGTGATCGCCGGGGCGGCGGTGCTGTACGTCGTCTTCTGGTAGATGCGGGGCGGGTCAGGTTTTCGACAGGCGATGTCCGCAGTCTTCCCGGGCCGGGTTGCGGGGCGGGCTGCGAGCCGGGCACGGCGGCAATACGTTGAAGGACCGTGCACCGACCTTGTGAGAGGCTGATTCCCCGCCGTCCCCGGGAGGAATACCGTGATCCGCAACACCGCTGTTTCCGTCCTCGCCACCTTCGCGTTTGCCGCGTGCAGCTCTTCCGGAGACCAACGGGGCGAGGGCCCGGAGGTCGGGACCATGATGTCGGCCGCCGACGGGGGCGCGCCCATGGCCCAGGCCATGGCATCCGCCGATCACATGCCTTCGGATGCCGACCGGGCGGCGATTCTCGCCATCGTCCAGTCGCTCTTCGACGCCCTCGGCGAACGGGACACGGAGCTGCTGACCGCCATCCTGCATCCCGACATCCTGATGCATTCGGTGGAGCTGTCGGCCGATGGGGAGCGCTCCTCCTCCACATCGACGCTGGAGGGCATGGTCGGCCGCCTGGAGGCCGAGGGGCCGCGCATGACCGAGCGCATGTGGGATCCCGAAGTGCGCATCAGCGGCGATCTCGCGATGGTCTGGACGCCGTACGACTTCTACGTGGGCGAAGACCTGAGCCACTGCGGGGCCGACGCCTTCATCCTCATGCGCGCCGGCGGGGACTGGCAGATCACCTCGCTCTCCTGGACCCGGCTTCAGCCGCCGACCTGCGAACTGCATCCGGACGGGCCGCCGGGTTGATCCACCCAGCCGGAGGAGGCAGCGAGATGCCGCACGCCGGACTACCGACGAGGGTGAACGGGCGCCACGGGAGGCTTGCGCGGTTCCTTGCGCCACGCTGGCGGCGTGTGCTGTCTGCCAGCTGGTTGCTGTTCGCGGTTTCGTTCCTGCTGCCGGCGTTGTCGTACTCCTGTGATGCCCCGGCTCCTCCACCACCACCGGCTGACTCGACCGCAACCGAAGCCTCCGCCACGTCCGCCGAGCCGAGGGAAACCTCGCCGGCACCTCCCTCTCGGGACGACTCTCAGGTGTTCGAAGACCTCGTGACGGGCTATGAAGCGTTCCTTTGGGCCGTTGGAGGGGCGGCGGGACCTCTCGGCGTGATCAGCGCGTTGACCACGCTGCTGATCCTGGGAAGCGCCATGCATGGCAGGTGGTCGTCCGACGCGCGCTGGCCGGTGCTCGTCCTGGCCGCGGCTACTGTCCTGAACGCGTGGTTCTGGCCCTCCTGGGTCGCGAGCGAAGGCGACAAGACGCTGCAGTTCGGCTACCTGGCGTGGGTCGCGTCGTTCGCCTGCGCGACCGTGGCTTTCTGGATGCGGCGATGGTCCTGCGCCCTGAGCCCATCCGCTTTCGCACCTGAGCCGCGGGGACGTACGTTGCAGCCCTGAGAATCCGTGCCACCTCTCGGAAGTGATCCTGTCCATGAGTATTGTCCGACCCATCACTGCTTCCCGCGCCTTATCGGTGATTCCGTCGTTCATCGTTCGCGCACCCGGCGTCGTCGTCGCCGCCTGCGGTGTTGTGCTGGCATTCTCCACGCCAGTCCCCGTCACCGCCCAGCAGCAACCCTTCATCCCGGAGGTGGCGCTCGACGTGCGCACACCGGGCATAGTGGCCGTGACGGAGGACGGCGGGCGCGTGGCCATCACGGTCACGACCCGGCGGGATCGCACCGACGTCGACCATCAGCGCTTTGGCGACCCCACCTACATTTCGCCCGTGTCGACCCGGCTGATGGTCATCGACACCGAGAGCGGCGACCGTACCTGGGTGCACGAGGATCCGGCGCAGTTGCGCGGCCATGCATGGTCGCCGGACGGACGGCACCTGGCCTACTTCGCCGTGGAGGACGGGCAGTACCGGCTCCGCATCTTCGACGCGGGCGCGGGTGCGGGCAGGGCCGTCTCGCTCCGCACGGACAACGAGATCGCTTCGTCCTCGCCGCTGGTCTGGTCGCCGGATGGGACCAGCCTCCTCCTCGGACTTCGTCCCCGGGGCTGGGCGGATGAGGCGCGCGCGGCGTTCCACGCCCTGACCGACGCGTCCGTCATCGTGCAGGACTCCCGGAACGACTTCCTCGCCTGGGACCGCGTAAGAAACCTCGCCAACCGGCAGGAAACGGTGCTCGTCTCCGTCGCCGACGGCTCGGTGCGGGAGGTGCTCTCCGGCGAGACGCTCGTCGCTCCGGGCTTCTCCGAGGGCGGGACCTTCATCACGTTTTCGACGGCTACGCGCACGAAGACGTCGTATACCCGGCGCGACGGTACCGAGTACGAGCTCTTCCGGCTCGCGCTGGAAACCGGGGCCGAGCCCGAATCGCTCCGGGACACGGGCGAGGAGCGCTTGAACGTCTCGTGGAGCGACGCCCGGGACGCTTTCGCCTACGCCGAGGACGGCTCTGTCTTCGTACGGCGGCTCGACGAGGACGAGGCGGTAGATGTGACCGAGGGTCATCGACCGGCGCCAGCCGAATCCGCCAACGGCGCAACAGAGGCCAATCCGCCGACCGACGACGAAGAGTCCGATTCCGACGGCCCGCAGTTCTCCGTCGAGCGCTGGGGCCCTTCCGGCGACGCTCTTCTGCTGACCTCGCAGGATGCCTGGCATCTCCTCGATCTCGACACCAACGACATGCGCACCCTGCTCGAACTGGAAGAGGACGAAGAGGAACGCCCCCGCCGGGAGGTCCACGGGTGGAGCGGCGACGGCCGGCATCTCTACTTCAGCTACTCGGCCCGGGATCGCTGGGATCGAGGCCTGAAGCGCCTCGACACGGCCTCCGGCAACATCGAGACGCTGACGCTGGACGACGCGCTCTATCGTTCGTGGAACATCTCCGAGGATGGCTCCACTTTCGTGTACGCCATGTCGGACGGGGACCATCCCAACGAGATCTGGGTGGCCCGGGGCGACGGCACCTCACCCCGGCAGCTGACCGAATCCAATCCCCGGCTCGAGGATGTCGCCCTGACCCGAAGCGAACTCGTCGAGTACCTGGACGTGGACGGCAACACCCTCTACGGCATCCTCTACTATCCGGCCAACTACGAGCCGGGACGAGCCTACCCGATGGTGGCGGAGATCTACGAGGAGTACTTCGACAACGGGTTCAACGAAAACATGAACCTGATCACCGCGCAGGGATGGTTCGGGTTCCGGCCCTCGGTGCGCTTCGAGGAGGGATTTCCGGGCGAGGCCTGGCTGAAGGCGGTGCCGAACGCGATCAACAAGATCATCGAGCGGGGGCTGGTCGACCCGGAGAAGGTGGGCGTCTACGGTCAGAGCTACGGCGGCTACGCGACCAACCTGCTCATCACCCAGACCGACCGCTTTGCCGCGGCGGCGAACGTGTCGGGCAAGGTGAACATCATCTCCTTCCTGGGGGATTCGCCCAAGATCACCACACGCAACTACGCGGCTGCCGAGGTGGGGCAGGACCGCATCGGCGCGACGCTCTGGGAACAGCCGCACAAGTACATCGAGCACTCGGCGGTGATGTTCGCCGACCGCATCGAGACGCCGCTGCTGATGCTCTCGGGCGAGGGCGACTGGAACGTGCCGGCCACCAACCAGCGCGAGATGTACTACGCGCTGCGGCGGCTGGGGAAGGAGGTGGTGTGGGTGCACTACACCGCGGGCGGGCACGGTGCCGGGCGCGCGAGCAGCGAGGCCGACTTCGTGGACCACTGGCAGCGCATGTTCGACTGGTTCGCCGAGCACTTCGGGGAAGAGCGGGAGAGGAGCGCGGCTGAGGACGGCAGCTGACGGTGGCGATGGCCGGTTCCCTGAAAGGGCAGGTGGCCGTCGTGACCGGGGCCAACTCGGGGGTAGGCCGGTCGGCGACCGGGATGCTCCTTGACGCGGGCGCGCACGTCACGATGGTGTGCCGCAGCCGCGAACGCGGCGAGCGCGCGCTGGCGGAGCTGCGGGAGAGCGCGGCGGGCGGGTCCGCGGGGGCGAAGCGCCAGGTCGGGAAGGGCGCTCACGCTGTCGGGACAGCGGGCGAAAAGGGCACTGGAGCTCGGGTCGACCTCGAACTCGCCGACCTTTCCCGGCAGGACGACGTGCGCGCGCTGGCCGGGCGGCTGACCGCCCGCTTGCCGGCGATCGACATCCTGGTGAACAACGCCGGCGTCGCGCGGCCGCGTTGCGTGCATTCGCCGGAGGGGTTCGAGCTCACTTTCGCCACCAACCACCTGGGCCACTTCCTGCTCACCCGTCTCCTGCGCGACCAACTTGAAGCCGGACGGGGGCGCATCGTCAACGTGAGCTCGCGGGGTCACCAGAGCGGCGATCTGAGGCGGGCGGGGCTGGAGGACATCGCCCGCGGCCGCGCCTGGACCGGGAGCCTGCAGGCCTACGCGGACTCGAAGCTGGCCAACGTCCTCTTCACCTTCGAGACGGCTCGGCGTTGGGGCGGGCGCGGAATCACGGCCAATGCGGTGCATCCCGGCGTGCTGGCGACGGAGATCTGGAAGAAGACGTCACTGGCCCCGCGCCTGCTGTTTCTTCCCTTCACCTGGTTCATGGCAGGCCCGGACGTGGGCGGCAAGGCGGTGATGAACCTCGTAGCGGATCCTTCCCGGGACGCCCTGACAGGACGGTACTTCCACGTCCAGCGGGAGGAGACTCCGAGCCCGCAGGCGCGCGACGGGGCGCTGGCGCGCGAGCTGTGGAAGCGCAGCGTGGAGTGGACCCGCGGCTGATACCCGTCGACGTTGGGCCTGTGGATCCCCTGGCGCCGCCCGGTTTACGGAACCCGCCCGCAGCAGTTAGCGGAACCGGCCCGGCTCCCAGTTCCTCCATCCGCGCGCGCGGTGCCCGAAGTCGAAGCGCCCGGGGTGCAGGCACTCCGCCAGGATCTCCGCCGACTCCACCACGCGAGGTCCCGGCCGGTTGAAGTACTGGTTCCCGTCGGTGATCACCACCCGCCCGGCGCGCACGGCGGAAAGCCTCCGCCATTCCGGACGCCCTGTGAGTGCGGGCATCTCCCGCTCGGCGCGCTCGATATCGAACCCGCAGGGCATGATCGCGATCACATCCGGGTCAGCGGCAACGAGCTCATCGATGTCCATATGGCCCGAGTGCTTTCCCGCCTCCCCGAGCGAATCCACCCCGCCGGCGCACTCCACCAGCTCCGGCACCCAGTTGCCCGTCATCATGAGCGGGTCGATCCACTCGACGCAGGCGATGGAGGGTCGCGGCCGCAGCGTGCTCGTGGCGGCGCGGAGCACCTCGAGCCGCCCCGTCAGGCGCGCCACCAGTTCCTCGCCGCGCGCCGGCTCCCCCAGTGCCGCCGCGACCGCTCGGATGTCGCTCCACACGTCGGCGAGCGCCATCGGTTCGAGCGACACGATCGCGGGGTGCGAGCGCACCAGGTCGCACACCGCCCGCTCCACATCCCTCAGGCTGACCGCGCACACCTCGCACTGGGTCTGGGTGACGATCACGGTCGGCGCCAGGCGGTCCAGAAGGACGGGGTCGACGCTGTACACCGACAGGCCGTCCCGGACGATCGCCTGCACCTGGTCGTCGATGGCCCGGCTGGAGGCCGCCACCTGCACCTTCGAGCTGGAGCAGGTGGGCAGCCGGGCGACGCCGGGCGGATGATCGCACTCGTGCGACCGGCCCACGAGCTCGCGCTCGAAGCCCAGCGCGCACACGATCTCGGTCGCGCTCGCGATGAGCGAGACGATCCGGTGGGACATCCCCGTGCCTGATGTCCGTGTTACGTGCGGCTGGACGCGAGCCGGGAGAGCGGGATGGGCGCCGGGTTTCTCAGGGCGACGCGGCTGAACAGGAGCGGCAGGAAGACCACCATGCTGATCAGGGTGTTGCGGAAGAAGGGGATCGCGCGCACGTAGCAGTCCACCAGCCCGGAGAGCGTCTTCGGGTAGAGCAGGCCGTCGCCGAAGGCCCACACGCCGAAGTTGGTGATCACGAAGAACCCGACCGACGACGCCAGCCCGGCGCCCGCCACCCGCGTCCACGACGTCTCGCCGCGCAGCGCGAATCCCGTGGTCGCCACCAGGGCGAGCGACAGGTAGACCAGCGGCTGGTTGGGGTAGAACGCCCAGTCGACCCGACCGGTCAGCGCCAGGATCCCCAGGTCGCCGAGCACCCATGCGGCGAACGGGACCAGGTACGCGGTTCGCGCCTGCGCGAAAAACGCTCCCCCGAACAGGCAGAGCGGCAGCATGGGCGAGAAGTTCCACGGATAGGTGGTCCGCTCCGGGTCGATCGACATCCCGAACTGCGCCAGCAGATACGGGGCCAGCCGCACGCAGACGGCCACGGCAAGCATCGCCACGATCACGGAAAGCCGCGGTTTCATCTCCCTTCCTCCTTGTTCTCCGGTTTGTCCGATGAGCGGCCTCTTTCCGGCCGTCGATTCTCTTCCCGCCGACCGCGTCCCATCCCGGGTCGCCGGGGCCTCCCTCCCGCCTATCCTTCGCTGCCGCCCACCGCCACGCTGCCGCCAACGTAGACGGCCCGCCCGGGCGCGGCGAATCCCCACACTTCATGGTAGGATTCGTCCAGCAGGTTTTCCATGCGCAGGGTCAGCCGCATCCCCGGGCGTCCCGGGCCCGGGGCCAGCTCGAAGCTTGCCGCGAGATCCACCAGCGTGTACGCGGGCAGCGTTACCGGGACGGCCGGATAGCCGCTGAAGTCGCGGTCGCCGCGCTCTCCCGTGCGCCGCACGCTCGCGTCGAGCCCGATCCCGCTCGCGACCCGGACGAAGGCGCTCGCCCCGACGGTGTGCCTCGGCCTGCGCAGCAACGGCTCCCCCTCCACGAACGTCGCCGAAGGGCCCTCGTCGAAGCCCGCGTCCTCCACTTCCGTGTCCAGGTACGTGTAGAAGCCGGACAGCCGCACGCCGCTCGCGGCAACCGACGCCTCCGCCTCAAGCCCGCGGCTGCGCGCCCGTGCCACGTTGTGGTAGTTGGGACCCCCCGGCTCGGGAGGCGAGAAGGTGTACTGGATCAGGTTGCGGTAGCTCTGGCTGAATCCGGTGATCGAGAGTCGGCCGATGCTCCCCAGTTCCTGGTCCAGCCCAGCCTCGAAGCTGGTCGATTCCTCCGGCTCGAGTTCCGGGTTGCCGGTCGCGAAGCCGGTGGCGTAGGTCTCGTAGAAGGTCGGCTCCTTGATCCCTGTGCCCGCCGACGCCCGCATGCGCGTGCCCGAGGACGCCACGCGCCACGCCGCACCCGCGCGCCAGGTCATCGCCGCGCCGAAGCGCTCGTTGTCCTCGAGGCGCAGCCCGACGTTCAGCGCCGCCGGCCCGCGAAACTCCGACAGCTGGGCGTAGAAGGCCTGGTTTCCGCGCTCGTTCCGCGAGTTGGCCGAACTCGGGCCCCACTGGGAGAGGGATTCGCTGAAATCGCGTACCGACTGCTGCTCCAGCTCGTATCCGGCGGCGACCGACCTTTCCTCGCCGGGACGCCAGATCGCCCGTCCGCCCAAAGTCGTCCGCCGCAGGTCGGCGAGGCTCTTGAAACCGTGGTAGCCGAGCGTGTCGGCCGGTCCGTCCGGGGCGTCGTCGGTGCCCGCGTCCGATTCGTGGACGTTTATCCCGAAGCGGGTCTCGAAGGCGTCGCTCCAGCGCCGTCCCGCGCCGATGTTGACCGAGAGGGCGTCCCCGAAGCTGTTGGCGTTCTCGTCCACCAGGTTCCCGGAGCCATCGGTGGGATAGTGGAAGCGCCGATCCTCGTAACGCACCGAGACCGATGCGTCGGCAGCTTCATCGAGCCTCCCCTGCACGAGTCCCGTGACCGTGGTCTGCAGAAACTCGTTGTTGAAATCGAGGATGCCGTCGGTCTCGTTCCTCCCGGCGGAAAATGCATAGGAGAGCGACCCGGTGCCGCCCGAGAGTCCCCCCTGCCAGCGCCGGGTGCCGTAGCTGCCCCCCTGGAAGGACAGGTCTCCCCGGGGCCGGCCGCTTCCCCGGCGGGTGAAGATCTGGATGACGCCGCTCACCGCGTCCGAGCCGTAGAGCGCGGAGGCGGGCCCCCGTACGATCTCGATGCGCTCCACGTTGTCCGTGGTGAGGGAGGCGAAATCGAAGGCTCCGCCGGGTTCGTTCACGCGCACCCCGTCGACCAGCACCTGCACGTAGTCCGACTCGCCTCCGCGCAGGAAGAGCGAAGTGATGGCGCCGAACGAGCCGCCCCGGGCCAGCGCCACGCCCGGGAGCTGGCGCAGGGCGTCGGCCACGTACTCGATGCCGGCCCGTTCCAGTTCGGGGCCGTGGAGGATGGTCGTGTGGGCCGCGGCGGCCCATTCGGGCTGGTGCAGCCGGTTGGCGGTGACCACCAGCCCCTGCAGGCTGCCCGGTCCCTGGGCGGCAACGGGCACGGCGGGGCAGGCCATGGTGATGGCAATGGCGCCAAGGCACACAGCGGCCGCGGCAGCAAGACGTTCGGTCGCGGCAGCAGGGCGTGCGTTGGCGGCGCCAGGGAGGGCGGTCGCGGAGGCAAGGTGGGCGGCCGCGGCGGCAAGGTGGGCGGCCGCGGCGGCAAGACGGGCGGATCCAGCACGGCTCATGTCGGCTCTCCTCTGCCGCGCGGAAGAAAGAGGAGATGCCGACCGACGCGAACGCGTCTTGGAAGGCGCCCCTCACCTCCCCGCGGAGGTGGTCGAAAAGGGCGCCGGACGGGCTCGTCTCCTGGCTTGAGGCCTCCGGTCTCGCCTTCCCGGGCTCGCCTTCAGGGCCCGGTGGCACATCGGAGCCGGAGTTTCCGGGAAAACCCGGACCCCATCACAGTGGCGGGGCCGCGCCGGATTCGCACCGGCTTCCGTGGGCCCCTCCGGCCTCTACTGAAGCGAGATTCTAGCCGGAGGCGTGAAGGGGGTCAACGGGGGGGACGCCCGGTTCGCGCGGATCCGCGGTGAACTGCCGCTACGGTATGGGCCGCCGGGCCGCGCGGTTGTGATCAGAGCGGAAGCGTGCCAGGCGAGAAAGGAGCCCGGCTACAGCGGAGCCTCGTAGAGGCGGTAGGTGCGGTAGATCCTGCCTCCCATGCGTTCGATCGCGGCGTTCATTCGGTGGTTTCCCTCGAGAATCCAGGACATGTCCGCCTCCGTCATCCCGGCTGCACTGGCGTTTCGGAACAGCGCGAGGTAGAGGAGCGCATCGATGCCCTTGCCCCGCCACTCCTCCAGGAGCCCCAGGATGAGGACGCGCAGGCGCGTGATCCTGCGCTTGTGGACCAGCAGCTTGATGATTGCGAGCGGAGTGAGCCGCCCGTTGAGCCTGTGCAGCACCTGGTTGAAATCCGGCAAGGCGAGCGCGAGTCCGATCACTTCCCCTGCGGGTGTTTCCGCGAACAGGGCCAGGCTCGGATCCATGATCGGCTTCAGTTCGGCGGCCATGCGATCAATCTCGGCGTCCGTCATGGGCACGAAGCCCCAGTTCTTCCTCCAGGCGGAATTGTAGAGTCGCCGAACGAGGGCGAGTTCCTCGTCGAACCTCGGCATTTCGAATGAGCGGATGCGGATGCCGTAGCGGTGCGTCACGATCCTCTCGGCGCGAAACAGGTATTCGGGCCAGTTCCCCGCCACGATGTGCCAGGCGTAGATGTCCTTGACCTTCCGGAGCCCGCAGTCCTCGAGCAGGGTCGGATACCAGGGCGGGTTGTGGGCCAGAAGAAGCGCCGGTGGCCCCCTGTCTCCTTCGATGAGGAGGCCGGTGGTCTCGTTGGTGGAAAAGCTGGTCGGGCCGCGCATGGCCGTGAGACCGCGATCCCGCAGCCAGCCCCGAACGGCCTCGAACAGCCCCTCCGCCACCTCTGCGTCGTCGATGCACTCGAACCAGCCGAAGAATCCGACCGCCTCCCGGTGCACCTGTTCGTGATTCCGGTTCCGGATTGCACAGATGCGCCCGACGACCCGGCGGCCGCGCAATGCGAGCCAGGGCTGGACCTCGGAGTGTGAGTGGAAGGGGTGTTTCGCCGTGTCGAAGGCGGCACGGACATCGCGCTTCAGCGGCGGCACCCAGTCGGGGTCGTCGCGATAGATGGACCATGGCAGGTCGACGAAGCGTCGCAGGTCGGCGCGGCTCTTCACCGGCACGACGACGAGTGGGGACCTGGGATTTGTCAGCGCTCCACCTGGTTTCCCGCGATCCACACCGACTCGATGGAGCGCAGGTTCATGATGTCGGCGAGGGGATCGTCGCTGACGACGACGAAGTCGGCCCACTTGCCGGCCTCGAGCGTGCCCACGTCGTCCAGCTCGAGGCACGCTGCGGCGTCCCCGGTGGCAGAGGCGAGAATCTGGGACGGGGAGAGCCCGGCGGCGGCCATGAGCTCCATCTCCATGTGCTCGAAGTAGCCCTGGAAGCGGCCGAACGGCCCGGTGTCGGTGCCCATGGCCACGATGATACCCGCGTCGACGGCCGCCTTCACGTTGCCCAGCGCCACGGCCAGCGCTTCCTCGTACAGCGCCGCAGAGCGGCTTTCCCGGACCGAGTTCATGCGCTCCTCGTCCAGCAGAGTGGCCACTTCCTCGGCGTTGGCGTAACGGGTGAAGAACGGATCGTCGAAGAAGACGGGGCGCTCGCGGTACACGAAAGTGGACACTTCCCGGGTCAGGGTCGGGCAGTAGCACACCCCCGTCTCCATGACGAGGTCGACGAACTCCTGGTCGATGTTCGTGTCGCGCACGCTGTGGGCGAGGAAGTCGCTGCCCGAGCGCAGCAGGTTCTTGGCGTCTTCGAGGTAGAACATGTGGGAAGCGAGGCGGAGGCCCATGGCGTGAGCTTCGTCGATGGCCGTCCGATAGGCCTCGGGCGGCATCTTGGTCGAGGAGCCCAGATTGTCGTCGACGCGCAGCTTGAGCCAGTCGGGGATCAGGCGGGAGTTCTCCTCGATTTGTGCGCGCACTTCGTCAGGGGTGGAGCCCGTGAGGACGGGGCCGGACATGAGCAGGCGGGCGTAGTTGAGGCCGGGGTTGTCCCTCTGGGCGTCGCGCACGCGCATGCTCGGCTCCACGCCCCCGCCCAGGCTGTTCACAGTGGTCACGCCGTAGGCCGCGTACAGCCGGAGTTCGTCGCGGACGGCCTCGTCGGCGGCCTCCCTTTCCAGCCCGACGACGGCCGAGCGGCCCACGTGGCCGTGGGTGTTGATGAGTCCGGGCACCACATGTCGGCCGCTCAGGTCGATCTGTTCGGCGCCCTCGGGGATTTCCATCCCGGCCGCCGGGCCCACCGCTTCGATGCGCCCGTCCCGCACCACCATCGCCGCGTCATCGACCGGCGCGCCGCCGAGCCCGTCGATGAGGCGCATGCCGGTGAAAGCGACCACGCGATCCGGCGATGGCGCGTCGGCCGGCGCGCAGCCGGCGAGGGTGAGGACAAGCAGCGGAGCGGCGATGCCGTGGATGAAGCCGTGTCGTCGAGAGTCGGACATGCGAGACCGTCCTTGTTCGGGGCGAAGCTTCGGGCGGGGTCCGCGAGGCGAGCCTGAACGCGGCGACTCCCCTCATCCAAGAGATTGGCCCGCCACACCCCGGTCAAGGATTCCTGCGCCGAACCGTGTCCGCGCCGGACAGCCGTCCGGGGGCAACCGGTTGGATGATTTCCGGATCGATCGGCGCCCGGATCAGCCGCCTCGCCGGCTCGCAACGTGGCTTACGGGCTGCCGCCGCTCGCCACCATCAGTGGATCGGCCAGGCCGATGAGGTGCACGGCGATCAGCCCCAGCACGCCGATGACGGTCAGGTAGTAGATGGTGGGCAGGATGGTCTTGCGCAGCGTGACCCCCTCCTGACCCAGCAGGCCCACGGTAGCGGATGCGGCGACCACGTTGTGGATCGCGATCATGTTTCCGGCCGCGGCCCCGACCGCCTGCAGCGCCACAATCATCGCGCTCGACACCGCCAGCCTCTCCGCGACGCCGTGCTGGAAGAGCGAGAACATGAGGTTGCTGACCGTGTTCGACCCGGCGATGAAGGCTCCCAGCGCCCCGGTGACGCCGGCGAACAGCGGCCACACCTGCCCCACGTTGTCCGCAACCCAGGCGGCCATGGCGATGGGCATGCTGACCAGGTCGGCCGCGTTCACGCCCGACTGGATGTAGATGCGTACCATCGGCACGGTGAAGATGAGCACGAAACCGGCCCCGAGGAGCACGCGCGACGACTTGGTGAACGCGCGCTGCAGCTCGGCAAACTTCATGCGGTGCAGGAAGAAGGTCACGGCGACCACCGCGATCAGGATGGTGCCGGGAAGGTAGAGCGGGGTGGTGGTGGCGGTGATGTCGGTCCCGAAGACGTTCGCCCAGGTGATGGCGGGCGTGCGCAGCCAGTCCTGCACGGGCAGCGCCGCCAGCCGGCTCAGCACCAGCAGCACCGCCAGAAGCGCGTAGGGGGCCCAGGCCATGCCCACCGTAACCCGCTTGTCGTCGTCGTCCAGGTCCTGGCGGGCCTCCAGCCCGCTGGCCCAGCCCCGGCCCCAGCGGCTCCGCTCCGGAAAATCCCATGTGTCGTCCGGGATCAGGAAACCCCGGCGCGCGGCGAAGATCACGATCGCGAGGCCGACCGGTGCCCCGAGCAGCGCGGGAAACTCCGGTCCCAGGAGCCAGCCCGTGAACATGTAGGGGACGGTGAACGCGACCCCCGCGAAGAGCGCGAAGGGGAAGATCGACAGCCCTTCCGTCCACGACCGGTTGGCGCCGAAGAACCGGGTGGTCATGACGATCATGAAGGTGGGCATCAGGGTGCCCGCGATGGCATGCAGGACCACGACCCGGTCGGTCACCAGGCGCAGGAACTCGTCCATGGTGATGCCGGCGGCCCGGAGCTGGGCGTCGAAGGCCTCTCCCCCCAGGCCGCCCTGCACCCCCACCAGCACGGGCGTGCCCACGGCGCCGAAGGTCACCGCGGTGCTCTGGATCATCATGCCGATCATCACGGCCCCGGCGGCCGGAAAGCCCATCGCCACCATGAGCGGCGCGGCCACCGCAGCCGGCGTGCCGAACCCGGCGGCCCCCTCGATGAAGGATCCGAACAGCCAGGCGATGATGATGATCTGGACCCGGCGGTCCTCGCTGATGCTGCGGAAACTGCGCCGGATGGCCGAGACGCCCCCGGACTGTTCCAGCGTATTCAGCAGCAGAATCGCGCCGAAGATGATGACCAGCAGATCGAAGGTCAGGAACAGCCCCTGGACGGAAGACGCCGCGACGCGCACCGGGGCCACCTGCCACGCCGTCAGCGCCACGACGACGGCCGAGACGTAGGCGATGGGCATCGCGAACTTCGCCGGCACCCGGAATCCGACGAGCAGGGTTCCTCCGATGAAAATGGGGAGGAGCGCGAGCGCGGCTTGAACGCCTGGGGACATGGAGGCCTCCGGGTTGAATCGCCTGACGGACCGCGCGAATGTGGGTCTCCGCCTCCCGTGCGGGCAAGCGGAAGAGCCATGCGCCGCTGGGACACGGTTGGGGTTATCGTTCCCGGCAAGCGGATGCCATGGGACGAGAAACCGGCGAGCGCGATTTGAGGAGGCTTGATTTGCCGAGCAGTGCCGATAGCCGAATGACACCCCGGCTCCGGACAACCCGTGCCGCGCACCACGAGGCGTTCGGCCCGCCTGTGCGACCCGCGACCGCGTTGTCTCGCCGGAAGGCCGCGCGGCCGGGACGCTGGCGCCCGCTGCGGGCGCTGCTGACGCTCACAGTACTGGCGGGGTGCGAACGGACCAGCGATCCGGTCGAGCTCGACCCCTGGCCCTCGGCGGTCGCCATCACCGTCGTGTCCGGCGGAGGTCAGCCGGCGTTGATCGGCACCCGGCTCGACGAACCGATCGTGTTCCGCGCGCTGGATGCGGACGGACGTCCGGTTCCCGGCATCTCCGTCGATTTCGTGACGACCCCGGGGAGCGGCGGGGTGGAGCCGGGTCGAGCCACCACCGACCAGAACGGCGACGTGTCGATCACGTGGACGATCGGACCCGATCCCGGCGTCCAGACGCTCCTGGTCGCGGCGGGCCTGGCCGCGACGGCGGTCACTGCCAACGCGATCGACCTGGAAGCCGAACTCGAGGTCCTTTTCGCGCCGGCCACCGCTGCGGAGATCGCGGCCGTGCGCGCCGACTGGGCGGACCGCGACATTTCGCCCGCCGGCCTGACCATCGAGTTGACCGAGGCCTATTCTCTCTTTGGTTCCCCGGCGACGCTGCGCGTGGTGTCCCACCTGGTCGGCGAGGTGCGTCACTACGGAGCGATCGTCGCCCCGAAGACGAGGCGGGCGGCCAGCCTGCCCGTCCTGATGTACCTGCACGGCGGCGACAACGGCGTTGACGTGGACGATGTCCAGTTCCTCGCCTTCGCGCTCGGGGAGCTGCGCGACAGCTTCGTGTACGTGATTCCGTCGTATCGCAGCGAGCCCTTGCGGCACGGCGACCGGGAGTGGACCTCGACCGGGCCCGGCGGGCACTGGGACTACGACGTGGACGATGCCCTGGCGCTGCTGAACGTGGCGCTGGCGCTGACCCCGCAGGCGAAACCCGAAGGCCTCAGCCTCCTGGGAGGCAGCCGGGGCGGAGGCGTGGCTCTGCTGGCTGGAATTCGGGACGAACGGGTCGAGAACATCATCACCCTGTTCGGTCCCACCGACTTTTTCGACCAATGGGTGCGGGAGATCGTGCGCGAGGCGGCGCTGGGAATGCCGCGCGAACTCACCGGGGTCGCGCACATGGATTCCACACTCGTCCAGCCCTATCTGGGCGGTCGGATGGAACTTGGCAGGGTTCGCCTGGAGTTGGTTCGTCGCTCCGCCGTGCTTTTCGCCGAGGATCTGCCTGCCGTCCAGCTGCATCACGGAGTCGTCGACGAGACCGTCTCCGTAAGCCAGGCGCATTCCCTGATCCGGGTCATGGAGGCGCTGGGGCGGCAACCGCCGGAATTCGAGGCGTTCATCTACGAGGGCGCCGGACACGAGGTCTTCGACTTGAACGGCGTCATCCCGCGCGCGGCGAAGTTCCTGCGGCGGGCGCTGGGAGATGGGTGAGGATTCCTTGGCTCCCGCCGAATCGGGATTCCATGGGGTGTGTCGCGTGATGCCCAATTTGGGCGAGGCGATGACCAAGCCAATCTCGACTCGATGTGAGCGAGTGCGATAGCTTTCTTCCTGCCATGAATCGTCCTGAGTTCGCCCTCGAAGAGGCCTTGGCGCTCGCTCGCGAACGCTACGGCCTCGCGGTCCGCGCCAAGGAACTCCCCAGCGAGCGCGACCAGAATTTCCTCCTGCGCCCGCGCAGGCATGGCGGGCGGGCCGAACGGAAGAACCGGGTTCCAGTGCCGATCGACCGCGGGCGCGCCGTCGGCGAAGCGTTTGTCCTGAAAATCGGGAATCCTGAGGAAGACGAGGCTTCCTTGGACATGCAGAACGCCATCCTCGCGCGCTTGGCGGAGCGATGGCCCCGGCGCGACAGTGAATCGCTGCGATCACCATTTCCCGCTGTTCTTCCCGATCTGGACGGAGCCACACTCTCGTCCATCGAGAAAGAGGGCGTCCACTACCCCCTCCGTCTCGTCACCTGGCTGCCCGGCGTGCCGGTTGCCGAGGTATGCCCGCAGAGTCCGGAGTTGTTGCGCTCCTGGGGAGGCGTGCTGGCCCGCCTGGACGCCGCGCTCGCCGATTTCGAGCATCCGGCGTCCGAGACCGGCTTCCACTGGGACCTGCGCACCGCGTCCGCCATCTTCGAGGAGCGGGTGGGGAGCGTGAAGGCGAAGGACCGCCGGGCATTGCTACGCCGCAGGATGGCGGACTGCGAGAAGCGGCTGGCGCCCCTGATCCCGGCCCTTCGAACCCAGGTGGTGCACGGGGACGCCAACGACTACAACGTGCTGGCCAACCGGGTCGAGGAGACGCCGCCGGGGGGCCGCTACGGCGATCGGCGCGTCACCGGCATCATCGACTTCGGCGATGCCATGCGCACCTGGCTGGCTTCCGAACCGGCAGTCGCGGGAGCCTACGCGATGCTTTCCAAGCGCGATCCCGTCGGGGCCCTGGCGCAGCTCGTGAGCGGCTTCCACGAGGAGTATCCCCTCGGGGAGGAGGAAATCGCGGCCGTCTTTCCGCTCACCGGGATGCGGCTCTGCCTGAGCGCGACCATGGCTGCCTACCAGCGGGCCCGGGAGCCGGGCAACGAGTATCTGAGCATCAGCGAAGCGCACGTCTGGGAACTTCTGGAACGCCTCGACCGCGGGGAGGAGTTCCACCCGACCTTCGTCCATTATCGGTTGCGCGAGGCGTGTAACCTGGAAGCGTGTCCGCGGGCAGGGCCGCTGCGCGCCTGGCTCGGGCGCCAGCGTGACGAGGGCCGTTTCGCGCCGGTCCTGCCGCGAGCGCTGGCCGAGGGTCCGCACACCGTCTTCGACCTGAGCATGGGCAGCCGATGGCTCGGAACCACGGGCGACCTCGATGCGCGCGGCTGGACCGATCTGCTGTTCCGGCACATGCGCGCCGTCGGGGCCGGCGTGGGCGTCGGACGCTATGACGAAGCGCGCCGGTGGTACGATTCCGACGCCTTCGCCATCCAGGGTGAGGACGGGCTCGAGCGGCGAACCGTCCATGTGGGCATCGACCTCTTCGCCGAACCCGGCACGCCGGTCCACGCTCCCTTCGCCGCGACCGTGCACAGTTTCCGCGACAACGATGCGCACCTCGACTACGGGCCGACCATCGTTCTGCGGCACGAGGCACGCGAAGAAGGCGCGCGAGAAGCCGGGGGGGCGGCCGACTCAGGCGCGCGAGCCGACGCCGGTGAGGTCGGGGCGTGGTACACTCTTTACGGCCACCTGTCGCGCGATTCCCTGGCGGGGCTCGAGCCCGGGCAGCAGATCGCCGCCGGAGACGAAATCGGCAGAATCGGGCCGTATCCGGAGAACGGAGACTGGGCCCCGCATCTGCACTTCCAGCTGATGACGGACCTGCTGGGCCGCGAAGGCGACTTCCCCGGCGTGGCGCCGCCCAGCCAGCGCGAGGTGTGGCTGAGCAATTCGCCGGATCCTAACCTGGTCCTGGGGATCCCGGAGCTGACCCCGGCCGGCAGGAATGAGGCCCCGGAGCTGCTGGACGCGCGCCGAAAGCTGCTCGGGCCGTCGCTTTCCATCTCCTACCGGCGTCCGCTGGAGATGGTGCGCGGCAGCGGCGCCTACCTGTTCGACGACGGGGGCCAGCCGTACCTGGACTGCGTGAACAACGTCGCGCAGGTGGGCCACGCGCACCCGCGCGTGGTGAAGGCTGGCATCGAGCAGATGGCGGTGCTCAACACCAACACCCGCTACCTGCACGACAGCCTCACCGAGTACGCCCGGCGTCTCGCGGGCACACTACCCGACCCGCTCGGCGTCTGCTTCTTCGTCTGCACCGGGAGCGAGGCCAACGAGCTGGCGCTGCGCATGGCCCGCACCCACACCGGCCGCGAGGGCATGGTCGTGCTGGAGGGTGGGTACCACGGCAACACCAGCTCCCTGGTGCAGCTCAGCTCCTACAAGTTCGACGGGCCCGGGGGCGCGGGGCCGCCGCCGTGGGTGGCGTGCGTCCCCATGCCGGACGGCTACCGCGGCCGCTACCGGTTCTCGGATCCCGACTGCGGCGCGCGCTACGCGGAGGAGGTTGGCCGCGCGATCGACGCGCTCGGGGGACGGCCCGCCGGCTTCCTCTTCGAGTCGATCCTGAGCTGCGGCGGCCAGATCGTGCTTCCGGACGGCTTCCTGCGGGACGCGTTCGAGCGTGTGCGGGCGGCCGGGGGCGTCTGCATCGCCGACGAGGTGCAGGTGGGGTTCGGGCGGGCCGGCTCGTCCTTCTGGGCCTTCGAGGACCACGGCGTGGTGCCGGACATCGTCACCATGGGCAAGCCCATCGGCAACGGCCATCCGCTCGCCGCCGTGGTCACCACCCCGGAGATCGCCGACTCCTTCAACAACGGGATGGAGTACTTCAACACCTTCGGCGGCAATCCGGTGTCGTGCAGCATCGGCCTGGCGGTTCTGGACGTGATCGAAGGGGAAGGGCTGCAGGACCACGCCCGCCGCGTCGGGGAGCGGCTGCTCGCGGGACTGGAGCGCCTGGTGGAACGCCATCCGATCGTGGGAGACGCGCGCGGGACCGGCCTCTTCCAGGGCATCGAGCTGGTGACGGACCGCGAATCGCTCGAACCGGCCCCCCGCCACGCGACCTGCCTGGTGGAGCGCATGCGCGACCGAGGCATCCTGCTCAGCACCGACGGCCCGCTCCACAACGTGGTGAAGATCAAGCCGCCGCTGGTCTTCGACGAGGACGACGCCGACCGGCTGGTGAGCAACCTCGACGAGGTGTTGCAGGAGGACGCGCTGCGCTTGGCGCGGAAGTGAGAACGGGTCCGGATCAGATCGAACCCGCCCAACTCAGGGGCGAAGATCGAACGCTTGCCCGCGCGCGTTGCGCAGCACCGAAAAGTGCCTCCTGTCGAGCGTAATGATCCGCGTCGTCGCGAGCCTTTCGGCTAGCACCGCGACTGAAGCGTCCGTGGTTCCGAGTGGAAGATCCGCGTATCGGCGGACGAGGCCGGCAATGCGGGGCCAATCTTTCGCGTCAGGGGCCAGGACAGTGAACCTGGACAGGGCGTCCACGAACCGGCTTTCCGCTTGAGCCCCGTGGCGGCGTCCGAGGAACCACGTGACTTCCGCGACGCAGAGAGCCGGGATGACGAGATCGACGCCGGACTCGGTCAGCGCTTCCACGCAAGCCGCGTGATCGGGATCGGCGGAGTTCGCGCTTGCCAGGAGTGGTCCGCTGTCAACGATCGCCAGCAACATCGTCAGGCCATCGGGCCGCCATCGCTCGATCGAGGTCGCGCGCGGCGTATGAGGAGTCCGCGATGATGCCTTGCCAGGGCAGCCTGTCTCCGGCTGATCGGCACAAATGCCGCTCAAGGGAAAGACGGACGAGGGCGGAAAAACTCACACCTCGCCGCCGGGCCTCGCTTCGGGCGAGGTTGGCGAGGCTGTCGGGAAGGGAGATGGTCGTGCGCATCATATCACCAAGTATGAAGTATGACACCCATTCACAGAGTGGCACTGCTCGCCCAAGGCTGTCAAGGGAGGTCGACCACCTCCCAGACCTTTGCAAGTGTGTGAAACTCCCCGTTCTCGCCGAAGCGGTCCACGCCGTTGGGGAGCCGCGACATCACCTCCCGGTCGAAGCGCTGGCCGGGGACGAGCGCGCCCAGCGCCGCATCGGTAACGGCGGACACTTCGCAGACGATGCCGCTGGCCTCCAGGTCCGCCATCAGCGCCTCGTAGGGCACCTGCCAGATGGGGAAATGTAGCGATGCGCTGCGGCTCTCCGCGAGCTCCCGGAACGCCCCCGTGCGCCACTCGCGAATGTGCTCGAGGTGCAGATCGCCGAAGACGAAACGCGCGATCGCCGGGATCGACGCGACGGCCTCGGCTATGCGCGCTTCGTAGGCGAGGCCGGGATGAAGGGGAACGCCCAGCAGGGGCGCGTGCAGGTGCTCGGCCTGCCGGATCACCGAATCCACCCGCAGCTCCTGATGCGCGATCGTCCGGCTGGCCGCGTCGAAGGTCGTCAGGAGGACGACGGGACGGGCCCCCTCGCGCACTAGGGCCCGGTAGCCGAGAAAACTGTCCTTGCCGCCGCTCCAGAAGAGCACGTCGACGGGCTCGGGCGGAGGGCGCAAGGGGGTAAGCCACCGCGGAGGCTCCACGGCCGGGCCGCCCTCCACGGTGTCTGCCCGCTCAGCTTCGTAGGGGCAATGGCGGCAGCCGCTCCAGCAGCAACTGCCCCGCTGGCGCAGGCCGAATTCGGTGAAGACGGCCAGGCCGGTCTCGGGATCGAGGTAGAAGCTCTCGCGGTTGCGCGAGGCTTCGTCGTGAAGGCGGCGCAATTCGCGCGGAGTCGCGTGCGGCGGACTCACGGGGCGGCGTTCACGAGGTCGGGGCCGGCGCTGTCGAGGTCGGGGCCGGCGTCGTCGAGGTCAGGGCCGGCGTCGGGGCCGGCGCTCTCGAAATCGAGGGCGACGTTCAGGCGCGGAACGCCATAGGTCAGCGCCCCCGCGGAGATCCGGTCCACCCCCGTCCCGGCCACCTGGCGCACACGTTCCAGGTCGATGCCCCCGGATGCTTCGGTGAGGGCTCTTCCGTCGATGAGGCGCACCGCTTCACGCATGGTCGCAGGGTCCATGTTGTCCAGGAGGATGATGTCCGCGCCCGCCTCCACCGCCTCTCGTGCCTGGCCGCACGTCTCGACTTCCACTTCGATGGCTGTGCCGGTCCCGGCGCGGGCCGCTTTCACGGCTCGGGCGACGCTCCCCGCGACCGCGATGTGGTTGTCCTTGATCAGCACCGCGTCGTAGAGGCCGATGCGGTGGTTGGCTCCGCCGCCGGCGCGCACCGCGTACTTCTCCAGCGCGCGCAGCCCGGGCGTGGTCTTGCGCGTGTCGAGGATGCGGGCGCGCGTTCCCGCGACGGCCGTCACGAAACGGGCGGTGCGGGTGGCGATGCCGCTCAGGTGTCCCAGGAAGTTGAGGGCGGTCCGCTCAGCGGCCAGCACGTCCCTCGCCGATCCGTGGATGCGGGCCAGGACGCTGCCTCCGGTCACCGCGCTCCCGTCCCTGCACAGCGGTTCGGTCGCCACTTCCGGGTTCACCAGCGCGAACACGCGCGCGGCGACCGGCAGGCCGGCCACCACCCCCGCTTCGCGCGCGACCAGCGCCGCGCTCGTGCGCGCGCCCCGCGGGATCACCGCCCGGCTGGTGATGTCGCCCGCGTCCCCGAGGTCTTCGGCCAGCGCCGCCCGGATGATGCGGTCGACATCCGGGCCCGACGGAGCGACCGGCCGGTTCACCTCAGGCGGGCACGGGCCGGCGCCCGACCGCGAGCATGCGCTCCACCGAGGCGCGCGCCCCGTCGGCCACCGCGGGATCCACCGTCACCTCGTGGCGCATGGTGCGCAGCGACTCCAGAATCCCCGCGAGGCTTATGCGCTGCATGTGCGGGCACAGGTTGCACGGCCGCACGAACTCCACCTCCGGGTGTTCCACGGCGACGTTGTCGCTCATCGAGCACTCCGTCACCAGCACCACGCTGGCGGGCTTGTTGGCCTCGACCCAGTCGATCATCCCGGCGGTCGAGCCCACGTAGTCCGCCTCCTCCAGGACATCGGAGGGACATTCCGGGTGGGCGATGATCTGCAGCCCCGGCCGACTCGCCCGGTAGTCGCGCAGTTCCGTCCCGGTGAAGCGCTCGTGCACCTCGCACGAACCTTCCCACAGGATCAACTGCTTGTCGGTCTGGGACGCCACCCACCGACCCAGGTAGCGGTCGGGGAGGAAGATCACACGATCCTCCGCCAGCGAGTCGACCACTTGAAGCGCGTTCGACGAAGTGCAGCAGATGTCGGATTCGGCCTTGACCGCCGCGGAGGTGTTCACGTAGGTGACCACCGGTACCCCCGGATACCGATCCTTCAGCAGCCTCACATCCGGGCCCGTGATCGATTCGGCGAGCGAGCATCCCGCCTCCGTGTCCGGGATCAGCACCGTCTTCTCCGGGCTCACGATCTTGGCCGTCTCGGCCATGAAGTGCACGCCGCCCATCACGATCACGTCGGCGTCGGTGCGGGCGGCCTGGTAGGCCAGCGCGAGCGAGTCGCCGGTGAAATCGGCGGCGCCGTGGTAGATGTCGGGGGTCATGTAGTTGTGGGCCAGCACTACCGCGTTGCGCTCGGCCTTGAGCCGTTCGATCTGCACCAGGAAGTGCTCGGCGACGACGCGCTCGGCGTCAGGGAGGACGCCCGCAAGGCGGCTGGTCGCGGAACGAGTGTCGGTCATCGGAGGCATTGTTCTGCGAGACGGTCGACTGCGTGATTCCTGCTTCGGCTCCGGAATCCACTTGCTTCAGCCCGGAAATATGTTGAGCCCCGGCACGGGAGTCCACTGGCCAATGCACGCGACAGGCGCGATCATGGGCACGCGGCAACACCTCTGCAAACCGCAAAACGGCGAGACTGCAAAGATGAACGTCTTCCCCCTTGAGACCCTGGAGCGCGAATCCTCGGATCCGGTCAACTTCACCGGCCCCGGGAGCTTGCGCCGCATCGAGGGCGCCCTCCCCGCCGATCCCCGGGTGAACGTCTACCGCGTCCACTTCGAGGCCCGCTCGCGCACCAACTGGCACACGCACAGCGGCCATCAGATGCTCTACATCGTGGAGGGCCGTTGCCGATACCAGAAGGAAGGCGAGCCCGTCGGGGAAGCCGGGCCGGGAGACCTCATCGTCGTGGAGCCCGGCGAGAACCACTGGCACGGCGCCGCGCCCGGCGGAGCCATGACCCACATCGCGCTCAACGTGAACGCGGTGACGAGCTGGGGAGATCCGGTGACGGAGGATGAATACGATGCCGGGTAGGGAGGGTCGGCTGGCGTCCCGGATCCGGAAGGCCATCCGGCGCGTGAGGAAGGGCCTGCGGGCCGCGGGCGAGATCTACGAGGGCATCTACTTCGCGCCCTACCGGTCCCAGATCTATCGAGCGTACCGCGAAGAGCGCGACACTTTCCTGCTCCTGGGGTTTGCGGACCTGCTGGGAGCCCCGAACCCGGTGGCCTTCTACGCCCTCGAGCTCTATCCCGACGTGATCGAGGAGTTTCACCAGTGGCACCGGCGCATCGGCATGCCCCGTCCTCCCGACGGCGGATTCAGATGCTGCTGAGACCGGGCCCGCGGATGAAGCCGGGACCCCGCGCGGCCCGCGGAACGAATCGCCGGTGAGGCCCGGTCCGGCTCAACGCTGATGGCCAGGCCGCGCCGCATTCTCGACCGGGAGGTCGTCTTCTTCGGCGGCAAGGGCGGGGTCGGCAAGACCACCCTGGCCGCCACCATGGCCCTCGAGGCCGCGCGCGAGGGGCACCGCACGCTGCTGGTCTCGACGGATCCCGCGCACTCGACGTCGGACGTGCTGGAAACCCGGCTCGGAGGAGAGGCCCGCGAGGTTCGCCCGCGGCTGTGGGCGCTCGAGATCGATCCCGCCGAGGAAGCCGACCGCTACATCGACGACGTCAAGGCGCGCATCGCCGACAGTACGCCGCCGCGTCTGATGGCCGAGGTCGAGCGCCAGATCGACATCGCGCGCGTGACGCCAGGGGCCGAGGAGTCCGCCCTGTTCGACCGGTTTACACGGATCGCCGAGGAAGCCGGCCAAGCCTACGACCGCCTCATCTTCGACACCGCCCCGCTGGGACACACGCTGCGGCTGCTCGCGCTCCCGGAGCTGATGGGCGCCTGGATCAGCGGGCTCATCTCGCGGCGCCGGGAGGTCAACGTGCCCGGGCGCATGTGGCGCAACGTGGCGGGCGCCGCGGCGGGATCCGAGGATGCCGGCGAGGATCCGGTGCTCGGCGCGCTCACCGAGCGCCAGGCGCGGTTCCAGCGCGCGCGCGCCCTGATCACCGACCCGCATCGCAGCGGCTTCGTCTTCGTCGTCACGCCGGAGCATCTGCCGGTCGCGGAGACCGAGCGGTCGGTGAAGATGCTCGACAAGTACGGGATCCCGGTCGCGGCCATCTTCCTGAACCAGGTCGTCCCCGAAGACGCGGACGGGACGTTGCTGGGGGCCCGGCGCGACCGGCAGGCGCGCCACATCCGCCGCGTGCGGGAGGCGTTCGCCGCCCATCCCGTCCATGAAGTACCGCTTCTGGACGGGCGTCTGCGCGGCCTCCAGGGGTTGGAGCGCTTGGGACGGATGCTGCCGGCCTCGGAGCGGGGTGTGTGAGTGCGGCGAAGGAGGAGGGGCGCTTGCGTCCGATGAGGTATCATATGATACTTTATGGGCGAATCATGACCGCAACTCCGAGTATCCCAGGACAGATCATCTCATATGAGCAGTGCCGATGAGCCGGTCAACGGACTCGAATCCCGAAGCCGAGCATGACAACTACCCGGAGATACGGCGTCAGATGGTCGCGCTGATCCAGAGACGGAGGCGGGCGTACACCTTCACCAGGACACGTCCAACGGTCATTCGCTTCCGAGACATCGTGAACCCGGAAACCGGTCTGCCTCTGACGGACGCGAGCATGTGGCGGGCCGTGCGAAGATTTCTTGACGATGGCGTGCCCTTGGAAAGCCTTGAGCTCCGGAAACCGGTTGGTGAGAAGGCGTGGGTGATGAAGGCTCGACTCGCTCCCAACGAGCCTCTCATCTACGTGAAGCTCCAGATTCTGGGCTCCAACGTTCGCCTCCGCAGCTTTCACAAAAGCGAGACGTCACAATGACGAAGATCGCCTCACCGCCCACCGTGCTGAGCTCCCTCCCCGGACCGACGTGGTGCGAACTGTGCGAAACCACGAATCTCCGCGCGGAGCTCGTGCGAGACCCTTTCATCTACGGAGCCGGCGAGGAAGCCGTGGAACTCAGCGCGGATGTGCGGGTGCACACCTGTTCCAACTGCGGCGACTCCTATACGGGGCCGGATGCCGAGGTGGCCTACCACGAGGCCGTTTGCCGCCACCTGGGAATCCTCACACCCGCCGAGATTCGCGCCACGCGCGAAGGCTACGGCTTCACCCGTGCCGAGTTCGCGCACCTGACCGGGTTCGGGAAGGCCACCCTGGGTCGTTGGGAACGCGGAGAGGTGACTCAGAATCGCTCGGCCGACCGCTATCTCAGGTTGCTCCAGGATCCAAAGGTCATGCGGCGGCTACGGGTATTGGTGGAGCCGGATTCATCCGGGTTGCCGACGCCGGTTCGGTCTCCGTCCCCGACATTCTTCCTGCCGGACTCGAGCCAGCAGGATATCCGCAAGGATTTCGAGAGATGGACCCCTGGAACCTGGGAGCCGAGCCTGGGCTTCCATCCGGGCGTCAGTGCCGCAGCCTGATGTACGTCACGACCTTTTATTCCTACAAGGGGGGCGTGGGTCGGACGCTCGCCCTGGTCAACGTGGCCTACGAACTTGCGGCATCCGGCCAGAAGGTGTTGGTGGTTGACTTCGACCTCGAAGCACCGGCCATTCACGCCGGCACTTGGGGCACGTTCAGGGAAGCCCCGCCGCACGAGGAGGGTCAAGCTCGCTCCATGCACCCGGGTATCGTCGAATACGTCGGGTGCTTCATGGAAACGATGCGCGCTCCGCGAGCCGAGGACCACATCGTCAACGCGACCCCGACGGACTGTCCAGGCAAAATCGCGCTGATGCCGTCGGGTGCGTTGAATGACGATTACGGAAGGCGACTTGGCGCGATCGACTGGAATGAGTTGTACCTGAAGTACGACGGGTACGTCATGTTCGAGGATCTCCGCGAACAATGGCGGATGCTTGGGTACGATTATGTGCTCCTGGACTCGCGAACCGGCGTCACCGACGTGGGTGGCATCTGCACGCGCCATCTTCCCGATGCGGTCGTGATGATGTTCCGTCCCGATGACCAGAGCCTCGATGGAACTGCAGGCATCGTCGACGCAATTCGGAACGAGCGTCCCGCTCCGGGGCGTAACCCTGTTCGACTTCACTTCGTGATGGCGGCAATTCCCGATGCCGACGACGAGGATGGGATTCTGGAAGATCTTCAAGATAGATTTCAGCAACGATTGAAGGTCCCATCCGGCGAGTTGCTCGAAATCAGAAACTACCAGAGCATGGACCTTCTCCGGCAGCCGATCTACACCGACAAGCGGCCGCGAACCAAGTTGGCGAGGTCATACCAAGGGCTGACCAAACGCATTCGATCCGAGAACGTTGATGATCGCGAGGGAGTCCTTGAGTGTATGCGGCGCATATACCGGAAAATGGAGGCAACCCGGATCATGTTCGGCTCCGACGCAGTTGCCGGATGCTATTTTGAGGCCGACCCGTTTGATTCTCATGCGGAAATTCGTGACCGGCTCGCTATAATCGAGGAGCGGTATCCCGAGGACTCAGAGGTGCTCTTTGCAATGGCTTGCACCTACGGCAAGGCGCGCCAGACAGGCCATGTCACGAGGCTACTGGATCGACGCTCTACCGCCGCGGCGCTATCGCCCGAGCACCTGATTGAGCTGGCAAGGGTGTTGGGTCCGCACACGTATGATGGAGCGGTGCGGGCCATTGAGCTGTTCTTTCGAGAAAAACACGAAGTCGTCCCCGGCGATGACACGTTCCAGCTGGTGTTCTCCGGTGTTCTCCTCCTGGAGAAGTTGGACAAGGATCGTTCCGGGTTCGTTGGCGGCAGCCCGATCGTGTCGCAGCTCTCTGCGTCTCAACAAGCGACGGTGGCGAGCCACTTGAAGCTGTCCCGGGGCGAACGAGAAACCGCGGTCGAACTTCTGGCGAACGCGCTTCGAGGCACCGAAGGCTCCGAGTACGAAAGGAGTGATTGGGAACGGAAGCTGGCCTTCGCGCGAATCGCGGTGGGGGATTTCGGGGAAGCCGCGGACTACTACCGATCCATCTCGACGGAGGACCCACCTTCCTTTCTCCCAGATGCGGCGCCCTTCTGCCTTGGCATGGCGAGGTGGGGCGACACCGGAGCGGCAAGCCCTGATGACTTCCTGCCCGTGCTGAAAGCCTATCGTAAGGCGGACTTGGAAGGGTGGCAGGAAGGCCCCAGTGGTGAACCGGAGCGCGACATACTTGGTTGCATCGGCAATTGGCAGGCGATGTCGTTGGTCGAATGGCTTGGAGGACGATCCGATCACGCGCGCAGGCACCTGAGCGAAGCCGAGAGAGAAGCCCAACACCTCCTGCAACTCCCTCTCGTTGCGTTTAGCTGCTGGTCCTACACTTGGGTTTCCGCGGAGACGTTCATCGAACATTGCGACGAGATCCGCCGCCTCTTCGATGGCTGCGACGTCAAGCCCCTCTTCATGAGGGACGCGGAGGACGTTAAGCCCGCGTAGCCGAGCACCGGGGCGCACTTGGCATGTGACCGCGTCCCGGCCCAGTCGCCCAGCGCTCCCCCGGTTGCCCGTCGCGGAGGCGGCAACGTAACATGGCCTTGGTTTGCGCCCCGGCAGGTTGGCGGGCGTGTTCCGTTTCCCCGGGACGCGCCCCCGTTACCTCAACAAAGGACGGCTTCCGTGAGCTCAATCGTACTCCTACTGATCGGTTTGGCCGCGTTCGCCACCGGATACCGGGTCTATTCCCGGTACGTCGCCCAGAAGATCTACCGGCTCGACCCCGACTTCCGCACGCCGGCGCACGAGTTCGAGGACGGGGTGGACTTCCTGCCCACCAACCGCAACGTGCTGTTCGGCCACCACTTCACGTCGGTGGCGGGAGCGGCACCCATCGTGGGTCCGGCGATCGCGGTCATCTGGGGGTGGCTGCCCGCGTTCCTGTGGGTGGTGCTGGGCACCATCTTCGCGGGCGCGGTGCATGACTTCGGCACGCTGTGGATCTCGACCCGGCACAAGGCGAACTCCATCGGGACGCTGGCAGGCAAGATCGTGGGGGACCGGGGCCGGGTGCTCTTCATGCTGGTGATCTTCTTCCTGCTGCTGCTGGTGAACGCGGTATTCGCCGTCGTCATCTCCAACCTGTTCATCGGCAACCCGGGGGCGGTGCTTCCCGTCTGGGGCAGCCTTGTGGTCGCGATCACGGTGGGCTTCCTCATCTACCGGTCGGGCGCCGGGCTGCTGCTGCCGTCGCTCGGAGCGCTGGCGGTGCTCTATTTCCTCATCTGGGTGGGCCAGTCGGTCCCGCTCCAGCTGCCCGACTTCTTCGGCTTCGCGCCCACGGCTGCCCAGATAGCGGCCAGCGGGGGCGATCAGGCGGCCGCCGCTGCGGCGGCGACCACCGACGGCGTGCGCGCGGGCTGGGTCATCATCCTCTTCGTCTACGCCTTCTTCGCCAGCGTGCTGCCGGTCTGGCTGCTGCTCCAGCCCCGCGACTACGTCAACAGCCACCAGCTGTTCGTGGCGCTCGGCATCATCGGGCTCGGCATCATCTTTACCAACGCCCCGGTGGTGGCGCCCGCGATCAACACGAATCTGCCGCCCGACACTCCCAACTGGTTCCCGCTCCTCTTCGTGACCATCGCCTGTGGGGCCATCAGCGGCTTCCACGGGCTGGTGTCCTCGGGGACGTCGTCCAAGCAGCTCGACAAGGAAACGGACGCGCGCTACGTGGGATACGGGGGCGCGATCGGCGAGGGATCGCTGGCGCTCACCGCGATTCTGGCAACCACGGCGGGGTTCGCGGTGGTGGTGGGGGTGGACGGCTGGCACGATCACTACGGGTCGTTCGCATCGGCTTCGGCGGGTGCGACCCAGGCGTTCGTCCAGGGCGTGGGATTCCTGGCGCAGGGGATCGGCATTCCACAGGGGCTCGCGGTCACCTTCGCGGCCGTGGTGGTCATCAGCTTCGCGGCGACCACCATGGACACGGGGGTTCGGCTGCAGCGCTACATCATCTCCGAGCTGGGAGCCGAGTACAAGATCAAGTTCGCGCAGAATCGATGGATTGCGACGACGCTCGCCGTCTCCAGCTGCGCCCTGCTGGCGCTTGGGGTGGACCGCGGCGCCGGGGGCATGCGCCTCTGGCCGCTCTTCGGCACCACCAACCAGCTCACTGGGGCAATGAGCCTTCTTGTCATCAGCCTCTTCCTCTTCAGCCTGAAGCGGAGGATCTGGGTGACGGTCGTGCCGCTGAGCTTCCTGCTCGTGATGACGACCTGGGCCATGGTCATCAACATGATCGGCTACTGGACCAGCGAGACCTGGCTCCTGTTCGGGGTCGGGGGCCTGATCTTCGTGCTGGTGCTGTGGCTCGTGTTCGAGGCGCTGGCGGCGATCCGGATGGCGATTGCCGCGGGCGGACCGGGGGCTCCGGCGCGTCACGGTTCGTGAGCGCGCTCCGGCCGGAGGCGCTCCGCGCGCGGTTCGGGGCGGGCCGGAGCAGGCTGAAGGTTGCGACGGAGGTTGTGGGGCCGGCGTACCGCGGTTCAGCGGCGGGCGACGAGGGACGTGACGCGCCCGACGCTGGAGGGCTGGCGACCCACGGCCCACGAGCGGCCGGCCGTAGACGTTCAGGTGTGGACGCAGGACGCATCGCGGGTTTCTTGCGACGTCCGGCATTGGCGGCGTGGCTGTCGGCCATGGCCGCGTTGGCGTTGTGGGCGCTGGTGCCCGCGCCCGGGGCCTCCCAGGCAGCGCCGGCCGTCTCCACTCCTGGTGACCTCGGCACGCTCTTCGAGATCGGCGGCCTGGTCCTGGATACCAACGGCGACGAGGTGCCGGACTTTGTCAACGCCTCGCTGGTGACGGGAGAGGCGCCGACGCCGGGCGAGACGCGCGCAGCCGCCGAGATTGCGGCCCGCCTGGGCTTCGAGACCATGGCGCTGGACCTGCCGCTGGCTCGCGGCACGGAGGCGGAAGGGGTGCTGGTCGTGGTGGGCCGGGGTGGCCTGGCCGCGTCGGGGCTGGATTCGCCGGGGGTCGATCCGGCCTCGCTCGATGCGGATGAGGGGGCGGTGGTGGTGCGCGAGGCGGACGGCCGGCGCTGGGTGGTGGTGGTGGGTGGGGATGACGAGGGGCTGGTGGCGGCGGCCCGCATGTTCGCGGGCGCGCTGCCGCACACGCGCACCCTGTCGGCGCCGCCGCTCACGAATGCGGGCGACGATCTGCGCGCGGCGCTGGAAGGGTCGGGGGTGGAGGTGGAGGAGGTCCGGCTCTGGCAGGCCCGTGCGCGCGCCGGATCGGACGGGGTGAACCGCCTGATCGCGAACGTGCGGGTAGCGGTGGCCGATGTCGGGGAGGCGGCCGGGGTGCTGCGCGCGCTCGCCGCCGGAGAGGACGTCCCGACCACGACCGGGCAGGACGCCGCCGCCGGGCAGGACACGCCGGCCGCGGCTGACCCCGGGGCGGACCCCGCCGGGCAGGACGACCCGCAGGCGGCCGATGCACCGGAACAGTCGGACGACCCGTTCGCCTATCCCGGCCTGGGCTCGGTGGAGGTGCGCCTTGCCTCCGGTCCGGTGGTGCGTATCCCGGGCCGGGCCGCCCCGGACGCGCCCGGACCGGTCGCGGGTCGACCGGGCAGCGGGGCGAAGGGGTCGCTCGACCTGTCCAACCTGTACACCCCCGACGGCCTGCTGGGCGACTCCGACAACAACGAGATCCCCGACCGGATCGACGCCCTGCTCGCCCCGGGCGCGGCCGCGGTGGAGGCGCTGCCCGACCTTGCCGCCCGCCTCGGGCTGGAGGCGACCGGGCTGGTGGTGCCGCTGGTGGAGCCCGCCGCCGGCCTGGACCGCCCCGCCTCCCGTCCCACCCTGGTGCTGGCCGGCACCGACAACCCGCTCACGGAGCAGCTCGCCGACAGCGGCAGGGTCGACCTTGCCGCCCTCCAGCCCGGGGAGGGACTCATCCAGCTCGTGCCCGACGCCTTCGGCAGCAAGCCTTCGCTGGTGGTGACCGGTGGGGACCCTGCGGGAGCGCGCCGCGCCCTCGACCACCTCGCCCTCACCCTCCCCCACCTGGATGCCCGGGGCGACGACCGCCCCACCCTCGACGATGTGGAGCAGGCACTCTGGAGTGCGCTCTCCGGCCGCTCCCCCGCGGGTCAGGCGGCCATCGGCCTCTACAAGCTCGACCGCATCCTGGCAGATCTCGCCGGCCGCGACCTGGCCGCCGCCGAAGTGCTGATCTCCGTGGAGAAGCCCGATCCCGGCCTCGCCGACCTCGTCCGCGAGCGCGCGGCCGCGCTGGGCGCCGGCGAGATTAACGTGACGGTCGACGACCGCGACGTGCAGAACGCAGCCTCCATCTTCTCCGAGTCCATCACGCTGCCCTCCGAGGTGGAGCGCTTCCGCGCCATCGTCGACGAAGACGTGCTCCCGGCCGTCGCATCCGGGGAGCCGGTCACCGTCCACGCCCGCCTGAGCGAGCCGCCGGAGGCGCGCCGCCGGCTGGAGGAAGAGGTGCGGAGCGCCCTCCTCGAGCGCGGCGCCGACCCGGAAGCGACCGTCGTCGAAGTACGCTCGGCCTTCAAACAGGGCTACTACTGGCTGTACGAGGGCGTGCGCCCGCAACTGGAGGGCGCCGAAATCGGCGAAATCCTCATCCGTTTCCGGCGCAACGACCCGCCCGAGGAGTGGCCCCAGCAGGCCATCCACACGCCGGTGCGCTGGCTGCACGAGATCTTCCCCATCGACGAAGTGCTGGCGCGCGACCTGGGCATCGACCTGGAACGGATCCGCTTCGAGGAGGTGCTGGAGGGCCCGACCTACGAAGTCGAAGTGACCGATCCGTCCGGCGATGTATTCCTCACCGAGACCTTCGACCCCAAGTGGGTGATGCGCCCGTACGTCGACCGCTTCCGCGACTACGAGCACGTGCGCGTCACCACCGGCTGGATCGAGGCGCGCACCGCGGACCGCGTCCTGGCGGACGAACGCATCGTCACCGACCCGGAGGCGTTCTGGGACTACTACCAGGAGACCATCCTGCCGGCCGTCTACGACTACGTCATGGAGCGCCACGAGGGCATCCCGCGGGGCGGAAACGCGGATGCCCCGTTCTTCGGTGAGCTGGTGGCCGAGGTCCAGCTGAGCGAGCCCGACTACCGCCTGGAGATCGACAACGAGATCCACTCCACCATGGATGCCCTCCACGAGGAGGTGTATTTCGGCACCATCGAGTTCTTCGACCTGATCGGCCGCAACTCGCGAGGGCAGGGGCTCACCTTCCCCGGCCGCGTCATCCCCTTGATGACGGCCAAATCGGACGGTACGGCGGGAACCGCCAACATCTCCCTCTCGGGGTTCGCCACCTCGCGGCCTGCGGTGGTCGTCCGATATCGCGACCGCTCCGGCGAGACCGGCGAGGTGCGCCTGGACATCCCGCGCATCACCATGGAGCGCCCCTCCGCGCGCGAAGCACACGTGCGCGAGGGCACGCCCGGCCTCTCGCACCTCGCCTTGCGCGTGCGCGTCGACACCGAAGCCGACATGCGCGACAGTCTGCTCGCCTACGCCCAGCCCCTGCAGGTCGACGAGCGCATGCTCTCGGCCGAGCAGGTCGAGGCGACCCTCGGGCACATCGAGGCCATGCGCGACCGCGGCATGTACGGATCGGCGCTGGCGTTCCCGGGTCTGGGATCGCTGGAGGTGCACGCCGAATGGACGCATGAAGAGGACCCCGAGTCCCGCCGCACCATCCATCTTGCGGCCAATGGCACGCCCGCCCCGCTACCGGACTGGCGCGCGCTCCTCCCCGAGGGCTGGAGCTACTCGGGCGAGCGCCTCGTCCAGTGGGATACGCCCATGCCGCCGCCGGAGGGCCATCGCATCCTGGCGCAGATGGGGGCGACCTTCGAGGAGGCGCACGTCTACCAGGTCGGTGAGTCCTACCTGAGCAAGACCACTTGGGCGATGGACCTGATGCCGGCGATCACCGCCTCACACTGGTCGCGCGCCAAGGCCACCACGTACAAGCCGACCGTCATCTATTCCGCGCGCCAGCACGCCAACGAGGTGTCCTCCACCAGCCACGTGCTGCGCCACGCCGAGCTGCTCCTCACCGACCCGGAGCAGCGCCCGAAGCTGGACCGCGTGAACGTCATCATCCACCCCTTCACCAACCCCGATGGCGCGCAGTTGGCGTACGACCTGTACCGCTCCACCCCCGACTACATCCTGCACGCCGGCTACCTGGGTTCGCTCGGCATCGACGTCAGTTCGGGCTCGGGCGACGACCATCCCATCTACCCGGAATCGAAGGTGCGCGGCCGGCTCTGGGAGGCGTGGCTGCCCGACATCTTCCTGAACCCGCACGGCTATCCCTCGCACCAGGTGGTGCAGCTCTTCTCGGAATACACGGGGCTCGTGCGCCGCGGGCGCGTAACCGAGCGCAACTGGGGATTCAACAAGGGCTGGTTCATGCCGGGATTCGGCTACATCGACAACCCGGAGTTCCCGCGGCACCGGGACGCCGCCTTCCAGCTGCGCGACTACATCACGCAGGGCATCAATTCGAACCGCGATGTCTTCGAGATGAACCAGCGCACCTACGCCCGCTACCAGCGCTACGGCGCCGACTTCGACACGGACGTCTTCCGCCTGCCCATGACCGACAGCGTCCTGATCCAGATGCCCCTCAAGGGATCATCGGGAGGGGGCGGGGGCGGCTACAACCCGCGGGTCACCATCTGGAGCGGCACCACCGAGGCTCCCGACGAGACCGCCTACGGACCATGGATGGAGCTGGTCGCGAAGGCAGGGCTCTCGTGGGACCAGGCCATCCTCGACTACCTGTACGAGGGCGACCACAAGGTCGAGCGCTCGGGCTCCACCTTCTTCGGAGGGGTCACGCTGCGCATGAATCGCCCGCGGCCGCCGGAAGAGGAGGAGGAAGAGGATCCGCCGCCGGTGAGTGATTGAGGCGCGATGGCCGACGGGACAATTGCATGTTGGTTGTCAGGGGAATATGCTGGCGCGTCCCCGCCAGTCCATGAGCCTGAACATCAGGAAGAAAATGTCTCCTGCCGGACGACCCGGACCATATGGCATCTGGACTTTCTCTCGCGCTCGAAGCACATCCGTGAGCAAATCTTTTCCGCAACGCAGTTTCCTACTCGGCGGCATCGCACTGATCGTCCTTTCAGCGGCGGCCTGCGGCGATGCCGGGACGGGACCCGCTCCCGCGCCAGCTCCGAACCGGGGACCTTTGGCAAGCGGCTCGATCTCGCCTCAAACGGTAACCGCAGGGCAGACGGTCATGGTGAACGTGGCCAGCTACTTCACCGATCCGGACGGAGACGCGTTGACCTTCACGGCGGCGAGTTCGAATGCCGCGACCGCGTCCGTCACGGTGTCCGGGAGCGTGGTGACAGTGACCGCGGCCGCACGGGGCGTGGCGACCGTAACGGTTACAGCCCAAGACTCAGGCGGCATGTCGGCACAGCTGACGTTTACCGTCACCGTGCCCAATCAGGCCCCGGTCGCGGTGGATGCTGTCCCGGCACAATCCGTCTTTGTCGGGGACACAGCTTCCGTGGATGTATCGGCGTACTTCAATGACCCGGACGGGGACGCGCTGAGCTATTCGGTGGCGAACTCGGACGCGACGGCAGTCTCGGCATCGGTGTCCGGGAGCGTGGTTTCGCTGACGGCGATCACCCAGGGGATGTCCACGGTTACGGTGACCGCTCGCGATCCCGATGGGTTGTCTGCGGAGCAGGACATCGCGGTCACGGTACCGAATCGGGCACCGACTGTTCTCGACACCATCCCATTCAGGACCCTCCTTGCCGGGAATACCCTGGAGTTCGACCTGGCGCGCTACTTCACCGACCCGGACGGAGATGCCCTGACCTTCACCGCGGCCAGCGCCAACGCCGGGGTGGCCTCCGTTGAATCGGTCGGCAGCACCCTGACGATCACCGGGCGGGCGCCCGGTAGCACGAGGGTGACGGTTACGGTTACCGATCCTGCAGGGATGGCGGTTCAACAGATGTTCGCTGTCACAGTGCCTAATCGGGAACCGATTGCGATCGGCAGCATCCCCGGGCAGTCGGTGGAGCCCGGGCAGGCGGGCACCCTCGAGGTGTCGCCGTTCTTCAACGATCCCGACGGACAGACGCTGAGCTACGCCGCGGCGAGTTCCAACAGCGGTGTCGCGACCGCCGCGGTTGCTGGCGCTACGGTGACGCTGACGGGAGTGGCGGTCGGGACCGCGAGCATCACCGTCACGGCCACGGATCCGGGCGGGCTGACGGCACAGCAGCGTTTCTCCGTGACGGTGCGGGCGGCCAATGACGCTCCCGAAGTTGTGTCGACCATTCCCGATCTGAGCCTGACCGTCGATGAAGCGCGCACTTGGCGGGGAAGCAGCCACTTCCGCGACCCGAATGGCGATGCGCTGACCTACGCGGCGGGCAGCTCCAACGCTGCAGTTGTCCTGGCCCTGGTGTCGGGTGGCGAATTCGGCATCGGTGCGGTCTCGGCCGGATCGGCGGTCGTGACGGTGACTGCCAGCGACCCCGGAGGCTTGAGCGCCCAGTTGAGCTTCCGGGTGACGGTGCAGACGCGGACGCAGGGGGAAGTGGTGATCTCGGGCGTCGAGCCGGGCGTGCTGGTCGAGGGCGCGTCCGCGAGGATCACAGGCTCTGGGTTCTCGGCCACCGCCGGGCAGAACCAAGTGTCCGTGGGCGGTCGTGGCGCGCGGGTGACCGCCGCGACCGGGAACAGCCTGACCATCACGGTACCACAGGCCGACTGCCTACCGCCGCGAAGGGAGGAACTGCGGGTGGCGGTTGGGGGCGAGAGCGACGCGCGGACCGTTGGGGTGACGCCGCGCAGTAAGGAAGACATGGCGTTGGAGCCTGGATGGTATCGGTCGACATATGCCGGAAACGGCTGTGTCTACCTGCCAGCCGATGTGGCGGGCGGTGAATACCTGATCGGGGTGGTATCCACGTCGGAAGATGCCGCCTCCCTTACCCCGGTTGCACTTACCGGCACTCCGGGTGACGCAACCGTCGTGGGAGCGGACGGCGGTCGCATCATCGTCGCGGCGGAGAAAGGGGAGAGCGACGAAACGAGTCGGACTGCGATGTCGGTTTTGGCTCAAGGACCGTTCGGGTCAGCGGCGGCGTTCAACCGGGGGCCAACTTTTTCGATGGCGGCAGCCTCGATGGGCAGCAACCCTGACGAATGGCCGCTCGCCGACGACACCCTGCGGACGCGGCGGGCGAGAGCACACAACGAGATCATGGCGCGGAGTGAGGCGCTGCTGCGGAGGCTGGGGCGGGCGACTCGCCCCGCGCTCGCGGATGCGCGGCGCGATCTGCAGGTGGGGGATACGCTGACGCTATATGCGGACCATGAAGTAACATGCAGCAGTGCCGGGCAGGTGCGCGCTCTGGTGCGCCTAGTAGGCAACAGTTCGATCTGGCTGGACGACCTCGACAATCCCGCCGAAACCTTCACGGACACCGAGCTGGCCAATCTGGATGCCTTCTATTCGACCAACATCAAGGGCGTTCACGACGATTACTTCGGCGGCCTATCCGATGTGGATGGCAACGGCCGGTTCCTGGTGCTGATGACGAAGGAGGTGAATCGGGTTGAGAATCTCGGCGGTTGGGTTTGGGGGCGTGACCTCCTTTCACGCCAGCACTGCCCGACAAGCAATCAGGCAGAGATCTTCTACGGAAAGGTGCCAGACCCGCGAGGCGCCGTCGGGGACGCGCTTACCAAGCAGGATGTGCTTGAATCCTACCCTGCACTGATCGCCCACGAAGTCACGCACATCATTCAGTTTGGTGCGATCTATCGTGGTTCCGGTCTGACTACTTGGGAATTGGAAGGGGGCGCCACCCTCGCGGAGCAACTCGTCGGCTATCGTCTCTTCGGACACGGCTCCGGCCAGGAACTCGACTGGAGTGCGTTTTCCCCATGGGACGAGAGGCGCCATTGGTACGGGGGCTGGTATGTCGATATGGCTCTGTTCTTCGGATGGGACCATCGGGGCGATGGCACTCGAAGAATCTCCGGTGCTCCAGAGGAGTGCAGTTGGGTCGGCAAGCCAGACGAAGGAAACTCGGGCCCCTGCCTGCTGGAGGGTCGAGAAGTCTACGGGATCCCCTCCATCGTCCTTCGCTACGCCATGGACCGCTGGGGCGGCGATTACCCCGGAGGTGAGCGCGCGCTGCTGCAGCGCCTCACACAATCCCCAACACGGGGCTTCGCATCCCTGGTCGATGTCAGCCCTCAGGGATCCTGGCGACCCGAGCTGATTCTCGCCGATTTCTACATCACCCTTTGGCTCGATCTGCAAGGCTGGGAAGCATTCGGCATGACCACCTGGGATCTGCACGACATCTTCACCAATGATCGGGAGAACGGGCGTCTCCAACCCTACCCCTCCTCCTCCCGCACCCCTCGCCTAACCGGTCGCCGTGTGCGGGCGGGCTCGTCCCTGTACTTCCACTGGACCCCAGCCGGCGCGCTCAGCCCGACCAGCATCAAGGTCACGTCGCCGGGCGGAGGACGGTTGCCCGATCACATCTCCGTGTGGGCGCTGCGTGTGCGGTAACCGGGCAGGGACCTCGGTGCGCCAAGCCGGCGTCTCGATGCTGATCTCGGGTGCCGCCGCGACACATGCCAACGTGCCAGAGAACCGGCCCCGGATTGGGCCCCGCTTCTTCTCGACGCGCACCGACCGTCATCGGCCTCGTGCGCCCGATCCGACTGCTTGCGATCCGATTCGGCGGAGTCACGCTGCGCATGAGCCGCCCGCGGCCGCCGGAAGAGGAGGAGGAAGAGGATCCGCCGCCGGTGAGCGACTGAGGCTTGGCTCGACGGGCTCGGCTCGAGCCGGAGCCTGACGAGGATGAAGCGGCCCCCGCGGCCCGCGGTCGACCGTCTTGCAGGATCCCACGCTTCGGCGCCCCTGTCTCTTCAACGAGCGGGGGCGCCGAAACGCGACCTGTGGCGCGTCAGAAAGATCCGGCAGGACCGGGAGCGGTCACATCTGGGCTACGGCTGCTTCTCGAAGGTGTCGGTCGCGTAGTACCCGGAATCCTCTCCAAGCACCACATGGCCGACCAGGCGGTATGTGCCCGGCGGGAACCCGTCCTCGTCGATGTTGATCGGGCAGACCGAGCCCCCTGGATTACTCGGGTCGTGGGTTGTACCGCCTCGGTGGGCCTTGTTGTTGTCTTGCGCGACGACCCATCCACCGCCCACCGCACGCTGCCACTCCGACCAGATCACGGTGAAGGCCTGACCGCCGACAGGGAAGTTGTTGACTTGGAGGCAAAAGCCAAGCGCGATGGGCGAGCCCGGGACGAGTTCCGCCATGAGAACCCCGTCCTCCGTCACCGTAATCCCCGCCAAACTCGCATACGCCTCCTGGTGCACTCGCACCATGATCGAGTCCTGCGTGACCGACAACCCGTCCTCGTTCGTAGCTGTCACCGCCAGCATCGCCACGCTGATGCTGTCCTCGACGGCGCCCGTGCCCGTCGTGGTCACCGTGCTGCCGTCCACGGACGCCGACGCCACCATCTCGTCCGAGGTCGTCACCATGTAGGTCAGCTCGGCGTCCTCGAAGTACGACGACACGTCGAGCACCACCATGCTGTCCACGATCATGTCGTGGGTCGGGATCGTGTCGGTGATCTCGGGTGGCACCGGGGGCGGCGTGACGGTCACGCCGAACTCCAGGCTGGCCGAAAGCATGCCCGCGTCCGAGGCGGTCACGGTCACGGTGGCGTCGCCCGGCGCGATGCCCATGACGGTCACCACGGCACCCTCGGTGGAGACGGTTGCCACCGCCTCATCCGAGCTGGTCGCGGCGTAGGTCAGGTCGTCACCGTCCGGATCGCTGAAGTTGTCCGTCACGTCCACCGTCGCCTCGCTGCCCGCGACCACGGTCACGTCGTCGATGGCGCCTTCCGCCACGGGTGCCTCGTTGGATTCCTCGACGGTCACGCCGAACTCCTGGCTGGCCGAGAGCTCGCCGGGATCGGTGGCGGTCACGGTTACGGTGGCGCTTCCCGCGGCCACGGCCGTGATGGTCACCATCGCACCCTCGGTCGCGACGGTCGCCACGGCCGTATCCGAGCTGGTGGCGGCGTAGGTCAGTTCGTCGTCGTCCGGGTCGCTGAAGTTGTCGGTCACGTCCACGGTAACCTCATCGCCCACGACCATACCCTGGTCGTCGATGATGCCCTCTCCCACGGGCGCCTGGTTGACGGCTTCGACCGTCACGCTGATGCTCTGGGTCGCGGACAGTCCGCCCGGGTCGCTTGCCGTCACGGTCACGGTCGCGGTTCCTGCCGCGACGCCGTTGATGGTCACGTTGCTCCCCGAAACCGAGGCTGTGGCGACCGCGTCGTCGGAGCTCGCCGCCGAGAAGGACAGCGTGTTGCCGTCCGGGTCGGTGAAGGTTCCGGCCACATTGACCGAAACGCTCTCCCCGGCGACGACCGTCTGGGCATCTATGCTGCCCGTGGCGGTCGGCGCGCGATTCGCGGGTGGCGGGGGTGGGGGAGGCGTGGGAGGGGTGGTAGGGGTCGGTTCCGTACCGCCGTCACCGCCGCAGGTCGCCACCCACAAGGGAGCTCCTGCCGTCATCAGGACCAGGGCCAGGACTCGGATTGCTCGCATTTGCGCTCTTGCTCCGTGTGACGTGGTGTGCGCTGCGTCTTCAATGGGTGCGGGCCGCCATGCACGAGGACCCTCGGACGTGACGAGACTGAAACTTCCGCAAGGCTATGCCATGCGCGCAGAGCACGCAACGCGGACAGCGTGGGTTTCCGTGAACCGCGACCTCGACCGTGCCAGGGGCGCCGCGCCCAGTGCGGCTGGCCATCTCCAATGCACCGCCAGCCCGCAGGTGAACTCTCCCCCCGGCATTTGAACGGCGATGCCTCGGCGCTGGATCGAGCAGATTACATAAAATACGTAAATTACGTAATCCGTGACCCAGCCAGCCCCGCGCCTGCTCGCGCGGTTCACCCGCGGACCAACTACCGCCCTCTCCTCGACCCCCTACGGTTCATCGGCGTTCCCAGCCGGTACATCACCCTCAGCATGAAGTACTGCCCGAGCGCGTCCGTCCGCGACTCCTCGATGTAGTTCGCCGAATTGGTGATGGCGACGCCCTGGTTCTGGTTCAGGAGGTCGTAGGCTCGCAGTTCGATCTCGGCGCGTTCCTCGAGCACCCGCCGGGAAATGGCGGCATCCCAGCGCGCGACGTTGCGCGCCTCCCCGAAGAGGCCCTGGTCGAAGACCCGGTGGCGGAAATCCGATTCCAGGGTCCAGGCGTCACCGATGTGCCAGGTAGCTTCCGCGCGGTACTGACTGTTGACGTAGCCGCGGTCGAGCTCCTGGTTCAGCGAGTACGCGACGTTGTTGAAGTTGAAGCTGACCGAAGCGCGCACGTCCAGCCGGTCCTTCTCCCGGTTGTCCACCCCGATCTCGAGCGAGTTGCGCAGGATGCGGCTCTCGTTGGCCGCGTGGTTCACGAGTTCCGTCCCCTCCGAATAGGAGACCTCGTATTCGAGCTCCACGTCGATGCCCAGCCTCCGGACCGGCGTGTCGAAGTTGGCTCCCATGTTGCCGGACCACTCGCCGCTGGTGTTGACCGGCATCCGCGTCTGAAAGCCGCGCTCGTCGAAAACCCGCGATGTCGAGATGTTGTCGTCGGTGTAGGTGAAGCGGGCGAAGGTGCGGAGGTTGATGAAGGTCACCTCGTCGAACAGTCGGTAGTCGGCGTTGACCCGGTGCCGGTATTCCGGTCGCAGATCCGGGTTCCCGGAGTAGACGTTGAGGGGATCGGTGTTGTCGGCGTAGGGCTGGAGCTGCGTCAGCGACGGCTCGCGACTCGAGCCTTCGTAGCGGACCTGGAGGGTCTGCCCTTCCTTGATCTCCTTCTTCAGCCGCGCGTTGCCGAGCAGGTGCGTGTAGCCGTTGGCGATGGACTCGTTCCGGCCCAGGATGACGCCGTCGAGGTTGGATCTCTGCACGCGAATCCCGAGCGTGAGCCAGGAGCTCTCGGTGTTGCGGCTGTAGCGGGTGCCGCCCTGGAGATAGGTGTAGGCTCGTTCGAATCCCGAGCTCATCCCGGGGTTGTGAACCAGAGTGCCGTCGACGCGATCGTAGACCGCATTGTTGCGGTCCTGGTGGGTCGCGTTACGCTGGCCGAACAGCTCGATGGTGTGGCCTTCCGCGAGCGGCTGGGTCAGCGAGAGGCGCGCCGAATTGCTGCGGGTCCACCCCACGCGCGACTGCTCCTGAAGGATCTCGCGCACATCGTCGACATCCTCTCCGGCGTCCCTGGTGAGCCTCTCTCCCGTAACCAGCGAAGACAGGTCGGCGGAGAGGTCGGAATCCTCGAGGTCGCTCGTCAGTTCCGCGACGAGGCTGCGGCCCTCCTCGTTCAGGCGCTTGCGCCAGGTGAGCCGACCGTCCCCGCCCAGTTCGTCCCCGTTCACCCCGTAGGCGGTGGTGGCGGAATTGAGCATGTCCCCGCCGAGGGTGTGCGTTTGCCGATTGGCGAACGAGGTGAGCGAGGACCCGCGCGCATTTCCTCTCATGCGCAGCCGCAGCCCATGCCCTTCCGAGAATTCGACCTGCCCGTTCAGGTCCAGGCGATGACTCACGTTGCCGGCTTCCTGTTTGCTCGTCTGGTCGACCAGCGACGCGACATCCGATCCGAACAGGGCCCGCTGCTGCAGGCTCCGGTCCTGGAGGTTGTCCAGCTGCCTGATGGTGTAGCTGCCCCGCAGCCAGGTCTCTTCGCTGTATTCCCGGCTTCCGTTGACCCCGAGGCTCATCGTTTCGGTAAGACCGTCGCTCGACCTCCCGCCGCCTCCACCCGGCATGCCGGCGGCGAGATTCGGGAAGCCACCGCGGGAGCGTCCCTGGTTCACGTTGTTCGCGTTTGCGGTCAGCGCCAGCTGGACGGTGGGCGAGAAGCGGTTCAGGGAAAGCGAACCGTTGTACCTCGCTTCGCTGCCCACGGGCGCGGTAAGCCGGGCCCGGCTGCCGCCGTCGCCCCCGATGTCGCCCCGGGCGCGCCCGAAATAGCCGCTTCTCGCCTCTTCCCTGAGCTTCAGGTTGATCGTGCGTTCCTCTTCGCCGTCGGGGATGCCGGTAAACTCGGCCATGTCCGATTCCTTGTCGTACACGGCGATCTGCTCGATGGCGTCCGCGGGCAGATTCTCCAACGCGACCGTCGGATCGTCGCCGAAGAACTCCTTGCCGTCCACGAGGATCTTCGCGACCGCTTCGCCCTGTGCCGTGATCGACCCGTCGGCGTCGACATCGATCCCGGGAAGCCGCCGCAACAGCTCCTCGACGGTCGCGTTGGGCGGCGTTGGAAACGCCTGCACGTTGTAGCTGAAGGTGTCGCGCTGATTCACGAAGGGGACGTGCTCCACGCTGACGACCACCGAGTCCATCTCCAGCGCCGTGGACGAGAGCGCGATGCCGCCGGCATCGATATCGGTGTTGGCGATGTCGAAGTCGCGGCGCAGCGTCCCGTAACCGATCAGCGTGACCTGGAGGATGTAGCCGCCCGCCGGCAGGCCCTCGATGGTGAAGCGGCCGTCCTGGGAGCTGAGCGTGTACTCGACCAGCACCGAGTCCTGCCTCGCAAGCGCCACCACCATGGCGTTGTGCAACGCCGCGCCCGACGAGTCGGTCACGACGCCCCGCACCCGGTACTCCTGCGGCGCCTGCAGCGGCGCGGCCGGGGCGCTCGATGCCGCAGGGCTGTGTGGCAGGGGCGCGGCCAATGCCGGGAGGGGCCGAACCATCGCCAGCGAGCACAGAGCCATCACAAGAAAACTCGGAGCCAAGCCCCCGACGGTGCGTCGGTGCCGGGCTCCGATCCGTTCCTGCCTTGCCTTCTCATCCACCTGACTGCCCCCCATCCCCGCCAACACCAATGTCGGCAAACGCACACTCGTCACACGTGACCATCCGACGCCGGCGGGTCATCATGCGGTCCTTTACCATACTCTGAAGGTACCGGTCAGGCAGCCGCGCTCAACGATCCGGGTGCAAGGGAATTGTCAGGATCCCGGCATGGACACCCGTCCCCCGGGAAGAGCCGGGCTGATCCGGGACCGGAGGACCAACCGGGGCCACGCACATCCGTCGCCGGCAAATGGCAAGCCCGCGAACCCGGCCGATCAGGCCGAGCCCGCGGGTCTCGACGCGCGCTCCAGGTTCCGGCGAGCCTCGATCCGGCTCGGAACCTCGCCGCCGGTCCGAGTGCAACACTCCGAACTCGTCCCGGCTCCCTTTGAGAAGTTCTTGCCTCTACAGCGGCCTGTTCGGGTTCGCCATCGTGCGCCACATGTGCGCGACCGGGCTGTTGTCGTAGCCCAGCCCTTCCTTCGGCTGCTTGAACTGGCGCCCGATGATGTCGGTGAACACCTCGATGTCGACGTCCATGTTGTCCTGGAACGCGTAGGTGTCGTTCACCGTGATCAGCCGCGCCTCCGCGTAGTAGCGGTGGCCGCGCGCGAACTCGTAGGCCTGTTTGATGTAGGGCTCCGGCACGTAGTCGTGCCCGAAGATGCGATTGTACATCTCCGGATACTCGTAGCCGAACTCGTCATCGGCATAGAAGCGCAGCGGCCCGTGGTAGCGGATGCCCCAGGAGATGCGCTCGTCCACGTAGGGCTCGATCAGCTGGGCGCCCCACCAGCCGTGGTCGCCCTTGATCAGGTTGAGCACCACGTCGTGCATCAGGCACGCGAAGATCGTCCGCTCGGGCTGTCCCGTGGTGAGCGCGTGCGTGGCGCTCTGCAGGACGTGGTTCGCGGGCGCGAAGCGCAGCCGGAAGAAGTCGAGCAGCGTCGGGGCGTCCGGCATCGGCGCGAATTCGTCTTCCGTCGGCTGGAAGAGCCGCCCGGTGCCGCGCGGCGCCCGGGGTCCCTCCTGCTCCAGCTCATCGAGGGTGATGATGGAGCCGGCTTCTCCGTCCGCCTCCCCTCGCCGTGCGGCGATCCTGTCGTCCAGCTCGTCTTCCATGTAGTGCTCGAGCGCCTCCGCCTTGTCCTCGTGAGACATGACGGCGAGAGCACCCGCGGGAAGGCTTGCGAGGAAGGTTTTGCGATCAACTTCCACCATCTCGACCTCCGGCCAGAGTGAGCGGCTTCCCTCCCGCCACCGATTTCCAGCGACGCGAAGAGCCTTGCATCCAATTGACTAGTACGGCGCGCGCACGCGTGCGGCAAGATATGGAGGGCATGGAACGCGTCATTCTTCCATCCTGTCGCCCGGAGATTCGGGCGAGCTACAGCTTCAAGAGGCGCGAAGGAGGCAGGCATAGTGTATATTGGCACCCTGACCATCCGCGACTCGTCGCGACCGTAGCGCGTCACAGGTCGTTACCTGCGGGCTATGTTCGGACTGCACTGAGGCTCATCGAAGATCTTGAACAGGTGAGTGGGGACATCCGCCATGAAAAACGTTGAGTACTACGCAGGACTCCCCTACAGGGAAGAGGTCAGCCTTGAGGATTGTACGGACGGCACCCGGTGCTACCTGGCGCGCGTAGTCGAGCTGCCCGGGTGCGAGAGTCACGGAGACACTCCCCGGGAAGCGCGGCGCAACCTGCAGGCCGCAAAACGTCTCTTCATCGAGACATTGCTGGAGAATGGGCTCAATCCTGCGGAGCCCTTGTCGGTGGAGGTCCGGTGACACGGCGTTCCGCCGCTGGCCATGGGAAACACGGCCCGCCCCCCGATGGGGACGGGCCGTAACTTTCCGCGGGATCCCGGTCAGGCACCAGGCGCCCGACCTGACGTCACTCCACTAACCCGCGTCGGCCAGCTCCCGCACGGCCTCCGCCAGCTTCTCTAGCTTCGCGGAATCGAGCGCTCTGCCGGCGTCGCCATCCAGCGCATCCGCCAGAGAGCGCAGCGCCGAGGCGCGCCCCGACCCCATCATGCCCTCGGCGGCGTCCAGCTCGCCGCGCGCCGACGCGATTCGGGCAGCGTCCAGACCCCGATGCCGCTCCAGCTGGTCCAGGTAGGCCCGGGCCAGCGAGAAGGTCGCCGGCCACTCGAAGATGGGCTGGCCCTGGGAATTGAGATGGGTCAGCTGAACGGCGTTGGCCGCGTCGATCTCGTTCCGGGTCATCACGTCGCTGGGAACGAGCTCGAGGATGTCCAGCCCGCGCGCGATCTCGGAGTTGACGATCACGCCGTTGTACCAGTAGACCGACCAGCTGCCGCCCATCCGCATCACCTCGCCGTCGACGGGCCCGCGGTCGAAGTAGGCGATCTCGACCGGGTTGGTGGGATCCGTCCAGTCGATCAGGGAAATACCCCCCTGGTACCAGCCCTGGATCATGATGTCGCGGCCGGGGATCGGGATGAGCGAACCATTGTGCGCGACGCAGTTCTCCTGCGGCGTCTGCGGCGCGGGCAGCTTGTAGTAGCTCTGGAATACCATCTCCCCGTCCTCGACGGTGAAGATGGCGTTGGCGCCCCACTCCACCGGGTCCGAGGCACGGCACTTGGGCGATCCGCCGCCGCCCCACTCGTCCGTGAACATGACGGCCGTGCCATCGTTGTTGAACGTCGCCGAGTGCCAGTACGAGAAGTTGGAGTCGGCCACTTCGGAGAGCCGCACCGGGTTCTCCGGGTCACTGATGTCGATCAGCATGCCGTACCCCTCGCAGGCCCCGCCCGCGAGGCCGATGGCCGGGTACACGGTGATGTCGTGGCACTGGGTCGGGCCGGCGTCGTCGCTCCCCGGCATCTGTGCGGCGATCATCATGGGAAGCATCTCGCGCAACATCGTGCTGTCCGCGGCGGTGGGTGGTCCTTCCTCCCCGCGCTCGGCCAACATCTGTCCGAGTATCTGTTCGACCGCGAAGTCCGGCATGACCATCTCCTGTCCCATGACTTCGACGATGAAGGCGCCGCGCTCGCGGGCTTCCTCGATTTGCGCGAGGTCATCGGGGGCCGGCCCGTGGGTCGGCGGCGCCACCAGGTTCTCGAAGATGCGGGGCGAGCTCACGACCGCGGCGCTCGCCGGATCGGCGAGGGGCACGCGGATGACCTCGATGCGGAAGAGCGCCGTGTTGGGATCCTCCTCCGGGGGGGCATCGGAGCAGCCCGGAAGCTCCTCGGCGGGCCGGACCGGAGCGGAGCCGGACACGTAGACGTACACGTTCTCGTCGTCGCCGGGGTGCTCGAGCACGGTGTGCGTGTGCGAGCCGCGGCAGGTCTGCACGTTGGCGACGTACTCGGGCGCGGTGATGTCGGAGATGTCGAAGATGCGGATGCCGCGCAGCCGGTCGTGGCTCACGGCCTCCTCGATTCCCTCCCCGCTGCAGTCGAGCCGCCCGCCCATCCCCTCGCCCGACACGAAGAGCAGATGCTCGTAGACGGAGACGTCGCTCTGCGAGGCGGGGCACACGTAGGTGATCACCGACTCGGGGTTGGCCGGGTCGGAGATGTCCCAGATCTGGATGCCGTCGTAGTTGCCCTGGATCGCGTACGGGCCGGTGAAGGCGAGGTCCGAGTTGGTCTGACCCACGAAGGGCTCGGTCGGGGGCGTGGCCGAGACCAGGCGCAGGTTCCAGATCGCTTCACCGGCGTCAAAGAGTCCCGGCGCCAACCCCACGCGCGGGTCGGGTGTGGGCGGATTCACGCTCAGCGGCGCGAGGCTTGCCGGAGTCATGCCGGTTCCGGGGGGCGAATAACCGCCGCATGCGGACAGGAGCACGACCAGCGCCGCGCAGGAAAACAGCGCGCCCGGGCGCGCCGGGGTCTGGATGCGGTCACGCGTCGATGGTAGACAGGTCATCGATTCCTCTATCTGAGAATGGATGTACGGGAGCTGCGGTTCGCCCCCTGATCAGGGACGAACCGCACCTCCGTCGGGTTTCCGTTCAGCCCGCGGCTGCCAGGTCGCGCACCGCGTCGGCCAGCTTCGCCACCTTGGCTCGATCCAGCGCTCCGAGGGCATCGGAGCTGAGCGCGTCGGCCAGGGAGCGCAGCGCCGCACCCTGCGCCGGCCACGCCATCTCCTCGGTCCTGGCCAGCTCGCTCCGCGCCTCCCGGATCCGCGCCGCGTTCAGCCCGCGGTGCCGCTCCAGCTGGTCCAGATACGCACGAGCCAGCGCGTAGGTTGCAGGCCACTCGAAGATGGGCTGGCCCTGGGAGTTGAGCTGGGTCAGACGCACCGAGTTGGCCGCGTCGATCTCGTTCTGCGTCATCACCTCGCTCGTGGTCAGCTCGAAGATGTCGAGCCCGCGCGCGATCTCGGAGTTGACGATCAGGCCGTTGTACCAGTAGACCGACCAGCTGCCGCCGCTCCGCATGACCTCGGCATCCACCGGTCCGCGATCGAAGAACGCGATCTCGACCGGGCTGGCCGGATCGGTCCAGTCGATGAGCGAGATGCCGCCCTGGTACCAGCCCTGGATCATGATGTCGCGGCCCGGAATGGGGATGAGCGAGCCGTTGTGCGCGACGCAGTTCTCGAGCGTCGTCTGGGGTGCCGGCATCTTGTAGTAGCTCTGGAACACCATGTCGCCGTCCTCGATGGTGAACACGGCGTTGGCGCCCCACTCCATCGGGTCGGATGCGCGGCACTTCGGGGATCCGCCGCCGCCCCATTCGTCGGTGAACATGACGGCGGTTCCGTCGTTGTTGAACGTCGCCGAGTGCCAGTACGAGAAGTTGGAGTCGGCCACTTCGGAGAGACGGAACGGGGCCTCCGCGTTGCTGATGTCGATCAGCATGCCGTATCCGCCGCAGGCGCCGCCCGCGAGCCCGATGGCGGGGTACACGGTGATGTCGTGGCACTGGGTCGGCCCGCTGCTGCTTCTGGCGGCCCTTTGCGCTGCCATCTGTGGAAGCATCTGCCGCAGGGTCGCGCTGTCCGCGGCGGTCGGGGGACCTTCGCCGCCCCGCTGCTGCACGATCTGTTCGAGCAGCTGAACCACCTGCCGGTCGCGTAGCACCCTCGGCTGGCCCGCGCCTTCCATGATGAAGGCGCCGCGCTCGCGCGCTTCCTCGATTTCCAGGAGGTCATCGGGCGCCAGGCCATGGGTCGGAGGCGCCACCAGGTCCCCGAAAATGCGGGGCGAGCTCACGATCTCGGCGCTGGCCGGATCCGCCAGGGGCACCCGGATGACCTCGATGCGGAAGAGCGCCGTGTTGGGGTTGTCCTCGACCGGCCCATCGGAACAGCCCGGGAGTTCCTCCGCGGGCCGTACCGCGGAAGAGCCCGAAACGTAGATGTATACGTTCTCGTCGTCGCCGGGATGCTCGAGCACGGTGTGGGTGTGCGAGCCGCGGCAGGTCTGCACGTTGGCGACGTATTCGGGCGCGGTGATGTCGGTGATGTCGAAGATGCGGATGCCGCGCAGCCGGTCGTGGCTCACCGCCTCCTGGACGCCCTCGTCGCCGCAGTCGAGCCGCCCGCCGAGTCCCTCGCCCGACACGAAGAGCAGGTTCTCGTGGACCGATACGTCGCTCTGCGACGCCGGGCACCGGTAGGTGACCACCGACTCCGGGCTGGTCGGATCGGAGATATCCCAGATCTGGATGCCGTCGTAGTTGCCCTGGATGACGTAATCGCCGGTGAAGGCCAGGTCGGAGTTGGTCTGGCCGACGAAGGGCTCCGTGGGAGGAGTCGTCGAGATCAGTCGCAGGTTCCATGCGGCCTCTCCGGCGTCGAACAGGCCGGGGGCCAGGCCGACGCGCGGATCCGGAGCCGGTGCGTTCACGCGCAGCGGGGCGAGCCCTGCGGGAGCCATGCCGGTGTCGGGGGACTGGTAGGCGGAGCAGGCCGGCAGGAGCACCAGCAGCACCGCGCAGGAGAGGAGCGCACCGAGGCGCGCGGGGACCCGGACGCGGTCACGCGTCGATCGCGGAGAGGTCATGTCACTTCCTCGTTTCGAGTGGATGTATCGGTCAGAACAGGCGGTGGGGTCGGGTCAGCGCGGGCAGGCAGGTCGGGGCCGGCATCGAGGGGCTTTGCTCCAGGTCACGGGCCGGGCGTCGTCATCTCCGCGAGCATCAGCTCCATGCGGGCGATTTCGGTGGCCTGATCGACCTGGATGTCGGAGGCGATCTTGAAGATGAAGTCGCCCTGGGCCGCGCCGTCGGCGGCGAAGAGATCGTGCACCATGGTGACGGCGCCCTCGTGGTGCTGGATCATGTAGGTGAGGAAGAGCCGGTCGAAGTCCGGTCCCCGGGCCGCTTCCAGCTCGCGCAGCTGCTCGGGAGATATCATCCCCGGCATGTTCATCGCGTGCTCCGGCCCGTGGACCATGAGCGTGCTGCCCTCGATGTGGATCTCGGGCACCGGAAGGCCGCGTTCGCGCAGCCAGCGCTGCATGATCGCGATCTCGTCGCTCTGGGCGTTGATGATGCGCGCGCAGAGGACCTGGACCGCGGGGCTGGCGCCGTTTTCGGGCGCGAAACCCGCCATGACCAGCGCCTGGGCGTGGTGCCCGATCATCCCGGTGATGAAATGCACGTCGGCCTCGTGCGGGTTGAGCAGAAGGCTGTCGGCGCGCGCCTGGTAGATGGCCTCGAGCCGGGCGATGCGGTCTGCGTCGGGGCGCGCGGCGGGCGGGGGTGCGCCGGGGCCGGCTCCGGGGCCGGCCCCGGAGCAGGCCTGGGTGGCGGCGAGGAGTGCGAAGAGCACGATGCGGTGGGTATTCATGGCTTCCAACATACTAGGTTTGCGGGTGGTTTGCTTCACGCGCCGGCGGTGCCGATTCTCACCAGGTTGTGTTCCCCAGCATCCGCCACGGTATCAGTCGTCCGCTCGTGCGCTCCTGAAGGTCTTCGCCTCCGTATACGACGGCCACATCGGGCGCTGTCCCACGGCCGAAATGGCCGTGCACCCGCTCGGCCCCACGGAGCAGGCTCGCGGACGGCGTTCCGGTGGACTTGGCCTCCAGCAGGGTGCGTCCGGAAGGCTGGTCGATGACCAGGTCGACCTCGGCGCCGCTTCGGTCACGATAGAAGGAAAGCCCCCGGGTCTCGCCCCGGTTTATACGTTGCTTGACGATCTCCGAAACCACCCAGGTCTCGAAAATGGCCCCCCGCAGCGGATGCGATCGAAGCTGTCCGGATTCCCGGATGCCCATCAACCAGCAGGCGAGGCCGGTGTCGTAGAAGTACAGCTTCGGCATCTTGACGAGCCGCTTTCGCAGGTTGGCGTGGAAGGCGGGCAGGCGGAAGGCGATGAAGCTTGTCTCCAGGATGCTGATCCACGCCTTGGCGGTGGGTTGGGAGATTCCGCAGTCGCCGGCCAGGCCGGAGTAGTTGAGCAACTGGCCGGTGCGCCCGGAGCACAATTCGACGAAGCGCTGAAAGGTCGTCAGATCCCCGACGTTGCTGATGGTGCGGACATCGCGCTCGATGTAGGTGGCGACGTAGGAACGCAACCAGCGGACCGGGTCGAGCCGCCGGTCGAAGATGCGCGGATAGCCTCCCGAGAACAGCGCCTCTTCGACGCAACCGGGATGCGGATCGAAGCGTCGGATCTCGTTCCAGGTCAGCGGCAACAGATGCAGCACTTCGGTTCGTCCGGCCAGCGACTGGCTGACCGACGCCAGCAGCGAGAGGTTCTGGGAACCGGTGAGAATCCAGCGTCCGGGTGCCGGGTTCTCGTCGATGATGCCTTGCAGGTAGGAGAGCAGATCCGGGACACGCTGAACTTCGTCAATGATCGCGCCTTCCGGAAACTGAGCCAGGAATGCCCGGGGATCCTCTGTCGCGAACCGCCGGTCGTCGGGGGCCTCCAGAGTGCGATAGGGATGCTCGGGGAAGAGTCGTCTTTCCGCCCTGCCGCGGACCGGTGAGCGTGACGGAAGGCGCCTGGCCGGCGGCCCTGAGGAGTTCCGGGGCCAGATCTCTTGGAATCATGCGGTCAAGCTAGCACGTGGGTGCCGGCTGATTCAAGATCGGTTTTTGAATCAGCCGATTTACCGTCCGATCCCCTTTCGCGGGATGCGCGCGTCCGCGATGGCCGCATGGTAGACGAAGGACGCCATGATGACCGCGTTCTTCATGAGTTCGTCGATGGGCAGGGTGTCGTAGAAGTCGAGGTTGGTATGGCCTCCGGTGCCGCCCACGCGCGCCTGCAGGAACTGGAAGGCCGGCAGCCCGGCGCCGTCGAAGGGGACGTGGTCGGTGCTCCCGACGCCCTGGGTCGAGAGCGTGGTCATGCCCATGTCGCGCAGGGGCTCCATCCAGGCTTCGAAGATGGGGCGCACGTGTTCGTTCTCCTGCAGCCAGACGCCCCGGTACTGGCCGGGGCCGTAGTCCTGGTTGAAGTACACGGAGAACGTCTCGTATTCGGGTGTGGTGCCGAATGCGGGATCGCCGAAGTGCTTGCGCACGTAGGCGCTCGAACCGAACAGCCCCTGCTCCTCGCCGGACCAGAGCGCCACGCGGATGGTTCGGCGAGGGCGCGCCCCGACGGCGTTCAGGATGCGCGCGGCTTCGAGCATGACCGCCACCCCGGAGGTGTTGTCGCTCGCGTTGGGGCTCGCGTGCCAGGTGTCGAAATGGGCGCCCAGCATCACCACCTCGTCCGCCAGGTCGGTGCCCCGGATCTCGCCCAGCACGTTGCGGGCTTCGGTCACCCCCTCCCCGTGCCGGTTGCGCACCTCTGCCTGCACCGTGACCGGGATGTCACGCCGCAGGATGCGGTACATGCGGTTGTAGTGTTCGGGGGTTACCGCCACCACCGGCACGGAAGCCAGGGTCGCATCCCGCGACCACCGGTCGATGCGGGCACCGGCCCGGGCGAAGCCGCGCACGGCTCCCGGCCAGCCGCTGCTGGACTCGAGCACCAGCGCCACCCCCTCCTCCACGTAGAAGGCGAGCCGCTCCGCGGCGGTGAGGATGTCGGGGTTGGCGGGTGCGTCGGGGTACAGGCGGGAGAAGTAGTCGTCGGGCGCGGGTGCGGGGGGAATCACGTCCTCGGCCAGCCGCCGCATCTCCTCCTCGCTCCTGCGCGGGGTGCCGGTCGCGAAGCGGGTCAGGTCGATGGCGGGCGGCGGGGTGGAGAGCACGGCCTTGCCGCGCAGCCTGCCCCGCAGGGAGGCCAAGTCGTTGATCGTGCGCACGTCCGCGATGACCACGTCCAGCTCGAGATGTCCGCCGGTCCCCGGCGTGTGGGCGATCGGGTAGGCCACCAGCGGCTGGTAGGAGGGGGCGGTCATGTGGACCGAGACGTACTCGTTGTCCCAGCTCGCGCCGTAGGGCATGAAGGGCTCGCGCTCTACGTTTACCAGCCCGATGCGCTCCATCTCCCCGACCACCCAGCGCTGCGCCCGGTCCATGGCGTCGGAGTTGGTCAGGCGGCCGCCCAGCACGTCGGTCATGTAGGAGAGGGTGTTGGCCAGTTGGGAGCGCTTCAGCCCTTCCTCGCGGATGCGCGCAATCATCGCCCGGTCGACCGGGAAGGCCTCGGCGGGGTCGCGTGGCCTGGCGTTCTGGGCGTCCCCGGTTGCGGGGATGGCCAGGAACGCCAGCACCAGGGCGGACCCTGGCATCCGCGTCAGCGCCCGGATGGCATGCGGGCTGGCGGCGCTCACATCCCCGCCGGGCGGACGCTGTAGTTGTCGTTGCGCCACATCAGCATGCGTCCATCGGGCATCTCTTCGAAGATGAACGCTTCGCCCAGATCGTCGTTGTCGCGCACCCGCCGGAAGGTGCCGTCCTCGATGTGGCGGAGCCGGGTCAGGGAGTTGAGGGGGTTATTGGTGGGGAGCGACAGCACGTGCAGGTCGCCTTGCCAGATCAGCACCGCGCTCTCCCCGCCGAGGGGCCGCTGGTAGGTGCCGGTGAAGGGCTCGAGGCTCTCGGCTGAAGCGTTGCCGGCGCCATCGGGCGCAACCATGCCTGCGTCTGCCGGAGTCCCGGACGACTTCTTCGCCGCCCGCCGGAGCGCGGGCGCGACGATGTCGAAAGCGGTCTGGGCGAACTGCCGGGAGTTAACCCCCTGGCCGTTGGTCATGAACGCCGTGGCGACCTTGTCCTGGGGCCGCAGCAGCAGGTGGCTGCGGTATCCCGGGCAGGAGCCGCCGTGGCCCACGAAGGTGTCCCCGTCCGACTTCCACACCGAGAAGCCCAGCCCGTAGGTGGTGTTCCCGTCAGGCTCCGACCAGTGCACGCGATGCATGTCGCGCAGCGTGTTGCGGTCGAGCAGGGCGTCATCGCCATCGAGTACGCGGAACTGCCAGGAGGCGAAGCGCCCGAGGTCTTCGACGGTCGAGATGAACCCGGCGGCCGGGCTGATGCCGCGCACCCAGTAGTCCGGGATCACATGTCGCTTGCCGTCCCGTCCGCGCGCCGTGTAACCGGTGGCCAGGCGGTTGCCGCGGAAGCGGTCCTCCAGGTCGGTGAAGGTGCTGGACATCCCCAGCGGGTCCAGGATGTTGGCCCGGATATAGTCGTCGTAGCTCTCCCCCGACGCCTCCGCGACGATCTCGCCCGCCAGCGTGAGTGCGAGATTCGAGTACTGGAAATAGGTCCGCGGCGGATAGAGCATCGACTGCGTGGGCAGGGTCTCGACGATCTTCTCGGGGGTCGGGAAGGGATAGTCGGGCCCCGTCCAGTACGGTACGCCCGCCTCGCGCGGGAGACCCGAGCTGTGCGTGAGCAGCCCCTCGATGTCGACCGGTCCCGCCTCGGTGTAATCGTCCTTGATGTTGAACCAGTCCAGGTGCTTCGCCACGGCGTCGTCCAGCCCCAGCTTGCCCTGGTCGCGCAGCTGCAGCACGCCGACCGCGGTGAAGAGCTTGGAGATGGAGCAGATCGAGTACATGGTCGACGGGCTCGCGGGCTCCTCGCCCTCCAGGTGCGCGTACCCGTATCCCTTCGCCCACACCAGTTCCTGATCATGCACGACGGAGAGGGAGGCGCCGGGGATGCCCCCGTAGGCCTGCGCGGCATCCATCCAGATATCCAGCAGATGCAGGGCTTCGGCGACGCCGGGATCATCCGCGAGCGCTTGCTGGGCATGAGCCGGAGGAGCGGAGAGCAGGAGAAGCGCGAGCGCCGCGGCGCCGGCAGGGTTGCGGATCCAGGGGTGTCTCATCGGAGCCTCCTCATCATCCCGGGGGCATCCCGTCATCGGGTTCGCCCCGCTTGGCGTGCTTGAATTCGCGTCCGGAAACCGGCCTTCGTGGTGATCGACTCTCGCGGTTCGCGCGTCCCGCTTCCGGCGCAGATTACAGTGTAGTGCGTGGGCTCCGATGTGAACAACGGCGGGGCGTCCCCGGGAGGCCGGCCCGGGCCGCGGCGGACAGGTTCCGGTGTGCCGCCGGACCTCGCCACCCGTGCGAATCCGTGATGGACGGGCGCTACCTGCGGAGGCTCCCCCGACGGAAGCCCGCAACGTACAATGTGAGTTCAACGGAGTGCTCATTCAGAACCGGGAGACGACATGAGTTTCAAGAGCCGTTCGTTGCGTGTGGGGATGGCCCTGGTCGCCGTGCTTGCGCCGGTCTGGCCGTCCGGCGCCGTTGCGCAGGTGGACGCGGCGCGGGTGGAGGCGGCGGTCGCCAACCTGGAGTGGCGCAACATCGGTCCGACCATCATGGGCGGGCGTGTTTCGGACCTGGCCGTGGTGGAGTCGGATCCGTCGACCTTCTACGTGGGCACCGCCACCGGCGGCGTGTGGAAGACCGTCAACCACGGCACCACCTTCGAGCCGGTCTTCGACAACGAGCCGACCACCTCGGTCGGGGACGTCACGGTGGCGCCCTCCAACCCCAACGTGGTGTGGGTCGGAAGCGGGGAGCCGCAGAACCGCCAGAGCTCGCCCTGGGGGAACGGCGTCTACAAATCCACCGACGCCGGGCGCACGTGGCGGCACACGGGGTTGGCGGAAACCCACCACATCTCGCGCATTCGCATCCACCCGCGCGACCCGTCCATCGTGTACGTGGCGGCGGTCGGTCGGCTGTGGGGCGCCAACCCGGAGCGGGGCGTCTACAAGACCACCGACGGCGGGGAGAGCTGGGAACTGGTGCTTTTCGTGGACGAGGACACGGGGGCCATCGACCTGGCGATGGACGCCAACGATCCCGAGACCCTGTTCGCCGCCATGTACCAGCGCCGGCGCACCGCGTGGGGCTTCAACGGGGGCGGGCCCGGGAGCGGCATCCACCGCACCACCGACGGGGGGGCTTCCTGGGTGGAGCTCACGGACGGGCTCCCCGATGGCGACATGGGACGCATCGGGCTGGACATCTACCGGGGTGACGGCAACCTGGTGTTCGCCATCGTGGAGGCCGACAAGCGCACGCCCGGGCAGGGCTTCGGCGGCGGCGGGAGCGGCTCCTCGCGCAACGGCGTCTACCGTTCCACCGACCGGGGCGAGACCTGGGAACAGATCAGCACGACCAACAACCGGCCCATGTATTACAGCCAGATCTGGGTCGATCCCGGCGACCCCGAGCGCATCTACACGGCCGGGTCGAGCCTGTACAAGTCGCTCGACGGGGGCAACACCTTCACCCCCGACGCCGCCAGCGAGGTTCATCCCGATCACCATGCCATGTGGATCGACCCCGCCAACTCCGACCATCTCATCCTCGGCGGAGACGGCGGCATCGCGATCAGCTGGGACCGCTCGCGCACATGGCGCCAGCTGACCAACATTCCCCTTGCGCAGTTCTACGAGATCGGCGTGGACATGCGCGATCCCTATCACGTGTGCGGCGGATTGCAGGACAACGGCTCCTGGTGCGCCCCGAGCGACACCTGGTCCAACCAGGGCATCCGCACGCGCGACTGGTACAACGTGGGGGGCGGGGACGGCTTCTACACCGTCATGCATCCGGACAACCCGCGGGTGATGTTCTCGGAGTCGCAGGGCGGCAACCTCATGCGCGTCGACCTGGTGACCATGGAGCGCACCCGCATGCGGCCCGTGGGGCGTCCCCTGGAAGATGACGAGGAGAGGGAGCTTCGCTGGAACTGGGACACCCCGGTGCTCCTGTCGCAGCACGACGAGAACACCGTCTACGTGGGCAGCAACGTGCTCTTCCGCTCGCGCGATCTCGGGATGACCTGGGAGGAGATCAGCCCCGATCTGACTCACGCGATGGACCGTGCCGAGCTGGAGATCATGGGCGTGGCCGGCTCGGAGCCGCAGATGTCGGCCAACGACGGACAGGCGTCCTACGGCAACCTGGAGACGATCTCGGAGTCGCCGTTCGACGCGGGGCTCCTCTACGTGGGCAGCGACGACGGCAGGGTGCACGTGACGCGGGACGGCGGCGCTTCCTGGACGGACGTCACCCGCAACATCCCCGGGCTGCCCGAGCGCACCTACGTGAGCCGGGTGGTCGCCTCGGCGCACGACGTCGCCACCGTCTACGCGACCTTCGACGGCCACCGCAACAACGACTTCGCCGCCCACGTCTACGCGAGCGACAACTACGGCGAGAGCTGGCGCCGCATCGTCGACGGCCTGCCCGCGACCTCGGTCAACGTGATCACCGAGCACCACCGCACCGCCGGACTGCTCTTCGTGGGCAACGAGGTGGGGGTGTTCTTCTCGGTGGACGGCGGGGAGCAGTGGATGGCCCTCGCCAACGGTCTGCCCGCGGTGCCGGTGGACGACATCAAGATCCACCCGCGCGAGAACGACCTGGTGCTGGGGACGCACGGGCGCGGAATCTACATCATGGAGGACATCGCTCCCCTGGAGGGCCTGACCGCGGAGGTGCTGGCCGCCGACGCGCACCTGTTCCCGGTGCGGCGGGCCACCCTGTACAACCCCTACACGCCCCAGGGATGGACGCCCGGGGTGTACGTGTCGCCCAATCCGCCGGCCGGGGCGCTCATCCGCTATTACGTCGGAGAGGCCGGCGCGGGGGGTGGTGTGGTGGCCGCGTCGCCGGCCGGAAACGGTGGGGACGGCGATGGCGGTGGCCGGGAGGCCGCCGCAGACGCGTCGGGACAGGCGAAGATCACCATCCTTGGCGGCGGCGGCGAGGTGGTGCGCGAACTCACCGGGCCGGCGGCCGCGGGCGTTCAGCAGGTGAGATGGGATCTCCGGATCGAACCGCCCTACACGCCCTCGGGTCCGGCCCAGCAGTTCGGCGGAGGCTTCGGGGGTGGCCAGGCGCGCGGCCCGCGGGTGCTCCCCGGCACCTACACGGTGCGGCAGGAGACCGCCGGCGTGACGCAGGAACGGCAGGTGGCGATCCGCCTGGATCCCCGGGTCGAGATGAGCCGCGCGGACCTGGAGGCCCGCCAGGCGGCGCTGATGAGCGCCTACGACCTCGCCGGTCCCGTCTACGAGGCCGGCCAGGCCGTCGGGCGCGTAACCACCCAGCTCATGGAGGTCAGCTCCCTCCTGCGCGAACAGGAAGAGACCCCCGAGGAGTTGAGCGAAGAGGTGAGCGGCCTGCTCGAGGAAGCGCGCGAACTCGGGCGCGACATCAACCAGGCCGCCGCGGGCGCGCGCGGCGCCGGCGCCATCGAGTCATCCAGCACGCCCCCCACCGCCGACCAGCTCTGGCAGCTCGACCGGGCCTGGGAGAGGGTGCCTCCCCTGATCGAGCGGCTGAACGAGATCGTGACCGACGAGATGCCTGCCCTCTACCGGCAGCTGGACGAGCGGGGGATCCGGCCCGACCCCGGTGAGGCGGTGACGATCCCGGTGCGGCGGGGCGGCGCGTAGAGCAGGGTCGACTCGGCCGGGGCGACTATTGCCGGAACATCTGTTTGGACCGCAGCGTCCCCCGCGCCCCAAACCCTGACGTTACGTCAGTCTTCGCGCGATCCACACCGTGCGGAAGACGGCGGTCGCCATGGTGCCCACCGCGGTCACCGTGAGCACGGCCAGCAGGACCGTGCCCGCGTCGCGCCCGAGCAGCGCGGAACCGGTGCCGTCCAGGATCGCCCCGAAGCCGATCAGCAGGAGCCGTTCGGCGCGCTGCATGACGCCCGCCGTGCACAGGACGCCCTGGCTCTCTCCGCGCGCGCGCGTGTAGCTCACAAGCAGCGAGCCACCCAGCGCCGCCGCCACCACGGCGAGCGCCGCCCCGGAGCCGCGAAACGCCACCGCGAGCCCCACGAACGCGGCCACCTCGGCGAAACGGTCGAGGGTCGAGTCCAGGAACGCCCCACGGGGCGAAGCCAGTCCACGCGCCCGCGCGATGCGCCCGTCCAGGGCATCGGCGACGCCGCTCAGCAGGAGCGACCAGCCGCCCATGGCATATCGGCCGGACGCGAACAACCACCCGGCGACCCCGCCGAACGCGACCCCGAGCAGGTTGTAGAAGAGCGGCGCAAGCCCAAGAGCGAGCGAGGCCTTCTCCACGGGCCGCACGAACCAGTAGAACCAGCGGCGCGCAAAGGATCCGAGAACGAACTTGCCCCGGGTAGTCGACTCGAGCGCATCCACCGCACGGTTGGCGGCACTCAGCGCGAAGATCGGCATGGTGGCGAGCGCGAACCCCGCCACCGCGACCAGCACCGTCAGCTCGGGTCTCAAGGGACCTTGCCCCCGGAGTGGTTCCGGCCGCGTGGCCCGGCCGTACGGCGTCCGTGCGCCCTGTCGGCGGCGGTCCGCGTCGTCGTTGTGCTTCCGTTTCGCTCCCGGCCGCGTGCCCGCAGCACCCGCAACGCCTTGGGGAGCAGGAGCGGGAAGGGGAATCGCCGCTCCAGGGGCGTGATCTCGATCGTCATCCCGGTGCGCCGTTCGACCTTGCGCACGATGTAGGGGAACCAGCTGTCGAACGTGAGCATGTGCTTGACCCAGCGGGTGGTGGCGCGTGCCTTGCTGATGCCGAAGTAGGCGTTCAGCCTGAGCTGGGCCACGGGCGACGCGGGATGAGCCGCGCGGTACTTGCCGTTCGTCCGCTTGAGCATCCCCGACGCCACCTGGGCCTCCAGGATGGGAGTGTAGATGCCACGCAGCGTCTCCCGCTGGGCCTCGTACACGGCGCTTGCCCGGCCTCCGCGTTCCGGCCGGATCTCTCCGGCGTACGAGATCTCGAGCATGCGCCGGCAGAAATCGTCCACGGAGAACGAACCCCCCAGAAACGGGAGCGTCCAGTCGAGCACCATCTGCCGTGCGCGGGCCACCAGCCCCTCGACCCACGCGGCCGCGTCCGGGTCGCGGGCATGCACCACCGAGATGTGGTGCGCCATCCGGCCCAGGCAGAAGTGGTCGAGGCGGCGCGGCCCCAGTTCCCGCTGGAAGTCGGCGCGCGAGAGGACGAGGCACTTGGCCAGCGGTCCGTCCGGCGGAGCCGGCCAGAAGGCGATGACGGTCGGAGCCAGCACGCGGCTCACGGTCGCGAGCAACGTCGCACTGCGCGCCGTGTGTCCGTCTTCGTGGAGGGCGCGATAGAACGCACGGTAGTCTTCGACCACGACGACCAGGTCCCAGGCGCTGTGCCGGTCCGGGCTTGCCGACACGAGCCGCGAGCCGTACGCCAGCACCGCCAGCAGCCCGTCGCCGCCGGTCTCCCGCAGCCCGGAAACCAGGTGCTCGATGGGCGCCTCCGAGCCCGTCATACGGGCTCCGCCGCCGTGGGGACGCCCCGCATTTCGTCGAGCATTCCGATCATGACGCCCCGCATCTCCATGATGAACCCATCCAGATCGGCATCCGCCGCCGGCGATTCGAAGGGTCCCAGGCACTCGACGCGGGTGCGCATCAACGATAGGTTTCCGAAGAAGTCCCTGAGTCGCGTCCACTTCCACAATCCGTCCGCCACCACGACGTACACGCTCCAGCGGCGCGCCGCCAGAATGGTCGCCAGCCCCAGCGTCTTGAAGGGGCCGATGCGACCCGTCCTGCTCCGGGTTCCCTCCGGGTAGATGACGAGGGGGTGCGTGGAAGCGGCCGCTTCCCGGCGAAGCCGCTTCAGCTCGCCGCGCAGGGTTGCTCTCGCATCGACCAAGGGGTATCGGTACAGCCTTGTCATGTGGGATATTAGGGGAACGCCGCGGGCGTATCGCCTGCGCGTGACGATGCGGGGGTAGACGCCGCGCATCGACGCCACGACGAGCGGGATGTCGAGCAGCGACTGGTGGTTCATGAGCACCAGCACGCCGCGGGTTGACGGGATGTCCGGCAACTCGCCGAAACGCACTCCGCCCATATGGCGAAGGAAGAAGATGACCACATGGGCCGTGAAGCGCTGCCACTCCGTGAGCAGAGCGTCACGGTTCCCCGGCAGCAATCGCGCCATGGGTGCGATCAGGAGGCGCTGAACAAGGTCGCAGGCCAGTAGCGCCGCGCCGAGCGCGGTGAGAGTCAAGGCGCCACGGAGGTCCAATGACGTGTCCTGAATGGCGGGTGTGGTCCGATCGGAAGAACATCGGGCAAACATATGAGTGACATTCGAAACGCTAGCAGGAAATCCGCTTCGGCGTCAACGCGGCGGGCGGCGGCCGACGGAGCAACGGATCTCGCTACCGTCGATTCGGACGGAGCGCGCGGCGCCTCCCACGGCTCGACCCCCCAGGACGATGACCGGCCGCCGCTGCGGGGCCTGAGCGACTACGATTACACCAACTTCTATTTCGGAGCAGGCACCGATCCCTTCGGGATTCTGGAGCCCTTCGGGGAGTGGTGGAAGGACGCCGAGTTCGGGGCGGGCTACTACCTCTACGGGTTGCCGCTGGGTTCCGCGCCCGCGACCCGAGTCGAGATCGAGGATCCCAAGACCCGGGAAAACCTCGAGGGCCTGATCAACTTCGCGTCCTACAACTATCTGGGGCTTTCCTACCGCCCGGAGGTGATCGAGGCCATCTGCGACGCCGTGCGCAAGTACGGGGCAGGCGCCTCCGGATCGCCCGTGCTCTCCGGCACCACGGACCTGCACAAGCGCCTCGCCAACGAGGTCGCATCCTTCAAGGGCAAGGAAGCCGCACTCATCTTCCCGACCGGCTACAGCGCCAACGTCGGGCTCATCGCCGGCCTGATGCGCCCGGGCGATCTGGTGGTGGCGGACAAGCTGGCCCACGCGAGCGTCGTTGACGGGATGATCCTGTCCAAGGCGACATCCCGCTTCTTCAAGCACAACAACGCGGCGGATCTGGACCGCAAGCTGAACGGGTTCAGCGGCAAGAAGCTGGTGGTCGTCGAGGGTGTGTACTCGATGGACGGGGACGTGGCCGATCTGCCCGCGATCGTGGACGTTTGCCGCAAGCACGGGGCGCGCCTCCTCATCGACGAGGCGCACTCCACCTTCGTCTACGGGCCCAACGGCCGGGGCGTCGCCGAGCACTTCGGTCTCGACGACGAGGTCGACATCCACCTGGGAACCTTCTCCAAGAGCCTGGGCGGGTTGGGAGGGTTCGTCGCCGGACCCGCCGAACTCATCTACTATCTGCGCGGCTTCGCGCGTTCCCGCGTCTTCTCCTGCGCGCTTCCGCCCCCGGTGACGGCCGGGCTCCTGAAGGCGCTCGAGATCGCCCGGTCCGAACCGGAGCTCCGCGAGAGGCTGTGGGACAACGCCCGCTACATGCACGCACTCATGCGCGAGGCGGGCGTGGACGTCGGGGACTCCACTTCGCAGGTGATCTCCATCATGATCCGCGACGACGCCGGCATCTTCCAGATCGCGGAGGATCTGCTGCACGCGGGCGTCTACATCAACCCCGTCCGCTTCCCGGCGGTGGGCAAGCACAAGTCGCGCTTCCGCATGTCCATCTCGGCATCCCACACCCGGGCGGAGTTGAAGGAGGGCGCCGAGATCATCGTCTCCATTCTCAAGAAATACGGAAAATGCCCCTGACCCGGTATCACTATTCGGAGGCGGTCAGCGCCTTCTTCGAAATCGCCACCTCGGATGCCCGCCGCATCCTTCCCCCGCACCTGCAGCCGCTCGAAGTGCAGCACGAGGCAAGCATCCTTGCGGTCACCGCCTTCGACTTCACCGACAGCATGGTCGGACCCTATCAGGAGATCGTGCTTTCGGTCATCGTCCCGCCCCTGGTGAGTCCGGGCCAGGGTATGGCAAAATCCGCATTCTACCCCTACCTCGTCGGGACGAGCACGGAGGCGTCGCGCGAGCACGCCATCGAGCGCTGGCATCTTCCGCACTACATGAAGGATCTCGACATCAGCCTCCAGCCCTCGGACGGACGCATGCGGGTGGAGGTGCGCGACGGAGACCAGCGCGTCCTGGATTTCGAGATCGCGGACCACCGGTCGGCGAAGGTCGATCACCTCTACCAGTCGTTCATGGTCAATGGCGACGACCGCTTCAAGGTGGACATCCACATGCAGGGGCCGCACAGCGAGCACGAGGAGGAGCTGGGGTCGCTGACGCTGCATGAGCACCCGATGACCTCCCAGCTGACCCTGGACCAGGTGGCCACCTATCCGTTTCGCGAGCAGTGGATGAGGAACGGCGTCCAGGTATTCGAGGAACTGGAGCACATCTGAGCGACGGGGTGCGCACCTTCGTCGTCTTCAACCCGGCTTCCGGCCACGGACGGGGCGCGCGCCGCATCCCCCTCTACCGTGGGCTGCTCGACAGGCACCTCGATGCCTACGAGTGGGCGTCGACCACGGCGCCGGGCGAGGAAGCCGAACTCGCGGGCAAGGCAATCGCCGCCGGGGCGGAGCTGATCGTGGCCGTGGGGGGTGACGGCACCTGCAGCCAAGTGGCCGACCGCGTGGTGGCATCCGGGCGCACGGATGTGTCGCTGGGCCTGCTGGCTGCGGGAACCGGAAACGATTTCGCCAGGAGCCTCGGGCTGAGCTACGGCGACCCGGAGGAGGCGGTGGCGGCCCTGGCGGCGGGCCGGACCCGCCGTATCGACGTGGGGCGGGTGGTGTCGGGGTGGCGTCCCGCACCCTATCCGGAGGTGGCATCCGGCACAGCCTGGCGCGATACCCCGCGCCACTTCCTGAACCTGGTGGGTTTCGGGTTCGACATCGCCGTCATCGACGCCAGCCTGAGAGCCCGCTTCCTGCGGGGGGCGGTCCTGTACAAGGTCACCGCCCTGCAGCAGTTGTTCCTGTACCGGAGTTCGCGGCTGCGCCTGTCGGACGGCGGTGGCTGGAGGACCGAGGGACGGCACCTCATCCTCACCATATCGAACGGACGCATCTTCGGGGGCGGATTCCCGATCGCCCCGGACGCGGACCTCGAGGATGGGCGGCTGGACGCGTGCGCGATCGCCGATTCCTCGCCGCTGGGACGGGCCCGGCTGTTCAGCCTCGCCGAGAAGGGCAGGCATGTGGGCGCGAAGGAGGTTTCTCTGCGCCAGCATCGCGCTTTTGCCGTGCAGTTCGGCGAGCGCGTACGTTACGAGGTCGACGGCGACGTGCATCAATCGCGCACGGGCAAGGTGCGCGTGGATGTCGTCCCCTCGGCGCTCTCGGTGATCGTGCCGTGAAGGAGGCTGGATGGATCGCCTTGCTGCCGCCCCGCCGCGTACCGCTCAGCCCATCCGGGTAGTCACGGCGGCGTCGCTCTTCGACGGACACGACGCCGCCATCAACGTGATGCGCCGGATCCTCCAGGACTCCGGCGCGGAAGTCATCCACCTGGGGCACAACCGCTCCGCCCTCGAGATCGTCGAGTGTGCGATCCAGGAGGACGCGCACGCCATCGCGATCAGCTCGTACCAGGGCGGGCACATGGAGTTCTTCACCTATGTGCGCGACCTGCTGCGCGAGCGGAGCGCGGACATCCGCGTCTTCGGTGGCGGGGGCGGGACCATCCTCCCCACGGAAATCGAAGAACTGCACCGGCGCGGCATCGACCGGATCTTCTCTCCCGACGACGGGCGGGCGATGGGGCTCCAGGGGATGATCGACGAAGTGCTCGAGGGTGCCCGCCGTTCGGTGCGCTCGTCGCTCGACGATCCGGAGGACGACGTGCGCGCGCTCGGGCGGGCGGACGTGGGGGCGGTCGCGCGCCTGATCTCGGCGGCCGAGAACGGATACCCGGGCACGGCCGAAGCGATGGAGATGGTGGCGGAGATGGCGACCGCGCGGCGCGTGCCGGTGCTGGGCGTCACGGGCACTGGCGGCTCGGGCAAGTCGTCGCTGGTGGACGAGCTGGTGCGGCGCTACCTGTCCGGCACCCCCGACGGCCGGGTCGCGATCGTCTCGGTGGATCCGTCCAAACGCCGCACCGGGGGCGCGCTGCTGGGCGACCGCATCCGGGTCAACGCCGCCGCCAGCCCGCGGGTCTACATGCGCTCGCTGGCCACCCGCGCCTCGACCCTCGGCCTGTCGCCGCACGCGCGCCACGCGGTGGACATCTGCAAGGCCGCCGGCTACAACCTGGTGATCATCGAGACGCCCGGGATCGGTCAGTTCGGCGCCGAAGTGGTCGGGCACTCCGATGTGTCGCTGTACGTGATGACGGCCGAGTACGGCGCCGCCAGCCAGCTCGAGAAGATCGACATGCTGGACTACGCGGACGTGGTCGCCATCAACAAGTTCGACCGCCCGGGGGCGCTGGATGCGCTCCGGGACGTGCGCAAGCAGTACCGGCGCAACCACCGCATGTGGACCGTGCCCGACGCGGCGCTTCCGGTGTACGGCACGGTGGCCTCGCGCTTCAACGACGCCGGCGTCAACCGTCTGTACCTGGCGCTCCTCGACCAGCTGCGGCGCAAGACCGGCGCGCCCCTCGCGACCGAGCACGATCCCGTCGACGACGACCGTGCCGAACACACGCCGATTCCGCCGGAACGCACCCGCTACCTGGCGGAGATCGTGGAGGCGGGCCGCGACTACGACCGGCGCGCCGACGAGCAGGCCGCCCTGGCCCGCCAGCTGTACCAGCTGCACGGAGCGATCCGGCTGCTGCGGGAAGGGGACACTGCCGGCAGCGCCCCCCGGCCCGCCAACGCTGACACGCGGGCTTCCGGCTGGCGCGGGGGAGGGGCGGTACCCGGAGCGTCGGGCGCGCCCGCCGGGGACGAACCGGAGGAGGTCGCGCCCGACCTCCCCGCCGCGGCCGGCGAAGACGAACCGCTCGCCCGCCTGGTCGACCTCTACCGGCGGAGGCGCGCGCGCCTCGACCAACGCAGTCTGGCCCTGCTCGAGGAATGGCCGGCCGTGAAGCGCCGCTACCGGGCCGGCACCTACGCCTACCAGGTTCGTGGCAGGAAGGTGGAGCGGAGCCTGTTCAGCGAATCGCTCGCCGGCTCGCGCATCCCCCGGGTGGTGCTCCCCCGCTTCCGGGACTGGGGCGAGGTGCTGCGCTGGCGGCTCACCGAGAACGTCCCGGGGGCGTTTCCCTACACCGCCGCAGTCTTTCCCCTGCGGCGGCTCGAGGAGCATCCGCAGCGCATGTTCGCCGGCGAGGGCGGCCCCGAGCGCACCAACCGGCGCTTCCACTTCCTCAGCCGCGCCAGCCTGGCCAACCGGCTCTCCACCGCCTTCGACTCGGTGACGCTCTACGGCGAGGACCCGGACGAGCGCATGGACATCTACGGAAAGGTCGGCAACTCGGGCGTGAGCGTGGCCTCGGTGGACGACGCCAAGAAGCTCTACTCCGGCTTCAACCTCGCGGACCCGTCCACCAGCGTCTCGATGACCATCAACGGGCCGGCGCCCATGCTGCTCGGCTTCTTTCTGAACGCGGCCATCGACCAGCAGTGCGAGCTCCATATCCGCGAGAACGGGCTCGAAGCGGAGGTAGAGGAGCGCATCCAGGCCCTCTACCGCAAGCGCGGCGTGGAGCGTCCCCGCTACCAGGGCGCGCTGCCGGAGGGCAACGACGGCCTCGGCCTCATGCTGCTGGGCGTGAGCGGCGACGAAGTCCTTCCGGCCGACGTCTACGAGCGCATCCGGCGCAAGACTCTCGCCGTGGTCCGCGGCACCGTCCAGGCGGACATCCTCAAGGAGGACCAGGCCCAGAACACCTGCATCTTCTCCATCGAGCTGGCGCTTCGCCTGATGGGCGACATCCAGCAGTACTTCATCGACGAGGGGGTGCGGAACTTCTATTCGGTGTCGATCTCCGGATACCACATCGCGGAAGCCGGCGCCAATCCCGTCACCCAGCTCGCGCTCACCCTCGCGAACGGCTTCACCTACGTCGAGTACTACCGCTCGCGCGGGATGCGCATCGACGACTTCGCGCCCAATCTGTCGTTCTTCTTCTCCAACGGCATGGACCCGGAGTACGTGGTGCTGGGGCGGGTGGCGCGCCGCATCTGGGCGAAGGCGATGAAGCACGTGTACGGCGCCAACGCCCGCTCCCGGAGGCTCAAGTACCACATCCAGACGTCGGGACGCAGCCTGCACGCGCAGGAGATCGCCTTCAACGACATCCGCACCACGCTGCAGGCCCTCTACGCCCTCTGCGACAACTGCAACTCGCTGCACACCAACGCCTACGACGAAGCCATCACCACGCCCACCGAGGAGAGCGTGCGCCGGGCCCTGGCGATTCAGCTCGTCATCAGCAGGGAGCTGGGGCTGTCCAGGAACGAGAACCCGCTGCAGGGCTCGTTCATCATCGAGGAGCTGACGGACCTCGTGGAAGAAGCGGTCATGCGCGAGTTCCTGCGGCTGTCGGAGCGCGGGGGCGTGCTTGGGGCGATGGAGCGCATGTACCAGCGCGGCCGCATCCAGGACGAGTCGCTCGAGTACGAGTCGCGCAAACACAGCGGGGAATTGCCGATCGTGGGGGTGAACACCTTCCTGGGGCCGGAGGGGTCGCCCACGCGGGTGCCCGAGGAGGTCATCCGCGCCAACCCCGAAGAGAAGGACTACGCGATCGCGTCAAACCGGGCCTTCAGGGCGCGCAACCGGGGCCGCGCCGACGCCGCGCTGGACGAACTGAGGCGCGTGGCGCTGGCGGGCGGCAACACCTTCGCCTCGCTCATGGAGGCCTGCAAGGTGAGCACGCTGGGGCAGATCACCTCCGTGCTCTACGAAGTCGGGGGGCAGTACCGGCGGAACATGTAGGTGATGCGAGGTGACCGTCGTTTTTTCTCCACGCATGGCGGGTACGGTAGGAATCGTGGATTATGCCTGAGGAGGAGGAGATGAATGCGAGGAACGGCATGAGGCCGGTACATCCGGGCGAAGTCCTGCGCGAGGAACTCGACGAACTGGGGCTGTCGGCCAATGCGCTTTCGAAGGCGCTCGGCGTGCCGGTCAACCGGGTGACAATGATTCTGAACGGGCAGCGGGGCGTGACCGCCGACACGGCCTTGCGGCTGGCGAGATATTTCGGGACGACTCCGCAACTCTGGCTGAACCTGCAGAAGACCTGGGAGCTTCGCCGAACGGAGATCGAGGCGGGTCGCGAGATCGCCGAACAGGTCACGCCTCGGCACGCGGTCGCCTAGATGAGACCACACGATCGGCGAACAGCCGCGACATCTTGCGGGCTGGTCTCAGCGGCGTTTCTCTGCGCCATCCTGATCGCAGCCTCGTGCGCTCCCGGGCCCCGCGCCCGGATCTCGGAGGAAGAGCGCGTCCTCGACACCTACCCGTTCTCGGACCCGAATCCGGTGCCGGTGCTCGCCACTGACCGGAGGCTGTACCCGTACCACTCCTTCGAGGGATACGCGGCGACGCCGGAGCCCCGGGAATGGAAGGTCGTGAGGATGGAGAACGATCTCATCGAGGTCTTCGTCCTTCCCGAAGTGGGCGGCAAGGTGTGGGGCGCCGTGGTGAAGGCGACCGGCCACGAGTTCATCTACCGGAACGAAGTGATGAAATTCCGGGACATCGCCCTGCGCGGGCCGTGGACCTCGGGCGGTATCGAGTTCAACTTCGGGGTGATCGGGCACACGCCGGCCACCGCCACGCCTGTCGACTATGTGGTGCGGGAGAACCCGGACGGGAGCGTGAGCACCATCGTCGGCGCCATGGACCTCCCGTCGCGCACCCCGTGGCGGGTCGAGATCCGCCTGCCTGCGGACCGTGCCGCCTTCGAGACGCGTGTTCTGTGGCATAACCCGACCCCACTGGAACAGCCCTACTACAATTGGATGACGGCCGCGGCCTTCGCCCAGGACGACCTGGAGCTGTTCGTGCCCGGCAACGCCTACCTGGAGCACTCCGGTCGGGTGCGCCCGTGGCCCGTGGACGAGGATGGGCGCTTCCTGCCCCTCTACCGCAACAACGCGTTCGGGGGAAGCAAGTCGTACCACGTGGTGGGCGCGCTGAACGACTTCTTCGGCGGCTATTATCACGAGGAGGAGTACGGCTGGGGACATTGGGCCCGCCATGAGGACATGCCCGGACGGAAGATGTGGCTGTGGGCGCTGTCGCGCGAAGGCGGCATCTGGGAGGACCTGCTCACCGACACCGACGGGCAGTACGTCGAGTTCCAGGCGGGCCGACTGCACGTGCAGTACCAGCCCGGGGCCGACCGCAACCCCATCTCTCAGGCCGCGTTCGACCCGCTCTCGGCCAGCCGCTGGACCGAGGTGTGGTTCCCGCTCGAGGGCACGGGCGGTCTCACCGACGCCTCCCCCTACGGCGCCTTGCACGTTGAACAGGAGGATGGCCGCCTTCGGGTGGTGGTCCAGGCGTTCGCGGCTGGTGCCGACACGGTGAAGGCATGGTCCGGCGGTGAGCAGGTCGCGGCGCGGACGGTGGCGCTCGAACCGCTCGAGCCGGTGGTGGTCGAGGTTGATGTGGCGCCCGACAGCCCGTGGCGCGTCTCGGTGCCCGGACTGGGGCTGGAGGGATGTTCCAACCCGGGCGAGGCCGGCCTCGGTGGCATTTGCGGTCTCGATGGCGATCGCGTCGTGTCCCGGCCATTTGCGACGAGCGCCGAAGCGTGGGACGCGCTCCCGGAGACGGATCGGCTCGTGTTCGAGGCGCGGGAGCTGGCGCGGGGTCGCCGCTACCCTGAGGCGCGGGCGCTCTACGACCGGGCGCTCGCGGCCGAACCGTGGAACCGGGAGGCGCTGCTGGGCCTGGGCGCGCTGGCACTGAGGTCGGCCCGCTACGAGGAGGGGCTCGTCCACACGCGGGGCGTGCTCCAGCTCGACACGTACGATCCGGAAGCCAACTTCCTCGCGGGGAACCTGTATCGCGCCCTCGGCCGCCGCGCCGACGCGCTCGACGCGTTCGGGTGGGCCGCCCGGTCGGTGGCCTTCCGCGCCGCGGCGCGCGTTCGGCTGGCGGAGCTGGCGCTCGATGGGGGGGACTTGGCGGAGGCGCGCCGCAACGCCGGGCTGGCGCTCGACCATGACCGGGCAAGCATTCCCGCGCGCGAGGTGCTGGCGATCGCGGCCCGTCTGGAGGGGGACGATGCCGGCGCGGCGGGCGTGCTGGCGGAGCTGCTTGAGCTGGACCCGCTCAACCATTTCGCGCTGGCGGAGCGGTACCTAGCGGCGCGTGGCGAAGGATCCGGGGACGCCGAGGCCGCGGGCGGGTCCGCCGCTGCCCGCCTCACCGCGTCGATGCGGAGCGAGTACCCGGGGCAGACGCTGCTGGAGCTCGCCGTGAGCTACGCGAACCGGGGACTGCCAAGCGATGCCGCGCACCTGCTGGAGCTGGCGGACGAGGTGGACGGCGGCCCCGTGGCCGCGGCGTGGCACGCCTTCCTGGTCGACGATGCCGGCATGCTGAGCGCGGGGGTGGATCCCGATTTCGCCTTTCCCTTCCGCGCCGAGACCCTGCCGGTCCTGCGCTGGGCGGCGCGCGAGAACCCGCACTGGGGCTGGCGCTACCTGCTCGGCCTGAACCTGTGGGCGCTCGACCGCGACGCCGAGGCGGCCGAGGTGCTGGCCACCCTCACCGACGAGCCCGACTACGGGCCCGCGTATGCGGCGCGCGCGCACCTGACGGGGGCGATGGGCGGCGACCCGGGGCCCGACTTTCGGCGCGCGGTCGCGGTGGCTCCCGGCAGCCGTCTGCTCCACGTTGCCCTCGTCCGGCACCTGCAGGAAGCGGGACGCTGGGCAGAGGCGCTCGAAGCATCCGGCCGGGGTCGGGAGCTCTTCCCGGGCGACTTCAACCTCGATCTCCTGCACGTGCGCTCGCTTCTTCAGGCGGGCGACCACGGCGAGGCGATCCGGATCCTGGCGGACACGCACGTCCTTCCCTCGGAGAACGCCCGCGAGAGCCACCGTCTCTACGAGTTGGCGCATGTCGGAGCCGCGCTCGACGAACTCGATGAAGGGAACCGCACGGCCGCCCGCGGCCATCTGGAAACCGCGCTCGAATGGCCGGAATCGCTCGGTCAGGGCCGTCCCTTCGATCCGGACGAGCAGCTGGTGCGGTTCCTGCTCGGGGTCGTGGGGGCGGGCGCCAGCGGTGGGTCCGACACCGATTCTGCCGATGCTGAAGCGGTTGCCTCACTGCGCACCCGCGCCGATTCGCTCGCCGGTGATCCCTCCCCCACCGCAACCATCGAGCGAAACCTCGTCCGCCGCGCGCTGGCCGTAGCGGGGCGCCTGGCTGGCGGGTAGCGCCCGGAGGGATCGGAGTGGATCGGGAGCCGCATGGCGGTCGATCGTCAAGGCGGCAAGGGGGGGTCGTCAAACAGGCGAATTGCAAATCCATGGCTGATGAAGTTGCGAACGCACGATCAAGTGCGTTGCAAACAGACCGTCTTATAGGTTGCAAACAGACGGCTGATATCGTTGCAAAACCACGCGCGATCTGCCATACTCCCCTACATGACACCCGATCCCACATCCGTGTCAGGCTATCGTCCCCGCATTGCTGACCGTGAATTGACCGAAAGGCTCGCGGCAGCGGGAGCTGTCGTGATCGAGGGGCCGAGGGTCTGCGGCAAGACCACGACGGCCCGGCAGGCGGCGGCGAGCGAAGTGCTCATGGATGCCGATCCGGCCGTGCCCCAGACCATGGCTGTCGACCCGAGGTTGCTCCTGGAAGGAGCGACTCCGCGATTGATCGATGAGTGGCAGGCCGAGCCCGACATCTGGAACTACGTGCGACGCGCCGTCGATGATCGCCCGGGCTTGGGCCACTTCATCCTCACCGGCTCAGCCGTTCCACCCGATGACATCCCGCGGCATACGGGAGCCGGCCGGATGAGCCGCCTTCGGCTCCGTCCCATGTCGCTGTTCGAGCTCGGGCGCGCAACGGGACAGGTCTCCTTGAAGCGAATCCTCGACGGAGAGCCCGTACCCAGCCTGGTTCACGACCTGCCCCTTCGGGACTTGGCCACGCTGATTTGCGTCGGTGGCTGGCCCGGGCATTTTCGCCGGAAGGCCGAGGAAGGCGCATTGCTGGCCAACCGCGACTACCTGGACGAAATCCGCCGGGTGGACATCAGGCGGGTGGACGGGATCGTGAGGGATCCGGCGAGAGTTGGCCGGTTCCTCCAGACGCTGGCGCGAAACACGGCTACCTGCACGTCGGTCGCGACCATGGCGAGAGATGCAGGCGGCACCGACCATTCGCTCACGAAGGAGACTGCCCGTTCCTACCTCGCAGCGCTCGAACGCCTCATGGTGGTTGAGCAGCAGCCACCGTGGGCCCCTCATCTTCGGTCCCGATCACGCCTCAGACGCTCCCCGAAACGACACTTCACGGATCCATCCCTCGCGACGGCGGCGCTGAATGCCGGACCCGGGAACCTCATGAAGGACATCCCGTGGTTCGGTTTTCTCTTCGAGTCCATGGTCGTTCGAGACCTGCGCGTGTACGCTCAGGCGATGGGCGGGCGCGTATACCACTATCGTGACAACACGGGCCTCGAAGTGGACGCGATCGTGGATGCCGGTCCCGGCCGATGGGCCGCGTTCGAAGTGAAGCTGGGCCAGGGACGAATCGACGAAGCGGCAGCCGCGCTTCTCAAGTTCGGGAATCGTGTGGACACGACCCGTAGCGGTGAACCGGCAGCACTCGCCGTCATCGTCGGCAGCGGATATGGCTACCAGCGGCCCGATGGCGTGGCCGTGATTCCGGTGGGGGCGCTGGGGCCGTGAGGGCGTGCAGGGCGTGGAACCCGGGCGGCAAGGTAGGCAAATCGCGGTACCTTACGGTCTGCGGTCTACGAGCCTGGCGGGCAGGTGCCAGCGGAACATGCAGGGGAGGATGATGGACTCGGAGGCACTCGCGGCGGCGATCTCGGAATGGCGGGAACGCCGGGCAACCATGCGGGAGGAAGATGACGAGCGGCTGTGGCGGAAGCTGCGCCTCGAGTGGAACTACAACAGCAACCACATCGAGGGGAATACGCTTTCCTACTACGAGACCGAGTTGCTGCTCATCCATGGCCGAACGGCTGGCGGGCATCCAATGCGGCACTACGAGGAGATGAAGGCACACGATGCTTCGGTCGACCACACCCGCAATCTGGCGAGTGCCGAGCGCGTTCTGGGTGAGGGCGACATCCGGGATCTGAACAAGATTCTTCTGAAAGAGCCATTCTGGCACATCGCGCAGACTCCGGACGGGCAGCAGACCCGGAAGCGGATCGTTCCGGGAGAGTACAAGACGCAGCCGAACCACGTGCGAACTGCGACCGGAGAACTACATCGATTCGCGGAGCCGGAGGAGACGCCGGCGCTCATGCAGGCGTGGATCAGTGACTTTCGGCTCGATTTGGGCGATTCGGCGTTGAGTGAGTCTCGGTTACCTCTGTTTCTTGCCGAATCGCACTGGAGCTTCCTGCGGATTCACCCGTTCGATGATGGCAACGGTCGCACCGCGCGGCTGCTCACCAACTACGTCCTGCTGAGATCCGGCCTGCCGCCCATGGTGATCAAGAGTGCCGATCGGGACCGCTACATCGGGGCGCTTCAGAATGCTGATGTGGGCCGGATGGAGCCGCTCGCAGGGTTCATGCTGGAGAATGTTCTGTGGTCGCTCGGGTTGGCGATTCGGGCCGCGAAGGGAGAGTCGATTCGAGACGGGTCGGGAAGGGAAGGCGTTCTCGCTTGAGCTTTCTCTCATCTGGGAAACCGACGAAGAAGGGGTATTGTTCTCGGTCGGGATCGACGGCAGGGCTATCGTCCTCTCACGTGTTGCAAACCACGATTCCGATGTCGTCAGGTGGAGACTCCGAGGCGGACCCGGCTTCAGGCAATGCCCCAGCTCCAGCGCTCCGTGCCCCGAGAGCTGAACCGCGTGATACCCGCGTTCGTCGGCCGCCGGAGCGACCCTGACGGCTATCCCCGGACCGGCTGCGGCACCCTCGCCAGCGGGCGCGCCCTGGCCACCACCGCCTCCGCGGTGATCCCGAACTGCTCGAAGAGCACCGCGCCCGGGGCGGACGCCCCGAAGTGGTCGATGCCGACTGAAGCGCCCCGGTCGCCGGTCCAGCGGGTCCATCCGGCCGTGGTCCCGGCTTCCACCGACACGCGAGCCGTGACGCTCGGGGGAAGCACCTCGTCGCGGTAGCGCTGCGGTTGGCGGGAGAAGAGGAACCAGCTGGGCAGGGACACCACCCGGGTCGGCACCCCCTCCGCCTGCAGCGTGGCGCGCGCCTGCACGGCCACGCCGACCTCCGAGCCGCTCGCGATAAGGATCACTTCCGGGTCCCCGCCGTCCGCTTCCAGAAGGACGTAGCCGCCCCGGTGCAGGCCGGTCGCGGGGGCGGCCACGCTCCGGTCGATGATCGCCACCGCCTGGCGGGTGAGCGCCAGAAAGCTGGGCCCGTCGGTGTACGCGAGCGCCGCCCGCCACGCTTCCGCCGTCTCGGGCCCGTCGCCGGGGCGCAGGTCCAACACGCCCGGGATGGCGCGCAGCGACACCAGCTGCTCGATGGGCTGGTGGGTGGGGCCGTCCTCACCGACCCCGATGCTGTCGTGGGTGAACACGTAGGTGGCCGGAATATGCATGAGCGCCGCCAGTCGGATCGAGGGGCGCATGTAGTCCGAGAAGATGAGGAAGGTGCCTCCGTACGGGCGGACGCCTCCGTGCAGCGCCATCCCGTTCAGGATGCCCCCCATGGCGTGCTCGCGGACGCCGAAATGCATCGTGCGCCCGCCCGGCGTCCCGGGCAGCAGGTTCTCCTCCCACGGCAAGGTCGTCTTGTTCGATCCCGCCAGGTCGGCCGAGCCGCCCAACAGGTTGGGGATGCGCCTGCCCAGCCCCTGGAGCACCTGCCCGGAGTACACCCGGGTCGCAAGCGGTTTCGGCGGCGCGCTCAGGTCGGGAATGTCCGCGTCCCAGCCGGCCGGCAGCTCGCCCGCCAAGGCGGCGCGGAGCTCTTCGGCCGCCGCGGGATGCTCCGCCCGGTAGGCCGCCCACCGCCTCCGCCATACCTCCTCCAGCCCCGCCCCCCGCCCCGCCGTCTCCCGCCAGTGCGCCAGCGCTTCCGCCTCCACGTGGAAGGGGTCGCGGGAGGGGTAGCCCAGGTTGCGCTTGGTGGCATCCACCTCCTCCACCCCCAGCGGCGCCCCATGCGCGCTCGACGACCCCGCCTTGGCCGGGCTCCCGTACCCGATGGTGGTGCGCACGACCACCAGCGAGGGCCGCTCCACCTCTGCCCGCGCCCCCGCCAGCGCCGTGTCCAGTGCGGCCAGGTCGGTGCCGTCCTCCACCCGGCGCACGTCCCACCCGTAGGCGCGGAAGCGCTGTTCGTGGTCGGTGGAGCACGAGAGATCCGTCCCGCCATCGATGGTGATGCGGTTGTCGTCGAACACCCAGTTCAGCTTGCCCAGCCGCTGATGGCCGGCGAACTCGGCCGCCTCGTGCGAGATCCCCTCCATCAGGTCGCCGTCCGAGCAGAGCGCCCAGGTGTGGTGATCCACCACCGCGTGCCCGGGCCGGTTGAACCGGTGCGCCAGCCAGCGCTCCGCCAGCGCCATCCCCACGGAATTGGCGACCCCCTGACCCAGCGGCCCCGTCGTGGTCTCCACCCCCGCCGTGTGCCCGTACTCGGGGTGCCCGGGCGTGCGCGATGCCCACTGCCGGAAACTCCGGATCTCCTCCAGCGGCAGATCGTATCCGGTCAGATGCAGCAGCGAATAGATGAGCATCGACGCGTGCCCGGCCGAGAGCACGAAGCGGTCCCGGTTGCTCCACTCCGGGTTCGCCGGGTTGTGGCGCAGGTGTCGGGTCCAGAGCAGATATCCCACCGGCGCCAGCCCCATCGGTGCCCCCGGATGCCCGGAGTTGGCCTTCTGCACGGCGTCCATCGAGAGCACGCGCACGGCGTCAATCGCCAGGCGCGAAAGTGCGGCGTCCGGAAGCGGGGAAGCGGGCATTTCAGCCTTTCCTCAGGGTGCGGGAGCGGGGCAGGGACGAGACGGCGGGCAGGGACAAGCGACGGAAATACGCAAAATGCGTAAATTACGTAAATTGTGTAATCGCGAATCCCGACGCCGCGATAAGTGAAGGCGGCGCATACAGTTCGCAGCACGCGGGCGTGGCGCGCGCGAACGGGCGGAGCAGCGGCTACCGCTCGCGTGGCGGGAAAGAACGGGGCTGGAGCGGGCGCAGTACGCCGGCGCGGTGTACCGGGGAACCAACCTCACCCGACCACCAGGTTGATCAGCCGCCCCGGCACGTAGATCACCCGTCGTACGCTCCCGTTCCGGAGGAAGCGCGCGACGTTCTCCTGCTCGCGCGCGAGCGCCACCGCATCCTCCTGGCTCATCTCCGAAGGACCCTCGATGGTGCCGCGCACCTTGCCGTTGACCTGAACCGCCAACTTCACGATGCGCCGCCTGGCCTTTTCCGGGTCGTATTCGGGCCAGCGGGCGCGCCCGAACAGGCCGCCCTCGTGTCCGAGCCGCTCCCACAGCTCCTCGGCGATGTGCGGCGCGAAGGGCGCCACCATGAGCACGACGGGCTCGATCTCGGCCCGCGCCGGTGTCCGTCCCCCCGCGCGCACCGCGTTCAGGTACTCCATCATCCCCGAGATGCAGGTGTTGTACTGGAGATCCGCGATCTGGCGCGTCACCTGTTCGATGGTGCGATGCAGCCGCCCTTCCAGCCGGGGATCGGGATCGGCGTCGTTGTCCGCGGCGCGCAGCACGGCGTCCCAGAGCCTCCTCAGGAAGCCCAGCGGTCCCCGGATGCCGTCGTCGCGGTAGTCCCCGCCCTCGGTGAAGGGCCCCAGGAACATCAGGTACAGGCGGAAGGTGTCGGCGCCGAACTCCTCGATGACCGGATCGGGCGTGACCACGTTGCCGCGGGTCTTCGACATCTTGCGCCCGTCCTTGACGATGATGCCGTGGGCGCGGAAGCGGCTGAAGGGTTCCTCGAAGTCCAGCAGCCCCATGTCGTGCAGCGCCATGGTGATGAAGCGCGCGTACATCAGGTGCAGCACCGCGTGCTCGTTGCCGCCGATGTAGCTGTCCACCGGGAGCCAGCGCCGGGTGATGTCCGGGTCGAAGGCGATGTCGTCGCGTCCCACCGACGGATAGCGCAGGAAGTACCAGGAGCTGTCCAGGAAGGTGTCGGAGACGTCGGTCTCGCGGCGCGCGACGCCCCCGCAGGCCGGACAGTCCACGCTGTACCACGACTCCACGCGCGCGAGCGGGCTCACGCCGTCGTCGTCGGGCTTGAAGTCCTCGACGCGGGGCAGGATCACCGGCAGCTCCCGCTCGGGCACCGGGACCGCGCCGCAGTCCGGGCAGTACACGATGGGGATGGGCGGGCCCCAGTAGCGCTGGCGCGAGATGCACCAGTCGCGCAGCTGGTAGTTGACCTGCTTCTCGCCCAGCCCCCGCTCTTCCAGGGCGGCGGTGATGGCGGCCTTGCCCTCCGGCACGCTCAGCCCGTCGAAGCGCCCGGAGTTGACCATGCGCCCGGCGGCGTTGTCGGTGTAGGCCTCCTCGAGCGGGGTGTCGGCACCGTCTTCCGGCCCCGCCACCACCCGCACCACGGGCAGCCCGAACTCGTTCGCGAACTCGAAGTCGCGCTCGTCGTGGCCGGGCACCGCCATGATCGCCCCGGTGCCGTACCCGGCGAGCACGTAGTCCGCGACCCAGACCGGGATTTCCGCGCCGGTGGCGGGGTTCACGCAGTGCCCTCCGGTAAAGACGCCGGTCTTCTCGCCGGCCGTCTTCTGGCGGCTGACCACGTCCATGGCGGCCACGCGGTCGATGTACGCGCGCACGTCGTCGCGATGGGAGGGGGCGGTGATGCCGTCCACCAGCGGGTGTTCGGGAGCGAGCACCATGTAGGTCGCCCCGAAGATGGTGTCCGGGCGGGTCGTGAAGACCTCGATGACCTCGTCCGAGCCGGCCACCGGGAAGACGAGCCGGGCGCCCTCGCTGCGGCCGATCCAGTTCGCCTGCGCCTTGCGCGTCGACTCCGACCAGTCGATGTGGTCCAGGTTGTCGAGCAGTCGCTGGGAGTAGTCGCTGATGCGGAAGAACCACTGGGCGATCACCCGCTGTTCGACGGTGGCGTCGCAGCGCTCGCACAGGCCGTCCTCGACCTGTTCGTTGGCCAGCACGGTCATGCACGACGGGCACCAGTTGACGGGCGCCTTCTTTCGCTCGGCGAGCCCGGCCTCGAACAGCTTCAGAAAGATCCACTGGGTCCAGCGGTAGTAGTCGGGGGAGGTGGTGTCCACCGAGTGATCCCAGTCGAACATTCCCCCGATACGGCGCAGCTGGCGCGTGAAGTTGGCGACGTTGGCCGGGATCAGGTCCATCGGATGGGTCCCGTGCTTCAGCGCGAAGTTCTCGGAGTGGATGCCGAAGGCGTCGAAGCCGATGGGCTCGAAGACGTCGTGGCCGCGGAGCCGCTGATAGCGCCCGTGGATGTCGGCGCCGGTGAAGGCGTAGATGTTGCCCACGTGAAGCCCCTCGGCGGAGGGGTAGGGGAACATCATGAGGTTGAAGAACGGCGACCCGCAGTCGCGCAGTTCTTCGGCCGAGAACGCGTTGGCGCCGCGCTCCTCCCAGATTCGCTGCCACTTCGCTTCGACCCGGGAGGGGGAGTAGCTGTGGGTGGGGGTGTCTTCCATACCCATACGTTCGCGCCCGGCAAAGCCTCTCGCAACCTCCGCGGGCACCCCGCTCGGGCCGTCCCCGGGCGCCGTCATCCGTGACTGGATGGCGGCTCCCGAAGGGGAACGCCGCCGACGGGCGGACGCGCCGCTACCAGCCTCCCCGTCCTCTCAGGGTCAAGACCTCGATCAGCCCGTTGGGGTAGCCTGTCCCCCAGCGCATGGTGGCGTCGGCAGCGCTGTGAAAGCGAATCGACTGCACCTGGTCGGGGCGGAGCGAGTCCAGGATCGCCCAGTCCTGCGGAACCCCGCCATCCATGACGACGGGCACCGCGCTGCCCGTGGCCGATCCACGCACGCTCATCCAGCGGGGGCGCAGCTGACGGATCGCGTCGGTAAGCCTCATCGTGGAATAGTCCGCCAGCTCCTCGGCCAGGATCAGGTCGGGGTCGCGGCGAGTTCCATCACTGCTGCCCGTGGAGACGCACGCCGAGCAAAGCATGATGAGCGACAATGCCATCGCGAGTTTCATTCCGGTTCGTCGCATGATGCCTGCCTCCGTCAAGGGTTCAGGTAGGACTCCCGACCGCATCCGTCGAAGATATGATTTCATAACCCAAATAAACAAAAGAAGTTACGATATTCCATCCGTAGATGCCGCGGAAGCGCGCGGCAGCACGTCGAACGGATCGGCGAGTTCCGGAGCCCGTGACGCGATCCAGGCCACCGCGGTCCTCAGGTCACCGTCGTGGTCGTCGAGCAGCGCCTGAAAGTCGGGCAACCGGTGGTAATAGCGGATGCGCGCGAGCAGCGTGGCGTTGTTGAGCGGGGTGTCCACGAAGCCCGCGTAGGTGCTCGCTTCGAAGGTCGGTTGCACTTCGGCGGTGAAGCGCGCCAGAGCCTCCGCGAAAACCCGTTCACGCGCCGAGAGGCGTTCTTCCCGGGTTCGCGCGGCATCGTCGTAGACGCGTTCCAGGTCCGCCACCAGGCCGTCCAGGAATACCGAGAACTTCATCGCGTCGCCCCAGCGCCGACGTGCGCGCGTACACCGTACGGTCTCGATTTCGCCGGAATCGGCGCAGAAGAATGCGGCCGCGCCCGCATTGCCTACGAAGGTGGCGAAGCTCTCGTTGAAGCTGACGCTTCCCGCCACCCAGAGGTGGGCGTGCGAGACCTCGTGCAGGATGGTCTGGACCACCCCGATCTCGTCCTGGCGCAGGACGGTGGACATCAGCGGATCCGCGAACCACCCCAGCGTGCTGAAGGCCGAGGTGGGGCGCAGCCAGGTGTCGAACCCCTCCTCCTCCAGCTTGCGCTGTTCGTCGAGAGCGTCGTCGAGGTCGAAGAACCCCCGGTAGGGAACCCGGCCCACCACGGGGAACCACCAGGTCCTTGCCGCCAGTCGGTCCTTTTCGGCCGCGGAGAGCACCATCGCCAAGGTGTCGCGGTCGAGGCGGGTGTAGGTCGTGTAGGAGTCGCCGACGTCGAGCCCGAGCTCCTCGATGGCGAAGGCGCGCGCCAGTCGGGCGAAGGTGAGCTTGCCGCGCGTGCTGTCGTCGGTATCCGGGTCGAGGATGACGTCCTCGATCGGCCGGCGGGCCGTCAGGATGCGCGCCTCTTCCCATCCCGCGCGCAGGACGTACAGGGGGGAGCAGGAGGCGGCCAGGGCGGCAAGCCCGAGCGCTGCGACCCCCCACGGCGCGCGCGTTCGCCCGCGGACGGGGCGCGGTCGGCGCTCTTTCCCGCGCTCCCTTCCGGCTGCCGCGGGCGCCCGGCGGCCCTGCCGGGGTCCCGGTGCGCCGGCGTCCGGCTGGGAGACCCCCATCGCGCGCTAGCCGCCGCCGCCGAGCGACCGCATCAGGGGAATCCCGCCCTCGGTGGGCACGTATACCACCGAGCCCGCGGGCAGCTCGCCCAGCTTCTCGATGTAGTGGAAGGTCAGGTACTCCGGAGTCAGCCCCTCGGAGATGATCTGCTGCGCCTCCGCGATACCTCTCGCTTCCTCGATCTGCTGGCGGGCGCGCTCCTGGATGATCTCGGTCTGGAAGCGCTCCTGCGCCACCTGCTGCTCGCGCTGCTGGCGTTCCTCGATGGCCTGGCGCACGCCCTCCGGGGCCTGGATGTCGCGCACGAAGGCCTGCACCACCTGGATGCGATCCTGCGCATTGCTCTGGATGGCCCCCTCGATGTTGTCGGCGAGCTCGGCGCGGTCCGGCGAGAAGATCTCGTTGATCGAGCGCGTGGCGACCGCGTCGCGCACCCCGTTGCGCACCGAGTTGAGGACGATGGCATTGGTAATCTGTCGTTCGGTGCCGAGTTCCTGGAACAGCGTGGGGGTCCTGCTGCCCTCGATCTGGTAGAGAATCGACACCTCGAGCGTCACGTTCAGCTGCTCGCTGGTCTGAGCCTCGATGCGCTCGACGGTGCCTCCCGGCGGGAAGCTCTGCTCGCGCACCGACATCCGCTCGATGTTGGCGAAAGGATTCACGACGTGCACGCCCTGCGCGTGGGGACGCTGGTTGACGCGGCCCAGAAAGTGTTCCACGGCCACCTCCCCGACGTCAATCAGGATGACGGAGTTCATCGCCAGGAGGGCGACGCCGGCCGTCATCACCCCGTAGGAGATGAGTCTGGTCATGCCCTGATTGCGGCCGGTGGTGGTGGAAAACAGGCGGATGACTCCACCGGCGATGATGGTGAATATGGCAAGCAGTGCGGAAGTCATGCGTCATTCCTCCGTTCGAGGTGGTTTGTCGCCCGCGCGGCGGGCGAGCTCGGCGCCGACGGTGTGCAGCGAGACGCCCGCGCCCACGAGCGCGACCATCAGATGGTACAGGAGGTCGGCGGCCTCCTCGGTAATCGCGGCAGGGTCACGCCGCGTCAGTGCGACGGTCAGCTCCACCAGCTCCTCGCCCAGCTTCTTGAGCCGGAGGTTGGTGTCCGCGAGCAGGAGCGCGGTGTTGCTGCCCGGCGGCATTTCCTTCGCGCGGGAGCGCAACGTTACCCATAGGTTGTCCAGGACCTCGCCTCCGCGGAAGGTGGGTCGTCCCCCGGAATCGTCTTCCCCGGGAACGGCGACGGTCGGCTTCGGTTCATCGGTGCCGGGTTCGACGAAGCAGGTTCGCGCACCCGTGTGGCACACCGGCCCGGCCGGGCGCACTTTCGCCAGCACCGCGTCCGCGTCGCAGTCCAGGTGCAGCGATGCCAGCGACAGCACGTTCCCGGAGGTCGCGCCCTTGCGCCAGATTTCCTTTCTGGACCGGGACCAGTAATACATCTGGCCCGTATCCAGGGTCAGGGCGAGCGAGGTGCGGTTGCCATACGCCAGCATGAGGACTTCGTCGGTCGTGGCGTCCTGCGCGATCACGGGAACGAGGCCGTCGGCGCGGAAACTCACGTAGCTCAGGTCGCGCGTTCGCAGAATGCGTCGGCCCGGAAGCGGGGCCGGCGGTTCGTCTCGGGTCAGTGCATCGGGTGGGACGGTCATCCTGGGTCGCTCCTTCCGGCGCCGTTCGACGATCGCATCGACATTCCTCGCGCCGTGAGTACGGATTTAATGTTCGTCACGGTAGTCACCCCGTCGTGCAGAATACCGGCCAGCAGGGCCGCGGAGGCTCTTCCCGAGGTAAGCACCTCCAGCACGTCCGCCGCCGAACCGCCGCCGCCGGAGGCCACCACCGGCACCGATACCCGCGCGGCGACCTGCCGGGTCAGCTCCAGATCATAACCGATGCGGGAGCCGTCCCGGTCAATGCTCGTGAGCAGGATCTCGCCCGCTCCCCGCCGGGCGCACTCGGCGGCCCACTCGACCGCGTCCAGGTCCTTGGGCAACCTGCCGCCGTGCGTGTATACGCGCCATCCATCCCCCTCGCGGGCCGCGTCGATGCTGGCGACCAGACACTGGCTGCCGTAGCGCGCCGCGCACTCGGCGGCGAGTTCCGGCTGGCGGGCCAGGGCGGAATTGACGCTCACCTTGTCGGCGCCCGCCCGCAGCAGCGCGCCCACGTCATCCACGGTCCGGACCCCGCCCCCGACGGTCAAGGGGATGAAGAGCGCTTCCGCCGTCCTGCGAACCGTATCGAGCAGCGTGGCGCGACCCTCGTGGGACGCGGTGATGTCCAGAAAGACCACCTCGTCGGCCCCGTCGGCCTCGTAGCGGCCGGCCAGCTCCACCGGATCTCCAACGTCGCGCAGGTTCACGAAGCGGGTCCCCTTGACCACGCGTCCATCCCGGACGTCAAGACAAACGACGATTCTAGGTCGCAACATGGCCGGATCTAGTTGCCGGGAGCGGGATCGCGCGTCACCCGCACCGAGCCCTTGGTGCTGAAGACGCAGTCCCCCTCCTCGAGCGCCTGGCGCAGGGCGAGTCCCGTCGCCTTCACCGCGGCCTCGATCACGTGATGGCGGTTGCGGCCCCGGATGACGCGGATATGCAGGGTCGCGGCGAGATGCGTGGACAGGCTCTGGAAGAAGTGATCGGCGAGGCTCGTGGGCAGATCGCCGACGTAATACGCGCGCCCGCCGGTGTCGATCGCGGCCTGGACCAGCGCCTCGTCCATCGGTATCAGCGCCTGGCCGTAGCGCGCCGCATGCTCGGGAACGATGTCGGCCAGCGCCATCCCCAGGGCGATCGCCACGTCCTCCACGAGATGGTGGTGCAGGTCGCCGCGCGCTTCGACCGCTAGCTCCAGCCCCGAGTAGCGGGCGAAGGTCACCAGCATGTGATCGAGAAAGCCGTCGCCGGTGTCGATGCGGGGGGACCCGCCGCCCCGCTTCACCTCGACGCGGACCCGCGTCTCCCCAGTCTCGCGCAGGATCCCGCCCATCGTCACAGCTCCTCGGTCTTTCGTTGCATCATCCACCGAACTCGCGGGCCACCGCCTCGACGGACAGTGTGCCGTCGTAGAGGGCCATACCCAGGACCGCGCCCGCGGCTCCCGCCCGCCCCAGGCGGCGCAGCTCGTCCAGCCCGCTGATGCCCCCGGACATCCATACGGGATGTCGCGACGCCCGGATGACGGCGCCGGCCCGCTCCAGGTCGCTGCCCTGCACCCGGCCCTCGCGAGCCACGTCCGTGCACAGTACCCCCGCAACAGGAAGATCGTCCAACGCCGCCAGAAAGTCCTCGATGGTCGTGTCGCTGCTCCGGGTCCAGCCCCGGCGCAGCACTTTTCCGTCGCGCATGTCGGCGGCGACCACGACCTGGCCGGGGAATGCCGCCGCCGCGCGCGTGAGCCACGCGAAGTCCTCGACGGCCCGGGTGCCCACGATGACCCGGTCGGCGCCCGCCGCGAGCGCCCCCTCGATGCCCTCACGGTCCCGCACCCCGCCCCCGAACTGGGTGACCGCACCCGTGCGGGCGATCAGCTCGCGCACCAGGGCCCGGTTGTCGCCCCTGCCCAGCGCGGCGTCCAGATCCACGACGTGCAGGGTGCCGAAGCCCTTGCGCCACCAGCGCGCGGCCACCGCCGGGGGGTCGGGGAGGGAGACCCGCTCGGTCTCGGGAAGCCCGCCCACCCACTGTACGCAGCGTCCTCCGCTGACGTCGACCGCGGGGACGGCAATCACGGGCCGGCTCCCGCTGCGGCCTCGAAGAGCCCGTTCCCCCGGGCGGATCTCCGGTTCACCGCGCCGCCTCCGCGAGGAAGTTGGCGATAATGCGCAGTCCGGGCCGGGAGCTCTTTTCCGGGTGGAACTGGGTTCCCCAGCAGCGCCCGCGGCGCACGCCGGCCGCGAACCGGTCGCCCTGGTACTCGGTCCAGGCGGTCACCGCACCATGGTCCCGGGGGCGGCAGACGTAGCTGTTGGCGTAGTAGGCGACGAGGTCCGGCGTGTCCGCGAAGAGCGGATCGTCCCCCGTGGCCACGTCGTTCCATCCCATGTGGGGCACGATCTCTCCCCGCAGCCGCTCCACGCGTCCGGACAGGAAGCCGATGCCCGGGCCGCCGCCCTCGTCGCTCTCCTCGAAGAGAATCTGCATGCCGAGACAGACGCCCAGGCACGGCAGGCCCTCCTCCAGCGCCTCCCTCACCTCGTCTCCGGCGCCGTCGAGCGCGCCTGCCGCGGTCGCGAAGGAACCCACCCCGGGAAGGACCAGCGCATCCGCCGAGAGCGCCTCCCGGCAGTCGGTGAAGACCTGCGTGACCGCGCCCGAGACCTCGATGGCCTTGACCAGGGAATGCAGGTTGCCCGCGCCGTAGTCGAAGACGCCGACACGCAGCGTCATCCCGCAGCCTCGGCTGCGAGGGGTTCCTGGTTCGCATCCCCGGCGGCCGGGCGGCAGATCTCCTCCCACGCCTCGATGAAGCGCTCGATGACCGGTGGCGGACCCACCGTCACGCGCAGCGCCTCGCCCGCGCCGGGCACGCCGGGGAAGGGGCGCACCGCGATGCCCCGGGCGATCATCTCCCGGGTCACTTCGACGGCGGGAGCCGGCACCGGCAGCATGATGAAGTTCGCGGAAGAGGGCAGGGGGTCGCCGCCGCGCCGCCGCAGTTCGGCCACCAGGTGCTCGCGGCAGGCGACGATCTCGCGCACGGTGGGTTCGAGCCAGCCCGACCGGTCGCGCAGCGCCGCCGCCGCCGCCCGCTCCGCGAGCAGACCGACCTTGAAGGGACCGCGGGCCTTTTCGACCTCGCCCAGCAGATCCGGGTGTGCGATGCCGAACCCGGCGCGCAGCCCGGCGAGGCCGTACGCCTTCGAGAAGGTGCGCGCGATCATGATGCGCGGAACCGCGAGCGCGCGTTCGACGAGCGACTCGTCGCCCGGATCGTAGCCGGGGGACGCCAACCCGAACTCGTAGTACGCCTCGTCGAGGATGACCACCGGACCGGTGGATCCCACTCCGTCCAGGAGTTCGTCGATCCAGGCCCGTGAGAGGGCGGTGCCGGTGGGGTTGTTGGGGGTGCAGACGTAGATGAGGTCCGCATCGGCGTCCAGCAGCTGCCGTGGCGAGGGCGGCCGGCGCGCGTCTCCCAGCGGGACTCCCCGGAGGCTGTTGACGACCAGCAGGTGCGGGATCATCAGGAAGGTGGGGTCCGGAAACGCCACCCGCGCACCCGGTTCGCACACCGCGCGGAAGGTCGAGTCGAGGACGTCGTCGGAGCCGCATCCGGTGATGACGCAGTCGGCGGGAACGTCGAACTTCGCGGCGACCGCGTCGCGCAGGTCGCTCGAATAGGCCTGCGGGTAGTTGGAGATGTCGCCGGAGCGCGCGCCACGCATCACCGAAAGGGCGTCGGGATGGCACCCCCAGAGATTGGTGTTGTCGGAGAGCTCGATCTCGACGGGATCCTCGATCGGGGTGTAGCGCTTGAGCGCGCGGAAGGCTTTGCGGGGAAACGGGCTCATGGGGTCATCCTTGCAAGAGCGGTCTCGGCGTGACCGGGGAGTCCCTCGAGGCGGGCCAGGCGGGCCACCGGCCGCGCGAGCGACGCGGCCGCCTCGGGCAGAATGCGCTGCCAGGTGTACGCGCGGACGAAATGGTCGGTGGACAGGCCCGAATACGACCGGGAAAGACCCGCTGTGGGAAGCACGTGGTTGGCGCCGGTCATGTAGTCTCCGAAGGCAACCGAGCTGGCCGGTCCCAGGAAGACCGTGCCCGCCGTGGGGACGTGCTCCATGGCGGCGTCCGGGTCGGCGAGGTAGAGGGCGAGATGTTCGGGCGCATAGGCGCGTGCGAAGCCGGTGGCTTCGTCGAGCGAGCGCGTCAGGACGATCGCGCCGCGGGTGGCCAGCGCCTCGCTGACCACCCGCCGCCGCGCCGCCCCCGCCACGATCACGCCCAGTTCCCGCCGCGCCTCCGCGGCGAGGCGGGCGCTGGGCGTGATCAGCACGGCCGATGCGTCCGGGTCGTGCTCGGCCTGGGCGACCATCTCGAGCGCGACCAGCCGGGCGGGCGCGGTGTCGTCGGCGACCACCGCGATCTCGGAGGGGCCGGCGGGCGCGTCGATGACCACGTCGCCGGCCACCTGCCGCTTGGCTTCGGTGACCCAGCGGTTCCCCGGCCCCACCACCGCGTCGACCGCCGGCACCGACTCGGTGCCGTACGCCATGGCCGCCACCGCCCCCGCCCCTCCCACCGCGAACAGCCGGGTGGCGCCGGCCAGCGCGCACGCCGCCATGACCGCCTCCGGCGGCTCGCCGTCAGGCCCGGGCGGGGAGCACACCACCACCTCGCCGACCCCGGCCTCGCGGGCGGGGATCACCCCCATCAGGACGCTGGACGGGTAGGCGGCCAGGCCGCCCGGCGCGTACACGCCGGCCGCGGCGAGCGGCACCCAGCGCCGCCCGACGGCCACGCCCGGCTCGGTCTCCATCTCCCGGTCGGCGGGCAGCTGCGCCCGGTGGAAGGCGGCGATGTTGGCCGCGGCGCGCTCCAGCGCCGCGGTCACGTCGGCGGGCAGCCGGCGCGCCGCCTCCCTCCACCGCCTGCGCGGGACCTCCAGGACGTCCAGCTCGGCCTGATCGTGCTCGCGCGCCAGCTCGCGCAGGGCTTCGTCGCCACGCGCACGCACATCCGCGAGGATCGCGGCGACCGCCGCGCGCACGCCCGCCTCCTCGGGAGGACGGCGCTCCAGCAGCAGCCGGCGCTGACCTGGACTCATCGCCTCCAGAGGCGCGTCGAAGGCAAGCCTCAAGGCATCAGCCTCTCGATCGGGGTGACCAGAATCCCTTCCGCCCCGAGCTTCTTCAGGCGCGGAATCGTGCTCGACAGGCAATCCGCGTCGACCACCGCGTGCGCGGCGACCCAGGGCCCCCCGCCCATCACCTCCACGATGGTCGGCCCCGAAATGCCGGGAATCACCTTCCTGACCGCATCCAGCTTGTCGCGGGGCACGTTGGCCATCAGGTATCGCTTCGCGCGCGCGAGACGCACCGACTCGAGCGCCAGACAGAGCTCCGAGATCCTGTCCGCGAAGTCGGCCTCGCCCAGCACGGCCTCGCTCGCGATCAGCCGGGCCGTCGACTCCAGGACGGTTTCCACCTCCCGCATCCCGTTTACGCGCAGCGTGGAGCCGGTCGCCGTGAGGTCCACGATGATCTCGGCCACCCCCAGGTGGGGCGCGATTTCGGCGGCGCCCGACACGGACGCGATCTCGACTGCGATGCCGAGACGGTTGAAATACGATCGCGTCAGCCGCGGAAACGCGGTGGCCACGCGGGTGCCGGCGGGGATGTCGGTGACGCCGCGGATGTCGCTCTCGTCCTGCACCGCCACCACCAGCCGGCAGCGGCCGAACTCGAGGTCCACCAGTTCCCGCACCTCGCAGCCGCTCTCGGCGACCAGGTCCGCGCCGGTCACTCCGACCTCCGCCGCTCCGTCCGCAACCAGTTCGGGTATGTCGGCCGCCCGCAGGAAGATGGCCTGGTGGTCGTTGCCGAGCGGCGCGGTGAGCGAACGGTCGCTGCGCATCCGGGCGCGAAGTCCGGCTTTGCGCAGAAGCGCCAGGGCGCTCTCCGACAGGCGGCCCTTGTTGGGCAGCGCGATTCTCAGGGGCGGCACGCGGTTCTCCCCGTCCGGGTCTGGAGGAAGCTGCTAGCGGGGAAGGCTGGCGAGGGCCTCCGCCCGGGACGCCGCGACCGGGATGATTCTGTCGAAGCCGCTGATCTGGAAGACCTCGGAAATCATGGGGGACAGCGAGCAGACCACGAACGGGACATGCTTCTGGTCCAGATGCCGGGTGACCCGGAGGAGGACGCGCAGCCCGGCGCTGCTCACGTAGCTGAGTTGCTCGCAGTCCAGGATCACGCCCCTGCCTCCCTTGTCGAGGACGCCGTCCATCTCCGACTGGAAGTCGCGCGCGTTACCGGAGTCGATTCGGCCGCTCACGCTCACGACGAGTGCCCTGTCCTGGTGTTCGGTCCGGATCTTCATTCTGGCTTTTCTCCCTGGATGGTTACGCGGTATCCCGACCGGGTTGCGGGCCAGTAGTCCCAGATCGCGTGGTGCTGTGTGCAGCGGTTGTCCCACATGGCCACCGAATTGCGGCGCCAGCGGAACCGGCACTGGAGGTGGGGGCGGCTGACGTGGTCGAACAGGAAGTCGAGAAGGGCCCGGCTTTCCGCGGCGGAAACGCCGACGATGTACTGGGTGAACAGCTTGTTGACGAACAGGGCCTTGCGGCCGGTGACCGGATGGGTGCGGATCACCGGGTGTTCCGCGCGCGGGTAGGTGCGGCCCCCGTCGTCGCGGTCGAGCAATCGATTCACGCGCTGATAGTACGGCGCGCCGTCGTGCACCGCCCGCCGCCCGTCGAGCAGCGTCCGCATCCCGTCGGAGAGGGCCTCGTACGCGGCGTACATGGAGGCGAACAGGGTGTCCCCGCCGGTCTCCGGAACGATGTGCATGCGCACGATGGAGCCCATGGGCGGCAGCGGATCGCACGACACGTCGGAGTGCCACTCCTCGCCGGTCGCGCGCACCGAATTCTCGTCCGCGTGGATCGGCATGACCTCGGGATGACCGTCCACCCCGGGGTCGTTGGGGTGCGCGACCAGCTTGCCGAAGCGCTGTCCCAGCCTCTTCTGGCTCACGATGGAGATGTCCTGGTCGTGAAAGAACAGGGCGCCATGGGCCATGAGGGCGTCGTACAGGACCGCGAACCCGGAGTCCGAGAGATTGCCGAGGTCGATCCCGTCGACGTGGGCGCCGATTACGGGAGTCACGGGCGTGATGGTGATGGCGTTTCGACTCATGGCGAAATCCGGTGTCGACGGCGGAATCATCCGGGGCAAACGTGGTTTGTCCCGCTCATCGGGCGGTGTTACGGTCTCCGAAGTATGCCGGAATCATGACCAGGTTCCGGCTCCGGCCCGCGCGAGCAGGACCGCACACGCCCGGATGCCGGAAACACGTTGGCACGAACGGTGTTTGCGAGCAACCAATCGACCCCGGAGCAGGCATGCGCCGACAGGACCGGACTCGGGATGGAGCGATGATGCGGAGAGGCCTGCCGGCCGCGGCGGCCCTGCTCTTCGCGGTGCTTTGGGGAGGCTGCGGCGCTCCCGTGGACCGCGAAGCAGCCGGTGAAGACTTTGCGAATCGTACCCGGGAAGTCCCGCACGGCGGCGACGCGGCCCACCTCGCGTGGCTCGAGGCCAGCTACGAGAAGACCTCGCACACGGTGCCCATGCGGGACGGCGTCGAGCTCTTCACGATCGTCTACAGGCCGCGCGAGATCACCGAACCGCTCCCGGTGATGCTCTTCCGCACGCCCTACTCGGTCGGGCCCTACGAGCCCGGCCTTTACCGTAATCCCCTCGGCCCCTCCGCCGAGTTCGACCGCGCCGGCTACATCTTCGTCTTCCAGGACGTGCGCGGACAGTTCATGTCCGAGGGCGACTTCGAGGTGATCCGGCCGCTTGCGCCGGCGCCCAGGGGGCCCACCACCGCCGACGAGAGCACCGACAACTACGACACCATCGAGTGGGTGCTCGCCAACGTGGTGGGCCACAACGGCAGGGTGGGGCAGTGGGGCATCTCCTACCCGGGCTGGCAGACGGTGATGGGCATGGTCGACGCGCATCCGGCGCTCGCGGCGTCGTCCCCGCAGGCTTCCCCCGCGGACATGTTCATCGGCGACGACTGGCACCACAACGGCGCCTTCAGGATCATGTACGCCTTCTCCTGGCTCGCCGGAAACGCGCGTCGCCGCGACGGACCGACCGATGCGAGGGGGACGGCCTTCGACTACGGAACCGACTCCGGCTACGACTTCTTCCTCGAGGCGGGCGCCGCATCCAACATCGACGACCTCTATTTCCATGGAGAAGTCCCGGCCTGGAACGACTTCATGGAACACGACACCTACGACGAGTACTGGCAGAACCAGAACGCGCTCGCGAACCTCGGCGGCATCCGCCACCCCGTCCTGAACGTCGCGGGATGGTTCGACACCGAGGACTTCTACGGCCCGATGTCGATCTACCGGACGATCGAGGCCGAGAATCCGGGCACGGAGAACACGCTGGCCGCCGGGCCCTGGCTGCACGGCGGATGGCGGCGCATGCTGGGCGACCACCTGGGGTGCATCGAGTTCGGGGACGAGACCTCGATCACGTTCCAGCGCGAGGTGCAGTTCCCCTTCTTCGAGCACCACCTGCGCGGGGCGGAGGGCTGGACCCCGCACGAGGCCGTGGTCTTCGAGACCGGCGCCAACGTCTGGCGCCGCCACGAGAGCTGGCCGCCCGCCGGTGTCGAGCCGGTGTCGCTGTATCTGCGGGAGGACGGGATGCTCGCGTTCGAGGCGCCCTCGGAGCCCGGGGGTGCGGACACCTTCGTCAGCGACCCCGACGATCCCGTGCCCTTCTCCGCGGAGGAGCGGACCACGCTCGGCCATCTGTGGAAGGTGGAGGACCAGGGCTTCGCGTCGGCGCGCCCGGACGTGCTGGTGTACCAGTCCGAGCCGCTCGCGGAGGACATGACCATCGCCGGACCCATCCTCGCGGACATCTTCGTGTCGACAACCGGGACGGATTCCGACTGGATCGTGAAGGTGATCGACGTCCACCCGGAGGACGCCCCCGACTCACCCTTCTGCGAGGTGCCCATGGGCGGCTACCAAATGCACCTGGCGGGCGAGGTCATGCGCGGCCGCTTCCGCGATAGCTTCGAGCACCCGGAAGCGATGGTGCCAGGCGAGGTGACCCCCATCCACATCGACCTGCGCGACCGCTACCACACCTTCCGGGCCGGCCACCGCATCATGGTTCACGTACAGAGCTCGTGGTTCCCCGCCTACGACCGCAACCCGCAGCAGTTCGTGGATACCTACCGGGCGACCCCCGACCAGTACATCACCGCCGAGCAGACGGTGTACCGGTCGCCGGAACATCCGTCGCGGGTGACGCTGGGGGTGCTGCCGTGAGGAAACCGGCCGCGCCGATTATCGCTGCCATGTGCGCCGTCCTGCCGGCGCCGACGCCGTCGTTCGCCCAGTCCACGCTGTCCCTGCGCGTAACGCCCGAGGTGGGCCGGGTGTCCGTCGAACACATCAAGAAGGTGACCATCGGCGGTGGGTCCAGCTCGAGCGCGTCGTCCGCTTCAGGCCTGAGGCTGGGCGCGCATCTGACCGCCGGCGTCCGTCGGGAATTGCCCGGGAACTGGATGCTGGGCGCCGAATTCGAGGGCACCATCTTCGTCCGGCGCGCAATCGAGGGCACCATCCAGCCGACTCCAGCGGGCAACGTCCATGATGTCTGGGCGGGCAGCTGGGACTACACCGACCGGTACGGCATTGGTCTCAGCCTCGTGGCCGGCCGCCGGTTCGGAACCGGAGGATCGCGGGGCTTCGTCTTCGGCGGGCCGCGCCGGACGTGGAGCGAGTTCGCCACCGGAGGGGTCGATCCCTCAAACGGGGAAGCGGGCGAAGACCGCGACAGGTTCACGACGATCCCCTGGACCGCGGGCATCGGCGTCACCCTGGACGGCGCGTGGCCGGTCGACATCCGGGTTCGCTACCTGCGGTCCTATCTCGACTGGATCATCGAGCAGGGTTCGCTGAGGCTCGATTACAGGTACAATATCAGCGGGCTGTCGGTCTCGGTGGGGGTGGGGGTCTCTCCCTGACGCTCTCCATCGTGATTGAGGGCATTCATTACCACCCGCCGAAGGTGGAGGGCATCCTGCGATGAGCATACCCGCTATTCGTGTCGGCTTTCTTCTGGGCATCTGCCTGTCATCGTTCCTTATGGTTCCGCCCACAGCCGGAATCCAGGCTCAGATCCCCGGTCCGCGTGCCTACGCATGTTCCGTTGACCGGACGAGGATCGATGGATCGATGGTGGCCGAACGCTCCGCGATGACCGATGCGGAGGCGCCGGTTCTGTTCTCGGCACAGTTCGCGGCCAACGGCATGATCGTGGGGGTTGATCGGTCGGCCCAGCAAGTGATGGTGCTGGATGCCGCTCTCAACCGGATTCGCGAGGTCGGAAGGCGGGGTCAGGGCCCGGGCGAGTATGCGGATCCGGTGGCTGCAGTCATGGATTCCCGAGGGAGGGTCTTCGTGGGCGACGGCGGCAGCGGATACGGGAGCGTGGTCGCCTACAGCGAAGAAGGCGGATTCATACGCGAAGACCAGCTTCCTCTTGGACTTTCGCCGAGTGCCATGGTGACGGACGGCGAGCGAGTGTATGTGGCAGGTGATGCGTCCTTTGTGATGATCTCGTTCGATCCCCGACCCGTGTTGGCTGCATATGACCCGGTAACGGGCGAGACGGAAGTGCTCTTGCACCAGACGCCTGACTGGTTCGGCGAGCCGCCGGTATATCGCAACAGCCATGCAAACCTCATCCCTCGCGTCGACATACACGGGAACGTGTACGTCGGATTCGTCGAAGGCTATGAAATATGGAAGATTACAGGACCGGAGGAATACGAAGTAGTGCTGCGCGGCTGCATACCGGAACGGGCTCTCGAAGCGTTGCGATCCTCGAATCCCGTGGTGAGTGCTCCCGGTTTTCCGGGGGTGAACATGCGCTCTCCCGCCGGGCGCATTTCCTATACCGTTCTGACGGACTTCGCCGTTTTTCCCGATGGCCGGATCCTGACTCGCGTCGGGCTGTGGATCGACGAAGAACAGCGGCGCAGCCTCGAACTCTTTTCCCCAGAGGGCGAGTTGCTCGATGCGTGGGCGCTCGGTCCGGGAGAACTGCTCACCGTATGGTCGGTGATGGATGGGAGCGACCCGACCCGGCATCTGGAGTGGTTTGCAGGCGACGGAATGACCCGGCTCGTGCGTTTTCCGCCCATCGCCGGCATCCCAGGGAGCCTGAGATGAATAAGGCAGCTGGGGATCCTGCCATATTGCCAGGCGGTCTCGGTATCCTGCCGCTCTCTCAAAACTAAGGCCGGAAGCCGATGCCAGCGGTGAAGACCAGATGCCCGGCTGACAACCCGCTCGGCCTGCGACTGGTCAGGTCGTGCAGGTAGAGGGCCTGCGGGATGTCGAGGTAGACGCCACCCGCGAAGGTGTCATTCCACCATCATCCCACCTCCGCCAGCCGATCCCGTACATGCCGTACCAACTCCTCGACCCGAGCCAACGCCGCCGGCCTGTCGATCGGCTCGTGGCCGGGCCCAAGCCCCTCATACCGGAACTGAACCGCATAGGGCGTGAACGCCGCGACCGGTCGGAAGAAACCAACAGCCGCGCCTCGCGATGCCAACAAGTCAAGCAAGTCGTCGAGATCGTGCCTGAGTGGATACATCTGGCCCAGGGCACACAGCCATGCCTTTAGCGCCTTCTCCGCAGCCTGCTGCACATGAAAGCCGAACGATTCGTCGGGTGCGCGAGCGGTCATCTCCCTGAGGGTCAGGATGTCGCGGTCCGCGGCTTCGAGAAGGGCCCGTGCGCACTTAGGATCGCTCATACATCACCCGGCCTTCCCGCAACGCCCGCGCGAGGACGAAGTTGAGCGAATCCCGCCAGTAGTCCACGTCCTCCTGCGAGTATACCAGGACATCGACCGGAACACGGAAGGGCCGGAGGGTCTGGCGGAGCCGGACGATCTCCCGGTGACGGCTGCGTTCGGGCCCGAAGGGCTCGGCTTCCACGACGATCAGGTCCACATCGGACTGCTCGCGGGAGTCGCCCCGCGCGCGGGAGCCGAAGAGGATCACCTGCTCGGGATCCGCCTCCGCGACGAGCGCCTGCACCATCTGGTCGATGATGGCGTCGGTGACCTCTTGCATCATGGCGCGAGTGACCCGTGTCGTTGGTGTCTCCGGGTCGGCCCCGCGGAGGGGACGAGTCCGAGCGTCAGGGGCGTTGGCGGCGTGGGGGTTGGGCCGCGCATGATCGAACGGTGGTCCGACGCGACCAAGAGGTCAAGATGGCCAACGAGCGCTACTCGGCTCACTTCGTCGATCTTTATCCCCCGGCCCGCCCGGTGTTGGCTGGATTGCCGCGCTACGTTGGCCAGGGCGAGCCGGCGTGGCCGCCGTTCGTCGACTCCGTCTCGACGATCCCGTGTATGGTGCCCCCGTCCGTTTCGGAGAAGGAGGTGGCGATGATCGTGCCATCGACACCGATGGCGGGCGACGCGAGGACCCAGACACCCGTGAAGCCGTGGCCACCACCTGGCTGGTAGTCCCACAGGAGCCTGCCCTGGGCGTCCAGCGCCGTGACGGCAGCACCCGAGCCGAGATAGACGTTGCCGTTCGCCCCCAGGATCGGCGTGGTCCTGAACCCGGACGTCGCTGAATGGAAGTGCCAGCGAATCGAGCCGTCGGGATTGATGGCGAACAGGCCCCTGCCCAGGACATGGATCGCGCCGTCCGGGCCGATCGACGGCGGAGACAGGACCGCTCCGTCTCTCACCGAGACGTTCCATCGCTCGGTCCCGTCGGGATTCACCGCGTGGAGCCGACCGGCGTCCGTACCGAAATAGATCGCGCCGTCGCGGCCGATCGACGGCGGCGACCAGACCAGGGCTGACTTCTTGAACGTCCACCGCAGTGAGCCGTCGCGGTTGATCGCATGCAAGTTGTTATCCGTCCCGCCAACGTAGATCGTGCCGTCACTCGCGACCGCGGGGGACGACGTGAAGTGGGAGGACTCGTACGTCCACCGGATTTCGCCCCGGGGATCGACCGCGTGGACGTGGCGGCGACCGGCCACATAGATGGTCCCGTCCGGCCCGATAGCGGGAGACGACGAGATTCTGGAGAGGTTGTCCAGTACCCACCGTACGGACCCAGCCGGATCCACGGCGACGAGGCCGGTCGAGCCACGCAACCCGACATAGAGCGTCCCGTCGGTTCCGATGGCGGGCGTCGACCAGCTGATGCCGGGGAGGTCCACGATCCACAGTATGCCTCCCTGCGGCGCGAGGGCGTACAAATGACTTCGTTCGGCAGGGTGGTCATTCCACCCGACGTAGATCGTCCCATCGGCTCCGATTGCGGCGCCGGCGTCGATCGATCCTCCCCTGCTCCCTTCCGGAAAGGACCAATCGAGCGGAACGGACCAGGCAGCGCGCGCCCGCTCCCGCACCGTGACCGTCAGCCGGCCCGTCACCCCCTGACTGGTCGCAGTGATGGTCGCCGTGCCATTGCTCAACCCCGTGACAAAACGAGCGGACTCGCCGTTGCCGTCCCCGCTCACCGACGCGATTTCGGGCGCGGAGGACGACCACGCAAAACGACCGGGATCGTGACCCGTGTGGTACAGCGTGGTGCCGTCCGCGGCCAGCGCCGTTGCTCCCGTGCCGAACCGGGTGCCGAGGAGGCCGATGGTTCGTTCGGATGGAGTTATCCGGATCGAGGCGACGACCGTGTCGGGGGCGGAGGGAGCGACCGGCGCGGCGCTCTCTCCGCCGCACCCCGCGAAAACCAGCCAGAGGCACGCGTTGACGGTGGGCCGGATTCCGACCTGATGCCGCCGGATCGACCGCCGCACCGTCATCGGGTGCTCCCGGTGTGGCAGCTGAACTTCATTCATCCTTCTCCCTCCCTCGCCGACGACCCCGAGACGATGGATCAGCGGCAATGCGCAGGACAGCGACCCGATGGATGACGCTGGTCCCTCAACCCCGACCGCCGCAACCCCGGCGCCCAATAATGCGGGATAGTGCAGCGCTGCTCATCGTCCGCATCTGCCATTTTGGCAGACTTGTCCCGCAGACTCTGCCAAAATGGCAGACGCCCCCTACCTCGTAGTATCTTTCCCCATGGACCATCCGATTCGCCTGAGGGGCGCGAGCCAGCACAACCTGGCGAACCTGGATCTGGACATTCCGCGGCGGGCCTTCACGGTGATCACCGGGCCGTCGGGATCGGGGAAATCCTCCCTGGCGCTGGATACGCTCTTTGCCGAGGGCCAGCGCCGCTACGTCGAGTCGCTCTCCACCTACGCCAAGCAGTTCCTCGACCGCATGCGGAAGCCGCGGGTCGAATCGGTGGAGGGGATCCCGCCCGCGGTGGCCATCGAGCAGAAGAACCCGACCCGATCCAGCCGCTCGACGGTGGGTACGGCGACGGAGGTCTACGACTACCTGCGGCTGCTGTGGGCGCGCGTCGGGCACACGCACTGCCCGCGCTGCAGCCGCCGGATCCGGCGGGACACCGTGTCGGGGGCGGTGGACGCGGTGCTCTCGCTGCCGGACGGCGACCGCATCATGGTGGCGTTTCCGCTCCAGGCCAGCGGGCGCGCCACCCACGCTCAGGTGGTCGAGACGCTGCGCGCCGCCGGATTCCTGCGGGTCATGGCGGACGGCGCCGTGATCGACCTGGCCGCGGCCGGCTCGGGTGATCCCGCCCGCGCGGGCGCCGACCTGACGGTTGCGCGCGAGGCCCTGGTGGTGGTCGACCGGCTGACCGTCAGCCCGGGTGTCCGCGACCGACTGGCCGACTCGCTCGGGGTGGCGTTCGTCCAGGGTCTGGGCGAAGCCGTGATCGTGCGCCCGTCCGTGGCCCCCGGGGAGTCCCGCCTGCGCTTCACCGAGCGTTTCCGCTGCCCGCTCCACCCCGACATCGAATTCCCCGACCCGACCCCGAAGCTCTTCTCCTTCAACAGCCCCTACGGCTCCTGCACCACCTGCACCGGCTTCGGCGCGACGCTGGAGTACGACGAGGACCTTATCGTGCCGAATGCGGGACGCTCGCTGGCGGGGGGCGCGGTGGACCCGTGGGAAAAGCCGCGCTACGTGCGCGAACGCGCCCGGCTGCGGGACTTCGCCCGCAAGCGCGGGGTGAGCGGGCACGAGCCCTGGAGCGAGCTCCCCGAGTTCTTCCGCGAGGAGGTGCTGCGCGGCTCTCCCGATTTCATCGGCATCATCCCCTTCCTGCGCTCGCGTGAGCGGCAGCGCCGCAAGCAGTTCATCCGCGTGTTCCTGCGCCGCTACCAGAGCGCGGTTCCCTGCGCGGGCTGCGGCGGGGCCCGAATCCGCGCCGAGGCCCTCAACGTGCGCGTGGGCGGGCGCACCCTCCCCGAGGTATGCGCCTTTCCCATGGACGAGCTGCTGCCCTGGATCGACGGGCTTGAGCTTTCCGGGATGGAGGAGGACATTGCCGCGACCATCCTGCGGGAAATCCGCGACCGCCTGGGGTTCCTCGTGGATGTGGGGCTCGGGTACCTGACGCTGTCGCGCCAGACGCGCACCCTCTCGGGTGGGGAGGCGCAGCGCATCAACCTGGCCAACGCGCTCGGCTCGCGGCTGGTGGACACCCTGTACGTGCTGGACGAGCCCACCGTGGGGCTCCATCCGCGCGACACGGCGGCCATGCTGGCGCTGCTCCGCCGGCTTTCGCGCGCGGGAAACACGGTCGTGGTGGTGGAGCACGACCCCCAGGTCATCGTCGCCGCCGACCACGTCATCGAGCTCGGTCCCGAGTCGGGCGAGAAGGGGGGCCGACTGGTCTTCGAGGGTCCGCCCGCCGGGCTCGTGGACGCCAACACCGCCACCGGGCGCCTGATCGCCGGCGCGGCCGATCCCTCCCTCCCCCGCCGTCGCGGCCCTCCGGGCGGCCGCATCGAGCTGCGCGGCGCCGGCCTGCACAACCTCAGGGACGTCGACGTCGATGTCCCGCTACGCGCCCTCACCGTGGTGACCGGGGTGTCCGGCTCGGGGAAGTCCACTCTCGTCAACGACGTGCTCTATCGTGCCCTGGAGCGCGAGATGAACGACGGCGAAACCAGCGCCCGCCTGCACATGGGCGAGCTCGTCGGGGAGTACCGCTCCATCGCCAACGCCTCCCACCTGGCCGGCGTGGCGCGCATCGACCAGTCGCCCATCGGACGTACGCCGCGCTCGAACTCGGTCACCTACATCAAGGCGTGGGACGAGGTGCGCAAGCTCTTCGCCGCCCAGCCGCTCGCGCGCAAGAAGCGGTATCAGGCGCGCCACTTCTCGTTCAACGTCGCCGCCGGCCGCTGCGAGGCCTGCAAGGGCGCCGGCCAGGTCGAGATCGAGATGATCTTCATGGCGGACGTCTACGTGCCCTGCGACGTCTGCCGGGGCACCCGCTTCAAGCGCGAGATCCTGGACGTGAAGTACAAGGAACTCGACATCGCCCAGGTGCTGGAGCTCACCGTGGATCAGGCCATCCGCTTTTTCATCAGGCAGAGGCGCCTGGGGAAGATCCTCTGGCATCTGCAGGATGTCGGGCTCGGGTACCTCAGGCTCGGCCAGCCCGCCCCGACCCTCTCCGGAGGCGAGGCCCAGCGGCTCAAGATCGCCCGCGAACTCTCGGGCGCGTCCGGGCGCCGGGGCAGCAAGCTCTACATCCTGGACGAGCCCACCACCGGCCTTTCCGGCAACGAGGTGGCGAAGCTGTTGCGGGTTCTGATGCGCTTGATCGACGCCGGAAACACGGTCATTGTCATCGAACACAACCTGGATGTGATTCGCGCCGCGGACTGGATCATCGATCTGGGGCCGGGCGCCGGGGCCCGCGGAGGACGGGTGGTAGCCATGGGGCGCCCGCACGAGGTGATGGCCGAGCGCGCGAGCGTGACCGGAGCCTGCCTCGCCCGCCTCCCCGAGCCGACCCTGCTACGGACGAGGCTGCCGTGAACACAAAACGAATCGGCGCGGTGGCGCTTCCACCCTGCGTGGCGGCCATCCTGGCATGCCTGGCGCTGGTCTGGGCCGTCACGGCCGGGCTGGCGCACGCCCAGGCCTTCGAACTGCCCCCGATCCCCATCGACACCTTCTCGCTCGACAACGGACTGCGCGTGATCGTGAGCGAGGACCACTCGGCGCCGGTGGTGTCGGTCAACATGTGGTACCACGTGGGCAGCGCGCACGAGGTCCCCGGCCGCACGGGGTTCGCGCACTTCTTCGAGCACCTGGTGTTCGAGGAGACCGAGAACCTGGGCAACGGCGACTTCGCCCGGCTGGTCAACAACGCCGGCGGCACCTACAACGGCACCACCTCGACCGACCGCACGGCGTACTTCGAGACCCTCCCCTCCAACCGGGTCAACTTGGCCTTCTGGCTGCACGCGGAGCGCATGGCCCGGCTGGTGGTGAGCGAACGCGGCTTCGAGAACCAGCGCGAAGTGGTGAAGGAGGAGCGCCGTCTGCGCATCGACAACGTGGCGTACGCGCAGGCGAACATCGTCCTGGATTCGCTCTCCACCGACTACGAGCCCTACCGGCATACGCCGATCGGCTCCATGGAGGATCTCGACGCGGCCACCACGGACGACGTCAAGGACTTCTACGAGCGCTACTACGTACCCAACAACGCGACTCTGTCGGTGGCCGGTGCGGTGACCACCGACCAGATCCGCGCGCTGGCGGAGGAGTATTTCGGCGCCATTCCCCGGGGGGAGGACGTGCCCCCGCTTCCCGAACCGCCGGTCACGCCGCGCACCGACGGCGAACGCACAGCCTCGGTCAGCGACGAGCACGCCCGGCTGCCGTTCCTTTACATGGGATACAACGTCCCGGAGGCCGGCCACCCGGACGTCTACCCGCTGGCCGTGCTTTCCCAGGTCTTCAGCGCGGGCGAGAGCAGCCGCCTGCACCAGCGCCTGGTCAAGCAGGACGAGCTGGCTCCGGCCGTCATCTCCGGGCTGCAGCAGCGGCTCGGGTCCGGACTCATGCTGTTCGGAAGCCTCCCGCACGCCGGCGGCAACATCGAAGACATCCGCGCGGTCATCGAGGAGGAGATCGAAAAACTGAAGGCGGAAGGCATCACCGAACGCGAGTTGGAGAAGGCGCTCAACCAGCAGCGCGCCGCCCAGGTTGCAAGCCGAATGACGGTCAGCGCCAAGGCCAGCATTCTGCAGTCCTTCGCGCTCACGCACGGCGATCCCTTCGAGGTCAACAACGTGCTTGCGCGCTACGAGGCCGTGACCCTCGACGACGTGCTGAACGTCGCGCGCAAATACCTCGTTCCCGAGAATCGAACCGTGGTCGTCGCCCGGCCTACCGGAGGAGTGATTCCATGAACGCACATCGCCTGAACGCGGGTCGGACGAGGTCTTGCGCTCACCGGACGAGGCGCGGCGCGCTGATCCCGGCGCTGCTGATGCTGGCGAGCCCTTTCCCGGTCGCCGCCCAGCAGGGTCCTCCCGAGCCCCTGCCGTTCGACGACATCCCGTTTCCGGCCTTCGAGGAGCGGCTGCTGTCCAACGGGGCCGACCTGATCGTGGTGCCCCACGACGAGCTGCCGTACGTCACCGTCAACCTCGTGGTGCGGGCGGGCAACGCCGCCGATCCCCGCAACCGCGCGGGCGTGGCGGGGATGGTGGCCAGCCTGCTCAACAAGGGCACGGACAACCGGACCGCGCTGGACATCGCGGATGCCGCCGACCATATCGGCGCGAACCTGTCCGCGGCCGCGGGAGACGACTGGACGAACGTGGTTCTCGGCGTCGTGACGACCCAGCTCGACGCCGGCCTCGAGCTCCTGGGCGACATCGTCGTCAACCCGAGCTTCCCCGATGAAGAGATCGACCTGTACCGCCAGCAGACGGTCACGGGCCTGCAGGTGCAGCTCGGCTCGCCCGGATTCCTGGCCAGCCGCGAGTTCCAGCAGGCGGTGTATGGACGTCATCCCTACGGCCTCCTCCCGACGCCCGAGAGCATCGAGAGAATCCGGCGTTCCGACCTGATCGCCTTCCACCTGCGCCACTACAAGCCCACCAACTCGCTCGTGGTCGTCGCGGGCGACGTGACCGCGGACGACATCGAAGCCCGCCTCAACGAGGCGCTGGCCGACTGGGAGCCCGGTCCCTCGCGCCCGCCCACCTACTTCGACATTCCTGTGCGCGAGGAAAAGGAGATCATCCTGGTGCACCGGCCGGAATCGGTACAGTCGACCATCCTGGTCGGGAAGTCCGCCATGAAGGGCGACCACGAGGACTGGATGCCGCTCAACCTGGGCAGCCGCGTACTGGGCGGCTCCAGCACCGGCCGTCTCTTCCAGGTGCTGCGCGAGGACAGGGGCTGGACGTACGGCTCGTACACGTCCGCCGTGCGCAAGCGGGATCTGGGCTATTTCCTCGCCAACGCCGAGGTGCGCAGCGAGGTCACCGACAGCGCCCTCGCGGAGCTGCTCAACCAGGTCGACCTCATCCGATCCGAGCCGGTTCCCGCCGATGAATTGACGGATGTTCAGGACTATCTCATCGGGTCGTTCCCGCGGACCATCGAGACGCCCCAGGCGATCGCCAACCAGGTCGCCACCTATCGGTTGCGGGGCCGCTCCACCGAGGAGCTGGAGTCGTACCGCGACCGGGTCGCCGCGGTCGCGCCGGAGGACATCCAGGGCGCTCTGATGGAGCACTTCGATCCGGAACAGGCCGTGGTCGTGGTGGTCGGCGACGCCACGCAGGTCCGTTCGAACCTCACCCGCTTCGGCCGCGTGCGCATGGTCGACGCAGAAGGCAACCAGCTCACCATCGACGACGTGGAGGTAAGGGACTCCGACATCGCCTACGACCCCTCGGTGCTCGAGCCCGGCATCTGGCGCTACCAGTTGATGGTGCAGAATCGCAAGGTCGCGGACATGGAGCGGGTGCTGGGCTTCGCCACCCGCAACGACGAGCGCGCAATGTCTCTCAGCAGCACGGTGCGCGCCAACAACATCACCCAGGTATCGGAGGTGTTCTTTTCACCGCGCAGCTTCCGGCCGATCGCCAATACCTTCCGGCTGGTTACCGCAGAGGGGCAGGCGAGCTGGGAGCTGGAGATGGATGGCGAGCGCGTCAGCGGCCGCGCGGTCGCGACCGGCCGGGAAGCGACCGAGATCGAACGTGAAGCGGTGCGCGGGGCTCTGCTGGGCGAGATGTATGAGCTGGTGGCGTGGATTTCGGAGCTGGAGGAAGGGCTGGAACTTCGCTATCCGGTCGTCCAGCCCCAGAGCGGCCGGGCGCGCACGGTGACCCTTCGGGTCCGGGGCAGCACCGAGATCACGGTTCCGGGCGGGACATTCGAGGTCATCGAGGTCAGCTTCAGCGGCGGGGAGGGCAACCAGCGCGCGTACTTTACCGCCGCGCGGCCGCATGTGCTGGTTCGGGTCGAATCGACGGGATCCCCGGTCGTCGTGGAGCTGACCGAGATCCCCGGCGGATAGGCGCGAACGGACGACGCTTCACCTGGTCGGCCCTTCGCCGAAGGCCCCCGGCAGCCTGTTGCCGGCGGCCGGAAGTCCCGGGTCGGTTCTGTCCCTGGCGACCCGTTGAAAAGGGGCGTGATCGAGGCGCCGCAAACGTAGCTCTCCCCTACCCATTCTGTTAGTTTAAAGGGTTCCGCAGGACCGCCGAGGAATCGGCCCCAATTGGTTTCATCTCACGAGGAGAAGGGGATGAGGAAAGTTCTCGCCATTCTCGCTTTCTCCGGAGTTCTGGCGGCGTGCGCCGGCGTGCAGCTGCCCCCCAAGGCGGGTCCGGAAGAAGTTGAAGTCATCATTCCCACGATGGGTCAGGCCGCCCGCGACGGGTACCGGACGATCGGTCCCATAACCGCCCGCGCCCCCCTGGGCACATCGAACCAAGACATCCTGCTTCTGCTCCGCACCGAAGCCGCGGCGCTGGGCGCGGATGCCATCATCTTCGAGCGCATCGAGGACACCACGCGCAGCCAGGCGACCGCCGACATCGGCCGCAACCAGGGACTCATCGGCCACGCGCTCGCCATCTACTATCCGGCCCCGGGCACCTGAGGCCCAACACGAGAGTTTGTTTCGTCCCGTCCTCGTCGCGGATGAAGGCGGTGGCGGCCGGTAGCGCGTTTCTGCTGTCCGCATCAGGAAGTCGCGGACGCGGGTCTGTCCGAAGCCATCCCTCGCCGACGACCCGCCACCGGTGACAGCCGTCCTCCTTTCCCTCCTTCCCAATCCCACAAGAGCGTAAACCCCACGAGGAATCTGCATGGAATCGGCCCCAGGAGAACGGATACTCGCGCGGCTGCTTGAAGACGAGATGCGGGAGTCGTTCATCGATTATTCGATGAGCGTCATCGTGCGCCGCGCGCTCCCCGACGTTCGCGACGGCCTGAAGCCCGTACACCGTCGCATTCTCTACGCCATGAGCGAGCTGGGGCTCGGCCCCACACGCCCCTACAAGAAGAGCGCGACCGTCGTCGGCGAGGTGCTGGGCAAGTACCACCCGCACGGCGACTCGGCGGTCTACGATTCCATGGCGCGCATGGTGCAGGACTTCTCGCTGCGCTACCCGCTGGTGGACGGCCAGGGCAACTTCGGCTCCATTGACGGCGATTCCCCCGCGGCCTACCGGTATACCGAGGCCCGGCTCACCCCGCTGGCGACCCAGCTGCTCACCGACATCGATGAAGAGACCGTTGACTTCATCCCCAATTTCGACGGCCGCATCGACGAGCCCACGGTGCTTCCCGCGCGCGCGCCCAACCTGCTCGTCAACGGCAGCTCGGGCATCGCGGTGGGAATGGCCACCAACATTCCGCCCCACAACCTGCGCGAGGTGGTGGACGCCACCATCGCCCTGATCGAGAATCCGGATCTTCCGCAGGAGACGCTGGAGAGCATCGTCACCGGGCCGGACTTCCCGACCGGGGCCTTCATCTGCGGCCGCCGCGGCATTCGGGACGCCTACCGCACCGGCCGCGGCCGCATCGTGATGCGCGCCCGCGCCGACGTGGACGAGGCAAGCACGCGCGGCAACGCCCGCATCGTCGTGCGCGAGATCCCCTTCATGGTCAACAAGACCCGCCTGATCGAGCAGATCGCCCAGATGGTGCGCGAGAAGAAGCTCACCCAGGTGTCGGCGCTGCGCGACGAGTCGGACCGCGACGGCATGCGCATCGTGATCGAGCTGAAGCGCGCCACGGTCCCCCAGGTGGTGCTCAACCTGCTCTACAAGCACACCCAGATGCAGGCGACCTTCGGCACCATCCTGCTCGCGCTGGTGAACGGCGTGCCCCGGGTGATGGGGCTGCGCGAAATCCTCTTCCACTTCGTGGATCACCGGCACGAGGTGGTGGTGCGGCGAAGCGAGTTCAGGCTCGCGAAGGCGAGGGCGCGCGAGCATATCCTCGAGGGGCTCAAGATCGCCGTCGACAACATCGACCGGGTGATCGCCATCATCCGCTCCTCGCCCGATACCGCCACTGCGATGGCGCGCCTGAGGGCGGAGACGTTCCCGGTGGACGCGAAGGAGCTGGCCCGGCGCGCCGACTTGGCCGAGGATGCCCGGCTGCTGGAGGAGGAGGCCGGCGACGCACCCTCCGCCCGCCTCACCGAGCGTCAGGCCGAGGCCATCCTCAACATGCGTCTGGCCCGTCTCACCGGCCTCGAGATCGACAAGCTGGAGAGCGAACTGGCCGAGGTGCGCGCCGTCATCGCGGAGCTGGATGAAATCCTCTCCAGCAGACCCAGGCGCATGCAGATCATCGTCGAGGAGCTCCGGGAAGTCGCGAAGCGGTTCGGGGACGAAAGAAGGACCGAGATCCTCACCGGCGTGGCGGACCTGGAGATGGAGGACCTCATCAAGGACGAGGAGGTCGTGCTCACCGTCAGCCGGCAGGGCTACCTGAAGCGCATCCCGCTGACCACGTATCGCGCGCAGCGGCGCGGCGGACGCGGGCTAAAGGGCATGGCCACCAAAGACGAGGACGAGGTCGGGCACCTCTTCGTGGCCTCCACCCACGACTACCTGATGATCTTTACCCGTTCGGGGAAGTGCCACTGGATCAAGGTCTGGGAGGCGCCCGACGCGGGACGCTACTCGCGCGGGAAGCCGGTCGTGAACCTGCGCAACATCGACCCGAAGGACGGGATCGCGGCGTTCGTGCCGGTGCGCACCTTCGCCCCGGACTGCTACCTGCTGTTCTGCACCCGCAAGGGCATCGTCAAGAAGACCCCGCTGTCGGCGTACGGCAACGTCCGCATGGTGGGCATCCACGCCATTCGGATCGATGAGGACGACGAGCTGATCGACGTTCAGATCACGGACGGCGCAAGCGAGGTTCTCCTGGGCACGCGCGCGGGCAAGGCCATCCGCTTCAATGAATCGGATGTTCGCCCGATGGGTCGGGTGGCGCGCGGGGTTTCCGGCATTCGCCTGCGCAAAGGCGATGAAGTCGTGGGCATGATGGTCCCCTCCGAGGACTCGTCGATCCTGGTGGCCACCCGGGGCGGCATGGGCAAGCGGTCGGCGGTCGACGAGTATCGGCTGCAGCGGCGCGGGGGATTCGGGGTCATCAACATGAAGACGACCGGAAAAACCGGTCCGGTGGTGGCGGTGAAGGCCGTGCACCCGTCCGATGAGCTCATGCTGATCACGCGCAACGGCGTGGTGAACCGGCAGCGGGTGGAGGAGATCCGCGTGATCGGCCGGGCGACGCAGGGCGTGCGCCTGCTCAACCTGGACAAGAACGACGAGCTGGTGGATCTGGCGCGGGTGATGGGCGACAACGGAGAGGAGGCCGTGGTCGAGGCCGAAGACGACGGTGTCCCGGCTGAACGGGAGGCGGTGGCCGGTGCCCACCGGGAGGGCACGGGGTGACGGCTCCGTCGCTCGAAAGCGTGCGTGCGGCGGCGGCGCGCCTGGAAGGCGTTGCGGTGCGCACGCCGCTGCTCTGGTCCCCCGAACTTTCCGAAGAGGTGGGCGCGAGCGTGCGCCTGAAGTGCGAGTCGCTCCAGCGCTGCGGCGCTTTCAAGCTGCGCGGGAGCTACAACTTCATCTCGCAGCTCTCCGACGAGGATGTGGCGCGCGGGGTGATCACCTACTCCTCGGGCAACCACGCCCAGGGGGTGGCGCTGGCGGCCCGCATCCGCGGGGTTCGCGCGGTGGTGGTCATGCCGACCACGGCGCCGGCCGTGAAGCATAGGGGCGCGGCCCGGCTCGGGGCCGAGGTCGTGTTCGAGGGCACCACCTCGGTGGAGCGCCGCGCGCGGGCGGAGGAGATCGCCGCCGCCGAGGGGCTGGTGATCGTCCCGCCCTTCGACCACCCGGACATCGTCTCGGGCCAGGGCACGGTGGGCCTGGAGATCGCCGCGGACTGGCCCGACGTGGACACCGCGGTCGTGCCCATCGGCGGTGGCGGGCTGGCGGCGGGAACGGCGCTGGCGCTGCGGGCCCTGCGCCCCGACGTGCGCATCATCGGAGTGGAGCCCGAGGGAGCGCCGTCGATGCGGGCCGCGCTGGACGCGGGGCGGGTGGTGCGCATCGACCGCATCGACACCATCGCCGACGGGCTGGCGCCGGTGCAGGTCGGCGACCTCACCTACGCCCTCGTGCGCGACCTCGTCGACGACGTGGTGCTCGTGTCCGACGCCGCCATCCGCGAGGCGGCCGTCTTCCTGCTGGAGCGCGCCAGGCTGGTCGCGGAGTTCTCGGGGGCGGCCACGGTTGCGGCGCTGCGGTCGGGGGCCGCCGACTTCGGCGACCGCGTCGCGGCCGTGATCGGCGGCGGCAACGCCGACGTCGCCGCCCTGGTGGCGCGCGCGGATGCGTCGGCGGGAACGGCAGCCTGACCAAGCTGAATGAACTTAGTCCAGTCCCGGCCCAGGCTGTCGTGAAGCGCCTCATCCTCTTCGATATCGACGGCACCCTGGTGTGGGGCGGCCCGGCCAAGGAGGCGTTTACCGAGGCGCTCATGGAGGTGTACGGCACCACCGGCCCGCTGCACCTGGTGTCCTTCGCGGGCAGGACCGACCCGCAGATCGCGCGCGAACTCCTGCGCAAGGCCGGACTGGACGACGCCCGCATCGACGAGGGGCTGCCCCGAATGTGGACGCTCTACCCGCGTGAACTCGAGCGGCGCCTGCCGGCGAAGCCGGTCACCGCCCTGGCCGGCGTGCGCGAACTTCTGGCGGCGCTGGAGGATCGCGGGGAGGTCGCCATGGGTCTGGTCACCGGCAACATCCGCGAGGGCGCGCGCCTCAAGCTGGGTTCGGCCGGACTGGCGGCGGATGCGTTCCCGGCGGGCGGTTTCGGCTGCGACCGGGAAAGCCGCAACCACCTGCCCGCCGTCGCGGTCGGCCGGGCGGAGCAGGTGTGGGGGGTGCGCTTCCCTCCCGAGTCGGTGGTGGTCGTGGGGGACACCCCGCTCGACGTGGAATGCGGCCGGCACTTCGGGGCGCGCACCTTCGCCGTGGCCACCGGGCATTTCAGCGCGGCGGAACTCGAGGCCACCGGCGCGGACCACGTCGCGCGCGACCTGACCCGCACCCGGGACGTGGTCGACGTGCTCATGGGGTAACAGGGGTCCGGCGCGGGGCGCCCATCTTGTGCGCAGGTTCGCCGACGCGCCAAGTTTAGCCTGCGGCCGGAGGTGCGGGGCGCCCGTCGCGCCCGCCACCCCATCACGCGAACAGACGCGCGTGATTTATCGACAACGACCGGCGACGGAGTGCAGAGATGTCCAGCAGAGCGCAGCAGCGAAAGGAAAAGAGGCAGAAGTCCGCGAGCGGCGGCGTCAAACGCCTCTACCTCATCCTCGGTGGAGTGGGGCTCATCGGAGTGGTGGCAGCCGTGTACACGACCGGCTCGACGGTGTTCAGCAACGCCGTCACCGAGCCCGTGGACCTGGGCGACCTCTCCGACGAGGAACTCGTCAACCTCGCGCACGGCAGCGAACTGGGAGACCCCGACGCGCCCATCTCGGTCGTGGAGTTCGGGGACTATCAGTGTCCGGGCTGCGCCATGTTCGCCTCGGGCGTCAAGCCCCTCATCGAATTGAACCTGGTCAACACGGGGCGGGCGAAGTTCGTCTTCTACGACCTGCCGCTTGCTCAGCACTCCAACTCGTTTCTGGCTTCGCGGGCCTCTCACTGCGCCGGCGACCAGGACCGGTTCTGGGATTACCACACCACGCTCTTTGAAAACCAGTTCTCCTGGGCTTCATCCGGCGATCCGGTCGGCAACTTCGTTGGCTACGCGCGCGCCCTGGGGATGGACGAAGGCGCCTTCCGCGACTGCCTCAACTCCGACCGGCACGCCCGCCGGGTATCGGCGAACCTGCGTCTCGCCTCCGCGCTCAGCCTTACCAGCACCCCGAGCGTTCTGGTCAGCCGCGGCAGCGGAGCCGCGAGAAGGCTTCCCGGCAACGACTACGTCACCATCGAGGACGCGGTCGAGCAGTTGACGGAAGGAGAGCCATGAGCTCAGGCGATACGGCCACGGTGCGCCTGGTCTTCGTCGACAGAGGGGTCTATCACCACGAGGACGTCCGGCTTCCCAGCGCCGGCCTGGACTCCAGCGAACGCCTGATCGACTGCCTCCGGGAAGACCCGGACGTGCTCGGGGACCTCTACGTGGATCTCAAGCGGCTGTGCGCCGCGTACCGAGTGGAAGACGGCGGGGCATAGGAGGGCGAACGCAGGTTTCCGCCATTCAGCCCGGGTCGTCGAGGTGAGTCATTCCCGGGTTGCCGATGTCGGTCATTCCCAGTTGCCCATGTCGTCCAGCACGCCGAGCGCCCGCTCCCGCGTCCATTCGTGCACGACGGGAGGGGGCCACGCCCCGGCACCCGCGCGCTCCAGGATCCCCTCCGCTTCCTCCCGGGCGCGCCGCGCCGTCCCTGACTCCAGCGCATCCGCGTCCAGCGCGGCCTGAAGTTCGTCCTCGTCGAGGAGCCTCGGCGCCCGTCCCGGCTTCAGCCACACGTCGAGAAAGAGATCGGTGGTGCGCCAGATGTTTCCGGGCAGCATCTCCACGGGCGTGAGCAGGTTGGCGTAGAAGCCGGTGAACGCGCCCCGGGCATCGTGGAAGCGGCCGATGTCGTGCCAGATGCCCGGGAAGGTGAACCAGACGATGTCGGATCCCGTCTCGAGCGCGACTTCGCCGTCCAGCTCCATCGGCGAGGGGACGCGGATGCTGCGCGAGAAGGTGACGATCGCCTCCGGGCTCTGATGGATGATCGGCTGGCGGAAGGTCTGCAGGTGATCCGGGGGCCGCAGATAGTGGATGGTGACGTGGGGAAGGGGAGGGTCCGGCTCCGCGGTCATGAGGGCGTGTCGCCTGCGTCCGCATCCGCGTCGGGATCTGCCGAGACGGTGTGGACGGATTCCTTCGGGGCGGATGCGGACGGCGCGCTTGCCGGCCAGACCCGCTCCACGAAGATGTCCATGATGCCGCCGCATACCGCCGGGCTCCATCCCAGCAGGTCCTCGGTGAGGTCGACCTTCACCAGGCGCGGCACGCCGTCCTCGATCACCTCTTGCGCCGCTTCGATGACCTCTGCCTCCCCGCACCCGCCGCCGACCGTGCCCACCAGCCCGGTCTCCGGGTCCACGAGCATGCGCGATCCGGCCTTGCGCGGCGTCGATCCGCGCGTGGAGACGATGGTCGCGAGCGCCGCCCGCCGGCCCGCCCGCACCGTCGCGAGAACGGCTTCGTACACGTCCTGGTCGCCCGGTGCACTCATTTGACGCTCCCTGTGGGCGGTTTCTTCACCAGGAAGCGCTCGACGATGCGCTCCCGGCCTCGCAACGGCGCTCCCGTCCCGCCGCGCCGCTCGAGGATCATCTCCCCCAGGACGCTCACCGCGATCTCGGCCGGCGTCTGCGCGCCGATGTCCAGGCCCACCGGAGCCCGCACGCGGGCGATTACCTCGTGGGGGATGCCCTCCGCCTCGAGCTGCACGAAGGTGGCGCGCACGCGGCGGCGGCTGCCGATCATGCCGATGTAGGCCGGTTTCGCGTCGCCGTGGCGGGCCAGCAGGCGGCGCAGACACTCGTAGTCGTACTTGTGCCCGCGCGTCACCAGCACGAAATGGCAACCGGCGTGGATGTCGATGCCGGAGAGGGGATCGTCAAAGTCGATGGTGCGCACGGCGGCGGCCTCCGGAAACCGCTCGCGGGTGGCGAACTCGGGGCGGTCGTCGAGCACGGCGACCTCGAAGTCCAGGAGGGTGCCCAGGGTTGCGAGCGGCTGGGCGATGTGTCCCGCGCCCACCACGATGAGCTCCTGGCGGGGCCGGTGGCCCTCCGCGTACACCTGCAGACGCCGGCCCGCCGGCGTCTGCAGGTTGTGGAGGGATCCGCCGTGCCCGCGCGCCAGCCGTTCGCGGGTCGCGACGGCCAGCGCGGCCGCGTCCAGTTCGGGATCGCCGAGCGACCCCTCGACCGCGTCCGGGCGCACCAGCATGCGGGCGCCCGCCGCCCGCCCGTCGCTGTCCGAGACCACCAGCAGCTCGACCGTGCCCCGCGACCCGCGCAGCGACTCGAGGATGCGGGCGGCCGCGTCCGCCGCGTCGGGCCCTGGCAGGTCGGGCTCGACCGGTGGGGGCGGCACGGCGCGGGCGCCGGGAGCGCCCCGGATGTCGACGGGCGACCCGGAGGTCGCGTCGTCGGGCCCCGGCAGGTCCGGCATGGTCACGCCACCTGAAAATGGCGGCGGTACTCGGAGGGCGTGTCGATGTCGGCGACCACGCCCGCGTCGTCCACCACGCATTCGCGGACGCGGGTGGGGCGCCGCCGCACCACCGTGCGGGCTCCCTCGGGAAGGTCGGGGTCGAGAAGTTCGGGGAACAGGCGGCGGTGGAAGATGGACGGGTGGCCGCGCCGGCCACGCCAGGTCGGGATGACGATGTCGGCCGACCCTTCCTCGAAGCACGCCGCCAGCGACCGCACCGTGGCGCCGGTCACCAGCGGATGATCGACCGGGCAGATGGCGCATCCGTCCATCCCGGCGCCCCACCCCGCCAGCGCGAGCCGAATGGACGAGATAGGTCCTTCGTCGGGGTCGGGGTTGGCCGCCGCCACGGCGCCGGCCGCTTCCGCTTCCGCCGCCACGGCGCCGGCCACCTCCCTGGCCACCACCACGACCGGGCTGCACCCGCCCGCCGCCAGGGCGGACACGACACGCACCAAAAAGGACTGTCCACCCGCATCGAGAAGCGCCTTGGCGCTTCCCATGCGGGTGGACAGTCCGCAGGCTGGCACTACGCCCAGCAACCTCGATGGACGATCCACGAGACCGGGTCCCGGCCCGGGTGGCCGGCCGGGCGCCCGGGCCGGACGGTCAGAGGATGGGCCGGACCTGTGCGTTGCTTTCGTCGAGCGTGAAGGTCACCGGTTCGCCTTCCACCATGAGCGGGACGTTCCAGTAGAGTTCGTCGAAGGAGCGCTCCCAGCGGGCGTACACCCAGTACTGCCCTGCCGGCGCCGCCGTCACCACGCTACCCGAGGCGTCGGTGGTGTCCACGATCGGGTCGAGGCCGCTCACGTCGATCATGAACTCGGCGACCACGCCGTAGTCCGCGAATGCCTCGTCTCCCCACATCTCGCGGAGCATTCTGACCTGGTCGGCCTGCTCGATCATGGATCCCTGGATGGTGGTGAACTCCTCGAAGGCGGCGTCGCGCTGGCGCTCTACCTGAGCGAGCCGCTGCTCCTTCTCGTCGAACTCCATGAACAAGACCCGGTACTGGGCCTCGGCCGGATTGAGCCGCTCCATCTCCCCGGTGAGGTTGAGGAGGTCCTCCCGCAGCAGCGACCACTCGCTTTCCAGCCTCTGCCATTCCCCCTGCGCCTCTGCGACCTGGTTCTGGGCTTCGAGCAGATCTGCGGGAATCTCCGGTTCGGCAGTGCCGGACTCGCGCGCCAGGGAGTCGAAGATCGCGTCGCGGTCGAAGGGAAGGAGCTGGACTTCCATGTCGGCCAGCGGCCGCACCTCCGTCCCCTCGGCTCCGGCGACCTCCATCTGCGCATTGATCGTGAGCTCGGTCGGCCCGCATGCCGCGGAGGCGATCGTGCCGGCGAGAGCGAGGAAATGGATTCCGTGCCTCATGGTGCAGTTACTCCAGGCTATCACGTTGAACTCCGAGCTGGCTCCATCCGGCTCGCATGCACATCCCTACCATATAATTCGGGCCGCAAGGTAACTGTCCCCACGCCTGTCCATCAAGACGGCGGCTCCCCTGGCCCGTAGACCAGCACGCGTGGTTCTCCCAGATCGGCTGCCGCCCGCCGGACCCCCTCGGAAGACAGACCCTGCAAGGGCGCGAGCAGTTCCCCGGGACCGCCGCCCGTCTCCGCTTCGATGAGCAGCCGGCGGCCTTCGCGCTCGGGCTCCGCCAGCTCGAGCGTCCTCGCCGACCGGAACCGCCGGTGGTGCAGGATCACGTCGTCCGAAGGGAGGTCTCTTGCGGAAAGGCGCTCCACAGTGTCGACGATCCGTTGCTCCCAGGCTCGCACGGTCGGCCACTGGGCGGCGATCGTTACCTGCAGAACAGGCCCTCCGGGGAGCTCCCGCACTTCAGCCCGCCAGCTGATCAGCCCCGGGGCGGGAGGATTGATGACGAGTTGCTCAGCGATCAGGTGAGCCAGCAACTCCATCGGCCGGCGCGGGCTCTCGCCGGAGAACGGGTAGGCGGCCAGGATCCAGTTGTTCGTGATCTCGTCGGCGACCGAAGTGCGCCCGCCCGTCTCCCACGTCCACCCGGAGGCACGCGGCGGCAGAGGCGCGCCCTCCACCACCCAGCCTTGCTCTCCGGGCCATGCCATCGTCCGGTGCGCGCCGACGACGGAAGCTCCTTCGGCCGGTTCGACCCCGCCAACCACCGCCACGCGTGCCCGGTCCAGCCGGTAGATGCGCGCCCGCGTCGCCTCCAGGGCCTCGACCGTCATGCCGCTCACGCTGGCCGGCGTTCCCATGGGAGCACGGGCGCGCTCCGCCCCGAGAAGCATCCGCTGAGCCTCCAGTTCAAACGCGCGCACGGGTGCGTCGTGCTGGAAGAATACCTGGCCGGACAGGTCGGCGCGCGCCTCCTCGGCCAGCGCCGGATCGAGCGGGTCGGTGAGCAGCGTGCGGGTGAGGATGCCGTACGCCGACGCCCAGTCGCCCGACGTCGTCAGCAGGGTGACCCAGGTGCGGTTGCCCTCCACTTCGATGTCCGCGACGGCGCCCGTTTCCGCCAGGTTGGCGTGGGCGGCCCGCTCGAGCACCATGCCCAGGAGCCAGGCGGTTCCCTCGGCCTCCGGCGCGTCGTCGCCGTATCCGCCCGCGAAGGAGAGGGTGACGGTGACGGCGGACGTCCAGGGCCGCTGGCTCACCACCACAAACTCCAGCGTGTCCGAAACCGTGGCCAGGCCGCCCGCGCGCCCGACAGCCGTGGCCGGACGCCCGTTCCGGCCGCCGTCCCCGCGGGTCGCCGCGGCACCAGTGTGCTTCGCGCTCCCGAGGTCATGGGGCGCAGCCAGCGCGGGAGCGGCGAGCGGCAGGATCGCCCAAAGCGTCGCCCACGCGAGCAGCCGCGTCCGAGGGCGCGACCTCGCCATCAGTTGACCACCTCTGCGGTGAGGGCGTCAGCCGCGGCGATTTCGTCGAGGAAGGCGAGCATGTCCTCGAAATCGATCTCCTCAAGCCGCCGCAGATGGTCCCGCGCGGCGTCGGCATCGCCCGTGGCGTCCAGGTGCCGGCCGATGACCTCCGCAAGCCCCCCCGGCGAGCGGGTCTCCAGGAGCAGCTCCGAGCGAAGCGATGACCTCGCGTGGCGCACGACGGTCGGACTCAGTGCCGCCCGCAGGTCGCCGATGTAGCCTCGAATGCGGGCGCGCATCGCCGTCGCGTTGCGGGAAAAGGCCGCCGCGGTCAACACCAGCCAGGACCGCTCCCCCAGGTCCCATCGCTCGAGATGGGGTTCGAACTCGCCGCCGAACTCCCGAAGCCGGTCGTTCGCGATGCGTGCGAGCAGGCCGGAGCGCGGATCCCGCGCGTTTCCCGACGGATACGCTTCTCCGTACCAGATCCGGATTCGCTCGGGGCTGGGAGCTGTGGATCTCCTTGTTGCCGGTGCCGGGAGCCTGCCCGTCTCGGGCGCCGGCCCCGCCTCCCCCAGCTCCGAGAGAGCCGAGAACGCGGCCTCCACCGGCAGGTCGGCAACCACGACCACCGAGAGGTTGCCGCGGCGGTGCGACATCCGCCAACGTTCCACCAGCCGCGCCGGGTTCAGCGCCGCCAGCGACTCGAGGGTGCCCGTCACCGAGGGAATCGATGAAGCCATGCGCGAGCGCAGCCGGAGCCGGAGCGCGCCGCGGGCAGTTTCCCGCTCTGCCCGGTTCATGTTCTGGAGACGTGTGCGGGCCGCCACGAAGCCGGGCGACTGCGGGCGAGCCAGCAGTTCGCGCGCAACGCCGGCAAGCTGGTCGAAGTCCGTGACCGCGCCGTTGAGACGATAGACGAGTCCGAACGAGGTCCGGTGCGCCAGGACTTCGATACCCAGCGTCTCGCTGATTCTCCGGACGCGCTCCAGCGCCAGAAGCTGAATGAGATACCCGGCTCCGGCGTTGGATTCGGATTCGACGAGGGGCACGGTGATGCGGATCGCCGCCGCCGGCGAGCCGGTGGCCTGGACGAAGGCGATGGTCGGGCCGTCAGGCGGACTCAGAACCGTGTCGGGGCGGAGCGACTCCGGGTCGGAGACGGCGCTCAGGAGCGCGACGCCGGCGAGCAACGCGGTGGTCACCTGCCTTGGGCCGGATCAGGGGATGACGTCGATTACGAACCGGTGCGGATCGATCGGTCTTCCGTTCTGGCGCACCTCATAGTGGACATGGGGAGCTGTCGTGATCCCCGTCCTTCCCACCAGCGCGATCACTTCGCCGCGCTCCACTTCCTGACCATTTCGCACCAGAATCTGGCTCGCATGGCCGTACAGGGTCTCGTACTCGAAGCCGTGCTGGATGAGCACGGTCAGACCGTACCCGTTCCGGCGGCCGGTGTAGGTCACCCTTCCTTTCGCCGTAGCCACGATGGGCGAGCCCGCGGGAGCCGCGATGTCCATGCCCTCGTGCGGGAGCGGAAGGTGGTGCACCGGATGCATGCGGGAGGAGGAGAAGCGGCTGGAGATGTAGCCGCGGGCGGGAAGGATGGAGGGCAGAGACTCCAGCCAGTCCTGATGCCCGCTCAGGGAATCCGCGGCCTCGGTAAGGCTGGTGCCGAGCAACTGCACCCGCCGCTGGAGCGCCGTCAGATCGAAGGACGTCGCAAAGGCGTCCTTGGAATACAGCGAGTCGAGGCCCCACAGAGGGTGCGACCGGGGCGTGCTGGTTCCGGGACCACCGACACCCGCCTGGAGGACCTCGGCGTCGATGGACTCCAGGCCGGCCAGAGCACGGGCCTGTGCATTCTGTTCCGCCAGGCCTTCCACCGCGCCCTCGAGGGTTGCCACCTGATGCCGGATGCCGGCTAGTTCCTCGGCCATCGCCTGGTTCTTCGCGGCCAGCTGACGCGCCTCCATCCGGTGCGCGCCACCGGAGAAGACGAAGAACGCGGCCCCAAGGAGGACGACGATGATGCCGGCCCCTGAAAGGACGAACCTGGGCGACACTTCGAACTGTCGGTGCCGCCCGCCATCGGACGGAACCACCAGGATCGAGCACTTGGCCTTCAGCTTGGCACCGAGTGGTTTGTTTGGCATGCCTCAGGAGTGATCGAGGGCTGACAGTGACGGGCACAACAGGCGTTCAACCTATCCCGGCCCGCCGAATCCAGTCAAGCCGAGGGCAGCCGCACCCGCGGGAAGAGAGGGTCGCCACGCGTCACGGCTCGTCCCGTCAGAGGGGCGTCGAGGGCGCGGTCAAGGGTGGGAACCCGGGTGTGCCCCAAAGTTCCCGCCAGCGTGCTCATCTTCGCCGGCATGACCGGCTCCAGGAGTGCCGCAAGCACCGTCAGGCAGCGCGCGAGCGATACCAGGGTCTCGTCGAGATCCGATGCGCGCCCCGGGTCCTTCGCCTGGGCCCATGGCTCCCGCTCCTCCACGTATCGGTTCGCGCGCCGCGCGAGGTCCATCGCCGCGGCCAGGGCACGATGCAGGCGGAGGCTGTTCATGAACTCCCGGTAGCGCCGAAGCGCCACTTCCGTCTCGGCAGCCAGTCCCTGCCCGGCGGCGTCGGGCAGAGCGCCCTCCCGGTAGCGCGCGATCATCGACGTCACCCGGCTGGCGAGGTTCCCCAGCACGTTGGACAGCTCGTCGTAGCGAGTGAGGAAGCGCTCGGGCGTGTACGAGGCGTCGCTGCCGGTGGGCATCTCGCGCAGCAGGTACCACCGTACCGCGTCGACCCCGTGGGTCGCTATGAGGGCGAGGGGATCCACCACGTTCTGCAGCGACTTCGACATCTTGGTTTCGCCGACGAGCCACCATCCGTGGGCGAGGATGTGCCGGGGCAACTCGACGCCGCACGCCATCAGGATGGTGGGCCAGTACACCGCGTGGGTGGTGAGGATGTCCTTGCCCATCACGTGCAGGTCGGCCGGCCACCACGACTCGGCGGGCGTGCCGAATCCCTGCTCGTCCGGCGCGGCTTCGGGGGCGATGGCGCCCGATGCGGTCACGTAGTTGATGAGCGCGTCCACCCACACGTAGCAGACGTGTTGGGGGTCGAAGGGCAGGGGAACGCCCCAGCTCACGCGGCTCAGGGGGCGGGAGATCGAAAGGTCCTCGAGCGGTTGCTGGAGGAATCCGAGCACCTCGTTGCGCCGCACGGCCGGAATGATCCAGTCGGGATTGGCCTCGATGTGGCGAACCAGCCGGTCCTGGAAGGCGCTCATGCGGAAGAAGTAGTTGACCTCCTCGATCTGGCGCACGGGCCGCTGGCAGTCGGGGCAGGTCTCGCCGGGTCCAAGGTCCTTCTGCGTCCAGTAGCGCTCCTCGTGGATGCAGTACCACCCCAGGTAGTGGTCCTTGTAAATGTGGCCCTGGTCGTGGAGCCGCTGCAGGAAGGCGGTGACCACGGCGATGTGGTCGGCCTCGGTGGTGCGGATGAAGCGGTCGAAGGAAATGTCGAGTTCGTCCCACGCCTCGCGGAAGCGGCCCGCCATGCGGTCGCACAGTTCGATCGGGGTCAGGCCGCGCCGCGCCGCCTCCTCGGCGATCTTGGGACCGTGTTCGTCGGTGCCGGTGAGGAACCTCACCTCGGCGCCGGTCTGCCGGTGAAAGCGGGCCAGCACGTCGGTGAGAATGGTGGTGTAGGCGTGCCCGATGTGGGGTTCGCCGGACGCGTAGTAGATCGGCGTCGTCAGGTAGCGGCGTCGGCTCATGTTCCGGGTCAGTTGGAGCGTTTTCCCCGGGGAACCCTGGACACTTCCTTCTTGAGCTCCTTCAGCGTCACCTTGCGGCGGGCTCCGTCGTTGGCAAGAAGGGTGACCGTCTCGCTCCAGATGTCCACCGCGACCACCTTCTCCCTTCCCAGCGAGGTCTTGACCGATCTTCCCTCGCGCGGGAACCGCCTGCGCGCCCGGACGTACGCGTCGTGCTCGTACTTGAGGCAGCACATGAGACGGCCGCAGCAACCGGAGATCTGCGACGGGTTGAGGGACAGCCGCTGATCCTTTGCCAGCTGAAGGCTCACGGGGCGCAGGGAGGGAAGCCAGGTCGAGCAGCACAGTTCGCGTCCGCAGCGGCCGACGCCTCCGAGCATCGCGGCTTCGTCGCGCACGCCGATCTGGCGCAGCTCGATGCGGGTGCGGAAGGTGCGGGCCAGATCACGCACCAGGGCCCGGAAGTCGACCCGCCGCTCGGCCGTGAAGTAGATGATCAGCTTCTTGCGGTCGAACTGCCACTCCGCCTCGGTGACCTTCATCTTCAGCCTGTGGCCGGCCACCTTGTCGCGCGCCAGCGCGCGCACTCGATCCTCGTCGGTGCGAAGCCGGCTCACGTGCCGGATCTCGTCGGCGAGCGCCTGCCGAAGGACCTTCCGGGACGGCTCCGGCGTGGCGCATCCGCCGGAGGTGCCGCACTTGCGTTCGGCGATGGCTCCGAGGGCGCTGACCCGGCCGAGATCGCGGCCGCGCTCGGCTTCCACCATCACCCAGCTGCCCGGCTGAAGCGTCCCGGGCTGGCAGGTGAAGTAGTCCTTGCGCGTTCCCTTGAACCGGACTTCCGCGAACTCTGGCATCTACTCTCGAACCTGGGCGGGGTAGGTCCTCAGCCGCCGGCTCCCATGCTTCTGCCGCTCCCCGTGTCGAGCCGCGGACCCGTGAATCCGGACTTCTCGATCGCCTTTCCGGCCCAGTCCCCGATCGCCTCGTACTTTCTCCAGCGCCGTGCAAGCAATTCGCCGGTGTCGAGCGCGGTCAACTCGTCCAGTTGCCGCCTCAGGGCGTCGGACACGCTCCTCGAGGCGGCCTCCCAGTCGGAGTGGGCGCCCCCGACCGGTTCCGCGATGATGTCGTCCGCCACGCCCAGCCTGAGCAGATCGCTCGAGGTCAGGCGCAGCGCCTCGGCGGCCTTCTCGCGGTGGTCCCGCGATCGCCAGAGGATGGCGGCGCACCCTTCCGGGGAGATGACCGAATACACGGCGTGTTCCAGCATCAGGATGCGGTCGGTCACCCCGATGCCGAGCGCGCCGCCGGACATTCCCTCGCCGATGACGATGGAGACGGTGGGGACGCGCAGTGCCGCCATCTCGCGGAGGTTGCGGGCGATGGCCTCCCCGATGCCGCGCTCCTCGGAGCCGAGTCCGGGGTAGGCCCCGGGGGTGTCGATGACGGTCACGACCGGGCGCCCGAACTTCTCCGCCATCTTCATCAGGCGCAGCGCCTTACGGTATCCCTCGGGGTGGGGCATGCCGAAATTGCGGCGCAGGTTCTCCTTCATGGCCCGGCCCTTCTGCTGGCCGATGACCATCAGGGACTGTCCGTCCAGGCTCGCCCAGCCCGCCACGATGGCCTGATCGTCCCGATAGCTCCGGTCACCGTGGAGTTCGATCCAGTCGGTGAAGAGGCGCTCCACATAGTCGAGCATGTACGGGCGATTGGGATGGCGGGCCACCTGCACCCGCTCCATGGGGGCGAGGTTCCGGTAGGTCTCCTCGGTCATGGCCGCAAGTCGGCTGCGAAGGACCTCGATTTCCCGCACCACGTCGATGCCCTTCTCGTCTGCCAGCGCGCGAAGACCGTCAATCTGCCGCTGCAGCTCGGCGATGTCGCGCTCAAACCTGAGATGTGTGGTCCCGGCCAATAGCCGTCTCCATTCATTTCATGTTTGCCTTCTGGTAGGTAAGGCGGAAACTGCCATGGTCGCGCATCCGGGCCGCGAATACAAGTGTTTACTGGTCAGGTGCCGGTCCCGGCCCTTTCAGTTGCCGCCCGTCTGCATGAGCAGATGGCCCTCGGGGTCGAGGGTAGTTGCGGAAGGCGCGGCTTCGAGCGGGATGCGGAACGTCTGTTCCCGGCCGGTGACCTCGACGCGGCTGCGTTCGGCGTTGCCGCCAACCTCGAACTCGATGTCCAGCGGCAGCCGGAAGGCGGGCCAGTCGGCCTGTTGCGTCTGGCGGATGGTGACCACCGCCTCGCCGGCCTCCGCGTCCCAGGTGGTCTCGGCGGTGACCACCGGATATCCGGGCCGGTACAGCCACTGCTCGAAGAACCAGCCCAGGTCGGAGCCGGACGCCTCTTCCATGACGGCGCGGAAGTCCGAGGTGCTCGCCACGCCGTCGCGGAAGCGCGCGTAGTAGCTGCGGATGCCGGCGAAGAACACCTCGTCTCCCAGCATGCCCCTCAGCATGTGCAGCACCCATCCGCCCTTCGGATAGTTGTTGGCGTTCAGCAGGTTGAAGAGGTTGCCCTCATCGGGGTCGACCACGGGCCGGTTGACGTCGCTCGAGGCGAGCACGCGCTGGCGGCTGTTCTCCATCCTTTCGCGGAAGTCCTCGGGTCCGTCGGCCTCTTCGAAGAAAAGTGCCCCGAAGTAGGTGGCGAAGCCCTCGGAGAGCCACAGGTCGTACCACTCCGACTCCGTGACGCTGTCGCCGAACCACTGGTGGGCGATCTCGTGCGAGACGGTGCCCTCCATGTCGCGGCCCTCGGCGATGCTGCGTTCGCTGTAGAAGATGGCCGAGGCGTTCTCCATGCCGCCGAAGCGGGTGGCGCTCTGGACGTTGGCCATCTTCTCGTAGGGGAAGGGGCCGATGAGGTCGGTGAAGAAGTCGACCATCTCGGCCGCGCGGCGGAAGATGCGGGCGGCGTTCTCGGTGTCCTGCGGGTAGACCCAGTAGCTGACGCGCGTGCAGCCGTCGCTGCGCGGGGAGACCGGGGAGTTGTCGCAAGCGGCCAGTCCCACCTGCCGGACGGCGAGGTCGGCGCCGCCGACCACCATGGTGTAGCTGGGGATGGGCACCGAGGTGGTCCAGCGCCAGGTGCGCCGGCCGGCCGCGCCCCCCAGGTCGTCGTCGGACGTGGGGGCGGGGGGAGCGGCGATGGTGCCGTTGGCGATCACCTGCCACGCGGCGGGCGCGTGGATGGTGTATTCCACCGTCGCCTTGTCGCTCGGATGGTCGACCGACGGGAACCAGAAGCGCGCCCGGTTCGGCCAGTTGTCGGCGAAGGCCGCGGGGTCGCCGTGCACGTTGTCGCGCAGGATGAGGCCGTCGTCGGGGGTGCCGCCGTAGGCCACGGCCACCTCCACGGTGCCGGTCGCGTTCGGGGGCGCGAAGACGCGCAGCTTGCCGTCGGCGTACTCGAAGGGGGTGCGGACGCCGTCGACCTCGATGGCGTGAACGGCCAGCCCCACCAGGTCGAACTCCATCGGGGTCTCCGGGTCGGCGGGGGGCGAGACCACGATGCGCGCGCGGGCGTCGAAGTCGCTTCGGTCCTCGTGGAGCGACAGCTCCAGGTCGTAGTGGAGGACGTCGAAGGCGCCCGTGTACTCGCCGGGGAGGGGGGCTCGCCCGGCCTCCACGGGATCCGGCTCCGGGACGCTCATAACGGCCCCGGGCTCGAGCGGAACGTCCGGGGCGAGCTCGGGGGCGGGCGGGGTGGCCGCGGGCGGCGTGGCGGGGGCGCAGGCGCCGGCGACCAGGCCGGCCACGGCGAGGAGCGTAATCGATGTGCCGGCGGGCCGTCTGGAATCCACGCTGATATCCTCCGGGGCGGTGAGGAAGCCGATCTCCGCCGCGTGATTTGCGGGCATGATCCGTAGCGAACCAATATCACGGTCTCGTCGTCCGTCGCCAACCGCCGCGCGTTGGGCCCGCAATTTCCCCGCACGCGCCCGCGTCCGGAAGCTTCGGCGGATGCGTCTCCCGTCCAGATATTCCCTGAAAGGATCCGCCGACATGATTCGCTCCTGCCGCTCCGCCAGCCGTCTCCCGAAGCGCGCAACCGCGGTGTTGCTCTCCTTTGCGGTGTGCGCAGGGCACGCCGCCCTCCCGGCCCTCGCGACGCTGGTCCCGGCCGCGGCGCGCGCGCAGGAGCTTCCCCGCGTCGCACCCGCCGAAGCCGGGTTCGCGCCCGGTCGCCTGGAGCGCGTCGGCGCGATGCTGGACGAATACGTCGTCGACGGGCGGTTGCCGGGCGCAGTCGTCGTCGTGCTCCGCGACGGCGCCGTGGTGTACGAGCACGCCGCCGGGTTCGCCGACCTCGAGGCGCGCGCGACGCTGGGGCCGGATGCGATCTTCCGAATCGCCTCGCAGACCAAGGCCATCGTGAGCGTGGCCGTGATGATGCTGCAGGAGGAGGGCGCGCTGCTGATCTCCGATCCGGTCGGGCGGTATCTGCCGGCGTTCACGGAGACCAGCGTGGCCGAACCGCTGCCGGACGGCGGGTACGACGTGGTTGCGGCGCAACGGCCGATCACCGTTCGCGACCTCCTCACCCATACGGCGGGGATCGCCTACGGCATGGGCGGGCCGGGAGCGGATCGCTGGAGGGAGGCGGAGATCACCGGGTGGTATTTCGCCCATCGCGACGAACCGGTGCGCGCGACGGTCGATCGCATGGGGTCGCTCCCTTTCCAGGCCCAGCCCGGGGAGCGCTTCGTCTACGGCTACAACACCGACATCCTGGGGGCGCTGGTCGAGGAAGTCTCGGGCCAGTCCCTGGAGGCGTTCCTGCACTCGCGCATCTTCGAGCCGCTGGACATGCGCGACACCCACTTCTACCTGCCGCCGGAGAAACGGGACCGGCTTGCGATGGTCTACAACCGCAGAACCCCGGGGGCGCTGGTGCGGGCCCGCGACGGCGAGGGCATGGATACACAGGGGCAGTACGCGGACGGGCCGCGGATGAGCTTCTCCGGCGGCGCCGGCCTGCTCTCCACCGCGCGCGACTACGCCCGCTTTCTGCAGATGATGCTGAACGGCGGCACGCTCGGCGACGCGCGCATCCTCTCTCCGGCGAGCGTCGCGCTGATGACCAGCAACCACGTGGGCGACCTGTTCGCGCCGGGGATGGGGTTCGGGTTGGGCTTCAGCGTGCGCCTCGACCTGGGGGAGGCCGGTGAGCCGGGCTCGCTCGGGGACTACGGCTGGGGCGGCGCCTACCACACCGCCTATTGGGTGGACCCGGTGGAGCGGCTGGTGGTCGTCTACTTCACCCAGGTCATCCCCGCCGCCGGCCTGGACGATCACCAGAAGCTGCGGGCGCTGGTGTACGGGGCGCTCGGGGGCGCTTAAAGGTTCGGCGCCGCCGGTTCTCCGCGGATCTTCCGCCGCGGATCGGACGCGGCTGGTCTAGCCGTGAGACTGTCGCCGGTAGTGCAGCATGCGCGCCGCGTGCGCGAAGCCGTAGAAGTATCGTCGCAACCCCTCCGCGGATTCAGGCGGCACTTCGGGGTCGAAGAAGAGGCGGCAGAACTCTTCACGCGCGCGAAGGATTTCCTGGCAGCGGTGACCTCGCCAGCGCGGGTCGCCGGCGGTCAGATCGAAGAGTTCAAGCGCCCGTTCCAGGGCGCCCTCGAACCGGCTCGTCCGTCCGGCGCTGTGGGCTCGGATGGCGCGCTCCACCTCGCTTCCCACGTTCCCGAGTTGCTCCACGAGTTCCAGGCGGTACCAGCCGCCCGCCGCCGCTCGTTTGTGCAGTGTGCGGGTCATGTCCGGCAGATCACTCCGCCACGATCCTTGATCCAGTCGCCGAACTGCTCTTCAGCCCATTCCTGAAGCTTCCCGCGGGAGATGGGGGTCGAGACCACCCGTCCGGTAGTCAATTCATCGATTCCTGGTTGCAGAGGTAGCCGGCGCCGGCCTGATGTCCCGGGCGCGGCCAGGTGTGGAACATAAGTCAATCTCCGGTGGCCGCGCGCGGCTCCGATGCCGGTTGCCGCGCGTGCCTGTGGTGCAAACCTTTGGCGATTCCCCCGGCCCGCCCTCCCGCGGTATTCCCGTTCACCCCGACTCCTGCGAGCCCGATGATGTCCAGTGTTTTTTCGAGAGATGCGATGGCGGCGGCATTCCTGGCTGCCTGCCTGGCCTTTCCTGCTCCGCACGCGGCGCGCGCCCAGGAGCAACCCGCCGGCGCTGCCGACTCCCTCGCCACCGAATCCCTCCCGCTGGAGCCGACCCGCGAGGTCCGCTTCCGCACCGAAGAGGGCTCGTGGATGTCGGTCGATGTCAGCCCGGACGGGCGGACGCTGGTCTTCGACCTGCTCGGCGACCTCTACACCCTGCCCATCGAGGGCGGGACGGCGGCGCCGCTGCTCACGGGCCCCGCGTTCGAGAGCCAGCCGCGCTTCAGCCCGGACGGGACCGAGATCGTTTTCGTCTCGGACCGGAGCGGTGGGCAGAACCTCTGGGTGCTGAGCGCGGACGGTTCCGACACCACGCAGATCACGCGCGGCAACGACAACCTGTACACGTCGCCCGAGTGGTCGCCGGACGGCGACTACCTGGTGGCGTCGCGCACCTTCAGCCCGCTGGGCGGGGCCGCCAAGCCGTGGCTCTTCCACCGCGGCGGTGGAAGTGGAATCGCGCTGATCGACGAGCCCGAGCAACTCAAGGCCATCGGTCCCGCGTTCGATCCGTCGGGTCGCTACATCTACCTGGCGCAGGGGACGCGCGACTGGACCTACGACGCGGCCTTCCCCAAGTACCAGCTCGTTCGCTACGACCGCGAGACCGGGCGGCAGGCGACCGTGACGGGCCGCTACGGGTCGGGGTTCCGCCCGGCCGTGTCGCCCGACGGCGGCACGCTGGTGTACGGTTCCCGGCACGAGGACGCCACCGGGCTGCGCGCCCGTGACCTCGCCACCGGCGACGAGCGCTGGCTGGTCTTCCCGGTGCAGCGCGACGACATGGAGAGCCGCGCGACCCTCGACCTGCTTCCGGGCTACGCCTTCACGCCCGACGGCTCGGCGCTCGTGGCCTCGTATGGCGGGCGGATCTGGCGGGTGCCGCTGGACGGGAGCGAGCCGGCCGCGATCCCCTTCGCGGCCGATGTGGTGGTCCACGCGGGGCCGCGCCTGGACTTCGACTACCCGGTCGACGACACGCCGACCTTCCTCGTGCGCCAGATCCGCGACGTGGCGCTCTCGCCCGACGGCGGCGAAGTCGCCTTCACCGCGCTCGGCGATCTGTATTTGATGGACGCGGACGGGGGCGAGCCGCGGCGTGTCGGCGCGGGAATCGAGGGCGCGCTGTCTCACCCGGCCTGGTCGCCCGACGGCGAAACCCTCGCGGCGGTGAGCTGGCGGGAGCCGGAAGGCGGTCGCCTGTGGGCGGTGTCGGCCGATGACGGCGACGCGCGGCAGCTCTCGCAGGCGTCCCGCTACCTCCAGTCTCCCGCGTGGTCGCCCGACGGCGACCGGATCGTCGTGCTGCAGTCCCCCGTGCGCAGCCGCCTGCCCGGCGCGGGGGGCGGCAGCCAGACCGACATCGCCTGGTACGGATCGGGCGCCGCAGGTGCTCCCACCGTCGTGGCGGAGGCGCTGGGCCGCTCCCGGCCGCACTTCAGGACCGACCAGTCCGACCGCATCTACCTGCACGCGGGCGCGCGCGGGCTGGTCTCGGTGCGCTGGGACGGCACCGACGAGAGGGAGCATCTCAAGGTCACGGGATTCTCGGCCAACCGCGGCGGCCCTCCCGCCAACGCCTCCTCGATCCGCATGTCCCCCGCCGGAGGCCGCGCGCTGGCCAGGGTCGGCAACGACCTCTACCTGGTGACCGTGCCGCAGGTGGGCGGCGAGGCGCCCACGGTCTCGGTCCGCAATCCCTCCGGCGCACCGGTTCCCGTCACCCGGATCACCGACTTTGGCGGCGAGTTCCCGTCGTGGAGCAGCGATGGCGAGGTGGCGGTCTGGGCGCTGGGCAACGCGTATTTCCGTTACGACCTCGATGATGCCGAGGCCTTCTCGGACAGCGTGGAAGCAGCCGGGGCCGCGGAAGAGGATGGGGCCGGGGACCCCGCCGCCGACCCGGGCGCGGACGAGCCCGCAGACCCCGCCGAAGACGACCTTGAAGCTGCCGGAGACGACCCTGAGCGGGACGACTCCGACGACGCCCGCTACCAGCCCGCGGAAGTGCGCGTGGCCCTCGACGCGCCCCGCGACCTTCCCACGGGACGACTGCTGCTGAGCGGCGCCCGCCTCATCACCATGGTGGGTGACGAGGTCATCGAAAGGGGCGACGTTCTCGTGGATGGCAACCGCATCGCCGCGCTCGGCCCGTCCGGCTCGCTGGTTGTCCCGGAGGACGCGGAAGTCCGCGACGTGAGCGGCATGACCATTCTCCCCGGCTTCGTCGATACCCACGCCCACCTCCGGCCGCCCGCGGGCGTCCACACCACACAGCCCTGGGGTTACCTCGCCAACCTGGCCTTCGGGGTCACCACCACGCGCGACCCCCAGACCGGCGTTTCGGATGTTCTCACCTACGCGGACCGGGTGCGCTCGGGCGACGTCCTGGGCCCGCGCATCTATTCCACCGGGCCGGGGGTCTTCGGCAACTACCAGGCACGCGAGGGGATCCGCGACCTCGACCACGCCCGCGACGTCCTCAGGCGGTACTCGGAGTACTACGGCACCAGGACCTTCAAGATGTACCTCGCGGGCAACCGCCAGCAGAGGCAGTGGCTGGTGATGGCGGCGCGCGAGCTGGAGCTCATGCCCACCACGGAGGCCGGACTGGACTTCCAGCTCGACCTGACCCACGCCATCGACGGCTATCCCGGCATCGAGCACAACCTGCCCGTCTATCCCCTCTATCGGGATGTCGTGCGGCTTTTCTCCGAGACGAAGGTCGTGAACACGCCGACCCTCATCGTCTCATTCGGCGGTCCAATGGGCGAGATCTACTGGTTTACGCGCGGAGGCGTCCACGACAACGAGCGACTGGCGCGCTTCACCCCGCACGAGACCCTCGATGCCCGCACCCGGCGACGCGCGGGAGCCGCCGGGGCCGTCGCCTGGGCCATGGACGAGGAGTTCGTCTTCGAGGACCACGCCCGCTTCCTCGCCGACGTCGTGGCCGACGGCGGCTTCGCGGGCGTCGGAAGCCACGGCCAGTTGCAGGGCCTGGGCTTCCACTGGGAGCTCTGGATGGTGGCCTCAGGCGGAATGTCGAACCACGACGCCCTCAGGTCCGCCACCATCTTCGGCGCGAACGGCATCGGGCTCGAGACGGAACTCGGATCACTGGAGCCCGGGAAGCTGGCCGACCTGGCGATCCTGTCGCGTAACCCGCTCGACGATCTGCGCAATTCCGTGTCCGTCGAGCAGGTCATGATCAACGGGCGGCTCTTCGAGGCCGGGACCCTGGACGAGGTCTGGCCGCGGCAGCGCCCGCTGGGCTATCGGGGGTTCGTGGAGGACGAGCCGTAGGTCACCTCCGCTCCGGCTCGGGCAGCCTGGCCCACACGATCCATCCCATGAAGAGCACCGCCACAGCCCCGATGACCGTGTTGCCGGCGAATCCCAGGTTCGAGTAGGAGTACCCCGCCACCATCGCGCCCAGCGCGAATCCCACCTGCCCGAGCGCGACCGTCAGGCTCATGAGGGAGCCGCGTCGGCTGGCCGGGACGAGCGCCGTCAGGAGCGCCGAGTACGGGCTCGTGCGCATCGCGATGAGCATCATCATCAGGGCGTAGAGCGGATAGGCGACCCACAGGCTGGTGATGAGCGGCACCGTCGCGAGCATGACCACCGAGAGACCCACGCACGAGAAGATCACCATCACCCTGCGGCCCACCCGATCCGACAGCTTGCCGGCCTGGGGACCCGCGATGACGTTGGCCACGCCGGCCACCAGGAACAGCGACGCGATCTGTTCGGAGGTGGCGTCGTGGAAGCTCTCCAGCCAGGTGGGGAAATAGACCACGAAGAGAGCGACCCCCAGCGACACGGTGAAGAAGGCGAGCGCCGCAAAGGCGATCTCCGGGCGGCGCAGCATGACGACGTAGCCCGCGATCGCCCGGTTGACCGTCAGCCGCGAACGCCGGCGCTTCACCGGCGGCTGCGGCACCCGCGCGTACACCAGCAGGAAGGTCAGCGCCATCATGATGCCGAAGAAGTAGAAGGGGCTGCGGAAGCCGAAATCGCCCGCCAGCAGGACGCCCACCGGAATGCCGATGATGAGGCCGACGGCCGATCCGCTCATGACCCAGCCCGTCGCCCATCCGCGCCGCCTGTAGGGGAAGTAGTCGCCGACGTAGGACACCGCCGCGCCGGAGAGCACGCCCCCCGCGGCGCCCGCGAGCACGCGCACCACCAGGAACTCCGGATAGGAGTCGACGAAGGCGTGCAGGGCGAGGGTGCAGGTCATTGCCCCGGACCCCAGCAGCAGGATGCGGCGCCGCCCGACGCGGTCGGAGATCGGGCCGGAGATGACCGCCATGATCCCCACCATCAGGCTGTAGACCGTGACCAGGGTGCCCAGAAAGGCATCGGCGATACCCAGCTCTTCCCGGATCAGGGGCAGGATCGGGGCAATGACCATCGTCTGACTGCTCGCCGAGAACACGAGCAGCCAGAGGGCGAAAACGATGAGGTACGGGTGGGCGGGTGCGTTCGGGTCCTTCACGAACAGGATCCGACCGGTCCCGGGCTCCGCGTGTCGGACTTCTCCGGCGGACGCATGAGAGTGGCGCCGAAGTCAGCTTTTCGAACGCACCGCTGCCCCGGCGCCCACGAACTCCGTCTCGGAAAACGCACGTCGGGACGTCGTCGCCCGGCGGCTGGAGCCGTCAGCCGCCCGAGGGTGCCGCCGCCCCTCCGTCCGGACTGCGGGGATCGGGCGCGCCGACGAACTCGCCCGTCTCCGGATCGACCCCGATCGAACTGGCCCGCCCCTGGCTCCCCCTCACCTGGACCTCGTGGCCCATCGCCTCGAGCGCCGCGACACCCGCATCCGAAACGCCGCCCTGCTCGATGCGCACGTTGTTCGGGAGCCACTGGTGATGGATCCGGGGCGCCGCCACCGCTTCCTCGATGGTCATGCCGTGATCGACGATGTTGAGCACCAGCTGCATCACGGTATTGATGATGGTGCGCCCGCCCGGGGTTCCGATGACCGCCACCAGCTCGCCGTCGCGCGACAGCACGGAGGGGCTCATGCTGGAGAGCATGCGCTGCTCGGGCCGCGCCAGGTTGGCCTCGGTGCCGATCAGTCCGCGCTCGTTGGTAAGGCCGGGCTTTCCGTTGAAGTCGCCCATCTCGTTGTTGAGGAGGAAGCCCGCCCCGGGAACGGTGATCTTCGACCCGTAGCCCTGCTCCAGCGTGTAGGTGACCGAAACCGCCATGCCGCCGCGGTCGACCACCGAGTAGTGGGTGGTCTCGTCGCTCTCTTCGGCCATCACCAGCTGGGACGGCTCGGAGTGGCCGGCCTGGTCGGCGTGGATCCTGCCCCGCAGCTCGTCCGCGTAGTCCTTGCTGGTGAGCCGGTCCAGGGGCACGTCGACGAAGTCGGTGTCGGCCAGGAACTGGGCCCGGTCGCGGTACGCGAGGCGCATCGCCTCGGTGAGATGGTGGATGTAGGCCGCGGAATTGTGCCCCATCGACGCCATGTCGAAACCTTCCAGGATGTTCAGCATCTGGACGATCGCGGTGCCGCCGCTCGAGGGGGGCGGCATCGAGACCAGGTCGTAACCCCTGTAGGTCCCGTGGATGGGGGTCCGCTCCTGTGCCTCGTAGCGGGCCAGGTCCTCCTCCGTGATCATGCCGCCGCCGCGCACCATCTCCTCGGCGAGGAGACGCGCGGTCTCGCCCCGGTAGAACCCGTCCCTGCCCTGGTCGCGGATGAGCCCGAGGGTGCGCGCCAGGTCGGGTTGCCGGAACAGCTCTCCCTCTTCGTACGGAACGCCGTCCTTCGAGAACTGGGCGACGCTGGCGGGATAGGGCTCCATGCGCGGGAGGACGGAGGCCAGCGAGCGCGCCAGCGCCGGGCTGAGGGTGAAGCCGTCGCCGGCCAGCCCGACCGCGGGCGCCACCAGGTCCGGCCAGGGCATCCCGCTGCCGTAGCGCGCGTGCGCGAGGGCGAAGCCGGCCACCGTGCCCGGGACGCCCACGGCGACATGACTTCCGTGGTGGATGTCGAAGGAGTACTCGCCGTCCTCGTCGGTGAACATCTCGGGATGCGCGGCGAGGGGCGCCTTCTCGCGGAAGTCGATGGCGGTCGCGCTCCCGTCGGGGCTCCGGATCACCATGAAGCCCCCGCCCCCGATGTTTCCGGCACTCGGGTGGACCACGGCCAGGGCCAGGCCGGTGGCGATTGCGGCGTCGACGGCGTTGCCTCCGGCCGCCAGCACCTCGGCGCCCACCTCGCTGGCGATGATGTTGGTCGACGACACCATGCCGTCGTGTGAGCGCAAGCCGAGGGTCCCCGGGGCGTCATCTCCCGTCCCGGGGGGTACTTCGCCTCCCTGACAGGCGGTCAGGGCCACCAACAGCGGGAGCGTCCAGCGCGACTTCGAGTTCATCATCCGGCTCTCCAGTTTCGATGCGGACTTCGAACCCGGAATATGCACGCGTGCGCCGCCGAATCACCAGACCCGCCGCGCGAATCCCGGAACCAGTCGAGTCGGGCGCTGGTACTGATGGCGCGGGCGCGGTCCCATGGCAGCAGCCCCACGCCGCGCCGCTTCCCAGCCCTCACGAAACCGCGGACGGAAGAGCCGGCCCGAGATGACACCGTGGGTAAGACGACTGATCACCGCCAACGCGGTGGTCTTTCTGCTCTTTGCGGTCGCGGGGCCGCGATCCGACGGCTTCTGGGCTCTCACCCTGGTGCCCCAGTTCGCCCTGTTCCGGCCGTGGACGCTCCTCACCTACATGTTCCTCCACGCGGGCTTCTGGCATCTCGCGCTCAACATGCTGGGGCTCTACTTCTTCGGGCCGCGGCTGGAGTCGCGCATGGGGTCGGCGCACTTCCTCAGGCTCTACCTGTTCGGCGGTCTGGGGGGCGCGCTCTTCTCCTTCCTGCCCCCCATGGCGCCGGTCGTGGGCGCCTCGGGCGCGGTGTTCGCGGTCCTGCTGGGCTTCGCCCGCTACTGGCCCCGGGAGCCGGTCTACATCTGGGGCATCCTGCCCATCCGGGCGCGCTGGCTGATCCTCTTCCTCGCGGGCTTCAGCCTGTTCGCGGGCATCACTCAGGTAAACGACGGCGTGGCGCACTTCGCGCACCTCGGCGGTTTCGCCGGCGCGCTGGTCTACCTCTGGGCCCGGGAACGACGGCGCCGGCTGGTTCGGCGGCGCATGCAGGGGGTGGTCAAGGCCAGGCCCGACGCGGAGATGCGGCGCAAGTGGGAACTCATCCCGGTGGACGAGCTGCACGAACTCAACCGCGCCGAGGTCATCGCGCTGCTCCGCAAGGTGCAGACCTTCGGCGCCCGCAGCCTCACGGTAGACGAGCGCGCGTTTCTGGACCGCATGGTGCCCTGACGCTATCCTGAGGGAACAACGCGCCGTCTGCCATTTTGGCAGACCTCGAGCCCGCGACATGCCATGAATCTGCCATTTTGGCAGACCCGATCCCTGCCCTCCCGTTTGTCTCTCCATCCTTGTCCGGAGTTCCCATGAGCAAGCTGTCCCTGGTTGTTCCGCTCACGCGATCGGCGTTCCTGGCGGGTGTCCTGATCGCCGCCTGCGAGCCGGGCCCCGCCGAGCAGGCGGATCTGGTGCTGATGGGCGGCAAGGTCGTGACCGTCGACGACGCCCTGCCGGAGGCGGAGGCGCTCGCGGTGACCGGGTACACCATCACGGCGGTGGGGACGAACGAGGAGATCGCCGGCTACGTCGGCCCCTCGACCGAGGTCATCGAGCTCGACGGCAGGCTTGTGATTCCCGGCTTCATCGAGGGCCACGGCCACTACATGAGCCTGGGCCGCGCGAAGATGATCCTGGACCTCACCACGGCCACCAGCTGGGACGACATCGTTCAGATGGTGGGCGACGCGGCCAGCCGGGCGGCGCCGGGCGAGTGGGTGACCGGACGCGGCTGGCACCAGGAGAAGTGGACCTCGACCCCCGAGCCCAACGTCGACGGAGTGCCGCTGCACACCGACCTTTCGGCGGCCAGCCCCGAGAACCCGGTCAACCTGGGGCATGCGAGCGGCCACGCCTCCTTCGCCAACGCGCTGGCGATGCAGCTCGCCGGGATCGACGAGAACACCGCCGACCCGCCCGGCGGCACCATCGTGCGGGACGCCTCGGGCGCGCCCACCGGCCTGATGCGCGAGACCGCCCAGCGCCTGGTGGGCGACGCCATCGCGCGTGCCGGCGAGGGACGCTCCGCCGAGGACGTGGACGCCGAGTTCCGGCGGGCGGTCGAACTCGCCGGCGCGGAGGCTCTGGCCTACGGGGTTACCAGCTTCCAGGACGCCGGCAGCGACTTCGCAACCATCGATCGGCTGCGCGCGCTCGCGGCGGAGGGAGCGCTCCCGGTCCGCCTGTACGTGATGGTGCGCGAGTCGAACGAGGTGATGGACGAGAAGCTTCCCGACTACCGCACCATCCCCGAGGGCAACGACTTCCTGTCCGTCCGCTCCATCAAGCGCCAGATCGACGGGGCGCTCGGGTCGCACGGGGCCTGGCTGCTCGAGAACTACGTCGACATGGACAACCCGGGGCTGGTGCTCGAGACCGTGGAGGACATCACCGGCACCGCGGAGGTGGCCATCCGGCACGGCTTCCAGGTCAACACCCACGCCATCGGCGACCGCGCCAACCGCGAGGTGCTCGACATCTACGAGCAGGTGTTCGCGGCCAACCCCGACGCCACCGATCTGCGCTGGCGCATCGAGCACGCGCAGCACCTCAACCCGGCCGACGTCGGGCGTTTCGCCGAACTGGACGTGATCGCGTCGATGCAGGGCGTGCACGCCACCTCCGACGGACCCTGGCTGGCGGACCGCCTGGGGCGGGCGCGGATGATCGCAACCTCCTACGTGTGGCGGGACATCCTGGATGCCGGCGTCATGATCGCGAACGGCACCGACGTGCCCGTGGAGCACATTTCGCCGATCGCGAGCTTCTTCTCATCGGTGAGCCGGCGCATGAACAACGGAGAGGTCCTCTCCGGCGAGCACCGCATGACGCGCGAGGAGGCGCTCGAGAGCTACACGATCAACAACGCCTACGCAGCGTTCGAGGAGCACCTGAAAGGCTCGCTCACCCCCGGCAAGCTCGCCGACATCGTCGTGCTCTCGCAGGACATCCTGACGATCCCCGAGGACGACATCCCCGCCACCGAGGTCGTGTACACGATCGTCGGCGGCGAGGTCAGGTACGCGACGCCCGAGGGGTAGGGCGACGCTCAGGTTCCGGGCGCCGCCTCCTCCCCCCGGGCTCGGTAGATGGCGCGCGCCTCGTCGAACTGGGCGTACACGTGCGCCTTCTCGGCGTCCGAGCGCCAGCCGGGCCACTCCTCCGCCATCGCCTGCAGCTTGTCGATCCAGCGCAGGGCGTAGTCGGCCGCGCTCCGGCTGCGGATGGGCGCGCCCCCGACGGTGATCCACACCGGGTTGGTGAGCGCGAGCGGATAGGAGGTGTCCAGCGGGGCGCGGTCCCCGGGGTCGCCCTGGACGCGAACGTGGATCCAGCCGCTCCGCTCGACCGAAACCGTGCGCTCGACATCGAGCGACAGCCGGTCGCCCTCGAAGGGAATCTCCTCAACGACCTCTCCGTTCATCACGATGACCGCGGTGCGCATGGGCACGACCCCCCACGCGCGGATCGCCACCGTCACCTCGCCGCCGGAGGCCATCTCCAGGTCCTCTCCCGCGATGCGTCCGTCCACGGTGACGTCCAGGAGGGGACCGCTGGAGACGAAGGAGTTGCCGGCGCGCATGCCCTCGAACCAGCCCTCCATCGACAGCTGGCCGTCCGGCGTGCGGATGTAGGTGCGCATCGAGCCCAACAGCGGGGTGGCGTGCAGGTTGGAGATGGAATCCTCGCCGCCCACCACGTAGGAACGCAGGCCGTTGCCCCAGACCGCGTAGACGGGCGGGTAGCCGTCCTGCGGAGTGGACCACTCGACGGCGTCCGCGGTTTCCAGCGCCGCGTCCACGATGAAGCCCTTGGCGCCTCCCAGGTTCCCTTCCAGCGGGTCGCCGTTGTAGAAGGAGTGCACGTAGGCGGTGGTCGCGCCCTGCGCCTTGGCCTTCCTGAACATGTCGGTGTTGGAGGGATACAGGCTCTCGATCGCGGTCTGCTCGTATCCGGTCACGTACGGGGAGATGAGGTGGTCCCTCATGCCGAACATGAAGACGTGGCCGTAGAAAGGCGGGCGGTACTCCTGGCCCACCACCAGCACCATGTCGGGGCGGGACAGGGGGTGGGCGCCGCCGCCGGGCACGAAGAACTGGTGGTCGAGGATGCGGTTGTCCTTGTTGGCGACTTGTTCGGCCACCACGTCCTGATCCTCGGCCTCGGACATCATCATGAGGTTCTCGAGGGTGTTGTGGAGGTTTCCGGCGTAGTTCATGTGCACGTGGGTCGACCCGGAGTACCAGCCCTGGTCGCTCAGGTCGGATATCTCCGCCAGCTGGACGCTCATGCTGTGTTCTTCGCCCGCGACGATCTCTACCTCCAGTTCCTGAGGCACGTGCTCGAAGCCGCGGACGACCGTCATGTGCGCCGTGCCGGGGGGCAACTCGACCTCGAACGTTCCGGTGTGATGGAAGATGTGGTCGCGCGCCCGGCTGATGCGGGAATAGGCATCGGGCGGGGTGTAGTGCTTGCCGTCGGAGGCGGTGAGGTGAATGCGTGAACCGACCGGTTCGCCGTCCGTGCCGAGCGTGGTCACCGTGAGGGTGCCCATCGCCTCCATCCAGCGGCGCTCCGCGATGTCGACGGTGCGCAGCGCCCCGCCGTAGGTCTCGAGCAGCGCGAGCTGTGGCAGTCCCCCCTCGTTGCTGATGAAGGCGATCCACTCGCCGTCCGGGGACCAGCGTGGATGGAAGGCGTCGTGCTCGAAGAAGGTGAGCTTGTAGGGTTCGCCCCCGGTCGTGGGCTGGACGTAGAGGTTGTTGAACTGGTCGGCGGCCCCGGCCGTGGACGAATAGACGAAGCGGCGTCCGTCGATGGAGACGTCGGGCTGGGTCCGGTAGAGGCTCTGCTCCTCCAGCACCGCGACACGGCTGTCGATGCCGTTCTCCCGCGCCGGAATGCGGAAGACGTTGCCGCTGCCGAGGGGCACGTCCCGGTTCGAGACGATGAGCAGCTCTTCGCCCGAGGGCAGCCAGGAGGGCGAGATGTGCATGTCCCAGGGCCCGAAATAGAGCCGGTCGCGCCCAAAGCTGTTGTCGTAGCTGACCGCGATCTCGTCTCCGGCCCACTGCCCGTCGGCGATCTCACGGATGTAGATGTTGAAGAAGCCGCTGGGGCGGGTGGAGACGTAGGCCAGGCGCGTGCCGTCGGGGGAGAAGCGGGGATCGACGTAGATTTCGGCGTCGTCGGTGAGGCGGTGGATCTCCCCGGTGCCGGTGTCCAGCACTTCGAGCTGGATGGGGCCGCCGCCGGCGTCGGCGGTGTACACCAGCCAGCGGCCGTCGGGGGACCAGTTTGGCGAGGAGAGGTAGTCCTCCGAGCGCACCAACTCTGTCGCGATCCCGGTCGCCGGGTCGACGCTCCAGATCGAGCCGCTCATCCCCACCGCGATGCTCCCGCCGTCGGGCGCCCAGGCGGGATACCACGGGGTGGAGCTTGGGGCGGGCGGGAAGTAGTAGTTCTGCATGTAGTTGCCGCCGTGCGAGGACGCCGCGTAGGGGCGCGGCGAGTTCGCAAAGTCGGGTCTCGCGGGCGGGGCTTCTCCCGCGGGCGCGCCTCCGCCGGGGTCGCACGCCGTGGTCGCGACGGCTGCGAGCAGGGCGCCGAGGATCACCGTCGCGGTCGGGCTGGTGCGGTGGGGGCGGGGGCGGCGGTGGGGCAGTGGGACCGCGGGCATCGGGGTTCTCCCTGGTTCTCGGTGGTCGTGCAGGCCGCGCCGGCCGCCGGGGGGCGGGGCGGACGATCGTACCTCCGGCAGTCTAGGCCGTGGACGCGCTCGGGGCTACCGGTTCGGCGGCGCGGGCTGCCTCCACCGGTGAACTCGCATGCTCGTCGCGTTTCGGCGCGGCCTTTCCGCCGTCATGGTCGCGGGACCATCTTGCGTGTGCGGATCCGACCTGTCGCCCGGGGAGCAGCGGGCGGAAGATGGTGTACCGCGCAACGGAGAAGCGAAACCCGTCCTCGCCAACGAGATCGTCGCCAGTGCCGAAATCGAGCGAAATGCGTGGAAGGGGCCTGGTATTGGCGGGCTGGCTGGCGGTCGGCACGCTGGGGACCGCTCCGCCCGCGTCGGCGATGGCCGGGATTCGGGAGCCTGCGCCCGAAGACCAGGAGGTCGCGGATCCCGAGCCCGGGTCCGAACTCCACGTCTCGCTCATCACCATCGGGGCCGGGCCGGTTGTCTACGAGATGTTCGGCCACAACGCCATCCGCATCCAGGATCCGGCCCGGGGCCTGGACGTCGCGTACAACTGGGGAATGTTCGACGTCACTCAGGAGGGCTTTTTCTGGCGTTTCCTCCTGGGAGACTGGCAGTACTGGATGGCCGGCCTCTCCTCCGAGGGCATGATCGCGCACTATGTGGCCACGGATCGCGGCGTGGTGGAGCAGGCACTCGATCTGACCCCGGCTCAGCGTCTGATGCTTCTCGACATGGCCGGCTTCAACGCGCGTCCGGAGAACGCGTACTACCGCTACCAGTACTTCCTCGACAACTGTTCGACGCGCGTGCGCGACCTCCTCGACACCATCGTGGCCGGCAGCCTGCGGGAGCAGTTCGCGGAGGCTCCCGGCGAGACGTACCGCTTCCACACCCGGCGGCTCACGGCCGGCAATCCACTGATCTACGTGTCGCTGGACTTCTTCATGGGCGGTCGCGGTGATCGCCCGGGCACCGCCTGGGAGGAGATGTTTATCCCGATGATGCTGCGGGACTTCCTGCGCGAGACGGACCTGGTGGCGTCCGAAGCCTTGCTGGACGAGAGTTCCCGACCCCGCCCGCTGGTGGCTCCCCCCGCGCACTTCATCCGGTTCACCCTGGTCGGGATACTGCTTGCCGGGTTGCTGGCGGGCTCGGCGGCGCTGGCGTCCTCGTCGCGTTCGGGGAAGGACGGGCGCACCACGAGCCGCGCCGGCCGGCACACGTTGCGGCGAGTCGCGGAGCCGGCCTTCGTGCTGGCCGCCGGCATCTGGTCCCTGGCGGCGGGACTGTCCGGTCTGGTGATGATCGTGTCGCACTTCACCAGCCACGAGTTCATGCACTGGAACGAGAATTTCCTCCAGGCGAACCCGCTGTCGCTGGTGCTCGCGGGCGCGCTGGTTCCGGCAGTGTTTGCGGGCAGGTGGCGCCGGTTCGCGGTCCGCGCGGCGGTCCTGGCGGCCGGGGTGTCGGTCCTGGGCCTCGTGGTGCAGGTTGTCCCGGGGATCGACCAGGTGAACGGTTACTACCTGATTGTCGCGGTGCCGGCGCACCTGGCGGTGGCCTGGGGCGTCCGAGCGGTGGTGCGGGACGGCGGAGAGCCGGCCGGGGCGAAATGATCCCGACCCGCTGAAGGGGATACAGTACCGCCGCGTCGCTGACCTGCGGCCGTCGTCCATTTCTCGAGAGCACGGGGGGGACCAGTGAGTTCGGCGATCGACCGGCAGGACGTGCGCTACGAACCCGACGAGCGTCCCCCCCTGCCGATCACGGCCGGGCTGGGCATCCAGTACGCCATCCTCTGCATCGCGAGCGTCATCTTGACGCCCACGGTGATGATCACCGTCGCCGGCCTGGGCGACGACTACCTGTCGTGGGCGGTGTGCGCGGCGCTGGTGGTCAGCGGGGTGACGACGGCGATTCAGGCGCGCAAGGTGGGCCGCATCGGCGCCGGCTACATCCTCGTGATGGGGAGCACGAGCGCCTTCCTCGCCGTGAGCGTGACGGCGCTCGAGCAGGGCGGACCGGGCATGCTCGCGACCCTGATCATCGCGTCCGCCCTGATTCAGTTCGTCCTGGCGGCAAGGATGGCGCTCCTCAGGCGAATCTTTACGCCCATGGTCGCCGGCACCGTGCTGCTCCTCATCCCGATCACCCTCTCGCCCCTCATCGTTCGCAAGCTGGGCGAGGTGCCCCCGGATGTTTCGCCCGCCGCGGGCCCGGTCATCGCGGGGGTGACGCTGCTGGTCATGATCCTCGTCCCGCTTCGGGCCTCCGGCGCACTGCGCCTGTGGGCACCGGCCATCGGCATCGTCGCGGGCTGCCTGACCGCCCGGCTGGGATTCGGCCTGTACGACACATCCGCGGTTGCCGAAGCTGCCTGGATCGGGTTGCCCCCACGGGCCTATCCCGGCGTCGACCTCAGCTTCAGACCGGAGTTCTGGGCGCTCCTGCCGTCCTTCATCATGGTGACGCTGGTGGGCGCGCTGGACACGCTCGGGGACGCCATCGCCATCCAGCGAGTGTCGTGGCGCAAGCCGCGCGCGATCGACTTCCGCTCCATCCAGGGGGCGATCTCCGCCGATGGGCTGGGCAACCTGCTCTCCGGCCTCACGGGAACGGTTCCGAACACCACCTACGGCATGAGCATCAGCGTCGCCGAACTCACCGGCGTCGCCGCCCGCCGGATCGGTGTCTGCGTCGGCATCGTCTTCGTGTCGCTCGCGTTTCTGCCGAAGTTCATCAACCTGATCATCGCGATCCCGGGGCCCGTGGTCGCGGCATACTTCATCATCATCGTGGCCCTGATCTTCGTCTTCGGAATGAAGATCCTGCTGCAGGAGGGCCTGGACTTCCGCAAGGGCCTCGTGGTGGGCGTAGCGTTCTGGATCGGCCTCGCGTTTCAGTTCGACTGGATCTACCCGGAGTACTTCCCGGGCATATGGGGCGAGATTCTCGGCAACGGCATGACCGTCGGCGGCTTCACCGTCATCCTGCTGGCGATGTTCGAAGAGCTGGTCGGGGGACGGCGGTCGCGTCTGAAGACCCGGATGACGCCGGCGATCTGGTCCGAGATCGATGACTTCATGGTGAAGTTCGCTGCACGCAAGCGCTGGGGCGAGGACATGGAGCGGCGCCTGCGCGCCGTGGGCGAGGAGACCGTCCAGATCCTCATGCGCGGAGACGAGGAGACCGAGGGAGAGGAGCGGCGCCTGCTTCTCATCGCTGGCAGCGACGGGGACGCGGCCGACCTCGAGTTCATCGCGACCACCGACGAAACCAACATCGAGGACCAGCTGGTGATGCTGAGCGAGGGAGGTCCGAGCTCCGGGTCGGAAATCCCGCTGAGGCTTCTCCGCCACTACGCCTCATCCATACGCCACCAGCAGTACCACGACATCGACATCCTGTCGATACGGGTGGAGAGCGCCGCGCAGCCGGGCGGGGGGATCGACTAGGAGCTTCCCGAAGCCCGCTTCTTGCTCCCTCATGAGGAACGCGCCAACGTGTTCCGGCAATCGCCACGTCCTCTCTTTATCTGATTCTCAGGCGTTGGACAGGGTCCCATGCTGACCAGCCTCGCGATCCGCAACTTCAAGCGCTTCGGCACGGTGGAGATCGAGTTGGGCAGCCCGGTAGTCTTCATCGGACCCAACAACTCCGGCAAAACCTCGGCAATGCAGGCGCTCGCGTTGTGGGACATCGGCCTCCGACGCTGGAGCGAGAAGCGATCCGGGCAGAAGACTCCCGAAAAGCGCCCGGGCGTAGCCGTCAACCGCCGCGATCTCGTTGCGATCCCGGTTCCACACGCCAATCTCCTTTGGCGCGGACTCAAGGTCCGCAACGTGCACAGGGTGGACGGCAAGCCGACGACCAGCAACATCCGGATCGACATTACGGTCGAGGGCGTGGGTGAGAACCAGCCGTGGGTCTGCGGTCTCGAGTTCGACTACGCCAACGAAGAGTCATTCTATTGCCGTCCGCTGAGGCGTTCAGAGGCCCGCAACCCGGATCGGATGCCCGTACCGAAGGCGGCGGGGAAGGTTCAGATCGCGTTTCTGCCCCCGATGTCGGGGCTGGCGGCTACCGAGACACGCCTGGACCAGGGCGCCGTCAACGTCCGCGTCGGGGAAGGACGCACGGCCGAAGTGCTTCGCAATCTGTGCCACAGCGTCTACGAGGATGGGACCCGCTGGATCGACTTGGTCGGGCGAGTACGGGATCTGTTCGGAGCCGAATTGCGACCACCGCGCTACATCGCGGAGCGAGGCGAGATCGCAATGAGTTACCGGGAACATGGAGTCGAGCTCGACTTGTCCTCCGCCGGACGGGGCCTGCAGCAGACACTTCTTCTTCTGGCCTACATGTACGCCAATCCCGGCGCAGTGCTGCTGCTGGACGAACCCGACGCGCACCTCGAGATCCTGCGTCAACGGCAGACCTATCAGATGCTCACCGACACGGCCGAGGGCACCGGCAGCCAGATCATCGCTGCCAGCCATTCCGAGGTACTCCTCAACGAGGCGGCAGGACGGGATCTGGTGATCGCCTTCGTAGGAGCTCCTCACCGCATGGACAACCGTGGGAGCCAGGTCCAGAAGGCCCTCAGGGAATTCGGGTTCGAGCACTACTACCAGGCGGAGCAGACCGGGTGGGTCCTGTATCTGGAGGGGTCGACGGATCTGTCGATCTTGCGGGCATTCGCCAAGCGTCTTGATCACCGACCCGCTCTTCAGGCTCTCGACCGCCCGTTTGTGCACTATGTTCGCAACCAGCCATCCGCGGCAGCCAACCACTACCATGCGCTGCGAGAGGCGCTTCCCGGGCTTCGTGGAGTCGCCTTGTTCGACAACCTTGGCCAGCAGTTGCCGGCCACACCGTCGCTGGAGTATCGGATGTGGGGGCGGAACGAGATCGAGAACTATGTGGCTACGCGGCGCACGCTTGAACGATACGCTGCCGCATCGGCTCAGGAAGCCACACCCGGACCGCTGTTCGCCGAGTCCGAGCAAGCCAGACGGATCAGCGCGATGGGGGAGTCCATTGAAGCCATCGAAGCGGCTCTGAAGAGACTTGGAAAGGGCTCTCCCTGGAATCCGGACATCAAAGCCAGCGACGACTTTCTCAACCCGCTTTTTGCGGACTACTTCGCAAGGTTGGGCCTTCCCAACGTGATGCCGAAGAGAAGCTACCATGTGCTCGCCCGGCACGTCCCGAGGGACGAGATCGATCCGGAAATTACAGACGGGCTGGATGTCATTGGGCGGATCGCGGAGGCGGCGGAAGGGCGGGTTTAGCCGCGAGGGCCTATCTAGCCAACCACACCCGAGGACAAGCATCGATGCGCTCAACCTGCCCAGACCCCACCTCACGAACGACTCACAGGCTCATCCTGCTGGCGGGGATGCTCTCCTGGGCTGGGGTGACGGCCTGCGGCGGCGAACCGGCGAGCGACGCCATGGGCGGAGGCGACGCGGCTGCCACAGGAATCGCGGCCATGTCCGTGGAGAACTACACGGAGGCTGTCCGCATCCTTTCCAGCGACGAGTTCGAGGGGCGCGCGCCCTCCACGCCCGGCGAGGAGCTCACGGTCGCTTACCTGGTGGAGCAGTTCGAGTCGGTCGGGCTCGAACCGGGCAATGGCGACTCGTTCTTCCAGGAGGTGCCGCTGGTGGCGCTGACCGAGCAAGGGGCGCCGCCTCTCACTGTGCGAGCCGGTGACGCCGTACTGGAATACGCGTGGACCGAGGACTTCGTGGCCTGGACCAAGCGGGTCGTGGAGAGCGAGTCGATCCAGGATTCCGAGATGGTCTTCGTGGGCTACGGGATCGTCGCGCCGGAGTACGGCTGGAACGATTACGAGGGCGTGGACGCGGCGGGGAAGACGGTGGTCATGCTGGTCAACGACCCCGGATTCGCCACACAGAACGAGGCGCTCTTCCGCGGCAACGCGATGACCTACTACGGGCGCTGGACCTACAAGTTCGAGGAGGCGGCCCGGCAGGGCGCCTTGGGCGCGATCGTCGTCCACGAGGAAGCGGCGGCAGGCTACCCGTGGGAGGTCGTGAGCGGGAGCTGGACCGGCCCCCAGTTCGACCAGGCCGGCGACGACGGCAACATGGCCCGGGTCGCGATCGAGGGATGGGTGCAGCGCGACGTGGCGCGCGAGATCTTCGCGGCGGTCGGGCACGACTTCGACGCGATGGCGGAGGCGGCCGCGCGCCCCGGCTACCGCGCCGTTCCCCTGGGAGCTTCGGCGTCGGTGGCGGTCTCAAACGACATCCAGCGTTCGCGGTCGAAGAACGTGCTCGCGCTTCTGCGCGGGAGCCAGCGGCCCGAGGAGTACATCATCTACACCGCCCACTGGGACCACTTCGGCCGCGGCCCCGACACCATGGAGGACCCGATCTTCAATGGCGCCTTCGATAATGCCACCGGGACCGCCGGGCTGATCGAGCTGGCCCGGGCATTCGCGGCCCTCCCCGAACGGCCCGCCCGCTCGGTCGCTTTCCTTGCCGTCACCGCCGAGGAACAGGGGCTGCTGGGGTCCGCCTATTACGCCGCCAACCCCGTCTATCCCACCGCCAGCACCGTGGCCACCATCAACCTCGACGGCGTGAACGTCGACGGCCCCATGAACGATATCACGGTGGTGGGCATCGGGGCCTCCGAGTTGGACGACTACCTGGAGCGGGCCGCGGCCGCCGAAGGGCGTCTCCTGCGGCCGGACCCCGAGCCCGAGAAGGGCTTCTATTACCGGTCCGACCACTTCAGCTTCGCGAAGGTGGGCGTCCCTTCGCTCTACGCCGACTCGGGCATCGACCACGTCGAACACGGCATCGAGTGGACACTCGAGCGGCGCGCCGACTACACCAGCAACCGCTACCACAAGGTGACCGACGAATTCGACCCGGCGTGGGATCTCACCGGCGCGCTCGACGACTTCGGGCTGCTCTTCCGGGTGGGGTACCAGCTCGCCGACTCGGGCGACTGGCCCAACTGGCGCGAGGGCAACGAGTTTCGCGCGATCCGGGACGCGGACCGGGCGGGCATGGACTAGCCCGGATTTCTCACAGGGTGGCGGATTCGGGTGTGGAATGAAGGATTGAGGCCGTGGTTGGGCGGGTCAACCGCGTTGCAAGGCGGGAAGGTCGCGGTTTCGTCGTCTAAGAGGCGAGAGACGGGGAGAACTGCTGGCTGAAGGGGTCTTCACTGCTCGCGGGGCGCACGGGTCCCGGCGGTCTTGCCGAGAGGATGTCCGGAGTGCGTGGGAACTACGCTGGC
>MPMR01000040.1 GCA_002238605.1 BD2-11 clade cluster bacterium bin43 | reverse complement strand
AGCGTTCACGGATGATCGAGCCGGGCAAGAACAGGCACCGCAACGGAGGCATCGCGAGGGGCGCTGCGAGACACGTCGCTCGACGAAAAACGGGCATCCGCTTGACATGGATACTCCCGGTCCATCAATCCCATGCGGGAAGGCCAAAAGGCGAGCCGGAACGGGCACGTCCCGGCCTTGGTCGGCGATGCCGGACAGCCCGGCGGCCAGGTGGTCGGGCAACGGGTCCTCCAGCGCCTCGAAGCGGCGCTTGACACCCTTCCGGGACGGACTGTTGGCTGGGAGCGACCTCGCAGCGGAGGGGCGGAGGGGGGGGTGCCTCCCCCCAGCCACGGCCTCAATGGCCGGATCGGCATCGCCGCTCCGGCGGCCGTGGCACAACCGCCAGCGCGCCAGCGACATACGGAACCGGCGGCGTGTCCATCGCAGACGCGATTTCGTGTCCCGCGACCCCCGAAGCACCATGTACACTCGTGGATCGGCATCGGTACGGGCGCCCGGCGGTCAAAACGGGTCCCCGGACAGCCGGCTCGAACGCCACCACGGGGAGGACGTTGGAGGTAGAGTCGCCATCGGGGTACGCCTTCGCCTCGGCGACAACCCTGTGGCGGACTCGGCCGCCGATACGCGGGCGGTGACGACGGGCGGTGCGGCGCTCAGGCATCACGCCGCACCGACACGGGGAAAGGGGGCGGCGCCCCCATGCGCGACCCTCCACACGGGAGCGCGATTCTCGGGGGGTTCGAAGGGGGGCGGGAGCCAGCCCCTCGCCAGCCCCGGTGTATTACACGGGGTAGGCTGGCTTGACCACCGTAGCGTCGCTCAAGCCAGCTTTGGGACGCCTCCGAAACACCTCTCCGGGCACCGCCCGAAACTGCACCCGCCGGGCCATCGCAGGCAAGCTCCTCGCCCTGTTGGCCGCCAGCCTCACGAACGGCGAGGGGGACGGGGACGACCCGACCGCTGGCGGCGCTCTCTCCCGCGCCGCCCGGTTTCCGCCCTGCCCGGTACCCCTCCGGGACCCGAGTTCGTCGATCCTGGGCGATCCTGCGGCCCGTAGGTTCCCCAAAAACGCCCCGGAACCCGCAGAAACGGCCTCTGAGCCGAGCATGGAAGACGCTGGTTGCGTACACTCGCAAACTCCTGCTGGTTGGACCTGCCCCGCTTCACGGACGGTTGGTTCTTGGGGTTGATGGTGTCTCTGATGTGGTTTGCCTCTCCCGTGCGGAGAGCGGCGGCCGAAATCGGACCCGCGTTCGGATGGCGGGTCTCCCGGCGTCCGAACGAGGGTGGGCAAGCGAAGCGCGGCAGCCCGCCGGCAGGCCGACGCCCCGAGATCACGGATCCGTGGCTGGCCGGACTGCTGGCACGAAGCCTATCGCGAGGTGCGGGAACGTGGTGAGGACAATCCGACGCGTCATTGCCAAGGAGGCGTAGGGCGCGCACCTTGCGCTTGCAACCGCCGAGGCCTCGGCGGTTCCCCCCGCCTTCCCATCGGGAGCCGGTCCCGACGGGAAGGCGGAGGTTATGTGCCTAATGGGCCACCGGAAACCCCTGGGCGGCCAGGAGCTTGCGCAACGCCTTCTGATGGGGGCACGCGGGTGCGCCGGATGATCTTGAGCGCACCCTGGCCTGCCGCTCGCGCTTTCCTCCGGAGGTCACGTCGAACGGGCGACCGCCGCGGTCCCTGAGCCGCTGGGCCGTCAGAAGTCGTACCTGACCCGCGCCAGCAGCATCCTTCCGATTTCCGGCGCACCAACGAACTCCTGGTGCAGGTTGTTCAGGAGGTTGCTGGCCGTCAGCGACACATGCGTGCCGGGCTGGAACGGGAGCCGGTAGCCGATCGAGGCATCCAGAACGCTGTACCCGTCCACATCTCCGATGTACACGCCGGAGTTCATGGGGAACGCCGTGGTCATCCGCATCCGCGCGCCGAAGGAGAACCCCGCCGCCGGGTCGTCGAAGACGAATCCGAGCGATCCCTTGTGGTTGGGGGCGTTCAGCGCGATGTCGTCGGAACTGGTGCAGTTTCCGTCCTCATTGAAGTCGAAGCACTCGTCGCTCTGGAACGAGTAGGCGGCGTTGATCCGCACACGGTCCGAGGCCAGAATCTGCGCGGCCAGGTCGGCTCCCCAGAAGTCCACTTCCCCGAAGTTGCGGTAGGTGACCAGCAGATCGTGCGAATCGACCTGGTCCGGCACAATGGTGCCGAGGGGGAGCTGCGCCACCCCCTCGACGATCGGCCTGATCTGCTCCAGTGTCACCGCGCCGGCCTGGATGAGCGGCGCCAGGCGATGGATGACGAATTCCGTGGTGCTCGCGGGATCGAAGAAGACGTTCGGGGTGATGACACGGAGCGGGCCGACGAAGTTCTCCACGCGGCTGAAGTACATGTCCGCGGACAGCAATACGCGGTCGTTGATCAGGCCCTTGTATCCGACCTCGTAGGTGTTGTTGATGGTCGGGGTGAGATCGGCAATGCTCTCCACGGGCGAGGAGTCCAGCGGGAACGCGTCCGTCGGATCGATGGCCGACTGGTCCAGCCGACGGAACACCGTGCCAATCATGGGATCACCGGGCCGCGCGCCGGGATTCTGCAGAAGGCTCTGCAGAGGACCGGCGAAGGGCGCGAAGCTGGGCGGGAGGAGCGAGGGCAGCAGCTCGAGAAGTCCTGGCCACAGCGCCGCAGCGTTCGCCGGAAGGGCTTGGCCCGGCGCGAAGGGCGAGCGCATGCAGTAGGACATGAGGCCGCCGGGGCACTGGGCGCCGAAGGTGAAGCCGCCGGACGACGGCACGCCAAGCGCGCGGACGCCGTAGCTGAGCCCCCCCGGCAGCGGAATCTGCGCCGCGATGATGTCCAGGAAGAGGTTGGTGGTGGTCGGGGTCGCAAACGCCCGGTTGTAGGTGAAGCGGAAGTTCTGACCGTCGGCGGGCCGGAACACCAGCGCCGCGCGCGGAGAGATGTTGGCGTCCGCGAGACGGTTGTGATTGTCCAGACGGATGGCCGTAACCAGGTCGATCCGGTCGCCGAGCGATGTCTCCGAGTGCAGATAGGTGCCGACTTCGGCAATGATGTCGTCGTTCTCGTTGCGCCCGAAGATCGTTCCGGCCGTGCGCGGCTCGGTCCGCTGCCAGTCGATGCCGTAGGTGAAGCTCTGCCATGACCCGATGTCGAAGCCGTGCTGGAACTGCGCCGCCATCGTGCGTGACTGGTCCACGACGGTGGCGCCGGTGCGGAGGCCGAAGGTGCCGTCCTGAACCGGCGCGTTGGGATGGCCCCCGGAATCGGTCATGTTCAGGAACGCCTGGGCGAAGAGCCGGCCCTTCGACAGGCGGGCCTGCGCGAAGTTGTACGCCCAGTCCTTAATCTGAAAGGCCCCGATGCCGGTCATGTCCACGCCCTTGGCGACCGTGGTGGTTCCGCCGTTGACGATGAAGGACCCGTCGCCTGCGAACCGGAAATCGAGGCGGGCGTCGGCGGAGTAGCGTTCCGACTCGTAGTCCCGGACGCAGATGCTGCATCCGGCCATGCGGGCCTGGGCCTCGCCGGGGTCGTTGAACTCCCAGTCGTTCCCGCGCTGGTACTGCGTGGAGATCTTCAGCCCGAAACTCTCGGAGGGGGAGTGGGCCGTGCGAAACTGGCCGTGGAATATCGAGCGCTCGCCGCCGGCCAGCGAGATCGTCGTTCCCTGCCGGTCGATCGGCGAGGACGTGATGATGTGCATCACGCCGTTCGAGGCGTTGGGTCCGTAGAGCGCCGCCCCGGGGCCCAGCGAGACTTCGATGCGGTCGATGTCCAGGTCGGTCGTCGGAAGCATCTGGTACGCGTTGAACCTGAGCGAAGGAATCCGCGCGTAACGGTTGTCGATGATCGTCAGCAGCGTTCCGGAGAAGACGTTGTTGAAACCGCGGGCGACCAGGGTGCCCTGGGCGATGCCCGTCTGGACCGCGTCCACCCCGGGAAGCGTCTTGACGTGCTCGGCCACGGTGACCGCCGCGACCCTCGCCACATCCGCCCCGGAGACCGTCGCAATCGAAGCGGGCGCGTCGAGCGCCTTCTCCTGGCGGCGCGAAGCCGTAACCACTACGGGATTCAGCAGCAGCGCCTGCGAGCGCAGCGAGATGGTCAAGTTCGCGGTACCCCCGGCCTCCACCCGGACGCCGTCGACCCGCGTGGTCTCGTAGCCGATCACGGTCACCACCACGGAGTGCGTCCCCGCAGCCACCGTAAGGCTGAACCGGCCTTCCGCGTTGCTGGCGACGGATCCGGCCGCATCCAGCGCCTCCACCGCCGCGTCCGCTACGGGCGCGCCCGTTTCGGCGTCCGTCACCACGCCCGTGATCGTTCCCTGTTGAGCCTGGGCATCTGCCGGAACGAAACTCGATGCAATTACCAGAACAGCTAGCGCGACAATACCGGGCCCTTCAGATCGGATTCTCATGGGTGTCAATCCTCGTGTTCTGGGTCGCGTGCGGCGGGATCCGCCGGCCGGCATCCCGTGACCGGACCTAATCGGCTGCTTGGCCCAGGGCGTCGCCTGGCCCAGAATACAAACTCACGCAGGCAAAGACAAACGCCGGGAGCGGCCGTTTCCGAGATGGAGCATGAACGCCTGGCTTGAGGGAAAAGACTTCGCGGCGCTCCAGCAGGTCGGCCCGTTGATACGCCCGGACGACCGAGCCTTTCGTCACGTGAACGAGGTCGACCTCCGCGCGATCCTTCCGTCGCGAGGCCCCTATCCGGCGGACGACCGGCGGAACGTTCGGAAAGGAGGCGGCGGGGGCGAGGGAGTCCCGCCATTCAAGTCTGTTTTTCCCGCTTTCGCGGCACGGTCCAGCAGGGTCCAGTACAATGGCAAGAGTGGCAGATCGTGCAGTCCCAGTTCGACTTACGTGATCTCCCGCCATGATTTACGCCGCCAGCGATCCGCCCGTCAGGCTGGACTGGAAGATGTCCAGCCCGGGTTGCGTCTGGACGTGGTCCGCGGGGGTCGTCGCGATGGTGCGCTGGATCTCGGCCGACGACACCGAGGACACGGAGGCCGGTGCCTCGAGCGCCTTTTCCTGGCGGCGCGACGCGGTGACCACGACCGGGTTGAGGATCAGGGCCCGCGAGCGGATCGGGATTTCGATGTCCGTCGTCGCGCCGGCGTCCACCGCGATCCCGTCCAGACGGGTGATCTCGTAGCCGATCAGGGTCACGATCACCGAGTGGCTGCCAGCCGGAACCGACGCGGTGAAGCCGCCGGCATCGTCGCTGGCCATCAGGGGCTGTCCGACAATCTCGATGGTCGCGCCCACCACGGCCGAGCCCGTCTCGGCGTCGGTGACGCGGCCGGTGAGGGTCCCCTGCTGTGCAGCGAGGGGGGCGCTGAAGAGAACCCCCGCCGCGACGAACATCCAGGGGAGATACCGCTGCCACCGCGTGCTGATCGCTTTCATCGAACTCTCCTCTTTATGCGGATGCCCAGGGCGTCCGGAAGAACGGACTAGTCGTTGCTGTGACCGAAAATGTCGTCGAATCGGACGAATTCGTCGCAGAAATTGCTTTCCGAGAACCGGCAAAATAACCTGTCGGCCATCCGGGCGGCCAGTCCGGTTGGCGTCGCTTCGAGCGTCCGGCGAGGCACGCCGGGTCGGCAGTCCGTCGATGAGCCAGCGCGCGCGGCTGGAGCGGCGGTGCCGGACAGTTCGTCCATCGGCCGGCTAGGGCCGGGCCCACTCCTCCAACCGGGCGCTCGCCCGGTCGAAACGGGCCAGCAGATTCGGGATGTCCGCGTCTCCGTAGCCGATGACCAGTCGGTTGCGGGCGACGCGGAGCACCTCCGCCAGTTCGCGGGCCGCGCGCACCCTCGCGCCGGGTTCGGTGCTCCCGACCGCCCCGATCCAGATCGGCCCGGTGTGGGCAAACGGATAGCTGGCCATGGAGGGCCATTCCGTGCTCCCGCCCACCGCGCGCACCGCGACCCACCCGCCCCCGGGGAGGTCGAGCGTTCCCTCGTACCGCCGCGAGCCCGGTCCATCGAGTCCGTCGGACTCCCAGGCCACCTCTCCGTTGACGAGCACGTCCACGCGCTCGACGCCGCCCGCAGAGCTCAGGTCGAGCGTCCAGGCGGCGGATCCGGGCGCGACCACCCCGCCCGGCCCCGCCCCCTCGAGCCGGAAGTCGAGGAAGGGACCGTTGGTGACGAAGGTGCGACCCTCGCGGAGCGCCGCCATGTACGCCGGCCAGTTGAGTCGGCCGCCGGTCATCGCGTACACCCTCGTGGTCCCCACCGCCATGGTGCGGAAGAAGTTGTTCATTACGTCGGTACCGGCGCTGGGCGCCACCGGAATGCCCAGGTTGAGGAAGCGGTGCCACACCTGGGTGGTGGTGGTCTCGTCGCTCCACAGGCAGACCACCTCCAGGGCGTCCAGGTCGCCGAGCACCGCGTCCGCCACCAGCTCGACGGGTACGGCGGGCGCAAGCTCCTCGAAGGGCACCTCCGACCACGGCTGCTCGCGCTCGGCGCCGCGCGCGTTCACCGGGTGCACGTAGTACCCGAAGCCGCCGCGGGAGCGGGCGTGGCCCAGCGCCTCCGCGTTCTCGCGGTCGTCGGTGCCGTAGACCTGGTAGCCGGGGCCCCACACCCACGGCCAGAAGAAGTCACCGATGCCGATGAGGCCCACGTGGCCGAGAAAGTGGGAGCGCACCTCCTGGCCGAAGCGGATGAGCGGTCCCTCGCCCGCCCGCTCCCAGCCCCAGAGTTCCTGGTCCTCGAAGCGGTTGTGCAGGTTGGCCAGCAGCGGCGTGGCGACGTCGAGCGCCTCCCCTCGCATCATCGGGACCAGGTCGGCCGGGGCCAGGTCGTAGGGGCCCCCGTAGTTCAGGTGGAAATGGTGCTCCCCCGACACCCATCCCGCGGCCCGTGCGTCCCAGACGGGGGCGAGCGTCACCTCCACCTCGGTGGTCCGGCCGGCCACGACCTCGACGGTGCGGGCGACCTCGGGGGTCGCGAGTCCTTGCACGGCCGCCACGGTCGCGCTCCCGGCCGGCACCGTGAACTCGGCGATCCCCGGCGAGTAGGCATACACCCGCCCGCTCTGACCGTCGAACCAGGGTCGCGAGCCGGCCGGGACGGCCGGGTGGCCGGTCGCGTCGACCACGTCCAGGCGGGCGGCCGCGGGCGGACCTCCTTCCTCAAGGGTGGTGCGCACCCGCAGCGTGCCCGTCCCGACCCCCCAGTCCCAGGTGCGCACCACGACCTCCTCGGCCGGCCCGCCCGCGGCGGCCACCCGGTAGAGCCGCATCGGCCGGTTGCCGTCCCCGCGCGAGAAGTACACCCACTCCCCCCCGGGCCGGCTCCACGCGGGGGTGAGCGGCGTGCCGCCCTCCGTTTCCGGAGGCCCGACCAGCAGGATCGACCCCGCCGGGTTGTCCACATTCACCAGCCGCAGCTCCCATCCGGCCTGCGTGGGCCAGTTGACCGCGACCGTCGAGCCGTCGGGGCTGAGCGCCGGACGCGCCATGGAGGCGATCCTCCCCTCGAGCAGCGTCCGCGGCCCGGGTCCCGCGGGCGCTCCGGAAGCGTCGAGCTCCCGCACCAGCACCCGGTCGCCGCCCCCGCCGCCCTTGGCCAGGTACACGAGGGCGCCCGCCCCCGGCTACGGCTTCAGCTCGATCCCTGCCACGTCGGTGATGGGGGTCCTCTCCCCGCTCGCCAGCTCGAGCGCCCACAGATCGATGGTCCCCGCCGACGCGGACGCGAAGTAGAGCCGGCCGCCATCGGGGGAAAAGGCCGGGTCGAGCTCGATCGCCGGCGTGTTCTCACTCAGCAGCTCCGCGCCCGTCCCGGCGTCCGCCACCACGATCCAGGTGTCGCGCGTGTCGTCGCGCACGAAGGCGATGCGGGACCCGTCGGGCGACCAGGCCGGGCGCGCGTCCATCGCTCCGCCGGACGTGAGCCGGCGCGCGCGCCCGTCCACCAGGTCCATCACCCAGATCCAGCCGTGCGATGCGAAGGCCAGGCGGGTTCCGTCCGGCGACGCCGCCGGATCGATGGGACCGCTGGTGAGGGTGGGCATCTCGTAGCCCTCCAGGTAGATCTGGTGCCCGTAGCCCTCCACCCGCGGATACCGATTGGTCCATTGGGCCGAGACCGCCGCCGGTCCCAGCGCCGCAGCCAGGGCGATCACGCCCAGCCGCGCAGCCGCCGGTGGGCCACTCCGAGCCCGATTCGTGCCTCGCTTCATGCTTCAGCCTCCTTTCCTGTCCTTTCCATCTTCGCCCGGTCGTGCGTGCGCCGCAGCGGAATCTCCGGGATGCGCGCCGCCAGCACCCCGGCCGCGAGTGTAAGGAACGCGACCAGCCAGTAGATCCGCTGGGAGGCGCGGGTGAACGCCAGCCGCACCCGGTCCGCCGACTCCCGCGCCACGGCGCGGCCCTCCGTGCGCAGTGCGACCGCTCCGTCCGGGCTGTCCGCCTCCCCGGCCCTCTCCTCGAAGGCCGCGAGAATCGCCTCCGGCAGGCCAACCCCACCTCTCGAAACATAGGCCTGCGCGCTGACCCTTCCACGGGTGCGATCCCGCAATTCCGCATCCAGCGTGGAGAACGTGGCCGCCAGCGTAAAGGTCAGCACCGCGCCCATGGCCGCCGCCCCCATCGTCGCTCCGGTCTGGCGAAAGAACTGGGAGGCGCTGGTCGCCTGCCCGACGAAGCGAACGTCGGTGGCGTTCTGGATGGCGAGGGTGAAGAGAGGCATCCCGGGCCCGGCCCCGAGGCCGCAGAGGATCGTGCAGAGGTAGACCTGCCAGTACGCCGTGGAGGGATCCATGCGCGCCAGCAGCACGGCGCCCAGGAAGAACACCGCCGTGCCGGCGACGATCTGGCGCCGGTAGCCGATGCGGCTGGCAACCTGTCCCGCAAGCGTGGCCGAGATCACGATGCCGAGCGAGAACGGGATCAGCACCAGCCCCGCTTCCGTAGCGGATACCCCCCTCGTCGACACGAGGAAGAGCGGGACGAAGATGTTGATGGAGATGAAGGCGGCGCCGAAGAAGAACGTAGCCAGGGTAGCCCGGCGAAAGACGGGTTCGGAGAACAGGCGTGGCTCGAGAATCGGGCCCTCCACGGCGCGCGAGCGGCGCACGAACGCCACCAGCAGAATCGCGGACAGCGCCAGCAGGCCGGGCGTCGCCCACAACTGCCATCCCCCGGACGCGACCGCACCCTCCGCCGCCATCGGTGCCGAGGCCAGCCACGGAAGCCAGGGGCTGGCCTGCTTGTCGATCTGCAGCCCGACGACCAGCGGCACCAGCCCGCCGACCAGAAGGCCAGCCCCGGCGAAGTCCGGGCGCGTCGCTCCCGGGGCCGCCTCCAGAAGCGGCATCCGGCGCAGGATATGCCACAGCGCGATCCCTCCGATGGGCATGTTGACCAGAAAGACCCAGCGCCAGCCGGCGATCCCGGGCATCCAGCTCCCCGCGTGGTCCGTGAGCAGCCCGCCCAGCAAGGGCCCCATCACCGAGGAGACGCCGAACACCGCGCCCACGTATCCCTGGTACTTGCCGCGCTCGGCCGGAGTGAAGAGATCCGCGATGACGATGAAGGTCATGGCGAAGATGCCCCCTGCGCCCATCCCCTGGACGCCCCGGGAGATCACGAGCTGGCTCATGCCGTCGCCGAGCAGCGGGAGCGGCCCCGCGATTCCCGCCAGGCCGCAGGCGACCGAGCCGCCCAGGAAGAGACCCACGGCCGCCAGGGTCACGTGCTTGCGCGCATAGGTGTCGGCCAGCTTGCCGTAGACCAGCGCCAGGGAGGTCGACGCCAGCAGGTACATGGTCGTCACCCATGTGTAGCGCTCCACCCCGGCAAGGTCTTCCACGATCCTGGGGAGCGCCGTGGCCACGATGGTCTGGTCGAGTGCGCCCAGCAGGAGCGCGAGCAGGATGGCCAGGTAAACCGTCATCCGGTCGGCGTGGGAGGTCCTTCCCTCATCGGGCCCGGTCCCGAGCCCCCGCGGCGCGGTCGCTTTCATGAAGCCGGATTGGGGAGGGACATTGCGCGGGCCGGTGCTCGCTTGCCTGACAAGCGGAGGTTAGGGTAGGGAGGCTGGACCAAAGTGAGACCACCGCGTGCGAGCGGCCAGTTTCCGGGGAGGCGTGGCCGCGGAGCCGGACCAGCATGGAGGAGCGTTCATGCCTGCCGATCGAAGAGAGTTTCTGAAGATGTCCGCGGCGGCGGGAGCCGCGCTGGGACTGGGTGCCGTTCCCGCTGCGGGGCTGCCGCATCCGGGCCCGGCTCGCGGGTTCGCGGCGCCACAGGAAGCGCCTCGCTCACTGCGCATCCTCATCCTCGGAGGCACCGGCTTCATCGGTCCCTTCCAGGTGCGCTACGCCCTGTCCCGCGGTCACTCGGTAACGCTCTTCAACCGCGGGCGCTCCAATCCCGGGATGTTCCCCGGGGTGGAAACCCTCATCGGCGACCGGAACGGCCAGCTTGACGCGCTCAGGGGCCACACCTGGGACGTGGTGATCGACAACTCGCGCTCCAATCCGGACTGGGTGCGCCTCGCCGCCGAGTTCCTGCGCGACTCCGTGGACCGCTACTTCTACGTGTCCTCGCGCTCGGCGTACTCGGACCTCAGCAGCGTGCCGATGACGTCGGACGCCCCGACCTTCACCTACGAGACCGCGGGCATCGAACCGGGTTCGGACAACCTCCCCTACGGCCTCGCCAAGGCGCTCTCGGAGCGGGAGGCGCAGCGGGTCTTCGTGGACCGCACCAACATCGTGCGCCCCGGGCTCATCATCGGTCCACGGGACGAGACCGACCGCTTCACCTACTGGCCGGTGCGCATCCACCGGGGCGGCGAAGTGCTGGCCCCGGGCGACGGCTCCGACACCGTGCAGATCATCGACGTGCGCGACCTCACCGAGTGGATGATCCGCATGGCGGAAACCGGGCACACGGGAGAGTACAACGGCATCGGGCCGGCCACGCCCCGGCCCATGACGGAACTGCTCTACGGAATTCGCGCGGTGACCGCGGCGGAGACCACCTTCACCTGGGTCGACACCGACTTCCTCATCGAGAGGGGAATGCGCCCGTACCGCGAGATGCCGGTCTGGCGGCCGCCGGTCCCCGGATTCGAGGGCTTCGCGCGCTTCGATCTGACGCCGGAGGTGGAGGCCGGCCTCACCTTCCGCCCGCTGGCGGACACGGCGCGGGACACGCTCGAGTATCATTTTTCCCGCCCACCCGAACGCCAGGCCAATCTGCGCGCCGGCGCCACCCCCGAGCAGGAAGCGGAAGTGCTCGCGGCCTGGCACCGCAGCGGGCGCGCCGGCCGTTAGCGGAGGGCCGGCCCCTCCTCCTTCTCCAACTGCCGGAGCAGCAGCAGGAGCGCGCCGATCATCAGGAAGGCCGCGCCCGCCATCGCCGGGATGGAAACGAAGCCGAAGACCGCCACGTAGCGCCCTGAGCAGGGTACCCCGCCCTCGCAGGGCACCAGGTCCAGCGTCGGCCGGAACTGGAGCGCGACGTGGTACGCGGCGATGGCCAGGCCGACCACCGGCAGCGGCAGGGCGAAACGCCAGATTCCCGCATGCGCGCGCACCAGTCCAACCCCGAGCACCAGCACCAGCGGGTACATGGCGAACCTCTGGTACCAGCAGAAGGGACACGGCACGAAGCCGACGATTTCCGAGAAATAGAGGCTGCCGCCAGTCGCGGCGAAGGCGATGGTCCAGGCCCAGGCGATGACGTGGCGCTCGTAGCCCGCGAGCGACGTGCGCAGCCACATGCGGCCAGCCGGTACCATGAGCCCCGCCAGGAGCGCCAGGGAGGCCGCCGCGCCGGCGAGGGAGGTCCCGCCGAGCATCTGAACGATCGCAGGGTAGAGTGTCATCCGATGCCTGAAATGGTTGCGGGAAACACGTCGATCGCGAGCCTGGGCCCAGGGCCCGGAGGTCGCCGGGTTCAGCGCTCGTCGGCCCTAGCGTGTCCCAAGGGCGAAGGCTATTCTTATGGCTCTTTGAAGTTGAGGCAAAATCCGGGGCAGGCGAATGGCCTTTCTGGCCCTCGACCATGCCCCTTCCCCGGTTACAGCAGCGTGAGGCCCGCATGAACTCTCTTCCCGCCGCGCTCACCACGCTCGGGGTGCTTCTGGTACTCGCGGGCCGACCCGCCGAGCCCGCTCCCGCCGACCCCATCGAGACACCGTCCACCCCGTCAGCCGCGAGTACGGAGATGGGTGGCCCGGAGCACGCGGAGTCGCTCACCGGCGTCATCCGCGTGTACTGCCAGGTCTGCCACAACGATGCCCTCATGACGGGCAACGTCTCGCTGCAGGCCTTCGAAGTGGAGTCGGCCCCGGAAATGGCGGAGACCGCGGAACGGATGATCCGCAAGCTGCGCGCCGGGATGATGCCCCCGCAAGGCTTCCCGAGGCCTGCCGGCGACACGCTCGCGGCTCTCGTGGAAGAGCTGGAGGCCCGCGTCGACGAAGCCTGGGCGCAGAACCCGAACCCCGGATTCCGCACCTTCCAGCGCCTGAACCGCGCCGAGTACGCCAACGCCGTCGAAGATCTCCTCGGACTCGAGATCGATGTCGGGGAGTTCCTGCCCCTCGATACCCGCAGCGCCAACTTCGACAACATCGCCGACGTGCAGGCTCCCTCCGCCACCCTCATGGAGGGGTATCTGCGCGCGGCCAACTACATCAGCAGGGTGGCGGTCGGAGACCCGGACGCGGAACCCAACTCGATTCGCTACCGGCTGCCGCGGACAACCTCCCAGAAGGATCGCGTCGAGGGAGCGCCCTTCGGCACCCGGGGCGGCGTCTCGGTGATTCACAACTTCCCGGCCGACGGAAAGTACGTTTTCCACATCCAGCCTTATCCGGCGGTGGAGGGCGAGGTCTTCGGGCGCACCTTCGGCAATGAGCAGATGGAGGTCTCCATCGACGGCCAGCGCGTGGCGCTGGTCACGATCGACCGGTGGATGTCGGAGTCGGAGCCTACCGGACTGAACGTTCTCACCGATTCCATCTACGTGCGCGCCGGCCCCCGGCGCGTGACCGCCGCCTTCCTGAGGCGCTTCGAAGGCGAGCTGGACGACCTGATCCGCCCCATCGACCATACCCTGGCGGACGGACAGATCGGGATCGGCTACGGGGTGACCACCATGCCGCACCTGCAGCGGCTCTCGGTTCTGGGCCCCTACGAGGTCACCGGGGTGTCCGACACGCCCACGCGGCAGCTCATCTTCACCTGTCGCCCCACCTCCCGCGAGGAGGCGCGGCCCTGCGCGGAGCGCATCGTTTCCCGCCTCGCGAGCCAGGCCTATCGCCGGCCCACCAACCAGGAGGACATCGACGGGCTGATGTCCTTCTACGATCAGGCCGAGGCCGAGCGCGGCTTTGAAGGCGGCGTGCAGCTGGCGCTGCAGGCGATTCTGGCCAGCCCGCACTTCCTGTTCCGCATGGAGCGCGCCCCCGGCGCCACCGCCGGAACCCCCTATGCGATCACCGACGCCGACCTGGCCTCGCGCCTCTCCTTCTTCCTGTGGGGAGCTCCCCCGGACCAGCAGCTCGTCGGCGCCGCGTCGAGGGGCGAACTCTCCGATCCCGACGGGCTCCTGCGGCACGCGCGACGCATGCTGGCCGACCCGCGCGCCGCGGAAGGGCTTGCCCGCCGCTTCGGCGCCCAGTGGCTGAGGCTTCAGGACCTCGAGAAGATCGATCCGGACGCGCTCTCCTACCCCTATTTCGACGGAACCCTCGCGGACGCGATGCACCGCGAGACCGAGCTTCTGTTCGCAAACATGGCCATCGAGGACCGGCCGGTCAGCGAATTGCTGACTGCCGACTACACCTTCGTCAACGAGAGGCTGGCCCGGCACTACGGCATCGCGGGCGTCACCGGGCCGGAGTTCCGGCGGGTCCGGTATCCCGACGAGAACCGCCGCGGCATCCTCGGCCATGGCAGCGTGCTGACCATGACCTCGCACGCCGACCGCACCTCGCCGGTGCTCCGCGGCAAGTGGGTGCTGGAGGTGCTGCTGGGAACCCCGCCGCCGCCACCGCCGCCCGACGTGCCCGCCTTCGAGGAAACGGAAGGCGCGGACGACGGCCGCTTCCTCACCGTGCGCGAGCGCATGGAGATCCATCGCGCCAATCCGGTGTGCATGTCCTGCCACCAGCTGATCGACCCGGTGGGACTGGCGCTCGAGAACTTCGACGTGACCGGGGCATGGCGGATCAGGGACGAGGGCAACCCGGTGGATCCGGCCGGCGAGCTCTACGACGGCACGCTGCTCACGGGCCCGGCCGACCTTCGCAACGCGCTTCTGAAGCGCCCCGAGGTGTTCTACCGTATCTTTACCGAAAACCTGATGGCGTACGGCCTTGGCCGCCGCGTCGAGTACTACGACATGCCGACCGTGCGCCGGATCGTGCGCGAGGCGGCAGACACGGATTATCGGTTCTCCTCGTTCGTCCTGGGCGTCGTGGAGAGTCCGGCCTTCCGCTCGTCGCTGGTGACGCCCGAAGCCGTCGCCACGCCGGCGGGGAACTGAACTGCACAGGCCGTGAAGCCTGAACGAATTGATTGCCCGAGCACCGCAAGAGCCGGTGTACTCGCAGGTTGTACAACCAACGGAGTCTGAACGATGAATTTCATCACCGGAAAGAGCATCTCCAGGCGCGCCATGTTGCGGAGCATGAGCGGCGTCATCGGGCTGCCGCTGCTCGACGCCATGGTTCCCGCGGGAAGGCTGTGGTCGACGACTGCCGGCGGTCGAGCCGCCAACGACACCCGCCTCGTCTTCATCGAGCAGGTGCACGGCGCCGCCGGATGCAACGAATGGGGAGCTTCCCAGAATCTCTGGGCGCCCGCGGCGGAGGGTAAGGATTTCGACCTCTCGCCCACCAGCCTGCGGTCGCTCGATCCTTTCCGGAAATACCTCACCATCGTCACCAACACCGATTCGCGCATGGCGGACGCGTTCTCGCCCGAGGAGATCGGCGGCGACCACTTCCGCACCACGGCGGTGTTCCTGACGCAGGCGCATCCGAAGCAGACCCAGGGCTCGGATCTGCATATCGGGACCTCCATGGACCAGCTCTACGTCCAGCGTTTCGGCCAGGAGACCCCGATTCCGTCGATGCAGCTCACGATCGAGAACGTCGACCAGGCCGGCGGCTGCGCCTACGGCTACGCCTGCGCCTATACGGACACGGTCAGCTGGGCGTCTCCGAGCGAGCCGCTGCCGATGATCCGCGATCCGCGCGCTGTCTTCCAGCAGCTGTTCGGAGCCGGCGGAACCCCGGAGCAGCGGGCCCACCGTCTTCGCACGGACCGCAGCATCCTCGACTGGATGCTGGACGAGATCACCAGCCTGAAGCGCGAGCTGGGGCCGGCCGACCAGCATCGCGTCTCCCGCTATATCGACAACATTCGCGAGCTGGAGCAGCGCATCACGCGCATCGAGATGCAGAACACGAGCGGTGAGGAGCGGGAGATTCCGGAAGCTCCCGTGGGCGTGCCGGATGATTTCCGTGAGCACATGGAAGTGATGTTCGACCTTCAGCTGCTCGCCTTCACCTCCGACACCACCCGGGTCTTCTCGTTCAAGCTGGGGCGCGACGCGTCCCCGCGGATTTTCCCGGAGAGCGGATCCTCGACGCCCTTCCACGCGGGCAGCCACCACGGTGGACGCGAGGAGCGGATTCTCGACTTCGCCCTGATCAACTCCTACCACGTCGGCATGCTGCCGTACTTCCTCGAGAAGCTGCAGGCGACGAACGACGGCGACGCGACGCTGCTCGACAAGACCATGGTCATGTACGGATCGGCGATGGCCGACCCCAACATCCACAACCATGCCCGCTGCCCGCTCTTCATGGTCGGCGGGGTGAACGGACTGCTGGAGGGAGAGCAGCACGTGGTGGCGCCTCCGGGCACCCCGATGGCGAACGTCATGCTCGACCTGCTGCATCGACTCGGCGTGACCGACCTCGAGACGTTCGGCAACAGCACCGGCACCTTCGCGGTATAGAGACGGCGGCAAGACTCAAGTCCCAGGCAACGGCCGCTGCGAGGAGCAGGAGATGGCGACAAGCAAACGAACTTTCGCACCCTGGATGAAGCGGACCTTGGCGGTCAGCGCGCTGCTGCTGGTCGCGGCTACGCCCGACGATTCGCCGGTAGCGGACGCGGCCCAGCGGGGTGAGGTCGAGGAGATTCGCACTTTGCTGAGGCAGGGGGCGGATCCCAGCGCGGCGCAGCCCGATGGAATGACCGCCCTGCACTGGTCGGCGCTGAACGACCAGCTGGACATCGTCGAGACCCTCATCTTCGCGGGGGCCACGCTGCAGCCGACCACCCGTGTGGGCGGCTACACGCCCCTCCACCTGGCGAGCCGCGCAGGCAATGCCGGGGTGGTCGCGGCGCTTCTCGACGCGGGCGCCAATCCCGACGTCCTGACCGGCACCGGGGCCGCCTCGCTGCACTTCGCCGCCGAGGCGAACGTAGTCGAGGTGGTGAGCGCGCTGGCGGAACACGGGGCCGACGTGAACGTGCGGGACGGCTACTCCAGCCGGACGCCGGCGATGTTCGCGGCGGCGCGCAATTCCGCGGCGGCGCTTCAGGCGCTTCTCGACGCCGGCGCCGATCCCGACCTGGTGAGCGACACCCGCGACTACGCGGAGATCGAAGCAGCGGACCGGGAGGAGCGGACGCGCCGGCAGCGCATCCGCGAAGCGGAGAAGGAACCCGAGCCCGAAGAAGAGCCTGGGGCGCAGCCTCCGGGCCAGGGACGCGGAGGGTTTCCGGGCGCCGGTGCTCCCCAGGGCGGCGAACCTGAACCGCCACCGGACGGGCCGAAGGTACTCTCTTCCATCGAGCAGATCGGCATTCAGGGAGGGTTCTCTCCCCTGCACTACGCCGTCCGCAACGGGAACGCCGAGGCGATGCGCGTGCTCGTGGACGGGGGTGCCGACATCAACCTGGGGACCGCGGATCAGTCCTCACCCCTGCTGTTGGCCACCATCAACGGGAACTACGACCTGGCGCGGGAGCTGCTGGAGGCCGGGGCCGACCCGAACATTCTGAGTGACGACGGCGCAGGCCCGCTGTTCGCCGCCCTGAACATCGAGTGGTCGCTGCGCACCTGGTATCCGCAGCCCCAGGCATTCCGGCAGCAGGAAACGACCTATCTCGACCTGATGCAGCTGCTGCTCGACGCGGGCGCCGATCCGAACGCACGCACCAACACACACATCTGGTACGCCGCCTACAACGCCGGCCGCATGGGCGTGGACTTCGCGGGCGCGACGCCGTTCTGGCGGGCCGCATACGCCGCCGACGTGCAGGCCATGAAGCTGCTGCTCGACAACGGGGCCGACCCGAACATCTGGACCTACAACCTCATCAGTCCCCGGCGCTTCAACTTCCGCCGGCCCGGCGAACCGGAAGAGGATCCGTCAGGACTCGAGCCCGTTCCCCACGGGGGGCCCGGCGTCCACCCGCTGCACGCGGCTGCGGGCGTCGGCTTCGGCACCTCGCGGGTCGCACAGACGCACCGGCACGTGCCCGACGGCTGGCTGCCGGCGGTGCGCTTCCTCGTCGACGAACTCGGCGTCGATCCCAACATCCGCGACAAGGACGGCTTCGCGGCCATCCACCACGCGGCGTCCCGGGGCGACAACGAGACCATCCTCTTCCTTGTGGAGAGGGGCGCCGACGTGACCCTGCTCAGCCGGCGAGGACACACCGTCGCCGATATGGCCAACAGCCCGGAACAGAGGGCCCAGCCGCATCCGCCGACCGTCGCCATGCTGGAGAAGCTGGGGTCGAAGAACAACCACAACTGCAGGTCCTGCTGAACACATTTGGCTCGCCGCCTGCTGCCGAACCCCTCGTACTCGTTGCGAGGGGTTTGGTTTGGGCGGGAGTCGACAGATCCGCAATCGGGCGACAGCGGCCCCTGATTGCGGTCCGGCCAACCAACTGAAGCCGAGGATGCGAGGGAGCATCCGATTACGGAGCACGGAATGAAGCGTTACGCGTTGATGGCGATGGTACTCGGGCTGATCTGCCTCCCGGCGGGAAGCGCGGCTCAGGACACTGTGTGGAACCGCTATACCCTCGAGGATCTGGGCGGCGTTTTCGTCAGCGCACAGACCGGTGCGGCCTGCGCCGGCGCCGGCGTCACCGACGAGTCTGTGCGGGTCCAGGCCGAGGCGACGCTTGCGGCATCGGAAGTGGAATTGCTGACCCAGGGCGAGATGCTCCGCAACCCCGGTCTTCCCGAGTTGCGCATCATCCTGGAGTGTGCGCCCGGCGACGGCGTGGCGGTGACGGGTGCGCTGGCCTGGTCGGTGGCGGTGCGCGTCCACCAGTCGACCCAGATGACGCGCGACAACCAGATCACGCTTTCGGAGGCCGTGACCTGGTTTGCGACCGGGGTGGGCGTCGCCGCGATCGTCGATGCCCAGGCCGTTCTCGAAGCCGCGGTCACGGCCAGGGTGGAGGAGTTCGCCACCGCCTACACCGAAACCAACGGCGGAGGTGGCGGCAACCCCGGTTGAGGGGCCACCCGGTTCAAACCGGTCTCCCTCCCGGTAACGCGCCCGCCACGGGGCGCGCGGGTTGAGACTTCGGCGCTGGCGGCAACCCGGCGCGCAACAGGACACGTTGGGCGGCCCAAGACGCCCAGTTCCCGAGGGACCCTACTTCAGGGCATGCGCAATCTCCTCGCGCACCCGGGCGTCGTCCTCCACCAGCATGCGCGCGCGCAGGGCGGCTGTGGCGTCGGCTGACGCCGCGATTCGCCCGAGCCCCCATGCGGCATGCCCGCGCACCAGCGAGGCGTCGTCGTGAAGCGCCCGGGTCAGCACGGCAACCGCATCCTCCTGTCCCAGGTTTCCGAGCCCCACGCAGACGTTGCGCAGCAGGCCGTTCCGCTTGGCGCGCTTGACCGGGGAGCCGCGAAAGGCGCGCGAGAACGCGGCATCGTCCATGGCGAGGAGGCGCTCGGCGAGCTCCACCAGCAAGGGGCCGTCCAACTCCGGCCGCGCGTGGTAGGCCGGCTCGCTGGCGGGCGTCTGGAATTTCACGTTCCAGGGACACACTTCCTGGCAGATGTCGCAGCCGTAGATGCGGTTGCCGATCGGACTCCTCAGCTCGCGCGGGATCGGCCCCCTGTGCTCGATGGTCAGATACGAGATGCAGCGCCGCGCGTCCATGACCGGCGCCCCGCGCGCGTCGCGTCCCAGCAGGGCCCCGGTGGGGCAGGCGTCGAGGCAGCTCCGGCAGGTTCCGCAGCGGTCTTCGGTGAAAGGCTCGTCCTCCGGCAGCTCGACATCGAGGAGCAGGATCCCCAGAAAGAAATACGAGCCGCTCTGCGGGTGGATCAGCATCGTGTTCTTCCCCAGCCATCCCAGCCCCGCACGCATCGCCAGCTCGCGCTCCAGGATCGGGCCCGTATCCACATAGGCCCGCCCCGAGACGGGGTGGCCGGCCTCTCCCGCGATCTCGGCGAGGAGCCTTAGGAGACGCCGTTTCATGACGTCGTGGTAGTCGTCGCCGCGCGCGTAGCGGGCGATCACCGCGCGCCGCTTGTCCCGCGCCAGCCCCGTAGGATCGGGCTGGTAGTAGTTGTGGGTGACGAGCACCACCGAGCGCACGTTCGCCATGGTGAGGCGGAGGTCGCTCCTGCGCGCGATGGAGTCCTCCCGCGCGAGGTAGCCCATCTCGCCATGGGCTCCGTCCTCGATCCACCTCCGGTAGAAGTCCATGTGGCCGCTGGCGTGCGGGGTGGTGACGCGCACCCGGTCGAACCCCAGGGCGAGAGCCCGCTCGCGGATGCGGTCGCGGTTCACTCGGGCGGGGCCGCGGGAGTCCATCGGTCCGCGTCGCGCTTCTCGTATTTCTCGAGAACCCGCTGCAGGGCGTCGTCCAGATCGATCCCCCGTTCGTTGGAGAGGGCGATCAGCACGAAGAGAATGTCGCCGATCTCCAGCGCCAGATCCTTCTCGGCCTCATCGGCCCGCTTGAGCTTGGAGCCGAAGCGGTGATTGAGCTCGCGAGAGAGCTCCCCGACCTCCTCGACAAGGCGCGCGAGGTTGACGAGCGGAGGCCAGTAGCCCTCCTCGAATCGCGAGATCCAGGCATCGACCCGGGCCTGGGCTTCCTTCAGATCCATGGCTCGGCCCTCGGCCTCGGGGACTGCCATCGCTGACCGGCGCACGCGCTCATGGCTTCAGCACCAGCTTGCCGAACACCTCGCCCGCCTCAAGCCGCTCGTGGGCTTCCCGTGCTCGCTCGATCGGGAGGACGTCGTCGATGGGAGCCCGGACAGCGCCGTCGAAGACCAGCTGCATCACCCTGCGGTAGTCAGCGGGGGTGCCCATGGTGCTGCCCAGGATCGAGGCCTTCTTCCAGAAGAGGAGAGGGAGGTTGGTCTCGCCGACGGGGCCGGTGGTGGCTCCGTAACAGACCAGGCGGCCGCTCTGGCGCAGTGCGCGCAGATTCGCCTTCCAGGTGGCCGCCCCGACCGAGTCCACGATCAGGTCGACGCCCTGCCTGCCGGTGTCCTTCCAGAGCGCGCGCCCGTAGTCGACCTCCAGCCGGTCGTAGACGGCGTGGGCGCCCAGGTCGCGCACGCGGGCCACGTTGTCGGCCCCGCTGGTGACCGCATGGACCACGGCGCCGGCGTGCCGCGCGATCTGCACGGCCATGGTGGACACGCCCCCCGACCCGCCGGTCACCAGCACCCGCTCGCCGGGGCGGACCTGGCCGCGCACCACCACAGCGTGCCACGCGGTCACCCCGACCAGGCTCGCGGCGGCGGCATCCTCGAACGGAACGCCCGGCGGAACCTCGACCAGGTTGGCGGCGGGGACCACCACGTAGTCGGCGAATCCACCCGGGGTGTGCTCGCCGATGATCCGCAGGTCAGGGGAGGGCAGGCCCTGCCCGGACGCGGTCCCGTCGTACCAGTCGTAGTCCAGCGAGGGGTCCACCACCACCCGCGTACCGACCGGAACGTGTCCTGCGCCGGGTCCCACCGCGTCCACCACGCCCGCGATGTCCGACCCACCTATGTGCGGCAGCGCGATGTCGATGGGCAGGCCGCGCCGCACCCACAGATCGAGATGGTTCATCGCCGCGGCACGCACGGCGATGCGGACCTCGCCCGGGCCGGGAGTCGGATCGGGCACCTCCTCGATGCGCACGACCTCGGGACTGCCGTACTCGTGGAACAGCGCGGCTTTCATTCGTTGGGGCTCCCTGGGTTCGGAGGTCATTGCCCTGCGGGCGATGTTCGCACCCGCGCGCGGTAGAGTCCGGGACGCTTGCCATCTGCCGATCATGCGTACGCAATCCGAGGGCTCGGCATCCACCGGAAGGAGGAGAATATGGCCGGGCACCAGCTTTGTCGATCACCCGTGAGCGTCAGGGCGCGTTGTCGATCACTTCGGCGAGATGATGATCGACAAGAGGAGTTGGCGATCACCCGTGAGCGTCAAACGAGCCGTTTTCGGCCCGCCGCAATCGCGGCGACGGCAGACATGGATCCGGTGCGGGCAACCGGCCAGGGCGGGCGTCGTCCTTGAATCGCGGTATGGCCATCTCTAGCTTGCCGCATGACAAATGGGGAGACGCGGCGGGGTTCATCCGCTCAAGCAGGTGTGGATGACGGGGATGTGCGCGGTGTGTCCAGGATCGTCTTCGGGGACAACCTCGAGGTGCTCCGAGGGCTGCCGGACGGGCTGGCCGACCTCATCTACGTCGATCCGCCCTTCAACACGGGCAGGGTTCAGGAGCACACGCGCCTCCGGACGACACGCTCCCCGAACGGCGACCGCACGGGCTTCAAGGGCGAGCGCTACCGGACCACGTCGCTTGGCACGCAGCGCTTCCGCGACAGCTTCGACGACTACCTGGGCTTCCTGGAGCCGAGACTCATCGAAGCGCACCGCGTCCTGGCCCCGCACGGGTCGCTCTACTTCCACATCGACTACCGGGAGGTCCACCGCTGCCGCTTCCTGCTGGACGAACTGTTCGGGCGGGACAATCTGCTGAACGAGATCATCTGGGCCTACGATTTCGGGGCGAGACCGAAGACGCGATGGCCGGCGAAGCACGACAACATCCTGTTCTACGTCAAGAACCTGTCGGACTACGTCTTCGACGTGGACGCCATCGAGAGAATCCCGTACATGGCTCCGGGGCTGGTCGGGCCCGAGAAGGCCGCGCGCGGAAAGCTGCCCACCGATACCTGGTGGCACACCATCGTGCCCACCAGCGGCGCCGAGCGAACCGGGTATCCCACTCAAAAGCCGCTGGGCATCCTCCGGCGCATGGTGACGGCTTCTTCCCGTCCCGGAGATCTGGTGCTGGACTTCTTCGCGGGAAGCGGCACCACGGGGATGGCGGCGCACGAACTGGGACGCAGGTTCCTCCTCGTAGACGACAATCCTGAAGCGCTCGAAGTAATGGCGAAACGATTCGCGGCGGTGCCCGGTGTTCGCTGGGAGGGTTTCGACCCGAGAAATCCACAGGCCAAATGAACGATATGCCACACACCATGCACGATGACCGCCGGGACCGGAACAAGACATCCGCGGCTGCGGCGGATGGCGATTCCAGGGGTTCCGACCAAGAGCCCGAAGACGTCCACGGGGTACCCGATGCGACCCTGGGCGGCTACCTGGATACCCACGACCGGCCGCCGGCCTTCGAGGGCGCCGACGGGCACCCGTACACGGTGTCGCTCGAGGTGGAGCAGACGCCGGATCTGCGCGCGCCTTATGTCGGCTACCTGGTGTTTCCGCGCTGGGCCGCCACCGGGCTTGGCGTGATCGGACACGTGCAGACGCCGGTGCTTTGCCGCGAGCGGGGACGCACCGCCACCGAAGACCGGCTGCGCGAGCTTTCGCTGGACCGGGTGAAGTCGTTGCTCGACGAGGGGATCGAGCGCGCGGGAGACGAAGCGGGCGGTGAGCCGCGGCCCGATCCATACTCGTTCGGATCGGAATGAAGGACTCTCTCCGCGTAACCGAGATCTTCCACTCGATCCAGGGGGAGTCGACCTGGGCGGGGATGCCGTGCACCTTCGTACGGCTCACCGGCTGCCCCCTTCGCTGCGTCTGGTGCGACACGGCCTACGCATTCAGCGGCGGGGAGCGCATGTCGTTCGACGACATACTGGCCGCGGTGGGCGCGCACGGGTGCAAGCTGGTCGAACTCACGGGCGGGGAGCCGCTCGCCCAGGCAGGGGCCTACACTCTGGTGGACCGGCTGCTGGACGAAGGGTTCACCGTCCTGGTGGAAACGTCCGGGGCCATCGATGTCGGGCCGCTCGATCGGCGCGCGCACAAGATCATGGACCTCAAGTGCCCGGGATCGGGCGAGGTCGCGCGCAATCGGTGGTCGAACCTCGATCACCTGACCGCCCGGGACGAAGTGAAGTTCGTAGTCGGGGACCGCGCGGACTACGAGTGGGCTCGGACAGTCATCGCCGAGCGGGGCCTCGCGGACCGCATCCGGGACGGGTCGCTCAACGCGCTCCTGATGTCGCCGGTGTGGGACGAGACCGACCTCGAGGCACTCGCGCACTGGATCCTGGAGGACGGGCTGCCGGTCCGCTTCCAGACCCAGCTCCATAAGCACATCTGGGGCGCGGACGTCAAGGGGGTCTGAGGGCACCGCCCCGCAGTTTCGTCCCCGTCCCATTTCTCTGCTCCCGGACGTGCATGGCCTTGCGGCGTCCGGCGATCAGGTGCAGCAGGCCGGGCAACGCCCGAAGAGAATCACCTCGTGGTCATCGACCTCGAAGCCCTCCGGAGCCAGGTCCTCCACAGCCTCGGGGCAACGGTGGATATCGAACGCTTTTTCGCAGGCGCGGCACATGAAATGGTGATGGTGAGGCCGAGCCGCCAGCTCGTAGCGCATGCCACTCCCAGGGAGTTCCACTTCAGTGAGCCAACCCTTCTCAGCCAGGATTTTGACGTTTCGGTACACCGTCGCCAGCCCGAGCGTGGGCGCGTGCGCCTGAGCGCGTTCGAGAACGTCGTCTGGCGTCAGCGGGCCCGCAACGTCGAGGAAGACGGCACGGATGGCCCGTCGCTGCCGGGTATCTCGTTGGGGGTGCATGGTGTCCTTCGTCGGGGGCGAAGCGGCTCGAGTCATGCAGGACGATAACCGCCGTCGCCTGCATGTCGATACCCCGAATTGTCAACAGGCTTTGGCGCGACAGAGCCGGGCGCTCCACAGCATGCCCCCGGCAATCAGGAGGCTCCCCACGGGAGACGTGACGATTTCCGGGGCGGGCTCGAACCAACCGGCCAGAGAAGCGGCCCAGATGGCGGCCCCCGCGAGAACAAGGCCGGCAATCGCCGGTCGATGCCGACCCGGCCTGATCGCCAGCATCGCGACAGCGAGGAACGCGGTCCCTCCCCACATCCACCATTCCGCGCCTTCGGCCAGGACCATGAACGGGGCGACCGTGGCCAGGACGGGAGTCATGAGACAATGCACGGAACAGACGACTGCGGCAGTGGCCACCCACCCATCACCCCCGCCCGGGCCGGGTACGCCCGGGACGGTCGCGGGGCCTCGGCTCATCACCACTCGTAGGGCGTGATCGAGGTGCCATCCATCTTGAAGGACACCGATCCGTACAGGTTCGTCGTCTTCTCCACGGTCAGGGTGCCGTGGATCCAGACGGGATTCCAGAAGGAGACCGGCACGCGTTGACCCTTCTCCATCTGGACGTAGACCAATTGGTTGGGTGGCGGGGGCGGGGTGTGGATGCAGGCCCCGACGTACGGGACGAGGAGGAACTCCGAGACCTCGCCGGCCCAGTCCTCCAGGGGGACCATGTATCCGGGCACCTTCACCCCTCGCCCCACGACCGACTCGAGTTCCTCGGACATCTCGCCCGTGCGGTAATCCAGGGAGGCCAGCAGCTGCCAATCCACCTCGGTGGAGTCCCGCGCAACACTGGCGGCGCGGATCTTCGCTCCGTCGCTCGGATCGGCCAGGACGGAGCGGGGCCCCGATGTGAGCGCAAGCCAGCCGCCCATGATGACCAGGGCGAACTGTAGGGGTGTCCAGGGAATCCGGAATCGGCGGCGCGGCTTCGGCATGAGCGGGATCCTCGTCCTTCGGGGGAACCAAGTGACGATAACGAGAATACACTATCATTCATGCACCTGTACGCGCGCAACCCCCAACCGGTTCCCTCACGATGACCTGCCCCATGCTCCATCGACCCCAGATCCGCTCCCTTTTCGTCGGGTGGACGATCCCGTGTCTCATGCTGTTCGTCGCATGCGGCGATTCACCCTCCCCGCGTCCTGATCCTCCCCTGGTCGAGGGCGAACGCCTGGGGACGGCCGGGGCCCACGAACACGGCATCGCTCGACTGGGTCTGGCCGTGGACGGCGCCCGCGTCACCGTCGACCTGGAACTCCCCGCAGAATCCGTGTTCGGCTTCGAGCACGCCCCCCGCTCGGAGCAGGAGCGAGCCACCGCAGCGGAGGCCCTCGACAGACTCCGAACCGGCGGCGCGCGTCTCCTCGCCTTTCCGGAGGGCACGAGCTGTGCGCTGGATTCGGCAGAGGTGCAGGCGCCCAAAGATGTAGAAGACGACCATGCCGAGGACCAGCACACACACGAGGACGAGGGCATCCAACACGAAGACGTACACCTCCTCGCCTCCCTCACCTGTTCCCGTGAACCCATCGGACAGGCGAGCCTGCGCTTCGCCGACCTCCTGCCCGCCGTGGTGCAGGTGGACCTGACGGTGTTCACGGCGGCAGGGGAAGCGGCCGGTCGCGTCGCGCCCGATGCCTCGTTCCGGTTCTGAAGCGGCGGGAAGCTCCCTGAGACCAACCCTGACGTTACGGCATGCGGCATTATGTTTGTATCTTTCTGTGGTCGTTGGGGTTACGTGTTCGGCAGCCCAGATTCCCGCTGATTGATTCCCGCTATTCTCGACTTCCGTCGCGAACCCCGGCGGCGGGCTTCCAGAGCGTTCCGAAGCTGTCCTTCATCGGCTCGCTGATAACACTGAAGCACCGTCTTGGCGGTCTTCCAGCCTCCGAGTTCGCACAACACTTTGAGCGGTTGGTCCATGAGGTCGGAGGCAAACTTCCGCCTCAAGGAGTGCCAGCCTCTCCCCCGCTTCGGTTCGAGCCCCGCCAACGTCTGGGCCCGGTACCACCATGCGCGCACCAGCGTCCGGCCCGCGCATTTCGAGGCATCCCTGGGCGCGGGCAGCACGGGAGTGTCCTCCAGGCCCAAACTCAACTCTCGCGCCTCCTCAAGGACGGCCAACGCCTCGGCCGTCACCGGCGTCCGGTGCTCGTACCCGGTCTTCTCGTGCTCCGCGCGCCACAGGATGGTCCTGCCCTCGAAGTCGATGTCGTGCCACCGGAGGTGGCGGATGGCGCCGATTCGGTGTCCGGTCTCGTGCGCGAGCACCAGCGCGACGTGGAAGCGCCAGTCGACGTCTCGGGACACTCCGAGCAGCAACTCGTATTCTTCCTCGGACAGAACGACGCGGGTCGGGTTCTTTGCCGTGGGCGCCTTCAGGCCTCTCAGGGGATTCGAGTCAAGGAGCAGACGCCCCTGCTCGTCCCTCGACTTGCCGGCCCAGTTGAAGACCGCCCGCAGGAACTTCAGGTCGTACTCGATCGTTCGATCGGACACGGGCTTGCCGCTCGGGCCGACCTTGCCCCCGCGCCGTGCCCGGATGAACCGGTCCCAGTCCCGCCGAGATAGCGTGGCGGGCTTCCGATCCGGGCCGAAGAACCCGAGGAACATCTTCGTCGCGGCCCGATCAGACCTCTGCGACGCCTCCGCCTTGGTGGGCGTCACCTCCTCACCGTAGATTTCAAAGAGCTTTTCCAGCGTGAGCGGCGTGGGCTCGGCTTCCGCCTTGCCGTTCAGGTCCGGGCTGGCGAACCCGGCGGCGAACTCGTCCGCCTGCCGCTTGGCGCGAGTCCACTCGCGGTGTCCAAGCGACCGGGTCAACCTTCGACCGTTCTCGCGCCACTCAATCTGGTAGAGGCCGGTCTTCGGGTCGGGAAACACCCGGACCCGGTTCCGGCCCCATTCTCCGGCGCCGTAGGAGCGCCGACTTCGTTT
>MPMR01000039.1 GCA_002238605.1 BD2-11 clade cluster bacterium bin43 | reverse complement strand
GTCCGACGCGACGATCGAACACGATCTGAAGTTCCTGATCGCCGTGTTCAACTGGGCCGGCAAGTCGAAGGACGAGGAGGGCCGGCTGCTCCTCGGCTCGAACCCGCTGAAAGGTCTGAAGACGCCCTCGGAGAAGAACCCCACGCGGGTGGTGTTGGCCGAGGAGGAATACCAGGCGCTTCTCGGGGTGTCCCGGGAGGTCGATTGGCGCTTCCACGTCGCGCTCGTGCTGGCGCACGAGACCGGGCACCGAATCGGGGCCATCCGCCACCTCAGGTGGTCGGATATCGACCTTGAGGCCCGGGCTATCCGGTGGAGGGCCGAACACGAGAAAACCGGCTACGAACACCGGACTCCGATGACGGCCGAGGCGGGCGCCGTCCTTGAGCAGGCGCGAGAGCGGAGCGCCGGGATCGAGGTTGCTCCGGTGCTCCCCGCACCACGAGATCCGTCGCGGTGCGCGGGCCGGACGCTGGTGCGCTTCTGGTGGAACCGAGCCCAGAAGCTCGCGGGGCTCGAACCCAAGCGCGGACGGGGCTGGCACTCGTTGAGGCGCAAGTTCGCGAGCGACCTCATGGACCAGCCGCTCAAGGTCCTCTGCGACCTCGGAGGCTGGAAGACGGCCAAGACGGTGCTCCAGTGCTATCAGCGAGCCGACGAGGGACAGCTTCGGAAGGCACTGGAAGCCCGCCCGAGACCTCGCGGCTGAGGTTCGCAATTCGGCGGGAGTCAAACGGCGGGAATCCGGCCGACCGAATGCGTAACAATCAGTGATTGAACGAGATACGAATTCGGTAGCGCATGACGTAACGTCAGGGTTGCTCACCCGATCCCGGCATCCGTTGAACCCCTCAACGGAGGGGTGGCAGTCATCCCGTATATTGGACAGCCTGACCAAGACAGGTAACGGACCAGGGAGCCACAGGCCATGACACCACGATCCACCTACCAACTCAGAATCGCCCTCAGGTGGGCCAAGCCACAAATCTGGCGCCGTTTCCTCATAGACCCGACCATGACGCTCGCCGACCTTCACGAGGTGGTACAGGTGGTCATGGGCTGGGAAGACTGCCACCTGCATGTCTTCGTCAAGCAGACGCATCGCTTCAGCGTCCCCAGCCCCTGGGACGACGAGTGGACCCCGTCCGGAATGCCCGGGGACCTGGACGCCAGGGAATTCCGCATCGGCCAGCTCCTGACGCGGGAAAAGGACTGGATCGATTACACGTATGACTTCGGCGACAACTGGAAGCACAGGATCACGCTGCAGAAGATCCTGCCGCAGAATCCCCGGCAGTGTCTTCCAGCGTGCATTTCGGGGAAACGCCGGTGTCCGCCGGACGATAGTGGCGGCGTGGGGGGCTACTACCACATGCTCTCGGTTCTGCAGGATCCGAAGGACAGGGATCACGCGGATATCTCGGAGTGGATGGGCGAAGACTTCGATCCGGACGAGTTCAGCGTGGACGCCGTCAACCGGCGGCTCCGGCGAATGTACGGGTGAGGATCCGCGCAAGCACTTGAACGGAGCGATCAACTTTTCCCGAGGACCGTACCCAATGAGTCGCCAATCCGACGTGCCCGAATGCGCCATGCTCGCCAGCCACCGCGTCGGGCTCTACTTGGAGCAACGGCCGGTTCCTGCGATTCAGAGCCAGCCCCTTCACACGCGCCGAGTCCGCGGGCGGCGGGTTCCGGGGACCTGAGGCTGTGGTTCGACGGAGGCCTCTACCGGCAGCGGCCCACGGCCGCTGGCTCGCGCAGGCCAAGTGGTCGGGCGATGTCGCCCAGGCCGAAACCAACTTCAGCCGTCCGACCCTGGAGGCCGGTGCGTCAAGTCGCCGGCTGGTTCGACGAGGGGATGAACCGCGTCTCCGGTTGGTATCGCCGGCAGACCCAACTGATCATCTTCGTGATCGGCGCCATCGTGGCCGGATCGCTCAACGCGAGCACCGTGCACGTCGTGCAGGACCTCTGGGGAGCAGGCCGCGCCGTGATGAGTGGGGCGGTCCTCAGGCTTGATCAGCGCTCAGAACCAGCCCAATTGATCTGAGGCGGCTCTACGCTACGTTAACCGTTAACCGGTCCGGCTGCGGCCTCGTCGAGGCTCGCGGGAGCCTTTGACCAACCCTGTTGGCACGTACTCGCCATGTTCTTTCCCGACATCCACGACCGGGACTTCATCGAACTGCTTGGAGCCCTCCCCAGTTCACCGGCAACGACTCGCGCACACATCCTTGGCGCATTCGGCGTCCTAGTCACCGGCGACGATCCAGTCGGGTGGTGGGACGCACTGACGCTCGATCGGGGCGACGAGGGCGCTGCTCAGGCCGTAGCACAGCTAACCATCTCGAAGGGCGGGAAACGCGTTTTGGCATTGATAAGGGCCGAAGCCGCCGGTAGGAGCGTCACACCCCGAGCGGATGATTCGAAGCTTGTGAGACTGCTCTTCGACGAGGCCATGGAGGACTTCCTCTACGATCAGTGGGGCTTGCAGTTCGGCGTGTGCGACTATTACAAGGACACCCAGGTGGTTCTGGAGGATGACGACCCCGATCTGCCGGAACCTGAGGACGACTACGATGGGGATCACCTCGAAGAAGACGAGGAGGACGCGGAGGATGACCCCAGTATCCTCGATCTGTCTTCAGGCAAGCCGCGGCCGAGCGCTCAACGGGGCGCCAAGTGGGTCCTGGAGCGCGTTCAAAACCCATCGAGGGGGTTTCTCACCGTTCCCGATCAATGGAAGGAGAGGGACTTGGAGGAGTTCCTTTGGTCCCGATGGGAGTCCATCGACTTTGGCTTCGACCGGCCGATCTACCTCGTCGGTAAGCAGCAGCGCCTGAGCGACGGCACCAGCGACCGGGTCGATCTCCTCGCCAAGGGCAGGTCAGGCGAGAAGATCGCAATCGAACTGAAGATCGTCGAGGCACAGCCCGGGGACTACACCCAGCTCACGTCCTACATGGGAAACCTGGAGTCGAGCGGTGTACCCGCAGACAAGGTGCGCGGCGTCCTTCTCGCGCCTGCCTTTTCCCAAAAGGTGCTCAACTCAGCGGCGATCGAACCCCGGATAACCCTCCTCCGGTTCAACAGAGGACCTTAAGGAACACCACACCGGCGCGGCGCACCCCTGCGGCGTTACAGATTCCAGAGGATCACCTCTACTTCGAAGTGAGCCGGGCTCTCCCTCTCGACCACCTGCGCCCGGAATCGCGATAATCCTTTTGTTCAATTGAAGCCGCCTCTTGTCTTGCTCCCTATTGAGCGGCGTTCCAGCAGCCAGCACACCACGAACAGGACCACCGCAATGGATCCGAGCACCACCCAGGATGCTCCAGTGACTTCCGCGATAACGATACCCATGATCACGGTGATCACGATGTTGCGAATCCCAAAGACACGGACTCCGGTTGACTTCTGCTTGGTGAGCATCGTTTCTTCCTTTCCTGGTGGCGGGCCTCGTCCCGGTGCGGAAACCTCGGAGCCCATGCTAGAAGGTAGATTCTGTCAGAGCAAGAGTAGATGCCAGGCTGACGGCGAGCTCAGCTGCTACCCGGTAGCTGCACGGCCAGTGCAGCTCTTACGACCGCCCACCGAGCTCTCATCGCGTATTCTCCGCACAGCCTCGATCCAGCGCCGCGTACTCCTCTGGTCGAAAAACGTCACGCATCCGCGGAATATTTGGGCAACTGACTTGAAGCATTCCAGGTCCATCAAGGATACCCAACTCTCTGTGAGCAGCATTCGGCACGCCACGCCATGAACACTGGAAGTTGAGGACAAATGTCATCAGGATCCGTTATCCAAACCCGGCGGACCCAGAGGCGCCGAGCTGGTCACCAATTCTAGTCGTCGTCCGGCGCCTCATAAACATAAAGCCCGGTCGGCCCGGATCGCTGTGGTGGAGAGGAAGGGATGTCGCTCGGAAGTTCAGGTGGGGGTATGTCGTCTAAGGGATGAGATAATCCAAGGGCAGGTAGCAGGAAGACAATGTCGGCATCCTCCGGCGGTACCGACGTGGCTCCCATGGTTCCAAGGTTTCCGGTGGCGGCGTGGACCGATCTCGAACTTCCAGGCAGGATTAAGTCAACATACTGGCTGAACACACGCAGCCGCCACCGTGGATGACGGCGGAACTTGTCGTGAAATCCCTCGAGTTGTGACCCGCCTCCGACTAGAACCACGCGAATGTCTTTCCAGTTATCCGAATTCCTATCTCTCTTGTATGCTTCGCCAAAGCTCCGAACGTAGTCGCCAAAACAATATCCAGCCACTTCGTCCACAGCTCGACCTAAGTCATCTGGGACAAGAGACCGACACTCCCTCCCAAGGTCCACGCACCGGTTGGCAGCGAGCTCCCGCTTCGCCGCCCGGACCGCAGGAAATAGGCGCGGTCTGTCGTTGTCGGGAGCTCTCGAGGTTACAAGAAGCCTTTCGTCAACTTCATCGCATCCAACGAGACAAGTCTGCGCGGAGAAGAAGTATATACGGTCTCCTTCCTCGCGGGTGACCCATCTGAACCATCCTAGGTCCGTGGTACCAGCGCCGATATCCACGATTGCGGTGTATCGGAGACTGTCCGGCAGGATCGACGCCAATGCCGCTTCCGCGCCCTTCACGGTGGCTGACGACTCCGGGATCAACGCCCACCGCTTGACCTCGAGATCTGGCAAGCCGGTATTCTCTCTTTCCAGGACGTCCATCCATCTAGTCCAAAGGGCGGAGTAGTCTTCCAAGCGCAGATCATCCGTCTCTGCGAAGTCGACGGCGGCATCGAGAGCCATCTGGAATCCTTTCTGGATGGGACCATCGTCGAGTTGCGACACTGGAATGTCGAGATTGTAGTAGAAAGCCACGGAATCCGCACCATACTCTTGTGCCACCAACTGCCGGACTCGACGGAGCACTGAACCGAGGAAGGCGGCTACAAGGAAGTGGGGGTAGGCAGCGAGGCCTTGCGGCTGCCGAGGTAGTTCGGGCGATGCTGGGTATCGAACGTCCCCGTCAGCGCCCAACAGCGTTCGCTTGAGTGAGCGAAACACGATGCCCTTCTGGTGTCGCTCGGCATCGCCACCGAACAGCAAACGGGCATCGTCAAGTGCCACGGTCGACGGAAAGCTGAACCGTGAGAATCCGGTCAGGGTGGTACCGAAGTCGATGGCCGATGCCAACCGATCCTTGTCCAACCGGCGTACGACGACCTTGGTCCCGGAGGTTCCAAAATCGAGACCGATTACTACGACAATGGTCGGAGGAGTCCTTCCAGGAATGGTCGTTTCCGTCGGCCCGGAAGTGGCCGCTTCGGTCGGCGCGGGAGAGGGCTCCACCGCTGGTTCGGGAGCGGTTGCCTCCGTCGACTTGGGAGTGAACCCTTCCGTTAGCTGGGAAGTTGCCGTTTCTGCGGATTCAGAAGGTACCGCTGTCCTACGCGAGAAACCACTGCGAAGAAATCGGCGTAGGGCGCGGAACCAACTCATCTTGACTCTCCAATTCGAACCACCCCGGCACCAACGAGTTGGGGTTCCATGCTGATGTTCATGTCTCTTTTAAGTTCACTCCGACGAGCTTCATAGTCCTGCAACATGTTTCGAATCTGACCACGATAAAGACGAATAATGCTCGGAGCCTGCTGCAAGTCTTCCGCGTGTGCGAGCCGCTCCTGGACTCGCCTCAAGTGGGCCTGATGCCTCTTTTCGAGACTCGCCAGCCGGGTTTGCACAACCGCGCGGTTACGATCCTCAGCGCGCTGCCGGATATCCGAGACGCGAACCTCAAAGGCATCGTATCCGTGGTCCAAGGCGTGCTCAAGGCCGGGTAAATCCCAATCATCCTCCCGACGGGCGATTCTTCCGTCTCGAATCAGCTCACCTAGAAGGAGTGAACACGCCCCTTCGTCAAGGACCGCTAATTCCTCGACACCGTTGCGCAGCCGGATGAATATTGCGTCCATTCGCTTACGTTTGGTTCCCGCTTCGATACGTACGTCAAATAGCAGAAAGAGATAGGAGCCCGCGTGGGCATGGCGTGATTGCGCAAGCTCGAACCGGGATACCGGATGAAGCTGGTCGCGGTTATTCCGATAGTACTCGACCGCCAGCTGCACAACGGGATGGTGTGCGGCGAGGAACTCGGTATCAGTGTGGTCAAAGGCGATCTCGGAATCAAACGTAACCGGCACCGGCTTGGAAAGCGCCTTATGTAGGAATCGCTGGCGCGCAGCGCTGGGTGCCAGGTACCGCACAGCCATGTCGAACTGGGGGGTCACGTGGAGGGTACGCACCCCCTCGCGGCGCGCCGGACTCAAGCGCACTCGCGGGTGTGCACGTTCAAGAAAACCTCGAACGAACGCCTCGCGATCTGCTGCACCGAGCAATTCTCCACCACGAATTATGCGATCTAGCTGATCTTCGAAGTAGCCATCTCCGCTGACCAATCTGTTGGCTTCGGCTTCGAGTTTCTCAAGTTCGCGGCGGCGGTTCTCAATTGCGCGGGCAGTTTTATCGATTCGTTCGTTCTCTTGCTGGGGAGTGAGACGGCGTGACAGCAGATCGCGCGTAAGGCGTCGGATCTCTTCGCCTATGATCGCTTCGAGGTCGCCAAGTGTGCGCTCGAAAACACCGATCCTGTGGTAGAGGCGAGCGAGCACTCGATCCTCAATAGTATCGGTGAGTGTGAAGTTGAAAATGAGGATTCGATCGGACTCCTGCCCAAGTCGGTCAACACGCCCGATCCGCTGTTCTATCTTCATCGGGTTCCAAGGCAGATCGTAGTTGATAACGATGTGGCAGAATTGGAAATCGAGGCCCTCGCTGCCAACTTCCGAGGAGAGCAGTAGACGGACGCTTGGTTCTTCGCGGAATCGCCACATTCGCTTGCCGCGCTCGTCGCGTTCTGGGTGTCGAGGATCGCTCGTGATCCCGCCATGGATCAACTCGCACGTGATTCCGTCGCGGTCCAATCGCTTCTTCAGGTATTTCAAGGTCGGTTTATAATAAGCAAATAGAATAATCTTCCTGCCAGGTTCCTCTTCATCAAGGTTCTTGAGGAGGCGCCGAAGTTGCTCGTACTTTGTGTCGGTGTTCCCTAGGCTTCGGGCGGCGTCGACCACCCTCTGGGTAATCTCGACCGAAAAAGTATGGGCAATATCTTCAAGATCGTGTGTCTCGGCGTCAAGTACATCCTCAAGACTCCATGTCGCCCTTCGCAAGAACCGGTTGCGGACGGCGGGCATGCAGGACGCGGCCTGTCGCTGCGCTCCCATGACTGCAAAGTATCTGATTGCACCCTTGTCGCTGGGAGCGTTGTCGCGGACGAATTCGGTAACTGCATCATAGAACTCGCGTTCCGGCAGGGTAAGGGCGATGGGGATTACCCGTGCAGTCCGAATGGTAGCATCAGGGAATACATCACGCTTCTTGGTGCGCGAGAAAATATGGCTCAGAAGACTGAGCTCCTCGAGGTCGTGCTGCAAGTCCGCGGCCCATGCGTGCCCGTTGTCGTCAGCGGACTCGGGAGGAGTTCGGATCTCCCGCCGGACACGATCGTAAATCGGGTTGCCTCCGAAGAAGCTTGCTCGTCCACCCATCCCGAGACTCTCGATCCGGTTCCGAATCTCATCGATGGGAGGCGGGACCGCCCGGGCCAGTCGCTGCGCTTCGACGACCGGTTCATTCGCGCGCAAGCGTTCCTGGAAGACTTCAAAATCATCAAACTCTGAGTCATCGAGCAACTGAAAGAGGTTGAAGAGGTTTTCCTCGCCGAGTTGTATGGGCGTGGCAGTCAGGAAGAGTACAGCGTGGGCACCCCGGGCGAGAGCTCGGACCGTGCGGTGGCTGAGCGTCTGACGATTGCGGAGGTGGTGAGCCTCATCGACGATCAGGAGATCGAGTGGAAGCGGGGTTTCATTGAGGAGTTCGAGATGATCCTCATTGCGTACAGCCTGGAGCGAGATGATGTCCCGAGCTTCGGGAAGGTCTCCCAGTTGGGCGAGTTGTCGAAGCTGCTCCCGAAATTCGGCTGCCACGAGGATCTTGAACTCCTCATCGAATCGATGCCACATCTCTTCGCGCCATTTCAGGCACAGCGCGGCCGGGCAGACAACCAGCACGCGACGGAGAGCTCTCCGAGCCCTTTGTTCGATCAACACCAAACCTGCTTCGATCGTCTTTCCCAGCCCGACCTCATCCGCGATGAGGAGACGTTGGTCAGGTGAGTCGAGGAACTTGAGGAGCGGCTTGTATTGATGCGGATAGAACGCAGTACGGGAACCCTGCAATGAGTATAATGTGTTGTCGAGCGGCGTATCGAGTTTGTGGAAGGTCACGAGTCGCAGGAAATCGTCCTTGTCGCCGAAAGCGTGCCTGAGTAGGAGTTGGTCTGGCGAGACTTGCGCTTCGAAGCTTGTGAGATCCGCTTCGTGGGAGACGATGAGTCCCCCTGCATGGAGCCTGATACGATACCAGTAGGCACCGCCAAGCAGGTTGGGAGGCCGTATGACGTGCCCCACCTTCGAGCGGTCGCTGCGTAGCTGGACCTGGTCGTCCTGGGCGAAGCGCGGAGTCGGAGTCGAGGGGGTCATCAGCAGGCGCAGGCCGAGGGAATCTTATGCCAATAGTTCAAGTAGTTTCCGTAGTTTTTCGATCTTATCCAAGTTCTCCGACGACAAGTCGTCCGGGCTGAAATGCATGATCTCGTTCCGCACGTCCCTGACGTCACGTAGGAGCTTGACGAACACGCGGCGATCAAGGGGCAGCGTGAGCCGGTGCCAGTTCTTGCGCGCCTCGACCAAACGAATGTATTCGCCAAAACTCAGATCCGCTGCGCTTCTGATCTGCCGTCTGTCGTCCCGAGGATCTCTGGCTTCCGCCATCTCTTCTCTGGAGAACACCTCATCGATGAGCAGTCGTAACCGGTACTCGATCTCCTGAAGTAGCAGGAACGGGGCGGCTAACTCGTGGTATTTGAGGCTGAGGTCGCTGGTCGTGACGATGCCCGTAATTCTCTTATCAGGTCCCAAGACGAGCACGGCCTCCTGTTGCGCGATCTCCGCGACAGCGTCGAGGAGAGGAGTATCCAGTTCGACCGTCGAGTAGTCCTTATCGAGGCAATCTCGCACGTACTCGCAGTCTGCATCCTCCTTCTTCGTTCTTGCGACGCCAATCGAGCGCCAACTGATCATGCCGTCGATTCGACGCAGATCTTGGGTAACGGGTAGTTGGGAATAGTTGTGATACATCATCTTGGTGACCGCGACCGACAAGTTGTTATCGCGCTTGACGGACACAACTCCGCTGGTCGCCGCGGGCAGCATGCCCACATACAACGCAGGGTCCGTGGCTTGCGCCCCGGTATCTCTGGTGTCGCGAATAGACTCATCTTCCCCATTGTCGACGTCGCCCTCGCCATTGGAAGGCTTCGCAGTTGCTAGTGAGAGATTTACGAATGCATCTATCCCGACGGTAGCGAAGTCAGGATCGGTGCCGAGGCCGAGGTCTTGCAGAGCGCGCCGGATGATCCAGACTACGGAAGAACCGCGGCGCTTGTGCCCGAACCAGGAGAGTAGGGTTCTTACCTTGACCCGGCGGCGGCTCCCGGCTTGCACGGACTGGGCGGCATCGATTAGTTGGGCGGGAATCGACATGTTTGTTGACGCGTGGATGAAGTTCACCAAGAGCCGAGAGACGGTAGCAGGAATGATGGCTCTTGGCAACGTGGAAGCTCGGAGCTGAATGACAACTGGGTCACCGTCGGAACGGTGTCAAATAGCAAGACGGATCCTCAGGAGCACTGCACTGCTCCCAGCCGCCGTGCTAGAGTACCACTCAACAGTCAACCCAGGATCACCCGGTCGATCACCGATGCGATCGCCGCCGCATCTAGCCCTCCGCCCGGCTCGTCGCGCGTTTCGATCAGCGTTCCTTCCAGGCCTTCACCGACTCCCGGCGGTCGGATACCGCATTCCAGGTACTCGGCCCGCTTCTTCTCCCATCGGGTCCGGTACCCATGATCGTCGAGCATCCCGAGATGCTCCCAGTAGAACGTCACGCCCATCGCGTCGTCAGCGATCGTGAAATCCGGGTAGCGCGTGCGTCCATCGGGAAGCACGAGTGGCTGCTCGTAGGCGTAGTCGATCCCACGGGCGTGAAGCTTGTCAGCGATCACCAGCTCCGACTTCGAGCGTACGAGGTCACCGCGCTCCGTTCGATGAATCAGCCCTTCCTCGAGGAAGCGTTGCTGGGCGTCTACGGTTACTTCGCGCGGTAGCGGATCCGCGAAGAGGTTCGTCATGCGGCGAGCGATCTCCGAGTGTTCGTCACCGGCATAGCGACGATACTCGACAAACGGCCCCTGATGAAGGATGACCAACCGATTCTGGTGGCGCGTTAGCGCCGTGTACAGTAGCTCGCGGGAGAGCAGCCAGCAGGGGTTGGAGATCACGACGAACGTGATGCCAAATTCGCTGCCCTGCGTTTTGTGAACCGTCAGGCAGTATGCCAACTCGAGCGGGTTGATGGCCTCGTCCCCGAATTCGCCGGGGTTGAAGCGATACTTGGGTCCAAGCTGGCTGGCGAACTCGACCTCAAGTTTCCGCGGCAGGCCTTTGAACTTCCTCGTCTTGTATTGCCCAACAACGATGCCAATGTCGCCGTTGGCTAGGTAAGCTTCTCCAGCGGGCTTCGGCCAGACGTCGCGCCGGCGCTGGTTGATGACGTTGATTACTTTGTCGCCGTAGAGGAGCATCTGTGGACCCATCGGGCGTGGCATCTTGCGGCCCCAACCCTCCACGTCTGCAGCTTCGCGCGCCTTCGCCCGGAATCGCTTCTGGAGCATCCGGTTCAGCGCATCAACTCCCACGAGCCCGGCGCGTACAGGCGAAAGCATCTGCCAACCTTCCGCGCGTGCGGCGGCCCCCGGTCTGTCGCCGAAGCGGCTCCAGAAGAAGGCCCATGGAATGTCCCGATAACGCGCACCGCCCAAGGATTCCTCGAATCCCAGTCCGTCGTCCGGCCCGGCGAGATCAAGCGCCTCGACCAACTCTGCGACAAGCTTCTCTTGAAGCTCCTCCGGGTGGTCCCACCGTACGAGGCGAAGACCTCCGCCTATTCGCCTGTCGCCCGCATCCAGCACGGCATCTGCGCCAGGATCGAGCGGCTGCCCGCTGAAATGCGATGCCAACAGGACATCGGCCCGGGCCGTGCCGCGCTGACGCCGGGGGATCGTAAGCTCGGCGTAGCTTGGCCCACAGCGTGGAAAAGGGGTCTCGAAGGTGTCGGGCTCCAACTCTTGGCAAATGTCCACGAAGGGGCGGCCCGCCCCGATAGGCGGGAGCTGGCGCGAATCCCCGACGAGCACGAGACGCTCGACGTTGCTGAGGGAGTCGATCAGCGCTGCTAGCTGTTCTTCGGTCAGCATCGAACACTCGTCCACCACCACGGTCCGGTAGTGGCTACAGCGAGGCGCCATCGCCTTGGGAAAGTAGGCGCTTGTCTCCGCGTCGTAGCGCTGCTGCCGGATAAGAAACTGCGCCAGCGTCTGGCCGGAACCCCGCATGCCGGTCTCGTCTTCCAAGCGCACACGAGCCTTGCCGGTGGGTGCGAGAAGCAGCAGCCCCTTCTCCGTAAGCCCGGGAAGCGAGCAGAGCATTCTCAGCAGTGTTGTCTTGCCCGTCCCTGCCGGGCCGATCAGCACACACAGACGTGAACGGAAAAGCTGCTCGAGCGCCGTCGCCTTCTCTCGCCGAGCGCGCTCCTCCAGCGCACGTTCGTTCCGATCCACGGGTAATGGATCACCAAGTCCCACATCCACGAGTCTACGCCAGTCGAGATCGACCAAGTGCGGCCTGCCCTTTTTTCGGCGCAGTACTTCGCGGCGGATGATCGTACGACACTCCGCGAGCCGGTCGACCTGATAAGCAGGCTCGTTCGCGCGGGTTGCTGCGCGGGTAACAACTGGCGCGAAGCTCTTCGCGCAAGCGTCGAGCACGTTCTCGCCGAGCGGGCAAGGCGGCTGGAGCGCGTGCTCCCGCGCCCTGCGGATGACCCAGCTTCGAGGGAGCAGGGTGTGTCCCTCGACCGCCGCCTTCTCTAAGAGATCCACGACCAGTGCACGCACCCGCCGTTCGTCCGCCGGATCTTCGATGCGGCTCGGTTCCGCCAAGGGGAACTGCTCCCTCACGGTCTCGTCCGGGAAAAGGCCGCGGTCCACACTGCCAAACGCGATGGGGTCGGCGGAGCGCCTGTCGCGCTCGAAGAGCAGGTACGGGTTGCGCAGCAGTTCTGTATCGTTGATCTGGAGACCGGCCTCCGCCCGCTCCGCGGTGTCGTAGACACGCAGCGCCTGTTTCTCTGAGATCGCGCAGCGGCTGAGGAGTTGGAGCAGGTCCCGCCGCTCTGCCGAGAGCCGCTTCCAGCCCCTCCGTAGCCCGTGCGTGAGGAGTTTCACCATGGGCCCACCGAGCCTCGCCGGATCTGCCATCACGGCGTCCACGAGCACCCACGGATCGTCGCCGCCTCCGCGCTCCCGCAGCAACTCGATCTCGTACGCGAGCAGGCTACCGTGCTGGAAGCCCCACTCGTAGCCGAACGCCGAGAGCGCTGATCCCAAGCTGGGGAACGCACCACGCGCCTTCCAAAGCCGGTTGAGTTGCTTTCCGATCCATGCGATCGCCTGCTCCCACGGGCCATCGATTCGGCCGCGGACGCGGTGCAGCGTCGCAGCGCAGGCCACAAGGGACGCCACGGCACCGTCATGAGTTAGGAGCTCAGAGCCGTATGAGTAGGCGTCGAAGTGCTCGTCTGGAGCAAACGCCACGAACTCCTCGGGGTCGATCCCCTCGCGTTCGGCAAGAGCGAGTGCCTCCTGGTACGGAAAGAGGAAGCCATCCCCGAAGCCTGGTCGGACAGAATGGCCCACATTGCGCTCCCAAAGCACGCACCGCAGCGGTCGTTTTTCGCCCTTGTAGGCATACTCTGTATGGTCGCCTAAGGAGAGAACACGGCCCGCCCCGATGATCACACGGCGGGACTGTTCCGACAGCGGGGTGCGCTTCGCGTAGAAGAAGCAGAGCGATTCCTCTGGCCGGAGCGCGCTGAAAAAGGTGTCGAGCAGTGCGAGTTGGTTCTCGCGCTCCTGTACCCACGCCGTCTCCACCTGTTTGCCTTGGTGACTGCGGATGTCGGGCTCTCGGTCCGGCACCCAGCCGATCTTCAGTCGCTCGGCGATCCCTACCTCATTGTCCCTGGCGTTCCCCTCGACCTTCTCGCGCAGCATCCATCGAAACGGTACGCAAGCCGCAGAGTACGCCGGCTGGACGAAGCGGGTTGGAGCGAAATGACCGTGCGTCTCGGGGTAGAATCCCGTGTACGGATGGGTCATCGTCCGCGGGAGGTCGAAGGGAGCCATGAACGAGACACGCTCGCCTACACACGGTGGCAGGTCAGCGCGGTCAAGCGCGTCTAGCCGCTGGCCAGCACAGCGCGTTTCTATTTCGTCGCGTCGGCCTTCGCCGATGCGGGGCAGGCTGAGGCAGCTTGAGTTGTCTAGGGGTCGTGCACATACCGTGCCAGTCCAGCCCCCGTCGTGCCATGGGACACGGATGGTGATGTGGTGAGGTGGTAGTTCGCGAGCGTCGGCAATCATCTACTCAACTCCCGGCAACAAAAGGTGCCTCCTGCAAGCGATTGGGATTCTGAACGACAAAGAACTTGACGAGGTATCCAACATTCTCCGAGGTCCACAGACTCTTCTCCGTGAACACGGATCCGTCGTCTCGAAGGCAGCGGTCCCGCCAGCGGGCAGCTGCACGCAGAACAGGGTGGTCGGGCGATGGTTTGGGCATTGCGCTGTGGACCCCGGGGATGGGTAAGCTGATGGTGGTCGAACGCGTCCTCGTGTGTCCCCGGCTCTACCGAATCGGCATATCGACAGACCTACCCTTGCATGCCATCTTGCGTGAGGCAAGTCGCGACGACCTCGTCCAGGCCACCTCCCCCGGCGTCTTGGACGCGTCGACGGACACCATCGATCAAGCGGTCCGGGTGGTCGAAGCCCTCCTCGACCGGGAAGACCCGAAAAAGGAAACGGCGTGTAGCCCGAGATGACTCCCGAACGATTCCTGCGGCTGGTGAACGACATCACCATCTGGAAGAAGGGTAGTCAGCGGGCACCCCACAAACCGCTCCTGCTTCTTCTCATGCTTGGCCGCTCCTTCCATGGCGAGGCACGCCTGATTCCATTCACCGAGGCGGAGACGCGCTTTGGAGAGTTGTGGCGCAGATTCGGCCCGCCGAGGCGAGGGCTCGTCCAGTATCCGTTTCGATATCTCGAGAACGACGGCATCTGGGAAATCCCCCGAGTATCCGAGTTGCCTTCGTGGGACACGGACTATCTGCGTTTGACGGACCTGAGAAAGCATGATGTCGAGGGAGGATTCACTCGCGAGGTCTCCGAATTGCTGGAGTCCGACCCGGAGTTGGCTCTCAGAGCCGCCCGACTCCTCCTCGCCGGCCATTTCCCGATCTCTCTGCACGACGAGATTTTCGAAGCCGTCGGCCTCTCCCACGACCTGTGGGTGCCGGGATTGCCACGCCTGCGCGAGCCCGGAAAGAAGCAGCGAATGGTGGGCTACCGCAGACCGCGACGCCTGGTATTCCGCAAGGAGGTGTTGGAGGCATACGACGAGCGCTGCGCGATCTGCGACTTCGATCTCCGGATCAATGACGAACTGCTGGGACTCGAGGCCGCGCACATCCAGTGGCACTCTCACAACGGGCCGGACAATGTGTTCAACGGCTTGGCCCTCTGCCTGCTTCATCACCGGGCGCTCGATCGAGGCGCGGTTGGACTGGAAGCCAAGGGCAAGGGCTATCGCGTGCTGGTCTCCGGCCACGTCCGGGGAAGCAAACCCAGCGAGAGCCTCCTCTCCGATTCCTCAGGGCAGCTCATTCGGCCTCCGCAAAGCAGGCTGCACGTGCCTCATCGCACCTTCGTTGACTGGCACCGGGCGCAGGTCTTCCGGAACTGAAGCCCCGCTCGACCAAGATCCCGTCCGGATCGCCCGCCGGCAGGGGCTCGCCGTCGAGTTCGCGAATCTCCAAGGATCGGCGAGCAACGCGTCTCTTTCCGGCATTGACAGCCCCTTCCATGTATAGTGCCCCCGATTTCTCTGGACAGTAGTCTGGCAACCCCACCTATGCTCGAGGCCCTTCCGTGCCGGCGTTCCTTCCCGCACGGCCTGCCGCCTCGTGGGCCTTCCAGGCCGCGTAGGTCTTTGGGATGTCCAGCGCCTTCAACCGGTTCCACGCCCGCGTCGCATCGGCCATGGCGGCATCCTCCTCGTTAGCGAAGTAGTCCGCGATGAAGTTGATGTAGCGGGCGTGAGGGATCCGGTCGTAGCGCTGCCCGCCGAGGCTCAGCTCCACATAGCGCCGCACCAGGTCGCCGTAGGTCAGTCGGCGGCCGTTCGCCAGCTGTTCCTCGCGCCAGCGGTTCAATCGGTAGCGAGCCCCGGATCGCTCCTTGAACGCCGGCACGAGCCTGGCGGCTTCAGTCACGAGAAACTGCTTCGTTTCCCTGTCGTTGACGTAGTTGACGACGGGCAGATCAAGGCTCAGTCCCTTTTCCACATCCCGCCGTTTCGAAGCCGGTCTGGGCCTCCCTGCCGGCGAAACGATCCGGCCTGTTTCGAGGAAGGTGCGAATGGCCGCTTCCAGTTCATCCTTCCTCAAGCGTGTCGACCGGGGAATGCCGATCTGCGCCGCGAACTGCGCGAGCTCGGTCGCGTACCAATAGCCCCGGTCGAACTGGGCCGTGGTCATGGACTTCGAGAGAGCCGTCTTCCTCGGCATGAGTCGCCTGGTGTCCGTTCGGTTGGCCCTCCACTCCATCGCACCGACGCCTACATGGCCAGGGCGCATCGGGCAGGGGCAGGCGCCCCAAAATGGGAGAAGCGGCCCTATGCCACCAGATACGGATGCGAGTGCCACCGCGACCGGGAGGAAGGTGCTCATGGGACTGTCCTCACCAGCGTGATCGGAGCAGTCAGAGCGTTTACTCTCACGCCGATGGGCCGGCCGGTCTCGGGATCCGTGCCGACCGGCGCCTCGTACCCCTCCAGGGAGATCTCGCCGTCGATGCGGTTGCCGGCCTTCCGTCCGGTGAACGACCCAGCCGTTTCGATCTCCACGTCGTAGGGGAGCGGCACGACCGTGTACGGGGTGTCCAGCCGAACCTGTACCCCGCTGAGGGTGCCCGTCACCTGACCATTCCCTTCGAGCGAACCGGGCGCGACCAGGCTGAAGTCTCCGGTGATGGTGCCGCCATCGTCGCGCAGGTTGTAGCGCAGGGTGACCTGGCCGAAGGTCGCCGACCATGTTCCGGTCAGCGAAGGGTCTGGTGCCGGCGGGAAGAACTCGTCTACCTCCGAGCAGGCCATGGTCCAGATGGCGATGGATGCCGCGATCGCCATCAGGCTGGTGGTCGCGCGCGACAGGTGCTTGATCATTGCCCTTCCATGGGCCGCTCGTTGTCCCGCTTCCAGCGCTCCCGGCAAATCCGGCACCATCTCACCAGCATCAAGGTGACATCCGCGGACGGCGGCCCTGTAACGTCATTCCTTCGAGTAGCGGCTAATCCGAGCGCGCAGGGTCTCGAAGTAGGTTGTGTCGGCCATGACCGAGGGTGGCGACTCCGCACCTTCAAGCAGGAGGTTGCGAAGTTGCTGCCCATCCCGGTCGTCGCGAGTCGATTCCCGTTTTGCCATTCGTTCGCCCCCGGTTTCTCACCATCGTTCTACGGCATCCATCGAGTAGTCTACCCTGTGCAGCGGTGGCAGGCACCGTCCTGTACATCCCGATTCGGGATAACTAGTTTGGGTACGTCATGCGGATCATCGCAAAGAGGACGCTGCGGATCTATTGGGAAAGACAGCGCTGGGCGGAACAGCCCCTAAAGGCGTGGTACGCAGCCGCCCGGAAAGCCGACTGGTCCTCCCCGGCGGACGTCAAGGCGATGTACGGAAACGCGAGCATCATCGGCGGAGACAGAATGGTGTTCAACATTGGTGGGAACAGGTATCGATTGATCATCCGGTTCGACTACCCGCGCCGGATTGGCTTCGTGCGATTCGTGGGAACCCACGCGGAGTACGACAGGATTGACGCCTCCCAGGTGTAGGAGTCCAGGATGACCATTAGACCTATCAGAAGCGAAGCCGACTACGACGAGGCGCTGGCTGAGATCGACCGCCTCATGGGGGCTACCCCGGGGACGCCGGAATCCGATAAGCTGGAGGTCCTGGTGACCCTCGTCGAACGGTACGAATCGGAGTATTGGGCCATCGAGGCTCCGGATCCGATTTCGGCGATCCATCACGTCATGGAGGCCCGTGGCCTGCGGCAGAAGGACCTTGCCGCACTCATCGGGTCGCAGTCCCACGCGTCGGAAGTGCTTCGCCGCCGTCGGCCCCTCTCCCTGGCGATGATTCGGGTGCTGGCTCGGGAATGGAGCCTTCCCGCTGACGTGCTGGTGCGAGAGTACGAGCTTGCCACTGGCTGAGGGCTGACCTCCATCCCGTTCTGAGAGACCCCGGACGGACCATCCCCCGCCCTGTGCATCCCGAACCGGCGCGGCTAGTCTTGAAGTGAACACCGAACGCCAGTCGACCGAACACCCGGGAACACATGCTCATCTCCTTCACCGACCGCCCCCTCTCCGCCCTCATCCTCCTCCCCCTCACCCTTACCCTGGCGGCCTGCGGCGGCGACGAGGGCGGCCCCGCCGAAGTCGTCCTTCAGGACCCGGCCGACATTACATACGCCTCGTCCCTGGGCGTGGACCTCTCCGCGATGGAGCTGCAGTCGTCCGGGCTCTACATCAGGGACCTCCAGGTAGGCGAGGGCGACCCCACCGTCGCTGGCGACGTCATGGTCGTCCACTACAGCGGCTGGATTAACGACGGCACGCTCTTCGACTCCTCCCGCAACCCCGGGCGCGACCCGTTCCCCGTGAGGGTCGGCGCTGGCAGCGTCATCGCCGGATGGGAGGAAGGCCTGCTGGGCATGAGGATCGGCGGCGTGCGCCAGCTCGTCATCCCCCCGCAACTCGCCTACGGCGCCCGGGCCGCGGGACCGCTCATCCCCGCGGGCTCGGTGCTGATCTTCGAGGTCGAGCTGCTGGAGGTGAACCCGGGGTCGTAGCGGGCCCACGCCGCGGTCATTGCGGGCGGCGGCGGTCGCGGGAAAGCGGCGCCGCGTCGTCCCGCGCCCTACAGCTTCGGCAGCGTAACCCCTTTCTGGTTCTGGTACTTGCCCTTCCGGTCCGCGTACGCCACCCGCGGCTCCCGGTCGCCCTGCAGGAAGAGCAGCTGCGCGATGCCCTCGTTGGCGTAGATCTTCGCCGGCAGCGGCGTCGTGTTCGAGATCTCGAGCGTCAGGTGGCCGCACCAGGTGGGTTCCAGCGGCGTCACGTTGACGATGATCCCGCAGCGCGCGTACGTCGACTTGCCCACGCACACCACCAGCGTGTCCCGCGGGATGCGGAAGTACTCGACGGTGCGTCCCAGCGCGAAGGAGTTGGGCGGGATGATGCACGCATCCTCGGGGATGTCCACGAAGGAGCGGTCGTCGAAGCCCTTGGGATCGACGATCACGTTGTGGACGTTGGTGAACACCTTGAAGTCGGCGGCGACGCGGATGTCGTAGCCGTAGGACGACAGGCCGTACGAGATGCATCCATCGCGCACCTGTCCGGCCTCGAACGGCTCGATCATCCCGTGCTCCTCCGACATCTTCTGAATCCAGTGGTCGCTTCGGATTGGCATGCGGGATCGAGGAGGGAACGGGGTTCAGGAGGAGGCCCGCCAGGCGCCGGCGCGCGGCCCGCGGCGGACGATGGCGAGGCAACATAGGAAGACGGCTCGCGGATGCCAAACCGGCACGCCCTGCGGTCCCTCCGTGCCGGCTCCCGCTCCCCGGGCGCCCGGATGCGGGATCGGGACGCGGTCCGCTGGCGTCATTGTATCGCCCTGCGCTCGCGCGTTATCCTTCCGCCAGCCAGAGGGAATCGACGCGGGCATCCACCGGAGGAACATCCATGCGTGCACTGACAGGACTGGGAACGCTGCTCGCGGCGCTGGCCCTCGCCGGCGGCGCCGAACTCTCCGCCCAGGCCGGCTCCGGCCCCGACTCCGCCGATCCGGAGGCGATGGCCCTGGTCGACGCCTGGATCGAATCGGTCGGCGGCATGGAGACCTACGCCGGCTTCCACAGCGCCCGCTACACCTTCACCACCGAGCTCTACGACCCCGAGACCGGCCGCATGCGCCGCGCCCGCCCGCGCTACGTCACCATCGCCCGCACCGAGATGGGCGAGCTGGCGCGCATCGACCGCTGGGAGGGCAACGACTACATCCAGCAGGGCTGGGACGGGGTCGCCGACTGGGCCGTCCGCAACGGCGAGCCGCTCGAGCCCGGAGACCGCGACCGCGACGAGGTGCGCTACGTCTCGGGCGACGTCAACTACTGGATGGCGCTCCCCTTCAAGCTGCGCGACCCCGGCGTGAACCTCTCCTACCAGGGGCGAGACGCCCAGGACCGCCACGACGTCATGGTCACCTTCGGCGAGGGGGTCGGCAGCGACGTCTGGCACTACTATTTCGAGGACGGGCGCACCTGGCCGGCCGAGGTGACCTACCAGACCGGCGGAACCGGCGGCGTCGACCACAACCGGTGGACGGACCTGCGCACCGACGAGGGCTATCCCTACGTCGGTGCCCGCGTCCACGTCAGGCAGGGCCGGGTGTGGAAGATCCTGCGCATGAGCGAAGTCGAGATCAATCCCGCGGACCTCGACATGGCGGTGTTCTCGCGCCCCTAGCTGAGCGCCGCCATCGTCGAACGCACGTGCTCGGCGCTGCCGTCGAGCATCGCCTGCTCCTCGTCGGAGAGCTTCAGCTCGACCACCTCCACGAGCCCGCCCGCGCCCAGCTTGCACGGCACCCCGAGGAAGATGCCATCGTGGCCGTACTCTCCCTCCAGGTACGCCGCGCACGGCAGGATGCGCCGCTTGTTCTTCACGATCGCCTCGGCCATCTGCACCGCGGCCGCGGACGGCGCGTAGTAGGCGCTCCCGGTCTTCAGGTACCCGACGATCTCCGCGCCCCCGTTGCGGGTCCGCTCGATGAGCGCGTCGATGCGCTCGCGCGGCAGCAACTCCGTCAGCGGGATCCCGCTCACCGAGGTGTAGTTCACCAGCGGCACCATGGTATCGCCGTGCCCGCCCAGCACCAGCGCCTGGATGTCGGCGACGCTCACGTCCAGCTCCAGCGCAACGAAGGAGCGGTAGCGGGCCGTGTCCAGAACCCCGGCCATGCCGATCACGCGCTCGCGCGGGAATCCCGTGGTATCGAGCGCCACGTAAGCCATCACGTCCAGGGGGTTCGAGACCATCATGACGATCGAGTCGGGCGCGACCCGGGCGATCTCCGACGACACCGACGCCACGATGCGGGCGTTCGTATTCAACAGATCGTCGCGCGACATCCCCGGCTTGCGCGCGATGCCGGCCGTGACGATGAAGATGTCGGACCCGGCCGCGGGCTCGTAGTCGTTGGCCCCGACGACGCGCGTGTCGAACCCCTCGATGGGCGCGCTCTCCCACTGGTCCAGCGCCTTCCCCTGGGGAATGCCGTCGATGATGTCGATGAGGACGACTTCCTCCGCCAGCTCCTTCTCCGCCAGCCGCTGGGCGCAGCTCTCGCCCACATGGCCCGCGCCAACCACGGTGATCTTTCGTGCGCTCATGGAGTTTCTCGCAATCCTCCCAAAGGACAGGGTGTGAGTAGGAATTCGGGGCTGCGGCCGGTCACTACCCGCCGGTCTGGCTCAGCGCGATCAGCCCGCCGGAACCCTCGGTGCTGCCCTGCACCAGCCAGTGGCGTTCGGGCTTGATGCGCAGGGTTTCCTCGACGAGCGGGCGGACATCCTCGCCGCCGCGCAGCGCGCTCCGCAGGTCGGTCTGGATCGAGCCGAACAGGCATGGCCGCAGCTGCCCGTCCGCGGTGAGCCGCATGCGGTTGCAGCGGTCGCAGAAGTTGTGGCTCATCGGGGTGATGACGCCGATAGTGCCGGGCGCGCCGTCGAAGCGGTAGTAGGTCGCCGGGCCGTTGCCCAGCGGGCCGTCGACGGGCTTCAGGTCGCCCAGCTGCCGCACCCGTTCGAGCGCCTCGTTGCACGAGATGAAGCTCTCCGCGGACAGGTCGGTGTTGGAGCCGGTGGGCATGATTTCGATGAAGCGGATGTGCCAGGGCCGCTCGCGGGTGATGGCCGCGAAGTCCGCGATCTCGTCGTCGTTGGAGTCGCGCATCAGCACAACGTTGAGCTTGATGGGGTCGAAGCCGACCGCCTCCGCCGCGTTCAGCCCCCGCAGCACCTTGTCGAGCGTGCCCGGCCGCCGGGCGATGGTGTCGGCCCGGTCCGCGCGCAGCGAATCGAGCGAGATGTTGACCCGGTCGACCCCCGCCGCCTTCAGGTCCTCCGCCTGGTCCTCGAGCAGCACCGCGTTCGTGGAGAGGGCGATGTTCTCGATGCCGTCGATGGCTGAGAGCATGCGGATCAGCGATGAGAGGTCGCGGCGCACCAGCGGCTCGCCCCCGGTGATGCGCAGCCGCCTGAGCCCCATCTTGGCCATCACCCGCACCACGCGCGCGATCTCCTCGTAGTCCAGGATCTCGTCGCGCTTGAGCCACGGCAGCCCCTCGACGGGCATGCAGTAGACGCAGCGCAGGTTGCACTTGTCGGTGACCGAGATGCGCAGGTACTCGATGCGCCGCCCGAAAGAGTCGACCATGGAGCGCGAGGCGGCAGCAGCGGGCAGGCTCCGCACCTTCGAAGAATCCGGCCTGGTCTCAGCAATCATCGGGCGCTCCTGGGTGCGCGGCGGATGCTCACGGGTCGCCGGCACCGGAATCGGGGGCCGGGCTTCCGTCGGCAGGGGGAACCGTACCCCTCACCCACCGGGGGGCTCCTTCAACGTAAAACTCCTTTTTCCAGACCGGAAGCCGCCGCTTGATCTCTTCCATGACGTAGCGGGAGGCGCCGTAGGCTTCCGCCCGGTGCGGGCTCGAGACCGCCACCACCACGCTGACCTCGCCGATCTCGAGCGCCCCCAGGCGATGCGCTACCGCCAGGTTGGGGGTGGAGAAGCGCTCGCTCGCTTCCTCGGCGATGCGGCGCAGCACCTCGAGCGCCATCTCCTCGTAGCCCTCGTACTGCATCCCCGACACCGAACGTCCGTCGGCGTGGTTGCGCACCGTGCCCAGGAACAGGAGCACGGCGCCGTCCTCGCGCGAGCCCACCCGCGCCCGCAAACCGGCGGGTTCGAGTGGCTCGGAGGTGATCTCCGCGTAGGGCATTGCGCGCTCAGCCGCCGGCCACCGGCGGGATGAAGGCCACCTCGTCTCCGTCGCGCAGCCCGGCGTCGGTGGGGGCGTATTCGAGGTTGACCGCGACCGCGGGTTTCGGCGGGAGCGCGGCGAAGGACGGCCCCCGCGCGCGCAGGGCGTCGATGAGATCGGCCACCGTGGCGCCCTCGGGGAGGTCGACCTCGGTGTGCGAAGCGCCGGTCAGTTCGCGATACGCGGCGAAGAAGCGCGCCTGTACCCGCAAGGGACGGCCCCCGCGCTCAACCGCCCGAATCGTCGTCCAGGCGAACGACCTGCGAGCGGAGCAGCCGGGACGGCTTGAAGACCGGGACCGCGCGGGCGGGCACCCGCACGGGATCTCCGGTGCGGGGATTGCGCGCCATGCGCGCCTTGCGCCGGCGCACCTTGAAGGTGCCAAAGCCTCTGATCTCGATGTTCTCGCCGCTGGCCACGGCCTGCTTGATGGCGTTCAGGAAGCCATCCACCACAAGTGCGCAGTCCTTCCTGGTGATGCCGGGTCCGATGGCGTCCGCAACTTGCTGGACGAGATCCGCTTTGGTCATGCGAAGCCTGTGGGAATCAGGAGCTGATGAGAAGACGATGTTCGCCGGGGGATCCGCAGTCCCCACTGCGAAATTGTGGCATAAACCTCGGTGTTCCGGCGCCCTGATGGGATCATACCGGCGCGCGGGCACGGGGCTTAGGGTACGGGCAATCCGGAGGAGCGTCAAGCATCGCGGCTTCGTCTTTGCGGCTTGCCGTGCCCCCCGCCGCCACTGCGTCGCGCGGTGCAATATGAGCCTGTACGGGACTCGCGCAAGGTGGCGTTCGCCCGTCCGTCTAGCCGGACGCTTCCATGAGCGAAACGAAGTCGTCGAACAGGTAGCGGCTGTCGTGCGGGCCGGGCGCCGCCTCCGGATGATACTGCACGCAAAAGACCGGGAGGGAGCGGTGGGCCATGCCTTCGACGGTGCCGTCGTAGAGGTTGACGTGGGTGAGGCGCAGCTCCGGGGCTCCCGGGATTTCGTCCCCGTCTCCTCCCCTGACGGCAAAGCCGTGGTTCTGCGAGGTGATCTCCACCGTGCCCAGCTCCAGGTTGCGCACCGGATGGTTGGCGCCGTGATGTCCGAAGGGCAGCTTGAAGGTCTCCGCTCCGAAGGCGCGCGCGATCAGTTGGTGGCCGAGGCAGATGCCGAACACCGGCACGCCCTCGCGCGCACAGCGGCGGATGGTCTCGATGGCCATCTCCACCGCGGCGGGGTCGCCCGGGCCGTTGGACACGAAGAGCCCGTCGGGCCGTTCGCGCGCGATCTCCTCCGCGGGCGTGTCGGCGGGGACGACGGTTACCTCGCACCCGCGCTCGGCCAGGAGCCGCGGCGAGTTGGCCTTCACCCCCAGGTCGTAGGCGAAGACCCGGAACCGGGTCCGGTCCTTCGGCTCGACCACGTAGCGCTCCGGGGTCGAGACCCCGCAGGCCAGGTCGAGTCCCTCCATGCGGGGATGGGCGCGGATGCGCTCGAGCAGCGCCTTCTCGTCGGCGCGGGCGTCGGCGATGGCGGCGCGCATGGCTCCCGCCGCACGGATGTGGCGGGTCACCGCGCGCGTGTCCACCGACTGGATGCCGACCACGCCGTGGCGGACCAGGTAGTCCTCCAGCCCGGCGTCGGCTCTCCAGGAGCTGTGTGCGCGCGCGACTTCGCGCACCACGAAGCCGGCCGCGGCGGGACGCGACGACTCCTGGTCGGCATCGTTTACGCCGTAGTTGCCGATGAGCGGGTAGGTCATCGTCACCAGCTGCCCCGTGTAGGACGGGTCGGTGAGGATCTCCTGGTAGCCGGTCATCGCCGTGTTGAAGACGATCTCGCCGAGGGTCTGTCCGCGCTTCCCAAGGAAGAACCCGTCGAAGCGCCGCCCGTCTTCCAGGAGCAGGCATGCTTCGGCGCGCTGGCTGGTCTGGATCAAGGGCGACGGAAGGATGGAGGAGCGACTGCGGGTCGCGGGCGGAGGAGCGTCGGCAGGAATCTAGGAAGTAGCGGGCGGGCGTCCAAGGTTCCGTTAGATTGGAGCATGGTCTACATCCATGCCGACGAGTCCTGCCTGGGCAACCAGTTCAGGGACCGACAGCGGCCGGGGGGCGCGGCGGGACTGCTCGAGTTCTGGCAGGGAGACGCCTGGGTTCGCAAGGACTTCTGGCTCTCCGAGCCCGACACCACCAACAACCGCATGGCGCTGATGAGCGCCATCGCCGGACTCGGCGCGATCCGGCGGCCGAGCCCGATCCACTTCGTCTCCGACAGCCAGTACCTGGTGCGCGGCATGAACGAGTGGGTCCGGGGATGGCGCGCCCGCGGATGGAAGCGCAAGGGGGGCACGGTGGAGAACGTCGAACTCTGGAAGCGGGCGCTCGGGCTGGCCGAATCCCACGAAGTAAGCTGGGAGTGGGTCCGCGGGCACGCGGGGAACCCCCGAAACGAATACGTGGACGTCCTCGCGGTGCGCGCCGCGACCGAGCAGCTCAACTCCGGCGGTGCGGTGCCTTCCGGCTTCGAGGAGTGGCTGGAGGAGCAGCGCGAGACGAAGGAGCGCTACTTCGACTTCTTCGAGGGAGCGCCGCCGCCGGCGCGTTAAACAAAGCGGCCCCCCGGGTCGTCACGCCGATCCCGGGGGGCCCTCTTTTCGCTGCCGGCACCAGCTCCGTTGCTTGAACCCGACCGCGTGCGGCCGACCGGCTCTGGTCCCTTTTCCCCCTCGCCGCGCAGTGTGCGGCTCAGGTGCCCCTTCGCTTTCGGGGCTACTGGCGGAGGACAGCGACCCCTCCACCGGCTCACCGGGGCTCAAGTCCCGGCTCGCGCCCGCTGTCGCGGCGTCCCGCCCAGCGAACCTCCGCTCCCAACTGCTCTCCAGGGATGACCATCGCCATCGACTGTGAGCCTACTGCTGCTCGAAGCGGACTACCATGCTAAGGGTTGGTAACCGCCGTGTCAAGGGGTGGATGGGACGGATTTCACAGGATTCCTTCCATCTCCCTCAGGAAGAGGCGTGCGTCCAGCCAGTAGTTCGGATAGGCGCGCCGCACGTCCTCGAGCGAGTCCGTGGAAACGAGCACCGCGTCACGGCCCTCTTCCTCGAACATGAGGTAGTCCGCGGTGGCGTCCTCGAGTTCGTCCTTGTCGTAGGGGATGATGAGCGTCGTCCTTTCGACCGGCCTGCGCTCGAGCAGGAAGTAGTAGGCGCCGATGCGCTTGAACGTCGATATGTTGCGGATGAGTTGCCCGTACTCGCGCATGCGCTCGACCACGTTCAGGCGCGTGGCGTACTCCCGCACCTCCCGATGAAGGGCCGGCTTGCGGGAAGGCGTGTCCGGGACCGTCGCACTCCCCTCCTTCAGGGCGAGCGCGGAGCTGGCCAGGGCGAAGAACCGCAGCCACTCCTCCTCGCCCTCGTTGAACTTGAGGGCGTGCTGGAGAAAGGCCCCGGCGGTTTCGACCGCGGTCGCCCAGGCGTGCTGCAGCCGGGAGCGCATCTGGACCTCGACGATCAGGCCATTGAAGGCGTCGTCGCTCTGGTACCGGTAGATGAGGTGCACTCCGCGGTATCCGGAGGGCTTGGGGCGGTCGATGTAGTCCATTTCCCGGATGAGCTTGTGCCCCGAGTCCGAACCCACGTAGGCCTCCTGCAGCTCCCGCACCTGGTCGATGGTGTGGAGCGCGGCCCGGCACCCGCCCAGGTCCTGCATCCGGGCGAGCTGCATGCGGGGGAAGCGCCGCAGCTTGGAGAGCGTCGAGGGCGTGGTCTTGAGCCTCTGGGAAACGACGGCGTCGCTGGCGATGCGCGTCGCCAGCGCGCGCAGGCGGTCGTGCAGTTCGCTCAGCGGGAATCCGTGGGCGGCCCTCCAGTTGTTGAGCACGCGCATGTCTTCGCGGAACTCCGGAGACTCGCGGTCCCTGTCGGCGGTGGCGAGCGCCTTGCCGGCGCGGTTGATGCGCCCGCGCGAGTATCCGGGAGTGGTCCGGTCCATGGTTGTTCGAGCCTCTCTTGTAACGTTGCGGGGGATCGATTGCTGCGGGCAGAGATGTTGTAGGGCGGAACGGTTATGCGAGAAACTCGCGGACCCTGCCTGCGACTTGGTCGAGGTCTTTTGTCTCGCATTCCCAGACTACGAGCACGCCCCACCCCTGATCTCGCAGCGCGGCTTGGTTGCGCCGGTCACGACGAACGTTGCCGTCTAGCTTGGCTAGCCAGAAGTCCCGGCGGGTCTTCGGCACTTGGCTTCGCAAACATCCCTGGTGGCGATGCCAGAAACAGCCGTGGACAAAAATGGCTTTGCGCTGAGGCCGGAAGACGAGGTCGGGGCGCCCTGGGAGATCCGGTGCATGGAGGCGGTAGCGATACCCGAGCCCGTGCAAGAGCCTCCGAACCCGCATCTCCGGCCTAGTGTCCTTGGCGCGGATTCGGCTCATTAGCTCACTTCGCTGGTCAGCCGTCAGTGTATCGAAGCGGTCTTGCTTCATCTCTAGTCCCGGTGGTCAAGCCCCCAATCCAGTACTTCGAGAAGACTCGGTGGCGAGTGCTCCAAGGGCAAGTGCCCTCGGCAGGAGGCGGATTCCTCGCGTCTTCGCAGGCCCGGCACCGCTCTGGGCGATTGTTCTGCCGACTCTCTCAATAAGACGCCAGCGAGACATCCCTCCATCCCGTTCCAAGTGTACCATCCGGGAAGATGCCCCGGTCGGGTCGGGCTAAGAAAGACCACATCTGGCCACCTTCTTCATGGACGAACTCCTCGGGACGGTTACCTTTCGGGCGTTGACTCAATCACCTCACCCGACCTCTCAAGGAGGAGGCGGTGGTCTTGAATAGCAGCCACGCACAAGCAATCCAACGCGGGGTCATCGAATGAGGGAACTTCACTGCCTTCAGGCGAACGCGGCGGGCGCTTACAGGCGCGGAGCCGCGGTCCCCAACCAGATTGAGCATGTTGTGGATCACAGCCTGACGCTTCTCAAGGAGATTCGGCCGGAACCCCTGGGCACTTGTGATGGCAAGGAGTACCATTTTTTTCGTGCGGGAACGAACGCTTCCCGTCCCGTTCGCTTGCCCTTGCTAATCCGCAACTCGGAGCTGTTCCGTCAGGGTTGGTACGCATTCCACAGATCGGCCCGGCCTGAGGAACGTCGGTACGATCTTCCGTGCGACGAAATCGATACCCTCTTGTATTCGGCGTCGATGGCCTTTGCCATTTGCTACGACCTCTGGAAGCCGGCAAGCCGGAAGACTCCGGGAACGTTCTTCGAGGTGATGTTGGGAACCGTAATGCAATCAGTATTGCCTTCCCTAGCCCGGATTTCTCACAGGGTGGCGGATTCGGGTGTGGAATGAAGGATTGAGGCCGTGGTTGGGCGGGTCAACCGCGTTGCAAGGCGGGAAGGTCGCGGTTTCGTCGTCTAAGAGGCGAGAGACGGGGAGAACTGCTGGCTGAAGGGGTCTTCACTGCTCGCGGGGCGCACGGGTCCCGGCGGTCTTGCCGAGAGGATGTCCGGAGTGCGTGGGAACTACGCTGGC
>MPMR01000038.1 GCA_002238605.1 BD2-11 clade cluster bacterium bin43 | reverse complement strand
GCTCCTTCTCGACTCGAACCCGCTGAGGGGACTGAAGACGCCCAAGGAGAAGAACCCCACCCGGGTCGTTCTCTCCGAGGAGGAGTACCAGGCGATGCTCGGGGTGTCGCGGCGGGTCGATTGGCGGTTCCACGTCGCGTTCGTGCTCGCCCACGAGACGGGCCACCGGATCGGGGCCATCCGCAACCTTCGTTGGGGGGACATCGATTTCGAGGGCCGAGAGGTGCGGTGGCGCGCGGAGCACGAGAAGACCGGCTACGAGCACGTCACGCCGATGACGGACGAGGCGGTAGCAGTGTTGGAGGAAGCGCGCGAAACGAACCCCGGGAACGGGGAGGCGTTGGTCCTCCCCGCACCGCGGGACCCTTCGGCGAGCATCAGCCGGGGGCGGGCGGGCACTTGGTGGCGCAAGGCCGAGAGGCTCGCAGGACTGGAGCCGAAGGCGCGGCGGGGTTGGCACTCGCTGCGGCGGAAGTTCGCGTCCGACCTCATGGACCTTCCGCTCAAGGTGCTGTGCGAGTTGGGCGGCTGGAAGGAGGCCCAGACGGTGCTGCACTGTTACCAGCAGGCCGACGCGGTACAACTCAGGAAGGCTTTGGACAGTCGTCCGAGGGTCCGCGCCTGACCCAGAACCAAAACGGCGGGAGTCAATTGGCGGGAATCGGGCCTATCAATCCCATAAGATCAAGTGAACGCGAAAGATAGAATCCTAACCGATTCCGCCTGACGGGCAAGAACGTCGTTGCACGCGGCTTCAACAACGTCTTTTCCGGGACGCTGCTGACGATCGTCGACAACCGCTACGCGCGCATCCCGTCCCAGCGCTTCAACTCCTTCGACCTGATCTCCACCTCCGACCTGGATATCGACCGCATCGAGGTGTCGCTCGGACCGGGCTCCGCCCTGTACGGTCCCAACGCCGCTGCCGGCGTGATGCACATCATCACGGCGTCCCCCATCGACCGCCCCGGAACCTCCGTCTCGCTGGCCGCGGGCGAGCGTTCGATCTTCTCGGGTCAGTTCCGGACGGCGGTCGCACCATCCGAGCGCTTCGGGTTCAAGCTGTCCGGCCAGTACATGCGGGGGGACGACTTCGAGTACCGGGATCCGGTCGAAGTCGCGGCCGCCGCGGCGCCCAACGCGCACCCCAAGGTCGCCGCCCGCGATTTCTTCTATGAGCGCTACGCGTTCGACGCCCGCGCCGACATCCGGGGCGAGGGCGGGGGCTCCTTCGTGCTGAACGCCGGCATGAGCCAGATGAAGAACGCCATCGCGCTCACCGGAATCGGGGCCGCGCAGGGCAAGAACTGGGTCTATCCCTACGTTCAGGCCCGCTTCTCGAAGGACCGCTTCTTCGCACAGGCCTTCTACAACACCAGCGACGCCGGGGACACCTACCTGCTGCGCACAGGTCAGGACATCGTGGACAAGTCGTACGTGATGTCCGCGCAGATTCAGCACGGCTTCGATCTCGGGGAGCGGCAGAGCTTTACCTACGGGGTCGACCTGATCGGCACCAACCCGCGCACGGAGGGGACGGTGCTGGGCCGCAACGAGGGCGACGACGACTCGCGCGAGGTCGGTGCCTACGTCCATTCCGAGACCGCGCTCTCGGACATGTTCGACCTGGTGGCCGCGGTGCGCGTCGACGATCACAGCCGCCTGACCAAGACCAGCATCTCCCCGCGCGTGGCCCTGGTGCTCACGCCCGCCGAGGGCCAGAACGTCCGCTTCACCTACAACCGGGCTTTTTCGACGCCCTCCACCAACAACCTGTTCCTGGACATCCTCGCGGCGAATATCCCGATCCTGCCGGGAATCAACTACGGCATCCGCTCGCAGGGGGTGCCGCTCGGCGGCTACAGCTTCAACAGCCAGTGTCCGGGCGGCGTCGAGTCCCGGTGCATGTACTCGCCCCTGATGCCGGGCCAGGGGTTGCCCGCCAATGCGGCCGTTTTCTGGAACCCGGTGATCGAGACGTTGCTTCCGCAGTTCGCGTCCCTGCTTCCGCCCGAACTCGTGCCCCTGCTGCCCACGCTGTCGGCCATGCTCCTGAACCCCGGGGCCGGCGATCCTCAGCTCGGCACCCTGTTCCGGCGCTTCGACGTCGCCGCCGCGGGCGCCGGTTCCTCGGATCCCTTCGTCACGCTGGGGGGGCCGGGCGTGCTGGACGTTCCCGACCTCGTCCCCACCATTCACAACAGCTTCGAGGTGGGCTACAAGGGTCTGATCAACGACCGGGTTCTGCTGGCCGCCGACCTCTACCACACGCGCATCGAGAACTTCGTGGGCTCGCTCCGGGTCGAGACTCCCAACGTCTTCTTCGATCCCGCCTCGGTTCAGGCCTTCGTGCTTCACCGGCTCGATCCCCTGATTCGAGCGGGGTTGATCCCTCCCGCGCTCATCGAAGGCCCGATTGCCCTGGCCGTCGGCGCGATCGCGAGCCTTCCGCTGGGTACCCTGGCTACGGACCAGTCAGGCACGCACGACCTGCTGCTGACCTACCGGAATTTCGGGGACGTGTCGTACACGGGGGCCGACCTGGCCCTGGAGGTGCTGCTGTCCGACCAGTTCAGCGTCAACGGCAACTTCTCGTGGAAGAGCGCCGAGTGCTTCAACAGCACCGACGACGACTGCGACGACATCGAGGATGTTGCGCTCAACGCCCCGAGCCACAACGGATCGCTCGGGCTTACCTATGCCAACCAGGGAAGCGGGTTTTCGGCGACGGGACGCATGCGAATGACGGCGGGATTCCCGGTCAACTCGGGGACCTATATCGGCGTGATCGACGGCTACCAGGTCGCGGACGCTTCGGTGAGCTACCGGCTGCCCTTCCAGCCGGGCACGACGTTGTCGGTTACCGCCAACAACCTGTTCGACAGCAACCACACCGAGTTCGTGGGCGCCGCGCCCCTGGGGAGGTTCGTGATGTTCCGGGTGCGGCACGACTTCTAGTGCCGCACGGACTGCCGGGCGGGCGCCTACGGGTCGAGCGGCATCGCCTCGAGCCGTGAGATGTGCAGGTTGAGCATGTGGTTCACGCGAAAGCCGTAGATCCCGTCCATCGCGACTTCGGCGCGTGGCAGGGCGGCAACCTGGGCATCGTTGACGAAGAAGCGCACCTCGTCACGGGCGGCTTCGACGGCGAGGATGTTCTTCGCCGTGGCCCCTTCTCCGCGGTCCGCCCAGCCCAGAATGGCGTCGTGGCCCGTCCAGGGGCGGATCGTGGGAGCGTCGGCGCCCTCGCGCCGCTTGACGATGAACTCGCCCCCGTCACGGATGAGGAAGTACGTGTATTCGATGTCGTCACCGTCCAGGTCGCGCCCGCCGGCGAAGAAGCCGAACGCCTCGCGCATCCCCTGGTGCGGTTCGAACAGGAAAACCTCCATTTCGATGCGATAGTTGCCCGAGGCCTCCATCTCCGGGGCCCAGTAGATGGCCGCGGGTCCGGAAGTTACGTGCCACCCGGGGGGCATCGACACGAACATCTCCAGCTGGTCTTCCGATGCGCCGGGCTCGTCGAAACGGACCTGCCAGCCGTCCGGACGCTCGAAGTCCTGCGCGGCCGGCAAGGGGGTGGCGAAGGATGATGCGAGGGCGAGGGCGAGGAGCGGGATCGGGAAGGCGAGTCTCGTCATGATGTCTCTGGCGTGTGACGTGGGCGGAAGCGGCCCCGGAAGATCTGCGATAGTGTCCGTGAAGGTCAATCGCTGCGGTGCCCACCGGCTGCGGTGGCGGTGTATGGGAACCCGGACGTTTCACGAGGCGGGCGCCGCGCATATGTTGTCTCAACCCCCCGCTCGCCAGGGGGCACTACCGCAACACGGAGGATGAGATGCGACTTCGCAACGTATGGCTCCCGGCAACGACGATTCTGGCAGGACTCGCATTCTCATCGGGAGTCGAAGCCCAGGGCGAGTCACGCTACGGAGCCTGGCTGATGGACTCGGATCGGCCCCCGCCGGCCTCCAACGTCATGACCTACGAGCCCTACGGCGACGGAGGCATGCGCATCACGGTCGCGAGCACGAACGCGCGCGGCGAGAGTTCCGAGTGGGGATACGTGACCCTGTTCGACGGTGTCTTCCGCGCGGTGGAGGGCCAGGAGAACGCCGAGACCGCGGTCGAGGTCGTGGACGAGCGCAGCACGCGCATCCTGAACAGCCGCGGCGGCAGGGTCTACCAGGTCATCATCAACACCCTCTCCGAGGACGGCAACACGATTCAGAACGAGTACGTGCGCCTCGACGAGGAGGGGAAGATCACCGGGGTTGGGCACGCGACGTACCGGCGCATCATGGACTAGCGCCCGCACCCCGCGGATTCATCCCCGGACTGCTACGGGCCGCCCTCCGGGGCCGCCGCGATGCACTCCATTTCCACGCGCGCGTCGAAAGCCAGCCCGGCCGCGGCCAGGGCTGAGCGCGCGGGCGGGTCCTCCGGGAAGTACTCCAGGTAGACCTCGTTGAAGGTGGCGTAGTCGGACATGTCGGCCAGGAAGACGGTGCATTTGACCACGTCCCCCCACCCCGCCCCGGCTGCCTCCAGCACGGTCGCCAGGTTGTCCATGGTCTGACGGGTCTCGGGAACGATGCCGCCCTCCGCCAGGGTCGGCGGCGATACCCCGGGGAGCGCCCCGATCGCGCCCGACAGGAAGATCAGGTCGCCGCTCCGCACCGCGGACGAGAACACCGGCAGCCTGGCCACCCCCTCGGGCTGGATGATCTCCTTGCGCGGGGCGGGTTCAGCCCCGGCCTGCACGCCCTCCTCGTCCGGCGTCCCGGCCGGCCCGCAGCCCACCACGAGCGCGGCTGCCGCGAGCACGGCCGCCGCCAGGCATGGGGCACCCGGCCACGGCCGCCGCATCCGACCCGCCGGCGCCAGGCCCTCCCGAACCCTCCTCATCCGCTCCACGGCCACTCCTCCATCTCGATTCCCTTCGCCTCGAAGAGCAGCTCCAGCGCGCGCTCCCACGACTCCCAGCTGGTGGTGCGGCCGTACACCGAGTTGGTCTTGTGCGCCACCACCAGGTCGAGGGCGGGGAATACCGTGATCCACTGCCCGACCGCCCCGCGGGCGGTGTATGCCCCCTCGAACGGCCCGGTGGCGCGCGGGCCGTCCCACACCCACCACATGTAGCCGTAGCCGAAGTAGCCGTCCCGGCGCCGCACAGGGTTCATCTCCTCCAGCGGGGTCACGACGCTCACGATGCGCCGCGCCCACTCCCGCGAAATGATCTGCCGGCCCTCCCAGGAGCCCTCGTTGAGCATCAGGTGCCCGATGCGCGCCATGTCGCGCGTGGACAGCCAGAAGTGGTAGGCCGGATTGCGCGAGATCGTCAGGTTGCCGGACTTGCGTTGCATCGAGCGGTCCCAGTCCTCGAACTGAAGCGGGATCGCCAGCTGCGCCTGGGCCTCGTCGTAGAGGTTGCGGCCGGTGAGCTGCTCGAAGACGGCGCCCGCAGCGTTGAAGTCCCAGTTGCTGTACAGCATGTAGGTGCCCGGCTCCTGCGATCCGCGCGACGGCGCCTCGGAGAGATTGTCCCCGCCGTTGGAGGCGGGATGGTAGACGCCCGAGCGCGCGGTGACCAGGTGGTCCACCGTGGCGCCCAGCTCGATCGGCAACAGCCCCCCGATGTCGTCCACGCCCAGATGGGCCATGGTGGCGTTGAGGTCGATGGCGCCGTTCTCGACCCAGTAACCGTACAGCATCGCCAGGATGCTCTTGCGAACGGAGGCCAGATATGACAACTCCTCGATGTCGCCGTACCGGAAAACGATCCGGCCCCGGTCCGCCACGACGATGCCGGTGGAGTTGGCGCTGTCGCGCACGAAGTCGCGCATCGAATCGAGCGCGCCGGCGTCCCATCCGAATCCGGACAGTCCGTCCCGGGGGACGATCTCCCACTCCTCGCCCGGGAAGACGCAGGTCGGGCAATCGCTGCGCGACTCGAACGCGAAGAGCAGTCCTGCGGGGGCTGTCAGGGCCCACGCGACACAGAAAACTGCGGGGAGACGTCTCATGGCGGTTCTCAAGGTCAAGGTGGCTCCGGGCGCCGGGAAGGACGAAGTCCAGGGCTGGATGGGGGATACGCTGAAGCTCCGCGTCTCCGCGCCGCCGGAGAATGGCCGGGCCAACCGGGCCGTGGTGGCGTTGCTGGCCCGCACGCTGTCGGCGGGCAGGCACCGGATCGTCATCGTGGCCGGGGCGGGGTCGCGGCGCAAGCGGGTCCGGATCGAGGGCCTGTCCCGGGAAGAGCTGCGCGAGCGGATCGCAGCGGCTCTGGACGAATGAGCCGTGCCTACCTCAGAAAGATGTTCTTCGGGATGTACCCCGTGACCACCTGGGTGAGGTCGACCACCTCGCTCACCCGGAAGTCCACCGCGATGCTGGCGAGGGAGAGCGCGTCGGCGGGGGACAGCCCCTTCTCCTCGCCGAGGAAGTTCACGACCTCCCAGGTGGCATGTCGGACGGCGCGGTCCAGATCCAGATCGATGCCCATGATCATGTAGTACTCGTCGTCCTCGGCGCGCGGCGCGGCGATGGTGCGGTCCTTGTGCACGGCGAAGCGGAAGACGCCGGAGAGCGACTGTTCGATGGCGGTGCCGCTCACCTCGCCGTCGCCCTGCGCGCCGTGGGGATCGCCGGTGTAGAAGAGCGCGCCCTCGTGGAAGACGGGCAGGTACACGGTGGTGCCCGCCTTGAGGTCCTTCACGTCCAGGTTGCCCCCGAACGCGCCGGGGGGGCGCGAACCCTGCACCCCCGGCACGGTCACGCCCGGCTGGCCCACCACCGGGTCGGGCGCTACGGCCAGGATTCCCATGAAGGGCGCGAGCGGAACCTGGATGTCGTCGGACATGAAGGCCACCTCGCGCCCGTCGACGTCCCCGGTTCGGATCACGTGGCGGGTTCCGGGCGGGATGTCGAGCGCAGGGTCGTCCGGATGGGCGCCGGGATAGTCCATCGAGAACACGCCGCCCCGGGCGGAGGTGTTGTTGATGCCCCAGGCCACCCGCGTCTCGATGGAGAGGATTTCGACCTCGAGGACGTCGCCGGGCTCGGCGCCCTCGACGTAGACGGGGCCGGTGATGACGTGGCCGCTGCGCCCTTCGCGGGGGCGTCCCTCGCGGGAGGCCCAGAAGTCGAGCACGTCCTGAAGGATCTCGTCGCGCGGGAGGCCGAGGCCGGTCAGGTAGGCCACCGGCTCCTCGCTCTGCGTGGCGCCGGCGTGGGTGAGGGTGTTGATGCGCACGGTCTCGCCCGGCTGGATCCGCAGCACGGGTTCCCTGTCGATCGGGAACCAGCCCCACGCCACGTTCTCCGGGGTGGAGGGCACGAAGTGATCGGCCTCGCCCGCCGGCTCGGCGCTGCGCATCTCGGGCGCGGGCGCGCTCCCGTCCGCGGCGCCCTGCTCACCGTCCGGCCCGCCGCAGGCAGAGGCCAGCACGACGAACAGCACCAGTCCGATTCTCCGATGGCTTCTCTCGTCTGCGCCGCGGATTCGTGTACCTGCGCCGCGAATTCGTCTGTCGCTCATCTCCAACTCTCCTGTTTCTGGCACGTTACGAACTGCTGAAGTACCCTTAGCGACCGATCAGCCTCGAATCAAACCAGCTGCCGCGAGGGCGAACGGACGCCCGAGAACCCACCTGCGCGCGCCTGCCACGTTTCCCCAGCGGAGAACGGACGTGTTCGACACCAGCGACCCCCGCCTGATCCTGTTCGCGGCACTGGCCGTCGTGGCCGTGCTGTTTCTCTACCACTGGGTCACCACGGCGCGCGCGACGGCAGGTGACGGCTCCGGCAGGGGCGGGACCCGCGGGAAGCCCGGCCTGTTCGAGCTGGCGGTGGGATTCGGCACCAACTTCTTCGACACGCTCGGGATCGGTTCCTTCGCGCCCACCACCTCCCTCTTCAAGCTGGCGAAGACGGTTCCCGACGACGAGATCCCGGGCACCATGATGACCGGCCACACCCCGCCCGTCATCATCCAGGCCTTCATCTTCATGGCCATCATCATCGTCGATCCGGTCACCCTCTTCACGCTGATCGCGGCGGCGGTGCTGGGGGCCTGGCTGGGCGCGGGGGTGGTGACCCGCCTGCCGCGCCACTGGATACAGATCGGCATGGGGATCGCGCTGCTGATCGCGGCGGGCACGTTTCTGCGGTCCATCTTCGGAACCGACCCGGTGGGCGGGCTTGCGACCGGCCTCACCGGCACCGACCTGGTGATCGCCGCCATCTGCCTGTGCGTGCTGGGCGCGCTGATGACGATCGGCATCGGCATGTACGCGCCCACCATGATCGTGGTGAGCATGATGGGCATGACCCCGGCGGTGGCCTTTCCCATCATGATGGGGTCCGCGGCGTTCCTGATGGCGGTCGCCGGAATCCGTTTCGCGCGGGCGGGCCGCTACGGGCTGAAGGCGGCGCTCGGGCTGGCCATCGGGGGCATCCCGGCCGTGCTCATCGCGGCGTTCATCGTCCGGTCGCTGCCGCTCGACGTGATGCGCTGGCTGGTCGTGGTGGTGGTGCTCTACGCCGCCGTGGCCATGCTCCGGTCGGCCGCGCAGGAACTGCGCACGGGTAGTTGAATCAGTTCGCCTCCCACAGCTCCGTCCTGGGCTGGAAGGCTATCCACGCGAACCAGAAGGCGATGTAGGCGTCCTCGACCGGTTCCAGGCGGGTGCCTTCCATGGGCCCCTCCAAGGCGACCCCGTCCACCCGCCAGTTCGAACCCGTCCCCGTGTCCACGATGTCGCCGCCGCTGACCTCGAAGGTGAGGGTCTGTCCGTCCACCACGGGGTTGAGCGCGAACGCTGCCTCGCCGGAGTTGTCCCACACCACCAGGACCGGCTTCCCGCCCACCATGTCGTTCACGACGGTCACGGGCGACCCGTCTCCCCGGAGCTCCCCGAACGGATAGGCCTTGCCGCCATCCGCATCGTCCAGAACCCCGAGCACGCGTTCCTTGACCGGGCGGCGGGTGTCGGTGACGGTTTGGGGAGCCAGGAGTTCGGGGTTGTCCAGGCTCTCGTAGTCGCCGTAGGGATAGCGGTCGTAGGTCGTGCTCAGGCCCCCGTCCGGGCGCACCACCACCAAACCGTCCTGGTAGAGCCCGCGCCAGCGGTCCCAGGTGACCTCCGTGGAGGCGATGAGCGGCAGCGGCTGCCCCAGTTTGGATCCGCACCCGGCCTGGCGCAGCATCTGGGGCCACAGCGAGCTGTCGCCGTCCGTGCGGTCGTACATGATCAGGTTGTTCTGGAACAGCAGCCCGGACACGCCGAACTCGGTTCCGGCCATCCCGCTGCGGTCGAAGACGATGCTCGATCCGGTGAGCGGACAATAGGTGACGGCGACCTGGTGCTGGCCGATCGTCAGGTTCACGATCTCGTGCCACCAGAGAATGCGATGGGGAACCGCAAGCATCTGTCCGTCCAGCTCGAAGCTGATCACTCGATCGCTTTCCCAGAGAAAGCCGGTCTGCTGGTCGAAGATCCCCGCCATGGGCGGGTTGGTGAGGGCGGGGATGCCGTCCACGCCCACCCCGCCGTCAAAGACCAGATCGGTGTTGATCGAGCAGTTGGGACCGACGTCGACCGGTGCCGCGGGTTCGGGGCCCGTCGGCGCGTCGGAACAGGAGAGCAGCAGCGACACGCCCGCGGCGGCGAGCGACAGGGGCCTGGAGCGCATGGTGTGGTTCGGCCTTGTCGGTGAGGGAGGGCCCGGGACCGTGCCGGGTCCGAGGATGATCGCTATCATAACCCGGCACGTCCGGTAAGGTGTCCACCGGCCTGTCGATCGTCCAGCCGGCCCCTCGATCACGGGAAAAGACCGCTTGCTCAACTATATCTGGGCGGCACTGCTGATCTCGGCGTTTGTTTTCGCAGGCGTTTCCGACATTCGCGATGTGAGCCGGGACACGTATCGCAACGGGCAGCCGCTTCCGGTCGAGTTGGCATTCCCCGAGGGCATCGCAGACTCCGCGCGCACGCCGGTCCGGATCCGCATCGACGCAGGGGTCTACCAGGATTTCTACGGCACCGAAGAGCGCCCCGCGGCAGGCTACGACGGCGTCCTCCTGCGCACCGACGAAGGGATGGTGCTGCGCTTCGATGCGGGCGCCGCGCTCCCGGAGCCGCTGGAGACGATCCGGGGCGTGTCCCGCTCCAACGACGACGAGCTGCAGGGCGCGTTGGAGGAGCCGGTGTCCCCCGCGCCCGGGGTGGGGGACGATCCCCCAACCGCCGAGGCGGCCGTGCTCTTCGAGCCGGTGCGCTTCGTGAAGATGACCGCCATCGGGGCCGCGGCACTTGATTTCGCCGAGACCGCCGCCGGGATCGCGATCGGGCTGATCGGGGTGCTGGCGCTCTTCCTGGGAGTCATGAAGATCGCGGAGGAGGCGGGCATCATCTTTGCAATCGTGCGCCTGGTCCGCCCCGTGCTGCGGCCGCTTTTCCCCGAAGTTCCCGAGGACCATCCCGCGCTCGGCATGATCGCGCTCAACCTGACCGCCAACATATTCGGGCTGGGGAACGCGGCGACGCCGTTCGGCATCAAGGCGATGGAGGAGCTGCAGCGGCTGAACCCGAGCGAGGACACCGCCACGAATCCCATGGTGATGCTGCTCGCCATGAACACCGCGAGCGTGCAGCTGGTGCCCCCCGTCCTCCTGCTGGCGCTCCTCGGACTCCAGATCAACCGGCTCATCTTCGCCATCATCATCACCACCGGGCTGTCGCTGCTCGTGGCGATCGTGGCTGCGAAGCTGTATGGGAAGCTGCCGGGCTCGCGCGCGTCCGATCCCAATCAGGGACAGCGGCCGGGTGGCCGCGCGCCGGGCGGTGGTGCGTCCGGGCACGGGGAGGGCTGAGATGGAAGCCGCGCGCGAACTGATCGGGCTCTTCTCCGCCTTTGTAATCCCCGTCATCCTGATCGGCTTCCCCCTGTACGGGCTGTACAAGCGGGTGCCGGTCTACGAGACCTTCGTCGAGGGGGCGAAGGAGGGCTTCGGGGTGGCGGTGCGCATCATCCCCTACCTCGTGGCCATCCTGTTCGCCATCGGCATGTTCCGCGCCAGCGGGGCCATGGAGGCGCTCATCACCCTGCTGAATCCGGTGCTCGGACCGATCGGGTTCCCGGCGGAGGTGCTGCCGATGGCGATCATCCGGCCGCTCACCGGCTCGGGCTCGGCGGGACTGGTCGCGGACATGGTCGCCCGGTACGGCGAGGATTCCCTCTTCGTCAAGATGGCCGCCGTCATGTTCGGCTCGACCGAGACGACCTTCTACGTCGTGGCCGTGTACTTCGGCGCCGTCAACATCAAGCGCACCCGGCACGCCATTCCCGCCGGGCTGACGGCCGACATCGCCGCGATGCTGTTCGCGGTGTGGGTGGTGCGGCTGCTGTTCGGCTAGCCGCCACGGGATTGCCAGGAGGGTGACATGATGCGTCGACCGGGTCCCTGGATCCTCTTCGGCCTCCTCGGCGTTGTCGGCGTCGTCGTCGCGATCCGGTTCTTTCCGGCCGCCTTCCCCATCGTCACGCTGGATCTCGCCATGGACCGCGAGGCCGCCGTTGCCCGGGCGGACACCCTGGCGCGGCAGTACGGCTGGGACCCGCCGGACGCTCGAACGGCCGCCACCTTCGGCCAGACGGACCCCGAGGTACAGTCGTACGTCGAACTGGAAGCGGGAGGGAGAGACGCGTTCGTCGGGCTGGCCGAGCGTAGCATCCATCAGCCGTACGTGTGGACGGTGCGACGCTTCCAGGAGGGAGCGGTCGAGGAGAGTCGGGTCCGCTTCACGCCGGCGGGCGAGCCGTACGGGTTCGGTCTTCGCCTCTCCGAGGACGATCCCGGCAGCGGCAACTTCGCGGAGGCGGAGGCTCGAGCCGTCGCAGAAGGGACGGCGGCGGAGTGGGGGGTCGATCTCTCCGGTTTCGAACTCCTCGAGTCGTCCGAGGAGACGCAGCCCGGCGGGCGCGTGGATCACACCTTCGTGTTCGAGCGGACGGACGCCACGGTGGAGGATGGCCGCTTCCGGCTTCGCATCCGGGTGGCGGGGAACCGGGCCTCCGAGCTCGCCCACTTCGTCTACGTGCCCGAAGCCTTCTCCCAGCGCTACCGGGACATGCGGTCGAGAAACGATGCGATCGCGTTCGCATCGCAATCGGTCTTCGTCGTCCTGTTCCTGCTTGTCGGAGGCGTAGGCGGCACCGCATTCCTCATGAGGAAGCGCCTGGTCGTCTGGCGTCCAGCCCTCGCCTGGGGCGCCATCACGGCGGTCCTGCTCGGCCTCGGGGTCGTAAACAACCTTCCGCTGAGCTGGATGAGCTACGACCCCGCGGTCTCGATCCAGACGTTCCTGGCCCAGCAACTGGTCCTGGCAGGCGCGACCGCCGCCCTCGGCGCTCCGCTTCTCGCGTTCATCTTCCTCGCGGGGGAGTCGCTGGGACGGCGTGCGTTCCCCGGCCACCTCCAGCAGTGGCGATTCTGGTCGCCGGAGGTGGCGGCGTCCACGCCCGCGCTCGGCCGCACCGCGGGCGCGTACCTTCTTCTGGGGACGCAACTCGGCTACGTCGTGCTCTTCTACCTGGTCACCTCCCGGCTCGAGGGCTGGTGGTCTCCCGCCGAGGCAGTCGTCCAGCCCGACCTGCTTGCGACGGCGCAGCCCTGGCTCGTAGCGGTCTCGACTTCTCTCTTCGCCGCCTTCTGGGAAGAGAGCGCGTTCCGCGCCATTCCCATCGCCTGCGCGGCCCTCCTGGGCGCGCGCTACGGACGGAAGAGCCTCTGGATCTGGGGTGCGGTGATGCTGCAGGCCGTCGTCTTCGCCGCGGGTCACGCCAACTACCCTCAGCAGCCGGCCTACGCCCGGGTGGTGGAGCTCGCGGTCCCCGCCCTGCTATGGGGCGTGATCTACCTCTATTTCGGCCTCGTTCCGACCATCCTCTCCCATTTCACCTACAACCTTTCGCTGCTGTCGATTCCGCTCTTCGCATCATCCGCGCCCGGCATTCTCCTCGACCGGGTGGTCGTGGTGGCGGCCGGGCTGGCTCCGCTCCTGATTGTTGCCGGGGCGCGGCTGAAGGTCGGTGCGCGCGCGAAAGCGCCGGAATGGGCGTACAATCGCGCCTGGGAGCCGCCCGCGGCCGAGGAGCCGGAAGCGGAGGCGGACGCAGGCGCAGAGCCGGATGGGGAGGCGGGAGCCCGGTCGGCCACCTCCGAGGTGCCTTCGGCCGCCCGGGGATTCCTCTCGCGGCGCAAGCTCGTTTACGCGATGGGTGCGATGGGCGTCGTCGCCTGGGCCCCCGGAGCGTTCACGAATGCCGGCGCAGCCCCCCGGTTGACGGCGACCCGGAGCGAGGCGATCGCGGTCGCCCTGGACACGCTGACCCGCCGCGGGCACGCCGTGGAGTCGTGGACATCCCTTTCCCGGGTGGATGGCGGCCGGGGAGACGACCACCGGTACGTCTTCGAGGAGGCGGGCCCGGAGGTGTACGAGAGCCTGCTCGGATCCTATCTGAACAGGCCTCAATGGATGGTCCGCTTCCTGGACTTCAATGCCGACCCCGAGCAGCGCGTCGAGGAACTGCGCGTCCACCTCGATGCGGCGGCCGAACCCGTACGTTTCCGGCACATCCTGCCCGAGGCGCATCCGGGCGCGCATCTGGAGGAGGAGGAGGCGCGGGCGGCCGCGCTCGGCGCCATTCAGGCAGGGTTCGGGATGGGCCCGGAGTCCATCGAGGAGGTCGGCGCCGTCCAGACGGCCCGTCCGGAGCGCACGGACTGGAGATTCACCTTTGAGGATCGGGCGGTACTCCCGGAGATCCCCGGCGAAGCGCGATTGACGGTGGTGCTGGCCGGCGACGAGATCGTGGACGTCGCTCGCTTCGTCAACGTGCCCGAGGAGTGGGAGCTCGCGCGGGGGGAGAGCGAGGCGCTCCGGAGCCTGGTGAACCTGTGCGCCGTGCTCGTGCTCGTGCTCGGTTTCGCCGGGGCATGCGTCCTGTCGGCGGTCACGTGGGCGAAGCGCGGGCTGGATACGCGGTTGTTCGTCCGGGCTACCCTGCTCGCCGCGGTGGCGCTCGGCCTCGGACAAGTGAACTCCTGGCCGGGGACCGCGTCGTTCTTCTCTGCGCTGCAGCCGTGGGGCCTTCAGGCCGGGATCGCCGTGTTCGGGGGCTTTCTCGGGCTTCTTTTCGGATCGGCGGCGGTCGGTCTGGGGGTCGCGCTCGCGCACCGATGGCTGGGAGAGAGGCGGGACGGGCCGGCGCCGGTATCGCGCTCGCTGGCCCTGGCGGCGGGCGCTGTCCTGCTGGGTCTCGTGACGCTCGAAGAGTGGATCGCAGGGGGGCTTCCCGCGTGGCCCGACGTGGCCGGGGCCAACTCCTTCATCCCAACCCTGGCCGGACCGCTTGGAGCGACCACCGTGTTTCTCTTTGGGACGACCGGGCTGCTCCTGATGAGCGGCCTCGCGCTGAGGTCGCGCGCCCGCGCCCGCTCACGCATCGCGCTGTGGGTCTGCGTGGCGGCGGCCGGTATTCTCTCCGTGCCGGGGCCTCTGGAGGAATCGGTTCTCACCTGGGTGCCCGCGGTACTCGCGTCCGGGGCCGTCTTGCTCGGACTGGCCCGTCTCGGCGCGGCGGCGCCGGCCCTGATGCCCGGCATCGTCGGAACCCTGATGTGCGCCGACTTCCTCGTCCAGGTCGCAACCGGGCCATACGCGGGTGCGAGGCCGGGCGGCGTGCTGGGGGTCGTCGTAGTGGGCGCGCTTGCCGCCGGATGGATGCGCGAGATGCACACCGCGCCAGGGGCATCGCGGCAGCGCCAGGAAGGGTGATGCGCGGCAGGGACGCATCCAGGTTTCCAGGGGAGCCATGCACTATCACCTGATCGGCATCGCGGGCACGGCGATGGCTTCGCTCGCCGGTCTGCTGCGCGCGAAGGGCCACCGGGTGACCGGCTCCGACCAGGGGGTCTATCCTCCCATGTCGCTGATGCTCGACGATCTGGGCATCGAGTACGCGGCCCGGTACCACCCGGACAACCTGGCCGCCGCTCCGGACGTGGTCGTGGTGGGCAATGCGATCAGCCGCGGGAACCCGGAGCTCGAGGAGGTGCTCGACCGGCGATTGCGCCATGCGTCGGCCGCAGCCGTGATCAAGGGCGAGTTTCTGGAAGGCCGCCATGTGCTGGCGGTGGCGGGCACGCACGGCAAGACCACCACCGCGAGCCTGGTGGCATGGCTGCTCGAGGCGGCGGGGCTCGCCCCTTCGTTTCTGATCGGAGGGATCGCGGAGAACTTCGGCATCTCGTTCCGGCTCACGGACTCCGAGTTCTTCGTCATCGAGGCCGACGAGTACGACACCGCGTACTTCGACAAGGGCCCCAAGATGTGGCACTACCTGCCCTGGACGGCGGTGGTGACCAACGTCGAGTTCGACCACGCGGACATCTTCCGGGACGATATCTCGTACCGGTTCGCCTTCGAGCGCTTCATCAACCTGGTTCCGCGGGCAGGCACGCTGGTGGCGGGCTGGGACTCCCCTGTGCTGCGCGGGATGCTCGGGATCTCGCGCGCGCCGGTTCAGTCCTTCGGCATCGGCGATTCGGGGAGGGAGATGGCGCCGGAGGCGATGGCCGGGGGCGAGCCTTCGCATCCGCGCTGGCGGGCGGAGCGCATACGCTACGGCGAGGCCTGCACCCGCTTCGCGGTCCGGCGGGACGGCGAGGTGCTGGGGGAGGTGGAGATGCAGCTCGCAGGGGACTTCAACGTCCTGAACGCCCTGGCGGCGATGGCGGCGGCGGCCGCGGCGGGCGCGCAATGGGACGCGATCCGCGAGGGCCTGCATACCTTCCGGGGCGTCCGCCGCCGCATGGAAGTTCGGGGGGAGGCGGGGGGCGTCACCGTGGTGGACGACTTCGCGCACCACCCCACCGCGGTCGCGGCGACCGTGGAAGCGGCGCGGCAACGGTTCGCGGGCCGACGGCTGATCGCCGTCTTCGAACCCCGCAGCTACACCGCCCAGCGGCGCGAATTCCAGGAAGCCTACAGGGCGGCGCTCGCCCTGGCCGACCACGCCATCGTGGCCGGGCTCTTCCGACCCGAGCGCTACGATGACGCGACCCGCCTGGACCCCCGGCAGCTGATCGCGTCGCTGCGCGCCCGGGGCGTCGACGCCGACTACGAACCGAACGTCGGCGGCATCGTGCGCCGCATCGTCCGCGGAACGCGGGCGGGCGATGTCGTGTTGATCATGTCCAACGGGGGCTTCGGGGGCATACATGAGCAGCTTCTGGCCGGGCTGGACACCAGGCGCGGGGCGCGCGGATGACCTCCCGCGACTCCGCCCCCCCTCCGCTCCGGCCGCGAGCGCTTCGCCCCGGCTCGCGCGTGGCGCTGGTGGCTCCCGCGGGACCGCTCCAGCCCGGTGTCCTCGACAAGGCGCTCGAACGCTGCCGGAAGCTCGACCTGGAACCGATCGTGTATCCGGCGGCGACCCGCCGGCGGGGCTACCTGGCGGGAAGCGACGACGAGCGGCTCGCGGACCTGCAGGCAGCCTTCGACGACCCGGCGAACGACGCGGTGTGGGCGCTCCGGGGCGGGTACGGGACGCTGCGCATCCTCGACGGGCTGGATCTCGCCCGTCAGCGTCGCGCGCCCATTCCCTTCATCGGCTTCAGCGACAATACCAACCTCCATGCCCTGCATGCTCGCGCGGGTGTGATCTCCTTCCACGGGCCGCATCCCGGGGCCGATTTTCCTCTGGAAACCGAGGCTTCCTTCCGCGCCGCGCTTTTCTCCGGCGAAGCTTCCGGGCGGCTGCCGTCCCGGCCCGACGACCCCGCTCCCCACCGGCTTGTGGGCGGGAGCGCGAGGGGGAGGCTGATCGGCGGCAACCTCGCGATCCTGGCGTCGCTGTGCGGATCGCGGGACGCCATCCTCGCCCGCGGCCGCATCCTGTTTCTGGAAGACGTGGGCGAGCCCGCCTACCGAGTGGACCGGATGCTGCACCAGCTCCTTCGGGCCGGTGCCTTCGACGGCGTCGCGGGGCTCGCCTTCGGCCGGTTCACCGGAGTGCGCGAGGGGGCGGGCCACATGGCCGCCGTGCTCGCCGAGTTGGCCGTGCGACTCGGCGTGCCCGCGGTTGCCGGCCTTCCCTTTGGCCATACCGACCACAACTGCACCATCCCCGTGCTCGCCAACGCGCGCCTGGACGCGGATTCGGCCACCCTCACGGTGACCGAGTCGGCCACTCGGACGGGGCGGGCCTGACGGCCGCTCCCATTCCCGGAGCCGCGCGCGCGCCGGGGCACGAATGAGTACCTTGAGGGAAGAACGAATGGGCGGGAGCGCCGCTTTCGTCGCGTATTCCACACTCTGCAGGCAAGCCGTCATTCGGAGATACATTTGATGACACTGCGAGGATTGCCGGCGGCGATGCTAGCCGGGCTGTCCGCCGCAACCTGCGGCGGAGACGGCGGCACGGTCGATCCCGTCCCGCCGCCATCCCCTGTGACCGGCACGGTCATTGGCCAGGTCACGGTCGAAGGCGCGCCCCTTCCGGGCGTGCTGGTGTCGCTGAGCGGCGGGACCGCCCAGTCGACCGCGACGGGCGCGGACGGCGGCTTCCAGTTCGTCTCTGTGCCCGCGGGTTCGCACACCGTCACGCTGGCGAGCGGGATCCCCAACGACGTGACCTTCTCCCGGACCACCGCGTCCGTCACCATCTCGTCCGCCGGGCAGCAGCTGCGCGCCGACTTCCCGGGCGAGTATCTGCGCACCTCGGCCATCATGGGCAGGGTGCTGGCCGTGACCCAGGGCAGTCAGCCGGAACCGGTGGGAGGCATCGCGCTTCGCATGACCGGCCTGGAGGAGTCCGCGGACACGACGGACGCCGCTGGCCGCTACGAGTTCGTGGCGCTTCGGCCGGGGGAGTACACGGTATCGCTGGCGACCACGGGGGGGTTCGCCTTCGATGCGACCAGCTTCACCCGGACCCTGTCCACGGGGCAGCGCCTCGAGCACGACTTTGTGGGCGCCGCCGACCTCTTCATCGCAACCGAGTCGCTGCAGACCGGCCGCGTCGCCATCCCCTATGCGCAGCAGCTGACCGCGCGCGGCGGCACGACCGAGGGTCTCGTGTGGAGCCTCGAAGGGGGAACGCGTCTCCCCGAAGGGCTCGCCTTCACGAGCAACGGGCTGATCACCGGGACTCCGACCGCCACAGGCTTCACGCAGTTCCGCGTCACCGTGACCAATGCCCAGGGGAGACGGGCGAACGCGGCGCTGTCCCTGCGAGTTTGCGAGGGTGCGCTGGGCCTCGAGGAAGGGGACTACCAGGTCTTCGAGGCCGGCGAGCGCGGAGCGTGCGGCTTCTTCGTGCACGCTCCGCGGGCCGGCGCCTACTACCGGGTAACCATGGTGGGAACGGAGACGCCGGAGAATCCGCGCGTCTACGACGTGGAACTCGGCGTTGAGGGAAGCTTCACAGCTCCGTCCGCAGCGATGGTGGCGAGCGCGCAGGCGCCCGCGCGGGGTACGCCGCAGGAGGCGACCTCAATCGGGGGACCCTGGCTGGAGGACCTGCTCGAACGCGAGCGCGACTACGCCGAGGCCCACGCGCGCCTCCGCCGGAGCGAGGTCGAGCTCATGGAGCGCCTGTCGGCGGAAGGACCTCTCCCCATCCTCCCGGACCTCTCGCAACAGGTGGCGCGGGCAGCTGGTGGCGGGGCCGCGCGGCGGCGGGTGCCGGAGGAACTGGCCTTCCGGCTCGGCGACGCGTTCGGCGGCAGCTGCACCGTCGACTCCACCGTGACCGCCAGGCTGGTCGCCGAGAACCGATACCTCGCCTTCTACGAATACCAGACATCCGTTTCGCCCGATCATGTCCGGCAGATCCTCGACTACTACGCCGACTACGGGGAAGAGGTGATTCAACGCTATTTCGCGGGCGTGAGCGACGTGAACGGAGACGGCATCGTTAACGTCCTCATCCGTCCCGAACTGCCCGGCAATACCCGGGCCTACGTGTGGTCCGCCGACATGACGCTTTCGCGGACCTCATGTCCGGCGTCGAACGAAATGGAGCTGATCCACGTCGACGGCGAGAGCATCGCTGACATCGGCGGCGGCGACTACTGGGCGCTCGGCACGATCGTACACGAGATGAAGCACGTGAGCTCGCTGTACAAGGCATCCCGCAGAAGAAGGGGTTCCTCCGGGTTCCAGCCCTTCTGGATCGAGGAAGGCACGGCCGACATCGCCAAGGAAGTGTCCTCACGGCTGGCCTGGCAGCGTGCGGGCGGTCCCGCAATGAGCGATCGCGTAACGGCAGACCATCTGCGTTCCGCTCTACTAACCACGGGAGGTGCAAGGGCCGAGGCCTACGGTGTCTTCATCACGATGGCGCGCACGGTGTATGCGTTCATGCCGGATTCGAGCGCGGTGACCTTCCAGTACCCGGAGGGAGAGGTAGGGGACGTGTACGGGTCCGGCTGGCATTTCCATCGCTTCCTTCGCGACTGGGTGGTGGGGACCGGCAGCTCGGGGACGGATGAGCGCTTCATGCGCGTGCTCAATGACTCGCTCACCGCGTCCGGGGTCCCGGGCATCGAAGCCGTCACCGGCAGGCCGATGGAGGAGCTGCTCGTCGAGCACGCGGTCGCCATGACCTTTGCCGGCAGCGAGAGCGTGGCGGGCGTCGGTGTGCCCCACTTCACCACCTACGACTTTCCGACCGCCACGGAGGTCTTCATTGACCCCGACCCGCCGGGCTTCTACCCCTGGCCGGTCACCACCGTCGGGGCAGACACCGACGACGGCTTCGCGCCGATCGCAGTGCCCCTGGCGACTTCGGAAACACGCACCTTCAGCGGCCGGCTGGGCGCAAGCGGCGTCCGCATCCACGATTTCCGCGCGCGCGGCGCCGGGAACGGGGCCGCGTTCTACTACGACATTCCGAGCTCCGCCCGAGTGATCGTGGCGCGCATCTCCGAGCCGGATCCGTAGGGCTCCAGGGAGGCGCTTGCGAGCGAGGCGCCCCCGCGCGTGCTAACTTGGCGGGCATCCAGATCAGGCCGGCCAGGGGAGGCACCGATGCATGAAGGGCACACAACAGGGCACACGCCGAAGAGCGTCATTCACTTCGCGCGCGACGCGATTCCCGCCGTTCTGCTGCTGGGCCTGACCGCGTGCGCCAATGCCGACGCGCCTGCGCCGGAAGCCGACGCGGAGCTGATGGAAACGGCCCGGGACATCCACGAGCGCGTCATCACGCTGGACACGCACGCCGACATCAACCCGGGCAACTTCACGGCCGAGCGGAACTACACCATGGATCTGCCCACCCAGGTGAACCTGCCCAAGATGGAAGCGGGCGGGCTGGACGTGGCGTGGTTCATCGTCTACGTGGGGCAGGGCGACCTGAGCCCGGAGGGGTACGCCGAAGCCTACGACCAGGCGGTCGCCAAGTTCGACGCCGTTCACCGCCTCACCGAGGAGATCGCCCCCGAGCGGATCGGGCTGGCCCTCACCTCCGACGATGTGCGCCGCATCGCGGGCGAGGGGCGCAGCGTGGCGATGATCGGGGTCGAAAACGGATACCCGATCGGGGAGGATATCGGCCGCATCCAGGAATTCCAGGAGAGGGGCGCGCGCTACCTGTCGCTCGCCCACAACGGGCACAGCCAGCTCTCCGACTCGAACACCGGAGAGGCGCTCGACGACTGGCTGCACGACGGGCTGAGCGAGCTGGGCCGGCAGGCGGTGGCCGAACTCAACCGTGTCGGCATCATGATCGACATCTCGCACCCCTCCAAGCGGGCCAACATGGAGGTGTTCGAGCTGAGCCGGGCCCCGGTGATGGCTTCGCATTCCTCGGCGCGCGCGCTCAACGACCACAGCCGCAACCTGGACGATGAGCAGCTGATGGCGCTCCGGGAGAACGGGGGCGTGGTCCAGACCGTGGCCTTCCGCGGCTACGTGGACGGGCCCAAGAACCAGGCGTACCAGCAGGCCTCCCAGATGGTCCTCGCGGAAGTTGCCGAGGAGATGGACTTCGAGATCATCGGCGGAGGCCGGGGGCGCGCCTTCTTCATGGCGCTGCAGGCGATGAGCCCGGAGGAGCGCGAGGAGTACCAGGCCGGACTCCGCATGGTCCAGGACGCGGCGGAGGAGCGCATTGCCGTGGAGGTCGCGCCGGTGACGCCGCCGGTCGATGTCGCCGACTTCGTGGACCACATCGACTACATGGTCGGCCTGATCGGGCTCGAGCACGTGGGCATCAGCTCCGACTTCGACGGAGGCGGGGGCGTCACCGGGTGGGACGACGCCTCGGAGACCTTCAACGTCACCCTGGAACTGGTCCGGCGCGGCTACACCGAGGAGGAGATCGGCATGCTCTGGAGCGGCAATCTTCTGCGCGTGCTGGACGACGTGCAGCGGGTGGCGGCGGAGATCCAGGCTGAGGGCGGCTGAACGGGCTCCGGGCGCGCGAGCGAGACCGCTCGGCGACCGCTCGGATGACATCCGGCAGCCTTTCTCGGCGGGGGACCGGTCTCCGGGTTGCCGCAGGCGCCGGTTTGGCGGACGGGGAGCGCCGGGTTTATTTTCCGTTTCCGTTGCCTGGCAGTCCGACCTGGGAGGTTAGATGGTCCCCATTCTCGCCCTCTGGCTTCCGATTCTCCTCGCCGCCGTCCTCGTGTTCTTCGGCAGCTCGATCATCCACATGGTCCTGGGCTACCACAAGAGCGACTACTCGAAGGTCGACGCCGAGGACGAAGTGCTGGATGCGCTGCAGCCCGCCAACCTCGCTCCGGGTGACTACTTCATCCCGCACGCGGACAGCGCCGATGCCATGAAATCCGAGGCCTACCAGGCGAAGCTGAAGAAAGGACCCGCCGCCTTCATGACGGTGGCGGATCCGGGCGCGTTCAGCAGCATGGGCAGGAGTCTCGGGCAGTGGTTCGTCTACTGCGTCGTGATCGGGGTGATCGTGGCCTACGTGACCGGCCGCATGCTCGCGCCGGGCGCCGAGTACCTGACCGTCTTCCGCCTTGCCGGCACCGTAACCTTCTGCTGCTACGCGCTCGGGGAGCCGATACATTCCATCTGGTTCCACAGAAGCTGGTCGACCACGTTCAAGACGATGTTCGACGGCCTGATCTACGCCGTGCTGACGGGCGGCGCCTTCGGGTGGCTGTGGCCGGAGTGAGATGCTGATGGATAAAGCCCGACATTCCCGCTGGCGCGGCGCCCTGCTCTGGGTCGGCGCGGTGCTGATCATGGCGGGAGCCGCGATCTACCAGCGCCGCACCGGGCCCACCTATCCGCTGCGCGGCGAGGTGGCGGTGGGCGCCGACGCGTACCGCTACGAGCTGGTGCGCAGCCAGGAGACCATCGAGCGTGCGCGGGTAGCGTTGCCCCGGCCGGGCGCGGGCGCCAGCGGCACGATGACCTACCGGCGCTACCCCACAAGCGACGACTTCACAACGGTGGAGATGGCGGTGGAGGAGGGGGAGGATGGTCCCGAGCTGGCGGCGTACCTGCCGGTCCAGCCGGCGGCCGGCAAGATGGAGTACTACGTGGAGCTGGAGACCGCCGACGGCGCGGTGCGCATTCCAGCCGAGCAGGGCGGGGACGCCAACATCATCCTGCGCTACAAGGATCCGGTACCCGCCCCGCTCCTGATCTCGCATGTCATCGCGATGTTCTTCACCGTGCTGATCGGCATGCGCACGGGGCTGGGAGCGCTCTTTGCTCCCGGAAACGTCCGCACCCTGGTCTGGGTGACCCTGATCGGGATGACCGTGGGTGGCCTGGTGCTGGGCCCGTTCGTCCAGAAGTACGCCTTCGGCGAGTACTGGACCGGCTTCCCCTGGGGCTACGACCTGACCGACAACAAGCTGCTCATCATGTGGGTGGTGTGGGTCGCCGCGGCGTTTGCGCTGGGGATGAAACCGAAGCGGAAGGCCGGACCGGGCCGCGTGACCGTGGGTGTCGCCGCGCTCGTCATGACGGTCGTCTACCTCATTCCGCACAGCATGCGCGGCAGCGAGCTGGACTTCGAAGCGGTCGACGCGGGCGTTCCCGCGGCGGAGGCCGTCGGGACCGGCCGCAACTAGACTTGGTGCGGTCGTGAGCGCCGCCCACCTCCACCTGGTCACCGTGCACCTGCCGGTCATCCTGTGCCCGCTCGCGCTCGTGCTCTTCCTTTGCGCGCGGTTGCGCCACGACACCCCTGCCGCGCGCATCGGCCGCTGGTTGCTGGTGGCCTCTGCGGTCGTAAGCGTGCCCGCCTACTTCTCGGGCCCGACCGCCTTCGAGGCGATGGAAACCGAGCTGGCTCCGATGCGCGATCTGGTGGAGCTGCACGCCGTGCTGGGCAGGGCGGCCTTCTTCGGCCTCGTGCTGCTGGCGTTGACCGCGCTCCAGATGACGCTGCGCGAGATGCAGGAGGAGCCGGTGCCCCGCTGGCTACACGGAATCGTGGTGGTTGGCACCCTGCTCCTGAGCTACGTTCTGGCTTGGACCGGGCACCTCGGGGGCGCCATCCGCCACCCGGAAATCGGAGAGGCGCTCTCCTGGCTGTTTCCCCGCTGGTGAGGGTGTTTTACGCATTTTACGCAAATTACGTATTTTACGTATTCCGGGGCGTCGGCTCGGCCCGACGCCTGGCGCACGAACCGATACCGAGAGACCCATGAGCCGTCCCGCTTTCCATCCCGCCCCGTCCCCGCCGACCCCGCCGTCGCCGCTCGCCGCCTCGTTTCCCGGCGCCGTCTTCGTCGCGGTCGCCCTCCTCGCCGGTGTGCCGTCTCCCGCATCAGCCCAGGCGCCGGGGTTCGACGCGGCAGCCGAGGTGCGCGCCCTCATGGAACATCCCTCCGTCCAGGCCGCCTTCCGTCACATCGAGGAGAACGACCCCTGGACCATCGCCACCCTGCGGGAACTGACCCAGATTCCCGCGCCGCCCTTCATGGAAGAGGTGCGCGGACAACGTTTTCTGGAGCTGCTTCAGGAGTCGGGGGTCGACTCCGTCTGGGCCGACGCGGAGGGCAACGTCATCGGACTGCGGCGCGGCAATGGCACCGGGACGATGATCTTCTCCGGGCACCTGGACACGGTTTTCCCCGAGGGCACCGACGTGACCATCCGCGAGAACGGCGATACCCTGTTCGCGCCCGGCATCGCCGACGACACCCGCGGCCTGGTGGCCGTGCTCGCGGTGCTGCGCGCCATGAACGCCGCCGACATCCAGACCGAGCAGGACATCTGGTTCGTGGGCACGGTGGGCGAGGAAGGCACCGGCGATCTTCGCGGGGTCAAGCACCTTTTCCGCGAGGGCTCGCCCGACTTCAGCGCGTTCATCTCCATCGACGGGCTCGGGCACAGCGGGGTGACCAACGCCGGCCTCGGCTCGCACCGCTACCGGGTCGCCTTCAAGGGGCCGGGCGGGCACTCCTGGGGAGCGTTCGGGCTCGGAAACCCCATCCACGCCCTGGGGCGCGCCGTGGCCGCCTTCGACGCCGAGGCAAAGCGCTACACCGACAACGCGGCCCAGCGCACCAGCTACAACGTCGGCACCGTGGGAGGCGGCACTTCCGTGAACTCGATCCCCTTCGAGGCCTGGATGGAGATCGACATGCGCTCGGAGAGCCCCGAGGCGCTGCTGGAGATCGACGCGGTCTTCCAGGCGGCGATGCGGCGCGGGCTGGAGGAAGCCAACGCGGTGCGCGCCCGGGGCGAGGAGCTGACCCTCGAGATCACCATGATCGGCAACCGGCCCAGCGGCGAGATCCCCGAGGATCACCCCTTCATCCAGCGGGCGCTGGCGGCCACCGAGCTCATGGGCGGCATCACGTCGCTCCGTCGCTCCTCGACCGACTCCAACACGCCGATTTCGCTCGGCATCCCGTCGGTCACCATCGGCGGCGGCGGCGCGGGCGGTAACTCGCACTCGCTCGCCGAGTTCTTCATGAACCACAACGGCCCCGTCGGCATCCAGCGCGCTCTGCTGATCCTGGTATCGCAGGCGGGGATGGTGCCGGTGATGTAGGCGTTTCGCGTGCCCTCCCTTTTCTCTTCAAAGCGGGAACGCCGCCTCTGGTTGTGGACGGCGGTTGTCGTTGCCGCGATCTACTCCACGCTCGGTCTGGCACGCACGCTGGTCGACTATCTGGGCAACGACTTCGTCTCGGTGTGGCTCTTCCTGGCCGGTTGCCTTCTCGTTCTGTTGACCGTCATTACGCAGGGGCTCAAGGTCCGTCCGGGAGGCGCCGAGATCGCGGTCGCCCTGGGCGTCGCGGCGGCGTACCTGCTGATCATCGTGCGCATGTCGGTGCCGACGGAGCGCTCCCACCTGGTGGAGTACGGCGTGGTCGCCGTCTTCATCCAAGAGGCGCTGACGGAGCGCGCCAGACAGGGCCGCCGGGTCCCCGTGCCGGCGCTGCTCGCGATCGTGGCGGCTTCCCTGGTCGGCCTCATCGACGAGGGGATCCAGAGGCTCATCCCCAGCCGGGTCTTCGACCCCGTCGACATTCTGTTCAACCTACTGGCCGCCACGATGGCCGTCACCGCAAGCGTGGCGCTACGTTGGGCGCGGCGTTGGGGCTCATCCGTGGTCAGCCGCGCCATGGGCGAACCGGGCCCCGAGTAACGGCAGGTACCGGCACCGCTCGTCCGCGCCGGTGGACAACATCAAGGTCACGAGAAACGACCAGGATCAGGTCACGAGAAACGACCAGGGAGGAGCGGTTCTCATGCACAGGCACATCATTCCACTCGGTACGGCGCTGGCAGCGGTTCTCGCCCTGTCGGGATGCCGTGATGCGACCGAGCCACCGGTCGAACCTCCGGTTGAGCCGCCGGTCGAGCCGCCGGTTGAATTCGAGCCCGGCCCGCTGGGCGCGGTCACGCTGGAGGCGGGCGAGGCCGTGCGGCTCCGCATGCTGCTCTCGGTCACGGTCGCGCCGACGCTTGGCGCCGTGTCCCGGCAGGGGGCCGAGTTCGCCGCCGAGGACATGGGCTCCATCCACGGGCGCGCGGTCGAGTTGGGGGAGCCGATCGACACGAGCTGTTCGCCGGAGGGCGGCCGCGCGGGGGCGGGTGGAATCGTCGGAGATCCGCAGGTGGCGGGCGTCATCGGCACGAACTGCTCGGCCGCGGCCGTGGCCGCATCGCCCGTCGTCACCGATGCGGGTCTGGTCATGATTTCGCCCAGCAACACCTCGCCGCGGCTCACCTCGGACCTGGCCGGCACCCCGGATGCCGACCATCACGCGGGATACTTTCGCGTGTCGTCCAACGACCTCCACCAGGCACGGGCCCTGTCGGACTTCGTGTACAACCAGCTGGAACTCAGGCGCGTGGCCACCGTGCACGACGGTGACCCGTACACGTCCGCCCTGGTGGCGGCGTTCGCAGACGCGTTCTCGGCCCTCGGGGGCGAAGTGCCGACCCGGGCCGAAATCGACAAGGGCGACACCGACATGACGGACGTTCTCGCGGAGTTCGCGGCCGCCGGCCCGGATGCCATCTTCTTTCCGCTGTTCGTGACGGAAGGATCGGCATTTGCCGCGCAGGCGCGGGCCTTCGACGGGCTCGAAGGGACCACCCTGATATCAGCTGCCGCGCTGCTGGTCTCCGCGTTCCTGGAAACGCCCCAGTCGGAGGGGATCTACTTCGCCGGCCCGGAATCGGACTTCGGCTCAAACGTGAACGAGCGGACCGGAAGAAGCGGGCAGCAGGTTCTCGCCGCGTTCGAGGCCAGGCACGGCGGTTTCCCTCAGTCGCCCTACTGGGCGCACGCCTATGACGCGACCACCATGCTTCTGTCGGCCATCCAGTCCGTCGCCGTGGAGGAGGGCGACAGACTGCACATCGACCGGGCCGCGTTGCGCGCGCAGGTGCGAGCTACCTCGATGAGCGGCCTGGTCGGGACGGTATCCTGCGACGCCTTCGGCGACTGCGGCACGGGACGGATGAACATCTACCACCACACGGACAACAGCGTCACCGACGTGTCCAGGCTGCCGGTAGTTTACGTGTACAGTCCGTGAGTTTCGGCTGGCGCGCAGGTGCCTGCAATCGTCTCCCCCTCCGGCGCGAGGGCCACGCGATCATCTCCCCCTCCGGCGCGGGGGCCACGCAATCATCTCCCGCTCCGGCGCGGGGAGCCACGCGATCATCTCCCGCTCCGGCGCCGTGTCCACGAGATCATCTCCCGGCTCCGGCGCGTGTCCACGAGATCATCTCCCGCTCCGGCGCGTGTCCACGAGATCATTTCCCGCGTGGTTTCCGCAGCTCTGATGGGCGTCTGCTGCCAGTCCGGAGGCTGGCTCCTCCGGTGATCTCGGGGAGAAGTGCGCCCGATCGCGGGCGATACGCTCTACCGAGGGGACGAAGCCGTCATTCCAGAGACTCCTCCACAGCTTCGCGCGCCCTGGCCTCGATCTCCCACGGGATATCGGAATCGCGGTAGAGCGCGGCCCCGTTTGAGAGGGCGACGGTCTTGCTCATCGGCGGGGCGCCGGGATGGACGGATGGGACGCGAGGCAAGTCCTCCCACCCCTGCTGCGTGGGCGGTTGTGCTTCCCCTTCGCCTCGCTGCCCTGGCGCGGTCGCCGATGTTGGCTTGCCCGGCACGGTCGCGGATCTCGGCCTGCCCGGCGCCGTCGCCGATCTCGGCTTGCCCAGCGTGTCTGCCGATCTCGGCTTGCCCGGCGCGTCCGCCAGTATCTTCCCGCTGGGGGTGACGAAGAGCACCGTCCCATCGCGGTTCACCGACACCTTCACCTGTCCCTCGTGAACGGCGCGATGGTGCCGCCGGCAGAGCAGCAGCGTGTTCCGTAGGCTCGTCTCACCCCCGTCGGCCCAGTGCTTCACGTGATGCGCCTCCGTGAACCGACAGCCGCACCCGGGGAAGCGGCATCCGCGGTCGCGCTCCTCCAGCGCACGCCGGATGTGCGGAGGAATGGTGCGCGTCCGGCGTCCGACGTTCAGCAGCGAGCTATCCTTCAGCAACGAGCCATCCTTCGCGTGGACCATCGCCACCACCGCGGCATCGCACGCCATGCGCCGCGACGTCTCCGCGGAAACGCGGATCCCGTCCAGATCCGAGCGTCCGGGCTCGCCCTCCGCCGCGAGCGTCGCCGCGTCGCAATGGACCATCACCTGGTAGCGCTCCGCGCGGGTGCCCGATTCGACGCCGCGCGAGGCGGGCGGTTCGGTGCGGGATCGGGGCTGCCACTCCTCGCGGGATCGAGTCTGCGGCTCGTCCTCGGATTGGGGCGCATCGTCACGGGATGGGGGCGCCTCGCCCTGGGCAAGGAGCGCCTCGTCCTGGGCAAGGAGCGCGTCGTCCTGGGCAAGGAGCGCGTCGTCTTGCGAAAGGGGCGCCTCGCCACGGGGCCCATCGCCGTGGGATCGAGTCTTCAGCTCGTCGCCGAGTTCGCTACCTCCGAACCCGGCCGCCAGCGCCCGCTCCGCCAATAGCCCCACCGCATCCGCCCGCCGCTGCTTCGGCTCCGGGCGCGCATCGCCGGCGTCTCGCCTGACACTCGTTGCGATTCCTGCTCCGGCTCGGGCCCCGCCCTCGCGCCGGAACAGCGGACTGGAGGTAGCCAGAATCCCGGCAGAAAGTCGTATAAAGTCTTACGGGGCTGCACGATCTGCGTGTCCTGCCGTTGTACTGGACCCTGCTGGACCGTGCCGCGAAAGCGGGAAAACGGGTTTGAATGGCGGGATTCCCGGCGGCGCATTCAGTCGTCTTTGCCGACCCGTTCCGAGGGTCACCGGGGGCTTCTCTTACGATCATCACGCCTCCTCCGTTCGATGGAGACGCGATGATATGGCCAACCCGTTCTCGCTCCCTTGCCCAGCGTCTCGGGAAAGCCGTACGATCAATCCGCCGCCATCAGCCTCAATCCCTTCATATGGCTTGGGGGGAGTTTCTCCGCACGATCAATTCCCCGGCCTGGGTCAACCCTTCCTTAGAGAAACTGGCGCCAGAGCTTCAAGAGAACCTGCGCCGCGGCCGGTGGGTAATCGACTGTAGGGAATCCTGTCCCGGAGGTGAAGCCATGAACGCCGCGCGATCCCTTCTGGTGGTGGTGATCCTCCTCAGCTCCTGCGAAACGCTCGACATCGAGCTCGACGTCGAGCTCGATGTCGAGTCGTGCGGCAGCGTCGGCGGCGGTGAACCCTACCTGCCGCTTGACGGGACGTGGCAGGGCAAGTGGGTGGTGAGTTCGACGTTCCAACCAAACTGGACACTGGAACTCAGGGAGTACGAGCGCGTCGAGGTGCGGGGCACGTTCAAGGGCGATTGGGCGTACCACATCGAGAACTACCACCGGCCGGACACGATCCGCGGTGCGTTCCACGGGGACTACTGTTGGCCGGACATCGACTTTTCGTTCGCATGGCAGGCGCCGAACGCCCAGGGAGCGATCAACTTTAGCTGCGAGTTCGATGGCGTGACGAACGACCCCGACTATTTCGCGGGGCTCACCGTGTGCGAGTACGAAGGGGTGCCCCTGTTCTACGTGGCGCCGACGTACTTCGAGCGCCAGCGCGGACCCTAAGACTGTGACGACGGTTAGAGAGATTCCGGGTGAACATCGTTCCGCCACTTCTGCGGAGTCGAACGTCCCAGGCGGCCAAGTCGCCGGATGTTCTCCCGCCGACCACCGATCACCGCCGGTCGAGGCCATCGGTTTCGCGGGTGAGTCCGCGTACTGACCGGCGGGCGGCGTGGTCGGCGTTGCCACCGCTTCGGCGCCGGTCCCCCCGGCCTCCGGAACGGACTCTGTCCGTCCCTCCCGCCGGGGGGGTCGAGTCCCCTGGAGTTGCCCCGTTTCCACCACGCCCGGGTGGATCACCCGGTCCACCGGGGCGTTTGCGTTAGGGCTTCCTCCTGGTACCGTCCACCGCCTCGCTCAGCGACGCCCGGGCCACAGTTCATTCGGACTCGCGTCGCAAGGTTCGCGCTCGGTGCCTCTCGATCTTCGTGCGGAATCCTTCCACGGCGACTCGGTGCTCGGCTGCGGTCGCATCCAGTTCGCCGGCTCGAAGGACTCTAGCTAGTTCTCGTCCATTTTCTGCCCGTAAGCGCAATTCTGTCAAGCCTTTAGCGCGGGATTTGGGCGGATTTGCGGGATGCTGGTGACGTGTTTGGCGGTGCGGGGCGGTGTTGGCAGGGCTCTGCCGGCCCATTGGGGCTGGGAGTCCCTCCGACTCGCTCGAGTCGGTCTCGAAGAGGAGCCGTCGA
>MPMR01000037.1 GCA_002238605.1 BD2-11 clade cluster bacterium bin43 | reverse complement strand
CGCCAGCCGGGCCACCCTGGGGGGGATGGCCGGGAACAACAGCTCGGGGGCGCGGTCGATCCGATACGGCATCATGGCCGACCGGGTGCGGGCCATCGAGGCGATCCTCGCGGGCGGGGCCGCGCGCCCCTTCGGGGGGGGGCGCGGGGGGGGGGGGGGGGGGCGGCCCGCTCACGGGTGGTGAGGGCGGGCGCCGGCACGACGCGCTGGCGCGCCACATCTGGGAGATCCGCTCCCGCGAGGCGGCTGAACTGGCGCGGCGGGTGCCGAAGGTGCTCCGGCACGTCGCCGGCTACAATCTGCATCGCCTGGAGCGTCCCGGTCTGAACCTGGCGCCGCTGCTGGTGGGCTCGGAGGGCACGCTCGCCTTCTTCACCTCGCTCGAACTCGACCTGGCCCGCCTGCCTCCGCACCGCCTGCTGGGCATCTGCCGCTTCCCGGACCTGGAGAGCGCGCTCGATGCCGTGCAGCACATCGTCACCCTCGACCCGACCGCCGTCGAGCTGATGGACGACAACGTCCTCCGCCTGGCGTGCGCGAACCCCACCTTCCGTCCCGTGGTGGAGCGGGTCTTCCCCGGGAATCCGGGAGCCGTCCTGGTCGTCGAGTTCTCGGCTTTCGAAGAGAGGGCCGCACATGAGGGACTGAACCGGCTCGAGCAGCTGATGGGCGATCTGGGCCATCGCGGGCCCATGCGGCGCGCGCTCACCGCCGCGGACCAGGCCCGGGTCTGGGGCGTGCGCAAGGCCGGACTGAGCATCGTCATGTCGTCCCCCGGCGACGTGAAGCCGGTCTCCTTCATGGAGGACTGCGCCGTGCCTCTTCCTCGCCTCGCGGAGTTCGGTGTGCGGGTCAACGAAGTGTTCGACGGGCACAGGGCCGACGGCACCTGGTACGCGCACGCGTCGGTGGGATGCCTGCACGTGCGTCCGTCCCTCAACCTCAAGCAGGCGCCCGACGTGGGCCGCATGCGCGCCATCGCCTCCGAGGTGCATGAGATCGTGCTCGACCTGGGGGGATCGCACTCCGGGGAGCACGGCGACGGCCTGGTGCGCTCGGAGTTCATCGAGGGCCTGATGGGGCGCCGGCTGGCCGCGGCCTTCGGAGAGGTCAAGCAGGCTTTCGACCCGCGCGGGCTCATGAATCCCGGCAAGATCGTCGATCCCCCGCGCATGGACGACCGCAGCCTCATGCGCTACCGGCCCGGCTACGCGCACAAGCCCTTCGAGACCACGCTCGACTGGAGCCGATGGGGCGGGCTGGCCGGCGCCGCCGAGATGTGCAACAACAACGGCGCGTGCCGGAAGGCCGACCCGGGGACCATGTGCCCCTCCTACCGCGTCACCGGCGACGAGAAGCATGTCACGCGCGGGCGCGCGAACGCCCTGCGGCTGGCGTTGACCGGTCAGCTCGGCTCCGACGCGATGCGCTCACCGGAGATGAAGGAGGTCTTCGACCTGTGCATCGGCTGCAAGGCGTGCCGGCGCGAATGCCCGGCGGGCGTGGACGTGGCGCGCATGAAGGTCGAATTCCTGCACCACTACAGGAAGAAGCATCCTGCCGGCGCGCGGGATCTCGCGCTTGCGCACCTGCCGCGGCTGGCGGCCCGGGGCTCGCGGCTGGCGCCTCTGATCAACATCGGCGGGCGGAGTCGGCTGCTGCGGGGCGTGGGCGAGCGGCTCACCGGCATCGCCCGCGAGCGAGAGCTTCCCAGGTGGTCGAATAGGCCCTTCCGGAATCCCCCGGCCTCTCGGGCCGAGCCCGATGTGCTGCTGCTGGTGGACACGTTCAGCCGATACTTCGAACCGGAGAACGCGCGCGCGGCAATGAAGGTGCTGGCGGCGGGGGGATACAGGGTGGAGGTAGCGGGAGCGGCGGCCGGGCGTGCGGCAGGTGCCGGTCCGGGGCTTTGGGCGGGTGCCCGGAAGCGGCATGGCTCCAGGCCCCCGAATGGCTCCGGGCCGCGTACCGGTTCCCGTCCCCTGTGCTGCGGTCGCACCTACCTCAACGCCGGACTGGTGGAAGAGGCCCGAACGGAGGCGCGGCGGTTGCTGGACGCGCTCTCGGCGCCACGCGTTCGCGATGCTACCATCGTCGGGCTCGAACCCTCGTGCCTGCTCACCCTGCGGGACGAGATTCCTGCCATGCTGCCGGGCGCCGAGTCAGAGCAGGTCGCGGAGCGCGCACTCCTCCTGGAGGAACTGCTTGTGCTTGACGAGGACAGCGTCCGGCCCAGACTCGATTTGCAGTCGTCGCGCGCAGATTCCGCCTTCATCCACGGACACTGCCATCAGAAGGCCTTCGGCGTCTTCGATGCCACGCCGCGCGTGATCAACTGGATTCCCGGGCTCGAGCCCAACGTCATCAAGTCCGGCTGCTGCGGCATGGCCGGCTCCTTCGGCTACGAAGCCGAGCACTACGAGCTGTCGATGAAGATGGCGGAGCTGGATCTGCTCCCCGCGGTGCGCGCGGCCGCCGAAGACGCCCTGGTCATCGCCGACGGCACCAGCTGCCGGAGCCAGATCGCGCACGGAAGCGGACGGGAGGCCGTGCACGCGGCGGTGGTGCTGGCGGGGGCGCTGGGGGCAGGCAGCGGCTGAGGACGCTGTGTCCGGAGTTGATATTTCTGTGTCGGCATGTCCCGATGGGACCACCTGGTAGACATCGGCAACAATTGGATTCTCGTCGGTTGACGGCGTTCGGCCTAGATGGGTAACGTCAGAAGGATCCAGGACGGTCGCGCCTTCCCGCGCCAAGGAGGAGACATGGCGGACGAAACAAGGATACCCGACCAGTTACGCACGCACGTATGGGAAGGGCGGGTGGACGCCGATCGACTGCGGCGGTACTACGGTCGGCTGGCTGGAGTGCACACACGGAGAGCCTCGACCCTTGCTATTCTCGGGTGCTTCGTTGCCTTCGTCGGCCCTTATCTTGATGCCCTTGGCGCGCCCGGATGGCTGGAGATGGTCGTATCACTGGCGGGAGTGGTGCTTGCCGTCAGCACGATTACACAGGGCCAAAGCCGGATTGTCGAGGCACTCTTCCGGCACCAGCAATTCGGCGAACTCCGCACGGAGTGGACCGACCTCTGGCAACGTGTCGAAGACAGCATGGCACCGGCTGCCGCGGTCCGCATCCGCTGGATCGAATTGACACGAAAGGCCGATGCCATCACGGCCCGCAGCCCGCAGGACCGCGTAAACGAACGCGTGCTGGTAGCCGCCGAGCAGGCGACCTACGCCTACTACAGGAAGGAGGCCGCCTCGGGTGTCCCGGCCACAACCTGATCCCCGACGCGAACCTCAGCCCAAGCCGCCGCCCGAGAAACGCCAGGGCGGATGGCCGCCACCGAAGAATCCACCTCCACCTCCCCCACCGCGAAAGCACTGATCGTCCCCGGCGGCCAAGCGCATCTGCAATATGCAAGTCGGCCATCCACACGGTTCTGTTGCAGACGCCGCCAAAGTCGGGCCTGTCCTCACCCCCTCACCACGAGAACGTCTGCGAGTACTTCAGCGAGAACGACCGCCCGGTCGACAGCGGTGTCCGCGGGATGAAGTTGGCGTCGCGCTCCGTGAGCAGTCCCTCGTTGTAGACGATCCAGAGGTCCGTGCCTTCCCGGAAGTGATAGCGGATGCGCGAGTTGAGGCTGGTCAGGTCGTCCACTCCGTTGTACTGGGCGTAGGCGCTCACGGCGAAGTGGGTGTTGAGCGCCACCTCCACCTTCAGGTGCGCCAGATGCGTCGTCGTGGCCTGGTCGCGCTCCGAGAAGTCGATCCGGTTGACGGAGTACGCCGCGCCGAGCTCCAGATAGCGCGACAGGTTCCAGATCGGACCTGCGGACAGGCTCAGCCGGCTGCCGTCGTAGAAACTCCCGGCTGACACGCTGTAGCGGCCCCGGAAGCTCTCGCTGCGCGCGAAGTTGAAGTTGGCCTTCAGCTCGTGGAACCAGTAGTCGCCCGGCGGCACTTCCACGTCCGAGATGGAGAATGCATCCCGGATGCTCTCGTACTGCGACTCCAGCCCCACATCCAGACGCTGGCCGCCCCTGAACTCGGCCTCGAACTTCGGGTTCAGGAATGTCGTCTGGGTGGTCCGGTCCGAGTTGCGGAAGAACTGCCGGGTGGTGAGCCTCACGCCCCGCGAGCGGAGCATCGCCGACGAATCGTCCTTGAACTGGCCATACGCCACCTCAACGCCCCCGAAGCTGAATCCCTTGCGACGCTGGAACCCGAGTCCGGGGTTGTAGTCCGCCCCCACCCGGGAGGCGTCGAGGGTGTAGGTGAACCCCACGTCGCGCCGGCGCTCCCAGCGGCCCTTGATCAGTCCCGTCGCCAGCCCGTCCACGTCCGGGGTGGCCTCGTCGAAAGTCTGCGCCCACTGCAACTGGAAGTACTCGTCCCCGGTGAGCCGGAGCGAGGTGTCCAGCCCGTAGGCGATGTTGTCCTGTCCGGGGGTGCCGAGCCGGCTGGTGACCATCGCACCCACGTTCGAGTAGGGGTTCAGCACCTGCTGGCGCACCCGCAGCACGCCCATGTTCTCCGAGGAGCGCTCGCCGTGGGCGGCGGTCTGCATGTTGAGGAGCCCGTAGTCCGTGCCGCCCGCGCGTCCCACGGCGCGCACGCCCCCGAAGATCCTCACGATGTCCCCGTCGTCGAGGCCGATCCTCCGGCTGTAGAAGAGGCGGTTGAAGGGCCCGCCGGTGTTGAAATCGAAGGTCGCCGAGCGCTCCTGGAAGAACTGGCGCTTCTCGGGGACGAACAGCGCGAAGCGTTCGAGGTTCACCTGCGCGCTGTCCGCCTCCACCTGGGCGAAATCGGTGTTCACGGTGACGTTCAGCGCCAGGTTCGATGTCGGGGCGTACTTGATGTCGAGCCCAAGCTCGCGAGACTGGTTCTGGTCCGTTTCCCAGATGGATTCCGGGCCCATGGGGCCGTCCGCGAGCCGCGGCGTCTGCGTCAGGCCTCCGAGCGCGTAAGGCGTCACGTACACGGGAGTGGACTGCTGCACGCCGCGCAGGACGATGCGCTGCGCCTGCGAGGGCTTGGCGAAGGCGATCCCGCCCCAGCGGGGATCGAGGTCGGGGAAGGTGTGGCGTTCGTTCTTGCGGGCGATGATGCGGTAGAAGATGAAGCCCATCGTCACTTCGTCGCCCTCGACCTGGAAGCCGAGGGTGGAGAAGGGGATGCGAAACTCGGCGAACCAGCCCTCGTCGCTCTGGGTGGTGACGACGTCCCAGTACGAGTTCCAGTCGGAGTTCGACGGCATCCCCGCGCGCGGCACGACCTGGGCATCGTTGAAGACCGTGCGGTCGATGCGGTTTGCGGCCGGATTGGTCACGAACCAGACCCCGGTCTCATAGTCGTTGTAGCTGTCGATGATGACGGCCAGGCCATCGTCGCCGCTGTAGCGGTCGCGGTAGAAGGTGTTGGTGCGGACCGCCTCCGGCTCGGAGTCGTACAGTCGTCCCGACACGTAGAGGTATTCGTCGTCGTGCGCGACCCGCACCTCGGTCGTTTCGGTGGGCGGCGCCCCGTAGGTGGGGCTGAACACCGTGACGGGGAACGGCTCCACCTCGTCCCAGGCGGGTTCGTCGACGATGCCGTCCAGCTCGATGGGCCCGGAGATGCGCGGGATGACGATGGGGATGGTGCGGGACTCGTCCGCGGCCGGGGCGGGATCGGCCGCTGGCACCTGGCCATTGAGTGCCGCGGGGGCCAGGCACGCGGCCGCCACGAGGGTCGCCGCGAACGCGAGGCTGCGGGGCGGGGAACTGACGACGCGCCTGCGAGAGAAAGTCATTGTTCCCCGTGTCGTCCTCGTTCACCCATCCCTGGCCAGACCTCCGCGTCGGCCGCCCCCGCGCGAAAAGGCTTCCCGGGAGCCGACCTGAACGCTCTACACTCCGGAGGTTTTCCGCAAGCCGTTCGGGGCACGGTGGCGGGCGAGCGCTGGTAGTAGGACGCGGAGGGATGGCCACGTCGATTGCCGGACGCCGCCGAAGCGGCGGGCTGATCCGTCACATTTTCCGTCTCCCGGTCGTTTCCCGGACGACAAGACGCCACAAAGGAGAGCGGCTCGGGTGGAGCCAGAGGCCTTTCGCGACATCTTCGAGCAACTGAAGCCGAAGCTGCTGCGCTACTGCACGTACCGGTGCGGAGACCCGGACACGGCGGAGGACATCGTGCAGGAAGCGATGGTGCGGCTTTGGCGACGCAACGTCGAGGAGCCTCCCGCCGATCCCGCAGCCTGGCTGTTCACAACCGCGAGGCACCTGATACTCGATGGCGACAAAGTGGCCCGGAACCGCCAGCGGCTGCTGGCCTCCAATCCCCTGGACGAGGCCGAGCCCGAGCAGACCGACCGCGCTCTGGAGCGCGAGCAAGAGCGGAAACGAGTGAGGGAAATGCTCGGACGGATGCCTCGACGAAGCCGGGAAATCCTGATGCTCCGATACTCGGGGTTCAGCTATCGCGAGATCGCCGGGGAGGTCGGTGTTGCGCCCGGGTCGGTGGGCACGCTGCTGGCCCGGGCCGAGCGCCGCTTTCTGGAACTTCTGAGACCGTCTGAAGAGGACGCGTTACGATGATCCACCTGACGGAAGAGATGATTCTCGCGGTGCGCGACCGGGAGCCGGTCGCGGCCGAAGTGCTGGCCCATCTGGACGAGTGCGCCGCGTGTGCGCGGACCCTGGAGGATGCCCGGTCACGCGCGGAGTCGGTCGAGAAGGCGCTGGCGGCGCTGGCGGTGCCGATCGGGATGGACGTGCGGGTGGAAGGGGAATCGGGAGCGGAGCGGGGTGGGGAGGAGGGCGCGGCAGGAGCGGAGCCGGCCGCGGTGGTGCCGATCGGGCGTGGGCGACCGGATGCGGATGCGGGATCGTGCGCGGTGGAGGATGCCGCGGGTCGCGGGCGCTCGGATGTGGCTGCGGGAACCGGAGCCCGGGTCGAGCCGATCGGGCGCGGTCGACCGGATGCGGTCCGGGGAACACAAGGGCGTGGGACTGTCTGGACGATCCGCTGGCTGGGACGGGCGGCCGTGCTGGTGCTCATCGGCGCGGGGGCGCTCTCCGCGCTTCCCGGTCCGTTCAACGGATGGATCCCGGGGGTTTTCTCGGGGGGTGCGCCGCCGGCCCCGCCGACCTCCCCGGGGCCGGAACTGCCGGGCCAGGTCGGCGGGCGGATGGAGGTGCTGGCCGGACCGGTGGTCGTGCGGCTTGAGAACGTCGTGCCCGGCACCGTCATCGACGTGCGCCGGGTCGCCGACCGGGCCGTCGGCGTGCTGGCCGCGACCGGCAGCGAGTTCTCCTACGGGGGCGGGGAAGTGAGGGCCAGCATCGTTGCGGGCCCGGTCGCGGTTGAGCTGCCGGACGGGGTGGTGCCGGCCACGCTGATTGTGAACGGGGACGTGTACCTCGTAGTGGACGCGGCCGGGGTGGAGGTGGCGGGACCGACCGGGGTCGCCGACGGCGGAAGCCTGGTGACGTTCCAGGTGCCGGATTGAGCGGCAGGGGCCCCGGCATGAAACAATGGTTGCGGGTCGCCTTCGCCTGCGCGTTGGTGCCGACCGGGATTCTCCCGTCGGCCGTTGCCGCACTTCCGCCCGGAGTTGTCATGCCGGCAGGCTCGGCCGCCGGATCCTCCGGTTCGTTGGTCAGGTTGGCGCGGGTGCCCGCCCAGAGCGCCTCGGACACCGCGGGCGCTTCCGTGTACGGAAGGGTCACCGGGGTCTTCCGCGGGCGTAGCGGCGTACTCCCGCACGCGCTGCTGGCGGTCGAGACGCCGGCGGGTCGCCGGTGGGTGCAGGCGGGCGAGGATGGCCGGTATCTGCTGGGCGGGCTCGGGCCCGGCGTGGTGACCATGCGGGTGCGCCATCCCGGGTACGAGGCGATCGCGGTCGAAGTCACCCTGGCAGCGGACGCGGCCGTGCGCGTCGACCTCGCGCTAACCGGCCGGCCGCTGCGCCTCGACCCGGTCGAGGTCCGGGCCGACCGATTGCCAGGCGGGAGTTCCACCGCAGACGAGCCCGGACGACCGCGGCCCATACCGGAACTGGAGATCCAGGCGCTCGACCTGACCCCCGGGGTGGGGGATCCGGCGCTGGCCGCGGCGGTGCGCGCGCTGCCCGGCAACGATCCCGCCAGCGCCACCGACGTGCTCTACCTGAGGGGCTCCACCGCCGACATGAAGCTCGTGCTGCTGGACGGCGCGCCCGTCTACACCCCGTTTCACGTGGCCGGGCTGATGCCCGGGTTCGAGCCGGCGCTGCTGGGGGCCGCCGCGCTCCACCGGGGCGGAGCGCCAGCCCGCTACGACGGTGGCCTGACCCACATCCTCGACCTCCGCACCCGCTCGCCCCGCCGCGACCGGCTGCGCGCCTCCGCGGCCATCGATCTGCTCACCGCGTCGGGCGCGGTGGAGGGGCCGCTGGGCGCGCGGGGCGGCTTTCTCGCCTCGGCGCGCGGGCTCCACGACGTCGGAGCGGGACCACTGGGCGGCGACCGTCCCTACGGGTACTCGGACCTGCTGCTCGCGGCGGAGTACGAACCCCGCGACGATCATCGCATGGGCATCACCGCCTTCCGCAATTCCGAGGCGGTGCTTCTCGACTACGAAGCCGCGCCCGACGACGCAACCTGGTCGAATCGCGCCCTCTCGCTCAGCTACGAAGGCGCCGCCGGAAGCGCTCGCGTACGTGGTCTGGCGGCCGTCAGCGACTACGACGCCTCGCTTCCGCTGCAGCCGGCGAGTACCGACTCGGTGCCCGTGGCCGGCCCGCTGCTTGCGACCGGCGCCAACCGGCGCGCCCGTCTGCTCGCCGAAGTGGAATGGGGCGGACCCGCCGCGCGCACGGTCGTCGGGCTGTCCCACAATTCCATCGAGGCGGAGTACGGCGCGCGCGATCCAGCCGCTGGCCTGGGCAGCAGCACCAACGCCACCCACACCACCACCGGCCTCCATGTCGACGCCGTCCGACTGCTCGCGCCGGAGGTCACGCTGCGCGCGGGCGTGCGCGCCGACCTCTTCCCGGATGGCGACTTGGCCCTTGCGCCCCGTGCCCGTCTCGCCTGGGCCTTCGACCCGCGCGCGCTCCTGAGCGTGGCGGTCGGGCGCTACCACCAACCCACACGCACCCCGGACGTAGAGGTCGAGCGTACGCTCCAGGAGGTCGTGTCCTCCGACCTGTCCGCGCCCCAGCTCCTCCCGGTCGCCCGGGCCGACCACGTCGTGGTCTCACTGGACCAGCTGCTGGCCGGGCGCGTGCGCTTCGGGCTGCACGGCTTCTGGAAGGGGTACGAGGGGTTGGCGGCGGCATCCAGCGGAGGCGAATCGATCCGCAGTTCCGGGGTGGACCTCCGTCTGAGCAGCGCCGGCGAGAGAGAGGTGATCTGGCTCGGATACGGACTCTCCTGGTTCTGGTCCGACCGCGACCTGTCCGGCTACAGCAGCGACTTCGCCGGCCGCCACCTGCTCACCGCCGGAGTGTCGAGCGAACTCTGGGGACCGGTGCGCGGGGAATTCCGCGTTGCATACGGCGCCGGCCTCCCGTATACGGCGATCCCCTTCCGCTCCCTGAGTTTCGGCCAGGAGGCGGCCGCGCCCGCCGAACCGCCGCCGGACCCCGGTGCAACCCCGCCCCAGCGTCCCGTCGCCGCCGATTCGCCGCTTCTGGAGGGACTGGACGACGACTTCCTCCGCCTCGACTTCGAACTGCACGCCCGGCTGACCGCCCAGTGGGGCGGCCATGACTGGAGCGTCCGCCCCTATCTGCGCGTGCTCAACGCCCTGCGACGTCGCGACGCCCTCTTCTACGCCTTCCAACCCTGGCGGGCGGATTCCCTGACCCCGCTCGCAGAGCGTCCCTTTCTGCCGGTGATCGGGGTCGCGGTCACGTTCTGACGTCCCACCCCTGCATCCTCAAGCCCGGCCTTCGGCCATCCGTCACAAACCGGGCCTCCCGGTCGCTCTTCGGATGTACGTCGCCACCTGCCTGAGGGCAGACTCATCATCAAGAACGTGGTTCGGAAAAATGTCCCGGAATAAGACCAGCAAGCCCCGGAATCGCATCCCGGCGCCCATCGCAATCCTGATTGCCTCCCTTCTTTCCTTCTCCCCGCTCAGCGCCCAGCTCATCCCCATCCGCACCGTCCCGGTCGCGAGCGGCGACCAGTTCCTCACCGTACCGTCGGAAACGCTTGGGATGGCCGGCACGACTATCGCCGTGGACGACTCGATCGCCGATCTCTGGTCGAATCCCGCGAAGGGCATGTTCATCCAGGAGTCCGTCATCATCGGAGCCCCGACCTTCTACGGAGTGTCCGACGAGGGCGGCGGCGGGAAGACTTTCCCCTTCACGGGTCTCCTGCGCGACGGCGCCTGGTTCGGAGGGGCATCGGTTGCGCTCCAGCAGCTGAGCGGCAGTCGGCGGGGCGGCTTCTGGCCCGGGCGGCTGTCGGAGCGGTCGGCGCGCAACCTGTACGGGCGCGCGGCGATCGGCCGGAAGCTGGCCGACTCGGACTGGTCGGTCGGGCTCGCCGTCTTCCGGGCGGGTCTGAACATGATGACCGGCGTGGACCAGCTCTACGCGGGAGCCGACCGCATTGACCAGCAGGGCGCCGTCACCGACCTGCGCGCGGGCGTCTTCCGTGACGGAGAGCGGGACCGCATCGGCCTCACGTTCATCCACAACCGGGTCTCCATGGAGCACGAGGTGCACTACGCCGACGTCGTCGCCCGGGACACCGTCACCTGGGAACCCACGTTCGAGTTCCGGGAGGAGCTCAACGAGGACAAGACCCGCACGCTGGGCGGGCACCTCGAGTGGGACCGGCAGCTGGGGGCGGAAGGATGGCGCATCGGCGCGACCCTGACCGCGAATCACAAGTCACATCCCAAGATCCCCAACTACGAGATCCAGAACATCCCGCGCGACCCGGGGACGACCTGGGCCTACGAAATGGGCTTCGGCATCGGGCGCCACCGGAAGTCGACCTCCTTCGGCATCGACGTCGCCTACCAGCCCATCTGGAGCCACACCTGGCAGGAGGCCGATCGTCGCATGGAAACGCCCAGGGGCGTCCTGGAAATCGGGGACATGACGATCGAGAACCATTTCACGTTCTCCAACGTCGTCTTGCGGTCCGGGTTCTCACAGCGTTACGACAGGTTCGGCTTCCAGCTGGGCCTGGAGGCTCGGTCCTACGCCTACCACCTGGAGCAGGACGACCATGTCGAAGCCACTTCGCGCGATCAGGACGAGGCGTGGACGGAGTGGACGCCCTCGTTCGGGGTCCACTTCCGCTCCCGCGACTTCGAGTTGCACTCGAGCACCCGCATCACGTCGGGCACCGGCTTCCCCGGCATCGATGAGTTCTTCCCCCAGGAGGAGATGGCAGCAGCGGAACCGCTGTCGTCCCCGGACTTCATCGCCGCGCCCCGGGGCGCGCTGACCCTCCAGGATGTCACCGTGCTGACCCATCAGATCTGGATCCGGGTGCCGATTCGCTGATCCGACCCCGGCCTGCGCGCCGATCGGAAGCGGCAGAGTGTCATGATCTCGGTGATCGTCCCCGCCCACAACGAAGAGGCATGGCTCCCGGCCACCCTCGACTCCATCCGAGCCGCCGCGGATCAGGTCCGCGCGCGATCCGGCGTGGGCGTCGAGACCATCGTCGTCGACAACGACAGCACCGACGCTACCGCCGCCATCGCGCTGGACAGGGGTGCGAGCGTCGTTCACGAACCCGTCCGGAGCATCGGCCGCGCGCGCAACACGGGGGCGCGCCGTGCTTCGGGCGAGGTGCTGGTCTTCGTGGACGCGGACGTTCACATCCCGCGCGACCTCATCGAGGTCATTCACGAGACCATGGGCGATCCGCAGTGCCTCGGCGGCGGCGTGGACACCGAACACCATCCGCGGCGTCTGGTTGTCCGGCTGCACCTGCGGGCGTGGCGGGTGCTGGCCTCGGTGATCCCGCTGGTACAGGGGGCCACCCAGTTCTGCCGCAGGTCAGCGTTCGACGAGGTGGGCGGCTATCCGGAGGATGTCTGGATGGGCGAGGATACCGACTTCTACGCGGAGCTGAGGAAGCTGGCGCGGAAGACGCGGGGCAGTGTTCGCGTGATTCGGGCGCCGCGCGTGAGACCTTCCAGTCGCCGCTTCGACGAGTGGCCTGTGTGGAAGACCCTCGTCTGGACCAATCCGCTCTTCATCGCGCTCTTCCGGCGGTGGAAGGCCGTCTGGGGCGGCTGGTACGCCCGCCCGGTGCGGTAGGCGGCTCGGCCGAGGAACGGGACGCTCCCGCCGAGCGGCCTCGATCCCGCAGGGCCCCGCTTCTCACTCCAGCAGCTCTTCCGCCCGCTCCAGATCCTCGACCCTGACCAGTAGCCGGGCCGGGTTCGCGAACGCCATGCCGATCTCGGAACCGCCCGAGTCGTCCACCTGCAGCACGCAGGGGATGCCCGCCGCATCGAGGATCGCGCGCGCCACCTCGCCCTGGTAGCGGTAGCTGTAGGTGCGGATCACGGCGACATCGTGATGAAGGCTGCGCCGATACGGTGGGCGTCTCCTGGTCACGGTGTCATGCGCCCGCCCGGATTGTCCGCGGCTCGATCCGGCAAACGGAAGTGACGCTTCATCACGCGCTTCCCGCTACCACCCCATCTCCGGCAGCACATCCCCTTGCACGCGGAACATCTCGTTGATGAGGTTGACCGCGGCACGATAGGAATGCGTTGTGGGATCGAGCATCAGCGCCTGAAGCAGGGTCTGCCGGGATCCGCGCGCAAAGGCATCCACGAGGAGCTGGTGGATGCTGGTCTGGGTGCGCAGCAGCGACAGGATCCCCTCGGGCAGCCGTCCCATTTTGCGCGGATGGAGCCCGCTCGCGTCCACGCGCGCCGGCACTTCGACGACGGAGCCGTCGGGGAGGCCCGGAACATGGCCCCGGTTCTGGATGTTCACCGCGTCGAGATAGGTCTCGACGCCGCACAGGATGCCCTCCAGCAGCGGAACGGCCAGCTCGCCGGACGGGGTCAGGGGGCCGGGGAACTCCAGTCCGCCCACCGAGGCCGGTCCGTTGCCCGGGGATGCGTCGGCCCCGGAGCCGCCGCCGGTTCCGTCTCCCGATCCTGCGCCGATTCCGTTCCCGGATCCGCCATCCGTGCGCCCGGAGCCGTCCGCGTTTCCGGCATCTCCTTCCGCGCGTGCCGCCCGCGCCTCGGCCGCGGCAGCCCTTTGCTCCCGTGTCGGCTTCATGCGGGGCACCGGGCCGCCCGGAAACGCCGGCATGTCGGTGGGATGGTCCGCGAGGTTGTAGATCCAGGTCGGCACCTCGCCGGTCTCCCAGGGCGCGCCTTCGACGGGATCGTAGAAGAACTGGACCGCGCTGCTGCCGAGAAACTCCTGCGCCCATCCCAGATACTCGCCGATGTGGTTGGCGCCGGGGCTGGGAAAGCGGCCGAAGACGCGGAACAGGATGCGGCTGAGGGCGATCTCGTCCCAGTCGTGCAGCAGGTGGGCCTCGCGCTCGCGCTCCCTGAGGCGCGGATAGAGGTCCTCGCCGGTTTCGCGGTCGCGCACCGACTCGAACCAGGTGAAGTGGTTGATGCCGCTGGCGCGGGCGTCCAGCTGTCCGGTTGGGACGCCGAGGATGCGGGCCATCTGCTCGATGCCGTGAAAGACCCCGTGGCAGAGACCCACCACGCGCACGTCCGTGAGCCGCGACTGGGCCTCGCACAGCTTGGTGAGCGGGTTGGTGTAGTTGAGGAGCCACGCGTCCGGGCAGTGCGCCTCCATCGCGCGCGCCACGTCGACGCACGGGCCCATGTTGCGGAGCGCGTGGAAGAGCCCGCCGGGCCCGCCGTTCTCGCCGTAGATCTGGGGGAAGCCGAAGGTGCGCGGGATGTGGAAGTCCTGGGCCCAGTAGTAGTAGCGGTCGAGCTCGATGGCCATCACGACCGCGTCGGCGCCCGGGAGCGCGTCGGCGAGGCGGGTCGTGACGGATAGCCGGGGGGAGCGGCCCAGGCGCTCGGCGACGGCTTCCGCGTAGGCCTTCATCCGGGGGAGTTCGGACGCGTCGAGGTCCATGAGGACGATGTCGAGCCCGCTCTCGCAGAGCGCATCGCTCAGCAGCAGATCGCGGATGGAGGCGGGTCCGAACTCGCGGCTTCCGGCGCCTACCAGGACGACTTTCATCGGATGGCTTCCTTCACTGGGATCGTTCCTCGGTCATCGGGATGGCTTCCCCGGATGGGATCGCTGGTACTCTCCGCCGCGGTCACTGATCCGGATAACGCGTGCGCGGTCAGGACGCGGTGCCCGCGGGAGTCTCTCCGGCGTTGGCGTGCGCGCTCCGAACCGCCAGCGCACCCGCGCCCAGTGAGACGACAACAAGAAGCGTGCCCGCGATGGCCTTCCCGGTCAGAAGATAACCGACGCCGAGCAGGCTGGCGTAGACGAAGAGCGCCCCGAGCAGGAAGCCCATCCACATGCGGCCCGCCGACGGGTCGTTCGTGGTGACGCCGGTGCGGCGCGCGACCCGGTCCCACCAGCCGCCGGGGTGCACCCTGCGGTAGAAGCCGTCCAGCACCTCGTCGGACTCGGGCTTCGTCGCCAGGGCGACCGTTACCCAGAGAACGGTGCAGACGATCAGGATGATCACGCCGCGAACGAGGTCCATCCCGGGCGCGTACATGACGTCGACGGCCTGGAGCACGGCGCCGGGGACAACGGGCTCGATCAGCCCGAGCAGCACCCGGGTGTTGGCCAGCACGACCGAGCCGGCCATGGCGGCGATCTCCGCCCAGGCGTTGACCCGCCACCAGTACCACCTGAGCAGCCAGACCAGCGCAATGCCCGCGGTGATCTCGATGATGTAGATCCAGCCGCGCTGGATGGAGTCCATCTGCCAGGCCACCACTGCCGCGACCCCGGCCAGCAGCACGACCGCGACCCGGGAGGCCGCGACGTAGTGGCGCTCGGAGCGGCCGGGGCGCATGAAGCGCCGGTAGACGTCGTTGACCATGTACGACGCGCCCCAGCACAGGTGCGTGTCCATGGTGCTCATGAAGGCCGCCAGGAAGGTCGCGACCATCAGTCCCCTGAGCCCGGCGGGCATGAGGTCGCGGATCATCATGGGGTAGGCGAGCTCGGGGTCGGCGGCGAGCGCGGCGTCCATGGCCGCGGGCGGGAAGACCAGCAGCGATCCGAGACCGACCACGATCCAGGGCCATGTAAGGAGGACCGTTCCAGCGAAGGCGAACCAGAGCGACGCCTTCACCGCCTGGCGCTCGTCCCGGGTCGCGAACAGGCGCTGGGCCACGTAGCCGTCGCCCTGTCCGCTTCTCAGCCAGAGGATGCCGATCAGGCAGAGGAACGACACCATCTCGAGCGAGGAGGCGTTGGCTGCGGTCGGCACCAGGTCGAGGGCGCCGGGAGGGGCTTGTGGGACGTTCCGGATGGCTTCGGCCATGGCGGCGGGGCCGCCGAAGCGGTTCAGCACGATGCCGGCGAGGGTCAGCGCGCCGAGCATGCCGGCGATGAACTGGATCAGGTCGGTGACCACGACCCCCCAGAGCCCCGACGCCACGGTGTAGGCCAGCGCCAGCCCGACGCAGACGGTCAGGGTGAGCGCGGGGTCCCATCCCAGGAGCACGCTGCTGAACTTCACCATCGCCAGCATGACCCAGCCCATCACCACGGCGTTCCTGATCAGTCCCTGGTAGACGGCGGAGAAGGCGCGCAGGATGCGGGCGGGCGCGCCGCCGTAGCGGATCTCGATCACCTCGGCGTCGGTGATGACCCCGGCGCGGCGCCACAGACGGGCGTAGAAGAAGGTCAGCATGAGAATGCCGGCCGCCTCGTACCACCACAGCCAGTTCCCGAAGATGCCCTGCTGGCGCACCAGTGCGGCGGTGGCGAGCGGCGCGTCGCTGGCGAACCAGGTCGCCGCGATGGAGGTGCCCGCCAGCCACCAGGGGAGTGACCGTCCGGCGATGAAGTAGTTCTCCACGCTGCCGCTCGCGCGCCGCGCCATGCCGAAGCCGATGGCGAGGACCACGGCGCCGTAGATGGCGACGACGATCCAGTCGAGGGAGGTCAGGGCCATGGGTCAGGGGTTCAGCGACCCGGGGAGAGCACGTTGGAGAGGATGCGGTACGCGCCCGGCACGCCGTAGGGCAGCTGGCGGTGCAGGGCGAGGGCCAGGTAGGTGTAGTGGCCCCCGCCGATTTCGGCGGTGAGCCAGATCCCTTCCTGCGGGGCCTGCCCCTGGTCGTGAGTTTCCACCAGCGGGGTGTACGCGGCGTCCCACTCGGTGAAGAACTTGGACCCGCGCTGCTCGACCCACCCGTCGAAGTCGGCTTCGGTGATGCGATTGGGCGTTGTCATGAACGGATGGGCCGGCTGCAGCAGGCGCACTGCGGCGTCCTCTTCGGAGACCTCCTCCGCGCCGCGCGGGAGGGAGGCGGGGTAGGGGGCCATCTCCCCGGGCACGAACTCCTGGGTCTGGTAGAGGATCACCAGGTGGCCGCCGGCGCGCGCGTACTCGATCAGGCGCTGGTTGTGCTCCAGCAGGTCCTCGCGCACCGCGTACGCCCGGGTGCCGACCACGATGGCGTCCAGTCGGGTGAGCGACGCGGGGTCGGCGAGGGCGGGCGCGTCGAGCATTTCGACCTGTGCACCCAGCGCCTCGATGGCGGTGGGGACCTCGTCGCCGACCCCCATCACGTATCCCACGCGCGCGCCGTCCAGGCGGGCGACGGATACCGACCGCACGGTCGTGGTGGCGGGGCGCCACAGCCGCGCCAGACGGAGGTCGCGGTGGTCGATGGTCTGGTAGCCGGTGCGGTATTCGCGCCCGCCTGCCCGCGACACCGCCTCGATGGTGGCGGCGCCCTCCCACCCGTCCGGCGGGGCGACCTCGAAGGCCACCTCGGCGACCTCGCCCGGGCGGGCGAAGTCGTGCGCCACGGTGGCGGGCGCGGCGGCCCAGCCGGCCGGGACTTCCAGGCGGGTCGTGACGGGGAGGGGGGCGGTGTTGGCGGTGACGCGCACGTGGATGGGGATGGGGGCGGTCTGGGCGGGTGGGGCAGATGCGGCCGCGAGACCCTCTGGGGCGGGGCGGTCGGATGTGGAGGTGGGACGGTCCCGTTGTCCGTTCACCCGCGCGGTGGGGCGCTCTGGTGTGGGGGTGGGACCGCCCGGTCGTGCGTCGCCGGGGGGCGCGCCCGTACTGCCCACCGGAACCACCCGCACCGCCGGGTCCACCACGACCGACACGGCCGGCAGCACCTCGACCGGGCGCGTCACCGACCCGTACGGCAGGCGGGGCACGGGGGCGGTGAGGGGGGCGGTGTACACCATGGTCGTCCCGTCCACAACCAGGTCGACGGCAACCGACAGGGCGGGTCGCCGCCACGGAAGGTGCAGGTCCGCCGAGTCCGCCACCTGGTAGTGGTTCCGGGCGAGCCCTTCGCGCGCGAAGTAGGGAGCGGCGGCCATCGCATCGGCGCCCGTCTCGGGCACGCGCACACCCGCCTCGGGCACGTGCACCTCCGCCTCGGCCGCAAAACCGTTCCCCGTGCGAGCAAAGCCGGAAGTCCGGCCCAGCACGGCCCCGGACCGGTCGACGATCCGCGCTTCCGAGACCCCTACACCTGCAGCTCCGGACGCCTCGACCGCGATTCCGACCGTCAGGCTCTGGCCGGGCACCACCACCGCGCCTGCCGCTCCACCCGGCAGTCCCGCCTCCACGCGAAGGCCCCCAGCGGCGGCGATGGCGTCCTCGAACTGCCGTTCCTTCAGCCGCAGATGGAACCCTGTCTCAGGCGCTGCCGTCGAGGCTTCAATCGCGGAGCGCAACAGACCGAGACCCCGCACCAGATTCGGTACGGACTGCCCCGGGGCACGGAAGTCGAACCCGGCGATGAGCTCATCGACCAGTCCCTGAAGCTGCGCCAGCAACGCGCCGGTCTCCGGGCTCGCCGTCTCGCCGAGCAGGGTGGGGAGCCCGTTCAACGAGGTGTCCACACCGGCAAAGAAGGAATCCTCGGCCTGGCTCGGGGGCAAACCTTCATCGCCTCGCCCGCGCGTGTCCCGGCTCGCGCCCCCATCGCCCCCGCCCCCATCCCGCAACTCATACCGATAGAGCCCGCCCCCCGTGCGCACCCGTCCCGCCGTCTGCGAGCGCTGGAGCCCGAGCCCCCGGCTGGCCCATCGCTGAAAGCTGGTACCGACCCAGGGACTCTCTCCGCGTGCGTCCACCTCCACGTGGAAGGACTCATCAACGCGAATTCCACCGCGGTAGGTTCGCAGCACCCGCCACGGCCGAAGCCCCTCCTGCTCGATCTGGTCCGGGAACCGGCCCGGATCCGCGGCCGCCTCCACCGCCTCCGGCGTCAGCAATCCCGACGCGTGGTGATGCCCGTGTCCGTCCCGCCTCGACCCGTGGAACCGGGCCACCACCACCAGCGGCCGGTTCAGCCGGATCACCCGGACCATGTCCTCCAGGACCGCCTCCCGGTCCCAGCTCCGGTAGGCCTCCTCCACCGACTTGGAGTAGCCGTAGTCCACGGCCGTGGTGAAATAGAGGTCGTCCAGACCGTAGTAGCGGCCCGCCAGAACCAACTCGCGCGTACGGATCAGCCCCAGACCGTCAAAGAGCTCGGGACCGATGGCATTGGCGCCGGCTTCCCCCCGGTTCAGGCTCAGAAGCGCGGTGCGCGCCCCCCAGCCGCGGCTTGCAAGCGTGAGCATGCCGGAGTTCTCATCGTCGGGATGGGCGGTCACATGCAGCAGACTCGCCGTCGTGCGGAGCTTGAGGATGCGTTGCCAGGCTCCCATCGCGCCCCGGTCGGGATCGAGCCGCTCTTCGGCCACCGCCGCCGGGAACGCGAGCACCCGATCGAGCCCGGGCGAGCCACCCGTCGTTTGGGCCACGAGCCCAACGGGACCGGCCAGGGCCAGGAACGCAAGACCAGCCGCCGCCAAGCGCCTCGGAATGCCTCCATCAATCATCTACAGCGCTCCGTATAGAAACTGAGTCGCCTATCGAGTCATCCATCCCGTCATCCCCATCGCTCGCTCGCCGCTAACTCCCCTCCGCCCCCCGCACCGCGAACTTCTGCGCCCTGAACCCGGCCTGGACACTGTCTCCGGCGGCGTTGACCACCATGGGCCCGGCCGCTTCGGCCACGAACATGTTCCCCTGGGGATCTATGGACAGGTTGTGCGGGCGGCCGAGCCCTCCGGGACCCACCCCGGGACCCCCGAACTCATCCACGACCTCAAGGTCCGAACGGCGCAGGACCAAAATCACATGCGACCCCCCGTCGGCAACGTAGAGCCAGGTCTGCGCCTCGTCGGGCGAGAAACCGACGGAAAAGGCCGCTGAACCTCCACAGTACGGCACCGGATCGCCCTCGGGCGGGCACAGCGGACGCACGATCTTCTCCATCACGTACTCGCCGCCCTGCCGGAAGACCTGGATCCGGTTGTTGGCCCGGTCCGCGAGATAGATGAGTCCGTCCCGGGCCCCCGCGATCCCGTGCGCGGTCTGGAACTGGCGGGACGGCTCTCCCGACATCGGATCCCATTCATAGTCGTCGTCCGGCTGCTCCCCGTACGCGCCCCAGTGCCGCAGGTACTCCCCGCTCTCGCCATCGACCACGATCACGCGCCGATTGCCGTATCCGTCCGCGATGAACACCTCGTTGTCCTCGGGATCGACCCAGATCTCGGCTGGCCGGCCCATGAGCGTCGGGTCGTTGCTGCCCCCCGTTTCATCGAAGCGCCCGAGCGTCATCACGTGCTCCCCGTCGCGCGTGAACTTGAGCGTCATCTGGCTCTCTCTCGCGTTGGTCCACACGAAGTCGTTGTGGTCCACGAAGAGGCCATGGATGGTGCTCCAGTTGCCGTCCGGCCCTGCCGCGCTCCACGACTGCACCAGGTTCCCCTCGGTGTCCCATTCCCCTATCTGGCTGCCGCTGGAGGTCCAGACGTGTCCCCGGGCGTCGGCGAAAAGGCCGATCACCTGCCCCCACTCGAAGCCCTCGGGCAGCTGGAACCACCCCTCCACGGGTTCGAACTGCGGGACCCCGTCCGCCATCCCCCCGGCGGAATCGGGAGCACCTGCAGAGTCGGGGGCGTCGGGCGCCGCGCAGGCTGCGGTCAGGCCAACCAGGACCGCGAACACGAGCACCAACGCCGGAGGACGGCTTCGCCCGCTTCCGCAAGCAGGCAGGGAAGGAAAACCCGGAAGCTTCTTGCGAACGATCATGGAACCACCTCGGCTGGGGCGATGGGATGCTCTGCGGTGCCGGAACTCCGGGGCGACGGGATGCTCCGCGGGGCCAGGAGGCCGGATCGGCGAGATTCCGGGGCGCTCAGATGGCAAGCGGGGAATCCTCCCATCGTGGTCCTGCAAGGGTTTCCGGGCAAGTGCCCCGGCCCCCGCATGGGCGACCGGGACGTCTACCTCGGCGCGTGCCGGTCTCTGTTCCTGCCAAGGGCAAGGCCCCGCACGCTTTACTGTTCCCGGAGCAGCCCGCCCCGTATGTTGCCGGGTTGCCGTCCCGCAGCCGGGACCCGCGGGCGAGTTGAACTCCGAAGACGTCAGAGGGAGGAAGCGCCTTGACCCAGCCAAGCGCCGGAGAGCCCAGGCTTACGCCCGTACAGAAGTTCGGTGAGGTCGTCGCCGACTTCGTCGAACGATGGATGCCGAACCCGTTCCTGTTCGCCATCATCCTCACCTATGTCGCCGCAGTGACGGCCTGGCTGTCCGAGGGATCGAGCCCCGCCGAGATCGCCTTCGCCTGGTACGACGGCTTCTGGGTGCTGCTCACCTTCGCCATGCAGATGGTCATCATCCTGGTGACCGGGTTCGTGGTTGCGTACCACCCGGTCGTAAAGCGGGGCATTCTCTGGCTGGTGCGGCTCCCCCGGAACGGGCGCCAGGCGGTGGTGCTGGTGGGCGTTGGTTCGATGCTCACGGGATGGATCTCGTGGGGTCTCGGGCTCATCTTCGGCGCCATCCTCGCGCGCGAAATGGGAAAGGTCGCCCATCGTCGCGGAACAGCCGTCCACTATCCGCTGCTCGCCGTGGCGGGATACATGGGCATGAGCCTGACCTGGGGATGGGGCATGTCCAGCTCCGCGGGCCTCCTGCAGGCGACGGACAACAACGTCTTCATGCAGATGGGCATCGTCGACCGGGTGATCCCGGCCAGCGAGTGGGTCTTCCATCCCTATCCGCTGCTGCTCACGGGACTCGCGCTGGCCTACGGGTGCCTGATGCTCTATCTCCTCGCCCCGCCGGACCAGAACTGCCGGGGCATCGCGCGCTACCTTCCCGAGGAAGCCGACGCCGAAGACACCCATCCCCCCGCGCCGGCAATCGCCAAGCCAAGCCCCGCCGACCGCATCAACCACAGCCGCATTCTGGGCGGAATCATTGCGCTGACGGGCGTCGTGATGCTGGGCCGGGAATTCATAACGGACCCGATGGGAGCCCTCGACCTGAACGTCTTCAACTTCGGCTTCCTGATGATCGGGATGCTCCTCTACATCAGCCCTTCCCAATACCAGGACGAGTTCACCGACGCGGTGAAGGGAAGCGCCGGCATCATCCTGCAGTTCCCCTTCTATGCGGGGATCGTCGGCATCATGACCGGGACCGGGCTCGTGGAAACGATGACCGAGAGCCTGCTCTCCCTGTCCACCCCGGACAACTTCCCCGTGGTCACCTGGATCACGGGCGGCATCATGAACGTCTTCGTGCCCTCGGCCGGGAGCGAATGGGCCATCGTCGGGGGCCCGATGATGCAAGCAGGGGCGGAACTCGGCGTGCCGCACGGCCAGACCATCGCCGCCTACGCCGTGGGCGACGCGCACACCAACCTGTTCAACCCGTTCTGGGCACTCCCGCTGCTCGCCATTACGGGCCTGCGCGCCCGCGACATGTTCGGCTACGCCATCACGATGATGATCCTTCTGGTTCCCTTCATCGCCGTGGCGCTGTACTTCCTGCCGTATTGAGGGGGGAGGACGTTTCAGCTGAAACGTTTTCGCAGGAAGGAATTTCGCGGCCGACGAGATCATGATCCAGCTTGAGGTTTCAGGGATGGCAAGCATCAGGGGACTTCCGGCGGCCGTAGCGGCCGCACTACTGCCCCTGTTGGCCTGCGGTGGCACGGACTCCGGCCCAGCCGACTCTCCCGACGAACTCATCATCGCCTGGACCGCCTCCCGCGAGCCGGCATCCCTCGACGGCCACATCGAGCCGTACCAGACCGCGTGGCTCATCGACTACAAGATCGCCGATCCGCTGCTGATTCTCGGGCCGGACGGGGAGTTCCATCCGGCGCTGGCCGCGAGCTGGTCGTCCAACGACGTTGCGGACGAGTGGACGTTCACGCTGAAGAGCGGCGTCGTGTTTCAGGACGGCACCCCGTTCAACGCGGCGGCGGTCAGGTACAACGTCGAGCGCATCCTCGACCCGGCGACGCGCTCCGGGGAGATGGCGGCCCACGTCGGGCCGGTCGAGCGCGTGGAGGTCGTCGACGACACCACCGTCACGCTCCACTACGAGGCGCCCTGGGTGACGGTCCTCGACGCCTTCCGCAGGATCCCGATCTGGTCCCCGGCGGCCGCGGAGCAGTGGGGCATCGAGGAGTTCGACCGCCATCTGGTGGGCGCGGGGCCGTTCCTGCTGGAGGAGTGGGTGCCCAACGACCACGTGACCGTGCGGCGCTGGGACGGCTACGGCGGGTGGAACTCGATCAGCAACGACGCGGGCCCGGCCAGGGTCGAGCGCATCACCATCCGTTTCATCGGCGAGGAGGCGGTGCTGGGCAACATCGTCCGCACCGGCAACGCCCATATCGCCATGAATCTGCCCACCGCCTACATCGATGATTACCGCGATGCGGAGGGCTTCTCGCTGCTGACCGGGTACCAGGCCGGAACCGGGCTCCAGATGGTCATGAATGTGCGCCGTCCGCCCTTCAGCGACCTCCGCGTCCGGCAGGCCGTGCTGTACGCAACCGATCAGCCCGCGATCAACGACCTGCTGTACGACGGGCACTATCTGCCATCCGACGGCCCCCTGAACACGGTCCATCCGTGCTACTGGGAGGGGAACGCGGACCTCTACCCGCACGACCCCGAGACCGCGCGACGGCTGCTTGAGGAGGCCGGGTACGCGGATCGGGACGACGACGGAATCCGCGAGGCATACGGCATTGCCGGCGTGGAGGACGGTACGCCGCTGCGCGTGCGCTGGACCATCCTCGACCGCGAGGAGATGGGGGAGGCGATCCAGGCCCAGTGGCGCGCGATCGGCATCGACGTGGCCATCGAGATCGTGCCCGGCCCGGTGCAGCTGGAGATGGTCAACAACCGCGACTTCGACCTGATGTACGAGCGCCAGCGCAGCCCCGATCCCCTGCTGATGGACATGCTCTGGAACTCGGCCCACGACGTGGTCGGCGGATGGGCGTGGACCGGCTTCGTGGACGAGGAACTGGACGGACTCGTGGGCCAGCTCAGAACCATCCCGGACCGGGAAGCCCGGTGCGAACTCGCCCAGGAAGCCCAGCGCATCATCATGGAAAACGCGCTGATGCTGCCGACGCTCAGCGAGCCGATCTTCTATGCGGTCTCGGACGAGGTGCGCGATTTCGAGCTGATGTCGGAGGGACAGTTCTATTTTGTGCACAATGCGCGGTTGGTGAGGGAGTAGTGCGAGGGTTGGCGAGGGAGTAGTGCGCGGCGGACCTGGCCCGGAACTGCGTCGGTGCGGGCTTCCACGATCGTGTGGCACAAGGAAGTGACGGAAACCGTTTGCACGCCTGATCGTACCTCGGGTATCCTCCATGGCACCAAATCACCGCAAGCGGGAGGCTCGCTGTGTCGCGTTGGAAGAGGGTAATCCGTGGTGTCCTCGGCATGGGGCTGACCTTCGGGGCTATCGGCGCCGCGCTCTTCTCTGTAGTCGCCCTGGTGAGTACGGTGTTCTTCCCCGGCGGCGAGGATGAGCTGGGGTTCATGATCATCGCGGGTAGCGTTTGGGGCGCCGCGATCGGTACGAGCTTCTCGGCCATTCTGGCGATCGCGGCCCGCGGCCGCTCGATGGACGAGCTTTCGTACTCACGAGTCGCATCGGTGGGCGTGCTGGGCGGCCTCCTGCTGGCAGGGCTCGTTGTGGGAGGCAGTTGGGGAGACTGGCCCAACGGAGCCGCCATCGTCCCGTTCAGCGTTCTGCCACTCCTTGGTGCGGGAGGAGGCGTGGCCAGTCTGCTGGTCGCCCGCAAGGCAGGGCGCACGTTGCGCCCCGGCAAGGAGCCAGGCTCCCTTCTGGAAGGATGACGTCGAACTGGACGAGTTCGACGTGCCGAGCGTGGTGATGCGGAAGCTGCCGGCCGAGGTTCGCTGACATGCGAAGCAGACTCCACTCCGCTCTGATGCTGTCGGCAGCCCTCGTCGCCTGCGGGGGAGACGGCGGTCGCGCACCCGACATCCAGGTCCAGATCGAAGACAGCGCCGGCGTGCGGATCGTCGAGTATGCGGGTGTGCCCCAGGTCGAGCCGCCCTTCGCCCTCTCGGACGAGCCGGTATACCGCCACGGAGCCAACCCGGGCGATTACCTGTTCCAGGGAATCAACGTTGGCCGGCTCTTCCCGGATGGCAGCGCGGTCGTTGCCGATCAGGAGAACAGCGAACTGGTCGTCCTGAGTCCGGACGGCGCGACACACAAGGTGCTCGCCAGGCGTGGAGAGGGTCCGGGCGAAGTCATCTATCCCTACTCCATGTTCGTCCTGGGCCAGGACAGCGTCCTTGTGCCTGACCGTCGTCAGTCTCGCCTCACGCTCTTCGTCGGCGATTCGGTCGCGCGCATCGCGAGCCTCCCCCGGTCGAGCAGCCTGGGTGTGGCGGGAATCGGTTCATCCGGTACGCTGATGATGATGAACCGGACACCCTCCGGTTCCTGGTTCGATATGGAGGAGGAGTGGCTCGCCGGGCACATGACGCTGTTCGATATCGAAACCGGCGCCCTCGACACGGTCGCGTCGTACGACCACTGGCCGCGAGAACGGTCGGGGCTGATGAACCCGATCATCCGGCCCGTCGGCAGCGTCACGGTTGCCGCGGGGCGGTTCGTTCAGACGAGGTCCGACAGGCCCGAGATCACCTGGCGTCTGCCGGACGGCACGGTAGAGGGGATCGTGCGATGGCAGCCCGAGCCCCCCCTGCTGACCGATGAACTCCTGGAGCCCGTCGAAGCCTATAACCGAATGATCGGCTGGCTGAACTACGGAGTATCCGAAGCCCGCCTCGAGGAGATCGTTCAGGCAGACATGGCCCGGTATCGTGCCATGATCGGCCAGCCGACGCCGCTCTTCGGTTCCCCCTTCGCCGACGCCGACGGAAACGTGTGGCTGCCCTCCTACCGGCCGGCCTACCCCGAAGAGGGATCGCCGTACACCGTCATTTCCCCGGACGGGGCGTGGCTGGGACAGGTTGAGACCCCGCCAAGGTTCCGAATCCTCGATGTGACCGGAGGGCTCGTGCTGGGGGTGCTCAGGGATGAAGTGGACGTGGAGAATGTCGTGGTGTACGAGCTCTCTCCGTAGCTACGGGGAACGGGCAGCGTCACCGGAGGACATGTGAGCAGTCTGAGCGTCGAGTATCCGGGTGCCGGGCCGGCGACCGAGCCGGGGGACGGGGCCGCGGCCGGACCGAGAGCGGAGAACCGGCGCGACGGGAAGCCACCACGGCGTTTCCTCGGCAGAGTCGTGCGGTGGGGTGTGACGGCCGTCCTGCTGGCGGTTTTGCCGTTCATCCTCCTCGTCCGCGGCGGCGTCTTCGCCTACCAGCAATGGGGGCTGGGGGCATGGCCCTCGCTGGCCGTCTCGACAGCCGCCACCGCGCTGCTCCTGGCGTGCTACGCGTGGGCCGCGAGTCGGCGCCTGGGGGCAGGGAAGTGGTTCAGGAAGTTCACGATGCGGGCCGCGGCCCTTGCCGCCGCAGCGTTCGTGCTCTACTCGCTGCTGGTCATCGCGGGTGGAAACGTGAAGTCCGAAGAGGTGCGAGCCGAGTACTCGGGCCTTCATCCTCTGTTGCGGATGGCCGTATCGGTCTTCGTCCTGGCCGACGCCGACGCCGTGATCACCGATGCCGATCGGACGCCCGACTTCTACGCGCGTGCGGGGCTCCCGGCCAACGAGTCGTCCCTGCACTTCCGCCAGGACGACGGATTCGTCCATGCGCTGGACCTTCGCACCATCAACCGGCCCGAGTGGCGGAACCAAGCGGCCGAACTGGCGTTCCGGGCGATGGGCTTCCACACGCTCCGCCACGTGGGTACGGCCGACCACCTGCATGTGTCGTTGAGGTTGCCGGGGTAGCAAGGAGAGAGATGATACTATGGCAGGGAGTGAGATGATACTATGAGCCTGCCCCAGCGGATCATGGGGTACGCCGAGGCTAAGCCGGAGGCCACACCGATCCAGGCAGAGGATCTCCTGCACGGATTACAATCGGTCGATAATGGCACCGCGTGTTCCGCGTCCCGCCCGCTCGATTCTCCAGACGTCCACGTGGTCCAGGTCCAGGCTGTCCCGGCGGACCGTCACCAGATGACCCGCACCGAACGCGGGTACGGAGCCTTCCTTGCGCGACCGGGCGGGCAGGCTGCCCAGCAGCCGGCCCTCGGGATCGAAGACCTCCAGTCGGTTGCCGGCCGAGCGAATCACCTCCACCCACAGGGTTCCATCGGGAGCGAGGAAGATGTCCTCGATGAAGGGTTTGCGCGCGGGTCGGCTCGGCCGCCGCGGATCGCAGGACGCGTTTGGATTCTCGACGAGAAACTCCTCGAAGTCCCTGATTCCGGCTGTCCATTCCTCGTCCGAGATGCGCTCCTCCCGCAGGCTGCGCTCGATGAGGCGAAGGGTATCCGTAGCATTCCGGGTGACGGCGATCCGGTAGGCATCCGTCATCGCCGAATAGTGCACGCCGTCTGCGCCGGGATACTGCACCAGCCGGGAGCCGAAGGGAATGTCGAAGAAGGTGATCAGCGGGTCGTGCCTGCAGAGGATGATGCCGGTCGACTCCGGTGGCGGCTGGAGCCACGACAGCGTGTCGCCCGTCTCCCCGCGGCTGTCGTGACCGACGAGCACGGAGGTGACTCCGGTGGCATGCCGCATGTACCCAAGACGATAGACGCGGTCAGCGCTTACCGGCCGGAACCGGATGTGGTCGACGGGTCCGCTCACGCTCCCTTCGATCCGCTGCTGTCCCAGCCACTCGCCCTCGGCCGAGAACTCCCCGATGCGGCCCAGGTTGGGATCCAGGGTCAGGAGCCGATCTCCCACCCACGCGAGCGAATACAGACTGCGGAACTCGCCCGGCCCCTCGCCGTTGCGCCCAAAGGTACGTCGATGGACTCCGTCCAGTCCGAAGACTCGGACCTCGTGGTTGAGACCATCGGCTACGAACAGGGGCCCATCCGGCCCCACGGCGACGCTGTTGACTCGGCCGAACTCCTCGGCCGCCCCCGTTTCAGCCAGCGATTTCGGTCCAAAGGAGGCGACCGGGACGAGTCGCCAATCGAGTGGGGTGCCCGTGTTGCTTACGCGGATGATGTTGCCGACCGTGTCAATCGAAATGGTCAGATCCCCGCGGGTGGGCGTGGACCCGTCGGCGCAGCCGGTGATGGCCGCAAGTGTTAGGATGAGGATGGCCACCGAAGTGCTCGATGACCGGTGTCGGCGCCTGATCACTCTGGCGTCTCCAGATCGATCCGGGGCGTCACGATGAGGATGAGCACGGGCTCCTCGGAGGAGCGACGAGCCGATCCCAACACGACTCTCTGGCCATCACGGATCGTGACCGAGGCTTCGAGAAGCGGCAGTCGTTCCCTCAAACCCGCATTGCCTGTCACCCGCGAGGTCACGTCGGTGAGGACCACCTTGGCACGGACAACCCTCGTGGAACGGCGCGCGCTCACCTCCGCGCTTATCGCCAGAGGCGTCTTGTAGTCGCCCGGGACAATCCTCTGGGACCCGCTGCCGGTAACGCTGGCCGATGAGTTGGCTTGCTGTGCGAGGCCGACGTTGAGGACCGAAGTCGACAGGAGCCGGTATCCCCGGAAGTTGAAGAGCATCCGGAGTTCGGCCACGACATCGGCGATGCCGGGATCGTCGTCCGTGAAGCCATCCGCCTGCACCAGGTCAAAGACGAGTTGCACGTTCCGGATGTCCTGATTCCGGCGCTCCTGTGCACTTGCGACACCCGCAAGCGGACCCAGGGCCAGCGGCACGATCAGCGCCCATCGAAAACTCTTCTTCACAATCCTGGTCATCAGTTACTCTCCTTGGGGTTCAACAGCCAGACTACGGCAATGTCGGGATCGCTCGTGGGGAAGACCGCGAACGGCCTGTCGGCCTCCACGTTCAGCTCCGCCGTCATGCTCCGTGCCTGCGGAGCCCTTGGCAGAGCGAGGGACTCGTCTCTCTCTCCGGTTCGGCCGGTGCGCATCAGGATCAGCGAAGCGAAGATGGCAGCGGCCGTCAGTGGCACCAGGGTCCGAATCCTCCAGGAGGGCCGAGGGCGTAGCGGTGCGGCTTGCCCCCTCTCCGCAGCCGGCGGCCTCTCACTCAACCGGTTTGCCATCGCTCTGAGGACGGCGTCCATATTCCGTCCATCCCGGGCGAGCCGCTCGACGCTCTGACGCGCTGCGGCATCCATGCTCCCGCGCGAGTCGAGATCTCCCTCCAGGATCTCATCCGGCCAGTCATCGCGATGATCCATCACACCCCCACGTTCCGTACCTGTGGCCCTGGGACAACATCTCTTTGCGCATCGCGCGCCGTGCGCGCAGCAGATGTACCCTCAGCGTGTTCGGGTTCATCTCCAGCAGATCAGCCGCCTCGGCGGATCGCCTGAGACCAGAATCACGGCAGAAAATCGTCTAACTACTTACAGGGCTGCACGATCTGCGTTTTCTGCCGTTGGACTGGACACTACTGGACCGTGCCGCGAAAGCGGGAAAACCGGACTCGATTGGCGGGAATTGGTCCACACGGAGGCGGTCCTGTTTCGTTGGATGGTCCGAGGGCGTTTTGGGGTGGATGCCGGTCGTTTCTCAAGCCCTTCGAGGATGTCTCTTCTCTTGCGACCCGGATTGTCTACCAGACCCAGTAGGAACATAACCTCCGTCTTCCCGTCGGGACTGGCTCCCGACGGGAAGACGGAGGGAACCGCCGCCCAGCCGAGGCTGCGGCGGTTGCAGGCGAAGGAGCATGCCCTACGCCAATGTGGCAATGACGCGTCGGATCGTCCTCACCACGTTCCCGCACCTGCGCGATGGCTTCGTGCCAGCGTCCCGGCCAGCTACGGATCCGCGATCTCGCGGCGCCAACTCGCGTGCCGGGCTGCCGGCGGGCTGCCGCGCTTCGCTTGCCCACCCTCGTTCGGACGCCGGGAGACCGCCATCCGAACGAGGGTCTGATACCGCCGCCCCCCCGCTCTGCCAGGGAGAGGCAAACCGCATCAGACACCACAATCCCCAAACCGAAAACCGTCCGTGAAAGCGGGGCAGGTCCAGAGCGTGGTCAGCCGGGCAGCTAAGCGCGGGTTAGGGTTCCGAATAGGCTAAGGTTACCGCAGTAAGTGGACGAGGCGGACTCCTGTAGCCGCGCCGTACCACCGGAAAACGTGAGCGTGGCACTGGTCGTTGTCAGTGTTCCGCATTGTGGATCGCTCGCGGTCCCGGAGAATCCACCCGCCGTTGCTGTGAAGAACCCAGTTTCGTTCACGGTGCCAGTGATTGCCGGAAGCTGGGTAGTTTCACCCAGGAACGTTATCGAGCCGGTGATCGTAAGCTCAGCGCCAGACTGAGCGACGACCATGCTCATCGAGCCGTCCAAGCTCCCTCCGCCGGACAGGGACAGCGTCACGGTTCCTGAATAGGTGCCCGCCACGTCTGGAAACGAGGGTCCGGTTAGGTCGCCGCACGCTACGGCCAACAGGATCAGCCAAGCGGGAGCGGTTCTACGTGTGACGTTCCTTACGATTCTGGATTCCACAGTTCGATAATCCAATGGTCCAGGGGAGACGGTGCTGCTCAGTCAACGGGCCTCAATCAAGGTACAGCGTTCGGTCAACACAAACCACGGTGAGCGTTCTTTCGTGCGGATCGTGACGGGGTCTGGTAGGCAGCGTGATCCGGAACGCACTCATCGTCCAGGAATGGCCGGTTACGGACGGCAACGGCCATGTGAGCGTCGTGCTGACCGAGGGACCGGAGGAACTCGGGCCGGTGCTGCGTACTGAGGTGGTGGCGGAGACTCGGCCTTTCGCTGTACGAGGGGAAGCGTGAGCGGGCGGAGGCGGGCGGCGGTGCTGGTTGCGGCGCGAGGCCCGTTAAACGGGTTCCCCAGCGCGTTGGCCGGAAGTGCTCCGCCACCGCATTGGCGGCAGCCACCGCCGGGTGTCGGACCCGTCGAGTCGTCGACCGCCGCTAAAGCGGGTTAGCCAGCACACGCGATGTTGAACATCGCGGCTGGCAAGGGGGGCGCTCCGCCCCCTTGGACCCCCTGTATTTCCGCGCCGCCGCCCGCCCCAAACCCCCGTCCTCGTCGGGCTCGGACTCGGTTTTCTTCCGCAGTTCAGCGGGCCAGTAGCGTCAACCACCCGAAGACGCTCATGGAGCCAAGGGACGGCAAAAGGCGCCGGATGACACAAACAGACCCGCACCGGCGGCCGAGCTGAGCTACCAAAAACAACCGGGTCCTAGTAGGACTTCTTATCTTCTTCCCAGTTCGTCCCTCGGGCTGCCGGAAGCACGACGTTGCACACGCCCTGCTCCAAGCTGTTCCACTTCCCCGTAGCCGCGTCGATGATGACGGGGACCAGCCCTCCGAGTACATCCAGGATCACCCACCCGGCACCGACCGACGTGGTCAGCTGGCACGTTACCTCCTGATGGCCCTCTTGGCGAAACACGACCGTGTGGCTCGTGTGGTTGTTCAGATCGAGTGAAATTGGTGTCGTCCCTCGCCGGGCGCCGTCAATCCACACTTCGGCCCCGGTGGGGTTGGATGACATTGCGACCGACTTCGTTCCCTCGTTGAACAGGGTCGCGCAGCCAGTGGTGAGAAGCAGGGGAAGAATGGCGACGATTCGCATCTTGGAGGAGCACCTTTCTGGATCGGGAGAGTGATCTGGGACTGTAACAAGGTACTTCGCTGGTCGGCCCTCAGCCAGCAGACGGCCCGCCTCGCTCATCGCTCGAACCCGCCCCCGCCACGCTCGGGGCCTCGGGGCCGGCGAGGCCGGGGAATGGGGATGATGATGCTCGGGCCGCTCTCCCGCTCCCTCGTCGCCTGGCGCTCCCTCATCCTCTCCCGCACTGCCCATGCGCGCCGCTCCCCTTCCACCAGCCCCCTTCGATAGGACTCGCGCACACCGCGCTCGAGCTCTTGGGCGCTCCCGCCGTGTTCCTTGCCCAGGGCGGCGCGCTCTTCCCGATGATTCCGGTCGAGATCCTCGCGCCAGCCCTCGACCAAGTCCTCCCGGCCCCGGACCGCACCGACCAGTTCCCGCAACGAGCGCTCGGTCCGCCAGATCCGGAGCCGCCCGAGCACGGTGCGGCTCTCCCGGTCGAGCCTCTGCCGCATTTCTTCCTGCCGCTTGTGCAGCTCGGCCCATTCCTTCCGCGCCCGGGTTTCGAGGTGCCGGAAGCCCCACCCGCGCCCGTCCTCGACCTTCTCCCAAGCCTCCGCCTCAAGGCGCCGCCATGCCTCCATGTCGACTTGATCCTCGCGGCGCGGCTTCCTCGCCCGCCTCGCCCGCCCGGGCTGCATCCCCTCGCGCCGGCCGCGCGCCCACGGGCGGGGCCGTTCCGACGGCCCGCGACCCCCTTCCTGGCCCGCCCGCCGCCGCTCGTTGTTCCTGACCCGCCTCTC
>MPMR01000013.1 GCA_002238605.1 BD2-11 clade cluster bacterium bin43 | reverse complement strand
TGGCCCGCGCGCTGCTGGCCGGGTCGCGGGTGGTGTCGCTCGAGGACGTCCGCGGGGCGATCCGGCTGCTCGCCGAGCGCGCACACATTGTCGCGGAGGGGGCGGGTGGGGCGGGGGGGGGGGGGGGGCGCGGGGGGGCGGCCGGGGGGGGGGCGCGGCAGCGCTGGGGGGCCTGCCCGGCGTCGACGACGGGCCCGTCGTCGCGGTGGTTTCGGGCGGCAACATCGACGCGCGCGTCCTCGCGGCCATCCTGGAAGGCCGGACGCCCTGACGCTCCCCCCGCAAGGGTCGCCGGCCGGAACTCCGCGGCCCCGCGCGACGTACCTACCCGGCATGAGCCCCCAGACCAAACGACGTCTCGCCTTCCTCGCCGGCTTCGCCCTCTACTTCGGAGCGATCTGGTTCGCCTGGGACACGCCCGTGGTCTATCCGCTCAAGGTCTTCGTGGTGCTGCTCCACGAGATCAGCCACGGCATCGCCGCGCTCGCTACCGGAGGCACCATCCAGGGCATCGAACTCGACCCGGCCCAGGGCGGCGTGTGCTACTGTCCCGGCGGGAACGCGTTCCTGACACTGTCTGCAGGATACCTGGGCAGTCTGGGCTGGGGGGCGCTGCTGCTCATGGGTGCGCGCGCCGGCGCGCGTCCGTCACGGTGGATCGTCGGCGTGGTGGGCGTGATGGTGGTCGTGCTGACGCTGCTGTACGTGCGTAACGGCTTCGGCTTCGGCTTCGGCCTGCTCTTCGGGCTGACGCTCTTCGCTTCGGCGGCGAAGCTCCCCGCACGGGCGAACCGGGTACTGCTCACCGCGCTCGGACTCACCAGCTGCCTGTACGCCATCCTCGACATCAAGAGCGACGTCATCGACCGCCCGGAACTCCAGTCCGACGCGCGCATGCTCGCCGAGATGACCGGTATCCCCACCATGGTCTGGGGATTCCTGTGGATCGGGATCGCGATCGCGGTGGCACTGATGCTCTTCCGCAAGGCGTTCCGGGAAGCCTAGGCGGCAATCCCGGCGCGCGGGATCGGGCCGGACCCGACTGCGGGGCCCGGGGGCTCGCTGCGCCAGCCGGATCCGTCGTCAATCGTGAGCCTGGCGTCTGATGCCCGCAGTGCCGGAAACAAATGATCCCCGGCGTCCGGGCCTCTGCTTGCCACCGGGGTCAAGGCCTTGTAATTTTTCGCAACCACTCCCATTTGGGGGGTGGCGGGACGGCTGGAGAATCGCTCAGACGGCGTTCTCCGACGTACCGCGGGCCTGCGGGCCCGCCGGTGTTCGGCCCGATGTCGACTCATGAAAAGGAGGTGATCAATTGTCTAGTCCAAGTACCCTGTTCAGCCTGGCATGGGCAAGCGATCGCCGTTAGCCGAGTGATCGTATCTGTTCGGGCCAGCGGCCATCGTGCCGGGCTGAGCAGAACACGCTGAGAGAAGGCGCCGTCGGACCGGTTCCGGCGGCGCCTTCGTCGTGCGTGCGCGGTGGTGTCGCGCCATCGCGATGCAGCTATCGTTGTAGATGCGGCTGCACGAGATGCTGGTCGTTTTCGCCATTCACCCAACCGGGAGTGCCCGGACCGCTTCGCGGGAGGCGGAGGCATGAGACATGACCGCCCGCAGGCCTGACCTCTCCGCCGCCGGGGAGCCGATCGCGATCATCGGCATGGCGTGCCGGTTCCCCGGCGCAAACGACATCGAGGCGTTCTGGCGCCTGCTGGAGACCGGGAAGAACGCGGTTGCCGAAGGGGTTCCGGGTTCCGGCGTGGGACGCTGGGGACAGCTCTTCGGGGACAAGCCCGTCCAGAGCGAAGGCTGCCGTTTCGGCGCATTCGTCGACGACATCGACCAGTTCGACGACGCATTCTTCCGCATCTCGCCGGTGGAAGCCGAGCTGCTGGACCCGCAGCAGCGCATGATGCTGGAAGTCAGCTGGCGGGCTCTCGAGGATGCGGGTATGGACCCGGACCGGCTTATGGAGAGCCGAACCGGTGTCTACACCGGGATCAGCAACGACGAGTACCGGATGCTGGTCGTGGAATCGGCCAAGCCTGCCGAGGCCGCGGCGTGCCTTTACGCTCTCAGCGGCACCAACCTGAACGGCACCGCCGGGCGAGTCTCCTTCGTGCTCGGTCTCAGGGGGCCGGCGAAGGCGGTCGACGCTGCTTGCGCATCGGCGGTGGTGGCGATTAACGACGCGGTGGCGGACCTGCAGCAGGGAAAGGCCAACCTGGCCATCGCGGGCGGCGTGCAGGCCATCCTCAACGGGCGCATCTACGAACTGCGCGCGGACGCGATGATGCTCTCGCCCGACGGGAAGTGCAAGACCTTCGATGCTTCGGCGAACGGATACGTGCGCGCCGAGGGCTGCGGCGTGGTAGTGCTGAAACGCCTGAGCGACGCACAGGCGGACGGCGACCGCATCTGGGCCGTGATCCGGAGTTCGGTCGTGAACCACGGGGGGACCGGTGTCGGGCTGACTGTGCCGAACACTCCGGCGCTGGAGCAGGTGATGGAGGAGGCGCTGTCCCAGGCGGGGCTCGACCCGCTGGAGGTGGACTACGTCGAGGCGCACGGGACCGGGACGGCGGTGGGCGACCCGATCGAGCTGAACGCCGTGGCCAGCGTCTACGGCAGAGGACGCGATGCGGAGAGCCCGCTTCTGATCGGATCCGTGAAGACCAACGTGGGCCATCTGGAGTCGGCGGCAGGAGTCGTCGGGCTCATCAAGTCGGCGCTGGTGGTCAAGCGGGGGCGCATCCCGAAGCACCTGCACTTCCGCGATCCCAACCCGGCGTTCGACTGGGATCGGGCGCCGTTGCGGGTGACTTCGGACATGATGGACTGGCCGGATCGTCCCGGCCGCCCGCGCGTGGCCGGGGTGAACTGCTTCGGCATATCCGGGACGAACGCCCACCTTGTAGTGGAAGAGTATTGGGGCCCCGAGGCGACCCGTGAAGCGAGCCCTCTGCCGCTGGGATCCCCGCAACCCATCCCGGTTGCGCTTCCCGCCGCGGTAGCGCATCTGCCGCCGCCCGAGCCTGACATCCGCGCGCGTCGAACCCGCGTGCTGCCTTTGTCCGCCAAGTCCGAACAGGCGCTGCGGGAATCGGCAGGGCGGTATCTGGCGTGGCTCGAAGACCGCGCCGGCGAACTATCCGGGGGAGCCGCCGCGGCGGAGCTGCTCGCCGACCTGGCGTGGACGGCGGGCGTGGGGCGGAGTCACTTCGATCAGCGCGCGGGGATCGTCTTCGAGGACGTCGGGCCGCTGCGCCGTCAGCTGGAGGCGCTCGCCGAGTCGGGGGACGTACCAGGGCCGGGCACTGCCACCAGGGTCGCGTTCGCCTACACAGGGCAGGGGAGCCAGTGGGTCGGGATGGGCAGGGAGCTGTACGAGACGGAGCCCGTGGTGCGCGCGGTGATGGACCGCTGCGAGGCGGTCTTCCGCGACGAGAGAGGCACTTCCCTGCTGGACGCGATGTTCGGCCGGTCCGGAGATGAGGATCAGCTGCGCGACACCGCATGGGAACAGCCGGCTCTCTACACGCTCGAATGCGCGCTGACTGCGCTCTGGGCGAGCATGGGCATCCGGCCCGATGTGGTGCTGGGGCACAGCGTCGGGGAGTTGGCGGCCTCGCAGGCGGCGGGCGTGTTCAGCCTGGAGGACGGAATGCGGTTCGCCTGCGCGCGCGGCGCGCTGATGGCGAGCATGGAAGACGGCGCCATGGCCGCGGTGTTCGCGCCGGCCGCGCGCGTCGCAGAGGCGGTCGAAGCGCATAGCGCGGCGTCGGTCGGCGTTGGCGTCAGCATCTCGGGGGACAACGGCACCCACCAGGTGATCAGCGGCCCCGCGGAGGACGTCGAAGCCATCTCGAACCGCTTCGAGGCGGAGGCGGTCCGGGTGCGCAGACTCAACACCGCGAAAGCATTCCACAGCGCCCTGGTGGAGCCGGTGCTCGACGTGCTTGAGGCTTCGCTCGATGCTTCGGCCATCGCGCCGCCCACGCTGACCATGGTCAGCAATCTGACGGGCCGCGCCGTCGAGGCGGGCGAGCTACTCGACGGCAGCTACTGGAAACGGCACGCGCGGCAGGCGGTGGCGTTTGCCAGCGGCGTCAGAACCCTGGCGGATCTGGGCGTGGACCTGGTGATCGAGATCGGTCCGCGCTCGGTGCTGGCCCCGATGGCGCTCTCGGCCTGGCCGGCGTCGGCAGAGGCGCCGGCGGCGCTGTCGAGCATCGCGCCACCATCCGGTGACGCCGGGGCCGGCGGGTCGACCGGCGGCTTTGCGGAAGCCGCCGCAGGCGCCTACCAGGCCGGGCTCCCGATCCGGTTCGAGGGCCTCTTTGCAGGGGAAGCCCGGCGGCGGATCTCGATCCCCGGCTACCCCTTCCAGCGGAGGCGCCACTGGCTCGAGGCGCCCAGGCGACGGCGGGCGGACGCCGGGCATCCCCTGCTGGGTGCCCGCCACGAGTCGGCGCGGGGCGAGGTGACGTTCGAGACGGAAGTGTTCGCCTCGGATCCCGAGTGGCTGGACGACCACCGGGTGTACGGCCGGGTGGTGGCGCCCGGGGCGCTGTACGGGGCCATGGCGGTGTCGGCGTCCCTGCTCGAAGGGAGCGCACCGGTGGTCGTGGAGGAGGTTCAGCTGCACAACGCGCTGGTCTTGACGGAGGAGGGCTCCGCGAACGGCGCGGGCGTGGACGGCCGTGAGATGCAGTTCGTGCTGGACGCCCCGGAGGCGCCCGCGGCGCATCCCTTCCAGATCTTCAGCAAGGGGAGCGACGGGGAATGGACTGTGCATGTCGAAGGCCGCACGTCACCGGGCTCCCGCGTGCCGGAAGCCGAGGGGAACATCGATCTGGATGCTCTCAGGGCCCGGTTGTCGCCGGTGGACGTGTCGGCATATTACCGCGCCCGCGCGGGCACCGGGGTCGATCTCGGTCCGTCCTTCCGCACGTTGCAGCGCGCCTGGTCCGGAGCCGGGGAGGCGTTGGGCGAAGTGTCGTTCCCGGAAGGTCTCGGCCGCAACCAGCTGGAGGTTCATCCGCTGGTCCTGGACGGGTGCTTTCAGGTCGTGGGCGCGGCGCGCGACCTGGAGGGGCCGCACGGATCCGTGACCTACCTCCCCTTCGGCTGGGAACGGCTGTGGCTTACGGCCGGACGGCTGCCCGACCGCGTGGTCTGTCACGTGCTCATGAACGAGGCATCCCGCATCGCGGCGGAGAGCGACGGCGAGGCGCCCGAGGTCCTTTCCGGCGAGCTGCGCATCTACGACCCGCAAGGCGCGCTGCTCGGCGGGTTGAGCGGCTACACCGTGAAACGCGCGACCCGGGCGGCGCTGCTCTCGGCCGTGGAGGGTGTGAAGGATCTGCTCTACGAGGTGGTCTGGAGGGAGCGCGCCCTCCCTCCCGGCCTGCCGTCCGCGGATTTCTTCCCCGCCCCGGCGTCCGTCAAGGCGGGCGCGCGGATGTTCGCGGACTATCTCGTCGATGCCGGCGTCGATCCCGACGGCAGGAACGCCCTCCTGACGGACCTGGAGCACTGGTCGTGGGCCTATGCGCTGGCGACGCTGGACAGGCTGGGCTGGCAACGCGAGCCGGGCTCAATCGTCCAACCCGAAGACCTGCGTGAACGCCTCGGCGTCATCCCGGACCACCAGCGTCTCTTCCGGCGCATGCTCGAGATGGCGGCGAAGTCCGGGGTGCTGAAGGAGAGCGACGACGGCTTCGTGGTCGTCGCCGGATCCGAGGATCCGTGGCCGGGGGTGCTGCCGCGCGATCCGGACCAGTACGCCGACGTGATGGCCGGCCGCTATGCGCATGGTCTGACCGAGACCGGGCTGTTCCGGCGGTCGGGCGGCGCTCTGGCGGAGGTGCTGCGCGGCCGGGAGGATCCGCTGACGCTCCTGTTCAGCAGCGGGGAACCCACCGCGGCCGACCTATACCTGAAGGCGCCCGTGGCGCGCGCGGCAAACCAGATGCTGGAGGAGGCGGTCAGGGCGCTGGTGGATGCGCTGCCCGAGGGACGGCGTCTCAGGATCATCGAGGTCGGCGCCGGCACCGGATCGGCCACCGCGTCCGTCCTGCCGGTGCTTCCGGAAGGGCGCTTCGACTACATGTACACCGACATCTCCGCGGGCTTCTTCGCGGAGGCCGAGGCGCGTTTCGGGGATGGGGACGGCTCCATCGAATACCGTCCTCTGGACATCGAGAAGGATCCCCTCGAGCAGGGGTTCGCGGCCCACGGATACGATCTGCTGCTCGCGTCCAACGTCCTGCACGCGACACGCTATCTGGAAGAGACGCTGACCCATTGTCGCAAGCTGCTTGCGCCCTCGGGACAGCTGATCGCGCTCGAGAACCTGAGCGGCCTGGGCTGGATGGACCTGACGTTCGGGCAGCTCGACGGCTGGTGGCGGTTCGCCGACGACTACCGGCCACACCACGCGCTGGCGGGTCCGGCGGTGTGGCGGCGCGCGCTCGGCGACGCGGGCTTCGAGGCGGTGGAAGTCCTGGGTGTGGACGAGTCCGACCTCGCGGGCATGCCGGACAAGGGCGTGATCGTGGCGAGCGGCCCCGCGCGGGTGCAGGAGCCGCCGGGCGCCTGGATTCTGGCCGCCGACCAGGGCGGCATCGCCGAGCGGCTGGCGAACGATCTGGCGGCACGCAACCAGACGGTCGTGCTGGCGGCCGGTGGCGAACCGGAAGACGAGCGGCCGGATGCGACCGGCCCCGGGGTCTTCGTCACGACGCTGGAGATGGATCGGCGCGAGTCGTGGCGGTCGCTGATCGAGAGCCTCCCCGCGGACGTTCCTTTACGGGGCGTTGCGCACCTCATGGCCCTGGACGGGCACGGACAGGATGCGACGACCGCGGAAGTCGCCGCCGACGTCGCGCGCGGGGGGACAGCCGCGCTTGCCATGGTGCAGGGGGTCACCGACTCCGGCCGGAACCCGGATCGGGGCGTGTGGTTCGTCACGCGAGGCGCGCAGGTGCTGGAGCGCGAGACCGGCGGCCAGCTCGCCGGTGCGGTCCTGTGGGGCCTGGGCAAGGGGGTGGCCCGGGAGGCCGCCCATCTGCAGCCGAGGATGATCGATCTGGACCCCGGGGAGAGGGCGGCCGACCCGGACCTCGCGAACGAGTTCATGTATCCGGACTCGGAAAACCACATCGTCCACCGCTTCGGACGTCGCCGGGTGGCCCGTCTGATTCGCGCGGAGTCGGACGCGGAGCGGCTGGCGCTCCCGGACGACCCCGACTGGGTGCTGGCTCCTGATCCGGCCGGGGTGTTCGACAGGCCTTTCGTGCTGCCGCTGCCGGCGCGGCCCCTGGAGCCGGGAGAGGTGCGCGTCGCGGTCGAGGCGGCGGGACTCAACTTCTGGGACGTGTTCCGCTCGCTGGGCTTCATCGAGGAGGGGCTGCTGGGCAGGGAGATGTGCGGCCATGTCATTCAGGTGGGCTGCGGCGTGTCCGAGGCAGGGGTCGGCGATCATGTGGTCGGAATGGGGTTCGGGGCATTCGGCCCGGAGATGATCACGCACGCGGAACTGGTGGCTCCCGCGCCCGAGCGGTTCCCGGTAACCGGACTGGCGGCGGTCCCCAGCGCCTTCGTGTCGGCGGCCCTCTCGTTCGAATTCACGGGACTGGAGCCCGGCGAACGGGTGCTGATCCACGCGGGCGCGGGCGGCGTGGGCCTCGCGGCCATCCAGTGGGTGCAGGCAGCGGGCGCCGAGGTCTTCGCCACCGCGAGCGCACCCAAACAGGCGTATCTGCGGTCCCTCGGCGTGAAGCACGTCTTCGACAGCCGCACCATCGACTTCGGGCGCGAGATTCTCGAGGCCACGGAAGGCGAGGGCGTGGATGTCGTTCTGAACAGCCTGACGGGAGAGGGCTTCATCGACGCCAGCCTCTCGTGCCTCAAGCGCGGCGGCCGTTTCGTGGAGATGGCCCGACGGGACATCCTCAGCGAAGAGGAGATGGCGGCGGTACGTCCCGACGTGCCCTATCACATCCTGGAACTGGACGTTCTGAAGAAGACGGATCCGGCGCGGGTGGGAAGGGTCCTGCGCGGCGTGATGGCACGCATCGACTCGGGAGAGCTCAGCCCCATCATCCACAGCCGCTGGCCCCTGGCGGAGGCCGGCGCGGCGCTGAGCTTCATGAGATCGGCGCGGCATCTCGGAAAGATCGTCGTGACCACGCCCCCGCTCACGGGTGGCCGGCTGCGGCCGGACCGGACCTACCTGGTCACCGGCGGCCTGGGCGGCATCGGTTGTGCGGTGGCCGAATGGCTGGCCGACCGGGGCGCGGGCGCCATCGTGCTGAACGGCCGGCGCCCGCCGGATCCCGACGCCGAGGAGACCGTCCGTTCGCTCCGGGAACGCGGGGTGACGGTCGAGGTGGAGCTGGCCGACATCGCGGACGGGAACGCGGTCGACGAGATGCTTGCGCGCATGGACCTGAGGCTGCCGCCGCTCGGGGGCGTGATCCACAGCGTGGGAGTCCTGTCCGACGGCGCCCTCCCCAATCAGACCTGGGAGAGGTTCGAACAGGTTCTGTGGCCCAAGATCCTGGGTGCCTGGCATCTGCATCGCGCGACGCTCGACCGCGATCTGGACATGTTCGTCCTTTTTTCCAGCCGGGTGGGCGTGATGGGGAATCCCGGCCAGGCGAACCACGCCGCCGCCAACGCCTTCCTCGACCAGCTTGCCGGCCACCGCCGCGCGCTGGGGCTCGCCGGACAGGCCATCGCATGGGGCGCGTGGTCGGAAATCGGCGAGGCGGCCGAGCAACGGGAGCGTATCGACCAGCGGCGCTCGGCCCTCGGCGGCCGCTGGTTCACGCCGCAACAGGGCATCAGGGCGTTCGACCGGCTCGTGCGCCAGGACGTGACCCATTCCGTCGTGATGGCGATGGACTGGGGCGCGTTCGAAGAAGCCGTCGACGAGCGTCCGCCCCTTCTCGAGGAGCTGTTCTCCGGGGCCTCCGAGGCCGAGCCGGAGACCGCGTCTGCCCCGAGGGATGTTCTGTCCCGCGTACGGGAATCCCCCGCGGCGGAGCGCGAGAACGTGCTGGTGTCCTTCCTGCAGGGCGAGGTGCAGGCCGTGCTGCGGCTGCCGTCGGCTCCGGCGCCGGCGGTGGGGTTCTTCGACTTGGGGATGGACTCGTTGATGGCCGTCGAGCTGCGCAACCGGCTCAACCGCGCCCTTTCGGGAGCGTACACGGCACCCAACACGCTCGTGTTCGACTACCCGGACATCGCCTCGCTCGCCGCTCACCTGAACGGCGAACTGGGCGAGGACGGGGCGGCGGCGGCCGCCGAGCGTCAGCCGGTGCCCGCCCCCGGACCTCAGCCGGAACCGGCGAGCGCGCCGGACGCGTCGGACGAAGACGACGCCATCGCGATCGTCGGGATGGCGTGCCGATTCCCCGGAGCCCCTGACCTCGCCTCCTTCTGGAGCCTCCTCCAGGGCGGGGCCGATCTGGTGACGGACGGACGCCGGGATCCCGGTCCCTGGGACGGCGTCGCCGGAGATCCGGCCGGACCCGACGACGCTTCCCGTCGGGGCGCGTTCCTCGAGGACATCGACAAGTTCGACGCCAGGTTCTTCCGGATTGCGCCGATCGAGGCGCGCATGATGGATCCGCGGCAGCGCCTGCTGCTCGAAACAACCTGGCATGCGCTCGAGGACGCGGGGGTGGATCCCGAGCGACTGAAGGGCAGCAACATCGGTGTCTATGTCGGGGTCGGAAACGGCGACTACCGGGATGTGGCGGCGATGAGTGGCGAGGCCCACGGCTACCTCGGCACGACCATGAGCGTCACCGCCGGGCGGATCTCCTTCGCGCTGGGGCTCACAGGCCCGGCGATCCCGCTGGACATGGCGTGCGCGTCCTCCCTGGCAGCCGTCCACCAGGCCGCTTCCGCCCTCCGGCACGGCGAAGTGGAGATGGCCCTGGTCAGCGGCGTCAACGCAATCCTGTCCCCGGACATATCGACCTTCATGAAAGAGGTCGGCATGCTGTCGGCAACGGGACGCTGCAGCACCTTCGACGCGGCGGCGGACGGCTTCGTGCGCGGGGAGGGGTGCGGCGTCGTCGTGCTGAAGCGACTGAGCGAGGCGCGGGCGGAGGGTGACCGCATCTGGGGCGTGATCCGGGGATCCGCGGTCAACCAGAACGGGCCCAGCGCGGGGCTGACCGTACCCAACGGACCGGCCCAGGAGCGCGTCATCGAAGAAGCCCTTGCCCGCGCCGGGATCGCGCCGGCAGAGGTGGACTATCTGGAGGCACACGGAGCAGGATCCGATCTGGGCGATCCGATCGAGGTGCAGGCGGCGGCAGCCGTCTACGGCCGGGAACGGAGCCCGGAGCGCCCGCTGCTGATCGGGTCCGTGAAAACCAACATCGGCCACTCGGAGTGCGCGGCCGGAGTGGCCAGCCTGATCAAGGCAGTCCTTGCCATGAACGAGGGCAGCATCCCGAAGCAGCTTCACTTCCACGACCCGAACCCGCATCTGGCGTGGGACCAGCTTCCGGTCCGGGTCACTTCCGAGTCCATGGACTGGCCTTCCCGTCCCGGGCGTCCGGCGCGCGCCGGGGTGAGTTCCTTCGGGCTCTCCGGGACGAACGCACACGTGGTGGTCGAAGCGGGCGCCGTGGAGGGGGATGCTTCAGCGCTGGCGGGCGCGCCCCGGGCAGCCGGTCCTGCCCGAACCGCGCCGGTCGAGCTGCCCGGAAACGCGGTCGAACTGCCGGTTGCCGGGGGCGAGTTCGTTCCCCGCGCGATGCGCGTGCTGCCGCTCTCCGGGAAATCTCCAGCCGCATTGCGGGAACTCGCGCAGCGGTACCGGACCTGGTTGGACGAGCATGAGGAGGAGTTGTCCGCGGGAGGCGGCGCGGCGGAGACCTTGCTCGCCGACATGGCCTGGACGGCTGGCGTGGGGCGCAGTCACTTCGCTCGCCGCGCAGGTCTGGTCTTCGGCGATGCCGCGTCGCTGCTGGAGGGGCTCAACGCCCTGCTGCGGGCGGACCTGGGGCCGGAGCCCAGAGGGATGCCGGAGCCTCCCCCGCCCCCCAGGACCGCCTTCGTGTACACCGGCGAGGGCAGTGAGCGGATAGGAATGGGGCGGGATCTCTACGAAACCGAGCCCGTGGTCCGTGCGGTGCTGGATCGGTGTGACGCCGTGTTCGGAGCCGAACGTGGGGGAGCCTCCCTGATCGACCTCATGTTCGGACGGGCGGGTGCGGCGGGCAGGCTGGGCGACCCGGAGTGGGCGCAGCCGGCCGTCTACTCGCTCGCGTGCGCGCTCACGGCGCTCTGGGCAAGCGTGGGCGTGCGGCCCGGGGTGGTCGCGGGACACGGCGTCGCCGAGGTAGCCGCCGCCTGGGCCGCGGGCGTGTTCACCCTGGAAGACGGGCTGCGCATCGCAGCCGCCCGCGGAGCCGCGATGAGTCGGCCGAGAGTACGGATGGCGGCGGCCGCTCCGGCCGGTGATCGCTCCGGTCCGGATCCGGATCCACTGGCCGAACTGGAAGCCGTGTGCTCCGGCATGACGTTCACCCCTCCGGAAATCGCGATGGTGAGCGAGCTCACGGGCGCCGTCCTGGCGGCTGACGCAGGGCTCGACGGCACGTACTGGCGCCGACAGGCGAACGCGGCGCACAAAACGGCCGGACTGACCCGGGCGCTCGCGGGGGCGGAAGCGGAACTCGTCGTGGAGGTCGGCCCGCGGCCAGGAGCGGGACCCGCCCGGCTGGGGATGTGGCCCGAAGCGGCCAGCCGAGCCGACAGCACCTCCTTCGCGGAGTCAGTGGCGCGAGCCTACGAGGCAGGGTTGCCGATTTCGTTCGCCGGACTGTTCGCGGGGGAGGCGCGCCGCCGGATCTCCCTTCCCGGCTATCCGTTCCAGCGCAGAAGACACTGGTTCGACCCGGCCCGATGAGCGCCCGCAGTCCCCGCAGCGATCCCTCACTTCGTTACCAGGCCGACGAGAAAGCCCCGCCGCGCCTCGCGCTGGGGGTCGGCCTGCAGCTGGCGGTGCTCAACATCGCCGCCGTGATGCTCATTCCCATGGTGGTGATGCGGGCCGCCGGCATGAGCGACGCCTACCTGTCCTGGGCCGTGGTGGCGTCGGTGACCATCTGCGGCGTGGCGACCGTCTTGCAGGCGCTGCGCGCCGGACGCATCGGGATGGGACATGTGATGGTCATGGGCACCTCCGGGGCTTTCATCCCCGCCTCGATCATGGCGCTCGTGGAGGGGGGCCCCGCCCTGCTCGCAGTGCTGGTCGTGGTCTCCGCGATGGTCCCGCTCCTGCTCTCCTGGCGGCTTTCCCTCTTCCAGCGCGTCCTGACGCCCGCCGTCTCGGGCACCGTGATCATGCTCATCCCGGTCACGGTCATGCCCTTCATCGGCGGCCTCCTCTCCGGCTCCCCCGACACGGGCACCGTCCCGGGCGCGCCGGTCAGCTTCTTCGCAACGGTGCTCCTCATCGGCGGCCTTGCGCTCAAGGCGAGCGGAACACTGCGGCTATGGGCCCCCGTGATCGGGGTAATCCTGGGCTCGGCGATCGCGGCCGGATACGGCCTCTACGACCTCGAGCGCGTCGCGGCTGCTCCCTGGCTGGACCTGCCGCGGATCCAGGCCCCTGGTCTGGATCTCGAGTTCGGCACGGCATTCTGGACGCTGCTCCCCTCCTTCCTGCTCGTTGCCGTGATCGCAGCAATCCGGACGATGAGCAGCGCGGTGGCGGTCCAGCGCGTCTCGTGGCGCCGAAGGAGCCGCGCGGTCGACTTCCGCGCCGTACAGGGTGCCATGACGGTGGACGGAGTGGGCAACCTCCTCGCCGGCCTCGCCGGGACCGTCCCCGGCAGCGCAACCACCACGAGCGTGCCCCTGACCCAGCTCACCGGCGTGGCGGCGCGCGCAGTCGGGATCGTGGCGGGAGCAACGTTCATCGCGTTCGCCTTCCTGCCGAAGCCGTTCGCGGCCGTACTGGCGATTCCCGACCCGGTCTTCGCCGGCTATCTCGTCGTTCTGCTCGCCATGCTCTTCGCGATCGGCATGAAGATCGTGCTGCAGGGCGGCCTGGGGTACCGCGAGGGCATGGTCGTCGGCATCGCCTTCCTCGCCGGGGTGGGCTTCCAGTACGGCCTGATCTTCCCCGGGGAGGCGTCTCGATTCGCGGGCGGCCTGCTCGAGAACGGCATGAATGCCGGCGGTTTCAGCGCCATCCTCATGACCCTCTTCCTCCGCCTCACGGAGCCCCGCCCGAGCCGCATCGAAGCGGGACTCGACAGCGCGCAACTACCGACGATCCAGAAGTTCCTGGACGATTTCGCGTCCCGCGGCGGTTGGGGCGAGGAGATGGCCGAGCGGCTTGGGGCCGCCGCCGAGGAGGCGCTGCTCGCGCTCGCGCGAGGGACCGATTCCGGACCGGACGAGGACAGCGGCCGCCGGCTCCTGTTGACAGCGCACATCGAGAAGCGCGGGGCCGTGCTCGAATTCGTTGTCGGTCCCGGAACCGAGAACCTGCAGGACCGGATCGCCCTGCTCGAAGACCACTCCGACGAAGCCTCCATGGAGCGGGAGGTGTCGCTGCGCCTGCTCCGCCACCTTGCCTCTTCGGTCCGCCACCAGCAGTACCACGACACCGAGATCGTAACGGTGCGCGTGGAGGAAGTCCGCGGCTCCGGCTGACGGATCGTCGCGGGAGCGTACGCCGGATTTCGCCGGGGAACGGATCACAGAAACCCCTCACCTCAACTCACGGGAGAACACACCCCATGCACGATGTCAACCTGCTCGCAGTGCTGGTCGCCGGGATCGTCCCGATGATCGTCGGCATGCTCTGGTACGGACCGCTGTTCGGCAAGCGCTGGATGGCGCTGATGGAGACGACGCCCGAGGAAATCCAGGAGGGCTTCAACCCGCTCAAGACCTACGGCATCAGCTTCCTGCTCTCGCTGGTCACCGCGTTCATTCTGGCCCAGCTGATCGCCGATATCGCTCCCGGGACCGCCTCGCCGATGGTCGGCGTACACGTGGGACTCATGGCGCTGGTTGCCTTCGTCCTCCCGGTCGCGCACCAGGGGGTCACGTTCGAGGGGCGCAAGCCCGGGCTCGCATGGCTGAACGTCGGCTACAACGGAGTGTCGCTCATCGGACAGGCGGTTGTCATCGCCTTGTGGCCTGCTTAGCGACCGCGCGCTCTTCCTACTGGAGCAGCCCGCACTCCTCCAGGAACACTCGCATCATCGCGACGCACTCCGCCGGCTGTTCCACCTGAAGGAAGTGCGTCGTCTCGGGGACGAAGTCGTAGTTGACGGCCCCGATGTGGGTGAGGTCGAACGTGGGCAGGTACGCGTAGGGCAACGTCGGATCGGAGCCGATCACCTTCGTAGGACACGGCAGATTCCCGAAATCGACGAGGAACGCGTAGGTCCTCACGTAGGCGATGATCTGCGCTTCGTATTCGCGAGGACAGCGAAGCTCGTAGCCGCCTTCCCCCGAGGATTCCCGCAGAACCGTACGAGCCATCAGATCCGCCGCACCGGGAACCGCCCTGGTAAGCAGTGGCAGAAAGCTGAGGAGTTCCGTGAAATCCTCCCGCTTGTGGAATCGGTCCGCGCGGCGGCTCGCCATCCCCGCGGCGGCCTCGGCCAGCGCGTCGAAATCCGGGTCCTTCGGTCCAGGTCTGTAGAGCGGCGGATCGAACAGGACCCACGCGGCCAACCTGTCGCACCCACCTGTTCCCAAGGTCGATGAGAGGAGCGTCGTCAGCGCCGCAAGCGAATGAAAAACCCCGGTCGTGGGTCGTTCGCCGTACCGGTGCGCGGCTGCTTCGATAACGCGCTCCTGGTCCCGGACCAGGTTGGGCATGTTGTGCTCGGGGCGTTCCCCGACGGCATTCCAGCCATGGTTCCGCAGATCGTAGAGCAGCACATCGAAGTCACCCGTCAGCAACGACCAGAACGGGTAGTAGAAGTCCATCGCCAGCCCGTTGCCGTGGCCCAGCAGAAGCCGCGGGCCGGCCGGATTCCCATGCCTGCGCAGAATCGTTACGCTGCCGTCGTCCTGACGGACCTCGTGCACGGAGCGCGGCTCGGGGATCTCCCATCTGCCTGCCCTGTTCATGCGTGGCGGCCGCTACACCCCCGATGCGCTATGTCGAAATCAGCACCCGTCCGGCCGGGCGGGTGCGTGATGAGACGGGACGCGCCTCGATCAGCCGGCGTCGATACGAGCGGCCAGGCCGCGGAGAGATCCGACGCCCATCCACTCCTCGGGGGGAATCTCGACCTCGAATTCCCTGGCCACCAGCTTCACGAAGGCGACGCAGTCAAGAGAGGACACACCGGCTTCGCCGAACGCCAAGTCAAAGTCCGGTTCGTGGTCCAGATCCAGGTGCTCGTCGATAAGTGCGCGGAGGCGTGCTTCGGTGGTAGACATTCTGTGTCGGATCCTCGGGTTGTAAATAGTCGTTGAAGACGCTGTCGGTCGATTCTTTAACTCAGCCGCGGCCATGTCAAGCCGCGGGCTCACTCCCGCAGCAGGGGCGTTCCGTCAGAACCCGGCTTCGATTCGCCAGAAATGAACCCGGTAGTCGAAAACGGTAAAGGCGATGCGATCCCCGGCCGGCGAATAGGCGGGCTGGGTCTTGTGGGAGGGGTCGAAGGTCAACTGCTCCGCTGCCCCTCCGCCCGCCGGCACCCGGAAGATCTGGAAGAACCCGTCACCGGCGCGGTCGACGTAGGCCACCCAGCGCCCGTCGGCCGAGACGCCGATTCCCGAATGGATCTGGTCCGAGCCGTAGTTGTGCAGGCGCTCCGGCGTCCCGCCCGTGCGAGGAACGCGCCAGAGGCTCTTGCGTCCGACCGCCTCCGCCGCCTCGAAGATGACCGTCTCGCCCGCGTCGGCCCACTCTCCCTGGATCACGTCCTGCTCGAAGCCCACGAGCTCGATGCGCGCCTGCGGCTCCGTCACCTGCCCCGTCTCCTGGTCGATGCCGATGACGAACAGGTGCGCCCGCCGCGCCCCGGCGTCGTCCATGCGATAGCTGGGGAAGAGGATCCAGCGCCCGTCCGCCGACCAGCGCGCCCACCCCGTCTCGTGGCCGTCCTCGCTGATCATGCGCGCCTCGCCGCTCCCGTCGGCGGCCATGAGCCAGATGTCGTCCGATTCCTCGTGGGTATGGAAGGCGATCCAGCGCCCGTTGGGCGAGGTGTGCATTCCCTGGTCCTCCGAGTAGGACTGGCGGACCACGCGTTCCGGGGCGTCGTGCGGCTCACGCGCACCAGCTCCAACGATGCCGATGTGCTGCGCGATGTCGGGGTAGTGGAAGTCGTCGGTGACATGGCGCCAACTGCCGAAGGTGAACGCGACCTCGGATCCGTCCCAGCTCCAGGTGGGCGTCTCGGACTGGAAGGTGGTGAGCGGGGTGGATGGCCCGCCCGCGGCCGGCGCGGTCGCCACGAAGACGCGGTAGTCCTGCGACTTGAAGAGGATGCGCCCATCGGCGCCCGCGGTGGGGGCGTAGGCGTCGCGCGCGAATCCGGTCAGGCGGGTGGGCGCCCCGCCCGCGGCCGGGCGCGCCCAGAGGTCCAGAAACCCGCCCTCTCCCGGCGCCGCGTAGTAGACCTGGTCCCCGGCGGGCGAGAAGGCGAGCGGCCCGTACACCTCCTGATCCGTGAAGAGCGGGCCGGGCGCGTCGCAGGGGAGGTGCAGCCGCTGATGGCTGTCCTCGAATGAGAGGCAGGCGAGCTGCCCGTCCGGCGACCATGCGGGGAACGAGAGGCGCGTTCCCGTGGCGGCCGGCCGCGGGTTGGCCCCCTCGGCGTCCAGCAGCCACACGATGGACTCACCGCCCCCCGACGAGACACCCGCCACGGTGGTGCCGTCCGGCGACCAGGCGAGCATGTCCAGCGCGAGCAGGTCGGGTGACGCGTTCCGGCCCGGCCACAGCGGCTCGCGGGCGCCGTCCGTGCGGTCGTAGAGCCACCACTCCTGCCGGCTGCGGTCGAATACGCGCTCCCGCACGGCGACACGGCGGCTGTCGGGCAGCCACGCGATGAAGCGCATCGACGACGCCCCCGATCCCAGGACGCGCGTGGCGCCGCCGGCCACCGGGACCAGGTGCAGTCGGTCTCGCTCGGTGTAGGCCAGCCAGCGGCCATCGGGCGACACCACGCCGAGCGGATCCCGGTACGCCACCGGCCCGACCTGTTCGGCGGAAGCGACGTAGTGCAGGGGCGGGAGACCCGCTTCGGCGCGGGGAGCCTCGGCGCACCCGCCGATCGCGAACACGAGAAGTCCGGCGGCGAGGACCCGGCTTGCGGGATGGACGCAACCGGGCGCGCCTGTTCGGTCATCCGGTCCACTGGTTACCACGACCGTCCGCCGGGCCGTGGCGCCGCGGCGGCGAACGGCCTTCGCCGGCCCGGTCATGACATCCCCATCCGCTGAGGCAACGTCTCCAGCTCGACGATCTCGTACCGGCGTATGCCGCTCGGCAGCCTTACCTCGACCTCCTCGCCCTGGCGCGCGCCCATCAGACCCCGGCCGATGGCGGACGCCATGGAGACATGGCCCGCCTCGATGTCGATGTAGTCACCGGCTGCGATCGTGTACGTTACCTGCATTCCCCGTACACGATCATGGACCGTAACCCGGGAGCCGAACCCCACCCTGTCCGGGGGCATCCCCTCGACGTCGATCTGCGACAGCGCGGAGACGCGCTGCCGCAGGTGGCCGATGCGGGCGTTCACGAACTGCTGCCGCTCCAGCGCCGACTTGTACTCCGAGTTCTCGCGCAGATCGCCCAGCTCGACGGCCTTTCGGATGCGCTCGGGAAGCTCGAAGGCCAGCTCGCGCGAGAGCGTTTCGATCTCGTCTTCCAACTTCTGTCTGATTTCGTTCAGCATCCAGGCTGCTCCGGACGACTCGGGAAGACGCGGCGACGCGGCGTCAGGCTCGCGGATCGGAGGTGGCCAGAACCACCTCGCGGCGTGCCCGCCGGTCCGCCTTCACCGCCTCTCGGACCTGGGAGTCCGCCACCCCCAGGATCTGCGCCGCGAGGATCGCGGCGTTCACCGCTCCCGCTTTCCCGATGGCGAGCGTCGCCACCGGCACGCCCCCCGGCATCTGGACCGTGGAGAGGAGCGAGTCCAGGCCGTCGAGAGCGGAACCCATGGGCACGCCAAGGACCGGGAGCGTGGTGCCCGACGCCACCACGCCCGCAAGGTGGGCCGCCCCTCCGGCTGCCGCGATGATGACCGCCAGCCCCCTCGCTTCGGCAGTGCCGGAATACTCGTGCACCAGGTCCGGAGTGCGGTGCGCGGACATCACCCGGACTTCGTGAGGGACGCCGAGCGACTCGAGGGTGTCGGCGGCGTGTGTCATGACGGGCCAATCGCTCTTCGAGCCCATGAGCACGCCTACTTTGGGACGACTGTTGGAATGCATGCGATTGCAACCGGTGCGGGTCGGAGGAAGTGAGCGGCGAGAGCCCACGATGCAGAACCGCCGCCAAGGGGTCAAGGGTTGAATTGGCGCCGAAGCCGGAGTTACTGTCGATAGCTGCGTCCGCATCCATCCCGCACCGCGCCGTCAGATCAACAGGGGAAAACCGCATGAACATCAGGGTCACGCTTCGCTGGCTGCAGATACTCGACAAGCTCGAGCCCTGGTACAAGGCCAAGGGCCAGTTCGTCTTCTGGACCCGGGTCACCAGCGGAGGCAACACGGACGAACGCCGGTTCCCCGAAGAGGGTCACTACCCCATCTCGGATCATCGCCGCTGGAACAGGCTCGACCACCTGAACAAGGTCATGTACGAGGGCGAGGCAGGCGATTCCCTGCTTATCGAAGTACGTGGCGTCGAGATGGACCTGTTCTCGAGCGACGATGAACTGGAACGCTACTCGCGCGAGTTCTCGGGCCCGGTCGACTCGTGGGTCGGCCGCCATCGGCCAGGAGATGAAGGGCCGCCCGATCCCGAGGCCATGACCAACTGGCGGGTCTGCTACGACGTGGAGGTCGTCTAGCTTCAGGCGCCCGACGGGCGTCAAGCCCCGATCAGGTTCTGAGCGGTGACTCGGCTCACTGGTCCGCCGGACGGACCAGATGATACCGCTTCTTTCCACGCCGCAGCACCACGATCTCCCCCTCCACGGCCTGGTCCGCCGTGACGCGCGCGGAAACGTCCGCGACGCGGTGGTTGTTGACGTAGATGCCTCCTCCGCTGATGGCGCGCCGGGCATCGCTCTTCGATGCGGCCAGGCCAGCGCCGTGGAGCAGGTCCACGAGCGCAAGCCCCTCTCCCTGCAAGGCGCCGCGCGGGATGCGGCTCGAGGGCACGTCGGCGAAGATGTCCGAGATCTCGCCGGCGTCCAGCCCTTCGATTTCGCCGCCGAACAGCACCTCGCTCGCCTTGCGCGCCCGGCCCAGCCCGTCCTCCCCGTGGAGACGGCGGGTGACGTCGGCCGCCAGCGCCTTCTGAGCGATGCGGCGATGCGGTTCGGCCGCCGTTGACGCCTCCAGCTCCTCGACCTCCTCCCGCGAGAACAGGGTGAAGAGGCGCAGGTAGGCTCCCGCGTCGGCATCCGGTGTGTTCATCCAGAACTGGTAGAACCGGTAGGGCGTGGTGCGGGCGGGGTCCAGCCAGACGGTGCCGCTCTCGGTCTTGCCGAACTTGGTGCCGGAGGAGGTGGTCAGGAGCGGGAAGGTCACCCCGTACGCGCGGGCTCCGCGCACGCGGCGGATCAGTTCGGTGCCCGCGGTGATGTTGCCCCACTGGTCGCTTCCGCCCATCTGGACGGTGCATCCCAGCCGGTCGTAGAGCTCGAGGAAGTCGTAGGCCTGCAGCAGCACGTAGCTGAATTCGGTGAACGAGATGCTGGCCTGCGGATCCTGCACCCGCCTGCGGATCGAGTCCTTGCCGAGGAGGGCGTTGATGGAGAAGTGCTTGCCCACGTCACGCAGGAAATCGACCATCCCGACCTTGCCCAGCCAGTCGAGGTTGTTGGCCATGCGCGCGGGATTGCCCTTCACCTCGAAGTCGAGGAAGTGCGCGAGCTGGGCATGGATGCCCGCGGCGTTGGCTTCGGCCTCTTCCCTTGACAGAAGTGCGCGCTCGGCGGCCTTCTCGGACGGATCGCCGATCAGGCCGGTGCCTCCGCCTACCAGTGCGACCGGGGTGTGTCCCGCGCGCTGCAGATGCACCAGCCCCATGATGGGCAGCAGGCTGCCGACGTGCAGGCTGGAGGCGGTCGGGTCGAAGCCGATGTAGGCGACCCGCGGCTCGGTGGCGAACGCCCGCGCGGCGCCGTCGGTGGCATCGTAGAACAGGCCGCGCCACTTGTATTCGTCGAGCAGGCTCATGGGTCGGGGCAATTGCCGGAAGGGCGCCGGGCTGCGGGTGAACGATAACGGACGGGTCGAGGACCGGCGGCGTTCGGATCGGCCAAAGCTACAGGGTTGGGTGGCGTTCTACCATGGTCATGGGGATGTCGCCTTTTCGCTCCGGCGAAATCGATAGGCGCCGGTTCGCGCGCGTCCGGCCGACAGACGCGTCGGCGCCGGAACTCTATTGGACGATGTCCTTCCGGGGAACGGCTCCGGACAGAAGGATTGCGAGGCGCGCACGATCGACCTTGCCGTTGGGGTTGCGCGGGAGGTCGGCGAGGACCACGAGGGCGCGCGGACGGGCCGCGGGGCCGAGCGCATCACGGCAGTGCCGGTGCAGGGCCTCCGCGTGGACTTCGCGGCCGGCGGCGGGCACGATCGCGGCCGCCACCCGTTCTCCCCATGCTGGATCGAGCAGCCCCGCCACCGCCGCCTCCGCCACGGCGGGATGCGCGGCGAGCACCTGTTCGACGTCGGCGGGGTCGACATTCACCCCCCCGCTCACGATGCGGTGCGCCTTGCGGCCGGTGACCCGCAGGTGGCCGTCGCGGTCGAAGCCACCCAGGTCACCGGTGCGGTACCAGCCGCCCGGGCCGGTGATGGGACCACCCCGGTGATACGCGCGCGCCACCATGTCGCCGCGCACCTCGATCTCGCCGTCGGCGGCGATGCGTACCTCGACGCCGTCGAGGGGGGCGCCGGCGGAGCCGGGGTTGGCGCGCACCAGCGCGGGCGGGGCGGTGGCCACCTGCGAGCAGGTCTCCGTCATGCCGTAGGTGAGCGCCAGCGGCAGCCCGGCGGACAGCGCGCGTTCCAGCAAGGCCGACGGGGCGCCCGCCCCTCCCAACAGCACGCACCTCAGGGAGGCCGGGAGGGGGCGGGGGAGGCCGGCGTCGAGCAGCCGGCCGAGCATGGTGGGCACCAGCGAGACATGGCTGATGGCGCCCGTCCCGATCAGCTCGCCCAGTACCTCCAGCCGCCACTCGCCGCGCACCACCACCCGGCTGCCGGCCGCCAGCGCCCGGTCGACCAGCGCCATCCCGCCGATGTGGGCGAGCGAGAGCGAAGCGTACCAGGCGTCGTCGGGCCCCAGTGCCAGGCGGGCGCGCACGGCGCGCGCGCTGGCGGCGAAGTTTCGGCGGGTGAGCGCGACCGCGCGTGCTCTCCCCCCGGTGCCCGATGTGCGCAGGACGGCAACCACGTCGTCGGGCCCCGACCCGGGGAGCGGCCCGTCCGCGGGGGCCACCCGGCGGATGTCCGTCGCCGCGGCCGGCCCGCAACCACGCGACCGGCCGTCCGGCGGGAAGCCTCGGTCCGCCAGCGCGAAGACCCGTGGCTCCGTTCCCCCCCCCAACGCGGCGACCACGCCGCGCGCCAGCTCCAGATGAGCCGGAGCGCACAGCACGACCGCCGGGCGCGCGACCGCGAGAGCGTCCCTCATCTCGCGGCGCGCCAGCGCCGGGTTGAGCGGGGCCAGCGCCGCCCCCGTCCGGGGCGCCGCGTACATGGCCGTCACCGCCCCGGTCCCGGTCGGCGCGAGCATGCCGACCGCATCCTCCGGCTTGACTCCGAGCGCTACCAGACGCCGAGCCAGACGGTCAGCCGCCACGTCCAGGTCACGGTAGCTCAGGCCCCCACCGCCATCGTCGAGCGCGATGCTGTCGGGATGTGCCCGCGCCCCCCGTGCGACGGCGTCGCTCACCCCAGCGCGAACCCGAGCCCGAGCAGGACTCCGAACAGCCCCAGGAAGCGGGCGGTCCCGGCAAGGGCACGGTTGAGCGAAGCTGGCTCGCGGTAGGTCAGGACCAGGCGGAGCGTGCCCGCGACCGCCGGTAGCGCGCACAGGGCGAGCAGGACCTGGGGGCTCCAGCCGTGCAGCGCCATCCCCGCGAAGGGCACGGCCGCGGTCAACCCCAGCAGGGAGACGTACTGCGCCTTCGTCCACCCGCCGCCCATGCGCACAGCCAGGGTTCGCTTGCCGGCGCGCGCATCCGTCTCCATGTCGCGAAGGTTGTTCACCACCAGGATCGCGGTGCTGGCGGCCCCCAGCGCGACGCCCGCGGTCAGCGAGTCCGGGCGGAATTCCAGCAGCTGCACGTAGCAGGTACCCGCGACCGCGACCAGGCCGAAGAAGACGAACACGAACAGGTCGCCCAGCCCGTGGTATCCCAGCGGCCAGGGCCCCCCGGTGTACGCGATTCCCGAGGCGATGCAGGCCACGCCGACGGCCACCATCGGCCACCCCGCCACCAGCGCCAGGTAGACCCCCGGGCCCGTGGCGAGCGCGAACGCAAGCAAGGCTCCCCGCAGCACGGCCCTCCCTTCGATCAGCCCGGCCTGGGTGACGCGCACCGGACCCAGGCGCCCCTCGCCGTCCCCGCCCTTCCGGTAGTCGTAGTAGTCGTTGGCCAGGTTGGTGCCGACCTGGATCAGCATCGCCACGGCCAATGCGGCAAGCGCAGGCAGCAGCGCGAAGCCGCCATGCATGTGCGCCAGCCCGGTGCCGGCGGCGACCGGGGCGACGGCGGCCGTGAGGGTGCGGGGCCTGCACGCCATCACCCAGGCCCGCGTCCGGGAGATGCTCCCTCCGGTCATGCCTCAGCCCGGCCGGGCCGATCCGAACATCGCGACGCCCAGGCTTCGCCGCCGCCGTGCCCCACCAGGGATCCCCGGGGCCCGGACCGGCGGCGCCTCCCTAGGGCAGCCACGGATACTTGCGGAAGTCCGGTCTGCGCTTCTCAAGATAGGCGTTCCTGCCCTCCTGTCCCTGCTCCGTCATGTAGAACAGCAGCGTCGCGTTGCCGGCGAGTTCCTGGAGGCCGGTCTGCCCGTCCACGTCGGCATTGAAGGCGGCCTTCAGGCAGCGGATCGCCAGCGGGCTCTTGTCGAGGATCTCCTGCGCCCACTGCCAGCCTTCCATCTCCAGCTCCTCCACCGGCACGACCTTGTTGACCAGCCCCATCTCCAGCGCCTCGGCGGCGTTGTACTGGCGGCACAGGTACCAGATCTCGCGCGCTTTCTTCTGTCCGACGATGCGGGCCAGGTAGGAGGAGCCGTACCCCCCGTCGAAGCTGCCGACGATGGGCCCGGTCTGGCCGAAGACGGCGTTGTCGGCGGCGATGGTGAGGTCGCACACGACATGCAGCACATGGCCGCCGCCGATGGCGTATCCGGCCACCAGGGCGATGACCGGCTTGGGCATGGTGCGCATGTAGCGCTGCAGTTCGAGCACGTTCAGCCGCGGTACGCCGTCTCCGCCCACGTACCCGGCGTCGCCGCGCACGCGCTGGTCACCCCCTGAGGAGAACGCGTACTTGCCGTCCTTCGCCGGGCCGTTGCCGGTGAAGAGCACGACACCGACGTCCATGTCCTCGCCCGCGTCCCGGAAGGCCTCCTGCAGCTCGAACAAGGTCTCCGGGCGGAAGGCGTTGCGCACTTCGGGACGGTTGAAGGCTATGCGCGCCACCCCGCCGCACTTGTGATAGGTGATGTCCCCGTATTCGCGGACCTGTTTCCAGTTCGGCTGTTTCATTCACGACCTCCCGTGCTCTGCTCCATGGCCGATCTCCGGCGATCCCGGCAGCCCGGGTCGGGCATCTCTCCCGGCGATTCCCGCGGAATATGGCGGGCGGACGAGGCAGCCGCGGCACTCAGCCCGGGTCGACGGCTTCATACACCGCCTGACGACGACGACGGTTCCCCTCCCGGTCCGTTACGATCTCGACAATCCCGCTCCCGCCCCGCGCGATCCGGCGCTCCAGCGACGATGCCAACTGCGCGTGCGTCCGGACGCGCTCGTGCGGCAGCCCGTAGAGCGCGGCCGCGTGGGCGAAGTCCAGTCCGTGCGGCGTCGCGAAGTGCCGGGTGAACGCCGGTTCGAAGTTCCGGATGGGGAGGAAATGGAAGATACCGCCCCCGTCATTGTTGACCAGGACGAAGATGATCTCGGCGTGGTCGCGGGCGCTCAGGAGCCCGTTCATGTCGTGGATGAACGCCACGTCGCCGACGATGGCCAGTACCGGGCCCTCTCCCCCGGCGGCGACGCCCGCGGCCGACGACAGGATGCCGTCGATTCCGCTGGCCCCGCGGTTGCCGTGAACCAGAAGCGGCTTCCGGCAGGGGAAGGCGAAGGCGTCCAGGTCGCGCACCGGCATGCTCGACGAGACGAAGATGGTGCTCCCGGGCGGCGCGGCGCGCACGACTTCCGCGCACGCGGCGCCATCGAAAAGCTCGCCCTGCGAGCATTCCGCGACCGCACGCGAGGCCGCCTCCCGTGCTCGGCGCCACCGGCCGCGCCACCGCTCCTTCGACTCGCTGTCCGTGCCGGAGTGCTCGCGTCCGGAGGCCTTCGGGGCCGCGGGACCGCCCGTTGGCCCGGAATCCACCGCCAACTGCGCACACAGGGCTTCGGCGAAGGTCGCCACATCGGCGCGCAGGTAGTCGCTGGCGACGTTGAGGTGATCCTTCCAGCGATCCCCGCCGTCGATCGCCCACTGCTCGCCTCCCGCTTCTCCAAGCAGCGTCAGCAGATTCGCCGAGGTGGGGCTCGCGCCCAGACGCAGGATGAGTTCGGGGCGCAGGGCATCACGCGCGGGTGCGTGCTTCAGGAAGAGGTCGTACCCGCCCACGCGCAGCGCTCCCTTCGCGTCGCCGAAGCGGGCGCCGGAGAGGGCATCGGCAAGGAGCGGATACCCGGTGGCGGCGGCAAGAGCCTTCGCGGCGGGCCCGTCGCGCTCCGGCTCGGGCGAGGGACCGGCGACGACGAGCCCGCGTTCGACCGCCCGCACCCGCGCCGCCAGCTCGGCCACGCGGCCGGCAGGGGACGCCGAGCGGCGTACGGCGATGCGCGTGAGCGGGGCCGCCGCCGGCCGGCCTCGCGCCGCCAGCGGATGCGCGGCAGCGAACCCCTCCGGCACCTCACCGGACACCCGCGTTGGCGCGAGCGGCTTGGCGAAGGGCAGGTTCATGTGCACCGGGCCGGCCGGGCGACCCACGGCGGACGCCACCGCGCGAGCCGCCAGCGCCCGCAGGTGCACGAGCGCCCCCTCCGCCACCTCGGGTGGCGCGGCCTCCACGAAATCGCGTACATGGCTGCCGAACATGCGCGTCTGGTCGATCGTCTGGTTCGCGTCCGCGCCACGCAGCCGGTGCGGGCGATCGGCGGTCAGCAGGAGCAGGGGGGCCTCGCTGTACGACGCTTCGACCACCGCCGGAAAGAGGTTGGCGACCGCGGTTCCCGAGGTGGTGATCACTGCCGCGGGCCGCCCCGCGCGCTTGCCCAGGCCGAGCGCGAAGAACCCCGCCGACCGCTCGTCCAGGTGGGTGAACACCCGCAACCGCTCATCTGCCGCGGCGGCCATGACCAGCGGGGCGGAGCGGTAGCCCGGCGCCAGCGCGACCTCGCGCACCCCCGCGCGCGCAAGTTCGTCGAGCAGGACGCCGGCCCACACCAGGTTCCGGTTCGGACCGGTCACCGTCCGTCGACGCTCAGCGAACGCCGCGGGCCCCGGCCGCGTCCAGCGCGCGCAGCACCGGCTCGAACTTGATCCCGGTCTCGTCCCACTCCGCATCGGGATCGGAGCCGGGCACGATCCCCGCCCCGGCGAAGAGTCGCCAGGTGGTGGAACGCGCCACCGCAGTGCGCAGCGCCGGCACGAAGACCCCGTCGCCGCGGGTGTCGAACCACCCCACCGGGCCCGCGTACCATCCGCGCTCGAAGGGCTCGTTCCTGGAGAGCAGGTCGAGGGCCGCGTCGCGGGCCACGCCACAGACGGCGGGCGTCGGGTGGAGCGCCGCCACCAGTTCCAGCACCGATGCCCCGGGCCGCAGGATCGCCTTGATGCGGGTCTCGAGGTGCTGGATGCGGGCCAGAGTGAGCACGTGCGGCTCGGCCTGGACTTCGACCGTGCGCGACAGCGGCTCCAGCCGCGCGACCATGTCCTTGACGGTGAACGCGTGTTCGACTCGATCCTTGGCGCTGTCAAGAAGCTGATGGGCGAGGGCGCGCTGCTCCTCGTCGGTCCCACCGCGCGACACCGAACCGGCGACGGCGGTCGCGCTGAAACGGTCGCCCCGAACCGTGGCCAGCGCCTCGGGAGTGGCACCGACGATCGGCGACCCGGCCACGGGCTCGAAGAGGAACACGTGGGCGTCCGCGTTCTCGCGCCGCAGGTATTCGAGCACTTCCACCGGATCGAGGGCGCCCGTGGTGGACACGTCGAGGATGCGCGCGAGCACCGCCTTCTCCATCCGCCCGTCCTGGATGGCCGACAGGATCTCCTCGACCGCACGCTGCCAGTTCCGGCGCCCCGACCGCAGGCGGGCGGCGGGACGCAGCGCCCGATGATCCCCGTTTCGCGCAGTCCGGGCCACGCCCTTCAGCGTGTAGTCGAGCCGCGCCCGCAGCTGGCCGCGCACCGTCGCCACGTCGTCCCCGGGGCCGGCCAGCGCCTGAGTGGTGAGGCGTACGGTCTCGCCGTCGTGCTCCAACTCCAGGTCCGGCAGAACGAAACGCGCGCTTGGGAACGCGGCCCAGAAATCGCGCGGCACGTGATCGTCCCGGAAGGAGAAGCCCCCGTAAAAGCGCACCGCGGACTCCTGCCCCGCTCCTCGCCATCCGAGCCCGTTCTCGGGGCGGGCAAAGCTCCGAGCCCGGTCCTGGATCGCCAGGAAGCGATCCCGCGACCCGACGCCGGAATGAACCACCAGGGACTCGAGTTCCCCGACATGGGCCAGCCACCCCCGCCCCCGCGCCCAGAAGCCCCGGGGGCGGCCCCGGCCCCATCTCAGGAATGCACCGGGCTGCAGGCGGCTGTCGACGGTTTCGCGAACCAGTACGAAGCGCGGGGGTGCCTGTAGTCTCATTTCTCCCGGACCTGGCGTCGGTTGCCCCTGCGGGGACGTTTTGGCGAAGGTCTGTGCTTCCGTCGTCGGCTGCCTCGGCCAGCCTGCGGCGACAGCGCCGGAAAACGTTCACTGTGCCCGCGATGACGTGCAAGGGGCGCGTTGCCCCGCCTCCGGCGCGCGCCTATCATGAGCCGGGTTTTCTCACCCGTTTTCACCTCTTCTGCCATGAGGAAACCGATGGACCGCAGACACTTCGTTCGTTCCGGAGCAACCCTGGGCGCCTTCGGCATCGGAGGCCTGGGCTTCCCTCGACTCGCCAGCGCAACCTGGTCTCCCGGACTCCAGGCCGACGGCTCCATCCGCATGAACTCCAACGAGAACCCGTTGGGTCTCTCGCCATCGGCGCGCCAGGCGGTCGTCGACAACCTCGATCTCGCGAACCGCTATCCGGGCGATCTGATCGGGCAGCTCAGCGACCGGATGTGCGCGTACTACGGCATTACGGCCGATCAGCTGGTGCTCGGCGCGGGCTCCACCGAGATCCTGCAGATGATCGTTCAGGCCTACGCGTCGCCGCTTCGCAAGCTGGTGCTCGCCGAGCCCACCTTCGAGGACGTGAACGACTATCGCGACACCTATCCGTACGACGTGGTGACCGTTCCTCTCACCTCGCAGTACGAGCACGACCTGAACCGCATGCGCGAGGAGTCCGAGAAGGACGGCCGCCCGGCCATGGTCTACATCTGCAACCCAAACAACCCGACGGGCACCATCACGTCCAGCGCCGAACTCGACAACTGGATCGCGGACGCGCCCGAGGACGTGCTGTTCCTCATGGATGAAGCGTACTTCGAGTACGTGGAAGACCCCGCGTACTGGTCCGCGCTCAAGTGGGTGCACGACCGCCCCAACGTGATCGTGGTGCGCACTTTCTCGAAGATCTACGGGATGGCGGGGCTGCGCCTGGGCTTCGGCATCGCGCACCCGCGCGCGGTCCGGCGCATGCAGGACTTCGCGATACACAGCAGCGCCAACCAGCTGGCGCTGGCGGCCGGCATCGCCTGCTTCGGCGACGAGGAGCTGATGGCGAAGAGCCGCGAGGTGAACCGGGAGGCCCGCGAGATCACCGAGGCCTGCCTGGATGAACTCGGCCTCGAGTACCTGCCCACCCACGGCAATTTCCTGATGCACCGCATCAGCGGGGATCTGGACACCTACATCAACCGCATGAGCGACGCAGGCCTGCTGGTCGGCCGCAGGTTCCCGCCCATGCTCGACTACAACCGCCTCTCCTTCTCCCTGCCGGAGCACATGGAGCAGTGGGCCGAGACCCTGCGCGACTTCCGCAGCAGGGGTTGGGTGTAGGCAGCCGTGACGGCAAGCTCGGGCACATACGGGCGTCCGGCCTCCCCGGAGGACGGGCCGCCTGCGGACGACATGCCGGAAGCCACCCGCCCGCGCGCACGATCCACACGCCCCTTCCCCACGTTCCTCCAGGGCCTCGGGCTGGTGGTGCTGGTGCTGGTCCTCCAGTCATCGATAGGGCTGGCGGCCTTCCTGCTTGATCCGACCTCGGGAACCTACAGCCAGCACCCACTCACGCTGGGCGTCGCCAACCTGCTCGCCTTCGGCATCGTGATCCTCGTGGCCACGCGACGCAGGGGGATCGGGTTCGCAGCGGTCTGCCCGTCAGGCCCGGTGTCCCCGGGAATCCTCCTGCTGGTCGCCGTTCTCATCCTGGGCACCGTCATCCTCCTCTCCGAGGTCGACAATCTCACTCGCCTGGTCTTCCCGCCGCCGGCGGGGCTGGCCGAGGCGTTCGAAGAACTCCTGGACACGAGAGCGCGCCCGATCAGCAGCTTCTTTCTGCTCGTGGTCGTCGCCCCGGTGACCGAGGAAGTGCTCTGCCGGGGCCTCATCCTGAGGGGATTCCTGGGCAACTATTCGAAGAGGAGCGCCATTCTGCTGTCCGCGTTGCTCTTCGCCGTGATGCACACCAACCCGTGGCAGTTCATCTCCGCCTTCGTCGCCGGCGTGCTGCTCGCCTGGCTGCTGATCGAGACGGGATCGCTGCTGCCCTGCCTGTTCGCGCACGCCGTGGCCAACGGTACGGCGTATCTCGCGGGGCTGACCCGGGTGGAGGTTCCAGGCTTCACGAGCAGCATGGGGGATGCCGTGCAGTTTCAGCCCTTCTGGCTGAACGCGGTGGGCGTGGCGTTTGCCGTGGGCGGCTATCTGCTGCTCCGGCGCACGTTCCGGGACAAGGCCCGCCCGCCTGAAGATCTCTACCGCCGCCCGCGGGCGCCCGCCTGAACCTCATCGCTCCGCGCGAGGACCCGCTCATGCCATCTCCGCCATCCGTCCGACCGGGATACTGGGCGGCCAACCTGCGCTACCTGGGCATCCTGCTCTCGATCTGGTTCCTGGTGTCGTTCGGCTGCGGCATCCTGTTCGCGGACGCGCTCAACGGCTTCCGGTTCCCCGGCACCGGGTTCAAGGTCGGATTCTGGTTCGCCCAGCAGGGAGCCATCTACGCCTTCCTGGTGCTCATCTTCGTCTACGTCCGGCTGATGAACCGCCTGGACCGCGAGTATGGGGTGGAAGAGGAATGAACGTTCAGGCCTGGACCTTCACTCTGGTCGCGATCACCTTCGCGCTCTACATCGGCGTGGCGGTGTGGTCGCGCGCGAACACCACCCGCGACTTCTATGTGGCGGGCAAGGGCGTGCCCCCGCTGGCGAACGGCATGGCGACCGCCGCCGACTGGATGTCGGCCGCGTCGTTCATCTCGATGGCCGGGCTGATCGCCTTCCTGGGCTACGACGGCTCGGTGTACCTCATGGGCTGGACCGGGGGCTACGTCCTGCTGGCGCTGCTGCTGGCCCCCTACCTGCGCAAGTTCGGGCGCTATACCGTCCCCGACTTCGTGGGCGACCGCTACTACTCGAAGACGGCGCGGGTGGTGGCCGTCGTTTGCGCCATCTTCATCTCGTTCACCTACGTGGCCGGCCAGATGCGCGGGGTGGGCATCGTTTTCAGCCGCTTCCTAGAGGTGCCGATCGAATGGGGCGTGGCGATCGGCATGGCGATCGTCTTCTTCTACGCCGTGCTCGGCGGCATGAAGGGGATCACCTACACGCAGGTGGCGCAGTACTGCGTGCTCATCTTCGCCTACATGGTGCCCGCCATCTTCCTGTCGATCCTCATCACCGGCAACCCAGTGCCGCAGCTGGGGCTGGGCGGCGCGGACCTGGTCAGCGGGGAGTACCTGCTGGACCGGCTCGACGGGCTCCACGAACAACTGGGCTTCGCCGCCTACACGGACGGCTCCAAGTCGACGCTGGACGTGTTCGCGATCACGGCGGCGCTGATGGTGGGGACGGCGGGGCTGCCGCATGTGATCATCCGCTTCTACACGGTTCCGCGCGTGCGCGACGCCCGGGTTTCGGCGGGATGGGCGCTGCTCTTCATCGCGATTCTGTATACGACGGCGCCGGCGGTCGCGGTCTTCGCGCGCACCAACCTGCTCAACACCGTGTCGGAGCAGCCCTACGAGGCGGTTCCGGAGTGGTTCACCACCTGGGAGAACACCGACCTGATCGCCTACGAAGACCACAACGGCGACGGGCTGATCCAGTTCGTGGGCCCCAGTGCCGTCGACGTCTCCGGGCAGCCGGTGGAGAACGAGCTCACGATCGACCGGGATATCATGGTGCTCGCCAACCCGGAGATCGCGGGGCTGCCGGCGTGGGTCGTCGGGCTGGTGGCGGCGGGTGGACTCGCGGCGGCCCTCTCGACGGCGGCGGGACTGCTGCTGGTGGTCTCCTCGGCCATCAGCCACGATCTGCTCAAGGGAGTCTTCCGGCCCGGCATCTCCGAGCGCGGAGAACTGGTGTGGGCGCGCATCAGCGCGGCCTTCGCGGTCGTCCTGGCCGGTTATCTGGGCATCAACCCGCCGGGCTTCGTGGCGCAGGTGGTGGCGTTCGCCTTCGGGCTGGCCGCGGCCTCGTTCTTCCCCGCCATCATCCTGGGCATCTTCTCCCGGCGCATGAACCGAGAGGGCGCCGTCGCCGGGATGATCTCGGGAATCGTCTTCACGGCCGCCTACATCATCTACTTCAACTACCTGAATCCGGCCGCCAACACGGCCGACAACTGGTTCCTGGGGATTTCGCCGGAGGGCATCGGCTTCGTGGGCATGCTGATCAATTTCGTGGTCGCGGGCATCGTGTCGCGCTCGACCGCCGCGCCGCCCGAGGAGGTGGGCAGGCTGGTGGAACGCATCCGGGTGCCGAAGGGCTCGGGACCCGCGCACGAGGTGTCGGCGTGAACGGCGCCCGGCGGAGGCTGGCAGCGGCGCTCTGCGCGGGCGCCCTCTGCCTGACGGGATGCGCCGGCGAGGAAACCGGTTACGATGTCGTCATTCGCGGAGGCACCGTCTACGACGGCTCCGGCTCACCCCCCGTGGTGGCCGACGTGGGCATCCGCGGAGACCGCATCGCGGCGCTGGGCAACCTTTCCGGCGCGCAGGCGGCGCAGGTGCTCGACGCCTCCGGGATGGCGGTGTCCCCGGGCTTCATCAACATGCTCAGCTGGGCCACCGAATCCCTCATCGTGGACGGGCGCTCCCTCGGCGACATCCGCCAGGGGGTGACGCTCGAGGTCTTCGGGGAAGGCAGCTCGATGGGACCGGCGAACGACGCCATGAAGGCGGACTTCCTCGAGGACTTCGTCTCCTGGCTGGGCGGGACCGAAGCCGCCGCGCGCGCCCTGGGCCTGCCGCCGGATGCGCCGCTGGAGGTGCCCTGGACGACGCTCGGCGAATACCTGGGCTTCCTCGAGCGCAAGGGCGTCGCCACCAACGTGGCCTCCTTCATCGGCGCCACCACCGTTCGGGTGCACGAGATCGGCTATGAGGACCGCCCCCCCACCGCGGACGAACTGGAGCGCATGCGCGCCCTGGTGCGCACCGCGATGGAGGAGGGCGCCATGGGGGTGGGCTCGTCGCTCATCTACACCCCGGGGTTCTTCGCCGACACCGACGAGCTGATCGCGCTCTCCGAGGTCGCCGCCGAGTACGACGGCATGTACATCTCCCACATGCGCAGCGAGGGCGCGCGGCTGCTCGAATCGGTCGAGGAGCTCATCACCATCGCGCGCGAGGCGGGCATCCGCGCCCAGATCTACCACCTGAAGGCGGGCGGGCGCGAGAACTGGCACAAGATGGAGGACGTGATCGCGCGCGTGGAGCAGGTGCGCGCCGAGGGGCTCGGCATCACCGCCGACATGTACACCTACACCGCCGGCTCCACCGGGCTCGACGCGGCCATGCCGCCCTGGGTGCAGGAGGGCGGCTACGACGCCTGGGCGGAGCGCATCCGGGACCCCGGGATCCGCGCGCGGGTGGTGGAGGAGATGCGGACCCCCACCGACGAGTGGGAGAACCTGCTGCTCTCGTCCGGACCGGAGGGCGCGTTGCTGGTCGGCTTCCGCAACGAGGAACTGCGCCGCTACCAGGGCATGACCCTGGCCGAGGTGGCCGAAGAGCGCGGCACCCCACCCGAAGAGACCGCCATCGACCTGGTGATCGAGGACGGCACCCGCGTGCAGGTCGTCTACTTCCTCATGTCGGAGGAGAACGTGCGCCGCCAGATCGCGCTGCCCTGGGTGTCCTTCGACTCCGACGCGGCGTCGATGGCGCCGGAAGGCGTCTTCCTGCAGAACAGCACCCATCCGCGCGCCTACGGCAACTTCGCCCGCCTGCTGGGCCGGTACGTGCGCGAGGAAGGCGTCATCCCGCTGGAAGAGGCGGTGCGCAAGCTCACCTCGCTTCCGGCCGCCAACCTGCGCATCTCCGATCGCGGTCGGCTCGCGGAGGGCTATTTCGCGGATGTCGTGGTGTTAGACCCGGCCACCATCATCGACCACGCCACCTACGAGGATTCCCACCAGCTCGCCACCGGGGTGACGCACGTCTTCGTCAACGGCGTGATGGTGCTCGATGATTCCGAACCCACCGGCGCGATGTCCGGCCGTTTCGTGCGCGGACCCGGCTGGGCGGGCCGCTGAGGTGTCCGACTAAGTCAACCGGCCTAAGTCCGCTCTCGACTCAGCCGGGCACGAACGCTACGATGCGCAGCGGTCCCCCGCTGCCCCCGGCGATCTTCATGGGCAGCGCCACGACGAAGGCGCCCCACTCCGGCAGCTCGGCCAGCGAAGCCACGTTCTCGTAGCCCGGGATGTTCTCCTCGTAAAGGATGCGGTGGGTTTCGAAGCCGCTTGACTGCCCATGGTCGATGCTGGCGGTGTCGATGCCCAGCGCGGCGATGTCGCGGTTGTCGACCAGCCACTGCGCCGCCTCCGGATCCATGCCGGGGAAGTGAAGCTCCGGAACGGCTTCCTCCCCGCGCAGCGCCGTCCCCAGGTACCGGGCGGGGTCCGGCCAGCGGTTCGCCCAGCCCGTGTCGAGCAGGACGATGGCGCCGGAAGGGATGGGTCCATTGCGCGCCTCCCACGCGGCGAGCGCCTCCACCCCCACCTGGTGGTCCGCATCGTCTCCCGCCGGGTCACGGATGACGGCCGCCGGCCCGATCATCGCGGACAGCGGAATCTGCTCCGTGGAGATCCTGCCCTCGGCGAAGTGGATGGGCGCGTCGATATGCGTTCCGCCGTGTTCGGACGACGCGAAGTTGAAGGAGGCGTAGAAGTACCCTCCCTCGGTCATGCCGTAGGCGGCCGTGTCCAGCACGAACGGGTCGGCGGTCGGCCAGAAGACGGCGTCGGCGGAGACATCGTGGGTCAGGTCGATCCACCTTCCCGCAGTCCCGTCGAAGACGGCCGAGTAGTCGGGGGGTGCGGGCGCGCATCCCGAGACGAGCGCGAGCGCGGCGATGATGTGAAGTCCGCCTGGTCGCTTCATGACAACCTCCCGCGAGTAGCGTTGTCGGCCCATATCAACATTCCGTGGCCCGGCCGCGGCGCGTATCATTCATGGACGCCTCCGCGTTCATCGGCGCGCTCCATGGGTGATGCCCGGTGACCGAAAAACCTCAACCTGGGACGAAGATATGCGAGAGGAAAGCCTCCACGGCGGGATAGCTCCGTGAGCGGCGACCTGATCGCAGTCCTGGCCGTCGGAGTCGCGCTGGCCGGCCTCCAGTGGCGGATGGCCGGCGTGTTGCGGGCCGGCATGGCTTCCTTCAGGACGGAGACCGGGACGAACCTGGAGGCGCTGCGGGTTGAAATGACGGAGGGCATGGGCGCGCTCAGGACCGAGCAGAGGGAAGACGCCGGCATGCTCCGAAACGGACTGAAGGAAGACATCGGTACGCTCAGGACCGAAATGCGGGAGGACGTCGGCACCCTCAGGACCGAGATGCGGGAAGGCATCGGCACGCTCCGAAACGGACTGGAGGAAGACGTCGGTACGCTCAGGACCGAAATGCGGGAGGACGTCGGCACCCTCAGGACCGAGATGCGGGAAGGCATCGGCACGCTCAGGACCGAGATGCGAGAGGACATCGGTGCCCTCCGAGGCGACATGCGCGACGGGTTTGGTCAAGTGAATACGCGGCTTCGCTTTCTGGAAGAACGCGCCTTTCTGGGCCGGCCCCCGAGATCTGCGTCCGGAGATACCTGATCGCGACAGCGCCAGATGACCCCCGCCACCGGCGCGTGCGACGATAGCGTGATCCGCCCGCCGAAGGGCAGCTGAGCCGCCCTCTCCCGCACGAAGTCCTTCCCGAAGGCGGTGGAACCGCCCGCAGGCTGGCGCCGCCCGGGGCGCTGCTCCATCATCCATGGCGTTGCCCCGAACACTTCCCGGAGGAACCGCCGATGCCTCGATCCGCACACCATGTGGCCCTCATTGCTCTGGCGCTCTCGCCCTGGCTGACGACCGCTTGCGGTCCCGATCAGCGATCCGGCATGGGGACGGACATGAACGCGGACCTGCTGGCTGCCGCGGTGCGCGCGCGCATTTCGCCGGCCTCGCTCGAGCCCCACGCGACAGCCATCGTGGAGCACGAGCGCCTGTCGGGGAGCGCGGGCGAGAACGCGGCGATCGACTATGTCGTCGAGACGCTCGAAGCGGCCGGCGTACCGGTGGAGGTGCACACCTTCGAGACCTACGTATCCGATCCGGTCTCCGCGTCGGTGTCCGTACCCGACGGCCCCGCTTTCAGCGCCATCACGTCGTCGTTCTCCGCCCCGGTGCGCTCGCTGCGCGCGCCGCTCGTCGACCTCGGTCCGCTTGCCGATCTGCCCCCCGTCGAGGTGGGCACGGGCGAACGCATTGTGCTCGCCGGGGAAGGAATGGATGGAGCCGCGGGACCGGTACTTCCCGACGTCTCCGGGGCCATCGTGCTCGTGGACGGCCAGCCCAGGAACCTGCCGGTCATCGTTCTCGACCGGCTGGGAGCGGCGGGCGTGATCTTCGCCAACACGGAGGAACGGGTCAACGACCTGATCGTGACCTCCACGTGGGGAACGCCCTCCCTGCTCAACTACCACCGCCTGCCCGACCTGCCCGTCGCCCACGTCGCGCGCAGCGCCGGAGAGCAACTGCGCGCCCTGCTCGCCCGGGGCCCGCTGGAGGTCATGCTCTCGGCCCAGACGGACACCGGGTGGAAGGAGCTGCGCCTCGCCATTGCCCGCATCCCCGGACCCGAGCCGGACGGTCCGTACGTCCTGTTCGGCGGGCACATCGACGGATGGTATCATGCCGCAACCGACGAGGGGGCATCCAACGCGGCGATGCTCGACCTGGCGCTCGCATTCCATGCCGAGCGGGAGCGCCTGCGCCGGGGCCTGGTGGTGGCGTGGTGGCCGGGGCACTCCAACGCCCGCTACGGCGGTTCGACGTGGTTCGCCGACCACTTCTTCGAGGAGTTGCGCGAACGCGCGGTCGCCCATGTGAACGTGGACGGCATCGGGCAGATGGGAGCCCGCGTGCTCGCCGCGGCCACGACCGCGTCGATGGCCGAGCTCGCACGCTTCGCAATGCAGCGCGGGGAGGACGCCGATATCCAGCCCACCCGGCCGGAGCGGAACTCCGACCAGTCGTTCAACGGAGTCGGCGTGCCGCTCCTGCAGCTCTACCGCAACCGCGCGGAAGAGGACGGCGGGTATTGGTGGTGGCATACCCCCGAGGACACCTTCGACAAGATCGACTTCGACATCCTCGACCGCGACACCTACCTGTACGCCATTGCGCTGTCGGCGCTGCTCGGCCGCGAGTTGCTGCCGGTGGACGTGGTGGGCCAGGTCGAGACGCTGGGCGCCGCCATCGCCGCCCGCTCCGGGGCCGGAGGCGGCCGATTCGATCTCTCCCGGGCCTCCGAAGCCCACGCGGAACTCCTCGCGCTGGCGGGCCGGCTTCAGGAGGCGCTCCCCGGCGCGACCGGCTCGGCCGCGCTCGACATGGCGCTCGTGGACGTGCTGCGCCCGCTGCATCGCATCCTGTACGTGCCCCTCACCCCGCACCACCCGGACGCGGGCGCGGTTCCCGGCCTCCTCCCCGGCCTCGCCCCGACACGGATCCTCGCCGAGGAGACGCCCGGAAGCGAACGCTACCGGCTGGCCATGGCCACGCTGGTGCGCGAGCGGAATCGCCTGCTGGAGGCCATCGCCGAATCGAACCGCCGCGCCGCCGCCCTGCTCGCATCGCTGGGATGACCTCAACCTGGTGCGCGACCGGCAGCTCCTTGCGGAGTGGAAGGCTTAGGAGGGGCTACACCCGGAAGAGCACGGACTCGCGCCCGTAGAGTCGAATCGAGCACCAGGTCAGGAGCGCGAAGCCCAGGGCGTTCACGCCGCCCAGAAGCGCCAGGGCCAGCCAGTCGATCTGTCCCTGAATGGCCTCCCGCATCGCCAGCGCGTTGCCCAGGATGGGGACCGCGTATACCGCAGCCCCGAAGGAGCCTGGCGCGAGCGCAAAGATGGCCAGGAAAACGGAAAGAAACACCAGCGGCGCGGTGTACATGCCCGCCTCGCGCTGTGAGCGTGCCCAGGTGCCGATCACCATGACCAGCGCCGACACCAGCAGGGCGAGCGCGGCCAGGTTCACGGCCAGCGCCACCACCTGCGCGGGCGCCAGCGACAGCCCGCCCGCCCCGGCGAAGTCCTCGGGCGCCAGCCCCAGCCGGGCCGCCATCATCATCCCGACGATCAACAGGAGCGACGCCACCACCGCGAAGGTCATGATGGCCAGGCTCTTGCCGATCACGATCGCGGGGCGCGGCACCGTCGACACCAGCAGCGCCGCGAGGGTGTTCTTTTCCTTCTCGCCCACCGCGACGTAGAGCGCGCGCGCCGCGTTGGTGACGAGCAGGATCACCGCCATGTAGGGAATCAGCAGGCTGAGCGCCCCCCCGAAGGCGCCCGAGGTATCGATCAGCACGACCTCGAAGGGACGCAGATCGCGCAGGCGCAGGCCCCGCTCCGCGAGCCTGTCCTCGACGGCCCGCTGCTGGACCGCCTGCAGGTCCTGGCGCAACGAGGTCGCCGCCGCCCAGACCGCGTTTTCGGCGGACGCCGCCCGGATCCGGTACGCCGCACCCTCCCGAAGCACGCTCACGTAGGCCTCGCCGCCGTCCGCAACTTCTTCCAGCGTCGCCAGGCGAACGAGCGGATTGGCGTCGAGCAGCCGGCGCAGGACATCGTCGGCTCCCGGGGCGACCACGGGTACCGGCCCGGAGTCGTCTCCCGCGAGCCGGTCGAGGTTGCTGGCCAGCCCCATCAGCAGGGGGAAGAAGACCAGCGCGCTCGCCACCATGCCCCCGATGAGCCGGGCGTCCCGCCTCAGGACCCGCATCTCCTTGCCGTAGATCAGCAGCGCCTTGCGAATCATCAGCCGCGCGCTTCCTCGTCCGCCCCCACGAGCGAGAAGAAGATGTCTTCGAGGTCCCCGAGTCCGGTATGCGCCCTCAGCGATTCGAGGGTCCCCTCGGACCTGAGCTTCCCCCGATGGATGATGCCGATGCGATCGGCGAGCTTCTCCGCTTCCCACAGGATGTGGGTCGAGAACAGGACCGTCTTGCCCTCCTCCTTCAGCAGGCGGATGTAGTCGATCACCTTTCTGGCGGTGAGGACGTCGAGCCCGGATGTGGGCTCGTCCCAGATGAGGATGAGCGGGTCGGTCACCAGCGCGCGCATGAGCACGGTCTTCTGCTTCATGCCGGTCGAGAATACGTCGGTCCGCTCGTCGGCGAACCCGGTCATGTCCAGCAGATCGAAGATGTAGGCGAGATTGTCCTCGATGGCGGCCGGGGTCATGTCGTTCAGGCGGCCGAAGAAGTGGCCGATCTCGCGCGGCGTGAGGCGTTCGTAGACGCGGGTCTCGTACGACACGAAGCCGATCAGGGCGCGGATGGCGGCTTTCTCGGTGCGCACCGGGTGTCCCCACACCCAGGCCTCGCCCGAGGTCGGGTCCATCAGCGTGCTCAGGATGCGCAGCACGGTGGTCTTCCCCGCCCCGTTGGGTCCCAGAAGCGCGTAGATTTCGCCCTGGTCGCAGTTGAGATCCAGGCGATCCACCGCCCGCACCCGCGTTCCCCCCCGTGACCGGAATTCCTTGCTGAGCGCCTCGGTGCGGATCATGTCGTTCTTTTCACCGGCTCCAGTCGCGTTCCGCTGCGTTTCCGGTCACCGGGCACCCTTCGTGCCCTTGATCGAAGACATGGCGCGTCGTCACTATGCGGGGGAAGTCCACGGGGGAGGACCCGGAGAAGCTATATGCGCACCAGGCTTTCCGCGATATTGCTCGCCGCGCTGGCGTGCGACGGCGGCACTTCGCCCAGCCCACCCGCCCGAGTCATCGTGACACCGGGCGTGAAGCTGCTGGCGGAGGCGGGGGCGACCTTTCGCTTCGCCGCCCGGGTGACCGATGCGCAGGGCTCGGCCATCTCCGGGGCGGAGGTTGCGTGGTCGGTCGCCGATCCCTCCGTCGCGACCGTCGACGCCACCGGGCAGGCCACCGCCGTCGCAGCCGGCAGCACGGAGGTTCGGGCCGCGGCCGGAGAGGCGTCCGGCACGGCCACCCTGGAAGTGTACATCCCCGCGCCCGTCGCCGAGTACGTGCCCGGCCAGGCCTATTTCGGGCGCAACCGGTACGTCGAATACATCGCCGGCGACCTGCCCCTGGTCGTGAGCGCGGGGCACGGGGGCGGCGAGGAGCCGGACGAGATTCCCCGCCGCACCTGGGGGACCCTCGGGCGGGACTCGTGGACGCAGGAGACGACGCGCGCCGTCCGCGACTCGATCATCGCGTACTTCAGGGGCGGCCAGCCACACATCGTCATCAGTCGGCTCCGCCGCACGCGCCTCGATCCCAACCGGGAGATCGTGGAAGCCGCCCAGGGGAGCGAGTTCGCGGAGCAGGCCTGGCGCGAGTACCACCGCTTCATCGCGATTGCGCGCGCCCGCGTCGCCGAGGACCACGGCCGCGGGCTCTACGTGGACATGCACGGCCACTCGCACCCCACCCCGCGGGTCGAGCTGGGGTATCTGCTCACCGGAGGCGACCTGAGCCGCTCCGACGCCCGGCTTAACGAGCCGCGCTTTCCGGAGCAGTCCAGCATCCGCTCGCTCGCCCGCCGGGTCGATCTCTCCTTCGCCGACATCGTGCGCGGCCCCTTGAGCCTGGGGGCGTTGCTCTCGGGCGAGCGCATCACGACCGTGCCGAGCCCGCTGATCCCCGATCCGCATGGGGAACCCTTCTTCAGCGGCGGCTACAGCACGCGCCGGCACGGGTCACTGGACGGAGGCGTCGTCGACGGCGTCCAGATCGAGCTGCACAGACCGGGGATCCGCGATACCGACGAGAACCGCCGGCGTTTCGCGGGTGCCCTGGCGCGGTCGCTCAGGCTCTTCCTGGAGACCCACTACGGGTTCGCGCGGGAGCAGGGCACGGCCGCCGGACGCTGACGCCACAAGCCCCCTGGAGGGTCCGCCCGCGTTTTCGAGCGGCGACGCGTCCGGGCCCACAGGAGTGGCGGAGGGCCCTCTTTCGGCCGCCACTTCAGGCCCGGAATGGCGAACAAGGGAAGGGGTGCTTAGACCGGGAGGCTCCAGTCCACGATCAGCGCCGTCATGATCGCCGTCACCCAGCCCATGACGACGTCCCCCGGATAGTGCACGCCCAGGTAGGCGCGCGACACGCCGATGGCCAGCCCGAGACCGAGAACGATGAAGGCCGCCAGCGGGGCAAGCGCGAAGTAGAGCGGGATCGCGACCGCCAGCCCGGCGGTGGCGTGTCCCGAGGGAAAGCTGAAGCGGTCGGGGGGTTCCAGGACGAACAAGCCCGTCGGCCGCAGCTTCGGCCGAGGCCGGTTGATGGTGCGCTTCAGCAACTGCACCAGCAGATGCGAGACCGTGAGCACCGCCAGGCACTTGAGCCCCACCCTGCGCAGGCCGGACGGGAAGCCGAAGCTGAGTGTCGCCGTGATGCCCACCATCGACGGCCAGTCACCCGCGTGGGTGATGCAGCGCATGAAGATGTCGAGCCACCGCTTCCGGCGGGCGGTGATCACATCCAGAATGCGCTCGTCGTATGCCCTCAGTGCCGTCATCATGAGTAGACTCCGCTCCTTGCGGCGTGCGCGCTCTCGCCGGCGAATTCCGCGTATCCCTGCAACAGCCCGTCGATCATCCCGGGCCCTGTCCGCGTCCTGGCGAACGAGCGCGCGGCGCATCCCATGTTACGCAGATGGGACCGGTCGGCAAGGGCCTGCAGGGTCGCCTCGGCAAACGCGGCCGGACCCCGGGCGCGGACCAGCGCCGCGGTGCAGCGACTCCGACACCCCAACGTGCAGCAATTCGGAGATGTTTCGGGGACGCCAACGTTGCCCACCCGAAGACGACACGGTAGATACCCGGGATATGGATCCCGCCCTGGAGAAACTGGTGCAGCGGACGCGCGGCCTGCAGCCGTGGCGGAAGGTGGTCCACGCCGCCTGCGGCCTGGGGCTGGCCGGGCTCATCCGGCTGGACATCCTGGCGCCGCTGGCGCTCTCGGTCAGTCTCGGTGCGATCATCCTGACGGCGGTCGCTACGGACGTCCTGCGCCTCCGGCGACCGGACCTCAACCGCAGGTTCTTCATGGTGTTCCGCCACCTCGCTTCACCCCGGGAAGCGCTCAAGTGGGCGTCGTCGACCTGGTACGTGATCGGGGCCGCCGCCGTGATGCTCGTGTTTCCGAGCCGGGTCTGGATCCCCAGCATCCTGGTGGTCGCGCTGGCCGATCCGTGCGCCAGCGTCTGCGGCCAGCTCTGGGGCCGCGCCGAGCCCGGACAGCCTTCCCTGCTCGGGTCCGCGGTTTTCTGGGCCGTGGCGACGCTGTGCGTGTTGCCGTTCGCCGGACCCGGCCCGGCTGTGGTCGTCGGCCTGGTGGCGGCGGCCGCCGAGCGGGCGCCCATCCCGGTGGACGACAACGTGACGGTGGCGCTGGTCGCCGCGGTCGCGCTCACCCTGCTCACGGGATAGCCGCCCGCGGTCGACCCGCGCGGGTCGGCGCCGGTCAGGGCACCTGGTTCTCCGGATACAGGACAACCTTCACGAACCGGTCGTCACGCAGGTACCGGAGCGCGGCCTCCTGCACCTGGTCCGCCGTCCATCCCTCGATGAACTCGTACGAGGTCACGTAGCTGTAGTCCACGCCCAGCTGGTCCAGCCGCTGAAGGCGGCCCAGCCAGTAGCGGTTCTGTTCGAGCTGGGTCTCCCTGGTGCGCCGCTGGGTCTCGCGCACCTTCTCCACGGTCTCGGCGTCGGGGCCCTCCAGCTGAAGCCTGTCGATCTCCTCGAACACCACCGCCGCCAGCTCCTCGGCCCGTTCCGGCGCCGACCCGAAGCTGATGCGGAGGGAGTATTCCTGGTCCGGGCGGTGGGAGAGGAAGCCGCTGACGCCCACTCCGTAGGTCCCGCCCAGATCCTCGCGCAGCAGCTCGCGAAGGCGGATGTCCAGCACGTCGGCGAGCGCGGAGATCGCCATCTCCTCCTCCCGCGAAAACTCCGCATCTCCCGCAAAGACGATCCGGGTCTGGCTCTGAGGTTCGAGCCCCTTGCGCACCTCCCTTTCGATCACGCCCTCGGGAGGATCGATGCCCACGTCCCGCCAGCTTTCCACGCGCCGCAGGCTCGGGAGTCCTCCGAGCCAGGTTTCCACCAGCGGCCGGATCTCCTCCGGAGCAAACGCGCCCACGAAATAGAAGACGAAGTCGCTCCCGTCGGCGAAGCGATCCTGGTAGAGGGCGAAGGAAGCGTCCAGGTCCAGCCGCTCGATCATCTCGTCGTCGGGCGGGAGCGCCCGCGGATGCCCCTGTGTCACAATCAGGGACACCGTGTCCCCGAGCGCCGCGGCGGGACTGGCTCCCCGATTGGCGAAGATCCCGGACAGGAGTGTCTTGTAGGCCGCGAACGCGGTCTCGTCCTTCCTCGGGGCCACGAAGCGCTGATAGATGAGCTGGAAGGCGGTCTCGATGTCGCGCGGAGAGGCGTTGCCGCCGATGCTCTCGGTCAGCCCTCCCACGCTCGCCGAGACGCGCACGTCCTGGCCTGCGAGCTTCTTCTCGAGGGCAAGCTTGTCGAACGCTCCGACTCCGCCCTCCACAACGACCGCCGAAGCCATGCGAACGCCCGCGAACTCATCGTCCGGGACCAGCGAGCTGCCCCCGGGACTGGTCGCCGCGAAGAGGATCTCGTCGTCCCGGAAGTCCGTCGGCTTCAGGACCACGCGCACGCCGTTCTCGAGGGTCCACACCGTCACCCCCACCTCCTCCACCGCTTCCTCGTCGACCACCGGGGACCCGGTCGGAACCGCGGCCACCAGCGGCGCGTCCACCGCGATGTCCACGTAGGGCTCGATTTCCCGGTCCGCCACCGACGCGAACACGCCCTGGATGTCCTCTTCGGTGGGCACCTCCAGTTCCGCCTTCTCGGGGGCGTTGGCCATGACCACGCGTCCCCGCTCCTGCAGCCACTCCCCGGCCAGGCCATTGACTTCGTTCAGCGTGATCGCCGGCACAAGCGCGTTCGCCAGCTCCAGCTCGTCCTCGGGGCTGGTGAACGCGGTGCCGGTCAGAAAAGCCTGGACATAGCGCCCGGCCAGACTGCCGGACTCCTGGTTCTCGCGTTCGGCGAAACGGCGCTCGAAGGCGCGCGTGACCTCGGCCTTCCGGCGTTCGAACTCCGTCGCGGTGAACCCGTGGCGCCGGACGCGCTCCGCCTCCGTGAGAAGCGCCTCCAGTCCGCGCTCGAGGCCGCCGTCCGGCACCAGCGCGAGCAGCTGATACATGTCCAGGGCGCGCACGAAGCTCCCGCCGGCCGGGAAGGCGAACAGGAAGGGCGGGTCGGCCTGTTGCGTCAATTCCTCGAGGCGCGCCGCCATCATGCCCTCGTACAGGTTCTCGGTGATGCCGCGCCGGAACGCGGCGACGGTGCCCCGGGGGGCCACCGGCCTCTTGTACAGCACCGACACCTGCGACTGCAACGCCTCGACGTCGGTCGCGATGGCCACCCGCGGCGGGTGGTCGAAGGGCACCTCCAGCGTCGCGCGCGAGCGCGGATCGGCAGGGGACGCGAGGCTCTCGAACCGGCTTCGGATCATGCCCTCGATGGCTTCCCCGTCGAAGTCCCCCACGGCGACCACCGCCATGAGATCGGGCCGGTACCAGTCCCGGTAGAACCGCTGGAGCGCCGAGGCTGGAGCCGTTTCCAACACCTCCGTCTTCCCGATCGGCAGTCGGTCCGCATAGAGGGAGCCCTCGAACAGAATGGGAAGCTGGGCGTCGAACATCCGGGCCTGAGCCCCCCGCCCGAGCCGCCACTCCTCGATCACCACTCCGCGCTCGCTGTCGACGTCCTCGGGCTCGAAGAGCAGGCCTCGGGACCAGTCCTGCAGGATCTGGAACGCCGTCTCCAGCACTTCCGGATCATCCATGGGGATGCGCAGCATGTAGACGGTCTCGTCGAAGCTGGTGTAGGCGTTGATGTGGGGACCGAACTGCATCCCGATCGACTCCAGGTAGTCGACCAGTTCCTGCTTCTCGAAGTTCTCGGTGCCGTTGAAGGCCATGTGCTCGGTGAAGTGGGCCAGACCGAGCTGGTCCTCGTCCTCCAGGATGGAGCCGGCGTTCACCACCAGGCGAAACTCGGCGCGGTTCTCGGGGGTGGCGTTCTCGCGCACGTAGTAGCGAAGGCCGTTTTCGAGTTCGCCCACCGTGACCGCGGGGTCGGCCGGGAGCGGTCGGTCGGGCGCCGGCGCCTGTGCCGGCAGCGCCGCCGGAGCGAGAAGCGTCCCGGCCGTGACGAGCAAGGCAACGCAGGCGATCCGGCGCGGATGCATCGCCGCTCGAATGCCGGGGGGAGTATGTCCACGGGCTGCCGGGGCGGCGCGGACGATGCCTGAGCGCATGGAGGGGGGACGGAGCGGTGAGGTTCTCGCGAGGCCGTTCATGCTCTTCCTCGTGGGGTGGCAAGGGACGTCACCGGGAACGCGACCGGGGACATTTCCGGTTCCACGCGGACGCGCGTGAGACAGTAATCATCGCGTGACCCGCATCACTCGGGCAACGCCGGGACGCCGGTCGTCCGGGCTGGCCCTTCGTGGCAAGGATCGGGTCGATTTCGCGGGGCGGAACCATCAGTTTAGGTGAACACCTGCCCCGACGACCTGTGCCCGAGCATCGGCTGAACATGACCGACTACGACCGAATCGAGTCCGCCATTCGCTACCTCGACACCCATCGCGTTCGCCAGCCGGACCTCGCGGAGCTGGCGGCGCACGTCGGGCTCAGCCCGAGTCATCTGCATCGCCTGTTCTCCCGGTGGGCGGGGGTCACGCCGAAACGCTTTCTGGAGTTTCTAACCGTCCGGCACGCCAGGAAGTTGCTCGACGATTCCGAATCGGTTCTCTCCGCGGCCTACGGGAGCGGTTTGTCCGGCCCCGGGAGGCTGCACGATCACTTCGTGGCGGTGGAGGCGGCAACGCCGGGGGAGTACCGGAGCCGGGGCGCCGGGCTGCGGATCGGCTTCGGTATCGGGGATTCTCCGTTCGGGCCGGTCTTTGTCGCGTGGACGGCGCGCGGCGTGTGCCGGGTCTCGTTTGCCGGCGCGCGGGATGTCGAGGCCGAGAAGAAGGCGCTCCGCCGGACCTGGGGGCGGGCCGTGCTGGAAGCCGACGAGTCGCGGGCCCACTCACTCGCGGGGACCATCTTCGCGGCGCCGTTCGATCCCGAAGCCGGCCCCCTTACCGTGCATGTGCGCGGGACGAACTTCCAGCTCGCCGTGTGGCGCGCCCTGCTGCGCATACCCACCGGCGCGGTCACGACCTACGGACGCCTCGCCGCGCAGGTCTGCAGCGCGCGGGCGGCGCGCGCGACAGGCAATGCGGTAGGCAGCAACCCGATCTCGTTCCTGATCCCCTGCCATCGCGTGATCCGCGCCACCGGCGAGTCCGGAAACTATGGCGGAGGGCGCTCGCGCAAGCGCTGCATGCTCGGGTGGGAAGCCAGCCGCGGGGCCGGGGCCACGACCTGACTCCCGGACATTCATCCGACGAAGTCGAGCCGATGTTGTCAGGAGACACCAGTTGTCATCAGTAGACAGACTCGGCTGAGCCATTCAACGTCCCCCCGCTGGTGCGCCCGGGACCGGAAGCGGCTAAGTTCGCCTCCCGATAACGATCGACAGTCCACCGCCTCGGGACCTTCGGACCCCGAGCGCCGGATGCCTCCCCGGAAGCCCGGACCCATCCCCGCATGAAGATCGCGACCTGGAACGTCAATTCCATCCGGGCACGCCAGGAGCGTGTGCTGACCTGGCTGCGCCTGCACCGTCCCGATGTGCTGTGCCTGCAGGAGCTCAAGGTCGCCGACGACGCCTTCCCGCTTGAGGCGGTCGAGGAGCTGGGCTACTACGCCGCGGTGTACGGCCAGCGCACCTACAACGGCGTGGCCATCCTGAGCCGCTCGCCCGTCGGTGACGTGGAGGTGGGCATGGGGCCCGGCGACCGCGACCCGCAGGCGCGCCTGGTGGCGGCCACCGTAGACGGCGTCCGGGTGCTCTCGGCCTACGTTCCCAACGGGGCCCGCGTGGGGACGGACAAGTACGGCTACAAGCTGGACTGGCTGCGGCGGCTGCGGGAGCATCTGGAGCAGACCGCTTCTCCCTCCGAGGCGCTGGTGCTTGCCGGCGACTTCAACGTCGCCCCGCGAGACACCGACGTGAACCAGCTGGAGGACTGGAAGGACAGCGTCCTGTGTCACTATGCGGCGCGGGACGCTCTCGAGCGCATTCGCGACTGGGGACTCGCCGACATCTTCGAGAGGCATCACCCCGAGGGGTCGATCTACACCTGGTGGGCGTATCAGAGGCTGGCCTTCCCCCGCAACAACGGACTGCGCATCGACCACATCTACGCCACCGAGAGCCTCGCCACGCGCTCGACGGATGCCTTCGTGGACCGGGAGGCGCGCAAGAAGGGACCCTTTACCGAGAAGCCCTCGGACCACGCCCCGGTGGTCGCGGAATTCGAGATCTGACAAGCGCGCTCGGCGGTCGGACGCGACCGGCGAATCCGGAGCGGCGGACGCGGCACCCGAATCCGGGGAGCGCCCGGACGCGCGGGGGCTTCGATGGCCGCTGTCGGAGCCGCAATCAGGCGCCTGCCACCAGCCTCCACGCCTGGGCCACCAGGAAGCACACCACGAACCCGATCCCGAGCGGGGCCAGAGCCGAGACCGTCGTCCACTTCACGCTTCCGGTCTCCTTGTAGATGGTGTACAGCGTGGTGGAACAGGGATTGTGCAGCAGGCTGAAGAGCATGAGGCAGACGCCCGTCAGGAGCGTCCATCCGCCCGCAGCCAGCAGAGTGCCGACGTCCGCCGCCGAACTCAGCTCGAACATGACCCCGGCCCCCTCTCCGGTGCCCGCGATGCCCGCGGTCAGCACGGTCAGCATGAGGATCGTGGGGATGACGATCTCGTTGGCAGGGATCGCGACCAGGTAGGCCAGCAGGATCACCCCGTTCAGCCCCAGCAGCACGCCCAGAGGATTCGACCAGGTCACGAAGTGCTCGGCCAGGCTGGCGTCGCCCACGACGATGTTGGACGTGAGCCAGATCACCGCCCCGGCGGGCATGGCGAACACGACCGCGCGCCAGAGCACGATCAGGGTCCGGTCGATGAGCGAAGTGTAGAGCGTCTGCAGGATGCGCGGGGGCCGGTACGGGGGAAGCTCCAGGCTGAAGGTCGACGCTTCGCCGCGCAGCAGGGTCTTCGAGAGCAGCCACGAGGTCGCGAACATGAAGACGATTCCCAGCACGGCCACCCCGACCACGGCGGTCGCCGACACCAGCCCGGCCAGGTGCGCGGGCGCGACCGCCCCGATGAAGATGGTCGCGATCAGGATCTGCGTGGGCCAGCGGCCGTTGCAGAGCGAGAAGTTATTGGTGACGATGGCCAGCAGGCGTTCGCGCGGACTGTCGATGATGCGCGTGGCCACCACCCCCGCGGCGTTGCAGCCGAACCCCATGCTCATGGTGAGCGCCTGCTTGCCGTGCGCCCCCACCCGGCGGAAGAGGCCGTCGAGGTTGAAGGCAACGCGCGGCAGGTAGCCGAAGTCCTCCAGCAGGGTGAAGAGCGGAAAGAAGATCGCCATGGGCGGCAGCATGACGGCCACCACCCATGCAGTGGCCAGATACACCCCGTCGAAGAGGAACCCCGAAAGCCACCACGGCATGGAAAGCGCGGAACCGGCCCCGACCAGCCAGGGATGGACCTGGTCGACGAGCAGGGTGGCGAGCAGCGAGGACGGGACATTGGCCCCCGCGATGGTGAGCCAGAACACAACCGTGAGGACGAGCAGCATGACCGGGAATCCGGTCCAGCGGCTGGTCAGGGCCCGGTCGAGGTTGCGGTCCAGGTCGAAGCCGACGCGGCGCAGCCCCCTCACTTCCGAGGCCCGCGCGATGCGCTCCGATTCGCGGTAGAAGCCGGTAACCAGGGAATCGTGGAAGTCGGCGGGGAGCTTCCAGCGCAACCGGGAGGCCAGCTCGAGGACCTGTTCGCGCGCGGGTCCCGTATTCTCCCGCGCCTGCGGGCGGGCCGCCGCCGCCCCTTCGCGCCCGGCCCCGCCGATCTCCCCGGCACGCACCGCCTCCTGCACGCGTTCGTCCGCGTTGAGCAGGCGCAGCGCCACCCAGCGTGCATTGGGGAGTCCGGGAAAGGCCGTCTCGACCGCGGGCGCAAGGGAGGAGACCGCCCGCTCCACCTCGGGGGCGCGCGTGGCGGCGCGGAAGGGTGTCGTGGCCGTCCCGCCGGTCGCCATGTCGTGGACCGCGCGCATCAGGTCGTCGATGCCCTCGCTCCGCCGGGCCACCGTGGCGACCACCGGCACCCCCAGTTCGCGCGCCAGCTTCTTCTCGTCGACGGCGATGCCGTGCCGGCGCGCCTCGTCCACCAGGTTCAGGCAGACCACCACCCGGGAGGTGATCTCCAGGATCTGGAGAGCAAGGTTGAGGTTGCGCTCGAGGCGGGTCGCGTCGACCACGACCACGGTCACGTCGGGGCGCCCGAACAGGAGGAAGTCGCGCGCGACCTCTTCGTCGGTGCTGCCGGCCTGCAGGGAATAGGTCCCGGGAAGATCGACCACCTTGACCCGGTGCTCGTCGTGCAGGAAAGCGCCCTCGGAGCGCACGACCGTCTTGCCCGGCCAGTTGCCGGTGTGCTGGCGGAGCCCGGTGAGCGCGTTGAACACGGTGCTCTTGCCCGTATTCGGGTTGCCCGCCAGGGCGACCAGGTAGTCCCACCGGCCCGGATTCACGCCCAGCTTCACCAGGCGGGGCTCGTGGCCGGCGCCACACCCCCTCCGCCGGCGCGCGGTCATGGCGACCCCGCTTCGCGGCTGCGGGTGGGCGCCGGCGGCTCGGGCGGCTCGGCGGCCAGCCCCGGGGCCGTCGCGCCCTCGGCCGGCGGCGCGATCTCCACCCTGGCCGCCTGCTCCCTCCGGAGCGCGATGGTCGCGCCCCGGATCTGGTAGGCGGTGGGGTCGCCGCCCGCCCCGCGCAGGGTCGCGCGCACGGGCGTGCCGGGAACGACTCCCAGATCCAGCAGGCGGCGCCGGGCAGGGCCCTGGCAGGCGGGCGCAATGCGGTCCACGACGCCGGTCTCGCCAAGCGCCAGCGCGGCGAGCGTCCTGGGCGGTTCGGACGGCATCACCATGTCCTCGGCCGGCTCCACCGTAACACTCGCTGCCGCAACCGCATCGAGAAGGTGTTCCCGCCCCTGCAACAGGAACCGGACCCCCGTCGGCGAGACGTCCGCGACGCGGATCTCCATGCCCGGAGAGAGTCCCTCCGCCAGCAACTCCAGGTAGATCTCGCGCGGCTCGTCCTCCAGATGAACGATGCGCGCCCCCGCCCCCTCGCGCAGCTGTGTGAGGGTGACCCCGGTGCGGGGCGGCACCTCGCCCCGGGCGGTCGGAATGGGATCGCCGTGAGGATCGAAACGGGGATGCCCCAGGCGCGCCGCGAGCGCATCCGTTTCGGCCACCGACATGCGGTGCTCCCGGACCTCCGCCTGCGCGTGCCAGTCGGCCTCCGCCACACCCGTGCGGTCAGCCAGGTAGCGCTCCCACAACCGGTGGGTTCGCACGACGCGGAGCGCGTAGGACCGGCCCGGACCGGTCAGGGAGACGGCCGTACCCCGCGCCTCCGCCAACCCCAGTTCGCACAGGCGGGTCACCAGGCGCCCGGCACTTCCGCGGCGCATCCCGAGCCCTCCCGCGAGGCTCTCGAGCGTGGAGGGCAGGGCCAGGTACTCGCAGTTGAAGAGGTGCTTCAGCGCATCCTCGATTCGAACCCGCTCCGTCATGCGTGCGGCACCGAGGGCCCGTGCCAGGAGCCCCTTGCGCGGCCACAGCAGCGCAGCCGAACCGACCGCCGCCAGGGCGAAGACGAGTAGCGCGAATCCGGGCTCGATCATGTGGGGGATCCCAGCGGTGAAGGGACCGGCGAAATCTCTCGCGGGTCTTTTGTAGGCTTGCCTAATGAATAAGTTAGGCTCGCCTAATAATCAAGCGGGGCACGCGCCCCGCGGCAAGTCAGTGGAAGATGCGCCGCGCGACGCTGGCGATCAGCGCCAGAGATGGCGCAGGAAACGCTCCGGAGCAAGCAGGAAATCGCGCATCAGGTTTACGGCTTCGATCTCCTCGAAGTCGGTCTCGCGCACGGGCCGGCCATCGAAGTCGTAGATCCTCGCACCGGGAACGGCCATCAGGATTGGCGAGTGGGTGGCGATCAGGAATTGGGAATCCTGGTCGACCATGTCGCGCATCATGGTCATGAAGCCGAGCTGACTCTGGGGAGAGAGCGCGGCTTCGGGTTCGTCCAGCAGATAGAGGCCTCCGGGCACGAACCGCTCCCGAAAGAGCTTCAGAAAGCCCTCCCCATGGGAGTTTGCGTCCAGGTCGGCCCCATACTTCCGCTCGATGGCCGCGATGGAGCCTGCGGCGGGGCCGCGCGCAAGGGTGCGCGCCAGCCTGGAGTGTTCGCGGAATCGCTCGTCGACCTCGGCGAGCTCCTGCTGAAACTCGCTCCTCAACCGGGCCATGCGCCTCGTGAAACCGAAGAAGTCCTCGGCGCGCAGAAAGAAGCCGCGGTGCGTACGCGTCCTCCACGCGAGCTTCAACGTCCCCGCCAGGCGGCGCTGCGGCGCGAGCGTGGGATCCCGATCCGCACTTCGGCTGCCGACGGTGGGAAGCCCGGTCGCCGCGGCCAGCGCCTCGAGCACCGTCGACTTGCCGGAGCCGTTCTCGCCTACCAGCAGCGTCACGGGCTTTCCGATCTCCAGGATGCCGAGCCCTTGCAGGGCCGGGATGTTGAACGGGAACTCATCCGCCCGCCCATCCGAGTCCGGGAAATGAATGCGCTCTAACACCCCGCGGCGTCCCCTCCCAACATCGTTGCGTCCGTCCTCATGCCGTGTCCGGTGTCCATCCTCATGCCGTGTCCGGTGTCCGTCCTCATGCCGTGTCCAGTGTCCGTCCTCATGCCGTGTCGGGCGCCCGTCCTCATGCCGTGTCCTGCCTCCGAATCGCCTCGAGTTCCTCCAGCGTGCGCGGCCAGTCCCGGCGCAGGAGCCTGGAGAGTGCCCTGTCGGCCAACAGCCTGCCCCCGGTCTGACATTCGGGGCAATAGTTCGTCTCGCGGCTGGCGTAGACAATGCGCTGGATGGGGGTGCCGCACCGGGGACACGGCTTCCCGAACTTCCCATGGGCGGCCATGGCCGGATGGAACGCGGTGACCTTTTTGGGAAACTCACCGCCCGCTTCGGCCTGCAGGCGCTCCGTCCATTCCCGCAGGGAGACCCGCGTCGCCTCGTACAGCCGGCGGAGTTCGGCGGTCGACAGTTGGCGCGTGAGACGCACGGGCGAGAGGCGCGCCGCGAGCAGGATTTCGTCGGAGTGCGCGTTGCCGATGCCGCTCAGGATCCTCGGGTCGGTGAGGGCCCGCTTGAGCGTGCGGTTCTCGCGAAGGAGCGCCGCCTGAAAGCCCGGGAAGTCGACCTCCAGGGGTTCAACCCCCCCAGGGTCGAGTCGGCGGAGAGCCTCGTTCCCGCGCACCACCCACATCGACATCCTCTTCTTCGTGCTCGCCTCGGTAAGCACCAGCGTTCCGTTGGGGAAGTCCAGGGCGCCCGCCGCGCGTTTCCCGGGCAGGGGCACCCCGGCATCCCGCCACTGGAAGCGCCCCGCGATCATCAGGTGGATCACCGCGTGAAGATCGTCGTCCAGGTGCAGTGCGATGCGCTTGCCGATGCGCCCGGTGGCGCGCACTCGCTTCCCCACGAGCTCGGAGACCGGCGGATCGAAGGTCTTGAGCAGCGACGGCGAGCGGAGCCGGACGCGCTCGATCGGCTGCCCCGTGATGCGGGCGTCGAGCGCGTTCAGGTACAGGGATACCTCCGGAAGTTCGGGCATGCCGCAAGATCGATGCTGCGGACGGAGGGGCGCCAGTGGAGAGGAGCGCGAGCGGTGTTGCGCTCCGGCGAATCGCATGCGGCGCGGCGGTGCCGGAAATCAGGCTTTGGCGGGCGCCGGGCCCCGCCGCTGTTGCCGCGACCTGCCATCGGCTACCGTCATGGTCGGCGCGCGGCACAGGCACCGGGCTCGCAAGCCGCCCCCGACCGGCGATGCACGCCATCCACTCCAAACCTCCACGTAGCCGGGCCACCCCCATGAACCGTCATCTCCGCGCACTGGCTCCCTGCCGGGCCTTCCCGGCCGCGCCGCCGCCGGCGTTGCTGCTGCCGTTGCTGCTGGCGCCGGCCATCTTTCCGGGCTCAACCGCCGTGCGGGCCCAGGAGCCCGCGACCCGGGTTGTGATTCTCGGGACCGGAACGCCCATCGCCGACCCGGATCGGTACGGGCCGTCGGTCGCGGTGGTGGTCGGAGAGGAGTCCTATCTTGTGGACGCGGGCGCTGGTGTAGTCCGCAGGGCAGCGGCAGCGGCGCGGAACGGGATCCCCGCCCTGGCGGCGTCCAACCTGAAGCGGGTCTTCATCACGCATCTGCATACGGACCACACGGTCGGGCTCCCGGACCTGATGTTCACCCCCTGGCAGAACGGCCGCGCGGCACCCGTCGAGGTCTACGGGCCACCGGGCACGCTGCGCATGACCACGAACATCGAGGAGGCATGGGTGGAGGACATTCACATGCGCCTCTTCGGCCTGGAAGGCCGCAGCGCCCACAACTACCGCGCCGAGACCCGGGAGATCGAGGCGGGAACGGTCTACGACGACGGCACCGTGCGCGTGGACGCCATCCCCGTCGACCACACCACCTGGCCCATCGCCTTCGGCTACCGCTTCGTAACCCCGGACCGCACCATCGTCATCTCGGGGGACGCCCGTCCGAGTCCATCTCTGGTGGAAGCCTGCAACGGCTGCGACGTGCTCGTGCACGAGGTCTACTCGCGGGACTTCTTCGACCGGCACCGCAACCAGACCTACCACGCGGCGGCGCACACTTCGACCGCCGAAGTGGCCGCGCTGGCGATGGAGGCCCGCCCGGGGCTTCTGGTGCTCTACCATCAGCTCTACCGCTCCGCCACCGACGAGGACCTCATCCGCGAGGTGCGCGAGGCGGGGTACACCGGGCGCGTGGTGTCGGCCGCGGACCTGGACGTGTACTGAACGCTCGATGAACGATCGCCTGCCCATGGAACCGGGCCTGCGCAAATGGCGGTCGCTGCGCGCCGGCGCGTGACGTGTTGCCCCGAATTCCCGCGCCGGAATAACTTGGGCGGGTGACTGGCCGCGCGCCGGGCATCCCGGAATCACGCAGTCATGGACCTCAACGGAGTTGGAGTATGCTACGTGCGAGTGTGTTGCTGGCCCTCCTGATCATGGTGTCCGGTTGCGCCCGTTGGATTCCGGCCCGGGTCGGCGAAGTTCCGCTCGGCACGGATGTCCGCCTGCGGCTGTCGGAGGAGGGCGCCGCGCAGTTGGAGGAACTCACCGGGACGCGCCAATCCGAGGTCTCCGGGCAGCTGCTGCAATGGGACGGCGAAGTGATGGTGTCGGCCGCCCTGCAGGGCGCCGGAGCCGGCGCGAACAGCAGCAGCCTGCGCCAGCGGTTCGTGGTGGACGAGGAGGACATCCTCGGGGTAGATGTCAGGGAACTGGACCGCACACGGACCGGGATCTTTGTCGGCAGCGTCGCCGTGGTGGCGGGTTCGGCGATCGTGTGGGTGGTGTCGCAGCTCACCGGCGGCGGCACCGCGGCCCCGACCGACCCCCCGAACCCCGGACCCAGCGAACCCTTCGTGCGCATTCGCATTCCCTAGCCGGAAACCCCGGGCGGGCGGCGAAGGAGGGTCGGGTGCCGGCCTGCCCCGTCGCGGGAGGTCTCAGCCGTCCGACACGCCGCCAAACACGTCCTTGACTCTCAACCGGAGGCGAACATGATGCGCACCGGTCTGGCCCTGATCCTTCTCCTGACCGTATCCGGCTGCGCCCGATGGGTGCCGGCCCAGCTGGGGACGGTCCCGCCCGGCACCGACGTCCGCCTCCGCCTCTCCGAGGACGGCGCCGAGCAGCTCGAGGAGATGACCGGCGCGGGTACCACCGAGGTCACGGGAGAACTGCTCCAGTGGGAGCCTGAGGTGCTTGTATCCACCGCGCTTGGACCCTCGGCCATGCGCCTCGACCCGGGCCTGCGCCAGCGCCTTGTCCTGGATCCGGACAACGTGGTCGCGATCGACGTGCGCGAGGTCGACCGTACCCGCACCGGGCTTCTGGTGGGTGGCGTGGTGGCGGTGGCGGGATCTGCGATCGCCTGGGCGTTGGTCAACATCATCCGGGGCAGCGAAGGAGCACCCACCTCACCGACGACGGATGTCCCCCAGGAGCCCTTCGTACGGTTGCGCTTTCCCTAGCAGCCCCTGGACAAGCTCCGCTCGACATTCGAGCGGCGGCGCATCCACGCTGGAACGCCGGGCTCTGCGTTGCTTCCCGGCCCAATCGCGCTGCTATTCGGAACCCGCCCTTCAGGATCCGCAGGTCTCCGGCGCACCCCGAAAGCGACCGTAGATCGTCTCTGGGTGCGCCGGGTCGGCGTTGTCAGCTACTCAGCTGCCGCCCTGGTAATAGGGGTTGCCGGCGAGCTCCTCCGAGGACACCGGCCAGCGCCGGTTGGTCCCCAACTGCTTGGTCACCTCGTCCCACTGCCACGGCTTGATGTCGTAGTAGCGGTGGTCCTGAAGGCGGCGGCCTTCGACCATGAACTCGAGCCTGCGCTCGTGAATGAGCTGTTCGTAAACCTCGCCGGTGTCCATGCTCATGAACGGCGACAGATCCCAGGCGGCGCGCACCATGTTGATCTGGTTGACCGCCTCCTGGTAGTTGCCCGACACCAGGTGGCCCTCCGCCAGGATCAGCCGCGCCTCCTGCCAGCGGCTGACCGGAAGGTCTGCATCCAGGCCCGGGTACTTGAAGAACCGGTGCACGTCGCCCGTATGGGGCGGCGGCGCGGCGAGCTCGGGCGGGCCGACGCGCGTCCCGATGCGCGGATCCACCATGCCGGTCACCGGGTCCTCGATGGCCACGTTGCGCGGATCGATGATGACGCCCGTGATCGACTGGTGGTAGGTGTTGAGGCTGTTCAGCGAGCCCGGCTGCTGGTAGCGGCACGCGAAATAGAAATCGGGCTTTACCGCGAGCGCCGCCTCGGCGGCCGTCATGGCGGCCGTCATCTGGCCCATGTCCCTGCCGCGCTCGAAGTAGAGCGCCCGATGGACCCGGGCCTTGGTCGCAAGCGCCGCCGCCCGCAAGTCCGGGTTGCTCGCCTGGGCCACCTGGTCGAGCGTGGACAGCGTCTGTTCCAGCACGACATCCGGTGCCACCGGCGGCTCGCCGTTGAAGGGCACCTCTTTGAAGTGATCGGCGAGACCGATGCGCGCGAAGGCCTCCCAGAAGATGCCGCGCACGATGGTCGTGTCGGCGGGGTTCGACGCCTGCAACCTCCTCACTGCCTCCTCCGCGATCCAGCGGGCGGAAGACAGAGAGTTCCAGGCCCCGTTCTGGACCGTGTTGAACCCCTCCATGTGGCCCCACATGTGGAGCTCGGTGAAGGTGAAACTCGAAATGAATGTTACGTCGTCGGACTGCAGGGCGTTGGCCGCGACCATGCCGTCCCAGGCGTCGCAGACCACGCCCTCGGGCGTCGCGGCCAGAGCGGGAACCAGATCCGGCTCTTCCAGATCCGCGATCGTGAGGCTTCCCGGGTTGTCGACGGTGAACAGGTCACCGCATCCCGCTGCAATCAACACGGTGAACGAAAGTACGCCCAATCTCAATATGTGCATTCGCATGGTTATAACTCCCCTTTAGTCAGAGATCCGCTCATCGCCAGTGGCGATCGATCCGATACCCGTCGCACACTCGCATCCTAGAACGTCGCCTGGAAACGAATGCCATAGCGTCTGGGGCTCGGCGGCTGACCGTAGTCCGAGTTCATGCCGAATGCGTTGTAGGGTCCACCGGACCGGGCATCGGGGATTCCGTGGTAGGGCGTCAGGGGATCGGACATGCAGACATCCGCGGGGCACTTGTTCCAGAGGAACAGGTTGTTCGCCGACAATCTGACCACCAGGGAACTCATGCCCGCCAGCGAGGTCAGGAATCTCTCCGGAACGTTGTAGTTGACGGAGAGGTCCGCGAACCGAAGGAAGTCGGCCCTGAAGAGGTAGCTGGAAATCATCGAAGGATGCTGGTTGCCGAAGTCCTCCGCGACCCGCTGGCGCTCCTCCACCGAGGTGTTCGGGTCGTCCAGGATGGCTTCGAACTCGGCCACTCGGGGTGAATTCCGGGTAAAGGCGTCCTGAATGACCGACACCTCCGAGAACATGTGATAGTCGTACGCCCCGCTGAAGGTGGCGTTGACGCTCACGCCCCCGGGGAGGTCGAGCGAGGTGAGGAAGCTCCCGGTCCAGAGCGGGATGGGACGCCCCACGTACTCCAGCGAATCGCCGCCCGCTGCATTCTTGAGCTTGTTGGGCGTGATCTGGTTGAGCCTCGTGAGCTGCGCGATGGGCACCGCCACGGTATAGGGGTTGCTGGGGTCGGGCACCGGAGCGATCCACGCACCGGGCGTGAACCCCTCCTTCATGGTGGGATAGTACCGGCCGGCGCTGGTACCGCCCTGGATGTGCACGCGGTAGGGGGGCACGCCGCCCATGTCGAGGATCTCGGAGTCATTCAGAGCGACCTGGAAGGTGGTCGACCATCTCAGGCTGGGACGGCGGACCCAGGTAACGTCCAGCGAAGACTCGAACCCCTGGTTGCGAATCTGGCCGACGTTGGAAACAACCGGCTGGAGGAAACCGGTGGAGGCCGCGGATGGCACGGGCAGAAGCGCGTCGCTGGTGGTCGCGTTGTAGTACACCAGGTCCAGCCCGACGCGACCGTCGAGGAAGCCGAACTCCGTCCCGAACTCCCATTCCAGGGTGCGCTCGGGCTTCAGATCCGCGTTTCCGGGGTTGCCGGTTCTCACGATGGAGAGGTTGTTCACGGCGATGCCGGGCAGCCAAGTCTGGGTGGCGTCGAACGCGCCGGGCTGCAGCCCCGCCGCGCCGAGCGCCGCCCGCACCCGGAACTGGTCCCAGCTCTGGAACGGCCAGAAGTCATGCTCCGACACAACCCAGGAGGCACCGCCCTTGGGGTACACCTGGAAGGCGAAGTTCTCACCGAAGGCCGAGTTGCCGTCCACGCGCAGACCGGCGTTCAGGAAGAAGCGGTTCCAAAGCCCGACCTCCTCCTGGGCGTACACCCCGGCGTTGATGACCTCCTGGAAGGTCTCGTTCGGCGGCAGGAGCTGCGATCCGGCCGGCAGCGTTGCGAGCTGGCGCAACGGGAAGTCCCGAACCCCGAGCGTCCTGAACCACTCCTCCTCCCAGAAGCTCTGGCCACCGACCAGCAGGGTGGAGGTCAGGTTCTCGTTGAAGTCGCGCGTCCACGAAGTCTTGAAGTCAAGCGTGGTGGCGGTGCGCTCGGAGGTGCGCACCAGGCGCTCGCCCTGTTCGTGATAGATGTTGAGGCCCTTGGCAACATGCTCGATGTACTCCTCGGTCATCCGGTCCCGGCCCATGATGAGCTCCGAGCGGATGCCGTGGCCCCAGTCGTAGTTCAAGGCGCCGCTGAGCGTCACGCGCTGCTCGTCCTGGTTCGACGTCACGCTCGCGATCGGATCGCTGTCCAGCGGCAGGAAGTGCTCGCTCGCGGAGAGCGGTCCGCTGTACCCGTGCGGCGGCGGCCACGCGATCTCGTAGGCGTTGACGCCGTAGCGCCCGCCGTAGGGGAAGCGCGGCGCCGGATTCCTGGGCGTCGCCAGGAAGAAGCCCCACAGGTATCCGCTCCCCCAGTTGAGCCCGTTCTGCCCGGGCTGGCGCCGGTCGCTGAACACTGTGTTCATGTCCACGCGAATGCCCAGCCTCTCCGTGGCCTGCACCGTGAGGTTGGCGCGCAGGTTGGCGTCCAGGGTTCCCTGGAAGTCGCGGTATTCGCGGCCCATCTGCCCCACCTCGTCGCGGAGACGGCCGGAGGCATAATACTGTACCGTCGAGGTCCCGCCCCGCACGTCCGCGTTGAAGTCCATGACCGAGCCCCAGCCGCCGAGGTAGTCGAGGACGGGCTTGCCCAGTGTCTGCAACTGCTTGGTGTCGAAGTTGTAGCCCCACACTCCCTTCAGGCGGTCTTCGGGGATTCTCGTGCCGTCGAAGCCGGTCCCGAACGTCCACACCGGATCGCCGGCGCTTCCGCGCTTGGTGATGATCTGGATCACCCCGCTCGAGGCCTCGGTGCCGTACAGGGTCGCGGCCGCCGCGCCCTTGATGATCTCGATGCGCTCGATGTCGTTGGGGTTCAGCCGGTCGAGCGATGTCGCCTGCCGGGCGCCACCCACCTTGCTGTAGTTGGAGTCGATGCGCACCCCGTCGACGTAGATGAGCGGGGCGCTCCGCTGCGTGAGGCTGACGGCCCCGCGCAGGAGAATCTGGCTCGAGGTCCCCACGTTGGGGGCGATCCCGGGCACCATCCCGGCGACACGCCCGGAGAGGGCCTCGGTGATGTTGGATATCGGCGCTGTGTTGATCGCTTCGGCCCCGAGCGTTTCGACCGTCGCGCCCAGCCGCCGCCGTTCGGTAACGACTCCGGTACCGGTGACGATCACCTCGTCCAACGCGATCGCCTCCGATTCCAGCTGGACATCCACGTTCACGGTTTCCTCCGCCACCACAGTGACGTCCAGGGTCTGGGTCCCGTATCCGATGTAGCGGACCTCCAGAACGTGGCTGCCGACGGGAATGCCGAGCAGCACGAAACGGCCGTTGGCGTTGGTGACGTTGCCGACACCCTCTTCGGCGATGCTCACCTGCGCGCCCGCCAGCGGCAGCCCGGTGCCCACCTCCTGGACCGAGCCCGTGATGGTGCCCGTCTGGGCGGACGCGGGAGCGGCCGCGACCATGGCCATGGCGCATATCGCGCCGGTAAAGGTGACGACCTGACGAAGGACTTTCATGCTTCCACCTCCTGCTTGGGGAACGGCACCGATCCTGCTTACGGGAATCCTCCCTGGATTCGCCGGGTCTGCGGGGCAGCAGGCGCGCAGCCTGCGACCGCGCGAACTAACACATGGCGCAGTTGTCGTTGTTGATGGCACCCAGCCGCTCCAGCAGAGCGATGGTCGCCGGGAACGGGCGAACGTTGTAGCTCGGACTGTTGGCCATGTCAACGGTGGTCTGGCCGAGTCGCGTCACCGCATGTACGTCGGCGCCGCGCTCGATCAGATACATAATGACCTCGTTGTCCCCTCGCGACGCGGCGTTGTGCAGCGGCGTGCGGGCATCCAGGTCCCGGGCGTTGACGTCGGCGCCCAGCTCCTCGACGAGGTACCTGACGGCCGGGAGCCATCCGCCGGGCACATACCGGTGTTCGTTTGCGGCACGCTGGTCGTATCCGACGCCGGTGGCCGCGTGGATGGCGTACATGGCCGCGCCTCCCGCCGGGACAGGCGGTATGCCGCTCTGGTCCACGGCGGCCGAGTAGTCCGCAGCCACAGGGGCAACGCCGGCGTCCGGCGGCTTTCGGCTGGGGATGTCCGGGTCCGCCCCGTAGGCGACCAGCAGCTTCATCGCGGCGACGTCGACGCCGAGCGCGGCGCGGAAGAAGGGCGTCGTCCCCTCCAGGTTGGCGCTGACGAGACGCTGATGCGCCCACCAGAGGTCCCTGGCGAGCCGCGCGTCGGGATCCGCGCCCGCCTGCAGCAGCGCCTCCATCACGTGGAGGTAGTCGGCCTTCTGTGCCTCGTGCGCGCGCGGCTGGGGATAGAAGGACGTGCCGGCCCATTGCACGTTGATCACGGCATAGAGCGGCGTCGCCCCGGGATCGCTGGCAACGTTGGGGTCGGCCCCCCGGTCGAGGAGATGCAGCCCCAGATCGAAACGCCCGTTCAACATGGCGATCAGCAGCGGGCTGGTCCCGTCCCCGCTGGTCTGGTCGATGTCCGCGCCCCCGTCCAGAAGCGCGTCCATTGCCTCCAGGTGCCCGGCGCGGGCCGCGTGGAGAAGCGGGGTGAGCCCGCCCCACCTTCCCACCAGGGCCGGCTGGCCCGGAGGGGGATTGGTGGATATCGGCGAGATTCCCTGCACTTCGCCGTCCAGGATCAGCACCTCGCCCCTGCGCTGCACTTCGCGCGCGGCCTCGATGGCCACCGCCACCTGGCCGGGCGTCGGAGGTTCTCCCTCGTCGACCGGCCCCCAGGGGTCCTCCCGCGGGTCGTTCTCCAGCCAGTCCGGGCGGAACTGCGCCAGCACCTCGTACAACCGGTGCTGGGCGGCGATGTCCACCGTCGCCCGCCGATCCACATCCTCGATCACGGATTCGGCCAGCGCGACATCCGCTCCCAGGTCGAGCAGCGTGCGGATGGCCCGGGCGCGGTTGCGGGCGGCCGCGAAGATCAACGGCGTCTGCTTCCATTCCCGCTCGCGAGCGTTCAGGTCGGCGCCGGCATCGGCCAGAACCCGGATGGCCTCCGAACTGCCTGACTCGGCCGCCAGGTGCAGCGGGGTCACGCCGCTGTTGGTGGTCTTCGCGTGCACCTCGGCACCCGCCGCGAGCAGCGCCTCCACGACCCCGGCCCCTCCTGCCCGGCTCGCGAGGTGGAGGGGCGTGTAGCGTCCGATGCGGGTGCCCGCCTCCAGGTTCGCGCCCGCGGTGATCAGCAGCCCCGCCATCTCCGCGTCAGCGTGACGCGCCGCCCAGTGAAGCGCGGTCATGCCGTCGCCCTGGGCCTCGTTGGCGTCGGCCCCCTGCTCCAGCAGGGCGCGCACCGCCTCGAGATCCCCGCGCATGGCCGCATCGGCTACCGGGCCGCCTGCCGCCGGACTGGCCAGCAGCAGGGCGATGATCGCGAAGGCGGTCGTCGGATTCACCGGCGGACCCCTATCGGCTCGACGACTGCGCCGCGGCCACGGCGCCACCGGGATAACCCAGAGCGAACTCGCCCGTGCTGTCGCCGAAGCTGTCCATGTCGTCGTGCCCCAGCCGGTGCAGCAGACTCAGGAAAACGTTCGCCATGGGAGTCCCGTCGGGGGCCTTCAGGTGAACGTTGCCTTCGAGCAGCCCGTTTCCGTGGCCCAGCAGGATGAGCGGGCAGCGCCGGTGGTTGTGGACGTTGCCGTCCGCCATCGGCGAACCCCACACGATCACCGACTTGTCCAGCAGGCTGGCGTCTCCCTCCATGCTCGCCTGGAGCTTCTCCAGGAAGTACGGCAGCGGGCTCATGCGGTACTGGGCGATCTGGTTGAAGTCGAGGATGGCTTCTTCGCTGTTGCCGTGGTGCGAGGCCGGATGGAACGGCGTGGTGGTGCCGCTCTCCGGATGGATCCGGTTCGAGGCGTCGCGCCCCATCTTGAAGGACACCACCCGCGTCATGTCGGTCTGGAATGCCAGAACCTGCAGGTCGAACATCAGCTCCATGTGCTCGGCGTAGGAATCGGGCACGCCGGCGGGGGCTTCCGGCAGCTCGCGCTGCTCGCCGCTCGAGTTGAACTCCTCCACCTTCTGAATCCGCCGCTCGACCTCGCGCACGTTCTCGAGGTACCGGTCCAGCCGGTTGCGGTCCTCGGTCCCCACCCGGGCCCTGAGCGTCGCCACCTCATCCACGATCCAGTCGAGGATGCTCTGGTTGGTGCGCCTGCGCACCGCCCGCTCTTCGTTGCTTCCGCCGGCGCCGAAGAGGAGGTCGAACGCCGCGCGCGGGTCGCGGATCATCGGCAGCGGCTCGGTCGGCGACGCCCAGCTGATCGCATCCGTGTACGCGCAGTGGTAGTTGTACCAGCATCCTCCGCCCTGCCCCAGGTTCTCGATGCAGAGCTGCAGCGACGGCAGCGCCGTGTCCTGCCCGAACCGGCGCGCCTGCAGCTGGTCGAGGGATACGCCCACATAGATGTCCGAGCCCTGCGTCTGCTTGGGATGGCATTGGGTCAGGAACACCGCCGTCGAGCGAAAGTGATCGCCGCCGATCTCGTTGGGTTCGTAGGCCTCCGCCATGCGAACATCGGTGTTGCTGACGATCGTGAGGTGGTCCTGGAAGCGTTCGAGCGGTTTGAGCACGTTCGCATCGGTCATGCGAAAGTTTCGCCCGGTCGTCTCGGGCGCGAACAGGTGCTGGCTCGCGCCCCATTCGCTGCAGCCCGGTACCCCGTGCACCTCTTCGATGCACACCAGGCGGGTGCGGTCCTCGAGAGCGGCCGAGGCGCGCCCCCAGCGCCCCGGTCCGGCCGGGATCATGGCGTCCAGGAGGGGGAGCGCCACCGTGGCCCCCATCCCGCGAACGAAGGTGCGGCGGGGAATGTGCGCGCCCGTGATGAAGCTGGTCGTCATCGTCGTGCTCCCTCTATCGTTGCGCCCGGGGCACAGGCCCCGAAGCATGTGTCCTCTGCTATCCGCCCTCTATGCCTTCAGCCGTCGCAGCGCCCATGTCCTGCCTGCTGCGGAAGGCGTCGCTGGTCGCGACGCCCAGGATGAAGGAAGAGATTCTGTAGTCGTTCGCCTCCGCCTCGCGGGCGATGGCGCGTATGGTCGGCCCGTCGTAGTACTCCACGCGACGCCCGAGGGCGTAGGCCAGCAGGTTCATGGTGAACGTGCGCACCAGCGGAATCGGGCGCTCCAGGAGCGCGTCCGCGAGCTGAACCGCGTTGGTCAGCTGCGTGCCGTCGTAGAGCTGGCCCCGGGCGTCGAGTGGTGACCCGCTCTCGCGAATCCGCCATTCCCCGGTCACCCCGAAGTTCTCCAGCGCCACGCCGATGGGGTCCATGAACTGATGGCAGGCAGCGCACACCGGGTTGCGCCGATGGATCTCCAGGCGCTCGCGCGTGGTGAGCAGCCGGCCCTCGCCTTCGTCTTCGGTCTCTTCGAGAGCCGGCACGTCGGGCGGAGGCGGCGGGGGCGGCGCGTCAAGCAGCACTTCCATCACCCATTTGCCCCGCAGGACCGGCGACGTCCGCGTCCCCATGGACGTCGACATCAGCACGCTGCCGTGCCCCAGCAGTCCCTGGCGCAGCATCCCCTCGGGATACTCCACGCGCCGGAAGCCCTCTCCGACCACGCCCTGGATGCCGTAATGCTCCGCCAGACGCTGGTTCATGAAGCTGTAGTCGGCGCTGTAGAGCTCCAGCAGGCTCCGGTCCTCACGCACCAGATGATCGAAGAACAGCTCGGTTTCGCGCCGCATGGCGGCCTTGAGCTGCTCGTTGAAGTGGGGGAACCAGAAGGCGTCCGGCTGCACCCTCTCGAGATCCTGGAGCCTCAGCCACTGGGTGGCGAAGCGTGTCGCCAGGCTCTCGGAGCGCGGATCGGCCAGCATCCGGCGGACCTGCTGCTCCAGAACGCCGGAGCCCGAGAGCCGGTTGCGGCTCGCGAGCGAGATCAGTTCGTCGTCCGGCTGCGTTCCCCAGAGGAAATACGACAGCCTGGATGCGAGAGCGAGGTCGCTGATCGGATAGCTCCCTCCCGCCTCGAGCGCGTTCTCCGGGGCCTCCTCGATTCTGAACACGAAGTGCGGGCTCGCCAGGATGGCCTCGAGGACGGTGCGCACGCCGGTCTCGAACCCCCCTTCGGCGGACCCCACGTCGTAGAACGACATCAGGCCCGCGAGGTCCGGGTCGGTGAGTGGCCGGCGATAGGCCTGCCGGGCCAGCCTCGCGGCGATCTCGCGGGCACAGGATCGTTCGGCCTCCGGCGACGTCGGCCGGCAACTGAAGACCCGCTGCCGGCTCGGGGTCTCGGAGACGCCCTGCGGATCGACGGGGCCGCGGACCGTAAGGTCTCTGAGGTGGGTCAGGACGACGAATCCCGTCCCGATGCGGAAGCGGACGCCCGAGTTGGACCAGCCGAAGGGCTCCTGCAGGTCGGCGTAGGGACCGTCCTGCTTCCTGATGAACGCCGCCGCGACCCGATGCTGGCCCGCGCTTACGAAGACGGGATCGGTGAACTGGTTCCAGTTCGGGCCGAAGTCCGCGTCCCGGCGGAGCTCCTCCACCGGAAGCAGAACGACCCGCTCCCCGTCGATGGAGATGTCCATTTCCGCGAAGCGCTCATGGTCCCCCGCCCAGAACGACATCTCGAAGACGTACTCGCCGTCCGCGGGGAAATGGTGGTCGACCACGATGCCGCCGCGGGTGCCGTAGGGCGCGCCCTCCACGTGGTCCCACTCGTGCTGGGACTGGTACGTGGACACGAGGTAGGTTTTGGAGTCCGAGGTCGCATCGGGGTGCCCCAGCACCAGACGGCTGACGTCGTTGGCGGCGTTCAGATACGAATTGAGGAGCGTAGGCGACAGCGGCTGGGAGACCGCCATGTGGTCGAAGTTCCCGAGATAGAGGTCCGGGGGAAGCCACTGGCTGGCGTCGACATCGATGCCGAAGAGGTCCAGGACGGCCTTCTCGTACTCGGCCCGGTTGAGCCGCTGGAAGCTGCGGTTGCCCGGGTTGGGGTTGGCCGCCGCATAGCCGTCGATGGCCTGCTCGAGGGTCTCGACGAGCGCAAGGAGCGTGTCCCCCGCCGGACGGGGGATGCCGGGCGGAGGCATCATCCCGGTGCGCAGCTTGGCGACCATGCGTTCCGCCGTCTCCCAGTCCTCCCACGGGGCGCTCACGTCGAAGCCCTGGACCGACATGTTGCCGGTCATCATGGCGTCGTTGTGACAGACCTGGCAGTACTGGCGGACGACGGCGGTGAGGGCTTCGGACGAGGGGGCGGTGCGAGGCGCCGCGGACCGGCCCGCGGCGCCGGGAATGTGGCTGGCCGCGAGCGCCGGGGCGGAAAGTCCGACCGCAGATTGGGACCTCGGCGCGCGCCCTCCATCATGGCCCACAAACAGGGCCAGACCCAGGAGCGAGATTCCTGGAAGGAAAGCTCTCACAAACACCTCCGTCTGCAGACGGCTGCGCGGAATGCGCACGCGCCCCCGGGGCACACTGCTCCCGGGCATAGCGCCGCCTCAAAGTACGCCTTGGGCTTTCCCGTTCGCAAGCACGGCGGTCCGGATTGGTCCGGACTGCTTCGCACCGCCGGCGGTAACCGGCGCCGCCATCAGCGCGCACCGCCATTGGCGGCGGCGCGCTCCCGCAAATCCGCTCCTGTAAGTACCCCTGCGTACCTGCCCGGGTGCGCGCTCCTCCCGCGCCCGTTTCCTGCCTTCGCTACCGGGGAATCACCGGCAGCGTGATGTGCGACGGATACCGGGCGTTGTGGTAGATCGTCTGACTGGCCGACTGCACTTCGGTCTCGAGATGGACCGGGCCGCCGGTGTTCGGGTTGCGGTCGTACTTGGGGAAGTTGCTGCTCGAGATCTCGACGCGGATCTGGTGGCCTTCCTGGAAAAGGTTGCTGCTCGCCCACAGATCGATGTTGAACTCGTACACCGTGCCCGGTTCCAGCAGCTCGAAGTCCCTGAAGTCGGGACTGCTGTGATAGCGCGCGCGCAGGATGCCATCGGCGATGTTGATGGCCTTTCCGTCCGGATGGACGTCAACCAGCATGGCGGTGAAGTCGGTGTCGGTCGCGGTGGTCGATGCGTATAGCGTGGCCGTGATCGGGCCGGTTACCTCCACGGCCTCCTCCAGCGGCGGCGTGGTGAACACCAGGATGTCGTCCCGCTCGGCGATGTCCGCCCGGTCGAAGGGGCCGGGGGGCGTGGGCCCGAACATGAGGTTGCCGCCGCGGGTGGGGACCGGGTTCATCGGGTCGTAGACGAACTCGTCGACCGGGTCGGCGGCTCCCGGCATCTCCGCGCTCAGGGTCCCGTCGCCGCCTGAGCCGTTCGCGTTGCCCCCGCTGTGAAAGTAGTAGTTCGTGTACTGGGTGCGGGCGATCGGCCACTCGTTCTCGGAGCGCCAGACGTTCTCGCCCATGATGAAGATCCGCACCGGCGGCTCGTCCAGATAACCGTTGTCGGCTCCCTGGAGCAGGGCGTCGAACCACTTCACGTGCAGGCTGTCGAAGTCGACGGTGGCGTTCGGCCCGAAATCGATGCCGTCGTACACGAAGTTCGGGACGCTGGCATGCGGCCAGGGGCCGATGAGCAGCTTCTGATTCTCCCGCGCGTACTCGTTGTGGCCCTTCTCAACCATGCCCGTGTAGCTGACGAGGGTGCCGTCGAGGAAGACATCGTACCACCCGCCGATATTCAGGGAAGCCGCGGCGAAATCCTCCAGGCGCGCTTCCGAGTCGAGCACTTCCCAGTAGGCGTCGTAGGTCGGATGCATCACGAAGTCGCGCCACCAGGGATTGTCCTGGCCCGTGGCCGCGCCCATCTCCAGCAGCGGCATGGTCCAGAGCACCTGGTCCCAGTCCGGGTTGCCCGCCTGGCCGGTGCGCCCGCCCATCCCCGACGCCCAGCCGATGCGCGAGCCGAGCGCGAGGGCGCCGCCCGGATAGGCCGTGTCGAAGTAGTAGTTGAACGGGGTCACCCGGGGGGCCATCGCCTTCAGGTATGGGGACCTGAACTCCGCTCCCTTCCACTGCGTGGTGGCCAGGTAGGAGTTGCCGTGGGTGCCCACCTGTCCGTCCGACCATGGCTGCTGGCCGATCCAGTTCTGCGTGTCGTGGCTGTCGTTGGCCTCGGCCAGGTAGGGATACCAGCTGCCCTCGGAGTCGAAGCGCCCGCGCACGTTCTGATGGACGTAGACGTATCCGCGCTCGGCCCAGCGCAGGCCCTCCTCCCACGAGGCGGCGTCGGAGCCGTTGTCGTAGGGATCGCGGATCAGCAGCGCGGGATGGCGGCCCGGCGCGGCCGGCCGGTAGACATCCGTGGAAAGAAGCGTGCCGTCGCGCATGGGCACCATGAGGTTGTGGTGCACGATCGCGCTCTCTCCGGCGCGGAATTCGCCGCCGTGCAGCTGCTGCGCCTCCAGCGGAGCCGTGGACAGCGAAAGAAGCAGAACGAGCCCGCCTGCGGCGGTCCTTCCAATGGTACGCGACTTCATGACGATCTCCTGTAAGGAAATGATGTTCCCGCCCGCTTCACGGGCGAAGCATCGACAACCTGCGTCCTGATTCTTGCGGAGTTCCGACGGTTCAGTTGCGGTCGGACTCCGCGATGGCCGCGTGGATGGCCTCCACCGAGACATCCGCGATCCAGTCCACGAGCTCGCGCCCGAGCGTCAGGGTGCGGGGGATGGGCGCGAGGTCGACGCCGTTGATCGAGAAGTGTCCCGCGCGGATGCGCTGCTCCATGCGTACGGTGGTGGGATCCGTGAGCATCATGATGGAGGTGGCACTGAACTCGTCGTGAAGGCCGGGGTCCTGCATCACCTCGTTGATGCCGCGCTCCCGCAGCCATTCCTGCCGCTGCACCCAGTTGTAGTACTCGGGAACATGATGGATGCTGGTCCTGCCATCGGTCCACTTGGCGGAAAGGGCCTGCGCCACCTCGAGTTGCGGCTGCTGATTGCCGCCGCTGTCGCCGATGAGGAGGATGTGTTCGAAGCCGTTGGCCCGCAGGGCGGTGGAGACATCGGTGAGCACGCTCTTGAAGGTCTCGACCCTCACCCCGATGGTGCCCGGATAGCGGATGGTGCCGGGTTCCAGGTCGATCTCCCCTTCGGGTACGTACTTGATGATCGGGGCGATGAGGGCATTGCCCAGCTTGCGCGCGATCGCCTCGGCCGTCTGCTGCAGGATGTAGTTGTGCTTGCCGCCCGCCAGGTAGGGGCCGTTTTCCTCCACTCCGCCGGTGGGCACGAGCACCGTCGTCTTCCCGGCACGGATCGCGTCGCGCACCTCCATGAAGGTGAGTTCCTCGATCCAGACGGACTCCAGTGCGTCGATCGGACGCGCCGCGTCGGGATCGATCGGGTTTCCGCCGCTCCCGGGCCTGGGCGCCTGCTGCGCGTCGACCGCGTTCGGGAGAAGGAGCAGGGCGAGGGCGAACAGCTTCACGAACCGGGCCATCAATGCCTCCGGGATTGCGGGATTGCGGTCAGAAACTGACCGGGATGCATGCATCGGCACCGTAACGGCGGAAATGGCGGTACGCAAGCCAGCCGCGAACTGCGCAGACCGCGGTCCCGGCGAAGCGATCCGGCACCGATGCGGCGCCGCTCGAACGCCGCCAGGAGCTCCTCCTCGGAAGGCTAGCCCGACCTCCGGTGCCAGGCCGCAAGCACCTCGGCCTCGCGTTCGGCGGCGAGGCCCGAGCGCATGGGCATCCGATCCTCTTCGGGAAGCGCCTTCCACCACTCGAGCGTCTCGGCCGCGGTGACCGCGAGCGGCCGATAGCGCAGGCCGGCGGCGATGCCCCGGGCGCGGCTCATGCGCGCGAACCCCGTGGTCGGTCCCACCGGCGGCTGCCAGACCGGCAGGTCGCTCCAGGGCCGGACGCCCTGATCACGCAGGAAATCGAGGGCGACGAAGGTGAGGTTCGAGGGCGTCGAAGTCACCGCCTTGATCCCGTGGAGGAACTCCTCCATGTGCAGGTCGCCCTCCGGTCCGATCACGTTGTAGAGGCCCCTCGTCTCCTGTTCGAGCAGATGAACCATGAACTCGGCCAGATCCCGCACGTCGATGTACTGCACGGGATCCATGGGGGTGTTGGGAGCGAGCACTTCCCCGCCCCGGTCCATGCGCGCGCACCAGTAGGTGAAGCGGTCGCTCCGGTCCCCGGGGCCCGCCACCAGGCCGGGGCGGACGATGGTGCAGCGGTCCCCGAAGGCCGCCTGCAGCTCCTGCTCCGCCAGCGCCTTCATCGGCCCGTAGCCCTCCCACTCCTCCATCGGCAGGTCCGCCTGTCCCACCACGGCGGACTCGTCGATCCCGATCTCCACCCGGGACATGTAGGCCGCCTGGGTGGAGATGAAGAGGTATTGATCCGTCCGGTCCACCAGCAAGCGGGCCGTGGCGCGAACCTGGTCGGGGGTGTAGCCGGAGTTGTCGATGACCACGTCCCAGGTGCGGTCTCCCGCGAGGGACGAAAGGTCGCCGTCGCGGTCTCCTATCAGGTTTTCCAGCCCGCTGAAACGGTCCTGGAACATGCGCGGCTGGCTGCGCCCGCGATTGAACAGGGTGAGCTCGTGGCCGCGCGACAGAATGCGATCGACCTGCCAGGGGCCGATGAACCCCGTGCCTCCGAGCAAGAGGATGCGGGAAGCCCTGCGCGGCCGCCTGGCCGCTTCGGACCCATGCCCGTTCGCCGAGGCCGGGTACCCGAGCCCGAGACCGATACCGCCGCCGGCCACGGCCGACAGCCGGAGAAAGTCGCGTCGATTCGTCGTCATTTCCCTCATCTCCCGTGAGAGGATAAGCGTCATGCGGGGCCCGCCGGCCAGGAATGCGGCGGTCCCGCGCTCCTACTCCGTGGCCGGGCGTCCCGCGCCGCGTCCGTCCTGCTTGTAGACCACGCCATCTTTCATGACGAAGTCGATGTCCTGAAGCAGATCGATGTCGGCCAGCGGATCTCCCCGCACCGCCACCAGATCCGCGACCTTGCCCGCCTCCACGCTTCCCAGTTCGTCCGTCCGGTGGAGCACGATCGCGGCCTCGCGGGTCGCGGCCAGGATCGCATCCGCCGGCGACATGCCCGCGTCCACCAGCAGGCGGAACTCTCCCGCGTTTTCCCCGTGCGGGAAGACCCCGGCGTCGGTGCCGAAGCCGATGTTCACGCCCTCCCGCATCGCGAGCTGAATGGACTCGCGGAAGTACGGGTAGATCTCGAGCGCCTTCTGGCCCGGCAGCCCGCCGAGCGTGCCCGCCAACGCCCGCTCGCGGACATCCTCGAACGCCATCATGGTGGGGACCAGATAGGTGCCGTGCTCGGCCATCAGACGCACCGTTTCGTCGTCCAGCATGGACCCGTGCTCGATGGACGTGACGCCGGCCCGCACGGCCGCCTTGATCCCCTCCAGTCCGTGCGCGTGGGCCGCCACCGTGCGCTCGGCCATGTTGGCGGTCCGGACCAGCACGACCATCTCCTCTTCGGTGTATTGCTGGACCCCCACGGCGTCGCCCTCCGAGAGCACGCCGCCCGTGGCGCAGAACTTGATGACGTCGGCGCCATACTTGATCTGGTAGTTCACCGCCTCGCGCACGCGCTCGGCGCCCTGGGCGATGCCGTCCTCGATTCCGGGCTCCTCGAAGATGTCCGGGCGGTAGCCGTTGCTGTCGCAGTGTCCTCCGGTGATCCCGAGGGAGTGAACGGCCGTGTACATGCGCGGTCCCGGCACCATGCCCGCGTTGATGGCATCGCGCAGCGCCACGTCGGCGAAGTCGTCGCTTCCGACGTTGCGGATGGTGGTGAAACCCGCCTCGAGGGTGATTCTGGCGTTCATGACGCCCGCGATGGCCAGGTGTCCGGGCCAGCGGCGCAGGCCGCTGCCTCCGCCCCCGGGGTCGCTGGTGATGTGGGTGTGAAGGTCGATGAACCCGGGCATCACCGTGTGGCCGGAGAGATCGATGAGCGTCGCTCCCGGCGGCACTGCGATCCCCTCCCCCACGGCCTCCAGGCGGGTGCCGCGCACCAGGATGGTGACGTTCTCGCGCACGCTGCCGTCCACGCCGTCAATGAGGCGTCCGGCGACGACCGCGGTCAGTTCGGTACTGTCGGGCAGGGTGACCCGCTGCGCGTCGAGGCCGGAGGGAGCCACCGCCCACGAAACCGCCGACACCAGCAGGAACCCCACGCCGATCCGGATCGCACCGGGTCGCTTCGGCAGACGGCCCTTCCGGATCGTCATCGCCCCGAGCCGCCGTTGTCCGCTCTTCATGCGCTCCCTCCCGGGAAGTCCGTTTCGCCTGCGATCCCCAGCCCTTCCGCAACGGTATGCCATCATTTGTACCTCACGCCGTCCTTGACAACCATCCGGACATAGCCGAGGACGTTGATGTCGAACAGAGGATTTCCCTCCACGACGATGATGTCGGCCAGCTTGCCCGGCTCGATCGTTCCGAGATCTCTTCCCCGGCCGATCACCTCGGCCCCCGTCTTGGTCGAGGCCGAGATCGCGGCCAGGGGCGTCATACCCGAGTCCACCAGGGCGGAAATCTCCCGCCACGCGGCCTCGGTGTGGAAGTTCATGGGCGACCCTGAATCGGTGCCCATGGCGATCACCGCGCCTCCTTCGATGAACTGCCGGGCCGCGACCTCCGAGTTGCGGATCTGGCGGGGCGTCGTCCGGAAATACGAGTTGCGGTGGAAGTCCTCGAAGGAACGCTGGAATTCCCGGTACAGGTCGGGGGGCAGGTCCTCCTTCAGCCGGCGATCCTGCAGCCGCTCCGGAAACTCGAGGGTCGCGGGATAGACCCAGATGCGGTGCGCGATGGTCTGCACGACGGGGATCCCGCGGTGGGCGACCTCCGCGATGAGGTCGTCGCCGTAGGGCGGGTTGCCGCCCGAACCCGCGTGCTGGATGACGTCCGTGCCGGCCCGGATGGCCGCCCACATGTCCTCGGGCGCGTACAGATGGGTGTGGACCTCGATCCCCCGACGGTGCGCCGCCTCGACGACCGCCCGCATGTCATCCTCGGTCATCCCCGCCCAGATCTTGATCACGTCGACGCCCGCGTCGATGAGGTCGTCGGTCTGCGCGGCGGCTTCCTCCGGAGAGGAGATGCGACGCTGGAACCAGTCCGGCCACTGCCGCCCGGCGCGGGTGATCCAGGGGCCGCTCACCAGCATGCGCGGACCCGGTAGGCGGCCTTCGTCGATGCCGTCCCGCACGTTCAGGATTTCGAGCGGGGCGCCCAGATCGACAGCCGTGGTGACGCCGGCCATCAGGAGCTGCCTCGCCGAGAGCGCCATCATCTCCTCGCGCGCCTTGTCGAGGATGGGCCACCACTCGGAGTACTCGCCGTGGCCGAGGATCATCAGGTGGACGTGCAGGTCGACCAGGCCGGGGAGCATGGTCATGCCCTCCGTGCTGATCACCTCGGCACCCGCGGGGATCTCGATCTCGCTGGCGGGTCCCACGGCGACGATGCGATTGCCCTCGATGACGACGGCCGCGTGATGGATGGGAGCCGTCTCGTATCCGTCCAGCAGCATCCCGCCCACCAGCGCCATGGTTCCGTCCTGTGCACTGGCCGGCCGGGGTGCAACGAGGCCCGGAAGCGCGAGACTCAGGATCAGAGGACCCGCCGCGAGCGCTGCGCATGGACGCGGATTCTTCATGGGATCGTTTCTTCCTTGCGCGCTGCCCGCACGGGTGCACGGCTCTCCGGGAGATTGCGGCTTCCGAGCGTCCACCATACGGCCGGCGGCGGAATCGCGCACCGGGGCCCCGGCAATCCGGGCCACCCCTTGCGGCGACCACCCCTGCCCTGTTACCGAATAGACACCGAATCTCAAACTCCGACGTCGCCGGGAGCCTGGCGCAAGTAGCGAGCCTCCCGGGACGCTGGCGGACCAGCCACTCCCATGCGACTGCCTGTTCGAGGCCGCGGAGCCTCGGGCGATCCGCCCAATCGCTTCGAGCGGCTTCACCTGGAGCCGGAAGCGGAGCTCGGCGCCGGGGATGAGCCGGCTCCCGGGACCCGGTTCTTCATCGACCGGTCCCGGAGCGTCATCTCGCGCAACTCGAGTCCGGACCTGGGCTTTTCGGTCAGCCTCAACCCCTACCGCGGCTGCGAGCACGGCTGCAGCTACTGCTACGCGAGACCGACACACGAATACCTGGGGTTCTCGGCGGGGCTCGACTTCGAGACCCGGATCATGGTCAAGCCCGATGCCGCCGAGCTGTTGAAGAAGGCGCTGGCCGGACGCGCCTGGCAGCCTCAGGTGCTCGCGCTCAGCGGCGTGACCGATCCCTACCAGCCGGTGGAGCGCCGGCTTAGGGTCACGCGCGCCTGCCTGGAGGTGCTGCTCGAGTGCCGGCATCCCGTGTCGATCGTCACGAAGAACCACCTGGTGGCGAGGGACATCGACATCCTGTCGCGCATGGCGGAGCATCGAACGGTGATGGTTACCCTTTCGATCACGACGCTGCGGAACGATCTCCGCCGGGTGATGGAGCCGAGAACCTCGATTCCCGCCCGCCGGCTCGGTGCTGTGCGGGCGCTGGCGGACGCGGGGATCCCCGTGGGGGTGAACGTGGCGCCGCTGATCCCGGGGCTGAACGACCACGAGCTGCCGGTGATTCTCGAAGCGGCCCGCGAGGCGGGCGCGTCCCATGCCGGGATGATGCTGCTGCGCCTCCCCCTCGGGGTGAAGGAGCTGTTCGCCGAATGGCTGGAGCAGCACTTCCCCGATCGGCGCAAGAAGGTGCTCGGGCGCCTGAGAGAGGTGCACGGAGGCAGACTTTACGACCCGCGCTTCGGGCGGCGGGGGCGCGGGAGAGGGCCCTTCGCCGAGCATCTGGGAAACCTGTTCCGCGTCAGCTGCCGAAGGCTCGGGCTGAAGCGGCGATCGTACGACCTCGCGACCGAAGCCTTCCGCAGGCCCGAGCGAGGCGGGCAGATGCGGCTGTTCGACGCGCGCGGCTGAGCGGAAACCGACCGGCTGCCGCCTGCGGCCCGGGCGCCCTCAGCGCAGCGCTCCCAGCAACTCCACGAGCAGTTCCTGTCCCGCGGCGCCCAGGCCGGCCTCGCTCTGGTTGTAGTTGCGCAGCAGGACGACGCCCAGCCCCGACTCGGGTTCGAAGAGCATGTAGGCGTTGTAGCCGGCCACCGAACCCGAGTGCCCGATCAGCCGCTCCCGGTGGTCCGTGGTACGGATCATCACACCGAGACCGTAGCCGTTGTCGGGGTCCTCGGGCGTGTGAACGCGGCTCATCTCCGCAACGCTTTCGCCGGAGAGGATCGCGGGCGAAGCCCTTCCCTGCAGCGCACCCATGAAGCGGGCCAGGTCGCCGACGGTCGAGTAGACGCCTCCGTTGGGGACCTTGTAGCCGCGCCCGGCATGCTCGCGCGCCGGCTGCTCCGGATCCGGGTTCCCGTCCCCCCGGTTCACGTAGCCGACGGTCAGTCGGGGCGCCAGTTCGGGTCCGATGACGAAGGTGGAGCTGGTCATGCCCAGCGGCTTGAAGACGTCCTCTTCCACGAACTCCATGAAGGGCCGCCCCACGGCCCGCGCCACGGCCAGCCCGAGCGCGCCATAGCCGATGTTGGAATAGGAGTACTCCGCCCCCGGCGCGTTCTGGAATCGGGTGAGCGGAATGGAGGCAACGACACGCTCCTCCCAGATTCCGATGGGCCCGGAGGCGGCGATGTCCCAGTCGGGCTCGCGCACCAGCCCGGAGGTGTGGCTGGGGGAAAAGCGGGCGGGGGGGGGCCCGGGCGCCCCCCCCGCCCCCCGGGGAGGGAGCGGCCGCCGGGCCGGCGCGGGGGCCCCCGCCATCGCCCCGGGGAAGTGGGCGGTCGCCGGAAAGACCTCGCTCAGCAGCTGGTCGAGGTCCATGTAGCCCCGCTCAACCGCCCGCATCATCACCACCGCGGTGACCGTCTTGGAGATGGAGCCCACCCGGTAGATGGAACCCACCCCGGCCGGGATGCGGCGGTCGCGGTCGGCCCATCCGAAGGCCCGGGCCCATACGACGTCGCTGCCCCGCGCAACGGCTGCGCTGACCCCGCCGACATCGTCGGCCGCCACCTGTGCCTCCATCTTCTGCTCGAAACGCGAGATGGCGGCCTGCCAGGCGTCGGCGTCGACGCCCTGGGCAAGGGCCGGCCGCGCACCGATAAATGGTGCGAGCACCGCCACGATGGCATAAACCCTTGCCAAGGCGCACCCGCGCCGGACAGCCATCACAGCCCGCTCCCGCACCTCAGTTCCCCATCTCATCCGCGATCTCCTCAAGCCTTCTCCGGATTTCCTCTTCGGGCAGCCAGCGGCCCCGGAACATGACGCCCGCGCGGTCGGCCACGTTGGCCACGTCGGACAGCGGATTCGCGTTCAGCAGCAGGAGATCCGCGCGCCGCCCGACCGCCACCGTGCCAAACGCATCCCTCCCCTGGAAGTACTCACCCACGTTGCGGGTCCCGCTGACCAGGATCTCCCAGGCGGACATCCCCGCGTCGGCCATCGCCTTCAACTCGCGATGGATCGAAAAGCCCGGCACGCTGAAGATCTGGGGCGAATCGGTCCCCAGGAGAATGCCGGCGCCTCCGTCCGACAGCGCCTTCAGAACCCGGTTGCGGTTTGCGGCCCACTGCGCCGCCCGCTCCGGGCTGGTCCGGGACGCCGCCGCCCTCTGCCGGTTCCCCCAGCCCCACACCTGACCGGAGGGCCAGTAGCGCATCTCCGGGTAGCCCGCCAACTCGTCCGCGTCGCCCCGGCCGATGATGCCGACCTCCCAGAGGACCATGGTGGGGACGACCCAGGCGCCCGCGTCGCGCGTCAGCTGCACGATGTACTGGAGCCGGTCCTCGTCCACCTCGCCCTCGAAGGCGTCCAGGTACTCGATGTAGCCGTCGAGGTGGTCGAAGGTCTCCTGGCCCATGAGGATGGCGTGCTCGAGCCCCACGTCGGCCGGAACATGCCCGGCGAAGCGGATCCCCACTTCCTGGGCAGTCACCGCCATGGCGTTGTATTCGTCGAGCGTGGGTCCCGGATGGATCTTCAGCAGATCCCATCCTTCGCGCTGCTGGCGACGCACCTGTTCCTCCGCCTCCCGGGGCGAATTCACGCTTCCGTCGTTGAAGCTCGGGCCCGCCATGTAGAGCGTCGGCGCGATGATCTCCCCGGCGTTGGCCCTGGCGCGCAACGCAAGATGGCCGTCCTGCCCGAGCATCCCGCGCACGGTGGTGACGCCGTTGGCCACGTAGAGGAACATCACCGTTTCCTCGATGTCGCCGCCGGGCATGTGTCCGTGCATCTCGGCGAGACCGGGCATGAGGTACTTGCCGCCGGCATCGATGACCAGGGCGCCGGCGGGCGGATCGACAGATGCCGACGGGCCCATGTCCACGATGCGCCCGCTGGAGACCACGACCGTGTAATCGGCGAGCACGCCTTCGCGGTCCATGGGCACGACGTTCGCGTTGACGAATGCGGTGGTGCGTTGTGGCGGCATCTGGGCATGCATGTCCCGCGCAGGAGCCAGACCGGCGATGGCCAGCCACGACGCGGCGAGAATCGTTCGGGGGGCAGTAGCGTGCATGTCGAAACCTCCTCTCTCGATCGGGGGATGCGTCACATCGAGGGATGCAGCGCACACCAGGGCGTTGCGCCGCCAGAGGTGCGCTCCGTCAATAAGGCTGCCCGCTGAATCGTGTGTCAATCGGAAGCCGGCCGGGGTCGAGGGCGCCGGGCCCGGCGCACGCGCGAGGTTTGCGCCCCGGACTGTCCAGCCTGCATGGTTCCCTGTCCACATCGCCCGGGCCCCGTTGGCTCGACGAACGAGGGCGTGGCCTCGAGCCATGCCTGCAGCCACCGGCGAAAGCGGTCCGCGGCAGCCGCCCGGCCCCATCCCCGAACACCCCGACATCCAGGCGCCCGTGAACGTCCACCTCATTGACGGCACCTACGAGCTGTTCCGCCACTTCTATGCGGTCCCGTCGCGCACCGACCAGGCGGGCCGCGAGGTGGGCGCGCTCATGGGAGTGCTGCACTCGCTGCTGGGCATGCTGGAGGCGGGAGCGACGCACCTTGGGGTGGCCACCGATCACGTCATCGAGTCCTTCCGAAACGATCTGTGGCCGGGCTACAAGAGCTCGGCGGGCATCGATCCCGCGCTATGGGCGCAGTTTCATCCCCTGGAGGGCGCCCTGGCGGCGATGGGGATCGCAGTGTGGCCGATGGTCGAGCTGGAAGCCGATGACGGGCTGGCCGCGGCGGCCCGGGTGGCGAGCGCGGACCCGGCGGTGGAGCGCGTCTTCATCTGCACGCCAGACAAGGACCTCAGCCAGTGCGTCTCGGGGACGCGGATCGTCCAGTTCGACCGGCGCCAGCGCACGCTGCGCGACGAGGATGGCGTGGTGGACAAGTTCGGAGTGGGGCCGGCCTCCATCCCCGACTACCTGGCGCTGGTGGGCGACAGCGCGGACGGGTTTCCGGGCATCCCCGGCTGGGGCGCCAAGTCGACCTCCACGGTGCTCGCGCACTACGGGCACCTGGAGGCAATCCCGCTCCGCAGCCTGCCCTGGGGCGTTGCCGTACGAGGCGCGGCGAGGCTGCAGGAGAATCTCCGCACCGGGTGGCGGGACGCCCTGCTGTTCCGGGATCTGGCCACGCTCCGGGATGACGCCTCGCTGTTCGAGGACCTCGACGAACTCCGCTGGACCGGAGCGACGCCCGGCTTCGAGCGCGTTGCCGGGTCCCTGGGAGATGCCCGGCTCGCGGATCGGGTCGAGCGCATTGCGGCGGAGCGGGGCGCTGGGCCCATGTAGGAACCGGAACCATCATCGGCAAACAGGGGTCCGCGGGGCCCAATACCGCATGCCGGCCGAACACATGCATACATGGGACGATCCGCTCCCGCGGGGAAGCGGAGTCCGGCCCGTCGCTTTAGATTAACACGGCTGACACGGATTTCTTCCAAAGGGGCTCACATGAAGAACATCATCACCCTCTTGCTCGCCCTCCCGATTCTCGCGGTGGCGCTGCCGCCGGCGGCCCAGGCGCAGTCCAACGGGTCCGGGGCCGGGGCAACCGTTTCCACGTCCCTCTTCGACGGGATGCGTTACCGCACCGTCGGGCCCTCCCGCGGTGGACGCGTCACAACCGTCGCGGGACATCCCAGCCACCCCGCGACCTTCTACATGGGGGCGGTCGGCGGGGGCATCTGGAAGACGGAGGACTACGGGCAGACCTGGCGGCCCATCTCGGACGGCTATCTGGCAACCGGCTCGATGGGTGCGATCCGGGTGGCGCCCTCGGACCCGAACATCATCTACGCCGGGACCGGCTCCGACGGCATCCGCAGCAACGTGATCACCGGAAAGGGCATCTACCGGTCCGACGACGCCGGAGACAGCTGGCGCTTCATCGGCCTGCCCGACGCGGGCCAGATCGGCGCCGTCGAGGTGCATCCCGACGATCCCGATCTGGTCTTCGTTGCGGCGATGGGCAACACCTTCAAACCCAACCCCGAGCGCGGCGTCTACCGGAGCCGCGACGGGGGCACGAACTGGGAACAGGTTCTCTTCGTCTCCGACTCGACGGGCGCCGTGGACCTCGAGCTCGCGCCCGACAACCCGGACGAGATCTACGCCGGCATGTACCGCGGCGAGCGGAAGCCCTGGACCATCATCAGCGGGGCGTACGAGGGCGGGATCTACAAATCCTCGGACGGCGGCGACAGCTGGACCCGGCTGGAGCAGGGCCTGCCGGGCGGGCTCTTCGGCAAGAGCGATCTGGCGGTCTCCCCCGCGGATCCCGACCGGGTATACGCGCTCATCGAGGCGCCCGAGCCGGAGGACGGCCTGTATCGCTCCGACGACCGCGGCGCCACCTGGCGTCAGGTGTCGAGCTACAACCCGATCCTGAACCGGCCCTTCTACTACACCGGGGTGGACGCCGACCCCACCAACGCGGACATCGTCTACGTCAACAACGAGGGGTTCTACAAGTCGACCAACGGCGGGGCGGACTGGGAGCGGCGCCCGACGCCGCACGGCGACAACCACGACATGTGGATCAACCCGGACGACCCCGACCTGTTCGTCCAGTCCAACGACGGCGGGGCCAACGTCACCCGCGACGGCGGCCTGACCTGGTCCACCCAGAACAACCAGCCCACGGCCGAACTCTACCAGGTCGACATCGACGACCGCTTCCCCTACTGGCTGTACGCCGGCCAGCAGGACAACTCCACCATCGCGGTGCCCAGCCGGCGACCCTACGGGATGCCCGCCGGCCACACGGCCCACTGGCGCGCGGTCGGCGGGTGCGAGACCGGGCCGGTGGTGCCGAAGCCGGGCAATCCGGACATCGTCTACGCCAACTGCAAGGGCCGCTTCGGCCGCTACAGCTGGAGCACCGACCAGGAGAAGCAGTACTACGTGGGCGCCTGGGACCTGTACGGCCGCAACCCGGCCGACCTGCCCTACCGCTTTCAGCGGGTGGCGCCCATCCACGTGTCGCCCAACGACCCCGACGTCGTCTACCACACCTCGCAGTACGTGCACCGCACCACCGACGAGGGCATGACCTGGGAGACCATCTCCCCCGATCTCACCGCCTTCGAGCCCGAAACCCAGATGGCCTCCGGGGCGCCCATCACCCGTGACATCACCGGGGAAGAGCACTACAGCGTCCTCTACGACATCCAGGAATCGCCCCACGACCCCGACGTCATCTGGACGGGCGCCAACGACGGCCCCGTCCACGTCACCCGCGACGGGGGCGAGAACTGGGAGGACGTGACCCCCGACATGCCGGGACGAGGCCGGGTGCAGAACGTCGAGGTGTCGCCGCACGACCCCGCCAAGGCCTACGCCACCATCCTGCGCTACCAGCTGGGCGACTTTGAGCCGTATGCATACCGGACGGAGGACTACGGCCAGTCCTGGACCCGCATCACCACCGGCGACAACGGCATTCCGGACGACCATCCGGTGCGCGTGGTGCGCGAGGACCCGGGCCGCGAGGGACTGCTCTACGCCGGCACCGAGTTCGGGATGTTCATCTCCTTCGACGACGGCGGCAGCTGGCAGTCGTTCAAGCTGAACATGCCCACCACGCCCATCACCGACATGAAGGTGCACCTGGGCGATCTGGTTCTGTCCACGATGGGACGCGGATTCTGGATCCTCGACAACCTGGGCCCCCTCCACGAGCTGAGCGCGGAGGTCGCCGCCGCGGACGCACATCTCTTTGAGCCGCGCCCCGCGTACCGCGCCTTCAGCTCCGGCTTCGGCGGGGGCTTCGACCCGGCCGCGCCCGAGTATCCGCGCCCCGGCGTGACGATCGACTACTACCTGGCGAACGACGCGGACGAGGTCACGCTCGACATCCTGGACGCCGAGGGCAATCTCGTGCGCGCCTTCTCGAGCGACGCCATGGGCGAGCAGATGGTGCCCCCGGCCGAACCGGGCATGCGCGCGCCCACGCTGGAGCGCGTCGGCACCCCCCGGATGCCGAACTCCGCCGGCATGCACCGCTTCACCTGGGACTTCCGCTACCCGGGTCCCTGGGACGCCAATCCAGGGCGCGCCGGACGCGGCGGACCGGTGGCGGTGCCGGGCGCCTACCAGGTGCGCCTGAACGTGGGCAGCTGGAGCGCGACCGCGGGCGCCGAGGTGCTCATGGATCCGCGCGTGGCCGCCGACGGGGTCACCATGGAGCACCTGCGCGAGCAGTTCGCGCTGGCCATGCAGGTGCGCGACGCCCTCAGCCAGGCGCGCATGGCCGCGGCGAAGATCGCCGAGGTCACCCCCGGCCTCGAGGACCGCGACGAGATGCAGGACGCCCTCGAGCAGCTGCAGGAGATCGAGAGCGCCCTGGTCAACGAGAGCGACGACGGGATCCGCTATCCCGAGCGCATGCTGCTGAGCCAGATGAACTACCTCTACTCGATGCTCAACCGCGCCGACCAGATGCCGGGACGAGACGCGCAGGTCCGCTACGAGGAACTGCAGGCGGAGCTGGAAGTGCACATCCGCAACCTGGAACGCCTGCTGAGAGCCACGATCACCGCGGCCAACTGAGGGCTGCCGGAGGCACGATCCGCGGAGGTGCGATTGAGCTTTGCCTATCACGTCACCTCCGCGGACGTGCTTCTGGTTCTGGAGGCGCACGGCGCCGCGGAGTCGGAAGAGGATGACGCGGTCCTGGACGCGCTCTATCTCGTCAACGAACGGGAGGGGCGCATCTCCGAGGTGGCGCTGAAACATGGCAGCGCCCTTGACAGCCAGCTCGCCGTCTGGCACGAGATCGAGGCCATCCTCATCGAGGAAGGCTACTTGGAGGAACCCCCGAGGCTGGGCGAGTGACCCGCAACCCCGAAGCCGTCAACTACGAGCGCTATCTCAGGCTGGATGAGCTTCTGCGGCTGCAGCGGCCGAGGGATGACGTTGAACACGACGAGATGCTGTTCATCGTCATCCACCAGGTCTACGAGCTGTGGTTCAAGGTGCTCCTCCACGAGATTGACTACTGCTGTCGCCTGCTCGCAGACGGAGACGCGCCCCGGGCCCAGCATACGCTCAAGCGCATCCTCACCATCCTGAAGGTGCTGGTGGCGCAGCTCGACATCCTCGAGACCATGAGCCCGGTCGAGTTCCTGACCTTCCGCGACCGCCTCGACACCGCCAGCGGCTTCCAGTCCGACCAGTTCCGGGCCCTCGAGTTCTGTCTGGGCCGGAAGCACCGCCCCGCCATGAGGCGCTTCGAACCCGGGAGCCGCGCGCGGCTGGATCTCGAGCGCCGCTGGAGCGCGCCGACGCTCTGGGACTGCTTCCTCCGCTATCTCGCGGGAGAGGAACACGACATTCCGCGCACAAGCCTGGAGCGCGACGTGACCCGGCCGGTGGCGACGGACGACGCCATGCAGGAGGTCCTGGTCCGCATCTATCGCGGGGACGCCCGCAACGCCCAGCTGTGCGAGCGGCTGGTGGACCTGGACGAGGGGCTTCAGGAATGGCGCTACCGCCACATGAAGATGGTGCAGCGGACCATCGGCCATAAGCCTGGGACCGGCGGATCCGCGGGATCCCGCTACCTGGCCACGACGCTCGACAAGCCGGTGTTTCCGGACCTGTGGGAGATCCGGGCCCGGCTGTAAGCTGCTGATTCAGGGCTCGAGCGCGTCAACGCCAGCGGCTGATGGCGGCGTCCCGTCGGAACCCGCGCAGACCCTCGGCGCCGTGTAGTCCAGCCCCAGCAGGCGGAAGTAGTTCCGGCCGAGCGCGATGTTGCGGAAGGCGGTGTCGTCGAGGTAGCGCAGGATCCGGCCGGTGACTTCCAGCTCGGCGCGGTAGACCTCGAGGTTCTTGTCCCTGGAGGCCAGAAAGTCGGTCCCCGGAAGAATGCGCTCCGAGTACTCGTTCAGGAACGGAACGTACGCTGCCCTGGCCTCGGGATCCGAGAAATAGGCGTCCTCCAGGACGCGCCAGGAGATATCGAGCATCAGCCGGGGATGGCGGTCCAGCATCGACTTCATGATCGCGATGTGCTCGGCCGGGGCCATTTCCGTCAGTTCCCGCGAGAGGCCCATGTGCACCCACACGATGTCGTTGTCGGGATGCAGGCGCAGCACCTCCTCCATCAGCGGAAGATAGAGGGTCGGATCCTCGTCGTTGCCCAGATCGGAGTGGATCGCAAGCGGCATGTTCCGATCCCGGAGCGCTTCCATGAACGGCGCCCACTCGTCCAGCACCTCCCGCGGAACCGGCCTCCGGCCGTTGGCGAACACGGCCTGCTTCACCAGGTTGACTTCGCCCATCCACGAGAAGACGCCCGGGTATTCTTCCTCCAGGCGCCGCATTTCAGGGAGGATGGTGGCGGGGCGCGCGAGATCCGGGAAAGTCATCGAGAGCGTCAGATGGACGCGGGGGGATGGCCTCGCCAGATACCCGGCAGCGTTGGCGACATCGTTCCTGGGCGACGGCGTCAAGGGAGTGCCGGGACAGTCCAGGTAGTAGGTGCAGGACGAGAAGTCCGGGAGGGTCTGGCCGATCCCGTAGACGTTCGCGAACAGCACGCCCGTCTCCTCCAGGTACTCCACGATTTCCTCGAACGGGATTGCCTGGCCTCCGAAGGGACGAAAGTGGAGGTGGGCATCGACGACCGCGGTCTGGGACTCGACGGAGCGATCGTAGCACCGCGCGTCCCCGGCCTGGTACAACTCCAGCGCCGAAGACGAGACGCAGCCCGTGACGGCCAGCAGGGCGCCGAACAGAAAAACGGCCCCGGAAGGTCGCCAGGCAACCTTCCGGGGCCGTTTGATGCTACTGCCGCCCGTGGCGGATCAGCTCCGCGCTACCACCTGTACGCCAGCTTGCTGTACAGGAAGGCCCCGTTGAAGCCGTAGGGCGTGAACTGGCCGAACCGGTTGCCGACGCCGTCGGCCGCGCCCGGGTACTCCTGCGGCTTGGTGTTCAGCGCGTTCTGGGATCCCACCGTCAGGGTCATGTTATCGCTCAGGGAGTAGGCTGCTTCCACGTCGAAGAGGATGCGGGCCGGATAGTCGATCGTGTTGCCGGGATCCGACTCGTAGTAGGGCGTCTCACCGTCGTAGTAGCCGCCCCAGTAGCTCGCGCGCACGAGGGCGCGAAGTCCACTGGCGAAGTTGTGGTTGAGCGCGATGTTGCCGCGGACGTTGGGAAGCCCCTCCTCGAGGATGCGAATGCGCGTTCCCGTCAGGGTTTCGGAGTTGAAATCCGTTACCGTGGTCCCGGTCCAGTTCCAGGCGCTGGTGATGCCGGTGCTGGACCCGTCGCCTCCGTCGATCTGATAGGCGGCCACGAGATCGAGGCCCCGGGTGCGGGTGGCGAAGTCGTTGATGAAGAAGCGGAAGCGCGCCAGGACGCCGCCCGGCCGGACGATGCCGTCCCGCACGAGCTGGTCGATCTCGGCCGGGGTGAGCTGGCGGTCGGCGCTCGTCGTCAGGCGGTCGGACACGTTGATCTGGAAGAAGTCGGCCGAGAGGCTGAAGTTGCCCTGATCGATCACGGCGCCGAGCGCCATGTTCACCGACTTCTCCGGCTTGAGCGCCTCGCCTCCATACAGGCCGGCGAGCTCCGACGTCGAGGGAATGGTGCCGTTGTTGGTGAGGTCCATGATCTCGGGATCGTAGATCGTCGAGATGTTGAAGGCGTTCTGCTGGCCGGGCGTCGGCGCCCGGAAGCCCGTGCTCGTGCTGGCACGGAGGGCAAATCCCTCGGAGACGCTGACGCGGCCCGCAACCTTCCCGTTGACCGTGGTGCCGAAGTCGGAGAACCTCTCAACGCGCCCGGCGACGCCGAACGTCCAGGCGCCTGCCGGATCCCTCAGTTCGAGGTCGCCGTAGCCGGCGAAGTTGCTGCGGTTCCAGTTGCCCACGGTGAGGGGCCCGAAACCCGAGAAACCGTTGGAGGCGGGGGTGAAGCCCTGGTTCGCGAGCGGACCCTCGATCCATGAGGGCTCGTCTCCCTGGAAGATCTCGAAGCGCTCGTTCCGCCACTCCGCGCCACCGGCAAGGTTGACCCTTTCGTTCACGGCATAGGAGAGGTCGGCGTTCAGGTTGACCTCCTGCTGATCGTAGATGCCCGGATGGAAGTACGGCGTGCACGGCTGGTTCGGGACCGCGACCGAGGTGCCCTGGTCGCTGCACGGCTGGTCCGGTCCCAGCGATGCGTTGACCGTGTTGTACATGTAGAAGTCCATGTTGGAGTTGCCCCAGGCCGCGCTCGCATCCCAGTCGAGCCGGCCCCTGGTGCCCCTCAGGCCCGCCACCGCGGAGGCGTCGGTCACGTACGCGCCGAACTGCGGCGTGAAGCCTCCGGGGAAGATCTTGCGGAAGGTGAAGCAGTTGGGATCGGACATGACCTGGTTGTACGCCTCACGGTCCCTGATGGCCCCGCTGGCGCCGTCGACCAGCACCCTGGGGCAGTTGGCCGCGTTCGGCACGCCGGTCTGCGCCTGGAGCAGGTCGCCGACCAGAAGGATGGACCGCTCCCATTCCGGGTCACACGGCTGGTCGCCGAAATAGCGCGGGCAGCCCGAGGTGGCGAACACGCCGCTGCGGGTGCCGGGGTTCCGGAAGTAGAACCCGCCCTCCACCTGCTTGCTCACGTAGTTGCCGTGTCCGTAGAACGAGAGGGCGTCGCTGAACAGGTAGCCGGTGTTCGCCCAGATCTTGATTTCGTCGTTGATCTCGGGGGAGCCCCAGATCTGCGCGGGCGTACGCACGCTCGCGTTGCCCTCGTGAACGATCAGCCCCAGCGCGTCCCTGCGCTGCGAACTGCGGTCGGTCGGGTTGGCGTTGCCGTACTCGCCGGTCAGGTTGAGGAAGCCGGTCTCTCCGAGCGGCAGGCCGACGTTGCCCGCGATGCTGTACATCTCTCCGTCGCCCGGGATCGAGCCATCCTCGAAGCGCGCCCCGGTCCGCGACATCAGGTTCCCGCCCGTCTTGAACTCGATGGCGCCCCCGGAGCGGCTGTTGTTGAGGACGAAGTTCATCACCCCCGCGATGGCATCGGAGCCGTACTGGGCCGATGCGCCGTCGCGAAGCACCTCGGCCTGCTCCAGCGCCAACCCCGGAATCAGCGCGATGTCGGGACCCTGGGAGCCGTCCGCGAGGCCGTTGCCGTACCAGGTGATGACCGCGGTGCGGTGACGCCGCTTCCCGTTCACCAGAATCAGCGTGTGGTCCGGGGCCAGGCCGCGCAGGTTGGCCGGACGCGCGAACGTGGCCGCGTCGCTGATGGGCTGGGTGTTCACGTTGAAGGACGGCACCACGTTGCGGAGCAGGTTGGCGAAGTCGTTGTCGCCCTGGTTGACGATCTCCGCACTCGGGATGACGTCGACGGGGACCGCCGATTCGGTCACCGTACGCGGCCGGGCGCGGGTGCCGATGGCGACGATGCCGCCCAGCGCGATGGCTTCCTGGCTCAGAAGCACGTCGAGCTGCGTCGTCTGGCCGTCCGTGATGGTCACCTCCTGCCGCTCGGCGGCGTAGCCGATCAGCTGAATCTCGACCACGTGCGATCCGGCGGGTATGCCGCCGATGCTGAAGGAGCCGTCGTTGCCGCTGAGGCTGCCGATGTTGAGAGCGGAGATGAACACCTGGGCGCCGACGATTCCCTGGTTGGTCGTGCCATCGCGAACCGTGCCTTCGAGGGAGCCCTGGGCGTGCGCCGCCGCGGGGAGCGCCGCGCACCACAGCATGAGGGCGGCCAGCTTGAGAAACCGGTTCAAGTTGTTGCCAGGCAAGTTCATACGGAAATCCCTCCTGTGATATGGAGCCAAACCGAACCTTACCAATTCAAGCCGGGACCACGAACCCCAGCCGCCACAACCGCAGATCCGGCGGCGAGAGGACCGGAAGACCCAGACTGGAAGATACGACAATATTGCGGAAAACAGCGACAGAATGCCATCCCAAAGCGACAGAACACCGACTCACGCGCTCCATCCGTCACCCCCTTGTAGCTGAATCAGTTTTGATGGAAAGCAACGCAACCGCAAGTCTCGTACCGTGAAGACGGACGGATTCCGGGAGGCGAGGACCTCAGATTCTGGCCTGGACCGTGTACAGCTCGTGGTAGCGGCCCCGGCGCGCGACCAGATCCTCGTGCCGGCCGCGTTCCACGATGCGGCCTTCCTCCAGCACCAGGATGAGGTCGGCGCGACGGATGGTCGACAGCCGGTGTGCGATCACCAGCGTGGTGCGTCCCCGCAGGAGCTGGGCCAGGGAAGCCTGGATGAGAGCTTCGCTCTCGGTGTCCAGACTAGAGGTCGCTTCGTCGAGAAAAAGGAGACGCGGGTCGGCGAGAATCGCCCGGGCGATGGTGACGCGCTGGCGCTGGCCGCCGGAGAGCTTGACCCCGCGTTCGCCGATGACGGTGTCGAGCCCGTCCGGGAAGCGGTCGCTGAACTCGGTGACGAACGCCTGCCCGGCGGCGTGCCTCACTTCATCGCCGCTGGCGCCCGGGCGCGCGAAGAGCAGATTCTCGCTGATGGTGCCGTCGAACAGGAAATCGTCCTGGAGCACCAGCCCCAGTTGGTTGCGGTAGCTCGGCAGCCGCACCTCGCTCAGGTCGACGTCGTCCACGAGCACGCGACCTTCATCGGGCGTGAGGAAGGAGGCGGCCAGGCTGGCCATCGTCGACTTGCCGGATCCGGAGCTTCCCACGAGCGCGACCACGGTCCCGGGCTCGACGTCGAAGCTGATTCCCCGGAGCACGGGCTTGTCCTCCTCGTAACGGAAGTGCACATCCTCGAACCGAAGCCGTCCGCGGATGCGTGGCATCTCCACGACCCGCCTCGGATCGTCGTCCTCCGTCGGCCAGGAGAGCAGTTCGGCGGTACGGTCGAGGCCGGCGAAGGCCTCCGTCATCTGGGTGCCGATGTTGGCCATCTGGATCACGGGAGCGATCAGGAAACCCAGGAGGAAGGTGAACGAGAAGAGTTCGCCCACCGTAAGCTGGCCCTGAACGATCAGCCACCCGCCGTACCCCATCACCAGGACCCCCGCGAGTCCCATGAAAAACGTACCCGCGCTGGTGACCAGACTGGAGGTGGTGAGCGTCTTCCTGATGTTGCGGAAGATGCGCATGACGCCCTCGCGGAAGATCGTCCCTTCCGCCTTCACGGCGTGGAAGCCCTTGATGACGCGAATGCCGCCGAGGGACTCGGTGAGCCGGCCCGTGACGTCCGCGCGGATCTTGCCGCGTTCGCGGAACGCGGGCCGCAGCGTGCGGAAGGCGTTCGTGGAGATGATGGCGAAGGCGGCGAGCGGGCCCAGCGTGAGCAGCGTCATCATGGGAGAGATGCTGAGGAGGTACGCGAAGCCCACAATCGCGGTGATCACCCCGCCGACGAGCTGGACAAGGCCGGTTCCGACCAGGTTCCGGACGCCCCGCACGTCCTCCATGATGCGCGAGACGAGATCGCCCGAGCGGGTGTTGTCGAAGACGCGCACGGGGAGGCTCAGCACGTGCCGCTGCACCTGAGTGCGCAGATCGGCGATGAGGCGCTGCGCCTCCACGCTGAGCATCATGGTCAGGGTGTACGACGTGGCCGCCTGGACGACCACCGCCACCGCCACCGCCCCGAGGAGCCGGAACAGTCCCGGGAGGTCGCTCGTCGCGATCACGTCGTCGATGAGGGGACGGGTGGCGATCGGGAGGACGAGTCCGGCCAGGCGGTTCATCAGGATCAGCACGAGACCGAGAAGAACCAGCCTGCGCCGCGGCCAGATGATTTCGTGGAACGCGTGCCTGAGGCTGGCGCCGGAGATCCGCTTCTTCTTCGCTTTGTCGTCCGTCACCAGTTTCGTCCCTGACTCGCGCCCCTTCGGGTAACGTTGCATCTTGCCGGGCGAAAGATGGCGGCAAGCGGGAGTGGTTGGAAGCGGCAGGGGAGGTGGATCCAATCCGGGCGGGTGCGAACCCCCCCAGTTGCGCGGGTGGGTGCGGGGCCCGCGCGAAGGAGTTGGAAGCGATGATGGCAGGCCAGCAGCTTGAGGGCGGGCGGGCGCGGGCATGGTGGATCGGGGCGCTCCTGGGGGTGTTGGCGGGTTGCGGCGACGGGCCCGGGACCGGGGACACGGGCGCGGCGCCGGCGACCGGCCAGGGCGACGCCGGTGGCGGTGCGGGCGGCACGGCCGCGGAGGGCGTGGTCGTGCTGCGCGCCGACCGCGTGCTGGACGGGCGCGGCGGAGCCCTGGGCGGGCGCGGGGGCCGCATCGAGGCGGTCGTCGAGGCCGGAAGCACGGCCGGGGCCGCGGTCTACGACCTGTCGGGCGCCACCCTGCTGCCCGGCCTGATCGACACCCACGTCCACCTGGGATGGCACTTCGACCGCGAGGCCGGGCGGCTGCACACCGCGGAATCGACCGATGGCCCCGAGGATCAGGCCCTGTACGCGGCCGAGAACGCGTGGAAGATGCTCCGGAGCGGCGTCACCACCGTGCAGAGCGTCGGCGGAGCGGAGGACGTCCCGGTGCGCGACGCGATCGCGGGCGGCACGCTCCCGGGGCCGCGCGTGCTCACCTCGATCCGGGCGATCAACGCGGGAACCGGCGGGCCGGCCGCGATGCGGGCCCATGTGGACGAAATGGCGGCCGCGGGCGCGGACGTGATCAAGATCTTCGCCTCGGAAAGCATCCGGGTGGGGGGCGGGCCGACGCTCAGCCAGGAGCAGCTCGACGCCGCCTGCGGCCGGGCCGGCGAGCACGGCCTGCGCACGGTGGTGCACGCCCACGGCCCCGAGAGCGCGAGCCGCGCGGCGCGGGCGGGATGCTCGCAAATCGAGCACGGCGCCCTGCTGGACCGGGCCACGCTCGAGCTGCTGGCCGGGCGCGGGCTCTACTACGACCCGCACATCCACGTCATCTTCGACAACTATTTCACCAACGCGGAGCGATACCTGGGCATCGGCAACTACACCGAGGAGGGCTTCGAGCAGATGCGGGCGGCCGTGCCAGTGGCGCTGGCCACCTTCCAGGAGGCGCTGAGCGTGGACGGGCTCGAAATCGTGTTCGGCACCGACGCCGTGGCGGGGGCGCACGGCAACAACTGGCGGGAGCTCGTCTATCGCGTCGAGGAGGGAGGCCAGGATCCCATGGCGGCGGTGGTGTCGGCGACCAGCCTGGCGGCCGAATCGCTCGGGCTCGGAGGGTCGCTGGGCGCGGTGGTACCCGGCTACGAGGCGGACCTGATCGCCGTGGCGGGCGATCCCTCCGCGGACATCGGGGCGCTCGGGCGCGTGGTCTTCGTCATGCGCGCGGGCACAGTGTACCGGAACGATCCCGTGGGGGCGGGGCGATGATTCTTCGTGTGCAGCACATCGGCATGGTCGTGCGCGACCTGGAGGACGCCTGCGCGCGTTTCGAGCGCGTTCTCGGGCTCAAGGCGCGCGATTTCCGGGACGACCAGGGCAAGGGGATGCAGCTCGACGCCCGCATCCTCCTCGGCAACGAGTGCTGGCTGCACCTCGTCCAGAACTGGAATCCGGAGTCGCGCGTGAACCGGTTTCTCCAGGAGAAGGGCGAGGGGCTGGAGCACATCTGCCTGGAGACGGACGACATCGAAGCCGATGTCGCCCATCTTCGGGAGATCGGCGTGGGGGTGTGGGAGAACCGCATCCTCGACGCCAACGACGGCTACGAGGCGTTCGTCTATCCCGACAGGCTTCCCGGCCTGACCATCGAGCTCATCCAGTCGCACGACCGTAGCTGGTACTATCCGCCGGAAGCGGTGGGCGAGCCCGTGAGCGACTCGATGGAGCTGTTCCGCCTGCAGCACATCGGCCTCTGCGTCCACGACCTGGCGGACGCCTGCTCGCGCTTCGAGCGCTTCTTCGGGCTCGTCGCCCAGGACTATCGCAACGATCAGGGCAAGGGCAGGCAGCTCGACGCGCGCATCCTCTTCCCCAACCAGTGCTGGCTGCACCTGGTGCAGAACTGGGACCCGGAGTCGCGCGTGAACCGGTTCCTGAAGTCGCGGGGCGAGGGGCTGGACCACATCGCCCTGCAGACCACGGACATCGACGGCGATGTCGCGGGCCTGCGCGAGCGCGGGATCCCCTTCTTCCAGGACACCATCTTTGACGCCAACGACGGCTACGAGGCGTTCGTCTATCCCGATCAGCTTCCCGGGATGACGGCGGAGCTGATCCAGCCTCACGCGCACAGCTGGGGGTTCGGGGAGTAGCCTGAGCGGCCCGGGGAGCACTGCCATTACCTACCATCTGGACGAACGGGTCGCGGTCGAGCGCTTTCGCGAGCCCTCGGTGCGCGGATTCGCCGAGGACGTGCTGCGGGCGCTTGGCGCGAGCGCCGAGGAAGCGCGCATCAACGCCGACGGAGTGGTGACGGCGTCGCTCTGGTGGCATCCGGGGCAGCACCAGGGGCTGGAGAAGCTGTTTCGCTACGCGAGACGCATGCGCAACGGGGGGATCCTGCCCGATGCGCCGATGACCTGGGTGCGGGAGCGGCCGGCCGCGGCGCTTCTCGATGCGAACAAGGGACTCGGGTATGTCGCCGCGCGGCGGGCCATGGACCGTGCCGTGGAGATGGCGCGGCAGGTCGGGGTAGCGATGGTCGGCGTGCGGCACAGCAACCACTTCGGTATCGCCGGCTTCCACGCCAGGCGGGCGGCGGACCTGGGGCTGATCGGGATTTCGATGACGAACGCGGGCGCGGAGATGGCTCCCTGGGGCGCGACCCGGCCGATCCTCGGCACGAACCCGTGGGGCATGGCGGTTCCGAGACCCGGAGGACGCGATCCCATCGTGTTGGACATGGCGCTGACCCAGTCGGGCAAGGGGATGATGCGCTGGCTCGGACGCGCGGGCCTGCCCATGCCGGACCACTGGGCGCTCACGCCCGAGGGCGCCCGCACGACCGACCCGGACGCGGCCATGAAGGGGCCCCTCCTGCCCATCGGCGACTACAAGGGCTATGGCCTCAGCCTCATCACCGACATTCTCACGGGTGTGCTGACGGGGTCGCTGTTCGGGGCGCAGGTATTCCAGGACGACGGGAACTACGACGTGGCCCACACCATGATCGCCGTCGACATCGAGGCGTTCATGTCGTCGGAGGAATTCGGGGAGAGGCTCGAGCGGTTGATCGCGGACGTGCTGGCGGCCCCGCCCATCGATCCGGCCCGGCCGGTTCGGCTGCCGGGCCAGGCGGAGCAGGAACGCGCCCGGCATCGATTGAAGCACGGGATCCCGATGGACCCGAAGACGGTTGTGCGGCTGCGGGCGCTCGCCGAAGAGCTGGGGGTGCCGTTTTCGCTGGAGCCGGCGGCCTGATGCGAGGGAGCGGAAGCGTCATGGCCCGCCGAAGGAAGCCCGGGCGATGCTCAGGAGCTTGAGGGCGGTGGAATAGCGAAACAGGTCACACCATGCATGATACATATAGGATTCGGACAGGATGAATACATGAGCAACGAAGTGCTGGCGATCGGGAACGCGGAGGCGCCCCCCGGGACAATGGCCAGGTGCGCGATCCCGGTTGGATCCGACGTGGCGGCGGTTGCACGCGAGATTCCCATCCTGCTATGCCGGGGCGCATCCGACGGGCCGATCCTCTGGATCAACGGTGCCACCCACGGGGACGAGCCGGAGGGGGCGCTCTCGATCTTCAAGCTGTTCGCGACGCTCGATCCGGCGGGTGTGCGCGGGACGGTGGTCGGGGTCCCGGCGATGAACGTGCCCGCGTTCGAGGCCGGCAAGCGCGGCGATCCGCTGGACACCTTCTCGTACGACATGAACCGCATCTACCCGGGGCGGGCCGATGGCTACCCGACGGAGCGGGCGGCGTGGGCGCACTGGGAGGCCATGAAGGACGCCTGCGATCTCCAGATCGCCGTCCACTCGGGCGGGGAGCACTCCTACCTCGCGCACATGATCTTCGCCTCCGACAACCCGGTCAGCTTCGAGCTGGCGGCCGCGATGGGGCCGCAGTGGGACCTCGTGTTTCGCAGCGGGGTGGGCGGCGCCAATCCTTCCTCGAAGATCGCGGAGCGGGGCAAGGCCGGAATCACCATCGAGCTGGGGGGCAACTGCCGCACGCTCACCTCCGACTTCCATGCCGTGGCCGAGGACCTGGCGGGCAGCTACCGCAACGTCATGCGCCACTACGGGATGATCGAGGGCGAAGCTCGCCATGCCCCCGAGTGGCGGATGGGGCATCAGCAGGCGCTGCTGGCGCCGGCGTCGGGCATGTGGGTCGGGGAGCCGGGCGTGCCCTTCGAAACGCCGATCCCGGCGGGGACGCCGCTGGGACGGATCTTCGATCTCTATGGCGACGTGCGCGGTGAAGTCGTGGCCCCGCGGGAGGGCGTGGTGTTCGGACTGCGCTCACGCCCCGCAGTGATCGAGGGCGAGTGGTGCTGCTTCTACGGCATCATCGACGAGGTCAGGGACGACCTGCCGGGATAGGACCAGCTCCCCGGTCCTACCATATCCCCGGTCCTACCATATCCCCATTCCTGCCATATCCCCATTCCTGCCATATCCCCATTCCTGCCATACCCCCGGTCCTGCCTACCTACCCCCTTCCTGCCATACCCTCCGTTGTTTGCCATATCTCGGTATTTGTGGCAGACAAAAGAGGGGGCCGGGAAACCAATCAAGCGCCGGCGGCGGCGCTCGTCCCCACCGCGAGCCTCGCCTCCGCCAATACGTCCACGAATTCGTCTACTTCATCCGCAGTGTTGTAGTAGTGCGGGCTGGCCCGGACCACGCCCGGACGGCTGTCCACGATGATTCCGCGGTCGGCGAGGTGGCTCACCGCGTCCGCGGGCGCCGGATGGCGAACGGGAACGATCGCCGAGCGCTCATCCGGGTGGCCCGCGACCCGGGGTGAGAGACCGGCGGCCCGGCAGCCTTCGATCAGTCGCTCGGTCAGCGTCACGTTCCGGGCCCGAATCGCCTCGACGCCCACCTGATCGATGAGGTCCTGGCCGCCGAGGGCAGTGTGGACCGTGGCGAGTGCGGGGGTCCCGAGCTCGAAGCGGCGCGCGTCCGCGTGGTAGCGGAAGTCGCCCGGATTGAAGCGGAACTGGTCCTCGGTCGCGAACCAGCTCGTGATCCTCGGCTCGAGGGCGGGGATCAGGTCTTCGCGCACGTACAGATACGCGAGCCCCGGGCCTCCACAGAGCCACTTGAGGGGGCCGGCGGTATAGAAATCGACGCCGGTCGCGGGCAGGTCCAGCGGCACCTGACCCGCCCCCTGGTATCCGTCGATGAGGCAATACGCACCGGCGCGGTGCGCGATCTCCGCGATCGACTCCAGATCGAGGATGGCGCCGGTGGTGAAGAAGACGTGGCTGGTGGCGATGGCCAGCGTGCGCTCGTCGACGGCGTCCTCGAACTGCTGCGGGTCGACCCGGACGCCGTCCGGGCTCTCCAGAACGACCATCTCCACGCCGGGACGCACCTTCCATTGGTACAGGAGCGTGGGAAAGTCGAGCTCGGTCGTGACGATGCGGTTGCGCTCCGACCAGTCCAGGCTCTCGGAGATGACCGAGAGGCAGGCGGAGGTGGAGGGCATGAGCGCGATGGTCCCGGCGGGGGCCGCGAAGAGGTCCGCGACGCGCCGCCGGAGTTCCGCGAGGAGCTCCCACCAGTGCTCGTACCACGCCGAGGCGCCCATGTCGTGCCATCGATCGAGGAAGTCCTGCAGGCGCTCCTCGGCCCGGGTCGAGAGGGCGCCCAGCGAGCAGGAATTCAGGTAGTTGCGGCGCTGGAGAATCGGGAACGCCCCGCGAACCCGGTCGAGGTTCACGGCAGCGCTGCCGGGTCGATGCGCCGCCGCTCGGCGAGACGTCCCCTGCCCCGCTCCGCGACCGGTTCTCCGCCATCGACGATGATCTCGCCCCGGGAGAGCGTCCAGGTCGGGAATCCGCTTACGCGCATCCCCTGGAAGGGACTGTAGTCGACGGCGGAGTGGAGCCTGGCCGCATCGATTACCGTCTCCGCCTCCGGGTCCACGACGATGATGTCGGCGTCGGCTCCGGCGTCCAGCGTGCCCTTGCGCGGGTACATCCCGAAGATGCGAGCCGGGTTGGTGGAGGCGAGCTCCACGAAGCGCTGGGGCGAGATCACGCCGGTCGACACGCCACCGGCAAACACCAGAGGCAGGCGGGTCTCGATCCCCGGGAGGCCGTTGGGGATGCGGGTGAAGTTGCCGCGTCCGGTGGTCTTCTGGTCGTGGTAGCGGAAGGGCGCGTGGTCGGAGGACACCTGCTGGATCGATCCGGCCGCCAGGGCGCTCCAGAGCGCGTCGCGGTGCTCGGCGGCGCGCATCGGGGGGCTGCACACGAACTTGGCGACCTCGAATCCGCCGCAGGGGTCGTAGACGGTCTCGTCGAGCACCAGGTACTGCGGACAGGTTTCGGCCACCACCGGTTCCCCGCGCTCGCGGGCGGCGGCCACATGAGCCGCCGCGCCCGCCGAGGTGACGTGCGCGATGCAGAGAGGCGCATCCACCACCCCGGCCAGCATGATGGCGCGATGGGTCGCCTCCGCCTCCACCACCGGGGGGCGGCTGGGGGCGTGGAATGCGGGACCGGTCTTTCCTGCGTCCAGGTGCTGGTTGATCAGGTATGTGACCGCGCAGTCGTTCTCGCAGTGAACGTAGACGAGGCCGCCGTGGGCGCCGGTCGCCTCCAGCAGGCGCAGCAGCCCGTCGTCGTTGACGATCTTGTCGCCGTACGTCATGTAGACCTTGAACGAGGGGAACCCTCCCTCGATCAATTCCGGCACTTCTTCGAGAACATCGTCGCGGACATCCGTGACTATGGTATGGAAGCCGTAGTCGATGACGGCGTCGGGCGCGATCTCACCGAGACGCCGGTCGCGCGCCAGCGCCAGCGACTCGCCGCGGCGCTGCAGCGAGAAGTCGATGATGGTGGTGACGCCCCCGCACGCCCCCGCGACCGTGCCGGTAAAGAAGTCGTCGGCGGTGGTGATCCCCAGGCGGTCGATGGGGTGGGCCAGATGGGTGTGGGTGTCGATGCCGCCGGGCATGACCCAGTGGCCGCTCGCGTCGAGGACCTCGCCCTCGGTGGTCAGGTCCCGCCCGACGCCGGCGATCCGCCCGTCCCGGACGAGAACGTCGGCCGGCTCCATGCGGTCGGCGGTCACCACCGTGCCCCCGGCGATCAGCAGTTCGCTCAACGCGCGCTCCTCCTTGCTGGCGACCCCCGGACCCGCGCAGAGCCTGGTCCGCGCGAGCCCGGGGGCCGGTCGGTGTTCGTTGCGATGTCCCGGGTCGCCGCTACTCGGGCTGCGGAACGATGCGGATGTAGGGAAGCGGCTGCTCCCAGCCGTCCGGATACCTGGCTTCCGCGTCCTCGTTGGACACCGCGGGCAGGATGATCACGTCCTCACCCTGCTCCCAGTTGGCCGGGGTGGCCACCTGGCGCGTGGCGGTGAGCTGGCAGGAATCCAGGAGCCTCAGGATCTCGGCGAAGTTCCGGCCCGTGCTCATGGGATAGGTGAGCGTCGCCTTGATCTTCTTGTCCGGTCCGATGATGAAGACGGAGCGCGCCGTGGCATTGTCGGCGGGCGTCCGTCCCTTGCAGGTGTCGCCCGCGTCGGCCGGCAGCATGTCGTAGAGCTTGACCACACTCAGCTCCGGGTCGCCCACGAGCGGATAGTTGATGGCGTGCCCGCCGAACGACGCGATGTCCTCCGACCACGCGTGATGGTCGCCGACCCCATCGACGCTGATGCCCATGATCTTGCAGTTGCGCCGCGCGAATTCGTCCTTGAGCGCGGCCACGGTGCCCAGTTCGGTGGTGCAGACGGGCGTGAAGTCCTTGGGATGGGAAAACAGGATCGCCCATCCATCCCCGATCCAGTCGTGAAATCGGACGGTTCCCTCAGTGGTCTCGGCGGTGAAATCGGGTGCTTCGTCGTTGATCCGCAAGGTCATGGTGCTCCCTCCAGGTTCAGGGTCCGGTGCAGGGTCTCGGCAGGCTCGCGAAGCGTAGCCATCGCACCGGGACTACGCCACACGCGATTGCCGGTTCCGCCGCAGGAACGCCCGCGGCGCGGCCGACGGTACCGGCCTCCATCCGACCATCCTACAGGTTGCGGGCGAATGTCCGAATGCGCTGCATCGACTCGAGGATCCGCGCCTCCGGACACAGGAGCGAAACCCGCACCCAGTTGCGCCAGCGCTCCCCGAAGGAGGCGCCGGGGAACATCAGCACGCCCGCCTCGTCGAGGAGGCGGTAGCAGAAGGTCTCGGCATCCATTCCGAAGCGCGACACGTCGGCCCACATGAACAGGCCTCCCCCGTGGGACCCGTGCGGGACGGCCAGGTCGGCGAAGCCGTCGATCAGCGCCTGGCGCCGGCGTCGATAACGCGCCAGGTACTGCGGGCGCGGGTCCGGCTCGGCCTCGAGGGCCGCGAGGGCGGTGTACTGCGAGAACGCCGGGCACGGGCCGGAGGTCGTGCTCTTGATGGCCTCCACCGCGTCGATGAAGGCAGGCGGGCCGACGAGGTAGCCGACCCTGAAGCCGGTCATCGCGTACGCTTTGGAGAAGCCCGAAAGGACCACCGAGCGCCCGCGCGCGCCCTCCGCGGCGAGCAGTGACAGGAAGGGCTCTTCGCGGAAGACCACGTCCTCGTAGATCTCGTCGGCCACCACGACCATGTCGAGGTCGGCTGCGGCCCGCGCCAGATCGCGGACGCCCTGCGGGCCGACGCAGGCGCCCGTCGGGTTCGATGGATTCACGAACACGAGCAGCTTGCAGCCCTGCGCGTGCTGCCGGAGCTCCCCGCCCCCGAGCTCGAAGGGCCGGTCGCCGCCGGTGGGGACGGGCACGATGTCGCCGCCCGCGGTCCCGATGGCCTGGTCGTAGGAGCTGTAGCGCGGGTCCTGGCAGGCAACCCGGTCGCCCGGGTCGACGAGCGCCAGCATGGCCAGGAAGAGCCCCTCCTGGGCGCCGTTGGTGATGGCGATCTCGGTGGCGGGATCGACTTCGACGCCCTTCTCGCGGGCATACCGGCGGGCGATGCCCTCCCGCAGCGAATGCAGGCCACGCACCGGTCCTTCGTCCCATACGGCCATCCCCGCGCCCATCGCGCCGGCGAAACGGGCCAGGCCATCCTCCACGATCGCGGGCTGCGTGTGCAGGTCCGGATCGCCCCGGCCGAGCGAGATGACGTTCTCTCGTTCCCGCGCGAGTGCCATCATCTTGTAGCGCAGGGAGGTGGCCGCCTCACCCTTGCGCAGCGATGCGGAACCCGCACGTTCCCGGGACTTCATCGGGGCGCTCATGGCCGCACCCCCAGCGCCCACAACGCGGCGCGCTGCGAGGGAGCCGGCGAGCAGATGGACGACGCCTGCTTCCACTTGGCGATGCGCGGCCGCACGGCCACCGGAGCGGCGACGAAGCCGAGAGAGAACGGGTGCATTCCCTCAAGGCCGTCCAGCGAGCCGATGACGATGGCGTCCGCGAGGTCGGGATCGGGATCGCCCGGGACCGACAGGCCGGCACCGGAATCCCAGGCTGACGAAGGAGCTCCGTGCGTCGTCGAGGACGCGGACGAATTCGGCGAGTCGCCGGTGGCAAAGAGCCGGTCCCCGATGGCGTGCACCCGGGGGATTCCCAGGTCGGGGGATGCGTTCCCATTCTCGAGGATCGCCGCCCCCGCCTCGTACTCGATCAGCTGAAACGCCGCCTCGGCTCCAGGCGGAGCGTCGGCGCCGGGTTCGATCACGCGCGCCCGCATCCAGTCGAGCAGGCGCTGATGCCGACCTCCAGGACTTGCGACGATGACCGCCCCCTCGCCGCCGCCGAGGCCCAGGAGGGTCGCGAAGAGGGACTCCCCTTCGCCCTGAGTAATGAGCACGCCATCTGGTTCGCGGGCGGGAAACCCCACGCGCAGAAGCGCTTCGCCTACGCGGCGGCGCAGCTCTCCCATACCGGGCCGGTCCGGATAGTGCGTTTCTCCGGCCAGCAGGTGATGGCGCAGGCCGGCCCGCAAGCCTTCGCTCGGGCCCGACCGAGTGGGTGCGGACCAGGCGTCCGGCGTTGCGAGGCGAAAGGACTTCATCGCTGTCCTGGCCCGCTGGGAAACCGCCGCCTCCGCGGCGCTTCCGTGGGTCCCCGCGGGCACGTTTCCGTTGCTCGTTTCGGTCATCCGACAGCCTCCGGCGTATATTCGGCGATTTCGTGAATACGGTTCATCATCCCCCGAGTGCCCCATTGCTCCAGTGCCCGCGTCAATGTCCAGGCGTCGAAGCGGCAGCCGCTGATCTGCCCGCGCAGCCCGGCGAGAAAGAGGAACGCGGGCCCCAGCCTGATGGGATCCCGCCATCCCGCACGCGTCGCCGCATCCGCATCTTCCGCGTCGCTCTGCGTGAGGGAGGTCGGCTTGATGGGCAGCCCCGGCGTCACCGTGTTGGCGCTGATGGGCAACCCCGCCAGCTCCAGCGCGAGGCATCGGGTGAATGCCTCCATGCCGAATTTCGATGCACAGTATGCGGCCTGCCGCGGGAATGCGCCGGTCCCCGCGCGCGATGAGACGTTGATCACGGATCCGCCCTCTTCCCCAAGGAGCGGAAGGAGATCCCGGGTCAGGAAGACCGGAGCTTCCAGGTTTACGCTCATGATGCGCCGCCAGTGTGCGGCGTCCAGTGAAGCGACCGGCTCACGTTCCAACACGCCGGCGTTGTTGACGATGACGCGCAGCTTGCGGGCTTCCTCGCGCAGGGTGCGAGCCAGTCCCTTTCGTGCATCGTCCCGCCCGAGATCGGTGACGAGAATGCGAGCCTCGCCCCCCGCCGAGCGGATGTCGGACGCAGTCCACTCGAGCTCCTCCGGCACCTCCGACACCAGCCACACGCGCGCGCCCGCAGCGGCCATCGACCGTGCAATTCCCCGACCCAGACCTCGGCCGGATCCGGTCACGAGAACGTCGATGCCCGCGACGCTTAGCGGAGGTGCAACGCTGTATGCGGGCATGCCTTATCGAAAGGTGGGCACACGTTGGCTCGCGGGGTGACAGGCAACCGGATCGATCGCCGGGGAATCGATCTCGGCCCTAACCCACAAGCGCATCAACCAACTGGGCGCAGGCGTAGCCAAGGTAGTTCCCGAGGGCATATCCGAAGATGCCCACGATGACCGCGGGGGCGACCAGCTTGTGCCACTTCATCGCCATGCCGATGGCCAGCGCCGATCCAGGCCCGCCGATCGCGGCCTGGCTTGCGATCGAGACGGTGGCGAGATCGATGCGGAAAAGCCAACCGATCCCGTACGCGACGACGACGTGAATGCCGATGATGACGATCATGAAGCCGAAGATGGGAACGCCGGCGTCCAGGATGGTCGCCAGGTCGGAGGCCGCGCCCAGCGCGATGAAGAAGATGTGGAGCGCGAAGTAGGAAAGGACTTCGGCCCCGCGCAGCTTTCTCACCCACGGCAACTGCGCCACGATGAGCGCGATAGTCGTGAGCCAGAGGACGTCCGGCACCTCGCTCAGGAAGCTGACCAGTCCGTACCAGGGCGAGCCGTCCGCCATGGAGGGGAGCGCTTCGGTCAGCCTTTCGCTGATGAGCCGGGCCACCCAGAGCGCGGCGAGGGGCAGGCCTCCCAGGATGGCGAAATCCGTGATGCTGATGTCGGTGTCGGTCCAGCGGCGGCGCATCGTCTCCTCCTGCGCGTCCTGCTCTTCCTTCTCCGCGGGGTCCGTGGCCGATACCGCCGCCAACCCGGGACCGGACCGGCGCAGGAACATCGCGCCAAGGATCCCCGCCAACCACACCTGGAACAGCAGGTACGGGACCGTCGACATGTTGTCGGCCAGCGCGGCCGCGGCGAAGGTGCTCGGTTCGACTTCGAGCCCCTGCCCGACCGCGGCGAAGTTCATCCCGCCCCCCGCGAAGGCGGCCGAGAACGCCCCGGAGAGCTTCCACGTCTCCGGACCGACCCATCCGGCCATGGTCGCGCCCGCGACCGCCCCGCCAACGAAGCTGCCCCCGCACGCGGCGAGATACGCGATCAGGAGCGGCCTTCCCGCGTTGGCCAATTCCTTCATCTGCGTGCCCATGATGACGAGCACGATCGCGTAGGGGATGGCGAAGGTGAACACGCCCTCGTGCGCGGGCCCGGTGTGCTCGATCACGCCGACGTTGGCGAGCGTAATGCCGAGCAGGGTGCACACGACGGCGGAGCTGATCTTCTTGATGACGTCGTAGCGCTCTTCCAGCCAGCGCGCGAAGGCCACCACGGCCAGCATGAATGCGACAACCAGAAGCGGGTCTCTCAGCATGGCGTTCGGGGCTCAGGGTTGTGTGAGTGGGAACGGTAATCGTGACCCTTCCTGTCCCGGCGCAACATGGGCCCGCCCATCGGCGACCGCGACCCGGACCGACGCCCCCGGGCGACCGGCGTCATCCGGGCCGGACAAGGCCCTTCACCTCATCACCCCGCCCAGCCGCAACCAGATTTGCGACCACGTCGTCGATCATGCCGCGCTGCCCGCCGCCGGTCCCGCCGCCCACATGGGGTGACAGGAGGACGTTGGGCGCATCCGCCAGCGGGTGGCCCGCCGGCAGCGGCTCGTAGAGGAAGGCGTCCAGCCCCGCCCCGGCGATCCGGCCGCCGTGAAGGGCGTCGACGAGCGCATCTTCATCGACCAGCCCGCCGCGCGCCGTGTTCACCAGGATGGCCGTGCGTTTCATGAGCGCAAGGGCGGCGGCGTCGATCATGCACTCGGTCTGGTCGGTATGGGGCGCGTGCAGGCTGACCACGTCGCTCGCGGCGAGGAGCTCCGGGAGCGGCAGGAAGCGCGCCTCGACCATCTCCTCGTGCGCCCGGGGCAGGGGCGTGCGCTTCGTGTAGACGATCTCCATATCGAAAGCGCGCGCGCGCCGCGCGACCTCGAGCGCGATGTCGCCAAGCCCGACCAGACCGAGCGTCTTCCCGTGCAACTGCCAGACGTCCGGGTAGCGCAGCCAGTTGAAGGCGATCTTGCGCTCCGTGGTGCGCACGGGCTCCACGCCGAGACCTTGATACTCCGCGTCCCGGGTGCCCAGATGCCCCGGCACCAGTTTGCGGTAGAGGCCCAGCATCAGCGCGACGGTCTGCTCGGCGACGGCGATCGCGCCTCGGTGCGGAAGCACCGACACCGGCACTCCGGCCGCAGCCGCGGCGTCCCGATCCACCGCCCAGGGCGCCCGTCCCTGTACCTGGATCAGACGAAGCTGCGGGGAGGCGCCGATCAGGTCCGCGCCGACGGACCGTTTCGCGGTCACGAGCGCGTCGGCGCTGGCCGCAGCCGCGCGCAATTCCCGTTCATCCATCCCGCCGCCCCACGTCATCTCGACTCCGGCACCCTCCGCAGTCTGCTGAAAGAGGCCTTGGATCCAGTCGGCAAGGGGTTCGACATGCAGTGCTCGCAAGGTGGGGAAACTCCGCGTGAGGTTGGAGACGAGGACGGGGTCCGGAGGCGTGCTGGCGGTGGCAACCTCAGAGCGCGAGCAACATAGAGAGCAGCGGCAATACGCGCGAGAGTAGCGGTACCGGCGCGTCGGCAATCCAAGCCAGTGTGATTCCAGGCGCCCGAAGCCGCGCGCTTGCATTGGCATCGCGCGGGAGCAGCATGGACCTCGGTGTGGAGACCTGCGGCCTTCGTCACTGCCGCAGGATCAGGGACAATCGTCCTCCGGCACAACCAACTCCAGGGCGGTGTGCCGGGCGATTACCTCGAAGTCGCGGGTGCGGGCCAGAAGGGGGCGAGCCGCGTCAACTGCGGCGGCGGCGACCATGCAGTCCACGATCGATCGGATCGTGCAGCCGGCGCGGCGGCAGGTGCGCTGGATGAGAGCCGCATGCTGGAACTCCCCCAGCGAATCGGGGACGATGATTTCGAAGCGGGAGAGCATCCGTTGCAGTTTGCGGGCGTCGGATTCCGTGCGTGAGCCCGCCAGCAACTCCATTACGACGGGAGCCGGCGTGGCGATGGGCCGTCCCGCTTGAACTTCGGCGCGCAGCGCGAGGTGGATCGGGCTCCCCGTCTTGCGCAGGTACTCGACCCACGCAGAGGTATCGACGATCACCAAAGATCACCGGGACTACCGTCTCGCATCTCGTCCAGATCCCCGTCCCAACCGAATCCCTGCATCGCGAGCGCTTCCTCCTTCGTCATCGGCACGATCGCCTGACGCCAGACCGCTTCCTTGACGGCCCTCGACCAGTTGCGGAGCCCGTAGCGCTTCCGGATGGCTTCCAGATCGGCTTCCGGCAGCTTCACTTCGAGGTTGACATAGGGATAATCGGCGGATTCCGGCGCCCGGTACTCCGGACGCGCTTCCCGCACCGCCGCGGCCCCCCCGCGCAGCTCCCGCTCCCGTGCCTCGCGCAGCGTCTTCCGGACCCATGCGGACACCGTGATGCGATTGCGCCTCGCGGCGTCGCGGATTTCCTCAAGTTCCGCTTCGGACAGCACGACCTGCAGTCTCTTACTCATGGCATGAGTATGATATACTTATCATGAACCGGGTTCAAGTCGTCGATTCGGTTCCTCCGGCTCGGATTGCGTCGGCAGCCCGCTCCGAAGCGCTGGCAATGTCGCGCCCGCCTCCGTAAGCTTGCAGCGACGTGATCGCGAAGCGGCGAAATCTCCCGCGCAGAGCAGGGGACGGGCCGGAGGCGAGAGCCTTTGAGGTACGTGTGCAAGGCGCGTCGCGCGGCCCGTCGGTGCCGCAAATCATCGAATCCGGGAGCATCAATCCATGACCATGGACCGCCGAAAGTTCACCGCAGTCGCCGGCGCGAGCGCGATGGCGCTGGCCTGGGCGCAGGCCTGTGCCGAGGTCGCCGAGACCGGAGAGGTTACGACCGCGACGGCCAACACGCTGCTCGATCACCAGGGATCGCGGGGCATCTACGACGACGCCGCGGAGCTGGAGCGGCTGAAGGCGGCCATCGCCAACATGGTCAACGTGCAGCGGACGCTGCGCGACTTCCCGCTCGATCCCGACGAGCCTCCCCTTCTCGTCTTCCGGAGGGGCTGAGCCATGCAGGAATCGACCTTCTTTCTGACGGTACGCGAACTGGCCGACCTCCTCGCCGACGGCTCCATCACCTCGGTCGAGCTGACCGAGGCCTACCTGGACCGTGCCGAGGAGCTGGACGTCCCCCCCTTCGAGCTGCCCAGCGAGCCCCGCACCGACCACAACGGCAAGCTGGCCACCATGGTCACCATCGCGCGCGACCACGCCCTCGAGGCCGCCGAGCGCGCCGACCGGGAGCTGGCCGCCGGGAATCGCCGCAGCATCCTGCACGGGATCCCCTACGGCGTGAAGGACCTGCTCGACACCCGCGGCATCCGCACCACCTGGGGTTCCGGCATCTTCCGGGACCGGGTGCCGGACCGGAACGCGGCCGTCATCGACATGCTCGAAGGCGCCGGCGCCGTGCTCATGGCGAAGAATTCGCTCGGCGAGTTCGCGGGCGGCAACACCAGCTCCGCCCTCAACCCGTGGAAGCTCGACCGCACCAGCTTCGGCTCCTCCAGCGGGACGGTGTCGGCGGCGGTGGCCGGCCTCATCGGCTTCGGCATCGGGACGGAGACGGGCGGCTCCATAGTATTCCCGGCCTCCGCGGTGGGGGCTTCCGGGCTCCGTCCCAGCTTTGGCCGCGTGAGCCGCTTCGGCTGCATGGCGCTCTCGTGGAGCCTGGACAAGATCGGTCCCGTGGGGCGCTCGGCGGAGGATTGCGGTCACATCCTGCAGTACATCGCCGGATACGACGCGCGCGACAACAGCACCGTCGACCGGCCGTTCGTCTTCCGCGCGGATCCGGGCACCATGCGCGGGCGGCGGCTGGGCGTGCATCGGCCCGAATTCCTGCTCTCGGGCTCGGAGAACACCCGGCGCGTCTTCCAGGAGGCGCTCGACGTCTTCGAGCAGATGGGCGTGGTGCTGGAGGATGTGGAGCTGCCCCTCCGGCCCACCGGCGCCCTCTTCACCACCATCGTCACGGTGGAGAGCGGCACCAACTTCCAGGCCCTCTTCGAGGACGGCAGCGCGGCCAACATGTTCTCGTTCAACGAGGACCGGCGCGCGGGCTGGATGGCCGGGCGCATGATGCCCGCCGCCGACTATCTCACGGCCCAGCGCATCCGCAACCAGCTCGTGCGCGAAACCGACGAGATCCTCTCCCGCTACGACGCGGTCATCGCCCCGACGTGGCCCAACGGCGCCGCCATGCGCGAGGTGAGCGAGGGCTGGCCCATCCCGGCGCGCAACGAGTGGGAGCCGCCCGACGACGTCAGCGGCCGCACCCCGCGCCTCAACTATATCGCCAACCTGGTCGGCCTTCCGGGGCTCGCCATCCCCTGCGGATTCGACGAGGACGGGCTGCCGCTGTCGCTGCAGATCTGCGGCTCGTCGATGGACGATCAGGCAGTGCTGGATATGGGAATGGGCTATCAGCGCGAGACGGACTGGCACCTGCGGCGGCCGGAGTTTCCCTGGAGGGAATAGGACGCCGACTCGGACGGAGCCGCGGCGCGGACGCGGACCGGGCCACAGGGCCTGGCGGTGCCCCGTTGATGAGGGTGGACTGACCCTCAGTTCCGGTGCAGCCGAAATACCCGCGGATGCTCGACGTCCAGCTCATCCCGGTAGACGCCGAGCACGTAGTCCACGCCGATCTCCATGACCGACAAATCGGCCGGGATCTCGACGCCGCCCAGCCATGCGCCATCGGGCCCCAGCACCTGCCAGGTTTCCGGGCCGCCGCCTTCATTCGGCGCGACGAACGGTCTCAGCCAGATCGCTCCCGTCGGGTCCACCTTCACGTCCGCGTAGGCCGGACGCCGGTCGGTGACGGGCAGATCCTGGTAGAACTCCAGAATCATCGGCGGAAGCCCGTCCGGGTCCTGCAGGCGTGCGTCTCGTTCCCTTTCGAATGCGTCGGCGGACAGCTCCAGCGGATATCCCGGAATGCGAAGGATGCGAGCCGGCACGCCGTCGGCCGTCAACTCCTCGACCTGCATGTCGACGGCGTCTCCCAGGAAAACTCGCCCCGCGTGCGCCGCCACGAACGCATCGCGACCGAAGGGATGAGGGCCGGCGAAGGCCCCGCCGCCGCTGTTGACGTGCATGAAGACCTCGTTGCCGGCCGTCACCCCGATGCTGTCGACCGACTCGCCGGCCGGGTCAACGCGGAACAATCCGCCCGGCTGCCTGAGGAAGGCGCTCCCGCCCTCATGCCCCATCATGAACCGGATACGCGTCTCGATGACGATTTCGCCATTCCCGAGATGGGCCACGGCGTTTGATTCGGCGATCACGCCGGACGGGAGGGGCACGTTGAAGGTCCCGAGCAATGCCTGGTCCGGCCCGAAGAAGGTCACGCGGCCACTGGCATCCAGGACGATCAGCGAATCGCCGGCGTTGTCGAATCCCACGATCGCGCGGAACTCACCGGGACCATCCCCCTCGCCGCCCAGGGAAGCGATGTGGCTGCCTTCCGCCGTATACAGCCGGATTTCGTTCGAGCCTCCGTTGGCCACAGCCAGCGACCCTGCGCTCAGGCGCCGCATTCCCCGAACCCGGAAGAATTCGTGACCGGGTCCCGTTCCGGCTGCGCCGAGATCCAGCAGCGGCTCCGGCTCCACGCGCCATGCGTCCAAGTCCGACCATCGCGGTGCCGTGGATTCGACGATTTCGATGCCCGCGCTGTCCCGAACGGTCGTGGACGGGGCTTCGCCCTGCCGGCCGTCTCCGCCGCATGCCGCGCCGAAGATGAGGAACAGCGCGGGGAGGACGTGATGGGGGAGGGTACGATGGGGGAGGACGCGATGGGGGAGGGTACGATGGCGGAGGATACGATGGGGGAGGACGCGATGACCGAAGCGCCCGATGGGCTCTACCTCATGCACATGCATCCCGGGCCTTCCTAGTTCCAGGAACGTCCCCGCATCCCCTCCACATCCAGGTTGCCGCCGCTCAGCACGCAGACAGTCCGGGTTCCCGGGGGTGCATCCACCAGCCCTTGAAGAAGGGCGCCGACCGGAGCGGCGGCGGCCCCCTCGACCACGACCTTGGCCCGGGTCATCAGCCACAGCATCGCGTCGAAGATCTGGGAATCGGGGAGGGTGACGATCTCGTCGACGAAGCGCGACACCACCGAGCAGGTGTGGTTGCCGACCTTCCTGACGCGGAGTCCGTCGACGAGGCAGTCGACCTCGTCGAGGACCACGCTCGCTCCCGCCTCCACGCTTCGCTTCATCCCCGGGGCTCCGGCGGACTCCACGCCGACGATCCGGACCTCCGGCTTGACGGACTTTGCCGCCATCGAGACGCCCGAGATGAGGCCGCCGCCCCCGATGGGCACGATCAGGAGTTCGGTTTCCGGGAACTGGTCCATGATCTCGAGCCCGAGGGTCCCCTGCCCCGCGATCAGCTCCGGGTCATCGAACGGGTGGATGTAGGTGAGGCCCTCGGCCTTGACGAGCTCCAGCGCCTTTTCGTTGGCCTCGTCCCAGATGCTGCCGTGGAGGACGACGCGGGCCCCGTAGCCCTCGGTGGCCGCGATCTTGGACCGCGTGGCGTTTTCGGCCATGACGACGACGGCGCGCACGCCGTACTGCCGCGCCGCGAGGGCCACGCCCTGGGAGTGGTTCCCCGCCGAGGAACAGATGACGCCGCGGGCGCGCTCCTCCTCGGTCAGCCTCGCGATCTTGTTGAGCGGTCCGCGCAGCTTGTAGGAGCCGCCCCGCTGGAAGAGTTCGGCCTTCAGGCGCACGTCCAGCCCGCACTCCTCGGTGAGGGATCGGCTGGTCAGCATGGGCGTGCGGTAGACGTAGGGCGCCACGTTCCTGAACGCGGCCTCGAAATCGGCCCGGTGGAGGGTCAGGCCGTTGCCGTTGGCGGAGGGTCCGGGTGCCGCGGTGTCGCCATTCTTCATGTTCGCGCCCGACCAGGGAGGTTGCCGGTCTTGAACTGTGCATGATGCATGGAACGACTCCGGCGTGTTGAGCCACTGCTCGGTGAGCGGGACGGGGGCGGCCGCTGGGCGACCCGATGTTGGCGTCGGGCCGTGCACAATAGGCATGTCACCCGGCCAGCGCCAGCAACCCGATGCCGGCGAAAACGAGCACGGCTCCGACGGTGCGAACGCGCCCGAACCGCTCTCCCAGAAGGAGCCATCCCGCCAGGGCCCCGAAGACGATGCCCACCTCGCGCGCGGTGCCGGCGTAGCTGATGGGGGCGATCTGGAAGGCCCGGAGAACCAGCGCATAGGCCACGAACGTCATGACCGCGATCATCGCGATCGGACGAAAGTGCGTGCGCAGAACCCGAAACACCCGTTTCCCGTCCCGGCTCGCCAGGATGCCCACGAACGCCAGTCCGGAGAGCCCGAATACCAGCACCAGATACGGCAGCGGGAGCCATTGCCGGACCGCCGCACCATCGAGCGTCGAGTACACGGAGATGAAGAACGCGACCAGCAAGGCCAATCCCGAGCCCCGCGCGTGGGCGCGCAAATGGCGCCAGCGATGGCCGGCGGGCGTTCGGATGGAGGAAACACGCGACCACAGGGGCGCCCCGCCGAGCACGATGAGCCCGCACAGGATCGTCGCGATCCCGAGCACTCCTCCCGGCGACGGGCGCTCGCCCAGAAACAGAACCACCCACAGGGCGAGCATCGCGGGCGCCGTCCCGCGCGCGATCGGATAGACGAGCGAGAAGTCGCCGTCTCCGTACGCCCGCGCCAGGCACCCGTAGTACGCCACGTATACGACCGCGCTCGCGCCCACGAACGGCCACACACCCGCGGGAGGGGGCCATGCCGGCACCAGGGTCGGGATGAAGACAACCGCACCGAGGAGCATCGCCCACGCCGCCACAACGACCCGCTCGCTGGAACGCTTGAGGATCAGGTTCCACGAGGCGTGCAGGAGTCCTGCCGCCAGAACCAGGGCGAGGGCGGTTACGGGCACGGGGCGGGTTGCTCCTTCAGGGCCCGGTCAGCGGCGGCTCCGGGGGTCCCCCGCTGCGCGCTTCGGCTCCCGCGGGGGGTGCGGCCCGGACCCATCCGGGCGGCGCGGGTTGGGTCCCACCCGGCGGGCGGCTCTATTGCGTCGCGGGCGCGGGGCGACGTGAGGTCCCGAGGATGAAGTCGTCCAGGGTCTCCTTCCACTGCTGCAGGAGCGACTGCTCGACGTACATCATGTGGCCCGCAGCGAAATCGGCGCGCTCGATGTTGGCCCGCAGCTCCGGGGGCAACCCCATGCGGTCCATGGTCCAGACCGCGGCGAAGTAGGGGGTCGCGAGATCGTAGATGCCGTTGATGAGCAGAACCTTGAGGCTCGGGTTACGCTTCATGGCCGTGGCCAGGTCGGGCGCGACATTGGGCGTTCCGCCGCCCCGGACGAAGCCGCCGCCGCCGCCCAGCCGTCCCCAATTCCAATTGCGTGTCCCGCCGCTGGGCACGTATTCGCGCTCGCCATCATAGCCCAGCTCATCCCGCAGATAGCTGTTGAAGGCCGACGTGTACGCCGAGCTGATCGCGGTGGACTGCGGGTCGTGGGAGGGACGCACGCCGAGCGCGTCGCCGGCCGGACCGGTGAATCGAGCATCCAGGCGCCCCACGATGCGGCCCTGGTCGCGCAGCAGTTCGGACTCGAAGGCGGGGGCGGTGACGCGCAGGTCGGACTTGTCGATGAAGTCGTGGCTCAGGCCCGTGTAGCGGTGCATCCGGTCGATGATGCGGGTGCGGCGGGCCTCGTCGAGGGTTCCGCCCGCCAGCAGCGCGGTGGCGTACTCCGTGAGCGACCACTCCTCGACTTCGGCCATGAAGGCCTCCAGGTCGGATGGCGTGCCCCCGGGAAGGGCGCCCAGATAGCGGGATGTGACGGCGTAGGACGGGAGGTTGACGATGTAGGGCAGGTCATCCCCCGGAGCGAACTGGATGGTGTTGAACTGGAGCACCGAGGAGACAAGAACGATGCCGTTCAGGTCGATGTTGGCGCGCTGCAGGTGTCCCGCGAGCACGGCCGAGCGCGTGGTCCCGTAGCTCTCGCCGAGGAGGTAGCGGGGCGAGTTCCAGCGCTCGTACTCGCTCAGGAAGCGGCGGACGAACTGCGCCAGCGAGCGAGCGTCCTCGTCGATCCCCCAGTAGTAGGAACCGGGCGTGTCGCCCAGCGTGTGGCTGAATCCGGTGCCGATGGGATCGACCATGACGATGTCGGCGATGTCGAGGATCGTGTAGGCGTTGTCCTCCAGCGGATAGGGCGGCGCGCCCTGGGGGCCGACTTCGGGCGTGACCACCCGGCGTGGTCCCATGATCCCCATGTGCAGCCAGAAGGACGCCGATCCCGGCCCGCCGTTGTAGGCGAAGACCAGGGGCCGTTCGCCCGAGGGCGCGCCGTTGCGGCGGAAGTAGGCCGTGTAGAAGAGCTCGCCGGCCGGTTCCCCTTCGTCGTTGGTAAGGGTCGTGCTGGCCACCACGGCGTCGTACTGAACCGTCTCGCCTTCCACCACGATCGAGTGGCCGGTCTCCCAGCGGGAGGACTCGGCACCGGGGGCGCCCGGCTGGTTCTCCTGGGCCGCGGCCGATACCGCGGGGAGAAGGAGCAGGCACAGCGGCAACGCCAACACGAACGGGTTTCTCATGATGCCTCTCGTCGGGGATGTCTGGGCTCGGGCAGGTTTCCTCTCAGGACCGGCTTCCCGTCTAATGTGCGGGGTGGAACAGGCTTGCCAAGTGCACGGTGCCATGACGCCGTCCCAGGCAGGGCGCAATCGACCGCTGCCAGCCTTCCCATCAACAGCCGGACAGGCGAAATCCTGGCCCGAGCTCACAGGAATCGCGGCGCCTGGCGCCGATACCGTTCGTACTCCTCGCCGTATTGCTCCTTCAGCCACACCTCCTCGCTCAGGGGCGCGATGATGAACCACAGGGCCAGCAGCGCATGGGTGATCCAAAGGAGTTGCGAGTTGGCGATGATGCTGAGGCCCACGAAAAGGACGGTGTCGCCGACGTACTGCGGATTGCGGGTGAACCGATAGGGGCCGGAGGGAGAAAAACCGTCTCTCACGCCCGTCGAGTTCTTCCAGCCGATCGTGGCGATTCCCCAGAACGCCAGCAGGCCGCCCAGCAGCGCCAGCGGGATGCCAAGGAGAAACCGGAGGCCGCCGCCAAGGATCCAGGAGTTCCAGTCCAGAAACAGCAGGCACGCGTTGAGAGCGAAGGCCACGAGCCAGCCGATCCACGTCAGGGCATATTGCCAGGAGCGGCGTCCCGGCGGGGGCCAGACTCGGCGATCCGGTCGGACCACGGACCAGACGATGGTGATCAGAAGAAGGAATATGACTATGATGTTGACTATGAATATTATTTGTGTCGATGTATAATACATAGTCATATCTTTGTCACTCCTCGAATATCATGGATTATGATGGCCAGACGCAGGGAACATGGTTTCCTCGAGAAACCGGTTGCGGAACACGCCCTGCGGATCGAATCGTGCGCAGGTCGCCCGGAAGGCGGCGAGCCCCGGATAGCTGTCCTCGATCTGCCTCGCCTCAAGCGGATGCCATTTCCCCCAGTGCAGGCGGGCCCCCAGGGAACGGACCATGGTCGTGGCGAGGAAGCAGGCGACGCTCTGGAAAGGCAGTCGCGGCTCGGCGAAGGTGATGAGGCTGATCGCGTACCAGTCCCGCTCTTCCATGCCGTGACAGGACGCCATCGAGATCAGCGTGTCGTCGGGGCGGACGCGCCGGACGCAGAGGGGATAGTGATGGCTGTAGGAGCCGCGGATGCTGTCCAGCCCATCCTGCTTGTCCAGAGCGCGGATACGGCCGTATACGTCGGCCGACACCTCGTAGTCGGCGCTGTCGGCCGCGCGCAGAATCTCAGCAACATATTCCAGAGCCGGTCTGAGACGGTCGCGCGGCACGAAGATCTCCATCTCCAGATGACGGAAGAGCTCGTGGCGCATGAGCAGCTGCCGGTCGCTGCGGTCGGTGACACGCCACCTGGGGACGATGCAGGCCGGGAGAAGGTACCGATAGAGGAAGTCCACCAGGCGCCGGCTTCGCAGCAGTGAGGCGGTGAGCTTGATGCCGAGATGAAGGGCGACATCGATCACGGCCAGCCAGTACGCCCGGTAGAGCATGGCGCCGCCCGACCGGCGGTTGTCCGGGGCCACGCTCCGCTCGTGCTCCAGGTACGCCCAGGTGTGCGGGATGAGGTAGAACTGCTGCAGGGACGCGGCCGACTCGCTGTCCAGGATGGCGTTCAGATCCGGGCGCCAGACGCATCGTTCGCGAACGTAGTACTGCGGAACGCACTTGAGGGTGACCCCAAGGATTACCCCGAGAGCCCCGACAGAACATCGGGCCGCCCGCAGAGCCCGGCCGGAATCGACCGTCCGCACCTCCGCCTCCCCCTCCGCGTTGTAGCAGGCGATGCGCATGGATTCGACGTAATGGGACATCGAGTGCCTTCCCGATCCGTGCGTCCCCGTGGCGACCGCGCCTGCCACGGTCTGGCGCGCGATCAGGCCAATGGAGGGCAGAGTGAGTCCTCGGCGCGCGAGATGCGCCAGGAGTTCTGCGATTCGGCATCCCCCACCCACGGAAACCCGGCGCCGGTCGGGGTGAACGTGCATCTGCCGAAGGTGGCGCAGGTCCAGCAGCGCATCGGGTGTCTCGATACCTCCGTTCCAGGAATGGCCCGCGCCGATGACGCGAACAGTCCCGGTCCGGTGCTCGTCCAGGATGCGCAACACATCGCTTTCGTCCTGGGGCAGGTATCGGTTGCGCGGGCGGAAACGAATGTTTCGGCCGAAGTTCCGTACGCGCGCAGCGCGCCTCGACTGCACGGCTAGGCCCGTCCGGGCCTTCTGGGCAGCGAAGACAGGAGGGCGCGCGTATACGGGTGTCCCGGTTCGCGGAAGAGCGCCTCCGCCGAGGCCATCTCCACAATCTTCCCTTCATTCATGACCGCGACCCGGTCGCAAAGGTGCCTGACCATCCTCAGATCGTGGGAGATGAAGAGATAGGTCAGCCCGAACTCTTCCTGAATGCCTGCGAGAAGGTTGACGATCTGGGCCTGGATGGAGATGTCGAGCGACGAAATGGGCTCATCGCAGATGATCAGGTCCGGCTTCAGGGCGAGGGCGCGCGCGATGCCGACGCGCTGGCGCTGACCGCCCGAGAACTCGTGCGGCAGACGTCCGGCGAGCTTCGGATCGAGCCCGACGATGCTCATGAGTTCCGCGACCCGGTCCTGTCGCTGTCCGCGGCTCATGCTCGTGTGCTCCAGCAGGGGCTCGGCGATGGAGCGGCCGACGCTCAGGCGTGGATTCAGCGACGAATGCGTGTCCTGAAAGATCATCTGCATGCGCGGGCGGAGTGTTCGGAGTTCCGCTGGGGATACGGCTGCGAGATCGACGCCGTCGAAGACGATGCGCCCCGACGTGGGCTCGGTGAGCCGGAGGATGCTGCGGGCCACGGTGGTCTTGCCGCAGCCGCTCTCTCCGACCAGGCCGAGCGTCTCGCCGCGATGCAGCCGGAAGCTGACGCCGTCGACCGCGCGCACCGACCCGGTCCGGCGCTGCATCATTCCGCGACGCACGGGGAAGTGTTTTGTGAGGCCGGTGACTTCGAGGAGGGGGGTCATCCGGTCCACCAGCAGGCAGCGCGGGCCCCCTTCCCCGCCGGAAGCAGCGGAGGTCTCTCCCGACGGCAGCGGTCGAAGGCGTGCGGGCAGCGTTCCGTGAACGCGCACCCCTCGGGGAGCTGCGTCATGTCGGGCGGTTGGCCCGGAATCGCATTCAGGCGCCCCCGACCCTCTTCGTCGAGCGCGGGCAGGGAGGCCAGAAGGCCCTGGGTGTAGGGATGGGCCGGCGCGTCGAACAGGCGCCGGGCCCAGGCGGTCTCGACGATGGACCCTCCGTACATCACCGCGACCCGGTCCGCCAGGCTCGCCACCACGCTCAGATCGTGGGTGATCCAGATCATCGCCATGTCGCGCGTCGCCTGAAGCTCGGACACCAGATCCAGAATCTGCGCCTGGATGGTGGCGTCCAGCGCGGTGGTCGGCTCGTCCGCGATGAGGAGGCTGGGCTCGCAGGACAGCGCGATCGCGATCATCACCCGCTGACACATGCCGCCCGAGAACTGGTGCGGATAGTCGTCGAACCGGGAGGCGGGCCGCGGGATCCCAACCGATGCGAGCAGCTCGATCGCGCGGGCGCGGGCGGCGCGGCGCCCAAGCCGGAGGTGCACCTCCAGGCTCTCGGTCAGCTGACGGCCGATGGTGAGCACGGGATTGAGGGATGCGCGCGGATCCTGAAAGATCATCCCGATCTCGGCTCCGCGCAGGCGTCTCATTTCTTCATCGTCGAGCCCCAGCAGGCTCCGGCCCCTGAAGCTCACCTCGTCGGCCCGGACGCGGGTACGTCGGGGGGGCAGCAGGCGGAGCACGGAGAGCATGGTGGCGGTCTTGCCGCAACCGCTTTCGCCGACCAGGGCAAGCACCTCGCCCCGGCGGACCGAGAAGCTCACGCCGTTGACCGCGTGCACGAGCCCCCGGTCGGAGAAGAACTGCGTGTGCAGGCCTCGGACGCGGAGCAGATCGCGGGATGCGTCGCCGGGAGGCTCGGGCGTCATGAGCCGGTACCCGTGAGTCCCTCCTGGACATCCCGAAGGCGCACCCACGCTCCGCTTTGCAGCGATTCGATGCAGGCCTGAACCACGAGAAGCGTCTTCAGATGATCGCGGGCCGTGGTCACGGGCTCGGCTTCGCCGCGAACGGCGCTGAGGAACTCGGCCAGCAGCTCGCGCGTGTCGTCGATGAAGGCCGTGCAGGGCGCGAGCGCTTCCGCGACCGGGGTCTCCGCTTCCGCGTCTCCCTTGAAGTTGCTGCCGCGGAGTCCCAGGCCGCGATCGAAATCGACGCGCACCAGGTCCTCGAACTGCTCGCGCTGAATCAGCGCCCCGTCCTCGAATTCGGTTCGCCAGCGGAAGTCCATGCGATTCCACGCCGCGGTCCAGGTCCCCAGGTAGTTCGCGCGAACCCCGTTCTCGAAGCGGAAGAGCACGGAGACGCAGCAGTCGTCTTCATAGGTGCTCCACGACGGCCGCCAGGTGTCGCACACCAGCGACTCGACCTCGGCGTCGTAGCAGTAGCGCAGCAGGTCGAAGTGGTGGATGCTCTGCTCCAGCAGCATCGGATGGGCCATCGTCATCACGTAGTCGCTCAGGTCGTGGCGGTTGCCGTCGCGCTGCCGGTGGTAGGTGAAGTGCCCGTAGCTGAGGGCGCCCAGTTCGCGACTTCGCGCGTAGTGACGGATCCGCTGGGAGGTCGGCAGGTAGCGGAAGTTCATCCCGACCAGGAGATGGCGGCCGGCCTCGTCCGCCCTGGCGATGAGGTCGAGGACTTCGTCCATCTCGTCGGAGAGCGGCTTCTCGCAGAGGACGTCGAGGCCCCGTGCGAACGCCTGGCTCACGAGGGAATGATGGCTGTCCGGCGGGGTGGCGATGACCACCGCGTCGGCCGCGATGTGGGTGAGGGCGGAGGCGAAATCGCGTTCCACCGAGGCGTCCGGTGCGTGCTCGTTCCGGGCTCGCCGCGCCCGTGCTTCGTCGAGATCCACGATGCCGGCCAGCGTCGCGTCCGGGGCCTCGGCGATGACGCGGGCCCATTTGGCGCCCCGGACGCCCGCGCCTGCGAGGAGGATGCGCGCGTGGTCGCTTCCCGTCGGGCACATCAGGGCGCCCCGTCCCGCGAGGGGCAGCTGCGCGCCGGGAGCGAGCCCGGCTTCACGACTGCCGCGTCCTTTCGACAAAACGCTTCATCCGCCCCAGGGCTTCTTCCATGGAGGCGTAGGGAGACAGCAAGGTGATGCGGATGTGCCGGTTGGCGGGATCCGCGAACATGGTTCCGGGAAAGACCATCACCTGCTCCCGGCGCAGCAGCTCAAGGCAGAAGGTTTCCGCGTCGAGGCCCGTGCTCGAGATGTTGGCGTATACGTACATCCCTCCGCCCGGCCGGCCATACGAAATGCCCATCTCGTCGAGGCTCCGGAGCACGAGATCGAGGCGGCGCTCGTACTCGGTCAGCATCGAGGCGACGGCCTCGCCCCCGCCCTCCAGGGCTGCCAGCGCCCCGCGCTGCAGGGCCGGTGGCGTGCAGATGCTCAGGGTGTGCTTGATCTCGACAGCGGGCTCCATGAACCAGGCGGGCGCGGCCAGGTAGCCGATGCGCCACCCGGTCATCGCGTACGCCTTGGAGAAGCCGTTCACCGTGACGGTGCGGTCGAGAAGGTTGCCGAGAGTGCCCAGACTGACATGCTCCCGCCCGCCGAAGATCAGCTTCTCGTAGATCTCGTCGGAGATGACGAGGAGGTCGTGCTCCTCGGCCAGTTCCGCGATGCGCGCCAACTCCTCACGCGGCGTGAGGCCGCCGGTGGGATTGTTCGGGTTCGCGATCACGAGGAGCTTCGAGCGCTCCGTCAGGGCGTTGCGGATGGCGTCGGCCCTGAGCGCGAAGTCGTCCTCCTCCAGGGTCGGCACCTCGACCACCCTGCCGCCCGCAAGGTTGACCATGTAGTCGAAGGCGTTGAAGCGCGGCGCCTGGAGCACCACTTCGTCGCCGGGATCGACCAGCGCCAGGATGGAGATGAGGAGCGCTTCCTGGACTCCGTTGGTGACGATGATCTGCCCGGCCGGATAGTCGAGGCCGTTGTCGCGTTCGAGCTTGCCGGAGATGGCCTCGCGCAGTGCGGGGAGACCCGGCGGGGCCGTGTAGTGGGTATAGCCGTCCGCCAGGGCTTCAGCTCCCGCGGCGACGATGTCCGGTGGCGTGTCGAAGTCGGGGTCGCCCCGGCCGAGCGCGATGATGCCGTCGAGGCCGGACGACAGCTCGAGCATGCGGGTGCGGAAGCTGGACTTCACACTGACGGCGCGGGCGGCGAGATGGGATCCTGAGACCATCAGACCGCCCCGGCCGAAACCGGAGGCCGCCCATACAGGCAGCTCCCGCGCACGAAGGTCATCTGCACGCGCTCCAGGTCGCGGAGATCGTCCAGCGGGTTGCCGTCCACCACGATGACATCGGCTTCCTTGCCTGCCTCCACGGTGCCGATGCGGTCGTCGAGCCGGTTCATGATGGCGGCCTCGCGGGTCGCGCTCATGATGGCGGCGTGATTGTCGGCCACCACGCCCACATTGATCATGAACTCCATCTCGGGGACCACTACGCCGTGACGCACCGCCGGGCTGCCCGCGTCCGTCCCGAACACGATGCGCACACCCGCGCGCGCCGCCCGCAGCAGCCCGTCGTAGCGGCTCTTGTCGGCGACCAGCCGCTGGCGTTCCCTGATCTTCCACTCGGGGATGTTGTACCGGCGCGCGATCTCGGGCTTCGACTGGAGGAGGACGGGCGAGAAGGTGGTGATTATGGGAACCCCGCGCTCGACCAGCTTCGCGATCGTCTCGTTCGACATGCTGCCGCCATGCTCCACCGTGTCGATGCCGAAGTCGACCGCCCGGGCGATCGCCGCGTCGAAGGTGGCGTGGGCGGTGATGGGAAGGTTGCTGCGATGGGTCTCGTCAACGATGGCCTCGAGCTCCTCGTCGGTGAACTCCAGGAGGTCGTGGCACATCATGATCTTGATGAGATCGGCGCCGGCCTTGACCTGTTCCCGCACGGCGCGCCGCATCTCGTCGGCGCCCGTGGCCTCCCGGCAGCACCAGTAGGTGTGGCCGCCGGTCTGGACGATCGCCTCGGCGACGATCAGCAGCCGCGGACCCGCGAACACCCCCTGCTCCACCGCCTGCTTGGCGAACGAGCCGCTCCGGTTCATCCCCAGGTCGCGCACCAGAGTGATTCCCGCCCGCAGGCAGGCGAGCATGTTGGCGGCCGCCTTGTAGGCGCTGATCTCGGGCGCGTCTCGGAGCGACTGGGCGGCCAGGTCGTGGATCCCGTCCCAGGCCAGGTGGGCATGGCTGTTGATGAGGCCGGCGAGGATGGTTCCGCCGGTTTCCACCACCGGCAGGGCGCCGCCCACAGCCCCTGCGCCCGCCCGGCCTCCATCATCGCCAGCTCGGCCGCCTGCCCCGGCGCCACCGCCGCCCACCGCCCCACCGCCTTCACCGACGGACGTGATCATGCCCCCTTCAAGGGTCACGTGACCGTTTTCGATCACCTCGCGCCCGACCCCGGTGATCACGCGGCCCCGCAGCGTCACCGACGCGGGCTCCCTCGGGGCCAGGTCCTGCAGGACCGGCTGGAACTTCCAGGCTGGTGCTTCGGGCATGATGGTGTATCGCCTCCGTCAGTTTGGCGCGAGCCCGCACGAGCATCGTGGCGCCCCGCACCTGTTCATTCTGGTTGGTCGCGAGCTCCTCGTTCGTGTCGGGCTTCCTCAGATCCCCAGCTCCGCCAGCGCCCGCGCGCCTGCGTCGAGATTGGTGAGCCTCATGCTCGCGTAGTTGGGCGAATAGATGACGCCGGCGGCGCCCGTCCCGTAGGCCGCGTGCACGCTCTCGTACACGATCTCGGGCGTGCAAGCCGCCTGTCCCGGGCTCGATCGCGGCGCGTCCACGCCGATGCCCATCAGCACCGGCAGCTCCCCGTCCAGCGCCTCGATCGTGTCCCGGCACTGCCCGCCAACATAGCTCGCAGGGGACATGCCCACACCGAGCAGCTCTTCCCACGGTGCCTCGTCGAGTCCCAGAATCCGGTACATGATCGGCGTGATGTCCGCGGGCGCCAGATCGCGCAAAAGGGACGCGTGCAGCTGCTTCATCTCGTTGACGTAGATGCCGCCCGACTGATGCTGGTAGGTGATCGGCTTTACCCAGTCGGCGTAGTCCTTCGTCTCGGCCCAGGGCCATTGCGCCTTGCGGAAGGGGTTGAAGTGGTTGCGGTTCCACACGTTGAGCCCGAACTCGAGCGCCGGATCGCACCACTTGACGAGCCCGTACAGCTCGCGGTCCAGGTCCTTGTTGCGCTCCACCCAGTGCCGCTCGAGCAGCAGGAACTCGGGATTGTCGAGCAGCACCCGGAGCCCGGTGATGAGGGCGCCGTCCGTGAAATGCTCCCCCGCGCGCGCCTTCCTGAAGTAGTCGTGAAGGGCCGCGCACGCCCGTCGCGCGCCCTCGGCGTCGATCCCCGCCCCGTCCAGGCTCGTGAGGCAGTGCGTGCAGAAGCATCCCGGCGCCATCCCGGTCACCAGCTGGTCCAGAGGGCTGCGGCGCTCGTTGCACCACATGATGCCGTCGATGTCGTAGCTGCGGCAGTGGTCCTCGATCAGCGCGTGCCACCACCCCCGGTAGTCGGGATGCTCCAGACACGGCGCGCCGCTGATCCGGCCCAGATAGTCCACCTCCATGAGCTGCACCAGGTTGGGAATCTGCACGGTATTCGCCGACCCATGCCCGGAATACTTGAACAGCGGTTCCATCAGCTCCGGGATAACCTTCATTCCCCGCTCCCGGGCACCAGGGATGACCATCTCCAGGATGTCCCGTCCATGCATCCCCTCGTCCGGGGCGCGGAAGTTGGTGACGCTGGTGTTGCGGTAGAACTCGGGATGATGCGCGAGATAGGATCCGCCCTGGACTTCGAGCGGCTCCGGGACGCCGTGGTCCGGCCATCCGTCGATCTTCCACGAGATGCTGCGCCCGATCTTGAGCCCGAGCCAGCTCACCGTTCCCAGAAAGACCACATTCACGCCCACGCGCTGTTGCAACGTGTCCAGCACTGCGTCCACGCCTTCGTCCACGAAGCTCGCGGGCCCGATCTGGACTCCTACGCACCTGTCGGTCACGGTCGATGATCCTCCTCTTCCCCATACTGGTGTCTACTGATGACTTACTGGTGTCTACTGGATACATGGCGAGCTGTCGCCGGTCCGCCTCGCTCCACGCCCGCATGTCGCTCCATGCCCGCATGTCGCTCACGCTTACATATCGCTTGACCCAGGCATGTGTCTGGGCTCACCGGCCCTTCAACCTCGGATCCAGCATCTCCTGCAGGCTGTCGCCCAGGAGATTCGTGGCCATGACCACGGTGAATATGGCGAGGCCGGGGAAGGTCGAAATCCACCATGCCCGCCCCAGCACGTCGCGACCCACGGCGACCATCAGCCCCCACTCCGGCGTCGGAGGCTGCGCGCCCAGTCCCAGAAAGCTCAGTCCCGCGCCCACCGATATCGCGTGTCCGAACTCGAGCGTCGAGAGCACGAGCAGCGGGATCGCCGTGTTCGGGAGCACGTGGCGCAGGATGATCCGGACATCCGGGACGCCCAGGAGCCGGGCCGCGTCGATGTATTCCTGCTCGCGCACGGTCAGCACCGTCCCCCGCACCAGGCGCGCGTAGCGCGGGATCGTGGACACGCCGACCGCGACCATGACGTTGGTGATGCTCGGGCCGAGCGCCGCGATGACGACGAGGGCCAGGAGGATGCCGGGAAAGGCCAGCATCGCATCCACCATGCGCATCAGCACCGTGTCCACCGGGCCGCGGTAGTAGCCGGACACGAGCCCCAGCGCGGAGCCCAGCACCGAGCCGATGGCGACGCTGATGAAGCCGAGGATGAGCGACACGCGCGCGCCGTACACGACGCGGCTGAAGACGTCCCTGCCGAGCCGGTCCGTCCCGAACCAGAACTCCGCCGAGGGCGCCTCGCGTGCCCCGGAGACCGTGGCCAGCGGATCATGGGGCGAGCCGAGGGCGGCGAAGATGGCCAGCAGCACCCACCCCGCAAGGATGCAGCTTCCGGCGATGAACCCCGGAGTCAGGGTGCGGCCCGCGACGGTCATGCCGGCGCCCCGTCGCGAATGCGCGGATCGAGCCAGGCCGCAAGCAGATCCACGAGCAGGTTCACGACGACGTAGGCGGTGGCCATGAACAGCACGATCCCCTGCACCAGCGGATAGTCCTTCCAGAGGATCGCGCTCACCACCAGGCGGCCCAGCCCGGGGCGGCTGAAGACCGTTTCCGTCACGACCGCGCCCGCGAGCATCGCCCCAAACTGAAGCCCGAGGATGGTCAGAACCGGAAGGAAGGCGTTCCGGAGCGCGTGCCTCAGATAGACGATGCGCCTGGGCAGGCCCTTCGCCCACGCCGCGCGCACGTAGTCTTCGACCAGCACCTCGAGCAGCGAGGCCCGCGTCAGCCGCGCGATCACCCCCGCGGACAGGAGCCCCAGCGACAGGCTCGGAAGCACGAGCGAACGAAGCCCCTCCGATCCCGCCGGCGGGAACCATGGCAGCCAGAACGAGAACACGAGGATCAGCAGGAGACCGAGCCAGAATAGGGGCAGCGACACCCCCGCGTAGGCGAGCACCCGGCTGAACCCGTCGATCCACGAGCCCTGTTTGAGGGCGGCGAGCACTCCCGTGGTCACTCCGATGATCACCGCGAAGAGGATGCCGCCCAGGCTGAGGGCCAGCGTCGAGCCCAGGCGGTCGAGGATCAGGTCGAGGACAGGCGCGCGCAGTCGGACCGAGGTTCCCAGATCGGCCGTGACCGCGCCCCGCAGGAACCGGCCATACTGCACGGGGAGCGGGTCGTTAAGCCCCATCTCCTCGCGCAGCTGCTCCTGCCGCTCCGGCGTCACCGATCCGCTCTCGGCTCCGGAGAGCATCAGCTGCACTGGATCCCCGGGGAGGGCGTGCATGATCGAGAAGACCGCGACCGATACCAGAAGCAATACCACGCCCAGCTGGGCTACGCGTCCGGCGAGGTAGCGGGCGAACATGCGGGTGTGTGGCGGCCTTGCGTGTGGAGGTGGTGGTTTTCCGGCGGGAAACTACCGCGTGACATGGGCATGTGCGAGCATCGCCGCGCTCCGACGAACGGTCGGATGACGGCTTGAGCGGCTCTTACCCTACAGGGGTAAGTCTGATATCTTACCCGCTATGAGGACCATCATCTCGACCAAGGGACAACTCGTCCTTCCCGCCGAGCTTCGCCAGCAAGACGGCGTCGCCCCCGGCCAGGAGTTCGAAATCGAGCGGCTCGGACCGGGAGTCTACCGTCTCGCCCGCGCCGAGGCACCGGCGAACGCAGGCTTGGTGGACTGGTTGCTGGCCTGTCCGGAGAAGGGGTGGTTCGTGCCCGTTCCCTCCGAGTCGACCGCAGACCTGCAGGATCCGGGGATCGAGGAACCGGTCGATTAGGTATCTGGTCGACACGAACGTCCTCTCCGAGGCCACGCGGCCGAACCCGGACCCGAATGTGATCGAGTGGCTGCGGAACCACGAGCAGCACCTGGTCGTGAACCCCGTGGTCCTCGGCGAAGTCCGGTACGGGATACGCCTGCTGAGACCCGGGCGAGGTCGCGACTCCCTCGAGTTCTGGTTCACCGAGGTCGTGCGCCGGATCCACTGTGTGCCGCTGGACGCGGATACCGGACTCCGCTGGGCCGAACTCCTCGCCCGACTCCGCTCCCGTGGGAGATCGATGCCCGTCAAGGACAGCCTGATTGCGGCGACCGCACTTTCTCACGGACTCGTCGTGGTTACCCGCAACCGAAAGGATTTCGAGCCGGCTGGGGTCGAAGTCGTGAATCCGTTCGCTCATCCAGATTGATGGGCTGCTCGCTCTGCGGAGATCCCGGATCTTCTCGCCGGCAACGGAACGAAAGCGTCGGCGACACCCCTCAGCCGGCTCACGTCGAGACTCCGGCGGGGACGCCTGTGGAAGCTCCGGCAGAGACGGCCGCAAGCGCCCCCACAAGCTCCCCGACATGCCCGAGCTCGTCCACCCGCTCAAGGACTTCCAGCGCCGCATCGATCCCCGCGCCGTCCATCACGAGACTCGCGCAGTCCCGGAACTTGGCGTGCAGTTCCGCCCGGCTCAGGGGGCGCTCTGGACCGCCGGGATAGGTGTCGGCCTCGGTGTAGAGTTCGGTGCCGTCGCGGAGGCGGACGTCGATCGCGCTCCGCATGCGGTCGTAGCCGCGCGCGTCGATCGGCTCGTCGAACTGGACGGTCACCCGGCGCATCATGTCCGCCGCCTCCTCGGAGAGGACGAAGTCGTCGTGGAACTCGCGGATCCCGGCCCGCCGGCGGAGGACGATGCTCGAGAGGACGAAGGGGATGCAGAACTTCGCCTCCAGTTCGTTGCGAGGGACGGGATACCGCAGCGGGTTCAGGATGTTGTGGCCGGCGCGGAAGGTGATGCCGGCGATGTCTTCCGGCGCGAGGTCGTGCTCGGTCACGAGTTCGAGCATGGCGGCCATGCTGGGGTGGCCGAGGCTTCCCGAGGGGAAGGGCTTCACGGACACGCCGGGGTCGAGCAGGGTGTAGGGCGCGCCGAGGGCGCCGACCAGCCGCTCGGGCTCGAAGCCGCCGCCGAACACGCGGAAGAACCCCCACGGCGCCTCCAGCGCATCGCTGCCGGCCGTGAAGCCGCGCGCCGCGAGGTCGACCGCCACGATGCCGTTCTCGGCGGCGCGCCCGGCGTGGAGCGGCTTGGTCATGGTGCCGAACCCGAGCCGGATCCCCGACGAGAGGCTCGCCGCGATGCCGAGCGCCATGGCGAGGTCGTCCGCCTCCAGCCCGGCCAGCCTGGCGGCGGTCGCGCAGGCCCCGAGCGTGCCGATCGTCGCGGTCGAGTGGAACCCTTCCCGGTAGTGCCGGGGATCGATCGCCTCGGCGATCTTGCACTCCACCTCGAAGCCGATCAGGAACGCCTCCAGGAACTCGGCGCCCGTGGCTCCCACCCGTTCCGCCATCGCGTATCCCGCCGACAGCGGCGCCACCGTGGGGTGGGTGAGGAGCCCGAAGATGCGGTCGGGGGCGTTCGAGAGCTGCGTGTCGTCGAAGTCCATCGCGTGGCCCGCCGTGCCGTTGGCGCGCGCCGCGAGCGAGGCCGGGGCGCGGGTGTCCGGCGGCCCGAAGATGGTCGCCTCCGCGTGCCCCCCCTGCGCCGCGATCTGGTCCTGCACGATGCGGGAGCAGGCGTCCGTGGACCCGGCGAGGATCACGCCCGTGCCGTCCAGCACGCAGCGCCGCCCCTCGCTCAGCAGCCGCTCCGGGAAGTCCGTGATGTTCGTTTCGAGGATGAAGTCGATGACCGCGCGTGTCGCGCTCACTCTTGCTCCTTTGCTTGTCGTTTTGCGGAAACGAGACGGTTCCTGACCGCCGGGGCCGCGAAGCTGACCACCGCCAGCGCGAGCAGCACCAGGCCGATCGGACTCTCGAGGAAGACCGTGTGCGAGCCCGACGACAGCGTGAGGGCCCGCCGATAGTTCGTCTCGATCATGGGACCGAGGATGAGGCCGAGCACCGCCGGCGCCAGCGGATATCCGGCCCGCAACATGGCGAAGCCGACGACCCCGAAGAAGAGGGCCACCCAGGCGTCGGCCGCGTTCCCGCGCAGCGCGAAGACGCCCACGAGCGAGATGGCCACGACCAGCGGCATCAGGATCGACGGGCGCAGCCGCACGACGCGCGTCCACAGGGGGATCCCGAGGCGCCCCACGGCCAGCATGAGCAGCACCGCCACCAGGAACCCGGCGTACAGCGCGTAGACGAGCTCGGAGCGCTCGGCCATCAGCAGCGGGCCCGGCGCGACGCCCTGCACGGTGAGGCCGCCGAGCAGCACGGCGGCGCTCGCCGACCCCGGAATCCCGAGCGCGAGGAGGGGGATCATGGCGGCGCCCACGCAGGAGTTGTTCGCCGCCTCGGGCGCCGCGATGCCGGCCGGCACTCCCGTCCCGAACAGCTCGCGGTCCTTCGAGACGCGCCGCTCCTCGTTCCACGCCACGATCGAGGCGATCGTCGCCCCGGCGCCGGGGATGGCCCCGATCAGCCCGCCGATCGCCGACCCGCGCAGAATCGTGCGCCAGAGCCCGAACAGCTCACGGGCCCCGGGCAGCGCCCCCGTGATGCCGGCCCCGGGCGCCGTCTCCTTGCGCCCGCCGGCCGCCGCCTTCAGCGCCTCGGCAATGGCGAAGAAGCCGATCAGCATCGGCACCAGCCCGAGCCCGTCCATGAGCATGTTCGTGCCGAGGGTGAGCCGCGGCGCCCCCGTGAGCACGTCCAGCCCGACGATGAAGAAAACGAGTCCCAGCAGCGCGCTGATGATCCCCTTCAGAGGATCCCTTCCCACGAGGTTCGCGACGATCGAGAGGCCGAACACGCCGAGCCCGAAGTACTCGGCCGGCCCGAAGGTGATCGCCGCCCGCGAAAGCGGCCCGAGCGCCAGCACGAGGAGAATCGTCCCCAGGATCCCCCCGCTCATGGAGGAGAAGAGGGAGATCCCCAGCGCGCGCCCCGCCTCGCCCCGCTGCGTCATGGCGTAGCCGTCGAAGGTCGTCGCGAGCGCGGGCGAGCTGCCCGGAACCCCGATCGCGATCGCCGTGATCGATCCTCCGTACTCCGCCGCCATGTAGATCGAGACCATCATCAGGAGCGCCGGCGTCGGGTCGAGCGCGAAGGTCAACGGGAGGACGAGCGCGAGCCCCACCGTCGAACTCAGCCCCGGCATCGCCCCGGCGAACACCCCGAGCAGGCTGCCGCCCAGCAGCGCGGCGAGGTTCCCCGGCTGGAGCGCCGTCAGGAGACCGTCGAGAAAGGCCGACACGCCCCGCGTCGCCCGGTCAGAACCCGGTCGGCAGCGGCACGCCGAGCAGGACCATGAAAACCAGGTAGATGAACCCGGCGAAGGCGAGCGGCACCGAGACCAGTGTCCGCCACGAACGCTCGCCCGTCAGCCACATGAGACCGACGACGAGAAGCGGCACCGAGAGGACGGTTCCAAGCCGGGGCCATACGAGGAGGAAGGCAGCGATCCAGGCGACCGCGACCCACACTCCGAAGCGCTGGACGCGGGTGCTTGCCCGTACGCCCGCGGCAGAGTCCGAGGATGCATTTCCGCGGGAACGTCCAGCGCTCGATTCGCCGCCCGAGCCACTGTCCTTCGCACCGCCCGATCCTCTCCCTCTCGCGCCCCTCCAGGCACGGATCGCGAGCCAGGCCGCGCAGGCGATGAGGAGCGCCGCGAGCAGCCGGGGGAAGAAGGCCGGGCCCGGGGCGCCCTCGGCCAGCGAAGGGGGATAGCCGCGCGAGTCGAGCAGGACCGCGGCTCCTACGACGGCGAGCAGGCCCGCCTCGGCCAGGAGGCGCAGCGGCGGGCTTCCGCGCGCGGAGCGGCTACCCATCCAGGATTCCCAGCCGTCGCAGCAGGTCCCGGCTCGTCGTGACTTCCTCCGTCATCCAGGCCCCGAACGCCTCCGCATCCTCCATCGTCGCGTACTCGAGGGCGGCGCGCTCCATGTACTCCCGGAACGCCGGATCGTCGATCGAGGCCATGAGGCGGGCGCGGATGTCGGCCCGCGTCTCCGGGTCCAGCCCCGGCGGGCCCACCACTCCCCGCCAGTGGACGGGCTGGAGGTCGTAGCCCTGATCCGCGTAGCTCGGGGTGTCCGGGAGCGCCTCGACGGGCAGCGCGGTTCCCAGCACGCGCATCGTCCCCGCGCGCAGGTGCTCGCGCACGATATTGTAATTCGTGTGCGCCGCGTCCGTGTGGCCGCCGAGCGCCGCGACCACCGCGTCCGCCGACCCCTCGTAGGCGATCCAGCGGACATCCGGATCTCCCGCCGCCGCCCGCAACCGGACGAAGCCGAGGAAATGGGCCGACGCCGCCCCGAACCCCGACACCGACACCTCGCCGGGCCGGGCGTGAGCGGCCTCGAACAGGTCTCCCAGCGTGCGGAAGGGGCTGTCGTCCCGCACCGCGACGAGGAAGGGATCGATCTGGATGCGGAGGATGGGCGTGAAGTCCTCCGGGCCGAACGGGATCCGCCCCGTCGCCATGTTCACCGTCCCGCTCGCCGTGAACACGCCGAGCACGTGAGGGTCCCCCGCGCGGCCCTGCATGTACTGCATGCCGGCGGCTCCCGCTCCGCCCTGCCGGGTCATCACGTCCACGCGCTGCCCGTCGAAGTGCGCCGGCGCGACATCGGCCAGCGCCCGCGAGAGGAGGTCCGAGGGCCCGCCGGGGGTGGCCCAAGAAACGATTTCGATGGGGCGGCTGGGGAAGGCGGCGTCCTCCCCGCCCGGCGAGCAGGTGGCTGAGGCCAGGAGGGCGAACGCGAGGGTGATGAGGTGGGGGGGGTTGGATGCGGACCGGGGCTCGCAGGTGCCCCGGAGGGTTGCGGTGCGTATTCGACGTGGGGATGCGCTCGTTGCTCGGTTTTCCATGTGGGAGAATATGCGTGGGGCGTGGGTGGGGGGCCACCAGCAGTACGGCGTCGCCCTCGGCCAAGAGATCGAAGTAGACCTGCGGGACTTCGAGTCGGCGGGGTGGAAAAACCGTGGATCGCGTGCGAGCTGGGTGAGGACTTCGACCTGGATCGCGCGCTTGCGCATGGGACGCTGCCCGGTATCTACGCGGAACGGGACGGAGAGCTGCGCGCCGCGGACCTGCGAAGCTATGCGGACACCTATCTGCGCGAGGAGGTGCAGGCCGAAGCTCTGGTGCGCAATTTGGGGGGGTTCTCGCGACTGCTGGACCTCCTGGCCGCGTCGTCAGGCCGGATCCTCAACGTCCAGGCGCTGTGCAGGCAGGCCGGACTCCGGTACGAGACCGCCCGCCGCTACCTCGAGGTCCTGGAGGACACTCTGGTCATGTGCGGGTTCCGGCGTGGAGCGGATCCAGCCGGTCGAGCGCGGTAGGACATCCCCGGCTCTTCCTCTTCGACATCGGCGTGCGCAACGCCCTCCTGAGGCGGCCGCTCGACACACCGCTCCCCGACGAGCGCGGGATCCTGCTGGAGCACTTCGTCGCCTGCGAACTGCATCGCCGCCTGCGAACGCTGTGGCCGGAGACCGCGCTCTTCCACTACCGGACCCGGTCCGGCGCCGAGGTGGACTTCGTGCTCGAGGTGGGGCGTGACTTGTGGGGAATCGAGGTCAAGGCGGGACATCGCGTCACCCGGAGCATGCTCCGGGGCCTGCGATCGCTTGCCTCCCGGAGTGGGCGGGTAAGGCGCCGAATCGTCGTTTTCCTGGGTGACCGGCCCCAACTGATGGACGGCGTGGAGGTGATGCCGCTAGCGGATTTTCTGGCGGAGCTGCCGGGGCACGCCGAGTACATGAGGGTCCCCCACGCGGCCCTGCATGTATTGCATGCCGGCGGCCCCCGCCCCGCCCTGCCGGGTCATCACGTTCACGCGCTGCCCGTCCAGGTGCGGCGGCGCGGCATCGGCCAGTGCTCGCGGGAGGAGGTCCGAGGGGCCACCCGGGGTTGCCCAGGAGACGATCTCGATGGGGCGGCTGGGGAATGCGGCGTCCTCGTCCGTGGGGGAGTGGGCCACCGCGAGGGTTGGGGAGGGGGCGTTGATCGAACCGGGCACCAGACACCGATGACGGCCGAGGCCCTCGCAGTTCTGGACGACCCACGGAGGGAGATTCGAACTACCCAACCTCACGCTTATCAGGTGTCTCCCAGATGGCGCGAATCTCAGCAAGAAATCGTCTAAAGTCAATCAGGACTGCACGATCTGCCATTCTTGCCGTGAGGCCGTGACCGGGTCTGTCGTGCTCAAACAGCGGACAAATCGGGTCAAATGGCGGGCATTTGGCGCTGCTCTTTTCCATGGGGCCGGGTGCATCCGCATGGGAGGAGGCGTGCACCTCCACCGGCGCGAGGCTGTCCGGTACGAGACGGACTTCGGCGTTGGTTGCCGCGATCTTCGAAGCCGCCCGGACGTCGGCAGGCCCTCGGTCAACGCCACGCTGCCGCAGCGTACTGGTTGGTCGGGCGGCACATTCCCAACGCGAACAGGAGGGGCCGGAGCCAAGCGGCGTACCGCAACGCTCCGCGATGTCGCCACTGCTCCAGCTTCTTCTGGTCGGCCTCCGGAAACTCGACCACCACCAGCATGCCCACCTCCCACGCCAAGGTTATGTTTCGCAGCCTGCGTTTCGCTACTCGAAGGCCAATAGCCATGTCCGAATTCACCGCCACGCAGATTCCCAAACCCAGTGACGAACAGGCTTTCGAGCGCTGCAATGAGATCTTGTGGCGCTGCGTTCTCGGGGACCACTCAGTACAACTGCATGGCCGCCGCGGGCAGGAGCAGCACGGTGTCGACCTCACGGGTTGGCGTGACGGTCAACCAGAAAGTATCGTTGGTGTCCAGTGCAAGCTGAAGAGTGAGGGCCAGAGGCTCACCGAGTCTGAAATCAGAGCCGAGGTTGAGAAGGCGTTGACCTTTTCACCGCCCCTCTCAGAATACATCATCGTAAGCACCGCGCCGGACGACGAAAAAACACAGAAGCTCGCCCGTCATCTATCTATTTCGGTGAGTGAAAACCGAGGCAAGCCCCTCAAGATCCGCGTCTTGGGTTGGGGCAGTCTGGAACGCGAGATCCGGCGTTTTCCCGATGCACTCAAGGCCTTCGATCCATCTCACACAGGACAGGGTGATCGGATTGAGCAGAGCATCGGC
>MPMR01000012.1 GCA_002238605.1 BD2-11 clade cluster bacterium bin43 | reverse complement strand
GGGAAGCCCTTGACCAGAAAGCGGCCGGGGCGGTTGCTCCTTAGCTGCGGAATCTCGGCGGTGCCGCACGGGTTCCGTTCATCGTTCCGGGATTGGGCCGCTGAGAAGACCGACCATCCGAGGGAGGTCGTCGAGGCGGCGCTGGCGCATGTCGTGCAGAACAAGGTCGAGGCGGCGTACCTGCGCACGGACCTGTTCGAGCGGCGGAGGCGGCTCATGGAGGACTGGGCGGCTTATCTGGAGGGCCGGGGGGCAGGCACCGAGACCTGACATGACGTGCCGCAGCATCCGCCCACGGCCTCGAAGGCGGTTTGCGGGTCTGGCGCCGCAGCTTCCGGAGAACTTGCGCCGCAGCCGGTGGGTAATCCACTGTGCACAGTCCTGCTCCTCAAGGTGAAAGCCATGAACGCGGCGCGATCCCTTCTGCTGCTGGTGCTGCTCAGCTCCTGCGAAGCGCTCGATATCGAGTCGTGCGACAGCGTCGGCGGCGGTGCTCCCTACATGCCGCTCGACGGGACATGGCAGGGCAAGTGGGTGGTGAACGAAGCGTTCCAGCCGAACTGGACGCTGCAACTCGAGGAGGTGGAGCGCGTCGAGGTGCGAGGTACGTTCAAGGGCGATTGGGCGTACCACATCCGAAACTACCCCCGGCCCGACACAGTCCGCGGCGAGTTCCAAGGCGACTACTGCTGGCCGGACATCGACTTCTCGTTCGCATGGCAGGCGCCGAACGCCCAGGGAGCGATCAACTATAGCTGCGAGTTCGATGGCGTGACGAACGACCCCGACTATTTCGCGGGGCTCACCGTGTGCGAGTACGAAGGGGAGCCTCGGTTCTACACGGCGCCGACGTACTTTGAGCGCCAGTGCGGACCCTACGACTGTGGCGAGAGCTAGAAGTGATTCGAGTGAACATCGTTCGCAGGAAGCGGGCATGACCTTCGATTGGGGGAGTGACCTGTGCCGTTGGGTTTTGGCGGGTCTGGCGATCAGCGGATCGTTGGTGGCCGGATCAGGGTGCGATTGGGGTCCGTTCGATGTGTCGCCTGAACCGGTTGTCGTGACCGCGACAGACTACGAGTTTCAGGTTGGCGAGGACTACATCCACGGCCAGCTTGCGATCTCGATCGAGAATCAGACCCGAGAGCTGCTTTGGTACCACGATTGCGGGAGTACTCTTGATCGAGTTGGACCGGGGGGGCAATGGCAGCCGGTCTGGAGCTCCCTCTGCAACCTCGTGGTGGAGGAGGTGTCGATCGGTCCCGGCGAGGTGCTCGATACGTCCCTGTCCATCCACGCATACGTTCCGGCAACAGGCTGGAACGCTCCGATCGATGGCACCTATCAACTTCGTGTTTTCATCCGCAACGCTGATGCGGTCCTGTCCACGGCTGGAGTTGCGTCCAAGCCGTTCTCAGTCGCGACTGAGCATCCGTGAGGTGCGTAGAGGGAGGTCCCTGGGACTGACGCCCTGCGCGACGGGCTCGGCGGCTGCTGGCGGGCATAACGAGGTATTTCGGGAAAGTTACGGGTCGTAGAATCGCCCAGGATCGACGAACTCAGGTCCCCGAGGGGTAAGGGTAGGGCGGAATGCGGCTCGTGGAGGGAGCGCCGTCGTCGCCAGGGGTCGCCTTTGTCATCAACGGGGCTCTCGATCGCCACAGCGTTCGAGTTCGACCAACCAGCGGCGTGCTTCGCGGGCAAGCATGCCGGTCGGGTTGGGGTGTGCGTTGGTGAACTTCCGCAACCAGCGAATCAACTCGGGACGGTCCAAGGACGCAACCGGGCGACCGAACAGTTTTACGCGCCGGGCCGCGTTTCTCGAATCCCGGCCATCGGCGGGCACTGTCATGGCTTGCCCTCGTCGTCCGCGAGGCCGCCGCCCACCGTCGTAATCGTCACCCTTGCCGTTACCATGCTCACCCTCTGTCCTCGAAAGCCGACCGTTCATGAATAGCCCGACCGGATCGGGGTGAGCAACGACCGAGTCCTCGCACTGCTCGCTCGGGCGGGGCCCTGAGCGGCGTTTGCGGAGGCGTCCGCAGGGGCTGGCTGAGCCACGCTACTGTGGCTAAGCCAGCACACGCGATGTTGAACATCGCGGCTGGCGAGGGGATGCTGCGCCCCCTTCAGATCCCCAACAACGTCCTCGCTGACGCACGAAGTTCGCGGGCCGCAGCCGGCCCGGAGTGCGTACCGGCGGCCGCGCGGGCGTCTGCCTGGCGGCAACGGCGGCGGCCCACCAAGCGGCCCGGCCCGAGTCGCTCGACCCGCCGGAACGAGCCCTGCTTGTCGGGACAGGGCGCTTTGCCCGGCCAGGCCCTCGGCGGACAGCCGTCCGGGGCAGACGGGGACGGCGGTTCTGGAGGCGGCCCCCGCCCTCCACCGCGCCGACAGTGGCGCGGAAGCCCATGGGGTCTAAGGGGGGCGGAGCCGCCCCTTGCCAGACCGCCACGTTCAACGTGGAGTCGGCTGGCTTAGACCACGTAGGGCGCACCAAGCGACTCGTCCGCAATGCAACGGCGGTCCTGAACGGCACAGCGTGGAGCGACTTCGCCACATTCGTCCGCCGCCCAATACCCGGCTGTGGCATCCGGCGCGAAGGTGCACTACGAGTAGGGACGTGGGAGCCCGATGGTCTCCAGCATTTCCCTGTGAATCTGCCGCCAGTCCCGATCGAGGTTGACCGTCCGGGCTTGGATGGGGAACCCTTCGAGGCGAATGTCCGCTCTCAGCGGCTGGCCGGTCTCCGGGTACAGCAGGATGCCTTCGTGCTTGGGCCGCCCTGGGTTCGTCGCTTGGCGGTTCCGCAGGTACGCGAGCAACTGGTACAGGTTGTCCGAGTGCAACTTGCCCGTCCCGGGACTGCGTCCGCGCGCCAGCGCGTCCCGGTAGTACTTCGTGTCCAGGATGATCCGGCGCTCGGACGATTCCAGGATCACGTCGGCTGTCATGACGGGGATTCGAGCCCTGTTGGCGTCGTCCTCGGCGCTGGCGTCCGCCCAATGGATGCGACGGCTGCCCCCCGGATTCACCCGATAAACACGCTGCTCGCGCTCGTAGAATCCCGTGACGAACTCCTCGAAGAGCGCCCACATGGTCGCCCTATCCCGCCGGAAGTCGCGGAAGGCCGTGCGCCCGGTGTTCTCATCGACCACCGAACTCTCGTATAGGAGCCTGCACACCGAGAGCAGGAACTGATAGAGCCGCCGGTTACCCCCGAACTGGACTTGGCCGAAGGCATTCCTCGTGAGGCGAGTCCGCGACACGCCATCGAGCCGTCTGTAGGCGGCGCGCACGTCGCTACGGACATCGCGGTGCAGCGTGACCCGCCTCCCCAGCAGCCCATGCAGCGACGTGCGCAGAATGCGGTTCGGCGGAATGTCCGCGGACAACTCCTCGAAGTCGCAGGCGGCCCGGCTGCGCGCGCGGAGCGCCCGCTTCGCCGTCTCGCTCACCGCCAGCTTGCCGCGGATTCCGGCGAGGTCCTCGCGTCGTTCCACGTAGCCGCGGTCGATGCCGCGGCGGAAGAGGTGGCTGACACCGCCCGCGAGCACCTTGCCGAGAAGGTCCTGGACCGTCGAGAGGCCGCCGAGCGTGGCCAGCCGTCGTGTGTCCCGCTCCTGAACCCGGCCCCAGGCGTAGCAGAGGAGGTAGTAGACGTTGAGGATCGGGATGTTCGTCAAGGTCGGGCGTCCGCGGTGAGTCGCGCCACATCCCTCTCCACGTCTTCCGCCGCATCGAACCAGTATTCCCGGAGAAGCGGGGCGATCTGGGTGTCCACGACGTGCCTGTACCAATCCTCCGAAGGCGCGTCGCCATCGCCGGGAACGAAGTAGCTGTGGCCAATCCGAAAGCCCCGGCCGAGTTCCTTGTCGTTTGCGATCTTCTCGTTGAGGTTGCTCATCCGGTCGCAGATGCGGCGCGCCAGGTTCGGATCCGCGCCCTTGTCCGAGAGGTGTTTCTCGAACGCATCCCGGCCGTACTCGGTCCCGTATGCGGGCTCCAGCGTCTCGAAGGCGAATCGCCGGCGCAACGCGTAATCGACCAAGGCCAACGAGCGGTCGGCGGTGTTCATCATGCCGAGCAGGTGGACGTTGCCGGGGACGTGGAACCGCGTGTCGGAGTAGGGCAGCGTGACGGCGTAGTCCTCGCTGCGCTTGTCGGCCTCGATGAGCATCAGGAGTTCGCCCAAGATACGGGACAGGTTGCCGCGGTTGATCTCGTCGATGATGAAGACGTGGGGGATGTCCGGGTTGGCCCGCGCCCGTTCGCAAAAACGCCGGAAGACACCGGGCTTCAGGTCGAAGCCTCCCCCTTCGGTGGGCCTGAAGCCTTCTACGAAATCCTCGTAGGCGTAGGACTGGTGGAACTGGACCATCTCGATCGGGTCGGAGTCCTGGCGGCCAATCAGGGACCAAGCGATTCGGCGGGCTATGAAGGTCTTCCCGGTGCCGGGCGGCCCTTGGAGGATCAGGTTTTTACCGGACTTGATGGCCTGGACAAGGCGGGCAAAATGGCCGGGATCAATGAAGAGGTCTTGCAGGGCTTGCGTCGCGGTGTAGCTGCGATGTCTTGGATCCTCATCGTTTTTTCCGCTGGTCGGGCTGCCGCCTGCATGGCCGCTCCCGTCGGGACTGCGGCGCTCTTCCTGCCAGAGTTCCTTGACCGGTGAGCGGAAGAAGTGAATCTCATCGGGATACTCACTTTCGAGGCGCCGACGGATCGAAAGGACGGCTCGGTCGATCGCAACGTCATCGGTGAGTTCCATCCAGTTGCCACCGTACAGGGTGATCACGATCTTGGCCTTATGCTTGCCTGTCGAGATCGGTTCGAACTCGTCGGGAAAGAGAAGGAAGAGCAGTATGTGGCGGAACATCCGATTCTCAGTAAACTCTCCAGCATCCAGCCATGACGCGAAATCCCATGGGTGGTCGAGGAGGGATTCGCGCTCGTCAATCTCCAGCGAGACCCATCGGAGCATGACGGACGCGAAGAAGCGGAATTCTTTCCACGCCAATGTGTTGTACGCCGCACCCGGGTTGGCGACGCCTGCTCCGAGCACGGAGTCGCTCAACAGGTCGTGATCTGCTGGAAAGTCTCGCCCCGACCAATTCCAGATCTCGGCGATTCGGGCGCGCTTCTTGGCCGCCCCCATAGATCGCGAGTGGTGGATCAGGCGGTACACCCATGTCATTTCCGCCCAAAGGCAACTGGCATCTGGCGACCCGGGCTTGACCGTGCGCTCAAGTTCACTCAGCCACGAGGATGCGGGCAAACCGTCTTCAATGCTCTCCACATACAGTCGGCTCAGTTCGTCAAAGCCCTCGCGGGTCCAAAGGGACCGCTCCGCAAACAGTGACTTCTCACCCAAGAGGCACCGCCGCTTCCAGCGTTCGGCTGCGGCCAAGATGGGCTCGGCGTCCTTGAAGCGGCTCAATGGCGGTCTCCCGTCGGCCCCGGAATCAGAGTCTTGGATGCGAGATTGAGGTCGAAAAACGATAAGGTGTTTGCGCGCTGGCGATCAACCGGGCGAACACAGGGTAAAGCCTCAAGTCCGTGGCCGCGAGTCCTCCGGGGCTCCAAGCAGGTCCTTGGAGGCCTATTGTGTTCCCGTCTGGGAAGAGGGATGGAATGAGGCGGGAGTACGTCCCCTACCTGGAGAGCGAGAAGATCTACACGAACGGCGTCGAACCGTGGTCGATGCCGAAACGAGCCTACAGAGCGAACCTTCCACCGGCTGCCCCGAAGCACCCGCACCGCTACGTCGCCGAGTCCTGCGGCCGTCACAACATCCACGATCTCGACCCAATCCAGCAGATGGAGCATGTCGTGGCCGGGAATGGTCGGCCGGCGGCTCATGTACCGGGACCTGATCGCCGACACGGAAGACTCGGCAGCGCAACGTAAAGTTTCGGGCCTCGGCTCCAAGCACATTCACCCCCGGCTTCACTTCAGTGCTTCCCCTTGACGCTGACCGACCATATGCTAATCGCAAGCAGCTCCCGACGCTTCTCTCCATCACACCCCTTGAACTAAGGAATAGCCCCCGCAATGAGAGAGAATCCAGACACATCGCTCAGGATCATGCAATTCCTGGCGGACGAAGACGTCTTTCCTTCTCGGGCAACGGAGCAAGATATCGCGCGGACGCTAGGAGTCGCCCAGCAGGAGGTGGATTACCACCTCTATCTGTGTGCCGATGGCGGCTTCATTCGGGCCGACATCGAGCTGGAGGGCTACTTGAGCGGAGAGCGATCCATAGTGGTCGGGCACATCTACGGCCTTACCGCTCGTGGCCAAGAGTATGTTCGTGCTGCCGAGAGTCGAGACGGGAAGCTGTTGGAGTCAGCCAAGGCGATGCTCGCGAAGGCGAAGAGTACACTCACGACTCAAGCCATTGCGGAGACCATGAAGATGATCGCCGAGAAGTCCTTCGGAGGTTAGCCCCCTCCCTGGGAAGTGCTTGTTGTAACCCGGTCACCACTCCATGAGCGAGGAAGCCGAGAAGGCCGGAAAAGACTCAAGGCCGACGACGGCGAAGCGACGCCGGAGCAGGTAGCGGCGGCGTGCCTTGCGGTATCCGCCGGGAAAGCGAGCTAATCAAGTCGGGGAAAGAGAGCCGAGAGAGCTCGCAGCCTCCGATGGGCAAGAAGAGCCAGCTGCGGACCGGTGCGCGCTGTCAACCCACCGCTGTAATTTGCAAGGATGAGTTTCTATCGTGGAGGAATCCCGGTCACGGGCCGCACCCGCTTGCCACGAGAAAGCCGGCCGGGTACCTCCCCAAGAGTGGGCTTCTTCGACCTAGTGCACCCGGATGGCACATCCGAGAGCGTCCGAAGGCGTCGATCAGTATCCAGTCCAAGAAACGGGAACTGGTTAGGGAACCAAGTTAACCATATACATCGTAATAACATTGCTATCAACACTTTACAACATTTCTTCCCATCGAGCCATGGGAGAGCCCGCCTCCAGAGCCTAACCTATCTGGGACTCATTCCGGGAATCCGCCGGTGACTCCCTGACTTTCCTCGAATGGACGGAGGCTCTGGTTGAACGAGATCGCGGAGCGAATCAACCGGGTGATGTCGGAGACCGGAATGATCGCCGCCAGCCTGGACACGCTCATGCGCAGGCTCGGGCGGGAGGGCGATGCGGAACCCGCGGCTGCACAGGTGGTCGAGGCCGTGCTCCACCACCCCGACCGGTATCGCCTCCTCGATCCCATGCGCGGAGCGTGGACCGCCGGCAACCTGCACCAGTCGCCGGGGCCCTACGAGAAGGTGCTCTCGGAGCAATATCTCACACCCTGCCCCTGGGTGGTCCTGCTTGACACCAACGATCGCCGGTTTCCACACCGCGACCCTCTGGTCCGCTGGAACCACCGAACGCTGGCCTGCCTTGCCCGCAGTCTGGACGCGAAGTCGCCGTCCGCCGTCAACCGCTGGTTCCGACTGCTGAGGGAGCACCGGCGGCTGCAGAGACAACGCAACGCGGCGGGGCTGTGGTTCGCCTACCCGTCCGAGGGTCCGGGAACCAGTCGGAAGGTCCCCGCCCACCAGCCGTCTTCGGCATCGTCGTCCCGCAGACGGAAACCCCAGGGCGCGGCCTCGTAGGCGAAGTCGCCTGATTCTTCCGCGAGCAAACCCGACACCAGGAGCCAGCCCCCGGGCGCCAGGGCGGCGGCGAACCCGGGCAGGAGAGCGGTCAGCACCCCGCTCTCGATGTTCGCGGCCACGCCGTCCAGAGGGTGGTGAGCTGCGAGCCAGTCGGGCGACACCTCACGCTCCTGGACGTCGACCACCGCGCCTGCGCGGTTGACGTCCACGTTGTCGAGGGCCGCTGCGCAGGCCATGGGATCGTTGTCCACAGCCAGCACGCGCCCGGCGCCGAGCCTGGCCGCGGCGATGGCGAGAATGCCGGAACCCGTTCCCACGTCCGCAATGGCGACCCCCGGGCGAATCGCGGCGTCGAGCAGCCGCAGGGCACATCGGGTCGAGGCGTGGCCGGCGGTGCCGAACGCCACACCGGGATCGAGGACGATCAGCACGCCTTCATCCGGCTCCGGCGGGAGGTCCCAGGTCGGCGCCACGGTGATGCGGCGGCTGGCCCGCGTGGGACCGAGCCCTCGCCTCCAGGTCTCCGCCCATTCCTCGTGCGGCTGCCAGTGCCAGCGCAGATCGACCGTGTGGCCCGCCGCCCGGTTCAGTTCGCTGCCGAGGGCGGCCAGGAACGCCGGGACGTCGGCGGGGGGCGTGAAATGGGTGACCAGCGTGCCGTCCGCCTGCTCAACCGCGGCACGCGCACCCGCGCGGACGAGTTCCGCGGCCACCAGACCGGTCGTGGCGGAATCGGGTACGCCGGCGACGACGGCGAGCCAGCGATCGGGTTTCATGGCGCGACGGATGGGACCGGGCGGCGGGCCAGCAGCCCGTGGACGCCGCCTACGGTACGAAGGCCTCCTTGACGCGTGCCCAGAAACCTCGCCTGCCCCGCCCCGCATGCTCGGGCACCGGTTCCTCCACCTCCCGCAGCCGTTCCAGCGCCTCCCGCTGCCGCCGGTCGAGGTCCTCGGGGGTCCAGACGACCACGCGCACCAGCTGGTCGCCCCTGGTGCCCCCTTCCAGGTCGGGCAGTCCGAGGCCGCGCATGCGCAGCACCTCGCCGGTCTGGATCCCGGCGGGCACCGAAAGGGGCGCGATTCCCTCGACGGTCGGCACGTCGACGTGATCGCCCAACGCGGCCTGGGTGAAGGTCACGTGAAGCTCGTGGACGAGGTCGTTGCCGTCCCTCCTGAAGTCGGGATGGTCCTCCACGGCGATCAGGACGGTGATGTCGCCGCGCGGTCCTCCCCGCGGCCCTGCGTTGCCCTGCCCGCGCAGGGTGATGTAGTTCTCCGACGAGACGCCCGCGGGCACCTCGACGGTGATGGTGGATTCCTCGCGCACCCGGCCCTCGCCGCGGCATGCGGGACAGGGATCGTGGATGACCTGTCCCTCCCCCCCGCACCTGCGGCACGGTTGCACGCTCACGAATTGTCCGAAGGGGGACCGCTGGCTGATGCGCTCCTGGCCGGTGCCGCTGCAGCCCGGACAGAGCGTCGGTCCGGAACCACGCGCCCCGGTGGCGCCACAGTCGTCGCAGGCCTCGAGCAGGCTCACCCGCAAGCGCTTGTCGACTCCGCTCGCGACCTCCGCCAGCGTGAGGGCGAGACGCAGGCGAATGCCCTTCCCTCTCCGGCTGGGCGCGGTGCCGGAAGGGCGACGGCCGAAAAGGTCGCCGAACGCGCCTCCGCCTCCGAAGTCCCGCATGAAGATCTCGATCGCGTCCGAGAAGTCGAAGCCGCCGAAGCCGCCTCCTCCCTGGCCGCGGTTGAGTCCCTGCTCCCCGTAGCGGTCGTAGAGCTCCTTCTTCTCCGGATCGCTCAGAACCTCGTACGCGCGGGTGACCTCCTTGAAGCGCTCCTCCGCCTCCCGCGAACCCTGGTTGCGATCGGGATGGTGCTGCATCGCCAGACGCCGGTAGGCTTTCCGTATCTCCTGCACGTCCGCGCCCCGGGAAACGCCCAGGGTCTCGTAGTAGTCTGCCATTCGGACCCCGCGCTCAGCGCAGAATGTCGTTCACGAGTGAAGAAGTGTAGCCCACCAGGCTGATGACCTTTTCGTAGGGCATGCGCGTGGGACCGATGACCCCCACCACCCCCTTGAGCCCACCCACGTGGTACTCGGCGGTCACGAGCGTGAAGCTCGACAGCGCTTCGTCCCGATGCTCCTGACCGATCGTGATGCGCAACCCGCCGCTGTGGCTGCGGTTGCTCAGCACGCCCTCCATGAGCTGGTTGTGCTCGGTCAATTCGATCAGGCTCTTGAGTCGCTGTCCGCTGGTGAACTCCGGCTGGCTGGCGAGGACCGAGGTCTGCCCGAAGAGCACGGGCGATCCACCGGCCTCCGGCCAGTCCAGCAGCGACTGCGCGGACTCCATGAAGATGTTCAGCAGCTCGGTGGCGGTTTCGCTGTCCGTGCCCGGGTCGCGAAGGCGTTCGGGCAGCGACTCCCTCAGGTCCGCGAAGGTGAGCCCGGCGAGACGCTCGTTCAGGATGACCGTCAGGGTCACCAGGGTATCCCGCGGAATCTCCAGTGGAAGATCGACGTAGACCGTGCGCACCAGCCCGTTGCGCACGGTGGCCACCATCAGCGCCTTGTGCGAGGAGAGCCGGATGAGTTCGATCTTTTCGAGTACCGCCGAGTCCAGGCTCGGGACCAGCCCCAGCCCCAGCTCGTGGCTGATCAGGCTGAGGGCGCGGGTGGTTCGCCGCACCAGGCGCTCGATCGGCGAGGCGGCATCCGGGTCGAGCTCCTCCTCGATGCGGTCGCGCTCCGCGTTGGTCAGGGGCGTGGGGCGGATGAGGCGGTCCACGAAGTACCGATAGGCGGAGTCGGTCGGGACCCGCCCGGCGGATGCGTGAGGCCGGGCCAGATACCCCTTCGACTCCAGCTCCGCCATGGTATTGCGGATGGTGGCGGCCGAAACCCCCAGCTTCCAGCGCCGCGTCACCGAGAGGCTGCCAACCGGACCGGCGGTGTCGACGTAGGTGCGTACCACCGCCTCCAATACCTGTCGCTCCCGCGCCGTCAGCTCTTCGCGGACGACGATGCGTTCCTGCAATCCGCCTGTCCGCATCGTCATTCCATGTCCTTTCGACTCGTAACTGCTTCGTCCAGCTCGATGGCAAGGGCGTCGAGCAGCAGCCAGCCTTCGCATGTCAGGCGAAGTCTGCCGGCTTCGGCCCGGGCCCAACCCCGGCGAATCCATCGCTCCGTCACGCCGTCGGCGCGCGCGGGCATCGACGCCAGGGACACGCCACTCCGGGCGCGGAGTCCCAGCCAGATCCGCTCCAGGCGCAGTGCGGCCGGGTCCAGCACCTCGTGACCCACGATCGCGGAGCCCCCCTGCGCGACCGATGTACTGTATTCCTCCCAGTCACGCAGGTTCCAGCGCCGCAAGGGCTTGCAAAAGCTGTGCGCGCCGTTGCCCAGACCGAGGTAGGGACGGCCCGACCAGTACACTTCATTATGGCGGGACTCCCGGCCAGGGAGGGCGAAGCTGCTGACCTCGTAGTGAAGGTAGCCCGCCCCGGTGAGCCGTTCCACCGCTTCCAGGTATTCGTCCCGGTACCGACCCTCGGAGGCCACCCGCTCGCACCCGCCTGCCACGGCCTGTCCCAGAGGCGTGCGCGCCTCCACCGTCAGCCCGTAGAGACTCATGTGCTCGACCCCCAGGTCGAGCGCGCGACCGAGATCGTCGCTCCAATCGCGCGCAAGGTGCCCCGGAAGGCCGAAGATGAGGTCCGCGCTCACATTCCTGAAGCCGGCTCCCCGGGCGTTGTGCACGGCCTCGGCGCTACCCGCGGAACCGTGCAGGCGTCCCATCCAGCGCAGCGACGGCTCGTGGAAGCTCTGGACGCCCAGGCTGACCCGATTCACTCCGGCCTCTCGCCAGGCTCGCGCGATGGCGGGCGTGAAGCTCTCCGGATTGGCCTCCGCGGTCCACTCCAGGAGGGGATGGCTGAGGAGGCGGGGTCCGATCAGGCTTGCGAGCCCGCCCATGGCGCCGGGACCCAGCAGGGAAGGCGTGCCTCCCCCGACGTAGAGCGTCTGGAGCGGCTCCGGGAAGGAGAACAGCGCCTCGCGCCGGGCCTGGTCCCATTCCGCGGAGATCGCCTGCAGCCAGGCTTCGTGACCGCCCTCACGGTCCACCTTTACGGCGAAGTCGCAGTAGAAGCACCGGCGGGCGCAGAAGGGCGCGTGCACGTAAACGGATACTGTCGCGCCATCCACCGAAGACGGCTCTTCCCGAGGTTGCTCCCCGCACCGCGTGCCGGCAGCCCGGGCGACTTCGTCCATGGGCCGTCAGGTCGGGGATCTGGCGAAGCGGAGCCCGGACGCGCGTCGCACCCATCCGTGAACCTCCATGACCGACAGGGTCGCCGCCGCGGTCGCGATGTCCATGCGGGCCCTCCGGGCGAGGAGGTCGATGTGGTCGGGGTCGGCCTCCAGCGCGTCCCACAGGGCCCGCTGGCGGGCGTCCAGTCCGGCGGGAGTACGGTCGGGGGAGCGCGCATCCGGGCATGCGCCTGCGAGGCCGGTTCCCAGGAGAACGTCGTCGGCGTTGGTAACCAGGCCGGCTCCGTCGCGGATCAGGGCATTGGCTCCCTCGCTCCGGGGACGGCCGACCGTTCCCGGAACCGCGAACACGTCCCGGCCGATTTCCAGGGCGTGGTCGACCGTGATCAGGGCGCCGCTTCTGATCGCAGCCTCCACGACCACCACCGCCCTGGAGAGGCCGGCGATCAACCGGTTGCGCCGTGGGAAGTGGTGCGGGAGAGGCGCTTCGCCCGGCAGGAACTCCGAGACCACAAGACCTCTCTCGAGGATGTCCCCGAAGAGTCGGCGGTGGGAGGGTGGATGTGCCCGGTCGGGCCCGCACCCGAGCACCGCGATGGTGTCTCCCCCCGCCGACAGGGCTCCCCGATGCGCGGCGCCGTCGATCCCCAGCGCCAGCCCGCTCACCACCGCCACTCCCGCCCGGGCCAGCCCCTCCCCCATGCTGCGCGCCATGCCGCGCCCGTACTCGCTGGCCTTGCGCGACCCGACCACGGCCACGGCGGGAGCGCTCAGCAGGGAGGGGTCTCCGCGCAGGAAGAGCAGCGGCGGCGGGTGGTGCAGGTGGTTCAGGCGCGCCGGAAACCCGGGCAGTTTGTATCCGGTCGCCAACGCCCCGATCCGCCGCGCGATGGCGAGCACTTCCGGGAGCGGCCGCGTGGTTTCGCCCGTCTCGCGTGCCCGGCGGGCGGGCGGCGGCAGCTTTTTCCGATCCGCCGAGAGCGCGGCGCGGGCGGAACCGAACTTGTCGATCAGGTGCCGCAGGCTCACCGCCCCGAATCCCTCGTGGAGGGTCCAGCGAATGCGGGCGACGATCTCGTCGTTCATGACGTCGAGCGGGGCTTCCGCCGCGGGGGAAGTCGATGGACCGGACACGACCGTCAGCTCGGTCGGGTTCGGCGCCAGAGCGCCTCGCACAGTTCGTCGAGGCCCCGTCGGGTCACCGCCGACACCGCGAAGCACCCCCAGGCGTCGGGGGCCTCGATGCGGGGCGCCGGGGCGCCGGGATCCACCAGGTCCATCTTGGACACCACCAGGCAATGCTCCCTTGCAGCCAGTGCAAGGGAGTGGCTCCGCAGCTCGGAGCGCAGCCGCGCGTACTCGGCCTGGGGGTCGCTCGCGTCGGCCGGAATCAGATAGACCAGCGTGCGCGTGCGCTCGACGTGGCGCAGAAACCGCAACCCCAGGCCCTTCCCCTTGTGGGCGCCCTCGATGATTCCGGGGATGTCGGCCAGGACGAACGATCGGAAGTCGGGCAGGTGAACCACTCCCAGGCTGGGGACGAGCGTGGTGAAGGGATACTCCCCTACCTTGGGCCGGGCCGCCGAAATGCTCGCGAGCAAGGTCGACTTGCCGGCATTGGGTTCTCCGACCAGGCCGACATCCGCGATCAGCCTGAGCTCAAGTTGGATACGGCGGGCCTCCCCCTCCGCGCCGGGCTCCCACCGCGTCGGCGCCTGGTTGCGCGAGGAGGCGAAGCGGGCGTTGCCCCGCCCCCCTCGTCCCCCCCGGGCGACCACCACCCGCTCGCCGGCCGCGACCAGTTCCCCAATGAGCTCCGAGGTGTCGGCGTCCCGCACGGTGGTGCCCGGCGGAACGGACACCACCCGGTCCGCCCCGCTGCGCCCGGTGCGGTTGTTGCCCCCTCCGTGCTGCCCCCTCTCCGCCCGGTAGTGACGCCGGTAGCTGAAATCGAGCAGGGTCGAGAGCTGGGGATCCGTGACCAGCACCACATCCCCCCCGCGGCCGCCATCTCCGCCGGACGGGCCGCCGCGCGGCGTGCCCTTCTCCCGCCGGAACGCCTCGGCCCCCGACCCCCCGGTTCCCGCAGCCACTTCGATAACGGCACGGTCGACGAAGATCCCCTCGCCCATCCGCTACCTTCCGTCCCCGTCCGGACGCGCGATCTCCCCCGCGTTCCGGTCGCCGCCCTTCCCACCATCCGGCTCACCGGGCCGTACGCCGTCCCGCACCTGCGGCCCGCCTTCTTCCCGGCGGGACACCACCCGGCGCCAAGTGGCGCGGGCCGCCGCGCCCCGGGCCTCGTCCAAGAAGCGACCGGCCACCTCCAGGGTTTCCACCAGCGCGTCCGCCGGAGCGCCCAGGTTGAGCGCCCCGCGCATGTGCGAATACAGCTGGGGTCCGGCGTCCGCCACGGCGAGCAGAGCCACGATGCAGTACTCGCGGGTGAGCGGGGCCAGCCCGGGACGGCTGAGCACCTTGCCGTAGCCCTCGACCACCATCCACCGCTCCAGGTCGGGGTGCAGGCGCCGGACGTTGTCGCGCAGCTCGCGGTACTGCGTGGAGTAGACGCGCCGGCAAAGCGCCGCGCCCCGACGCGCCCATCCCGGCCAGTCGTCGCGGCTCGCACCCGTGGGCGGCGCCGGGCTCAGCTTCCGCCACAGGGCCAGCGCGGCGAGCGCGGCCGGGTATCCAAGGAACAGGTAGCTCTGCAGCAGCGCCTCTTCCACCTCCAGCGGGTCGGCGGCGAGCGCCGCGTCCGCGAGCGCTGTGCGGAGGGCGTCCTCGCTTCCCGAAGCCAGCGCGGCGCTCGCCTCCACCAGCGACCGCTCCGCAGTGGAGAGCGACGCCGCGGCCACGGCTTCACCCCCGGTCCGGCCGGTCACCGATTCATCTCGACACGGAACAGGCTCTCGATCCGTCCCACATCCACCCCCAGGGTATTGACTACCTCCATGCGCCCCTCCGCGAGTGCCGCGACGTCGGCCGCGTCCGCGATGTCCAGATCCGACAGCACCCCGATGAGGGCCATGTCGCTCGCGCGCCGGGCCCCGTCCTCCACCTTGAGAGCAAAGCCCAGGCCGCGCCCGCGCACGCCTCCGCAGTACACGCCCTCGGCGCCCGTCTTGACGAACACCCGGCCACCCAGCCGCTGCATGACCGCCGTGCAGGTGCGACCCGTTCCCCCTACCGCGAACGGATGCCCCGTCATCGCAGCCACGATGCGCGCCGCCGGATCTCCCGCATCCGCCGCCGCCGTGAAGCGTGCGAAGGACGCCGCCATCTCCGCCAGCGACAGCGCGAAGGTCACCACCCCGCATCCGTCCGTCCCCGTCACGAGTTCCGATGCCGCCACCCCCGTCCAGCGCGCGATCTCGGCGAGCATGCGCTGCTGCACGGGATGCCCGCGCTCGAGATACCCCTCCGGGGGCCATCCCCGGGCCACCGCCAGGGCGAGCATCCCCGCGTGTTTTCCCGAACAGTTGTTGTGAACGGCGCGGAGCCGGACGCCCCGGGCCCACAATTCGCGAGCCCTCTCCGGTCGCAGCGACGGATGCGGCCCGCATGCCAGCGCGCGCTCGTCCAGCCCGGTCCTGGCCAGCATGCTTTGCGCCAGAGCCAGGTGTTCGGGTTCGGCGTTGTGGGACGAGCAGCACAGCGCGAGCTCCTCTCGCGTGAATCCGAATCGCTCCACCACGCCGTCTTCCACAAGCGGAAGCGCCTGGAAGGGCTTTGCGGCCGATCGGTAGAACGCAACCTGCGCCGGGTCGCCACACCCGCCGATCAACCGCCCGCGGGCATCGGCGACCGCAACGTGCACCCGATGAATCGACTCGGTGGTGCCGCAGCGCGTAACCCGGACATGAGGCCCCACACCCCGGCGTGCCGGCCGGCTCATGTCCCGGCTCACGAAAGAGGCGGACGCGGTCCGCGACTCGCACGAGAAAGGAACATCGATTCTCCGGGCGATGGAATGGCAGGATGGGCCGCCCGGTGCTCGAGGGCCGGCGGACGCTCCCTCAGAACGATCCCGGGCCCGGCGAATCGCCCTGGGCGATGCCGCCCGCAGCCGGAGCGGCGCTCGCGAGGGACTCCTCGGCGGTCACCAGATCGAACAGATCCTGCTGCGAGCGCGCACGCGCCAGCAACTCCACGGCGCGCGCCAGCGCCCGATCTGCGGTCATCAGACGGAGGAATTCGCCTTCCGCACCGGCACGCCTGAGGGCAATCTCGCGCTCCAGCTGGAACCGGATAAAGCGTTCCGCGCGCTCCAACGCCGCGGCCTCCGCGTCAACCCCTCGCTCCGCAAGGTGCTGCCGGAAGCGCGCCAGATCGGCATCCCCGATCGCGGACCCGGGAGGGAGGTTCGGCCTCTCCTGAATGTAGAGAACGGCGAACTCGAACAGGGCGTTGCTGAAACCACGGGCCTGCCGCCACAGTCGAAGCACCGCCGTCTCTTCCGCGTCGGTCAGGGTATCGGGAAGCACCCGCAGATCCGGCGTGATGCCGCCGCCCCCGAGCAGGCTTCTGCCGCCGAAGGAGCGGTACGGCTGCCGGTCCTCTGCGTCCGAACGCTGCACCCAGTTCCCCGCCAGGGTCAGCACGACGTCATCGAAGGCCGAGTCGCCGCGCACCCGGGCCTTCTGGATCGAGCGTCCCGACGGCGTGTACCAGCGCGCCGTGGTCAGCTTGAGCATGTTGCCACCGCTCAGGCGGTAGAGCGTCTGCACCAACCCCTTGCCGAACGAAGTCGCCCCCAGCACCAGTGCCCGATCATGGTCCTGAAGTGCGCCGGCGACGATTTCCGACGCGCTCGCACTGCGTCCGTCGATCAGAACCACCAGGGGAAGTCCCGGGAAGGATTCTCCGCCCGGGGTGCGCAGCACCGAGTTCTGGCTGCTCGTCCGTCCGCGCGTCTCCGCGACCGTGAGCTCCTCTCCGAGGAAGAGATCGGCCAGCGCGACGCCCTGGTCCAGCAACCCGCCCGGGTTTCCGCGCAGGTCCAGGATCATCCGGGTGGCCCCGTCCGCGATGAGGGCTTCGATGGCGCCCTCGAGTTCCTCGCGGGCGCTTTCGCTGAACACCCTCAGGGGAACGTATCCCACCCCGTCCTCGAAGAGATGGGTGAACGGCACCGAAAGGACCTGTACCGTGGCCCGCTCCAGCGTGAAGGGAATGGGCTCCTCGATCCCCGGACGCCCGATTGTGACGTTCACTTCCGTGCCCGGCCGTCCGCGCAGCGACATCACCGCCCGGTCCGGGTTCCAGCCCCGGGCGGATTCGCCTTCGACCTCGACGATGCGGTCACCGGCGCGGATGCCCGCCCGCTCCCCGGGGGTGCCCGGCAGGGCGCTCATCACCGTGACCCAGTCTCCCTGGCGAGCAATTTCCAGCCCCACCCCGGCGTACTCCCCATCCGTGCGGATGCGCAGGTTGGACCACTCGTAGGCGCTCAGGAACTCGGTGTTGGGATCGTCGAGTTCATCGATGACGGCGTCGATGGCGGTCCCGTAGAGCTCATTCAGCTCGACGGGGTCGACAAAGTCCCCCGCCACCCGGTCGAGAACTTCTTCCAGGAGTCGCGCCTGGAAGTAGACGTTGCGGTCCTGGGCGATGCCCTGCTGGAGGAACCAGCCGCCGCACAGCAGGGCCGCCGCCAGGATGAGACCCGGAGCGAGCAGGGAGCGGGAGGATGGCATGAGCGTCACGCCTCGGCTGAGGGCGGGGTTCGGGCTTCCCGCGTGGCTGGTTTACGCGTGGGAACCGGAGTTCCCCGCGTCGGGTCTCCTCGCTAGGACGGAAAAAGCAGCCTGCCGGTTGCTAACCCCGCCCGCGCCGAAGGTTTCCGGACCAGGTGCGTGGCGATCGTCAGCGGTGCCGGCGCCAGGCGCGGGCACTGGCCAGGACCTTCTCCACATCCGAGTCATCGTTGTAGACGCCCACCGAGAAGCGCAATACTCCACTGCGGATGGCGAGTCGGATGCCATCGTCAGTCAGGTGCGCGTGAAGGGCGTTCATCGCCGGATCATCCGCCGTGTAGTGGCGGCCGCCGCCGCTCCTGCCGACCGTCACGATGTGCGCCCGGCGAGGCGACTCCGCCCCGCCCACGACGGGCAGTTCGAGCTCGGCCAGGCCCGCGGCCATCCGCCCGGCCACGCGGCAGACATGAGCCTCGACGGCCTCTACCGTCCACCGGCGGATCAGCTCGAGGGCCGCGCGGGCCGCCACCGCGCCCAGGTAGTTGTAGTTGCCGACATCGAAGCGCAGGGCGCCCGGCCGGTAGCGAAGCTCGTCGGCGGAGAACGCGGTCTCGTGGGCGCCCTCCAGCTCGATGCCGTAGCGGGCCACGTGACCCGGGATCAGGTCGTCGGCCAACTCCCGGCGCACGTACAGAAACCCGAACCCGTAGAGCGAGAGCATGCATTTCTGGGTCGCCACCGCGAGGGCGTCGATCCCCAGCCGGCGCACGTCCGTGCCCGCCGCCCCCACCGACTGGGCCGCGTCGACCAGGGTGAGGGCCCCCACCCCCCGCGCCGCCGCCGCGACTGCGGCCATGTCGGTCACGAAACCGGGCGCGAAGGAGATGCTCGGGACCGTCACCAGGCGCGTGCGCCCGTCCATGGCCGCCGCCATCGCCTCCACCGGCACTTCCCCGTCCACCGGTGCCACGGGCCGCACCTCCACCCCGCGGGTGCGCTGCAGGTTGTACCACAGGTAGATGTTGTTGGGATGCTCGAGTTCCGGGCAGAAGACCACGTTGTCCCCGGCCCGCCAGGGCAGGCTGGCGGCGAAGAGGTTGAGCCCGTCGGAGACGTTCTTGGTGATCGCGATCTCTTCGGGGTCGGCCCCGACCAGGGCGGCGAAGTCGGCGCGGGCCTCCTCGACCACTGCCCGCAACTCGTCCTTGTCGCCGCCGGCGTGCATGCGCGTCTCCAGGTGGGCGGCGGCGGCAGCCCGCACCGGTTCGGCGAGCAGGCAGCGCGCGGCGATGTCGAAGTACGCGCGGCGTCCGGCGCCCGGAAAGAGCGCGCGCACCCCCGGGTTCACGGGCCCGCTCCGGAGACCGCGGACCCGCCCGCATGGGTGGACGCGCCGCCCCTCTCGGTCCGGCCGCCGTTCGCGGGCCCCGAATCGGCCGCGGACGCCGTTGCGCCCGTCCCGCGCCCCGCCACCAGCGCCGTCCCGACCATGTCCCCCATGATGTTCAACGTCGTGTTCCCCATGTCGACCAGCCGGTATATGCCGCCCACCATCGCGGCGATCTCGATCGGCAGGTTGAATGCCTGCACGTAGACCAGCGCTACCACGAAGCCCCCGCCCGGGATCCCGCCCGAGCCCTGCGAGAGCAGGAGCCCGATCGGCAGGATGGCGAGCAGCGCCCCGGGGCCGAACTCCACCCCCGCCGCCTGGGCGGTGAAGACCAGCACCGCCGCGAGCATGACCGCGGTGCCATCCTTGTTGAGCTGCGCGCCCAGCGGCAGGGTGAAGCCGTAGACCGACTGCGGCACCCGCAGCTTCTCCGCCTTCTCCAGGCCCACCGAGAGGGAGGCCAGGCTGGACGAGGTCGCCGCCGTGGTCGCCCACAGAGCGCCGGTCTCGCTCAGGAAGCGCCGGGGATGCTGCGCGGTCAGGAAACGGAGCACGAGCATGTACCCGCAGAAGAGCAGCGCCTGGGCGCCCCACACGCCCGCCAGGAAGCGCGCCAGCCCGCCGATCAGCTCGGCCCCGTAGCGTCCGGCGGTCACCGCCATCAGCGCGCCGATCCCGAGCGGCGCCAGCACGAGCACCAGGTCCACGAGGCGGCGGAAGAGGTCGGCCAGATCGCGATAGGCCGCCTCCAGCCGCGCACGCGCCCCGCCGCCGAGCATCAGGGTGGCCACCCCGATCGCGAGCGAAGCCACCACGACCTGCACGATGTTCCCCTCCGCGAAGGCCTGGAAGAGGTTGACCGGGATCATGTCGAGCAGGATGTCCGCGAGCGACGGTACCGCGCCCACGGCTTCGTCCACCGGGGTGGTCAGCTCCATCCCGGCGCCGGGACGCAGGAGCGCCATCGCCCCCATCCCCGCGCACAGCGCCACCAGGTCCGTGGCGATGAACCAGGCCAGGATCTTCGCGGCCAGCCGCCCGAACGCGCGCACGCCGGAATGGGCCGCCAGCCCGGCCAGCAGGTTGAAGCAGACCAGCGGAACCGCGGCCAGCACCAGGAGCCGGATGAAGAGGTCGCCGATCGGCTGAAGCACGGCGGCTCTTTCGCCCAGGGCGGCACCGGCGACGATCCCCGCCGCCATGCCGGCGAAGATGCGCGCGCCGGGTCCGAACCGGCGGCCCTTCCGCTCCGGCGAGCGACTCATGCCCGCTGTTCCGTCAGTTCCAGGCTTCGGCAAGCGCCAGCGCGCGATCGAGCAGGATCCCGTAGTAGTCGGCCACGTTGTCCGCCGTGAGCGGAATCCAGTCGTCGACCTCAACCGGATTGCCTTCGAGGATCTCGCCGTTGGGCCGCACCGTGTGGCCGATGTTCCACATGAAGCCGACCACGGGCTGTCCGCCGGGCTCGAGCGTCAGCGTCTCCTCCCATTCCCACGTGTTGGAGTAGCCCCCGGGCGGCATCCCCACCACCGGCCCAAGCCCGTTGTCGGAGATGATGGAGACGAACTGGTCCAGGTGCGATCCGCCGCTCGGTCCGGAGATGATCGCGATGGGCCCGCGGAAGTGGACCGGCGCGGGCTCGAGGATCCCGTCGGAGTCGCGCGGGGCGTGCGCGCTCTTGAACGGCACGGCGCCCGAGTAGGCGTCGCCGCGCGCCAGGGCGGGCGCCACGTCGGTCTCCAGCCAGTCAAGCAGCCAGGTGCCGTCGTCGATCACCTCCGGCACCCCCGAATCCATCGCGCCCTGTTCGGCGGCTTCGGCCCGCTTCTCGTCGATGAAGGGCTGGATCACGTCGCTCAGACGCAGGTTGCCGAAGGTGGTCCTGAAGGGCCGCGGCTGCAGGCGCTGCATCGCGTAGGGCCCCAGGGAGCCGCCCCGGCTGCGGGTCACGTCCATCACCAGGGTGTGGTCGAGGAGGTCGTTGGCGGCCGCGTATTCCACCAGCCGGTCGACATCCGGGACCATGGTCTCCCGGAACCCGTACCACACCAGAACCACGTGGCCGGCCGGGACGACGGGCACCAGGAAGTCAAAGGTGGGGGTGTCGAGCACGTTGCGGGTGCCGGGATAGCGCGGCTGGGAGAGACCGGACCAGGCAAGATCCCCGGGGTCGCGCCAGGGAAGCCGGAAGCGCCCCTCGGATCCGTCGCCGCCGGCCACCACCAGCGTGAGTTCCTCCGGGCGCAGGGCGGGCGGAAAGATCGCGCTCGAGACGGTCATGGCCTCGGCCAGCTTCCAGCGCAGGCCGGCCTCCGTGGAGTGGGGCACGTAGACCGCCGCAGCCTCGTGCCACGCCTCCACGGGCATGCCGTTCACTTCGAGCACCCGGCTGCCCACGGGCGGCCCGTCCGTTCCTTCCGCGACCTCCCCCACGAAGTAGACGAGCTCCTCGCTGCCGTAGTCGGGGAAGACCCTGACGCCCGCCTGCTGGGGCTCGGGCGCGCTTCCTCCGCTCACCTCCAGACCGGCGCTGTCGGGCAGTTCGAGCCCGCCGGGAACCAGGATCACGTCGAGGTGGCGATCGCGGCGCGCGGCGCTGAGGGCCGCCAGCGCGTAGTAGAGGTCCTCCTCGGTGTCGGCCGCGACGACGCGATCGCGAAGGGCCCGCATCGCCTCGAGCGGCTCCAGCCCCAGCGATTCGTTCTTCACCGGCGAGAAGGCCTCGCGGGCCTCGGTGCGGGCCAGGATGCTCTCGAAGAGGGCGGCGCGCGTGCTCTCGTCGCCTGTGCGCCACCCAGCGGCTCCGGACCTCTCCGGAGCGGACTCGGCGCAACCGGCGGCGAAGCACGCGGCCAGCGTCAGGGCGGCCATGCGCGGTGGGAGGGTCCTCATGCTTCTCTCCGATTCAGGTTCCCGTCCGAAGCTCCCGTCTCACCCTGCCATGCCGCCTGCTTCATCCCGGCGGCAACGGAGTGCGGGCGCGTCGCCGCCGAGGCCTCGGCCGTCCACCGCGCGCGGCTCCTCCGCCGCGGACCCGAACACACCCGGCAGGTGCCGGCTCAGGCACTCCAGAATCCGCTTCCGCACCTGGTCCGGCGTACCCAGCCCGCTCACCAGCTCCACGCGATCCTCGGCTCCGGCGAGCTCAAGATATCCCTCTCTCACCGCGCGCAGAAAGTCGGCGCCCGCCCTCTCGATGCGATCCGCGCTCCCTCCCGCGGCCCGTCGCCGGGCCGCTCCCTCCGCCACCGGCACGTCGAGCACCAGGTACAGATCCGCGCGCAGACCGCCCGTCGCGAGCTCCATCGCCGCCCGCACCCGCGCGAGATCCAGCCCGCGCCCGTATCCCTGATACGCCAGCGTGGAGAGGTCGAAGCGATCCGCCACCACCACATCGCCCCGGGCTAGCGCGGGACGCACCACCTCGCGCACGAAAGCGGCGCGCGCCGCCAGGATCAGCAGCAGCTCCGACTCGGCGGGCATCTCCAGATCCGTCCTCCCCAGCACCACCTCGCGAATGGCTTCGCCCACCCCCGTGGATCCCGGCTCGCGCGCCAGGGTGCAGGGCACGCCCCGGTCGCGGAGCCACCGGGCCAGGAGCGCGGCCTGCGTGGACTTGCCCGCACCCTCTCCGCCCTCCAGCACGACGAAGCATCCCTTCACCATCGAGCCGTCCCCGACCCACTACCGGTAGCGGGTGACCCACGACGGGTAGTGGGTTCCCGGCTCCCCCCGGGACGCCCGCTAATCGTAGTATTCAACGCCCAGGTGGGTGATCTGCTCCTCCCCCGCGAGCCAGCGCAGCGTGTTCTTCAGCTTCCAGTGCTGGATGAAGATGTCGTGTTCGGGATAGAGGCCGGGCGCGGTCTGGGGGCTCTTGAAGTAGAAGGAGAGCCACTCCTGGATGCCGCCCAGGCCCGAGCGCGACGCCAGGTCCAGGAAGAGCGCCAGATCCAGACAGATGGGCGCGGCCAGGATGGAGTCGCGACACAGGAAGTCGATCTTGATCTGCATCGGATATCCCAGCCAGCCGAAGATATCGATGTTGTCCCAGCCTTCCTTGTTGTCGCCGCGGGGCGGATAGTAGTTGATGCGCACCTTGTGGTAGATGTCGCCGTACAACTCCGGGTACATCTGCGGCTGCAGGATGTGCTCGAGCACCCCGAGCTTGGAGACCTCCTTGGTCTTGAACGACTCCGGGTCGTCGAGCACCTCCCCGTCGCGATTGCCCAGGATGTTGGTGCTGAACCAGCCCGAAAGCCCGATCATGCGCGCCTTGAAGCCCGGCGCGAGGATGGTCTTCATAAGGGTCTGGCCGGTCTTGAAATCCTTGCCCGCGATCGGAATCGACCGCTCGCGCGCGAGATCCTCCAGCGCCGCGAAGTCGGCGGAGAGGTTGGGGGCGCCGTTGGCGTAGGGCACGCCTTCCTTGAGGGCCGCCCAGGCGTAAAGCTGGCTGGGCGCGATGTCGGGATGGTTCTCGTCCATGCCCTTTTCGAAGGCGGCCAGCGAGGAATGCACCTCGCCGGGGCGCACGTAGACCTCGGTGGAGCCGCACCACACCATGACCGCGCGATCGCACCCGTGCTTCGCCTTGAACGCGCGGATATCGGCGCGCAGCTGCTCGGCGAGATCGCGTTTGCCGGTGCCGCTCTTGGTGTTGGGACCGTCCAGCTTCTTGACGTAGTCGGTGTCGAAGACCGCGGGCATGGGTTCGATGCCGGCGAGGAAGTCCCGGATCGGGTCGAGGTGGCGCTCGCGGTGCAGCACGCCGGCGCGGACGGCGCTCTCGTAGCCGTTGTCGGGAATGGGGTCCCAGGCGCCGAAGACCAGATCGTCCAGCTCCGCCAGCGGCACCAGTTCCCTGATGAGCGGCGTGCGCGCCTCGGTGCGCTTGCCGAGGCGGATGGTGTTCATCTGGGTGAGGCTTCCCGTCGGCTGGGCCATGCCCCTGCGAATCGCCTCCACCCCGGCGACGAAGGTGGTGGCCACCGCGCCGAAGCCCGGAAGCAGCACGCCGAGCCGGCCGCTGGCCGGCGGAATCCGTTCTGGTTTTCTCACTGATCGAGTCCCCTGCCTGGGGTGAGCGTCGCCTTCCGTTCCGGCCGCAACCGGCCGGCGGTCAGGAACTGATGATGATGCGCGATTTCGCGCCTTCCTCGATAGCCTTCGAGATGCCCTCGTTCACACGGCCCAACACCCGGTCGAAATTGGCCTGGGCCGCAACCAGCCCCTGGTACGAGGGGCTCGCCTGCATGCGCCCGAAGGCCTTTTCGTATTCCTCGGCCACCTCGGGCGCGGGCTCCTCGCCGGCTTGCACGCTCCGGGTCACGCTCTCCTCCAGCTTCGTGAGCTCGTTCCGAAGCATCACCAGCTCGCGATCCTCATCCGCCCGCCGTGCGGCGCGTTGCAGATCCTGATACTGCGGGGTCCGGCCCAGGGCCAGACCCAGTTCGCGGGCCATCTCCTCGATCGCGGCCATTCAGCCTCCCGTTATTGGTCCTCGTTCCGTTGCCGGTTCGCCAGCACCATGCGCTCGCGGCCCGTCAGGTCGGGGACGATGCGCACCCCGGCAAAGGCGCTCGTGTCGTCAATCCGGCGCGCCACCGGCGGCGCCTGATCGGCCCCCACCTCCAGCGCCAGCAGTCCCCCGGACGCCAGATGCCGCGGCGCGCCGGCGATCAGCGGCGCCAGCACCTGCATGCCGTCGGCACCCGCCTCCAGCGCGCGCCGGGGTTCCCAGTCCCGCACCTCGGGCTCCAGGCCCTCCATTTGGGTGCCGGGGATGTAGGGAGGGTTCGATACGATCACGTCGAAGCGCTCGTCGCGCCCGACGGGGTCGTACAGCGATCCCGCCCTGAACTCCACCGGAGCCCCGTCATGGTATTGCTCACCGTTCACGGAAGCCACCTCGAGCGCGTCCCGGCTGATGTCGGTGGCGACGACGGAGGCGAAGTCGCCTTCGGTGGCCAGCGCCAGGGCCAGGGCCCCGCAGCCGGTCCCCAGGTCGAGTGCCCGGAGCCCGGCGGGGGCGCGGCCCGCGGCCCAGGCCAGCACCTCTCCGGCGAGCAGCTCCGTTTCCGGACGGGGAACCAAAACCCGCCGGTCCACGGTCAGATCCATTTCGCGGAAGGCGGCCCTGCCCAGAATGTACTGGAGGGGTTCCCGGCGGGCGCGCCGCAGGAGACGAGGTTTGAAGGCGGCCAGCTCGGATGCCTGGAGCGGCCGGTCATGCTGCAGGTAGAGCTCGAGGCGCGGCACCCCGACCGTGTCGGCCAGCAGGTGCTCGGCGTCCAGCCGCGCGCCGGGCACGCCCTTGCCCTCGAGGTAGTGCGCGCTCCAGAGCACCAGGTTCAGGACGGTCCAGGGTTCTTCCCTCCCGGGAACGCGGCCGGAGGGGCGCCTGAGCGAGATCGTGCTCACCCGTCCTCCAGCCGCTCGCGCCGCTCGGCCAGGCGAAGGGCTTCCAGAAGCTCGTCCAGTTCGCCGTGGAGTATCGATTCCAGCCGGTGCAGGGTGAGCCCGATGCGGTGATCCGTCACCCGGTTCTGGGGAAAGTTGTAGGTGCGGATCTTGGCGGATCGGTCTCCGGATCCGATCTGCGACTTGCGCTCCCGCGAGCGCTCGGCCGCGCGCTGGGCGAGCTCGCGGTCGAGAAGACGGCTGCGCAGCACCTTCATAGCCCTGGCCTTGTTCTTGTGCTGGGATTTCTCGTCCTGGCAGGTCACCACCAGCCCGCTGGGCTCGTGGGTGATGCGCACGGCCGAGTCGGTGGTGTTCACCGACTGTCCTCCCGGACCCGAAGAACGGAACACGTCTATGCGCAGATCCGCAGGGTCGATCCCGACGTCGACCGGCTCCGCCTCCGGCAGCACCGCGACCGATGCCGCGGAGGTGTGAATGCGGCCCTGGCTCTCGGTGGCCGGAACCCGCTGCACCCGGTGCACTCCCGATTCGTAGCGCAGCGCGCCGTAGGCCCCGCGGCCGCTCACCGAGAAGACGGCCTCCTTGACGGCGCCGGGGATGCCTTCGGAGAGGCTGAGGAGCTCGATGCTCCAGCCGCGCCGCTCCGCCAGCCGCTGATACATGCGCATCACCTCGGCGGCGAACAGCCCGGCTTCGTCGCCGCCGGTACCGGCCCGAACTTCGACGACCGCGGCGCGGTCGTCCATGGGATCGCGCGGGAGGAGGAGCTCCCATGCACGCCTCGCCAGCACCTTGAGCCGGCCCTCCAGCTCCTCGACCTCCATGCGGGCGAGTTCCCGGACTTCCGGGTCGTCTGGATCGTCCGTGAGCTCGCGCGCCTCCTCCAGCTGCTCCAGCGCGCTCTCGATCTCGCGTGAGGTGCGGGCGACGGGGTCCACGCCGGCGCGCTGCCGGCTCAGAACGCGCAGGCGCGCGGGGTTGCGGGCCACCTCGGGGTCGGCCAGCTCCGCGTCCAGTTCGCGCAGACGTTCCTCCGCCTTCTTCAAGCGCTTGCGCGCCTGATCGAGGCGCTCCAGGGGTTTGTCGAGAAACGTCATTCCGTGCGCCATGCGCGGCGATGCGCGGGTCGTCCCTGCGGGATGGGTGAAGGCCCGGCCCGGCCGCAGGGAGCGATGCGCGGCCGGTCGGGGGCGGGAGCCCGTAGTATAGATTTGGCCCGAAGGGCGTTCAATGGCCGGTTTCGGGCAAGCGGGCGATGGTCCCGGTCAAGACGGCCTGCCGCGCGGGCGGGCAAACAGGAGCAGCAGGAACAGAACTGCCGCGGCCCCCGGCCCCGCCACATCCCCGATGCGCGCGTACCAGGTGGGCGCCACGGCCGCATCGACCCGGGCGGTCGCGACCCCCGCGCCCGGGCCGCCGAACCGCGCGCGCACCCGGCCGGTGGGATCGACGAAACCCGCGGGCCCGAGATTGGCCGCGCGCACGACCCCGGTGCGCGTCTCGATGGCGCGCATCACCAGGTGCGCCTCCTGCTGCGCGATGGCGAAGGCGCCCGAGCGCGCAAACCATGCGTCGTTGGTGATGTTGAGCAGCACCCCGGCGCCGGCGCGGCGGAGCGCCCGGGCGGCGCCGGCGAACGCGGCCTCGTAGCAGATGAGCGCACCTGCCCGGTAGCCGCCGACTTCGAACAGCGTCCACGCCCCGCCCGCGCGCAACGGGCTCTCGCCGGCCTCCACCGGCAGAACGCCCGCAAGCGGCGCCCGCTCCACCCACGGCACCAGGCGGCGCTTGTCGTAGGGATCGCCCAGCAGCCCGGCAGGACCGGCCAGGGCCGCCGAGTTGTACCGCCCCGCCCCCCGCTCCGCCGCGCGCACCACGCCGAACAGGACGGGCGCCCCCAGCCGCCGTGACAGGTCCTCCAGCCCCGCGACCACTTCCGGCTGGTCCAACCCGTCCCGGAAGGTGCCCTCCGGGAGCACCACCAGCGACGGCGCGGGCGCTCCGTCCGCCGCCGCCAGAAGTGCGTCCACGGCGGCGAGCGCCTCCAGGTCGGAAACCACCTCGCCCGGCCCGGCGCGCAAGGTGGTGCGAACGGTGGCCACCACCGGGCCGGGCCGCAGGTCCAGGTGGCGCGCGCGCCAGACCCCCCACGCGGCGGGGACGGCCGCGACGACCAGGGCGGCGGCCAGCCACGGGCGGGCAGGCCCGACTCCACCCCGCAGCCGTCGCGCGTGCCGGCCGGCCGGCACGGCCTCGGCGACCAGGCCGTTCACCAGCGCCAGCCAGAACGTGACCCCGCGGGCACCGGCCAGCTCTGCAACCCCGACCAGCTCCGGGTACCCCGTGAGCGACGTGCCCAGCCCCAGCCACGGGTAGGCCAGCGTCCCCGGGGCGTGGGCGATTCCCCACTCCACCGCCGTCCACACCAGGGGCAGCGCGCACCAGAGCGGAACCCGGCAGTCACGCCGCAAGAGGCTGAGCATCCAGCACGCCAGCGCCTGCGACAGCGCGAGCAGCATCACGGCCGTGGCGAAGACCAGGGGCGCCGTCGCTGTCAGCCGCGCCAGCGCGGGGACCATCCAGTGCAGCAGCAGGCCGTAGTGCAGCAACCCGAACACCACCCCGACGCGCGCAGCTCGACGTGGCGTGCGCGCCTCCCGGACCGCGACCGACAGCGGGACCAGCGCCAGGAAGGAAGGCGCGACCAGGTGCATCGGGGGGAAGGCCGCAAAGAGCAGGAGCGCGGACGCCGACGCCAGCCACCATTCCCGCGCGTTCAGGCCGAAGAGGGCCCCGATGCCCCTCGGGCCCGCTCTCCCCTGCCGGGAATCAGCCACCGCGCGAACCTCCGCAGCCGCCCGGAACCGGTCTCAGCGGGGTTCCATCTCCCCGGGAGCCGTGCCACCGAACATGATCTGCAGCCCACCCCGGACGTTGAAGTAGCGCAGATCGTCGGTCACCTCGTAGCGGCCGTGCCAGTAGAGACGGGACCAGCGCCAGAGCGGATACTCGAGCCCCAGGTGCACGTTCACCCCCGGGCGCACCGTGTCCAGAAGGTCCTCGATGAAGGTGTCGTCGATCGCCTCGCCCTGTCCGTCGAGCACATGCACGGAGGCGCCCAGCCCGAGAAAGGTCAGCCATCCGAAGGGCACGTTCCAGACGACATGGGAGTCGACGCCAACGACCAGATCGGTCCATGTGATCGTGCCCAGATCGAGGGCGGGCCCGCCCTCGGTTCCGGCGTCCCCCACCTCTCTTGCGATCAACTGCTCCAGACGGGTCTCGAGGCGGGACACCTCCTCGGTCTCGAACTCCGACGACCAATAGGTCACCGAGGGCGAGATGCGGAGCCCCGGCCCGAGATACCCGAGGTCGAGCCGCGCGCCCCAGCTCCGTGTCTCCCCGCGCACCCCGTGGATCCTGTACCCGGGGAGATACCCGGCTTCGAAACCGATGCCCCGCAAGCTCAGGTTTATGTAGTCGAAGTCGGCGAGGTCCTGCGCCGCCGCCGGTCCTGCCATGCCGAACCCGGCCACGAGGCCCATCAGGAGCATCGCAGCGCCCCTCATCCGGCCCCTTCCGGGATCACCCCCCGTTCGGCGCCAGGCTCTCATCGGGTGATGACCTGAACCCCCCGTGGCGGCGTGAAGCGGAAAGCCTCGCTCCCCAGTCGGGGGTTCGGCTCGAATCCCGTCAGCTGCACCTCGCGCAGGTTGCCGTTTTCCTCCTCGATTTCGGTACGCCGGATGAACCACGTCCCCTCGTCGATCCACACCCGCGCCTCGCGATAGGCGGTCCGCTGGCGCGGAACCAGCCGAATGACGTGGGTGGCTGCCCCGTCGAGTTCCTCGCCGCGCAGATACACGGGAGCGTAGCGGGTTCCGGGATCCGAGAGGAATTCGCGGTGGAAGTCGAAGCCGCCCTGTCGGTCGGCGGTCATGGGCGAGCGAATCACCTGACCGGCGTCGCTGCTCGGGAAGTAGACCCACAGCCACTCCCCGTCAGCGACCACCAGGTCGCCCTCGGGGTCGGTGAACCGCATGGAGAAGCGGTCGGGCTGCTGCTGGCACATGCGCCCCCGGGAACGGGTCACCTGGCTCAGAAGCGGCGAGGTCAGGGTCTGCCGGAAGTCGGCGCAGAACCCCGTCAACGCGGAATACTCGCCGGAAGCACGCTCGAGGATGGCCAACGGATCCGCGGCCTCCTGCATGGCGAAGGCGGCGCCCGGACCGACAGCTGCGCAGAGGACCGCCAGAAGGCCGAAGAACGTGTTTTGCATGGGACGCCATACCCTCGGGCGAGCGCCCCCGTTCCGGCCCGGCGCGCTGTCAGGCGGCCCCTGGACGGGCAGCTAGCGCAACGACTCGATCTCGTCCAGCCCCATGAGCACTTCGCGCGGCTTGGAGCCGTCGGGCGGACCCAGCACGCCCACCTCGTGCAGCTGGTCCACCACGCGCGCCGCGCGGCCGTAGCCGATGCGCAGCTTCCGCTGCAGAAGGGACGTCGAGCCCTGATTCTGCCGTACGCACACTTCGGCCGCGGCGAAGAAGAGGTCGTCGCGCTCCACCGGGCCGTCCTCCTCCCCGGCGTCTCCTTCCCCTTCCCGGGTGCGAACCATGGCCAGGATGTCCTCCTCTCCCGTGAAGTCCGGCATTTCGCCGGCGTCCTCCCAGTGCCGCACCAGCTCCCGGAACCAGCCGGTAAGCCGGTTCGTATCCGACCCCGGTACGAAGGCGCCCTGGATGCGCACCGGCTCGCTCTGGCCGGGCGGCAGGAACAGCATGTCGCCGTTGCCCAGCAGCGCATCCGCGCCGTTCTGGTCGAGGATGGTGCGCGAGTCGGTCTTGGAGGCGACCCGGAAGGCGATGCGGCACGGGAAGTTGGCCTTGATGAGCCCGGTGATCACGTTCACGCTGGGCCGCTGGGTCGCCACCATCAGGTGGATGCCGATGGCGCGCGCCTTCTGGGCGAGCATCGTCAGCGGGCGTTCGACCTCGCCCTGGACCGTCATCATCAGATCGGCGAGCTCGTCGATGATCACCACCACGAAGGGGAGGATGCCCTCCTCCCAGGCTTCCTCCTCCGGTTCCTCGCCGGGCGCGGGCGGGCGCGGCGGATGGCGCAGGGACCGCCCGTCCCGCACCTTCCGATTGAACTCCCCCAGAGAGCGCGCCTGGTTCGCCGAGAGCAGCGCGTACCGGCGCTCCATCTCCATCACCGCCCATTTCAGGACGCTCGCGGCGTCGGCCGGATCGGTCACCACCGGATGGCGCAGGTGGGGAAGATCGGCGTACACCGACAGCTCGACCATCTTGGGATCGACCATCAGGAGCCGAAGCGACTCGGGCGAGTGGGAGTAGACCAGGCTGGTGATGAACGCGTTCAGGCAAACCGACTTTCCCGATCCGGTGGCGCCCGCGATCAGCACATGGGGCATGCGGGCCAGGTCGGAAACATAGGGACGCCCGGTCAGGTCCTTGCCCAGGGCGAGGGGAAGCGCCGCCTTCGACGACCGGAACGCGGTGGACTCGAGGATGTCCCGCAGATAGACGATTTCCGGCTCGGGATTGGGGATTTCAACGCCGACGGCGCCCTTTCCGGGGATCGGGGCGACGATGCGGATGCTCCTCGCCTTCATCGCCAGCGCCAGGTCGGCCTCGAGGTTGGCGATGCGGTTGACCTTGACCCCCGCCGCGGGCACCACCTCGAACTGGGTCACGACCGGCCCGGTGGTGCGGCCGCCGATCCTGCTCTGCACGCCGAACGAGCGCAGCTTTTCCACCAGGATCTCGCCCAGCCGCGAGAGTTGGAGTTCCATGCGGAAGGGATCCTTCGCCTCCGGGGCATCCAGCAGATCGATCGACGGCAACGCCACGTCGGACGGGTCTGCTGCCGGTGGCTCGTCCGGGGTCTCCGCGGGCGAGGAAGCTTCCGTTCCGGCCCCGGCCGGCTCGGGTGGCGGTTCCGGGGGCACTTCGCCTGCCGGCTCGGGCGGCGGGACCCCGTCCTCCAGCTCCCCCACGGCGCCGTCCAGGACTGCCGCGACATCCTCGGGAATGCCCCGTTCGCTGCCCCGCGGGGCGCGCGTCCCCCGGTCGTCGCCGTCCTTTTTCGCCGCCAGCCGCGGCCGGACAGCCACTCTCCGGCGCAGATCGATCGCGGACCACGCCGACCTGAGGGCTCGTCCCAGCGACCTGATGGCGCGTTCCAGCCAGCGGAGCGGGTTCCAGTCCAGAGTCGCCACCATGAGTCCGATCAGGAACCCCGCGAGCAGCAGCGTCGTCCCCAGCCAGCCGATGGCCGAGCTGAGCGTGCCGGCTACGATCGACCCCAGCCATCCCGAACCACCGGCGCTCCCCAGCAGCGATGCGACGCAGGAGGCGATCAGCGCCAGACCGGCCGTCAGGATCGCCGCCCGCACGGCGGTGCGGGTCGTCGTCCATGAGCCCGCGCGCAGTCCTCCGAGCGTCAGGAGGACCGGGAGCGCGAACGCTGCCGCGCCAAGCGCCGCGATCGCCGCTTCCCGGAACCTGGCTCCCAGCGGGCCGATCGCGTTCCCCGAAGGAAACCACGCCTGGGCGCGCGCGCCCAGGACCGATATCGGGAAAAGGGCCAGAAGCACGAAGAGCGCCAGGACCACCAGACCCAGCGCCAGGATGTCGAACCTCTGGCTCGGGGACAGCAAGGCGCCCCCTCCCTTGTCCGCCCCGCCCCCACGCACCGGCGCCGGCTTGCCGCGGGCACTTCCTCCCGACTTCCTGCGCGCCGCCACCGCCTACGCCGCCTCGCTCATCAGGCGGTCCACCAGGCTGGTGTCGACTGCGCCCTTCACGAAGCGCGGATCCCGCAAGATGCGCGAGAGGAAGCTCAGGGTCGTGGGCACGCCGCCCACCACGAAGTTGTCCAGGCTGTGGCGGGCCCGGTCGATCGCTTCCCGGCGGGTGGCCGCGCTGACGATGACCTTGGCCAGCAGCGAATCGTAGTAGCGGGGGACCGTGTAGCCGGCGTAGACGTGCGTGTCGAGGCGAATCCCGGGGCCCGCGGGCGGGTGGAAGACATCGATCCTTCCCGGCGCCGGCATGAAGTCCCGCTCCGGATCCTCCGCGTTGACCCGGAACTCGATGGCGTGCCCCCGGTGGCTGGCGGGCTCGGGCGGAAACGAGAGCGGGGCTCCGAACGCCACCCGGATCTGCTCCTTGACCAGATCCAGACCCGTCGTCACCTCCGTGACCGGATGCTCGACCTGGATGCGGGTATTCATCTCGATGAAGTAGAACGCCCCCGTGGGATCCAGCAGGAACTCCACGGTGCCCGCGCCGGCGTATTCGATGCCGGCGGCTCCCCGCACCGCGGCCTGGCCCATTTCCTCGCGCAATTCGGGCGACAAACCGTAGGCGGGGGCCTCCTCGATCAGCTTCTGGTGGCGCCGTTGCACGGAGCAGTCCCGCTCGCCCAGATGCACCACCCGGCCGTGCGTGTCCCCGAAGACCTGAATCTCGATGTGGCGAGGCCGTTCGATGAGCTTCTCCAGGTAGACCGAGGAATCGCCGAACGCCGCCTGAGCTTCCATCCGGGTGGAACCGAAGACCCGCTCCAGCTCGCCGGCGTCGCGCGCGATGCGCATTCCCTTGCCGCCGCCGCCCGCTGCGGCCTTGACCATCACCGGGTACGCGATCTCGTCCGCGAGGCGGAGGGCTTCGCGCACGCTGTTCAGCGCCTTCTCCGAACCCGGCACGGTGGGCACCCCGATCTCCATCATCGTCTCGCGGGCCACGACCTTGTCGCCCATGGCCCGAATCTGGGCCGCGGTCGGGCCGACGAAGGTGATGCCGGAGGCGTCGCAGATCTCGGAGAACTCCGCGTTCTCGGCGAGCAGCCCGTACCCGGGATGGATCGCGTCGGCGCCCGTAATCTCGGCCGCGGCGATGATGCGCGGGATGTTCAGGTAGCTCTCCGCCACCGATGGCGGTCCGATGCACACCGCCTCATCCGCGAAGCGCACGTGCAGCGAGTCCCGGTCCGCCTCGGAAAAAACCGCCACGGCCTCTATCCCGAGCTCGTGGCAGGCGCGGATGATGCGCAGCGCGATCTCGCCCCGGTTGGCGATCAGTACCTTAGAGAACACCCGTGATGCTCCCGCAACGCGCGCGTCGGGTCGCGCCCGTGGAACGCCCGTCGAAAGGGCGCGGCCCGCTCAGACCGGCGCCACCCTGAAAAGCACTTGCCCGTACTCCACAGGCTCGCCGTCCTGCACGAGAATCTCCTCGATGGTCCCGCTGATTTCGCTCTCGAACTCGTTCATGAGCTTCATCGCCTCGATGATGCAGAGCGTGTCCCCCTCCGAGATTCGCTGCCCGGTGTCGACATACGGGGGCGCGCCCGGGGCCCCGGCACGGTAGAACGTTCCCACCATCGGCGACTTGATCTCGATCAGCGTCGTAGCCGGCTGCTCGTCCCCGCCCGAGTCGCCCGCAGCCGTCGATTCCACCGAGGCAGCCGTGGCAGGATCCCCGGAGGCCGGCGATTCGACTACTCCCGCGACGGATCCGGCGGCCGCTTCGGTCCGCACGGGGGCCGGCGGGGGGGTCTTGCTGATGCGCACGCGCGTGGCGCCGCGCCGGATCTCCACGGTGTCGATGCCGCTCTCATCCACCGCGCGAATGAGGCGCTCGACGAACTCGGCGTCGATCATGACGTCACCCGGGTCAGGTACTTGTCCTCTCTGCGATCCACCCTGAGCACGTCACCCACCTCCACGAAGAGGGGAACCTGCACCACCGCCCCGGTCTCCAGGGTGGCCGGCTTGGTGCCGCCCTGGGCCGTATCACCCCGCACGCCGGGCTCCGTGCCGGTCACCTCGAGCTCGACGAAGGCGGGGAGTTCCACGGCAATGGCGGCGTCGTCGTGGACCAGCACTTCGCATTCCATGTTCTCCTTCATGTACTTCAACTGCTCCTCCCCGACCATGCTTCCCGAGACGGGATGCATGTCGTAGGTGCGCAGGTCCATGAAGTGGAAGAACTCGCCATCGGTGTAGCTGTATTGCATGGGACGGCGCTCCAGGCGAACGCCGGTGACCCGCTCCCCCGCCCGAAAGGTCTTCTCGACCACGTGGCCGCCCAGCACGTTCTTGAGCCTCGTGCGCACGAACGCGCCGCCCTTACCCGGCTTGACGTGCTGAAAATAGGTGATCGCCCACAGGACACCATCGATGTCCAGGATCATGCCATTGCGAAAATTGGCTGTGGTGGCCATGCAGCCTCGTTGTCGTTTTGCGTCAGGGCACCGGAGCCGGAATCAATCCCGGGACAGGTGCGCCAGAAGTCCTCGAAGGGCCAGAAGATAGCTTTCCGCGCGAAAACCGGCGACCACGCCCGCGGCCACGGGCGCCAGGTACGACCGATGCCGGAAGGATTCGCGCGCTGCCGGATTCGACAGATGCACCTCCACGAAGGGCTTGTCGATTCCCGCGAGCGCGTCGCGCAGGGCGATGCTGGTGTGCGTGAACGCGCCCGGGTTGATCAGGACACCGTCGACCCGGGGCGCGGCTTCCTCCAGGTAGTCGAGAATCGCCCCTTCCGAGTTGGACTGGAAGATCTCGATCTCCATTCCCAGCTCCTCCGCCAGCGTGCGAAGGTGCCCGTTGATGTCCTCGAGGGTGTCCGAACCATACACCTCCGGTTCGCGCCGTCCGAGCATGCGCAGGTTGGCTCCGTGGATGACGGCGACCCTCACAGCGTCTCCTCGCGTGCCCCGGCGACGTGCGCATCGGGCGCCAGCGCCTCGATCGGAACAACGGGCAAACCGTCACCGGGCTCCGGGTCGACGACCGGGGTCTTCGCCGCCACGCCGCCTCGAGCCGGCTCCGGCTCCCTGGTCGCGTCCATGCTCCCGGCGCTCGCAGTTCCGGAACGCTCGTCGTCCGGCGGCGCCTCGGTGCGCGGCGACTCGAGCCCGGAAGAAGCTTCGCCCGGCTCGCGTTGCACCGGTGCGGTGCGGGATGCTTCGTCGCGGGCCTGCCGGCGAATATGCGCCAGGCGGCGCACCAGCGCCTCGTCGTCGGGCTCGGATTCGATGAGACGCTCGTAGACCGCGATCGCCTGGGCGTGGAGCCCCTGTTGTTCGTAGAGCTGGCCCATGGTGCGGGTGTAGATTCCCGCGTCCCTTACGGCGTCCGAGGCGTTGGCCGGGGTTGCGACCGGAATCCCGGCTGAACGGGTACTTCTTACCGCCCGCTTCGTCGATACCGGCGCGGCCCGCTCCCCGGTTTCGGCCGCGGCGTCCTGCTCCTCGGCCTCGCGTGCAGCGCGCTGGTCTACTTCAGCCTCAACGGCGGCGGTCGCCCCTTCCTCTTCGGCCTCCACGGCGGCGATCGCCTCTTCCTCCTCGGCCTCGGCCTCCACGGCGGCGGTCGCCTCTTCCTCTTCGGCATCCGCCGCGGTCAGCTGCTCTTCCCCGGCATCCGCTGCGGCCCGCGGCTCTGCCTCGACCTCACCTGCGGCCGGCGGCTCGTCCCCGGCATCCGCTGCGGTCGCTGGCTCTTTTTCGCCCTCTGCGGTGGCGGGCGACTCCTCCTCGACCTCCGCTGCGGTCGCTGGCTCCTCCTCGGCATCCGCTGCGGTCGCTGGCCCCTCCCCGGCATCCGCTGCGGCCGCCTCTTCTTCGGCTTCCAGAGCGACCGGGTCCACCGAGGCAAGTCCGCTGTCGGTTCCGGCGGCCCATACGCCCGCGTCACCGGCCATCCATGACTCGTCCGGGAGCTCGGCATCGCCTTCACTCTCCGAACCGGACACTACGGGACTCCCGGCGTCCTCGGCGAGGGGACCGACCATGGCCAGAACCTGCCGCGCCTCCACGTTATCCGGATCGAGCTCCAGCACGCGTCGGGTTGCCGCCAGAGCTCCCGCATGGTCCGAAACATCCCGGGCGATTCGCATCGCCACTACGTGCGCGCTCGAGAAGCCCGGATGACGCCGAAGACCCTCTTCGAGCAGGAGCCTGGCCCGCAGCAGATCTCCCGCGCGCCTGTAGGCATCCGCCAGGGGCACGAAGGAACGGCCCTGTCGATCCTCCGGAGAGTGGAAGGAGGAATAGAGCCTGCGAATCTCCCGATCCAGCGACTGATCCACAGGCAGGCTCTCGGAAAGAGGGAAGGCTCCAGTCACCGCGCGCGGCTCGGGGACCGCCCGCCGAATTCGCGAGGGGCGCTCGCGCGTCAACCGGGAAAAGTATGGAGCCGTTGCGAAGGGTGTCAACGGATTCCTGCCGGGGCCTCGCTTGAGAGCCGTCCGGTATTCCCGTAAATTGCCTCTTCTGCGGATATCACCGCGATCACACCATTCTTGCCGGACCCGGACACGCCAGGAGACGCTTCGTCATGATGCGGACCATGCGGGACAACACGAAGTGGATCATGCTGATCACGATGCTCGCCTTTGCCGCGCTGATGGTCTTCGAGTGGGGCATGGACATTACCGGCCGCACCGCCGGGCTGAGCGAGCTGGGCGAGGTAGACGGCGTGCCCGTCCTGTACGACCAGTACCAGTTCGCCTACCGCAATCTCTACGAGCGGACGCAGCTGGCCCAGGAAGAGGCGATCACCTCCGACCAGAACCTCGAAATCGAGGATGCGGCCTTCGATGAGGTCGTGACCCAGATCCTGATCCGGCGCGAACTCGAACGGCGCGGCATCCGTGTGAGCGACGACGAGATCCGTCAGGCGGCGCGCTTCAGCCCTCCGCCGCAGTTCCAGGGGCTCGAGGGCTTTCAGACCGACGGCGTCTTCGACATGCAGAAGTACCAGGACTACCTCGCCACCGCTTCGGAGCTCGCCCTGGTGGAACTCGAAGCCTACTACCGCGACATCATCCCCCGCACCAAGCTCATGCGGCAGTTGAGCACGGGCATCTACCTTCCGGACGCCGCCCTCTGGTCGGCGTACAAGGACGAGAACGAACAGGTCGAAATCCGCTACCTGTCGCTGGATCCGGCCACGCGCATCGGCGATGACGAGGTCGAGGTCACCGATGCGGAGGTCGCGGCGTACTACAGGGAGAACCGTGACGACTTCGCGGTGCCCCCGAGGGCGACCGTGGTCGCCGTCGTGCTCGACAAGGATCCGACCGCCGCCGACACGGCCGCCGCGCGCGAGCGCGCCGAGGAGATACGACAGGAGATCCTCGATGGGGCCGATTTCGCCGAGCTGGCGGGAGAGGAGTCGGCAGACGAGGGGTCGGCGGCCCTGGGCGGAACCCTCGGAACCTTCGCCCGCGGGGTGATGGTGCCGGAATTCGATTCGGCGGCGTTCAGCACGCCGCTGGAGACGGTCACGGAGCCGGTCGGCACCCAGTTCGGATGGCACCTCATCGAAGTGACGTCGCGTACCGCCGACTCCGTGAGCGCGCGCCACATCCTGGTTCCCGTGGAGCGGACCGACGCCTCCGAGATCGATCTGCTGACCACCGCCGATTCCCTCGAGGTATTGGGCGAGAACCTCACGCTCGGGGAGGCGGCGGGCGAGCTGGGCCTGGAGGCCACGCCGGTCGACATCACCGAGGACTTTCCGTTCGTGCTCGGTGCCGGCCAGGTGCGCGAGGGGTCCGAGTGGGCGTTCGAGGAAGCGGAGGAAGGAGATGTCAGCCCCGTCTTCGAGAACGCCGAAGCCTTCTACGCACTGGAGTTGGTCGGCCGAGAGCCGGAGGAGGTTCTGCCGCTCGAACAGGCGCGCTCATCCATCGAGCAAACCCTGAGGCTGGAAAAGAAGATCGAGCGTGCCCTGGCTCAGGCCGAAGGAGCCGCCGAGGGTGGGGGCACTCTGGAGCAGATCGCCGCGCGGCTGGAGGCGGACATCGAGGAATCCCCTCCGTTCTCACGCAGCGACTTCGTTCCCGGTCTCGGGCGGCAGAACACGGTCATCGGGACCGCATTCGGTCTGGAGGCGGGCCAGCTGAGCGGCGTCGTGGAGGCCAACGGACGAGCGTTCGTCATCGAGTTGACGGAGCGGATCCCGGCCGACAGCACCGCGTGGGAGGAGCAGAAGGTGATTCAGCGGGCGATGATCGGGGGAACCCTGGGCCAGCAGCGGCTGGACCAGTGGATCACCAGCCTGCGTGAGCGCGCCCGCATCGTCGACCGCCGCCGGGAGGTCTTCCGGGCTCAGGAAGAGGCCGCGAACCAGACGCAACTGCCGCTGGCCTTCTAGCCGGCGACGGCCTGACCGCCGTAACCGGATCCCTTCTCAGGCAGTCGTCCCGGCTTCCGCGCCGGCTTCTGTTCGACTGCCGAGTTTACGCGGCTCTCCACCCTCTTCCGAACTCTCCGCGGGAGAAGGCGTGACCATCTTGGGCTGCTGGGGCGTCTTCAGCTCACGCTCGATGTCCCGCACCGAACCCTTGAATTCGCGAATCCCCTTGCCCAGGGACGAGCCGATTTCAGGGAGGCGCTTGGCGCCGAAGAGAAGCAAGAACACCAGGAAGATCAGGATGATCTCCCACATTCCAAGTCCGCTGAAACCCATGACAGCTCCCTCCCGCTGATGACCGGCGAAGCGTGCTGGTCCGTTCTGTGTGCTCGGTCAATCTAACTTATACAGGCGTCGCGCGCGCCGGGTCCTCTACAGCGCGCCGGGTCCTTTAGAGCCAGGCGCGGACGATCGGCGCCACGATGCCGATTCCCGCCAGCGTGAGCACGTTGAAATGAAATGCCAGCGGCCCCAGCGTAATGTCAAGCGCAACCAGCCCCAGGGAGACCGGTCCCAGGCTCGCCGTTACCGCCGCGGTCAGGAACTCGCGGGTCGCGCTCTCGGGCATGAACTGCGCGAGACGGGTCAGCAGGGCACCCAGGATGAAGCCACCCACCAGGACCACCACGAACCGGGAATATGATCGCCTTCGAGCTTCAAGCAACTTAGCCAATGCACGGCCTCCAACCGCGGCGTTCCCGCCCACGGAGCTTGTTGAACGACTTCGCCTCTGCTGTTGCGCGCCTGGACCCGCGAGGTTTCATCGACGCCGATCGACCACGTAGGCAATCGACGTGAGAAGCGCATCCTTCGCGGGCCCCTCCTCCAGATCGTCGAGCTCCGCGGCCGCCCAGCCGGCGTAGCGCTCTGCCCGCTCGCGCGCGTACTCGAGCCCGCCGAGTTCCTCCACCAGCCCGATGAGCCCGGCGATCTCCTCGTCGGAAGGATCGCGCCTGGAAAAGAACCTGCGAATCCCTTGCCGTTCCTGGTCCCCGGCCACCTTCATCGCTCCGATCAGGGGTAGCGTAACCTTCCGCTGACGCAGGTCGTGCCCCGTCGGTTTACCGGTCACCGCCTCGGTCCCGGTGTAGTCCAGCAGGTCGTCGGCGATCTGAAACGCCATTCCGAGGTTGTGCCCGAAGCGCCGGAGCGCCGAGCACCGGGGACCCGGGCGGGTGGCGAGGGCGCCGATCTCGCAGGATGCGGCCATGAGGGATGCCGTCTTGGCCGCGATCAGGGCGTAGTAGTCCTCTTCGGAGAAGTCCAGGGCGTCGTAGGAGGTCAGCTGGCGCATCTCTCCCAGACTCATCTCGTTGGCGGCGACTGCCAGGCACCGAAGCACGTCCAGATTGCCGACGCGGGTCAGCTCGGTGACGGAGCGGCTGTACAGGTAGTCCCCCATGATGATCGCAACCTGATGCGACCACAGCGCGTTGACCGTCGGCAGGCCGCGGCGCAGCACGGAATGGTCCACGGCATCGTCGTGCACCAGGGTCGCGAGGTGCACCAGTTCGACCGCCGCCGCCAGAGTAACGGCGGGATCCCCGTCTCCCCCGCAGATCCGGTCCGCCAGGAGCACCAGGGTGGGGCGAAACATCTTGCCCCGCATGAGCAGGAGGTACTGGTTGACCTCGTCGGTCATCCCCAGATTCGCACGAACGATGCGCCGGAGCTCTTCGCGCACGCGCTCCAGATCCTCTCGCACCGGCTCCTGGATGTGGGCAAGCGTGGATCGAGTCGTGGTGACGGGCTGGGTCAACTACCTCTTCCGGAAAGGGTGAGCCTGGGTCAGGAGGGGTCGCCGGGAGCAGGATCCACCGCCTCGTCGGCCGTCCTCCTCAGGGCCCGGCCGAGATCGCGCTCGCGCGCCTCGACATCCTGAAAGCCAATGTCGATTGCGAGGGTCTTCCTGTAGAAGTCGTACGCCGCCTCGGCATTGCCGGACGCCTCCTGAGCCCGCCCCATATAGTAGTAGATTCCGAGGAAGTCGTCTTCGCTCCCGGGGGGCAGTTCGAGGGCCTTCGCCAGCGCACCGGCCGCGAGAGCGGGCTGACCGGCGTCGAGAAAGCAGCGACCCAGCATCTCATAGGCCGCCGGGCTCGCGGGGTCCTCCCGGACAGCGCGTTGAAACGCGCCGATGGCCTCATGGCCGAGCCCCATGATCCGGTACGCGGTGCCCATGTCGTGATGGGTGCGCGCGTCCCCGGAAGGAAGGTTGCGGATCAAGCGGGCCCTGAAACGCGACAATGCGGCCTTGAAGTCCTCGGCGGGTTCGGCATCCTCGTCCGCCTCGGTCAGGCGGGTCGCCGCCGAGCCCGACCCCCCGTCCAGGATCAGCGCCCTGAGGTCCACAAACGCGGAAGACGATTCGGATTCGCGGGTCGCCTCCCGAAGATCGGCGGGCGGTTCCGGGCCCGGGGGATGATCCCCGGACGGCTCGAGGCGCGCGTCGGCCGTCATGAACGGACCCCCGCCAGCAGAGACCCGCGCAACCGGGACGGGTCGGGATCCAACAGCTTCAGGCGCGAGGCGGCCGCGGAAAGGACCACGGCCTCGGGGATGGTGCCGATGACCTCGGTTTGTGCGACGCGGCCACCCAGTCGGTCCACCTCCGTTTCAATGGCTTCGAAGACGCGCATGGGCGGTGTGCGTTCCATGTCTTCCAGGTTCATGGAGATCTGAAATACCTCGCTGGAGGGCAGATATAGCCCCAGAGCCCTCAACCCGACAAATCCGCCGCCGCTCTCGCGCAGTCGGCACGCGATTCCCTTCACTTGCTCCAACGATAACCCCGATACGCAGACATTCCACGCGAGGAGGGGCGGCCGGGCTCCGACACAGGTCGCGCCTGCGGTGGGATGGACGCCCGGATGGCCCCAGGGCCGAGGCAGGATATCGGGCTCGCGGCCGATTGGGAATCCCTCCACCAGCGCCTCGAATCCCCCGGCGCGCAGAGAGGCCAGGGAGCGGCCGGCCCCGGCAGCCCCGTACAGGTACACCGGTATCCCCATCGCGGCGAGCGCTTTCGCCACCCTGCGCGCGCTCGCGGCCGCGTCCTGCATGGCGAGGCCGCGGGCGGGGATGAACGGGAGCACGTCGAGGGCGCCCACGCGCGGGTGTACGCCCGTGTGCCGCCGCAGATCGATGGCCTCCACCGCCAGACGCGCGACCGCCAGAGCCGCTCGCTCCACGACCGGAGGAGCGCCCGCGAAGGAGATGACCGAACGGTGGTGGTCCGGATCGGCGGTACGGGCCAACACCTCTGCGCCCTCGGAGGCGATGACCCGGGCGAACTCGCGAACCAGGGCAGGATCGCGGCCTTCGCTGAAGTTGGGGACCGCTTCAAGGACCGGCGTCATGTCGCGATTATACCCCGGCGGCGCCGCCCTCTCAACCCGGATCGGTCAGCGGGAGAGCGCGCCGTCCCCGCCTGTCGGGGGAAGCCTCTTCCGGTGTCAGTTCCCGGTGCGGACCAGCACTGCCGGCACGCGGCGCTCGAGGCCGAAATTGCCGGGCTGGAGTTGGTGCGCCCAATCGAAGACCATCACCGCGCCATCGTCCAGGTAGCCCTGGCTGGAAATCCGCACCGCGGCGTAGTGGTGCCCTTCCGCTCCCGAATAACGGAGCACGTACGTGGTCGCGGAAAGAGCCTCGACCGCCTGGGTCGTGTAGTCCCCCGCGGGCGCGGTGGTCACGTCGATGCATCCGGCGTCGCTTCCGGGTCCGCACTTGAGCTGGCTGGTGGAAAAGACCCGGTTGTGGATCTCGGCGCCCGGCCCGGGAACCAGCCACCACCCGGACCGATCCTGTTCGAAACGGAAGTGTCGACCGGGCGCGTCTCCGTGAACGATGGGGCCGTCCTGCTCGTTCAGCGGAAAGCGAAAGCCTGAAGACGACGGCGCGTCGAGGTAGGAGTAGATCAGCTCCCCGTGGTAATCGGGGCGCGGGGTCGCGCTCGCCATCGCGCTGGCTGTGCTCTCGTGCCCCTGGTCGTCGAGGGCGGAAACGAAGTAGCTGTAGGTCTCGCCGTTGTTCGCCCGCAGGTCAAGAAACCCCTCGGAGTCCGTCTCGCCCAGGAGGAAGGTGTCCCCGTCGTCGAGGTATACCTTGTAGTGGGAGAAGTCCGCGGCGGCGCGCGCGTCGTCGCTCCAGGTGAGGAAGACGGATCCATCCAGCGCCGTCGCCAGGACGGTGACCGGTACCGCGGGAGGATCGGGCATCGGAACGGCGACCTCGACCAGGTGGCTGGAAGGTGTTTCCAGTCCCGAGGCCCCGACCGCCGCCACGTAGTACTCGTAGGTCACCCCCGCGGCCACGTTGGCGTCGCGGTACTCGCAGGCGCCTTCCGCGCAGCTGCTCACCTCCGCGATGAGAAAGTAGTCCGGGTCGGTGATGCGCCGGGCGTAGACGCGGAAGGATTCACCGCTCCAGCCGGGCGCCAGGGTCCATGTCACGGTGACCACCCCGGCGAAGTAGTGGGCATCCAGCGCGCGCGGCGCAGCGGGGGGATCGTCCAGACTGAGCAGCACTCCGTCCTCGTCACACGCCGTCAGGGCGCCCAGCAGGAGGAGGGCCTGCACGCTGCGAACATACCGTCCAACCGCATACCCCTGACCGAACATCGGCACCTCCCCGTGGCATCCCCTGGAGCATTGCAGGCGTCTTCACCCATCAACTCCGATCACCTTGCACGAGGTGTGCCACAACGCCGGCATGCGGGGACGGGAGACCAGGGGAAGACGGGCGCGCGGCTGGAGGACTCCGACATCGGCCTGGCGGTGCTCATGGGTACAACCCCACGTCTCCTCCCACGAGCCCCGAGGCTGCGCAGGCGCGGGTGTCAGCGAAACTGTCCCGCCAGCGGGTCGGAACGGTCGTACTGCTGGTAGTCGAACTTCAGGTCGCGATTGTCGCTCAGGGCCACCTCGAAGCGGAACGCCCAGTTGCCGGTGACCGTGCGTCTGAAGTCGAAGTTGGCTTCCCAGCGATGCAACTGCCGGGTGAAGGTGATCATGTGGTCGTTGAACGACCCGAGTTCCATGTCGTAGGAGGTGCGCCAACTCGCCCGCCACAGCTCGGTGGGCTCGAAGCGGACGTTCAGTTGAAGCATCTGCCGGGCCATCTCGGCCTGCCGCGGGCGCTGTAGCGAATAGGAGACACTCGCGTCCCATCCGCTGCCGCCCCTGGACCGCCCCTGAGCGCTCGGCCTGCCGAAGTCGCGGGAGGCATCGCCGAACCCCGGCACGACCTGGCTTTCGTCGAGGCCGCTGCTCGCCGTGAAGGGGTCTTCCTCCTCGAGGAGCTCTTCCTCTTCCGGTTCCGGCTCCGAAACCGTCTCTCCGTCGCCGCCCCCGAGGCCGATCAGCCCCCCGATCCAGCGCAGTGGCGGAGAAGCCGCGTTCAGGGAGAACGAGAGATCGAGCCCGGAGAGATGGGGCGCGAACTGCCGCCCCTCCCCTCCCTGAGCGCTCTCGTCGAACAGCAAGTGCTCCATGGAGATCTGCAGGCCGCGCAGGAAATCCGAGCTGATGCTGTTGGAGAGGGTGGTGGTCGTGAAGCCTTCCGTGAACTGGCCGAGCGAGTCCGCGCGCACGAAGTCGTAGTTGACCGCGCTGGTCTGCAGCGCCAGCAGCTGAACGATCTCCGCCCGCTCCCTGCGCCGCGGTTCCGCGCCGAGGTCCGGAGGAGCATCGTCTTCGCCCACCTCCGCTTCCTCCCCGGTCTCCCGTTTCGCCTCGAAGGTCTGGTTGAGCCGGATCCGCATCTCGTTCTTGGCGCGGAACTCCCCGCGGCCGAAGACGGCGTCCTGGAGGTCCGTCTGCGTCACTGCCGGGGCGTAGGAGTAATCGAAGCCGGGCGAGAGTTTGTGGCGGATGGCGGAGAAGCCCCCCACACCCGGCCAGAGGCCGTAGAGGTCGGTCTTCAGCCCGGCACCGAAGGAGAGGCGGGTGGGCGCGGACACCAGCGACCCCGCCTCCGGAATCTTGTTCGTCTGCAGCGCCCGGCCCGACATGGAAAGGTTGGGCGTAAGGGTGGTGGTCCCGACGAGGCGTTGCTGGTAGCTGAGCGTCTGGGACCAGGTTAGGTCGGTGCTGCTCAGGTCGACGCGCTCAGGGAAGGCGCTGTCGGCCGCCGGCGCGACCACACGGCCGAACCAGGCCTCCAGGCGGTCGGCAGCCGCCAGGCCGGCGTCGGGCGCGAGGACCTCAAGCCCGTTCCGTGTCACGGCCTCGTCGAAGCTCAGGCTGTGCGACAGGGAGAGCGCGCCCAGGCTGAGGCTCGACGACAGTCCCCCGCGCACGTTCTGCTTGTCCGCCAGGCTCTCCTTGAAGTCGCCCGGCGGCTGATCCAGCCGGTCCTCGATGCTGCGCGTGTAGTTCCCGCTTCCCGTCCAGATGACGTTGTTGTACCAGCTCGCCCGCGACGACGGGGCGGAGAAGAAGGTGATGGGCGACAGCGAGAGGTTGGCCGAGGGCAGCGTGAGCGAAATCCGGTCGTCGGACAGGAACTGGCGGCGGTTGGAACTCAGGGAGACGTTGCCCCAGTCGAAGCGGCGGTTGATCCCTCCCTGCGAGTCGATCGACTGCGTGACCTCGCGCGGGTCGAAGGAGTTCTGGCGCACGAAGTCCGTGGAGGAGGCGTAGCTGGACCGGAGTTCGAAGCGGGTGCGCTCGTCGAGTTCCCAGTTGTGGGAGGTGCTGAAGGCGAGCGTGGTGCTCCCGCCCTCCCGCCAGAAGTTGCGGAAGTTGATGTTGCCGCGCAGAAACTGCCGTAGCCAGCTGTAGTTCAGGGTCCCCGTCACGCCCACGTAGTTGTCGGCCCACCAGTCCATCGCCACCGATGCGTCGGCGTACTCATTGATGGCCCAGTAGAAGCCGAGGTTGGAGATGCGCCGGCTGTAGCCCGCCGAGCTGCGCACGATGTCGTTCACGCTGAAGCGCGGTGTCAGGATGCCGCTGGCGCGTCCGCGCTCGATGCTCTGGAACATGAAGGGGAACCAGAAGACGGGAACATCGTCGAAGTAGAGCTTCACCGACCTCGCCACCAGCACGTTGCCGGCCACGATCTTGATCTGGTTGGTGTCGAAGCGGTAGTGGGGATGCTCGAGATCGCAGGTGGTGAAGCCGACGTGCGCCCCGTGGACGACCTCAGACGTCACCGAGGGCAGGTCGCCGCTCACGATCCAGGGACTGCCCGATTCCGCGAACTGGGTGCGCGCGCTGTAGGCGGTGCCGCGCCGGCTGTCGAGGCTGTAGATCATGGAGGTGCTGTTGAGGGGCTCGCCCTCGCGCCCGGTAAACACCGAAGCGCCCTCGGTCCACAGCAGGCTCGTGGAGTCGTCCATCGTGATGGAGGAGTCGGCCTCCAGCTGCATGCGCTCCGCACCTTCCCGGAAGAATCGCGCACGCGCGTCCGATGAGCCGTAAAGGACCACCTCGCCGCTCGACCCGAACTCCAGCCCGGTTCCCTCGTACTGGCTGGCCTGGTATCCCGGAAGCGAGAGCAGGGCATTGAGCACGGAGTCCGGACCCGGGGCGACCGGTCGGGGAGCCCGTTCCGTCGAGTCGGGCAGTTCCCGAAGCGAGTCGGGGAGCGGCGGGGCGGCCAGGCGCTCGAGCAGCTGGAGAACCTGTACCCGCGCGGAGTCCACGACCACGGTCGTGTCGGGAGACTGTGGCGGGGCGATCGAGTCCGGGGCCTGCTGCCCGTGCGCCTGGAGGGGGAGGCCCGCCACTAGCAGCGGCAGAAGCACAGCGACCACCGGGTGCGGGAGCCGGCGGCGCGGATCCGGCAGCCGATGGCGCCGGAAGGGCAGGGCCGCGCAGGAGTGACCGCGGGTCATGACCTACCCCGCCTGAACGGAGTCCGACGGCGGGTCGGCCGCAGCTGAGATCCTCTCCTCCCGCTTGCGGTAGATCATGACCGAGAGCAGGATCGAGAATTCGTACAGAATGATCAGCGGCACCATCATGAGCAGCGTCACCATGATGACGTCACCCGGGGAGATGAGCGCCGCGACAATCGTGATCAGCAGGATGGCGTGCCGGCGCTTGTCGCGCAGGAACGCCGGCGTCACGAGGCCCAGAACGCTCAGGATCATGACCACCACGGGCAACTCGAAGATGATGCCGAACGCCACCAGGAGCTGAATGGTGAATCCGAAGTAGTCCTGGGCGGTCCACTGGGGCATCATGATTTCCGTCTGGAACCCGACCAGGAAATCCAGGCTGATCGGCAGCGCGATGTAGTAGGCCATCACCACGCCCAGAACGAAGAGCACCAGGCCCATGTAGAGGGAGGGAACGATGACCCGCTTCTCGGCCTTCTTGAGCGCCGGCGCCAGAAACGACCAGATTTGATAGACGATGATGGGGAACACCAGGAGGAACCCGACCAGGATCCCGTACTTGAGCGTAATGAAGAACGCGTCCGTGGGTCTCAGATTGATGAGCATCTGGTCCTCGCCGAACAGCGCCTGGTAGGGCTGGAACAGGATGTCCATCGCGCGGCCGTAGTGAACCAGCAGGAACCCCGCCACTGCCCCGATCGCCAGCGCCAGCAGGCTCCACAGGATGCGCCAGCGAAGCTCCTCAAGGTGGTCGAGAAAAGGCATCTCTCCGGCAGGGTTCGGGGTTTTGCTGGGCATGCGATGAGACTCCGCGGGTTACGGCCCGACCGATGATCACGGAAAGATAATGACTCGACGGCGGAGGAACGGTGCCGGCAGCAGGCTTCCGCTGACGTTCCGCTCGCGCGTCAGATCGGAAGCTCGACCTGGTCCCTGGCCCGAAGGCTGCGTTCCCGCCGGAGGTTCAGGTCCGCGATCATCTCTTGGAACTCTTGGATATCCTGGAAGTTCCTGTACACGGAGGCGAAGCGGACGTAGGCAACCCGATCGAGGGGTTTGAGCGCTTCCATCACCATCTCGCCGATACGCGAACTCCGGACCTCACCGCCCCCCTCCACGGTGAGCGTGTACTGGATGTTCCCGGCGATGGCGTCGATGGTGGAAGGAGAGACGGGGCGCTTGGCACAGGCCACCTGAATGCTGCGCACGAGTTTCGCGCGCTCGAAGTCCTCGGAGTCGCCGCGCGCCTTCAGGACCCGCAGCGGCCGCTCCTGGATGTACTCGTAGGTCGTGAATCGGCCACGGCACTCCTTGCATTCCCGGCGGCGGCGCACAGCCTGCCCCTGCCCGGTCGAGCGCGTATCAACCACGTGATTGTCGCGGCAACCACAGTGAGGACACCGCATCCCGCACCTCCCGAGGGAATGTCGCTGGCGGGCAGCGCCGGCAGACCCTACAGCCTTATCGCAGCCGCCCGGTGACCTGCGCCTCCCCGGACCCGCCCTGGGGGATCTCCTGAAGTTTCTGCTGCGCGTCCTCCGCGACGTCGGAGTCGGGGAACCCGCTGATCACTCGTTCCAGCAGGTTGCGGGCCTCTTCCGTATCTCCGAGTTCGTCGTGGAGAAGCGCGGCACGGTAGAGCGCCTCCGGAACCCTCGGGGAGTCCGGGTACATCATGGGAACGCGCATGAACCCCTCGATCGCGTCCTCGAGGCGTTCCTCCTGCAGGTCGAGGTCGGAAAGGAAAAAGGTCGCGTCCCCGGCGAGTTCGTGATTCGGGTAGTTGGCGAGGAACTCGTCGAAACCGCGGCGAGCGGTGACGTTCGAGCCCCGGTTGTACATCACCAGGGCTGCCTCGAAATGCGCGTCGGGCCCTTCGACATCCTCCAACGGAAGCCCGACGTCGCCCGAATCCTGAACGACGACGGGCGCCCGCTGCATCATTTCGACCTGGTCGCGCAGGGAGGCCATGGCTCGCTGGCTCTGGCCTTCAACCTCAATGAGGATCAGGATCTGCTGGAGGAGTTCATCCAGCCTCTGCAGTACCTCTCGGCGCAACTCCAGATAGAGACCCGTCTGGCCCGAAAGGGTGTCCTGACCGGCGCGAACCAGCGTCTCGAAGTCGGCCAGATCCCTCGCCTGGCGATCGGCGAGCGCGCCGACCTCCTCCTGCAGTACGCGGATGTCCCCCTTGGTGGCGCATCCCGCGCCCGCCAGCACCCCGATCAGGGCGATCAGGACGACATGTCGCGGCACGGCGGTCGTATCCCGACGCACTTACCCGGCCAGGCCGATTCCGGGTCGCGCGACTACTGGCCGCCGCCCGGAACCTGGATCTGATTGCCTCCAGCCGTGATCACGAACTCGTCGCGCCGGTTCTGTGCCCAGGATTGTTCGTTGCTGCCCTGCTCGCGGGGGCGCTCTTCGCCGTAGGAACGGACCTCGAAGCGCGATTCGCCAAGCCCGGCGTTGACCAGGAACTGGCGCACGGCCTCCGCGCGCCGGCTTCCCAGGGCCAGATTGTACTCCGAGGATCCGCGCTCGTCCGCGTGTCCCTCGATGCGAAGCCGGACCGCGGGGCTCGCGCGCAGTACGTCGACCTTCTGCTGGAGCACGCCTTCGGCGTCGTTGCGAATCTCGGCCATGTCGAAGTCGAAGAAGACCATCGCCGTGAGGGCCTCGCGCGCGGCCTCAAGCGCGGCAGCACGGCGAGCCTCCTCTTCGGCCGCCCTGCGGGCCGCTTCTTCCGCCGCTCTGCGAGCCGCGTCGATCGAATCCTGGTTCGGGCCCTCTTCGACGGGCGGCGGTGGGGGAGGAGGAATCTCCTCCTGTCCGCACGCAGCGACGAACAGTCCGGCCGCAACGACGGAAATGATGAGACTGCGGTGCAACATCGCTACTCCTGGAATATGGGGTTCGGTGTCGGATACCAAGTGTGCGCCGGAATCAGCCATATACCTACGATATCGGACGCCCGCGCGCAATATCCCGCGCGGCCTGCCCGTGCGCGGCGGATGGCCAGCTCAGTTCTCCCGGGTCGGGGGCTGGCTGGACGCCAGACTGGGTGACCAGTCGGGTACGCGCGGCCTCACGCCCGAGAGCACGGAACGAATCCTTCCGCTCACCGTGTCCACGACGAAGAGCCCGAATCCCCAGTCCCGTTCTCCCACGAAGACCAGGTGCCGCCCATCCGGCGCCCAGCTGGGGTCCTCGTTGTTGCCCTCGTAGGTCAGCTGCAGCAACCGTTGTCCCTGTGCCGCCACATCGGCGATGAGGATGTGGTAGCTGCCCCGGCGGTAGCGGCCGTGGAAGGCGACCCGGTCGCCGGACGGCGCCCAGTCGGGCGAGGTATAGTAGCCGCCCTGTCCGTAGAGATAGGGAGAAACCAGGTCCGGTCGGCCGCCGGCCTCCGCCGGCATCACGTAGATCTGCGGGATGGCCACGCCCAGCCGGTTGGAGTTGAAGGCCAGACGCCTGCCGTCCGGTGAAAAAGTGGGCGACAGATCGTTCCAGCGCCCGCCGGTGAGGCGCCACAGGCAGCAGTTCTCGCGGACGCGCCAGGAGAAGAGACCGCTCTCGGCGCCGTCTGCCAGGGAAAAGAGGATCTCCTCCCCGTTCGGATGATACACCGGGGTCATCGGCTGCCCGGTGCGGTTGAACTCGAGGACCCGCGACTGCCCCGTGGCGAGTTCCATTTCGTGGATGGCCGGATCCTCGCTTGCGAACGACAGGAAGGCCAGGCGGGAGCCGTCCGGGGACCACGAACAGGACATGGTGAGGGAGTTGAAGTTGGTGAGCCGCCGCAGGTTCTCGCCGTCCGAGTCGACCACGTAGAGCTCTTGGGAACCGGAGGCCGATTCCATCGAAAAGCAGATCCGGCTGGCGGCCATCCCGGGCTCCCCGGTAATCCATCGGACGACGTCGTCGGAGATCGCGTGGACCGCCATGCGGAAGTCTTCCGCGTCGGGGCGCGGAAGCGAAAAGCGCGCCCGTTCCCTGACTTCCGAGAAGACGACGTCGTGAAGCTCCAGGACCAGCACGAAGCGGTCGCCCAGCCCCTCGACCTGGCCGGTCACGAGCCAGTCGGCGCCGAACTGGTCCCAGAGGCCGTAATCCACCGCTCCGCCGCCGGGCGCGAGGGGAATCGAGTCCATCATCTCGAACCGGTCGCTGTAGCGCAGGTCGCGGGCGATCACGGCTTCGACCCGGGGCGCGACCGTCAGGCCGCCGAAACGGCCCGTGAAGGTGCTGATCGCCAGGGTGGGCACATAGCTCTCGTAGACCACCCCCAGATGGCGCACCGTGCCCGGGATGGTGTCGACCTGGGCAGCCGCCTGGCCGGCGCTGGTCGCCAGCAGGAGCATCAGAAGGGCCGTGCCTCCAGGCAGGCGCGGGCGGGGTCCGCCCGGGTTGACCTGTCGGACCTGATTTGCGTTCCGGACGCCTGTCCTCATGTGACCATCCTCCCTACGCAGCCGGAGACGACCCTGGATGGGCCGGGGACTCCGTCGGCGGCCGGCGCCGCGCCGGGCTGAATGTGAACCGGAACGGTGCGTGTTCAAGCCCCATCTCCGGCGGCAGCGGGCCGAAGCGTCCACCTCCGGCGCACTCGACGGCCTCCCGGACGGCCAGGTTGAAGACCACGCTCCTCGATGCCTCGGAAATGCGAACCGTCGTGTCGATCACCTTGCCCTCCCGGTCGAGCACGAAGTCCACCGAAGCGGTCAGATCGGCTCTCCCGGGCGGACGGAAGCAGCGCCGCATCTGCCGCTGCATGTTGGCGTAGTACTGTGGGAAATCCCGTTCCACGCCCCTCATGCGGACGTCGAGATCGTCGGTGCCCGTGCCGGGTTCATCGATGGGCGCAGGCTGGGCTTCCTCCTCCACCGGCTGTGCGTCCGGTACCGGCTCCGGGGCGTCGGGGCGCGGTTCCGGCTCCGGCTCCGGTTCGTCCTCCAGTACCGCCGCGGATTCCTCCTCGGGAAGGGGCTCGGGCTCGGGGGTGTCGACGGTGAGCTCCTCCTCCTCCGGAGCCGGGGCGGGTTCGACCTCGGAAGCGGGCGCGGGCATGGCGACCAGTTCCAGTTCTATGGTCACCAGCTGCACCGGCTCGGGCTGCATGTTGGTCGCCACAACCAGCATCAGGAAAAACCCGTGGAGGCCAACCGAGAAGAGAACCGGAGATCGGCCCGGCCCGTCCCTTCGCCGTCGTGCGCTTCGGTCCACCGCCACTCCTCGTGCTATCGGCTCGCGTCGGGCTCGGCAACGATCGCGAAGCGGATTCCCTCCTGGCGCGCCAGGTCCTGGACCCTCGCGAAGACCCGCACCATGTCGCCATGATACGCAAGGGAGTCACCCCGAATGTAGATCTGCCCGACGTTCCGCGCAGTCACCGCCTGGGAAAGCACGTCCGGGAAGTCGTCGTAGGGCACGACCGTCTCGGAGATCACGATCTCGCCGTTGGCGCGAACCGCGACGATCAGGGGCTCCTCGTCCGCGGTCAGAGGCGCCACATCGGCCCGCGGCACGCCCACCTCGATGCCCCCCTGGAGGATCGGGGCCGTGATGATGAAGATCACCAGCAGCGTGAAGGCGACGTCCACCAGGGAGGTCACGTTGATCTCCGCGCGCAACGGCAGATCCTCGCGGCGTCCCCGGGACCGGCTGTCGTGGCTCAAACGTGGCCCTCCCGCGCGAGCGTGCCGATGAACTCGCTCGAGAACCCCTCGAGTTCACCCGTGACCAGGTTCAACCGCGAAACGTAGTAGTTGTAGGCGATGACCGCGGGGATGGCGACGAAGAGCCCGGTCATGGTGGTCAGTAGCGCCTCCGCCACCCCCGGCGCCACGGCGGCGATGTTCGCCGAGCCGCTCGCGGTGATGCCCCGGAAGGTGTTCATGATGCCGATGACGGTTCCCATCAGCCCGAGCAGGGGTGAGATGGAGCCGATGACCGCGAGCCACGTGAGCCCGTGGGCAAGGTCGTCGCGCTCGTCGGATTCCTCCTTCTGCAGCACCATCCGAAGCGTGTCCAGCTGGACCTGGGTCAAGCCTTCCCTCGCGGACACGCCTTCGCGCAGCGCTCCCGGCCGCAGCTCGCTGAAGAAGTTCACCCCGTGTCGGAAGAGACGGCCGTAGGGGGACTCCGGAAGGGCCAGGATCGCGGTATAGGCCTCTTCGAGCCCGCGCGCATTGGACACCGCGTCCAGGAACTGGTTGCCCTGGGTCTGAACCCGACGAAACTGGAGGTACTTCCAGCCGATCACGTACCAGCTTGCCAGGGAAAACACCCCGAGCACGGCCAGCACCACCAGGGTCGGAGCGCTCGCTCCGACGACCATGTCCAGCAAGGTTGCCGGGGGGCGGCTCTGGAGCGCGAGGATCCCGATCGCGGTCATTGGGCTTCAGTTCTCCGGCTCTTCAGGGGTGACGGGGCCGGGAATGGACGGCGGCCCGGGCGATGACGAAATCCGGGACACACTACCCCCGCTCGCTCCGCGGGATCCTGGCGTGTCCGGGCCCGGTGATCACGGTCCGGCGGCCCCCGCCCTCCAGGGACGCAGGTACTCCGGCTCCCACGCGCGCGCGTTCGCTACGGGTGGCCCGGGCATGAGCGTGAAGAGGCGCGCGAGCCCTTCGGCCGTGGGCAGTCCGACCGGGGGCGCGACAACACGCCAGCCCTGCCGCCTGATCGCCGCAGCGTGGCGAAAGGCGCCGTCGCCCGCGAAGATCGCGCCTTCGGGAACGGCCGACGACAACACTTCGCCCAGGCGCGTGGCAGTCGGGGGGACCAGGATGTCCGCCGCGGCAGGCCCTACCCGGAAACAGCCCGCGTAGACCCGATCGGCGCGCGCGTCGAAGAGGACGTAGCACGGCGTGCCGGGCTCGCAAGGCTCCGCCCCCCGGTCCTCCTGCCCCTTGCGCCAGCCGGCCGGCCCGGACCAGCCGGCGGGCAGCCACACCCCTTCCGAAGCGGCGGCGGCGGCCAGGCTGGAATAGGTCCATATCGGCACCCCGCATCCCTCCGCCAGCCCCTTGGCGGTCGCCGCCGCGACGCGCACGCCGGTGAAGGATCCCGGGCCGCTTCCCACGACGATGCCGGCCAGATCGCCCAACTGGGCGCCGGAGGCCACCAGCACCCCGCGAATGGCGGGCAGCAGGCGGGCGGCATGCCGGCGCGGACTGCGCAGGAAGGCGCGCGCAAGCACCTTGCCGTTCGCGGTCACGATGACCGACCCCAGGCGCGACGACGTGTCGAAGGCGAGGATGGTGCGGCCGCGTCCGTTCATCGATTCGGCAACGCGGGCGGGTTTCCTCTGCGCAGAACCTCCACCGCGCGCACGTCGGCACCGGGCGCCGTTGCGCTCAGGGATATCTCCCAGTGGTCCGGCGGAAGCACGGCCCGCGCCCTCTCCGGCCATTCGACGATCACGATTTCACGCGGGACGCCGAGCTCGAACCAGCCCAGCTCCGCCAGTTCGGACTCGTCGTTCAGGCGATACAGATCCATGTGCACGATGGTGCGTCCCCCCGTCCCGGGATAGCGGAAGACCAGATTGAAGGTCGGGGAGGGCAAGGCCCCGCGCACCCCCGCCCCGCGGGCCACCGCCCTGGCCAGGACCGACTTCCCCGCACCCACCGGACCGCGCAGCATCAGAAACACCGGAGGCCTGACCGAGGATCCGATGCGCCGGCCCCACCGCGCCAACTCCTCCTCGCTCAGCACCAACTGCGTCTGCGCGACCGGGGCTTCCGCCCTGTCAGGGGGCATCCCGGCCTACCTCTTCGCGGTTTCGCCCTCGAGCGACACCCGCAGCTCGAACAGCTGGTCCCGCAGCATCGCGGCCCGCTCGAACTCCAGCGCGTCGGACGCCCGGTTCATTTCCTCCTCCAGAATTTTCACGTACTCTTCACGGTTGACTTCGTCCGAATAGCCCGACCGAGGCTCGGCCACCAGGGCCACCGGCTTTTCGCGCGCATCCGCCACGCGGGTGCTGAACTCGATCTCCTCCACGCTCTTCACGATGGTCTCCGGAGTGATCCGATGTTCCCTGTTGTAGGCCAGCTGAATCTCGCGCCGGCGGTCGGTCTCGTCGAGGCATCTCGCCATCGATTCGGTGATGGTGTCGGCATACAGAATCGCCGTGCCGCGGACGTTGCGGGCGGCCCGGCCGATGGTCTGGATGAGCGAACGGGCGTCGCGCAGGAACCCTTCCTTGTCGGCGTCGAGAATCGCGACCAGCGACACCTCCGGAAGATCGAGACCCTCGCGCAGCAGGTTGATGCCCACCAGCACGTCGATCCCGCCGAGCCGCAGTGCCCGCAGGATGTCCACGCGGTCGATGGTATTGATCTCCGAGTGCATGTAGCGCACCCGCACCCCCAGCGACTGCAGGTACTCGGAGAGGTCCTCCGCCATGCGCTTGGTCAGGGTGGTGACCAGGATGCGCTCCCCGCGGGCCGCCCGCTCGCGGATCTCGGCCAGCAGATCGTCGACCTGGCCACGCACGGGACGCACCTCCACCTCCGGGTCGACGAGCCCCGTGGGACGGATGATCTGCTCCACCACGACGCCGCGTGACAGCCCCAGCTCCATGTCGCCGGGGGTGGCCGACACGAAGACCGCCTGATCGAGCACGGACTCCCATTCCTCGTACCGGAGCGGCCGATTGTCCAGCGCGCTGGGCAGTCGAAAGCCGAACTCGACCAGGGTGTCCTTGCGCGCCTTGTCGCCGTTGAACATCCCGCGAATCTGCGGGAGGGACACGTGCGATTCGTCGACGATGGTGAGGAAATGGTCCGGGAAATAGTCCAGGAGGCAGGACGGCCGTTCCCCCGCCTCGCGGCGGCTGATGAAGCGCGAGTAGTTTTCGATGCCGGGGCAGGTGCCCACCTCGAGCATCATCTCGATGTCGAAGTTGGTGCGGGATTCGAGCCGCTGCGCCTCCAGCAGCTTGCCCGCCCTGCGAAAGCGGTGCAGCTGATCGGCCAGTTCGTCGCGGATCAGGGGCACCGCCTCCTCTATGGTGCGCCGATGGGTGACGTAGTGGCTGGCGGGATAGATGGCGGTGCGGTTCAGGGATACGATCCCATCCCCCGTGAGGGGCTCGAAACGGGTGATTCGCTCGATTTCATCACCCCACAGCTCGATGCGGATGCCCTGCTCCTCATAAGCGGGGAGAATCTCCACGGTGTCGCCCCGGACCCTGAAGGTGCCGCGCTCGAAGGCGAAGTCGTTGCGGCCGTACTGGATGTCGACCAACGCCCGCAGCAGCTCGTCGCGCGGCACGACCTCGCCGACGCGAGCTTCGAGCATCAGGGAGCGGTAGTCGGCTGGATTGCCGAGGCCGTAGATGCAGGAAACCGACGCCACCACGATGACATCGTCCCGTTCGAAAAGGGAGGAAGTGGACCGCAGGCGCAGCCGGTCGATGTCCTCGTTGATGCTCGCGTCCTTCTCGATGTAGGTGTCCGTGGAGGGGACGTACGCTTCAGGCTGGTAATAGTCGTAGTAGGAGACGAAATACTCGACCGCATTGACGGGAAAGAGGGCCTTCAGCTCCCCGTAGAGCTGGGCCGCCAGAGTCTTGTTGTGGGACATGACGAGCGTCGGACGGCGATGGTTCCGGATGACGTGCGCCATGGTGAGGGTCTTCCCGGTGCCGGTCGCCCCCAGCAGCGTCTGGAAGCGCGTGCCGCCCTCGAGCCCGGCCGACAGTTGCTCGATCGCGGAAGGCTGGTCTCCCGCGGGATCGAAGGAAGAGTGAATCTCGAACCGGGGCACGGCGTCAGGCCTCGGTCCTTTCCGCCTCGCCCTTGCTCTCGCGCCGCTCGACCCTGAGCACGCCCTTCACCTGGTTCACGGCCTTCAGCACCTTTTCCAGGTGGGACCGGTCCTCCACCTCCACTACGAATTCGCCGGTCATGCCGGCCTTGTCCGACCGGACGTCCGCGTTCTGAATGTTGGTCCCGGTGTTGGTGATGGCCTTGGCGATATCCGACAGGAGCCCCCGGCGGTCGACGGCCCGGGCGTGAATCTTCACCATCCGGGTATCGCCCTTCTCCGCCGTCCACCGGATCTCGACCCTGCGTTCCGGGTCCTGGGACAGATAGAGCACGTTGGCGCAGTCCGTCCGGTGAATCGAGATGCCGCGGCCGACCGTGATGTAGCCGATGACGTTGTCACCGGGTACGGGCTGGCAGCACTGGGAGTAGCGCACCATCAGGTTGTCCACGCCCTGGATGCGCACGCCCCTGCTGGACGGACGTATCCTGGCGGCGATGCGCCGCAGGGTGGAGGGGGGCTGGGGGCCGGGAGTTTCCCGGTCCGGGAAGAGCGCCTTGAGCACGGCCCCCGGCCCCACGTCCCCGCGCCCCAGCGCCGCCTGCAGCTGGTCGAAGTCGGGATAGCCCAGCTGTGCGGCCGCGTGAATCCTCGCCTCGTCGCCCGGCTTTGGAAGGCGTCGCTTGCGCAGCTCCTGCTTCAGGAAATCCCCACCCAGCTGGAGCGCGGAGGCGAATTCCTCCTTGCGGATCCAGCGCCGGATCTGCCCGCGCGCCCGCGACGTCTTCACGAACGCGAGCCAGTCGCGGTTGGGCCGCTGCTTCTGGTTCTTGATGATCTCGACCGTGTCGCCGTTCTTCAGCTTGCGCGAGAGCGGGGCGATGCGTCCGTTCACCCGCGCGCCCGCGCAGTGCGATCCGATTTCGCTGTGGACGGAATACGCGAAGTCGATCGGGGTCGCCCCGACGGGAAGCTGCTTGACTTCACCCCTGGGGGTGAAGACGAAGATCTCCCCCTGGAAGAGGTCCATGCGGAGGAACTCCATGAATTCCTCCGGCTCGCTGGTATCCTTCTGCCATTCGAGCACCTGCCGGAACCAGGAGAGAGCTTCTCCGACCTCGTCCTTCCTGGCGTGCCCGCCTTCCTTGTAGCGCCAGTGCGCGGCGATCCCCTGCTCCGCCGTCAGATGCATCGCTTCGGTGCGGATCTGGATCTCGTAGCGGCGCCCGCGCGGACCGAACACGGTCGTGTGCAGGGACTGGTACATGTTGGACTTCGGTGTTGCGATATAGTCGCGGAAGCGCTCCTGCACCGGAGTCCAGCGGTTGTGGATGACCCCGAGCGCCGCATAGCAGTGCTGCACCGAGTCCGTAATCACGCGCAGTGCGAGCAGATCCTGGATGTCCTCGAAGGGAAGGTCGTTGGCACGGATCTTCTTGTGGATGGACCACAGGTGCTTCGGCCTGCCCGTCACGTCCACGAAGGGAATGCCGGCCTCGGTCAGCATGTCCACCACCGGACGCCTCATTTCCATGATCTGGCGCTCGCGCTCCCGCCGGCGCTGCTGAATCTTCTTCTTCAGCTGGTTGTAATCGTCGGGTTCGAGGAACTTGAAGGCCAGGTCCTCGAGTTCCCACTTGATGGCGGCCAGTCCAAGGCGATGGGCGATGGGGGCATAGATGTTGCGTGTCTCCAGCGCGATTCGCCGTTGCTTGGCAGGTCGCAGGTGCTCGAGCGTCCGCATGTTGTGGAGCCGGTCGGCGAGCTTGATGAGGATGACGCGGGCGTCCTGGACCATCGACACCAGCAGCTTGCGGTAGTTCTCGACCTGCCGTTCCGCATTCGACCGGAAGCGGACCCTCCCGATCTTCGTCACCCCGTCCACGATGCCCGCCACCTCGCCGCCGAACTGGGCCTCCACATCGGTCAGGTCGACGGCGGTGTCCTCCACCACATCGTGGATCAGGCCTGCGGTTATGGAGGCGGTATCCAGACGAAGCTCCGCCAGGATGGTGGCGACGCCGACTGCGTGGGTGACGTAGCTGGCGCCGGAGGCTCGCCGCTGGCCCGCGTGTGCCTCGGCCGCGAGCCGGTGCGCCCTCTCGATCCGGCCGACGTCCAGGCGGTCGGCGTACGCCTCGATGGCCGGAGCAAGACCGGCGGGCAGTTTCTGCACCGCGTTCCTGGCAATCGTGGCAGTCGAAGTCGCCATTGTGACCCTGCAAAACGGGAGAGCGGTGTACCGAAGGGTTCGAGCGATGCCCGACCAGTGAACATAATCGCCCGCCGGGGTATCCGCAGGGACCGGGCGTGCGCGCAGCCTGACGCAGCCGGCACCCCGGCTCGAGCTCGGGAAGGTTCGCTACATCAAGCCGTCCTGGGCCAGGGAACGGAATGCCTCGCCCGCGATGATCACATGGTCGAGCACGGGAATTCCGACTGTGCGGCCGGCCGCGGACAGCTGTCGGGTGACTTCGCGGTCTTCGGGCGAAGGCGACGGGTTTCCGGATGGATGGTTGTGCACCAGAATAACCGCTGCCGCGCTCTCCACGATCGCCTCCCGCAACACCTCGCGCGGATGGATGAGAGAGGCGTCCAGGATTCCGCGCGTGATCAGCACCTCGCGCAGCACGCCGTGCTGGCTGTTGAGCAAAAGGGCGTGAAACTCCTCGTGGCGCAGATCGCGCAACCGGGGAGCCATGCGCGCATAGATGTCGCCCGGCCCGCGAATCGGGTCGCGGGTGGCAAGGCGCTCCCTGACGCCCCGCCGACCCAGTTCCAGCGCCGCCAGCACACGGGCGGCGGTCGCCCCCCCGACACCGGCGATGCCCTCCAGGAGCCCGGCGGGGGCCGATCCCATGCGCGCCAGCGATCCCCCGCAGCGCTGCAACAGGGCGTCCGCGACATCCATTGCGCTCGCGCCCCGGCTTCCACTCCCCACCACGAGCGCGAGCAGCTCGCGGGTCGCCAGCCCGTGGACGCCCACCTCCCGGAGGCGTTCACGGGGACGGTCGCCGCGCGGCCATTCGCGCATCGGGCGCGAGGTTGTCAGGCCGCGCGCCCGTGGCACTTCTTGTATTTCTTCCCCGAGCCGCAGGGGCAGGGCGTGTTGCGCCCCGGGCGGGCCTCGACGGTGACCGGCCGGGGCTTGCGCGTCTCCCCGCGGTTGGTTGCCAGGGTGGATACGTCCGTTGCAGGACCCGTTGCGGCGCGCGCGCTCCGCGCGATGCCGGTCGCGTCGAGCCGTCCCGGCCCCCCCCGGCCGCCCCGCGCCGCGCCCCGCCCCGGTGCCGGGCCCGCCGGCCGGGCCCGGGTCGTCGCGGCCGATGTCTCCTGCGGGCCCGTGTAGGTGAGGCGCTGTCCCCCGATTGGACGGCGCCGCGCCATCGGCTGCTGCTCGACCCGCGCCCGCAGGATCAGCGACGCCAGCGTCTTGCGCAGATCATGCATGAGGTCCACGAACATGTCGTAGGCCTCTTTCTTGTATTCGACCAGCGGGTCCTTCTGTCCCCAGCTGCGATAGGAGATGGAGGCCTTGAGGTGGTCGAGGTCGTACAGGTGATCCTTCCACTTCTGGTCGATCACCGACAGCAGGATGTAGGAGGTGACGCGCTCCGCCGTCTCGCCGAATCCCTCCAGTTTGCGCTGGAAGGCGTCCCTTCCGGCCTCGATGACCAGTTCCGCCAGATCCTCGTGGTCCAACTCCGGAGCCGACTCGTCCCCGTCGGGCAGATCGCTCACGAGCACCAGGAATTCGAGCAGCAGACGGCGCTTCAGTCCCGCCAGGTCCCATTCCTCCTCCGGGCTGGAAGCGGGCACATACTCGTCAAGCGTCCTCTGCAGGGCGTACTCGATCATCTCCCAGATCTCGCCCTTGAGATCCTCTCCTCCCTCCAGCGCGAACAGGCGCAGGTCGTAGATGACCTCGCGCTGCTGGTTCATGACATCGTCGTAGTCGAGAAGCCGCTTGCGCGCCTCGAAGTTGTTCCCCTCCACCCGCATCTGGGCCCTTCCGATCGAGCGCGTGACCAGAGGGTGCGCGATCACCTCGCCTTCCTCGGCACCGAGCTTCTCCATCGCGCCCGCCACCCGATCCGACATGAACAGGCGCATCAGGTCGTCTTCGAGCGACAGGAAGAACTGCGAGCTTCCCGGATCCCCCTGGCGTCCGGCGCGTCCCCTGAGCTGGCGGTCGATGCGGCGCGAGTCGTGCCGTGCGGATCCGAGGATGTGGAGGCCGCCGATCTCCACGACGAAGTCGTCGTGCTTCTTCTCCAGGTCCACGGTGACGCGGCGGGGATCGACCGGATAGAGCTCGTCCAGGTCGAGCCCGCGGCCACGCGCCCAGCCCACGGTGCGCGCGTCCCGGACCCCCTCGCCCAGTTTGATGTCGGTGCCGCGGCCGGCCATGTTGGTGGCGATGGTCACTGCCCCCGGGCGCCCCGCCTCGGCCACGATCTCCGCCTCGCGGAGGTGCTGCTTGGCGTTGAGCACGTTGTGGCGGATGCCGCGGCGCTTGAGCATGCGCGACAGCGTCTCCGAGAAATCCACATTCGTGGTACCGACCAGCACGGGCAGTTCCAGCCGGTTGAGATGCTGAATCTCGTCCATGAGCGCGTTGTATTTCTCGCGCACGGTCCGGAAGATGAGGTCGTCACGGTCATCCCTCACCACCGGCCGGTTGGTCGGGATCACCATCACGTCCAGGCCGTAGATCTGGTGGAATTCGTTTTCCTCCGTCTCCGCGGTTCCGGTCATCCCGGCCAGCTTGTCATACATGCGGAAATAGTTCTGGATGGTGATGGTGGCGAGCGTCTGGGTCTCGCCCCGCACCTCCACGCCCTCTTTCGCTTCCACCGCCTGGTGCAGCCCGTCGCTCCAGCGCCGGCCCGGCATCTGGCGCCCGGTGAACTCGTCCACGATTACCACCGCGCCGCTCTCGCCGAGGATGTACTGCTCGTTGCGATGATAGAGGGCGTATGCCTTCAGCAACTGGTGAATGACGTGGATCTTCTGGCTCTTGGTCGCGTACTCGCCTTCGAGCGCCTGAATACGTTCCCGGCGGTCGTCGACCGACAGCGTCTCGTCTTCCTCAAGCTCCCCCATCTCCTCGGAGAGATCCGGTACCACGAAGGCGTCGGGATCTCCCGGTGACAGCGTGTCCAGCCCCTTGTCCGAGAGGTGCACGTTGTGCCCCTTCTCATCCATCGCGAACAGCAGCAGTTCGTCGATCTCGTGCAGGCGCTTCTCGCGCATGTAGTCGCCTTCGACCTTCTGCACCAGCTTCTGAATCCCGGGATCCTCGGCGAAGAGCTTGAGCAGCCGCTTGTTCCTCGGCGTCCCGCGCTTGACCGCCAGCAGGCTTTCGCCGGCGGCGTGGTCGTTGCCTGCCTCAAGTTCGCGATGGGCGGCCGCAACCAGCTCACTGGTGATCTTCGCCTGCTGCCGATACAGTCTTCCCACCAGCGGCGCCATCTGCTTGAACGGCGTCGAGGTGTCACGCCCCACAGGTCCGGAAATGATCAGTGGCGTCCGGGCCTCGTCGATGAGGATGGAGTCCACCTCGTCGATGATGGCGAAGGGATGCCCCCTCTGTACGCGCTGCGCGAGGTCGTGCACCATGTTGTCGCGCAGGTAGTCGAAGCCGAACTCGTTGTTGGTGCCGTAGGTGATGTCCGCCAGGTACGCCTGCCGGCGCTCCTCCGAACCGGGCTGGTGCTCGTCGATCACAGCCGTGGTGAGGCCCAGCGAATCGTAGACGTAGCCCATCCACTGGGCGTCGCGGCGTGCCAGATAGGAGTTGACGGTGACGAGGTGCGCTCCCCGCCCGGCGAGAGCGTTCAGGTAGAGCGGCATGGTCGCCACCAGGGTCTTGCCTTCACCGGTGGCCATTTCGGCGGCCTTGCCCCGGTGAAGCGCGACCGCCCCGATCAGCTGTACATCGTAGGGGATCATGTCCCAGACCAGGTCGTGCCCGGTCACCCGCACCGTCGATCCGACAAGGCGCCGGCACGCCTCCTTGACGACGGCAAAGGCCTCGGGAAGGATATCGTCGAGAGCCTCTTCGAGTTCGCCGAGGTAGTCCTTTTCGAGGTCGGTGATCCTGAGGCCCAGGCTCTCCCGCTCCGATGGATCCTGGGACCGGCTCTTGCGTTCACGAAGGGCCTGCGCCTGGTCGAGAACGGGGTCCACCCGCTCCCGGATACGCGCGCGGAACTCGTCGGTCTTCCCCCGCAGCTCATCCCGGGAAAGCTCCGACAGTCCCTCGCAGATTTCGTTGATCTCGTCGACCAGGGGCTGGAGCTTCCGCGCCTCCCTGGCGTGCCGGTCCCCGAATACCTTCCTGGCGAATGCCTTGATCATCGTTCCGTCCAGCGGGTCACGCGCGTCATGACATGGCGGCTACCGGCTCCGGCTGCGCTTCCCGAAGCCATCCCCCCGGCCGCCATGTACGTGCGTTCCGCCTGGCGGTACAGCCCCTCCCGCTCAACAATGGCGCGGACCGCGTCGGACACCAGGTACCGCAGCGGGCGTCCCTCGCTGAATCGGGCCCGAATCTCGCTCGACGAGACGTCGATCCGGGTGACGGGCAACTGCTCGTGTTCCACCCCGGGAGGCGCAACCCGTCCGAAGGAGCCGCCACCCGGCACCATGACCACCACCCGCGCCAGTCGCGCGATCTCGTCGGGCTCCCGCCAGCTGCGGAAGGCCGCCGCCTGATCGGGGCCGATCAGCAGGAACAGTCGGGTCGCGGGATCAGCCGCCACAAGCTCCCGCAGCGTGTCGACCGTATAGGACATGCCCGTCCGCAGAACCTCCCGGTCGCTGACCCGAAAACGTTCGTCGCCCGCCACCGCCGCCCTGGTCATTTCCAGGCGAAGCTCGGGTGAGGTCAGCCGCCACGAGCGCTTGTGCGGAGGACGCCCGCAGGGAATCCACACGACGCGCCGCACGGGAAGGGCGTCGAAGGCGTCCTGCGCTACCGTCAGGTGCCCGAGGTGCGGCGGGTCGAAGGTTCCCCCGAAGAGCGCGATGCCTCCGGAGGCGCGCTCATCCGACATCGCGGACCTCCTCCGCCTCAGGTGAGTCCGGATATCGGTCGAGCAGTCGCTGGCGCGCCTCGGCCGCCTCTTCCTCGTATTCAAGGCGCTGGTAGGAGCGATAGATGAAGAGCAGGGCGGCCGGCGCCGCGTTCGTATCGGGAAAGCTCTCGAGCGCCTGCTCGAAATAGATGAGCCCGGAATCCAGCAGGCCCCGCCTGAAGTAGAATTCGCCCCGGCCGACGTCCCTCCACGCAAGTTTCTCCACCATGACGTCGCGGATCGAATCGGCTTCCGCGGCCTCCGGTGTCCCCGGGTAGTCGAGCGTCACCGCCTGACAGGACGACAGCGCCTGCACCGTATACTGCTGGTCCCGATCGAGGATCGGAGAAAGACGCGAGTGCGAGCGGCACAGCCCCAGCGCGGCGTCGCTCATGAGCTCGTGGGTCGGATACGTGCTCGAGAAGCGAACGAATTCGGAGTTGGCGGTGATGTAGTCTCCCTTGTTCAGATAGGCCTGCGCCAGCAGCATGCGGGCCTCCGCCATCTGATCGAAACCCGGTGCTCCCTGCACCAGCCTCTCAAGCGCCGTCACGGCTTCATCCCAATCCTCGCGATCGAACGCCTCCTGCGAATACTCGAGCAGCTGAGAGGCGGTCAATCCGAAATAGGGCGGAGTGGATGCGCATGCGACGCACAGGCACACGACCAGCGGGGCAAGCGCCCAAATCCACGTGCTTCTGCAGGCCCGACTCCTGCCCATCACCGACCCCCGTTTCTCCCGAATGGCACCACCTCCGATCCCCTCAATGAAGGATCGCGAAAGAAGGCGGGCGCGTCCATGAACCGATGCGTCATCCTGCCCGGAAAAAGTCCCGAATCGCGCGCGCAACCCGTGCTGCGCCGTCCGCCCCCAACTCCGGAAACACGGGAAGGCTGAGCACTTCCCGGCACGCGGTTTCGGCTACCGGGAGATCTCCGGGGCGATATCCGAGTTCCGAAAAACAGGGCTGCAGGTGGAGCGGTCGCGGGTAGTACACTCCGGTCTCCAGTCCTCGCCGGCGCAGGTGGTCCCGGAGCCGGTCCCTCTCGCGCGCGCGAATCGTGTACTGATGGTAGGTGTGGAAGTTCCCGGAGAGCACCCGGGGGCGACGGACGCCGGGGACCCCGGCAAGCATCTCGTCGTATACCGCGGCGTTCGCCCTGCGGGACTCCGTCCATTGGGTCAGTCGGGGAAGCTTCGCGTGCAGTACCGCGGCCTGCAGGGAATCCAGGCGGCTGTTTACGCCGACCGCGTCGTAGCGCCCGCCGCTCACCCCTCCGTGCACGCGCAGTCTGCGCAGCAGCCGCGCGAGCGCGTCGTCGTCGGTGACGATCAGCCCGCCGTCGCCGTATCCTCCCAGGTTCTTGGTGGGAAAGAAGCTGACGGTTCCCGCCGTTCCCGAAGCCCCCGCGCACGCGATCGCTCCTCCGGGCGTCCGCTGCCGGGCGTCGAGCGCCTGGGCCGCGTCCTCGACCATGTGGGCGCCCCGTTCGCGCGCGAGCTCGAGCAATTCGGCCATGGGCGCCATCTGTCCGAACAGATGCACGGGCAGGACGACGCGGGTGCGATCGCTCCAGCACGCGCGCACCGTATTCGCGTTTACGTTGAACGTCTCCGGGTCCACGTCGCAGAAGACCGGACGCAGGCCGGCGTTCCACACCGCTCCCGCGGTCCCGAAAAAGGTGAAGGCCGGCACGATCACTTCGTCCGGGCGACCTGGCCCGAGAGCGCGCAGCACGAGCCAGATGGCGTCGGTGCCGTTGGCGCATCCGACCGCGTGACGCACGCCGACGCGTTCCGCTACGGCTTCCTCGAACGCTCCGACCGGCGGTCCCAGCACGAACCTCTGGCTTTCGACCACGCCGGCCATGGCGCGGTCGATCTCCGCCCGCATGGTATCGTACTGCGCCGGCAGGTCGACCAGCGGAGTACGCGTCAGCACGCCCACTCGAGGTCTTCCGGCCAACCCGGCGGGCCGCCGCCCGGGCTCTCCTCCCCCTCCATCACCCCGCGGCCCTCCTCATCGCCGAAGGACACCCCGAAGCGCAGTTGGTCGATCCAGTGCTCGGCTCGCCGGGCGAGTGCCCTGGACGCTGACGGATCCTCCCGCGCCGCTCCCCGGAAGGCATCCACGGCCTCGTCGCAGCGGGCGAAGGAGACCAGCAGTTCGCCCATCTCATAATAGGCCCGGGCCAGGTGGGTCCGGGGTTCGCCGCGAGCCACGGTCTCCTGGATCAGGGTCAGGGCCCCTTCATGGTCGCCGTCATCACGGTATTCCTGCGCGAGATCGTAGGAGCACTTGCCGATGTGCCACCCGGCATCGCGCTGCTGCCGTGTCGGTACGGCCTCCGTGAACTGCCCGTAGAAGGCGAGAGCGGCCTCGCAGGCTCCCACTTCCTCGTAGGCGAGGGCGGCTTCATACAGCACCTCCGGCACCGAATCCCCCGAGAGCGCCCGCTGGAAGAAGACGAGCGCGCGCGCGTGCTCCCCGTTGGCCGCATAGTGAGAGGCCAGGGGGAAGGCCAGACGCGCGAAGTTGACGTCCGGATTGAGCTCCGCGGCAGCCTCCAGCGCGGATGCAAGGGCGAAGCGATCCGCCTGCTGCTGGGCGGTGCGCGCCAGGCGAACCAGGTCGGAAACCGCCTGGTCGGCCAGGTCGGGCTCGAGGTCGATGGCGCGTCGGTAGGCCTGCCTGGCCTCGTCCACCCGCCCCAGCCGGGCGTAGGCATGCGCCACCCGCAGATGCGCGTCTCCGGAGTTGGCTCCGCGCCGCGCCGCCAGCCGGTACTCGGCGAGCGCCTCCTCGTAGTCGCCGTGCGCCCAGGCCTGGTCGCCGCGCAGGGTTGCGCCGTCCTCCGCTGCGCCTGTCACGCAGCCGGATACCGCAACTGCGATCAGGCAGCCCCGCAGGAGCCACCCGGCGACCTTCTCCCTCCCGTGCTCAGGCATGCGTCCCCTACCGGGCTCGCGCCCCACAGGTTCCGGGACGCAGGCCGCGTCGCACCGGGCAAGGCGGTTACGCGAGGCCACCCTTCACGATCCACCCCACCCCGCGGCGGGAAGCCGCCCGCGCCTTCGTTCCCGCCGTGGCGTTGCGGGCGTCCACCAGCAACCGCGACTTCGCGACGATTCCGCGCATGTCGAAGCAGGAGTGGTCGGTAAGGATCAACACCACATCCGCCCGACCCAGCAGCGAAGGGGTCAGCGCGACCGATTCCCGCAGGCCGGTCCGCTCGTCGTTGAGGGACGGCACGTAGGGGTCGTGGTAGCGGACGCGGGCGCCCGCTTCCTCCAGCAGTTCGATGATGTAGAGCGCCGGAGATTCCCGTACGTCGTCGATGTCCTTCTTGTACGCGACTCCCAGAATCACCACGGTGGAATCCCTGACCGCCTTGCCCTCGGCGTTCAGCGCGTCGCGAACCTGGTCTACGACGAACCGGGGCATGCTCGCGTTGATCTCCGACGCCAGCTCGATGAAGCGGGTGCGGAAGTCGAGCGTGCGCATCTTCCAGGACAGATAGTGGGGATCGACGGGGATGCAGTGCCCCCCGAGGCCGGGACCCGGGACGAAGCGCATGAACCCGAATGGCTTGGTGGCGGCCGCCTCGACCACCTCCCAGATGTCCACGCCCAGCTGATCGGCGATGAGGGCGGTCTCGTTCACCAGCCCGATGTTCACGGCCCGGAAGGTGTTCTCCAGGATCTTGCTGAGTTCGGCCACCTCCGCGCTCGACACCGGCACCATGCGGTCGATGAAGCGGCTGTAGAACGCCTCACCGGCGGCCGTGCACCGGGACGTCACGCCCCCGATCACCCTGGGCGTGTTGCGCGTCGTCCAGACCTGGTTTCCCGGATCCACGCGCTCCGGCGAAAAACAGAGGAAGAAGTCCTCCCCCACAACCAGGCCGCTCTTCGCCAGTTCTCCGAGCACTACCTCCCGGGTCGTGCCGGGATAGGTGGTGGACTCCAGCACGACCAGTTGGCCGGGCCGCAATCCCGCGGCAACCGAGGACGCAGCCGCCAGGATGAAGGAGATGTCGGGATCACGGGTCTTCGACAGCGGGGTCGGGACGCTGATCGCGATGACCTCGCAATCCGGAAGGCGGGACATGTCCGCGGTCGCCCGGAGCACGCCTCGCTCCGTGAGTGCGGCCAGGCGACTCGAGGGCAGGTCGCGGATATGGCTCTCGCCCGCGTTGACCCCGTCCACGACGGACTCGTCGATATCGAAACCGATGACGCGTATCCCGGCTTCGCCGACGATGGCGGCAAGGGGCAGTCCAACGTAGCCGAGCCCGATCACCCCCATGGTGAGGCTGCCGGAACGGAAATGCTCCAGCACCGGGTCTCGCGTGTGGTCGTTCATGCCCTGGGTCCGGAGTCCCGGACCGCCCCGGAAGGGCGCTCGGGGGACGGGAACCCGGTCAGGCTTCCCCGCTCGGCTGGAACCGCGGCGCCTTCCTGACCCTTCCGGCGGAAATGCAACGGGTGCATACCCGGGCCTTCCGGCGCCGCCCGCCGTCGTCGAAGACGCGAACGGTCTGGATGTTCGGTAGCCACCGGCGCCGGCTCTTGTTGTGGGCGTGGCTCACGTTGTTGCCGGTCGCGGGCCCCTTGCCGCACAATTCACACACTTTCGCCATCTGCTCGCCTGATCCGTTAACCGCCGTAGCGGAGCCTCTCCTGTGGTCGCGAAACCGCCACTGCGGCCGGCGCGACCAGGGGTTACTGGGATCCGCCTCCCGGCGGAGAAGCCTCCTCCGTCCCGGACTCCTCGGCCTCGGAAGCGCTCGGTTCGAAATGGACCAATTCCAGGAACACATCCGCGAATTCGGCCTCAAGACGGCCTGTCGGGGTGTTGTCGAACGCCCCCTGGCCCTCCCAGGCATCCAGCGTGCTGTCGCTCATGATGCGCAGCGTACCCACCACAAAGCTGGCGGTCTCACCGGAGGAAACTGTCACCGGCACGGAGTCTCCGGTCAATTCCGGCCCCATCTTCATGAAGAAGTTGTCCTCGTTGGGTAGCTGGGTCCAGAAGGCCTGGTCGCCCACCCGGCTGACCACGGTGATGTCGGGGACCCGAAGCAGCGCTCCCTCGAACTGCAGCGCGTTCGCCTCCAGCGACGACGCCGCGATCGGGATCGCGTCGGCGAACGGATCCTCCTCCGGGGCGGTCACCACTGCGCTGGTCGTCCCGACCGCCGTAACGTTGAGCCAGTAGAGAAAGCCCGCGATGCCCAGGAAGGCCACGATCATGAGTGGAAGTGCCGCCTTTTCGGCCGCGCCCCGGCGTGATCCGAGATCGAGCATGGTCCGGTGCCCCCGCGTTTTGAAGTTAGTCTCGTTCCACGAGTTCGATGAGAGCCATCTCGGCCGCGTCGCCCCTCCGGTGGCGCAGCTTGAGGACGCGCGTGTACCCGCCGGGACGGCGGGCAAACCCCGGAGCGATCTCGTCGAACAACCTCCCCTGAACTTCTCGATCCGCGATCTTTCGCGCAACGAGCCTGCGGGCGTGGAGGTCGCCGCGCTTGGCCAGCGTAATCAGGCGCTCCGCGTAGGGGCGGAGTTCCTTCGCCTTCGCGGTCGTGGTCTCGATTCTGCCGTGCCGGAAGAGCGCGGTCGCCATGTTGCGTAGAACCGCCCGCCGATGGCTGGCGGTCCGAGAAAGGCTGCGTCCGGTTTTGCGATGGCGCATGAGTCGTCGAGGTTCAGTTGCCTGGCGGCGTATGAATTCTATTCACCGGACGGTTCCTCTGAACCGGAGGCGGTCTCTTCCTCGGCCAGGAACCACTCACCGTCCGGACCCGTCGTCAGCGGCATTCCGAGTTCGATGGAGTGTTCGCCCAGGAATGCGAGGAGTTCCTCCATCGACTTCTGTCCGAAGTTGTCGATGTTGAGGACCTGCTCCGCCGTGCGTCGCACGAGGTCGCCAAGGGTGCGGAGGTTTTCCTTCTGCAGCGAGTTGCGCGATCGCACGGAGATCTCGGTCACTTCCTCGATGGGACGCGCAAGCTGCATGCGGATGCGCGCGGGCAGCGGAACCGTACCGGGCGCGGGTGGCTCGGGAGCCCCGTTGGCGCTGAAGCTCAGCATGTACTCGAGGTACCTGCGCACCAGCGCCGCGGCGTTGGCCATCGCCTGCTCGGGACGAACGGATCCGTCGGTTTCCACCCTGAACGAAAGCCGGTCGAAGTCCGTGCGCTCGCCGACCCGGGTCTCCTCGACCGTGAAGTTCGCGCGGCGCACCGGATTGTAGATCGCATCGATCGGCACCAGGTCGACGGGAGTTCCCTCCGGACGGGGGTGCTGGTCGGAGAGCACGAAGCCACGCCCCTTGTTGACGTAGAGCTCCATGCTCAGGCTGCGGTCCCCCTCGAGCGTGAGAATGTGCTGATCCGCGTCGAGCACCTCGACGGCTGCCGGCGCGTTGATGTCGGCCGCCGTAACCGGCCCCGAGGCGTCCACGTGGAGGGTGAGCTTGGCTTCGTCCACATCTTCGTCGAGGGTGAGCACGAGGGCCTTCAGGTTCTGAATGACCTGATGCACATCCTCGACCACGCCCTGGATGGTCTGGTGTTCGTGCACGACGCCCTCTATGCGGAACGCCCATATGGCCGCGCCCCGCAACGACGACACCAGAGCGCGCCGGACGGAGTTCCCCAGCGTGTAGCCATAGCCGCGCTCCAGCGGCTGCATGACGAACTCCGCGGTCTTTCCGTCGTCGCTGAAGCCCGTCACTTCGACGTGCTCGGGAAGTACCAGCCCGGTCAGATCGATCTCCACGCGCCCCTCCGTGGCATTTTCGACAGCATCCGTTGGATGAATGGGAAATCAAACCCCGGATTTCTTCCAGAAGTCCGATTCACTTCGAGTACAGCTCCACGATCAACTGCTCCTGGACGGCCATCGGCACGTCCTGGCGGGTTGGGAGCCGCAGCACTCGCCCGACCCGCGTCTTCTCGTCCACGGCCAGCCATTCGGCGGTGTCCGGACGGACGCGCGACTCGAGGCTGGCCTGAACCGGCAGCAGGTCCCGCGACCTTGCCTTGATGGCGACATCGTCGCCGCTGTCCACGGCATAGCTGGGTACGTCGACGATGCGCCCGTTGACTTCGACGTGGCGGTGACGGACCAGCTGACGCGCCTGACTGCGACTCGCGGCAAAGCCGAGTCGGAAGACGACGTTGTCCAGGCGCCGCTCGAGGGCCACCAGCAGGTTCTCCCCGGTGACGCCCGACTGGTGTGCCGCCGTGTTGAACAGGTTGCGGAACTGCCGCTCCTGCAGCCCGTAGATTCGCTTGGTCTTCTGCTTTTCGCGCAACTGGACCGCGTAGTCGGAGCGCTTCCGGCGGCGGGCCTGCGCGGGACCATGCTGGCCGGGCGGGTACGCCCTGCGCTCGATCGGACATTTCTCCGTGTAGCACTTCAGGCCCTTCAGGAAGAGTTTCTGCCCTTCCCGACGGCAAAGCTTGCAAACAGGTCCGGTGTACCGCGCCATCAGTTTCCCTTCCTATACCCGGCGCTTCTTGGGCGGCCGGCAACCGTTGTGCGGCAATGGGGTCACGTCCTCGATGGCCATGATGTGCAGGCCGGCCGCGTAGAGTGCCTGGATGGCGGACTCGCGGCCCGACCCGGGCCCCTGTACACGTACGCTGACGCGCCGGACTCCGAGGCTCACGGCTTCCCGCCCTGCCTGCTCGGCGGCGACCGTGGCGGCGAAGGGTGTCGACTTCTTGGAGCCCTTGAACCCCGCCTTGCCGGCGCTTGACCAGACGACCGTATTGCCCGCCGAATCGGTGATGGTGATGATCGTGTTGTTGAAGGTCGCCTTGATGTGTGCCACGCCTTCGGCTTCAACAACCTTCTTCGTACGCCGGACTCGAGCCGGCTTTCGTCCTTTTGCCACGCGCGTCTTTCCTCGGCCCTACTTCCTGGGAGCCTTCTTCTTGCCGGCGATGGCCCGGCGGCGGCCCTTGTGGGTGCGGGCGTTCGTGTGAGTCCTCTGCCCTCTGACGGGGAGTCCGCGGCGATGACGCAATCCGCGGTAGCAGCCGATGTCCATCAGTCGTTTGATGTTCATCGACACCTCGGTCCTGAGCGCGCCCTCCACCTTCAGCTCCGTCTCGATCTGCCTGCGCAACCGGCTGACATCCTCGTCGCTGAGGTTGAAGGTGCGTCTGTCGGGATCCACGCCGGTCGCGTCCAGAATCTCCCTGGCGCGCGTGGGGCCGACCCCGTAAATGTAGGTAAGCGCAACTTCTACGCGCTTGTTGCGCGGAAGATCGACGCCTGCGATTCGTGCCACGGCTCGCGTTCCGAAACTCGGGAAATCCCTAACCCTGCCGCTGCTTGTGGCGAGGGTTGCGTGCGCAGATGACGCGGACGACGCCACGCCTGCGGATCACCTTGCAGTGCTCGCAGATGGCCTTCACGCTGCTCCGCACTTTCATTTCGGCCGGTCCTTGGCAACGGGGTGGTCTGCTTCACTGCATAGAAATTCAAAGGTAACCGAAAGCCCGCCTGGACTCAATGGCCATTCCGTCATGTGGAGGCGGGCACCGGGCGCGGGGCGGCGGTCAGCACCCGTGCTCCCCTTCCGGTGACGGCTACCGTGTGCTCGAAGTGGGCGGAGCGCGAACCGTCGCTGGTCACCACGGTCCATCCGTCGTCGAGCGTGCGGATGGACGCGGCTCCGGCGCTGAGCATGGGTTCGATCGCGAGAACCATCCCCTCGAGCAGGCGCGGACCCTGGCCGGGACGACCGAAGTTGGGCACCTGGGGCGCTTCGTGCACCTCCCGCCCCACCCCGTGGCCGACCAGATCACGGACGACGGCGAATCCGGTTCCACGGACCGTGGCCTCAACGGCCGCGCCGATGTCGCCGACGTGATTCCCCGGCATCGCCGCGGCGATCGCCCGATCCAGCGCCTGCCTGGTGACCTCCAGCAGACGGCGGGTCCCCGCGTCCACCTCCCCTACCGTGAACGTGCTTGCCGAGTCCGAGCACCACCCGTTGAGCTTGACGCCCACGTCCAGCGAAACAATGTCACCGTCCGCGAGAATGCGGCTCGGGCTGGGAATCCCGTGCACGACTTCCGCATTGGTCGAGGTGCACACGGCGCCGGGGAAACCGTACAGTCCCTTGAACGCCGGAATTGCGCCGTCGTGGGAGCGGATGAAATCCTCGCACAGGCGGTCGAGTTCGGCCGTCGTGACACCGGGGCGCACAACGTCCTCCAGCACGCCCAGAAGTTCGCCGATGATGGCCCCGCCCCGGGCGATTTCGGCGATCTCGGGTTCGCTCTTCAGTCGGATCACGTCGTCACGCCGTTCCGTGGGACCTCGGTTCGGACTCGCCCGCCGACATGCGCCGCAAGGCCGCCCGCACCGACCGATACGTCTCTTCGATGCCCTGGGTGCCGTCCAGGCGCGCCACCGGCGGCCCGCCTTCCTCGTAGTACGCGACGATGGGTTCCGTCTGCGCCTCATAGACCCCAAGACGGCGGAGTATGGTCTGCGGACGATCGTCCTTCCGATGGATCAGGGCCTCTCCGGTGTCGTCGCAGACACCGTCCACGCGCGGCGGATCGTCGTGAATGTTGTAGACTCGCCCGTTCGGGCTGATGCGGCGCCCGCCGATTCTGCGCAGTACCACTCGCTCCGGCACGTCCAGCACGACAACGCCCTGCACGGCCCGTCCCGTGCGCGCGAGCGCCTCGTCCAGCGCGCGCGCCTGGGGCAGCGTCCGCGGAAAACCATCGAAGAGAATCGGCGCGTCCGCGGGTAGTTCCCCCAGGGTCTCCTCCACCAGGGCGACGATCACCTCGTCCGGAACCAGTTCTCCCGCGTCCATGTAGCGCCGGGCCTCTTCACCCAGTTCGGTGCCCGCCTGGCGCGCGGCGCGGAGCAGATCTCCCGTGGCGATCTTGCGAAAGCCCACATCGCGGATGAGTTTCGCGCTCTGCGTGCCCTTGCCGGCACCGGGGGGACCCAGGAAAACGGCGATCATGGTTCTCGCGGCAGACCTCGGGCAGCGCTCAGGCGGGGCGCATCAGACGTAACGCCCACGGCCCCGCATCTTGACCCGCCCCTTCTTCATGAAGCCGTCGTAGTGGCGAAGAAGAAGGTGTTGCTGGGCCTGCTGGACGGTGTCCAGGCCCACCCCGACCACGATCAGCAGGCTGGTGCCCCCGAAGAAGAAGGTCTGGATGTTGAACCAGTCGAAGATCCAGAAGGGCAGCAACGCGATGATGGCGAGGTAGATCGAGCCCGGGAGGGTGATGCGCGTCAGGATCCTGTCGATGTACTCGGCGGTGCGCGCGCCCGGCTTTACCCCGGGGATGAACGCCCCCTGCTTCTTCAGGTTCTCGGCCAGATCCACGGGGTTGAAGATGATGGCGGTGTAGAAGTAGGTGAAGAAGAGGATCAGGAGGGAATAGCTCCCGTAGTAGAGCCAGGTCCCGGGCTGGAACAGATCCGAGATCTCGCGCAGAAAGCCGGCGCTCGAAAACGCCGCGATCGTGCCCGGCACGATGATGAAGGACTGGGCGAAGATGATCGGCATGACGCCGGCCGAGTTCACGCGCAGAGGAACGAAGCTCTTCTGGCCCTCCCGGATGCGGCCGCGACCCATCACCTTGCGTGGTATCTGAACCGGGATCTTGCGGGCCGCCATGGTCATCGCCACCACCCCCGCGGTGACCCCCACGACCACGGCACCCAGCGCGGCAAGGCCGACCACGCTGATCTCCCCGACCACGAACGACTCCCAGGTCCGGCCGATCGCCGCCGGGAATCCCTCGATGATGGAGAAGAAGATCAGCAGCGACATGCCGTTGCCGATGCCGTTTTCCGTAATCTGCTCTCCCAGCCACATGACGAAGACGGCGCCAACGGTGAGCGCAATGACGGTGGTGAACATGAACAGCACGCCGGGCGTCCGCACCGCGCCGGGAATGCTGGACAGGAAGACCGCATAGCCGTAGGCCTGGATGATGGACAGCACGACCGTCGTGTAGCGCGTCCACTGGGTGAGCTTCTTGCGCCCCTGCTCTCCTTCCTTCTGCAGCTTCTCGACCGTGGGAACCACGGCGGAGAGCAGCTGGAACATGATCGAGGCCGAGATATAGGGCATGATGCCGAGCGCCAGGATCGTGGCCCGGCTGAGGCCGCCCCCCACGAACATGTCGTAGATCCCGAACAGCGTATTGCTCAGCTGCCCGAACTGCTGGCGCAGGATGTTCACGTCGAGACCGGGCACGGTAATGTGCGCCCCCAGCCTGTAGACGAGGAGGATGAACAGCGTGAAGAGGATCTTCTGCTTCAGTTCCGGGACCCGGAACAGATTGGGAATCGGGTTGGCCATCCTTTACCCCGTCTCGCGGTTTGGCGTCAGCGCGCGCTGGACACGGTGACCGTGCCGCCGGCAGCTTCGATTTTCCGGCGCGCGGACTGGCTGAACGCATGCGCCTCGACGTGCATCGCCCGCGCCGCCTCACCTGTTCCGAGCACCTTCACGGGCTTGCGGCCGCCGCGGGCCACACCGGCCTCGACAAGCGTCTGCAGAGTGATCCGATCGGTGTCGAGCCGGCTCAGGTCGCCAACGTTGATGACCGAGTACTCGACGCGTCCGCGGTTCTTGAATCCCCGCTTGGGGATGCGGCGCTGCAGGGGCATCTGGCCGCCCTCGAACCAGGCGGGAACCGTGCCGCCACTTCTGGACTTCTGACCGTTGTGTCCCCTGCCGGCCGTCTTGCCCAGCCCGGAGCCGGGTCCGCGCCCGACGCGCTTGCGCGCCTTGCGTGATCCCGGGACGGGGCTCAGCCGGTGAAGTTCTGACATCCGTTGCGATCTCCGTCGGTTAGGTGACTTCGGTGACTTCCACCAGGTGCCTGACCTGTCGGATCATGCCCCGGATGGCCGAGGTGTCCGTGTGCACAACCGACTGCTGGTGCCTGCGGATCCCCAGGGCGCGCAACGTCCGCCGGTGCGTACTCAGCCTCCCGATGCCGCTGCGCACCTGCTTGATCCGGATCTTCCCGGGCGTGTCGGACACGGTCTATCCTCCCAGCTCTTCGACGCTGATGCCGCGCTCGCGCGCGACCTGCTCGGGCGTGGCCAGCCGTCCCAGACCATTCAGCGTCGCCTTGACCACGTTGATGGGGTTGTTCGAACCCAGACTCTTGGTCAGCACGTCGGTGACCCCCGCAGCCTCGAGCACCGCCCGTACCGGACCGCCGGCGATCACGCCGGTCCCGGGCGCTGCAGGACGCAGGAGCACCCGCCCCGCGCCCCACCGGCCGATGATCTCATGGGGCAGGGTGCCGCGAACGACGGACACCTTTTGCATGTTGCGCCGTGCCCGCTCGAACGCCTTGCGGATGGCCTCGGCCACGTCGCTCGCCTTGGCCAGCGCCACGCCCATGTTGCCCTTCTGGTCGCCCACCGACACCAGCGCGGTGAACGAGAAGCGGCGTCCGCCCTTCACCACCTTCGCGACCCGGTTGATGTGGATGACGTTCTCGACGAGTTCGCTCTCACGCGAGCGGTTACGGTCCTTACCTCTGTTTCTGGCCATCAGAAGTTCAGCCCTCCTTCGCGCGCGCCCTCGGCAAAGGCCTTCACCCTGCCGTGATACTGGTAGCCTCCACGGTCGAATACCGCGGTGCTGATGCCCTCCGAACGAGCGCGATCGGCCAGCATCCTGCCCGCCGCCCGGGCCCGCTCGACTCGCGGGTTGCGAGATTCGGTCTCAAGCTCGCGGAGCTCCGCGGACTGGGTGGATACCCCGGCCAGGGTGCGTCCAAGGTCGTCGTCCACCAGTTGCCCCTCCATGTGCTTCAGGGACCGGAACACCACGAGCCGCGGGCGTTCGGCGGACCCGTTCACCCGCTTGCGGACCCTGCGATGCCGGCGGATGCGCTGCAGGCGCCGGCTCCTTCTCAACTTCGAACTTTTTGCGGTCACGGTTTCCTCGCTCTGCGGGCAGACTACGAAGCGGCGGTCTTGCCGACCTTGCGACGGATCTGCTCTCCCTGGTAGCGCACGCCCTTGCCCTTGTACGGCTCCGGGGGCCGGAACGACCGGATTTCGGCCGCCACCTGTCCCACCTTCTGCTTGTCGATCCCATGCACGACCACGATGTCCTGCCTGGGACACTCGAGCGTGATGCCTTCGGGCTCCGGGTAGTCGATGGTATGGGAGTATCCCAGGCTCAGGACCAGTTCCCTGCCCTGCTTCTGTGCCCGGTATCCCACGCCCACGATCTCCAGCGTCTTGCTGTACCCGGTCGTCACGCCGTGCACCATGTTGGCGATGAGCGCGCGCGTGAGACCGTGAAGCGACCGGTGCGTGCGGTTGTCGGAAGGCCTCCGCACGACGACCTCCCCTTTCCCCACGTGAACGGTCATGGCGGGATGCACGTCGAGGGTCAGTTGGCCCTTCGGCCCCTTGACCGTCAGGACGGGCTCCCGGTACTCGACGGTCACGCCGCCCGGAATGGCGACCGGCAGTTTACCTATGCGCGACATATACGTTTACGTCGTGGTTGATGGAATTCTGGCTACCACACGATCGCCAGCACTTCGCCGCCTACCCCTTCCTTGCGCGCCGTGCGGTCGGAGAGCACACCCCTGGATGTCGACAGAATCGCCATCCCCAGGCCGTTCCTGACTCTGGGGATATCCTCACGGCCGACGTACCGCCGCCGCCCGGGCGACGAGAAGCGCTCGATATGCCGGATGACCGGACGTCCCTCATCGCGATACTTCAGGTAGACGCGCAGAACCCCGTGGGCTCCGTCGTCGAGCACCTTGTAGCCGAAGACGAAATGGTTCTCGCCGAGCAGCCGGGCAATCTCGATCTTCATCCGGGAGACGGGCATGTCCGCCCAGCGGTGGCCCGCCTGTCCGGCGTTGCGCAGCCGGGTCAGCATGTCGGCAATCGGGTCCGTCATCATGTCGAGTCTCGTCCCTCCGTTCTTCCCTGGGTTGTCGGCGCCTCAGGCGGCGCCGTTCTGGCCGATGATGACCGGAAGCGAGCCGCGAAACGGAAATCCCAGCTCTCGCAGCAGCGCCAGCGCCTCGTCGTCCTTGCTGGTGCTCGTAACCACGGTGATGTCCATGCCGTGGATTCGGTCGATCCTGTCGTAGTCGATCTCGGGGAAGATGATCTGCTCGCGAACCCCGAGGCTGAAGTTGCCGCGCCCGTCGAAGGACTTCGTGGACAGCCCGCGGAAGTCGCGGATGCGCGGTATGGTGGCGCTGACCAGTCGGTCGAGAAACTCGTACATGCGGTGCCGGCGCAGCGTGACCCTGGCTCCGACCGGCATGCCCGTCCTCAACGAGAAGTTGGAGATGGACTTCCGTGCCCGGGTGATGACCGGCTTCTGTCCGGAGATCACCGACAATTCCTCGACCACGCTGTCGAGGAACTTCCGATTCTTGCTCGCCTCGCCGACGCCGACGTTGAGCACAACCTTCACCGGGTGTGGAATCTGATTGACGTTGGTGAAGCCGAATTCCTCCTGAAGCTTCGGCTGAACCTTCTCCAGATAGTGCCGGCGAAGCCGGGGGTTCATCTCCGTCATCTTGCAAATCCGTCCCTTGTCGTCACCCGTCACCTCGGCGCCGGAATGGGGTTGCCGGTCTTCACCGCGATGCGTTCCTTCACGCCACCTTCCTCGAGACGCATGCGGACGCGGCTGGCCTCTCCGCTGGCCGGATCGATCAACATCACGTTGGAAATGTGGATCGGAGCCTCGAAGGTGATGATCCCTCCCTCCGGATTGGCCGCGGTGGGCCGCTGGTGGCGCTTGCGCATGTTCACGCCCTCGATCACCACCCGATCCCGGTCGCGGACCACCCGGAGGACCGTCCCCTGCTCGTCCCGGTGGTTGCCGCGGATCACGCGCACGCGGTCACCCTTCGCAATCCGGTGTTTGCGCCCGCCCCCGGTCCGCTTCAGCATCAGAGCACCTCCGGCGCCAGCGAAACGATCTTCATGTAGCGCTTCTCCCTGAGTTCACGTCCGACCGGGCCGAAGATGCGCGTGCCCTTCGGCTCGCCGTTGGTGTCGATAAGCACCGCGGCGTTGTCGTCGAAACGGATATAGGAGCCGTCGCGCCTGCGCACTTCCTTGGCCGTTCGCACCACGACCGCGCGCACGATATCCCCTTTGCGCACGCCCGCGTTGGGAATGGCATCCTTTACCGTGAGCACGACCAGGTCGCCCACGCTGGCGTAGCGGCGGCCCGAGCCGCCGAGAACACGGATGCACAGGGCCTTCTTGGCGCCCGTGTTGTCCGTGATCCGGACCATCGATTCCTGTTGGATCATCGCCCGCCTATCCTTCCGCCCGGTCGACCAGTTCAGCGACTCTCCACCGCTTGGTGCGGGAGAGGGGCCGCGTTTCCACGATGCGCACGGTGTCGCCCATGCGGTACTGGTTGTCTTCGTCGTGGGCGTGATACTTGCGGGTGCGCTTCACCTGCTTCCCGTAGAGGGGATGGGCGAACTGGCGCGCGACGAGCACGGTGACCGTCTTGTCCGCAACGTCCGACACCACCACTCCCGTTCGCGTCTTTCGCCGGTTGCGCGCCGCGCGCGGGGCATCCGCTGTCGCGGTCATGGGGCATTCTCCTCGGTCAGGGCCAGAGCCGCCGCGAGTTCGCGTTCGCGCTGGACGGTGCGAACTCGGGCTATATCCCTGCGCAGCTGCGAAAGCAGTCTGGGGTTCTCAAGCTCCATGGTCGCGGCCCGGAACTTGAGGCGGAACCGCTCCTCTCGCAGTTCGTCCAGCTGCTCCCGGATCTGCTGGTCGGTCATATCGCGAATGTCTTCGATGTCCATGCCCGGTTCCCCTCAGGTTCCCAACTGCTGTTCGCGCGAGACGAAACGGGTCTTGATGGGGAGCTTGTCGGATGCGAGCTGCATGGCCCGCCGCGCGATGTCCTCCCCCACGCCTTCCATCTCGAACATCATCCGCCCCGGCTTGACCACCGCCACCCAACCTTCCGGGTTGCCCTTCCCCTTGCCCATTCGCGTTTCGGCGGGCTTGGAGGTAACCGGCTTGTCCGGAAAGATCCGGATCCACACCTTTCCGCCCCTCTTGATGTGCCGGGTCATGGCCACGCGCGCCGACTCGATCTGCCGATTGCTGATCCAGGCGGACTCCACGGCCTGAAGCCCGTAGTCGCCGAAGCTCACCCGGTTTCCGCGACGGGAAACCCCGCGCATCTTGCCCTTGTGCTTCTTGCGGTACTTGACCCGCTTCGGTGCCAGCATCTGCTATCGTCCTTGCGAGGCCCGCCGCCGGGCGGGCCGGGTTCCGTTCGCGTGCACCGTCATGATCCCGTCGAGTAGGTCCGGCCGCGCCGGTCGTCCACCACTTCGCCCTTGAAGATCCAGCACTTCACGCCGACGGTACCGTAGGTGGTGTCCGCCCTCACGCTCGCGTAGTCGATGTTCGCCCGCAGGGTGTGCAGGGGTACGCGGCCCTCGTGATAAGCTTCGGTGCGGGCGATCTCCGCGCCGCCCAGACGGCCGCCACACTGGATCTTGATCCCCTCCGCCCCCGCGCGGCGCGCGGACTGGACGGCGCGCTTCATGGCCCGCCGGAACGAAATCCGCTGACGCAGCTGGTGCTTGACGTTCTCCGCCACCAGGCGCGCGTCCAGCTCCGGCTGCTTTATTTCCTCGACGTTCACGGAGACCTCGGACCTGGTCAGCACGCCCAGCTCGTCGCGCAGCTTGTCCACCTCCGCTCCCCGCTTTCCGATCACGACGCCCGGCCGGGCGGTATGCACGGTCATGACGATCTTGGACGGCTTGCGGTCGATCTCGACCCGGGAGATGGCCGCGTGCGCCAGACGGCGGTCGAGATACCGCCTGATGGTCTCGTCTTCCTGAAGCAGCTGCGGGAACTCCTTCTCCGCATACCACCGGGACTGCCAGTCCTTGACGATGCCGAGCCGGAACCCGTGAGGGTGTGTCTTCTGTCCCATCGACCTATTCCTCGCTTTCCACGACGATCGTGATGTGGCTCCCGCGCCCTCGGGTCGGGGCCCCCCTTCCCATGGCCGCCGCCCGCCAGCGCTTCGTGGTCCGCCCGCCATCGACGAATGCCCGCGTGATCACGAGCTCGTCCACATCGAGCACCTCCCCGTCCTCCTCCGCCCTGTACTCGGCGTTCGCGACCGCGGAGCGGAGCGTCTTGCCGACCGGTACCGACGCGGCCTTCTTCGAGAATCGAAGGATCGCGTAGGCCTGGTTGACGGGGAGGCCCCGGATCTGATCCACAACCAGCCTCACCTTGCGGGGACTCATTGCGATGTATTTCGCGATCGCCTTTGCTTGCATCTGAAGTTTCGTCCAGGGGTGACCTGATCGGCCTCTATCGAGCCTTGGAGCGCCGGTCGGCGAGCTTCCCACCGTGGCCCCGGAAGAGCCGGGTGGGAGCGAATTCGCCGAGTTTGTGGCCCACCATGTTTTCCGTGATGTAGACCGGGATGAACTTGTTGCCGTTGTGCACCGCGACCGTATGGCCCACGAAGTCCGGCGAGATGGTCGAGGCGCGTGCCCAGGTCTTGAGGACCCTCTTCTCGGCGCGCGCGTTCATGAGCTCCACCTTGCGCAGGAGCTTCTCGTCGATGTAGGGACCCTTCTTTACGCTGCGTGGCATGGCGGTTTCCTGGTTCGCTTCCTTTCGTCTCGTAATCGTCTACGACCGGGTGGCCTTGCCGCGTTTGCGACCCCGGACGATCAGCCGGTTGGATTCCTTTCTGGGATTACGCGTCTTCTTCCCCTCCGGCTTGCCCCAGGGGGTGACCGGGGGTCGTCCGCCCGAAGCCTTGCCCTCACCTCCGCCCAGCGGGTGGTCCACCGGGTTCATGGCGACGCCCCGAACCTTGGGACGGCGCCCCCGCCATCGATTCGCCCCGGCCTTGCCCAGGGACTTCAGCTCGTGGTCGGTGTTGCCGACCTGGCCCACGGTGGCCATGCACTCCATGCGCACCCGCCGGACTTCCGTCGAGGGGAGGCGCAGCGTCACGTAGTCTCCTTCCTTGGCCATGATCTGCACGCCGGCGCCGGCCGAGCGGGCCATCTGGCCCCCCTTCCCGGGCTTCAGCTCCACGTTGTGGACGATCGTGCCCAGCGGAATGCGGCCGATCGGCAGGGCGTTGCCCGGCTTGATGTCGGCGTCTCCGCCCGCCACCACCTCATCGCCGACCGTCAGGCCGCGCACATGCAGGATGTAGCGCTTCTCGCCATCCGCGTAATGGATGAGGGCGATGTTCGCGGAACGGTTGGGATCGTATTCGATCTCGGCGACGCGGCCAGCCACGCCGATCTTGTTGCGCCTGAAATCGATGCGCCGATACCTGCGCTTGTGGCCACCGCCCCTGCGCCGCACGGTGATGCGGCCATGGTGGTTCCGGCCACCCTTGGAGTGCAGAGGCTCCGTCAGCGACTTTTCCGGTCCCTTGCGGGTGGTCACCGTGTCCTTCACGATCGACCGGAACCGGAAGCCGGGAGTCACGGGTCTGAACTTCTTGATCGCCATGGCCGGTTCCTCAGCCCATTTCGTAGAGTTCGATGTGGTCGCCTTCGGCAAGCTTGACGACCGCCTTCTTGAACGACGGCTGGCGGCCGAGGCTCCAGTTGCGGCTCATCTGCCCCAGGAACGAGCGGCGCATCTTGCCCGCGTACCTCATGGTGCGCACATCGTCGACCTGGACGTCCCAGAGCGCTTCCACGGCGCGCGCGATATCAATCTTGTTGGCCTTCTGGTTGACGATGAACGAGTAGACGTTCTCGGCCTCCATCTGGGCGGTAGTCTTTTCGGTGACCACCGGCCGCACGATCACATCCCACGGCTCACGCATCGCCGTCCTCCGCGTCTGTGGAGTCCACGGGCTCCGCGGCCACCGCCTGGATCCCGAGCGCATCGGCCTCGATCACGACGGTCGCAGCCCACAGCACGTCGTAGGCCGACTCCTCGCCGAACGGGCGCACCCTGACGTCCCGCAGGTTGCGGGCCGAGAGGTAAACGTTGCGCTTGTTGCCGTCGGTCAGCAGCAGCACCTTGCCCGGCGCTTCGATGGCGGCGAGGCAGGCAGCCAGGCGCGCGGTGCGCGGGGCTTCGTAGTCCAGGGACTCGATCAGCAGCACGCGACCATCTCCGGCTCGCGCGTTGAGGGCCGAGCGCCGGGCGAGCGTGCGCACCTTGCGAGGCACGGACGTGCGCCACGAGTGAGGCTGAGGAGGGAAGGCCAGCCCGCCTCCCGTCCACTGCGCGGCCCGGATCGTACCCTGGCGTGCCCGGCCGGTACCCTTCTGCCTCCACGGCTTGCGGCTTCCCCCCGAGACGGCCGCGCGGTTCTTGCCGGCTCCCGTCCCCCGCCGCTGATTGGCGAGTTGTGCCCGCACCACCTGGTGCAGCACGCTCTCGTTCACGACTCCGTCGAAGGGGACCGCAGGAAGCGTCCGGTCTCCGTCCGGGCTGCCGTCAGACTGATAGTAGTGCGCCGTATGCATGGCTCTATTGGCTGATGAAGACGTAGCCGCTGCGCGCTCCCGGCACGGCGCCCCTGAGGAAGAGCAGGTTCCTCTCGGCGTCGACCCGAACGACCTTCACATTGCTCAGCGTCTTGCGGTTGTTGCCCATGCGGCCGGGGAGCTTCTTGCCCTTGATGACCCGCGACGGGTCGGTGCCGGCCCCCATCGATCCGGGGGTGCGCGACATCGGATGACCGTGGGAGGCGGGGCGCCCCACGAACCCGTGCCGCTTCACGACGCCCTGGAATCCCCTGCCCTTGGTGTTGCCCGTGACCTTGACGGCCTGGTTGGCGGCGAAGAGCCCCACGGTGAGCTCCTCTCCTGCCTCGAACGCTTCATCGCCGGCAACGGGGAACTCGCGCAGAACGCGGGGCGTCGCCTCCAGTCCGGCCTTTGCAGCATGGCCGGCCTCGGCCCTGGTGGCATGCCGGGCCTTGCGTGCCTCGAAGCCGACCTGGACCGCGCGATATCCGTCGGTCTCCGGGGACTTCACGCAAACCACCGGGCACGGCCCGGCGCGAACCACGGTAACCGGCACCACCTGACCCTCGTCGTCGAAGATGCGGGTCATCCCCACCTTGCGTCCGATCAATCCGGCCATCCCACCCCCTAGTCGACCTTGATCTCGACATCGACGCCCGCCGGCAGGTCCAGCTTGGTAAGGGCGTCGATGGTGGCGGGCCGGGAATCGACGATGTCGATGAGCCGCTTGTGCGTACGCAACTCGAACTGCTCCCGGCTCTTCTTGTCGATGTGCGGCGAGCGCAGCACCGTCCAGCGCTCGCGCCGCGTCGGCAACGGAACCGGACCGCACACGCTGGCTCCGGTTTTCTCCGCCGTGCGCACGATGTCGGAAGCGGTCTGGTCGACGATCCAATGATCGAAGGCTTTCAGCTTGATGCGAATCCGGCCACTCATTTCTGGTAGACTGCTCCGTTGCCTGACACAATCTCGTCCGTCTTCGACCGGGGTACCTGGTCGTAGTGCGAGAACTGCATGGTGTACACGGCCCGTCCCTGGCTCATGGAGCGGAGGGAGGTCGAATATCCGAACATCTCTCCCAGCGGCACGCTGGCTCCGATGACCCGCGCGCCGCCGCGCTCGGTCATGCCGCCAACTCGTCCCCGCCGGGAGGAAAGGTCTCCCATGATATCGCCCATGTAGTCGCCGGGCGTGACGACTTCCACATCCATGACCGGCTCGAGCAGAACCGGCCGCGCCCGCCTCACGCCCTCCCTGAGCGCCATCGATCCGGCGATCCGGAAGGCCATCTCGCTGGAGTCGACATCGTGATACGAGCCGTCCACCAGCTCGACCTTGATGTCGATGAGCGGGTAGCCCGCCACGGTGCCGCTGGACAAGGCGTCGCGCATTCCCTGCTCCACGGGACGGATGAATTCCTTCGGGATCCTGCCGCCCGCGATCCGGTCCTCGAAGACGAAGCCCGCGCCCTTGGGAGCGGGTTCGAGGTTGATGACGACATGGCCGTATTGCCCGCGTCCCCCGGTCTGGCGCACGAACCGCCCCTCGACCTTGGCGACGGAACCGACGATGGTCTCCCGGTACGCCACCTGGGGCCGGCCGATGTTGGCGCCGACCCGGAATTCCCGGCGCAAGCGGTCGACGATGATCTCGAGGTGCAACTCGCCCATCCCGCTGATGATGGTCTGGTTGGTCTCCTGATCGGTGCGTACCCGGAAGGTCGGGTCCTCGTCGGCGAGCTTCCCCAGTCCCTGGCCAAGCTTGTCCTGGTCGGCCCGGGTCTTGGGCTCGATGGCGACCGCAATGACCGGCTCCGGAAACTCCATGGATTCGAGGATGATGGGATGGCCGGGGTCGCACAGCGTATGGCCGGTGCGGACCCGCTTGAGTCCGATTACCGCGGCGATGTCGCCCGCGAAGACCTCTTTCCGCTCCTCGCGCTTGTTGGCGTGCATCTGCAGGATGCGGCCCACGCGCTCGCGCTTGCCCCGGGTCGCGTCGAGCACGTGGGTGCCGCTCGGCAGCGACCCCGAATAGACGCGGAAAAAGGTGAGCCGCCCGACATAGGGGTCCGTGGCGATCTTGAATGCCAGAGCCGTGAAGGGCGCGTCATCCGAGACTTCGCGCGTCTCGGAGGACCGGCCCGCGGGACGATAGTGTCCCTCGACGGGAGGAATGTCGAGCGGAGAGGGAAGGTAGTCGATGACGCCGTCGAGGAGCGCCTGAATGCCCTTGTTGCGGAACGCCGATCCGCAGAAGACGGGAAAGATGTCGCCCCTCAGGGTCGCCCCGCGGATCGCGCGCCGAAGCTCCTCCTCCGTGAGCTCGTCGCCCGAGAGATACTTCTCCAGCAGGTCGTCGTCGTGCTCGACCGCCGCTTCGATGAGCTCGTGGCGCAACGTCGCGATCGTATCCGCCATGGAATCGGGCACCGGCCCGTCATGGAAGCGGGAGCCCAGGTCGTCCTCGTAGATGATCGACTTCATGCTGACGATGTCCACGACGCCGGTGAAGAGCTCGCCCTCCCCGAGCGGATACTGGACCGGGTGCGCGTTGGCTCCGAGTCGTTCGCGCATCATCCTCACGACCTGCGCGAAGTCGGCCCCGACGCGGTCCATCTTGTTGACGAACGCGATGCGGGGCACGCGATAGCGGTCCGCCTGCCGCCACACCGTCTCGGACTGCGGTTCGACGCCGCCGACCGCGCAGAACACCGCGATGGCCCCGTCCAGAACCCGCAGCGAGCGCTCGACCTCGGCCGTGAAGTCGACGTGTCCGGGGGTGTCGATGATGTTGATGCGGAAGTTGGAGCCGCTGCGCAGCCACGCGCAGGTGGTGGCCGCGGAGGTGATGGTGATCCCCCGCTCCTGCTCCTGTTCCATCCAGTCCATGGTGGCTGCACCCTCGTGCACCTCGCCCATGCGATGGACCCTGCCGGTATAGAACAGAACCCGCTCCGTGGTTGTCGTCTTCCCCGCGTCGATGTGCGCCATGATGCCGATGTTGCGCAGTCGCTCTAGCGGTGTGTGCCTGGGCATGCGATGTATTCCTTCAAGTCCTGTGTTGCCGTCGTCGGTACGCAAAAAAAGCGCAGGAACTCCGAGGCCACGAGTGCAGATTCGGCCGGGCCAACCCGCCTGCCGGTTGGTCGCCGTCTGCCTTGTGTCGCGAGGGTCGGACCTTCCGGAACCCCCGCTACCCCGGCGCCAACCTGCGCGCCGCAGTTGGGAAACGGCTACCAGCGATAGTGGGCGAATGCCTTGTTGGCTTCTGCCATCCGGTGCGTGTCTTCCTTCTTCTTTATCGTGCTTCCCTCGTTGCGGCTCGCGGCCAGAATCTCGGCCGCGAGCGTCCCGCCATCGACCGCTCTCCCCGCTTGCGGGAAAAGTCGATCATCCACTTTATGGCCAGCGCTTGGCGTCTCTCCGGGCGGACTTCGATCGGCACCTGGTACGTGGCGCCTCCGACCCGCCTGCTCTTCACCTCGACGGCAGGCTTGGCGTTGTTGAGGGCCTGGTTGAACACCCCCAGGCCGGGTTGTCCCGAACGCTCTTCCACGACCGTGAGGGCGTTATAGAAAATGCTCTCCGCGGTCGACTTCTTGCCGTCCAGCATCAGGCCGTTGATGAACTTCTGGGCCACGACCGACTCGTAGCGCGGATCTCCCGCGGTCTCTCTCTTCTCGGCACGCGTGCGGCGGCTCATGAATCGATCCTATCGCTCCCGCGAACTGGGGGCCGAGAGGGCAGGTGCCCGGCCCGAATTGGGACAGTGCATGTTGATCGGTCGCTACTTGGGTTCCTTGGTTCCGTACTTCGACCGACCCCGGCGACGGTCGTCCACCCCCGACGTGTCCAGCGTTCCGCGCACGACGTGATAGCGAACGCCGGGCAGATCCCTCACCCGGCCTCCCCGAATGAGCACGATGGAGTGCTCCTGGAGGTTGTGCCCTTCGCCACCGATGTAGGAAGTCACCTCGTACCCGCTGGTCAGCCTGACGCGCGCCACCTTGCGCAATGCCGAATTGGGCTTCTTGGGCGTCGTGGTGTACACACGAGTGCAAACGCCCCGTTTCTGAGGGTTCTTCTGGAGGGCCGGCGCCTTGTTCTTCTTGCGAACAGACCGGCGGCCCTTGCGCACGAGTTGGTTGATGGTCGGCATACGAATGGTTTCGGCAGTCAGCCCTTTAAGTTAAGACGAGCGCTTGCTTTCCGCTGCACGGCCCGCCCCCGCCACGTCCGGGAGGACGTCCGGCGAGTGACCAGCCATATCCTGTGCAGCTTTCGAAGCTAAAAAGCGTTCCCATCCGTGTCAACGCCGGAGGCAAACCGTCCCGAGCTAATCGAGTGCGGTCTCCTCTGCCGAGAATCCGGCCAACAGGCCCTCGGGCTCCGCCAGCGGCAGGATTTCCTCGTCGTAGAACTGCTGTTCGACCATGAACTCGACGTGCTGATACCGGTGAATGCCGGTGCCCGCCGGAATCAGGTGGCCGATGATGATGTTTTCCTTCAACCCCTTGAGGTGGTCGCGGGCGCCCCTGACCGCCGCGTCCGTCAGCACCCGCGTAGTCTCCTGGAAGGAGGCCGCGGAGATGAACGACTCGGTCGTGAGGCTGGCCTTCGTGATGCCCAGCAGGAGGGGCTCCGAGCGCGCGGTCTTCGCTCCTTCCGCCACCTCCTGGTTGGCCGCGAGAAACTCCGCCCGATCCACGCTCTCGCCCTCGAGGAAGGTGGTGTCCCCGGAGTCGGTGACACGGACCTTCTTGAGCATCTGCCGCACGATGACGGCGATGTGCTTGTCGTTGATCCTGACCCCCTGCAGCCGGTACACCTCCTGGATTTCGTTGAGGAGGTATTCCTGGACCGCGCGGGGCCCCTTCACGCGCAGAATGTCGTGCGGGTTGATCGGGCCCTCTGAAATCCGGTCTCCAGCGTGCACCAGGTCGCCCTCGTGGGCGCGAAGGTGCTTTCCGACCGGTATGTCGTATTCCCGGGGATCGCCGTGCTGGGGCGTGACCACAACCTTGCGCTTTCCGCGCTTGATGTCCCCGAAGCTGACCCGTCCCTCGATCTCGGCGATCACGGCCGGATCCTTGGGCCGGCGAGCTTCGAACAGCTCGGCCACGCGCGGGAGGCCGCCGGTGATGTCGCGGGTCTTGTACACCTCGCGGCTGATCTTGGCGATGGTCTGCCCGGGCATGACCTGTTCGCCATCCTTCGCCATCAGCTGGGCGCCCACCGGAATGATGAACTCCCGAGCCTTTACGGCGCCCTGCCGGATCTCGATGGCGGGGTGGAGCTTCTTGTTCCGGTCTTCGGTGACGATCATCTGACGGCGGCCCGTAGTCTCGTCGAGCTCTTCCCTCATGGTCTGGTCTTCGATGATGTCCGAATACATGAGGGTACCGCCGCAGTCCGCAACGATCGGCTCCGAATACGGATCCCAGCTGAAGAGCAGCCCGCCCTCTTCGACCACGTCGTCCTCCTGAACCGCGAGCGTGGCGCCATACGGGACCGCCAGCCGGCTTCGGACAACGCCGGCCGGCGTCCTCAGGATGATCTGTCCCTCGCGCGAGGTCACGATCCGCTCGCCCTGCCGCGAACCCTCCTCGATCTTCACCGTCGTCACCCGCTCCAGTCCCGCGACGCCGTCGATCTTCGACTTCCTCTGTGTCTGGGCGGCGATGCGGGCGGCGGTTCCGCCGATGTGGAAGGTGCGCAGGGTCAGCTGGGTCCCGGGCTCGCCGATGGACTGCGCGGCCAGGATTCCGACCGCCTCCCCCACGTCCACCATCCGCATGGTGGCCAGATTGCGGCCGTAGCACCTCTGGCAGATACCGCGCTTGGCGCCGCAGGTGAGGACCGAGCGGATGCGCACGGACTGGATTCCGGCCTCGTCCTCGATCGCCTTCGCCTGGTATTCCTCAATGAGGTCGCCCTTGCGGACGACCCGCTCGCCGTCGATCGGATCGATGACATCTTCCAGCGACACGTTGCCCGTGATCCGGTCTGCGAGGGGCTCGATGATGTCCTCTCCCTCCTTCAGCGCCGTCATCGGGACGCCCTCCACCGTGCCGCAATCCTCCTCGGTGATGGTGACATCCTGGGCGACATCGACCAGGCGGCGCGTGAGATACCCCGCGTCTGCCGTCTTGAGCGCGGTGTCGGCGAGCCCCTTGCGGGCGCCGTGGGTCGAGATGAAGTACTCGACGACGCTCAGCCCTTCCCGGAAGTTCGACTTGATCGGTGATTCGATGATTTCGCCGATTCCACCGGTCAACTTCTTCTGCGGCTTGGCCATCAGGCCGCGCATGCCGGCGAGCTGGCGCATCTGGTCGCGGTTTCCGCGGGCTCCGGAGGTCATCATCATGTAGACCGGGTTGTACCCGTCCCGGGAGCGCTCCAGGTACCGCACCATCTCCTCCGCCACATCGTTGTTGGCGTGCGTCCAGGTGTCGATCACCTTGTTGTAGCGCTCGCCCCGGGAGATGAAGCCCTGGTCGTAGTGATCGCGGAACCTGGCGACCTTCTCGTCGGCCTCGCCCAGGATCTCGCTCTTCTTGAGGGGGATTTCCAGGTCGCTGATGCCGACGCTGATTCCTCCCAGGGTGGCGTACCGGAACCCGAAGTCCTTCAGATCGTCCAGGAACCGGGTGGTGGGGAGCAGTCCGACGTCGGTGAAACAGCGGAACACCAGGTCCCCGAGCGGACCCTTGCCCAGCGTCCGGTTCTCGAACGGCATGCCCGCGGGAATGAACGAGTTGAAGAGCACCCGCCCGGCCGTGGTCCTCATCCACTTGCGCCGAGGCTTGCCGTCCGCGGCCTTCGTCGACCCCCAGAACCAGCACAGGGAGTGAAATTGCAGGCGGTCGGTGACCACCGCCATCTCCACTTCGCCGAACGTGCTGTAGCGGGGCGCATCCCGATAGAGCTCGTCCAGCTCCCGATTGGCCTTTTCGCGGACGGCGACGGCGGCCTTGCCGTCGTTGGCGTCGCGCTCCAGGTCCGAGATGGCCAGCGGGGGCTTGGTCAGGTAGTAGCAGCCGATGACGATGTCCTGGCTGGGCGCCGCGACCGGTCGGCCGTTCGAGGGCAACAGGATGTTGTTCGACGAGAGCATCAGGACCCGCGACTCCAGCTGCGCCTCGAACGAGAGCGGCACATGCACCGCCATCTGGTCGCCGTCGAAGTCGGCGTTGAAGGCCGCGCACACGAGCGGGTGGATGCGGATCGCCTTCCCTTCCACCAGAACCGGTTCGAAGGCCTGGATGCCGAGCCGGTGCAGGGTCGGCGCTCGATTAAGCAGAACCGGGTGATCCCGAATGATGTCTTCCAGGACCTCGTAGACCTTGGGGTCGTCGGCCTCGACGATCTTCTTCGCGCGCTTGACGGTCTCCGCCTCTCCGCGCTTCTCGAGTTCGTGAATGATGAACGGCTTGAAGAGCTCAACGGCCATCGCCTTGGGCAGGCCGCACTGGTGCAGCTTGAGTTCGGGACCCACGACGATGACCGACCGGCCGGAATAATCGACGCGCTTCCCAAGCAGATTCTGGCGGAAACGCCCCTGCTTGCCCTTGAGCATGTCGGAAAGGGACTTCAGCGGCCGTTTGCCGCGCCCGCGGATCGCCTTGGACCGACGCCCGTTGTCGAACAGCGCGTCGACCGCCTCCTGCAACATGCGCTTCTCGTTGCGCAGGATGACTTCCGGGGCCCGCATCTCCACCAGCTTCTTCAGCCGGTTGTTGCGGTTGATTACCCTGCGGTAGAGGTCGTTCAGGTCCGAGGTTGCGAAGCGGCCTCCGTCGAGGGGAACCAGCGGCCTCAGGTCGGGGGGAATGACGGGAACGACGTCCATCACCATCCACTCGGGAAGGTTGCGCTGGTCCGGGCTGGGTCCCGAGTTGCGCAGCGCGTCCACGACCTTGAGCCGCTTGAGCTTCTTCTTCTTGCGATGCTGGGAGGTCTCGGTCCTGATCTCGTGGCGCAGCCAGTCGGCGAGGCGGTCGAGCCCCTTCTTGTCGGCATTGCGCTTGCCGATGGCGACGTCCGGAGAGTCGAGCTTGCGCAGGAGGCTGCGGACGGCTTCCGCCCCGATCTCGGCCACGAACTTGTCGTCGCCCTTCTCACGGGCCTTCACGCGCAGGTCGTAGTACTCGTCCTCGTCCAGCAGGTCCAGGAACTCGACGTCCTGGCCGCCTGGATGGGTCACCACGTAGGAAGCGTAGTAGATCAGCTTCTCCAGGTTGCGCAGCGTCATGTCGACCAGGTACCCCAGCTGGCTGGGCAGCGTCTTGAAGAACCAGATGTGGCACACCGGCACCGCGAGCTCGATGTGCCCCATCCGTTCGCGCCGAACCTTCGAGAGCGTCACCTCGACGCCACAGCGGTCGCAAACGTGCCCGCGGAAGCGGATGCGCTTGAACCTGCCGCAGGAACACTCCCAGTCCTTCACCGGGCCGAAGATGCGCTCGCAGAAGAGCCCGTCGCGTTCCGGCTTGAAGGACCGGTAGTTGATCGTTTCGGGCTTGGTCACCTCTCCGTACGACCAGCTGCGGATTTCCTGCGGTGAGGCGACCTTGAGCTGGATGAAGTCGAAGTCGCTCGTACTGCTTGTCTCGCGGAACCTGGGAAAATCGATCATATGGCGTGCACCCCGTGCGTTGAGGGTGTCAATGCGATGCTCAAGACCTCAGTCGTCCTGATCGAGCGTTACCGAGAGGCCCAGCGCCTTCAGCTCCTGAACCAGCACGTTGAAGCTTTCGGGGATGCCGGGTTCGGGGAGGTTCTCTCCCTTGACGATCGCCTCGTACACGCGCGACCGGCCCATGACATCGTCCGACTTGACGGTCAGTATCTCCTGCAGGGTATGAGCCGCGCCGTAGGCTTCGAGCGCCCATACCTCCATCTCGCCGAACCTCTGTCCCCCGAACTGCGCCTTCCCCGCCAGCGGCTGCTGCGTGACCAGCGAGTAGGGTCCGATACTGCGCGCGTGGATCTTGTCGTCCACCAGGTGCGACAGCTTGAGCATGTACACCATGCCGACGGTAACCGGGAAATCGAAAGGCCGACCGCTGCGGCCGTCCCGCACCACCGCCTTGCCGTCCGGGCGAAGCCCTGCCGCGCCCATCAACTCCAACACCCCCGCGTCGATGCCGCCCGACGCCAGGGATTCGGACCCGGCGAGCCGGTGGATCGCCGGAAACGCCTCTTCCATCGGAAGGGCGCGCCGGCCGGCATGTTCTTTCGCGGCTTCGATCAGAAAATCCTTCAGCCGTTCGAAATAGGCCTGCGCCGCGCCCGGCAGGTCGATCCGAGCGTAGTCGTCCAGCGAACGACCCAGTCCGGTCGAGGCCTGATCGCCGTTGCCCGCCGAACCCGCCCGTGCGGGAAGGGTTCGCGAGGCACCCGTGAGTTGCTCGATGGCGGCAGCGGTCGCGGCGGGAAGCTCGGCACCGATGCCCAGCGCCTGGGCTCCCCACTTGACTCCCGCCATCTTGAGGAGCAGCCCGACCTCATCTTCGCTCGCACCCTGGAACACGGGCGTCTTGGCGCCGAAGCCGAGCACCCAAGCGGCCCACCCCAGGTGGGTCTCGAGGATCTGGCCCACATTCATGCGGGACGGGACGCCCAAGGGGTTGAGCACGATCTCCACCCGCGTTCCATCGGGCAGGAAGGGCATCTCCTCCTCGGGAACGATGCGGGCGATGATGCCCTTGTTGCCGTGACGCCCGGCCATCTTGTCGCCCACCGCGATCTTGCGCTTCTCCGCGATGTAGACCTTGACCAGCTGCACCACGCCCGGCGGCAGCTCGTCGGGCTGGAAGACCTTGTCGATCTGCTCCTCGGTGTCGCTGTGCACCTTGTCGATGCGGCGGCGGGACTCTTCCACAACCGAGCGGATGCGCTCGTTGATCGACTTGTTGCGCACCTTGAGGCTGTCGAGCTCGACATCCGCCAGTTTCAGGTCCGCCAGCACCGCCTTGGTAACCTTGCGCCCTTCCTCGAGAAGGGGTTCGATCACTCCCCGCTTGAGGCAGAGCGAGATCGTCTGAAGGTGCAGGAGCGCCTTGAGCTCGTCGTCGCGCACCTCGGCGATGCGAGCGATATCCTCGCGCTCGGTCCGCCGAAGTTCCCCGATCCGCTGGCCCTGCTCCTTGTCCAGCAGCGGGCCGTCGATCCGACGCGAGAAGATCTTCACGTCGATCACGGTCCCCGACATCCCCGGCGAGAGGCGAAGCGAAGAGTCCTTCACATCCTTGGCCTTCTCGCCGAAGATCGCGGTCAGCAGCTTCTCCTCCGGCGAGAGTTCCGTCTCGCCCTTCGGCGTGATCTTGCCGACCAGGATGTCGCCGCTCTTCACCTGGGCCCCGATGCGGACGATGCCGCGCTCGTCCAGGTTCGTGAGGTTCTCGTCGGCGACGTTCGGAATCTCCCGGGTGATCTCCTCCGCGCCGCGCTTGGTGTCGCGGACATGGAGCTCAAGCTCCTGGATGTGGATCGAGGTGAAGACATCTTCCTTGACCAGCTTCTCGCTGAGGACGATCGCGTCTTCGAAGTTGTGTCCGTACCAGGGCATGAAGGCGACCAGGACGTTGCGGCCCAGCGCCAGTTCGCCATAGCTGGTGGAGGGTCCGTCCGCGATGATCTCGCCTTCCTCCACGATCTGCCCGCGCACCACCAGCGGCCGCTGGTTGATGGCCGTGTCCTGATTGGTGCGCCAGTACTTCTTGAGCGCGTAGGCGTCGAACTGGGAGAGGCGCATGAGAGGCTGGTCGGCCTCCTTCACCTTCACCGCCCCCGTATCGATGACGATCTTGTCGGCCGTGACGCTGACGACCCTGCCGCCGCGGGTCGCGGTGACGACGGCGCCGGAGTCGCGCGCCAGCTTGCGCTCGAGTCCGGTTCCCACCAAGGGAGCGTCGGTGTAGAGGAGCGGAACCGCCTGCCGCTGCATGTTGGAGCCCATCAACGCCCGGTTGGCGTCGTCGTGCTCGAGGAAGGGAATCAGCGCCGCCGCGACCGACACCAGCTGCGCCGGCGCAACGTCCATGTAGTCGATGTCGCCGGGCGCCAGCAGCGGAAAGTCACCGCGCTCCCGGCACAGCACCAGCGGATTGCAGAACGTGCCGTCCGGATTCAGGGGCGCGTTGGCCTGTGCAATGCGCGCGCGCTCCTCCTCGTTGGCGGAAAGCCACTCGATCTCGCCGGTGGCGCGTCCGTCCACCACCTTGCGGTAGGGCGTCTCAACGAACCCCAGCCCGTTGACGCGCGCGTAGGTCGTGAGGGAGGTGATGAGGCCGATGTTGGGACCCTCCGGGGTCTCGATCGGACACATGCGGCCGTAGTGGGAATAGTGCACGTCGCGGACCTCGAACCCGGCGCGCTCGCGGGTGAGTCCCCCGGGACCGAGTGCCGACAGACGCCGCTTGTGCGTCATCTCGGCCAGGGGATTGGTCTGGTCCATGAACTGCGACAGCTGGGATGAACCGAAGAAGGCCTGGATGACCGCCGAGACCGTGCGGGCGTTCACCAGGTCGTCGATGTTGATCTTGCTGGGATCGGTGTTGATGGACATCCGTTCCTTGACCAGGCGCGCCATGCGCGACAGGCCGACCGACAGCTGATTCGCGATCAGCTCCCCGACGGTGCGCACCCGGCGGTTCCCAAGGTGGTCGATGTCATCGGTGTGTCCCTGCCCCTCGCTCAACTCGACGAGGTAGCGCAGGATCTCGACGAAGTCGTCCCGCGTCAGCACCGTGGTGGATGCGGGGGTCTCGAGACCCAGGCGCTGGTTGATCTTGTAGCGGCCCACGCGCCCCAGGTCGTAGCGCCTGGGGTTGAAGAACACGCTCTCCAGCGCGGCCCGCGCCGTCTCGACGTTCGGCGCCTCTCCGGGACGCAGGAGCGAGTAGATCTGGAAGAGCGCCGTCTCCTCGGACTCGGTTGGATCCTTTGCCAGCGTGCGCCTGACGATGGGGCTCTCCGTCCTTATCGGGCCTTCGCCGGCTGAGACGCCCTTCGCTTCCGGGTCGGCGGCGTAGATCAGGACCTGGTCGCGACCCATGCGCGCCAGCGTCTCGACATCCGTTTCCTCGAGTTCGCTGCTGGCTTCCAGAATCACTTCGCCGGTCTCGGTGTCCACCACATCGTCCGCCAGCACCGCGCCGCTCAGCGTCTGGAGCGCGTCGGAAAGGTCGCCGATCGCAGCCTCCTTCTTGCGGAAGAAGAGGCCATAGATCTGCTCGTCGGTGCCGAAGCCCAGGGCGCGCAGCAGGGCCGTGGCCGGGAACTTCTTCTTGTCGATGTGGACGTAGCAGATGTTGTTGATGTCGATCGTGAACTCCACCCAGGAGCCGCGGAATGGAATGATCCGGGCGCTGTTCAGCTTGGTCCCGTTGGGATGGATGTTCTCCTCGAAGACGACTCCCGGGGAGCGATGGAGCTGGCTCACCACGACGCGTTCGGCGCCGTTGACGATGAAGGTGCCCAGGTCGGTGAGCAGGGGCAGATCCCCCAGATAGACCTCTTTCTCGATGATGTCGCGCGGGCGCCGCTCTTCCTCGTCCAGATCCTCCCAGACGATGAAGCGAAGCGTCGCCTTGAGGGGCGCGGCGTAGGTCATGTCCCGCTCGATGCACTCTTCCTGCGAGTAGCGGGGTTCGCCCAGCTTGGACGACACATATTGGAAGCTGAACTTCTCGTTCACGTCGGAGATCGGAAAAATCTCCTGAAACACGCGGTCCAGCGAAAAATCCCAGGGATCCTCGGCGACCGCGTCGCCGTGAACCAGCTTGCCGAAGGACTTGAGCTGTACATCCAGAAGATTCGGCATCGGCATGACCGAATCCAGCTTGTCGAAACTGACGATGGGTCGAGCGGCGTCGCGACTATCCAACTAGACTCCCCCTTTGGCCGCACCCTGTCCGGACGGGCGGTTGCGGCGGGTCGAACGGGAAACACGTGGCGACATTCGGCAGTCCCCCCGGAGGGACGGCCGGGACGCGTGCAGAGAGAGGGGCCGGCGGCGCGGTGCCAGGAGCGGCGTGCCGCGAACGTACCCCGTCTGCCGAGGAGTTGAGACGGACCGCACCTACTTGACGGTGACCGTCGCGCCTACCTGCTCCAGCTTTGACTTGACCTGCTCCGCCTCGTCCCTGGAAACGGCTTCCTTCACCGCGTTGGGTGCCCCGTCGACGAGCGCCTTGGCCTCCTTCAGGCCCAGACTGGTCACTTCGCGAACCACCTTGATGACCTGAATCTTCTTGGCGCCGAAGTTGTCGAGAACGACGTCGAACTCGGTCTGTTCCTCGACCTCGGCTTCGGCTTCCGCCGGGCCCGCAGCGGCCGGCCCGACCGCCACCGCGGCCGTGACGTTGAACTTCTGCTTGAACGCATCCACGAACTCCGAGAGCTCGATCACCGTCATGTTGCCGATGCTATCGAGGAGTTCCTGCTGATTGATCGCCATCTCGCTGCTTTCTCCTGATTGGTCCCGGCCCTCGCCGGGGGTTGGTGAGTCGACCCGCCATGCGCCCGCGCCGGCATACCGGCTGCAATCAGCCGGCGCGGCTTCGGCGGACTCAGTCTTCCTGACTCTTCTCCTTCAGTGCGTCCAGAAGGCCGACGAATTCCTGCAGCTTGCCCTCGAGCGCGCTCACGAAGGCCGCCATCGGACCCTCCAGCGCGCCCGCCAGCTGCGCCATGAGCACGTCGCGCGCCGGGAGCGTCGCCACCTTGAGGAACTGTTCCTCGCCGATGACCTTGCCCTCGACCACACCCACCTTGAACGCGGGGCGCTTGTCGTGGTCCCTGGCGAAGCCGACCAGCACCTTCGCCGGCTCGACCACATCGGTGCTGCCGAGCACGATGCCGGTCGGGCCGGAGAGATGCGGGTCGAGGCCGGAAATCTCGAGGTCGTCGAACGCCCGCCTGGCGAGCCGGTTCTTCACGACCCAATACCGGCCTCCGCTCTCGCGAATCTGGCGGCGGAGCGCCGTCATCGCCTTGACGTCCAGCCCGGTGAAATCGGTCAGGTAGAGCGCGCCGGCGTTTTCCGCCTCGCTCCTGAATTCTTCGGTAAAGGCCTGTTTCTCGGCTTTGTTCATCGGTCAGCTCCGCCCGAACTGGTTCGGATCGAGCGGCACGCCCGGCCCCATGGTGCTGGAGAGCGTCACGCTCCGTACGTATGCGCCCTTCGCGGCAGCGGGCCGCGCGCGCAATACCGCGTCCATGAAAACTCCCAGATTCTCCGAGAGCTTCCGGTCCTCGAACGACATCCGGCCGATGGGGGCGTGCAGATTGCCGGTGCGGTCCACCCGGTACTCGATCTTTCCGGCCTTGATCTCCGACACGGCGCCTCCGACGTTGAAGGTCACCGTGCCCGCCTTCGGGTTCGGCATGAGGCCGCGCGGCCCCAGGATGCGCCCGAGGGGACCTACCTGGCCCATCATGTTGGGCGTCGCGACCACCGCGTCGAACTCAAGCCATCCCTGCTTGATGCGGTCCAGGTACTCGGCTCCGACGTAGTCGGCGCCCGCATCCTCGGCCTCCGCAGCCTTGTCCCCCTGCGCGACCACGAGAACACGCATCTCCTTTCCCGTCCCGTGGGGGAGCACGACGGTGCCGCGCACGATCTGGTCGGCCCGGCGGGGATCGACGCCCAGCTTGGTCGCGATCTCGATGGATTCGTCGAACTTCGCGAAGGACAGCGTCTTCACCAGAGCCACGCCGTCCGAGACGGAGTAGGTGACTCCCACCGGTATCTGGGCCCGGGCGGCCCGGATTTTCTTTCCGCGTTTTGGCATTATGGGATTGAGCCGGCTGGTGCAGCCCTCCCACTCCTGGCGGCTCGCATGGAGTGGTTCGTCGGGCCTGGTCAGTCTACCTCGATGCCCATCGAGCGAGCGGTGCCGGCGATCATGCGCACGGCCGAATCCACGTCGCTTGCGTTCAGGTCGGGCATCTTGGTCTCGGCGATCTCCTTCAGCTGGTCGACGGTCACCCGTGCGACCTTGGTGCGATTCGGCTCGCCGGATCCCTTTTCCAGTCCGGCCGCCTGCCTGAGCAGAACTGCCGCCGGCGGCGTCTTGGTGATGAAGCTGAACGAGCGGTCTGCGTAGACGGTGATTTCCACCGGGATGGTCGTGCCCTGGTTCTGCTGGGTCTTCGAATTGAACTGCTTGCAGAACTCCATGATGTTCACGCCGTGCTGGCCCAGCGCGGGGCCGACCGGGGGAGCCGGATTGGCCTGTCCGCCGGGCACATGCAGTTTGATGAATCCAACGACCTTCTTCGCCATTTTTCGTTACCTGGTCGATAATCCGGCGCGCGCCCGACAGCCGTGCGGGCACGTTCGGGAGCCGGAGCTGCGCTGCCGGTCCCGAGTCCGCCGTTCAGTATCCCTTGAGCTGAGCGAAATCGAGTTCCACCGAAGTGGGACGCCCGAAGAGCGAGACTTCCACCTTCACCTTGCCCTTGTCGGCATCAACGGACTGGACCGTGCCCGAGAAGTCCGTGAACGGACCCTGGGTAACCTCCACGGCCTGGCCGATCTGGAAGGGGACCTCCGCTCGGGCCTCCTTTTCTTCCTCGGTCTCGATGCCGAGGAGCTTGCGTACCTCCTCCTCGCTCAGGGGTTGGGGCTTCCTGCCTCCCCCCACGAACTTTATGACGCCCTTGATGTCGTTGATGGCGTACATGGTCACGGGGTCAAGCGTCAGATCGTCGCCGACCTCGATGTTCACCAGGACGTATCCGGGATAGAGGCGGCGCTCCACCTGAACCCGCTTCCCGTTGCGGATCTCCATGACTTCCTGGGTCGGAACCAGGGTTTCCAGGATCTCGGTGTGGCCTTCCTCGATCTTGCGGTCGATGAACCGCTTCACCTTCTTCTCGTGCCCCGAATAACTCTGGACCACGTACCACCGGGACTCGCTCATTGAGTCCTCACGCCCCGAACATGCCCATGATGAAGTTCACGACGAAGCGCACGACGCTGTCCATGGCGAAGATGACGAGCGAGATTGCGATCACGAAGAGGATCACCACCCACGTCGCGTTGCGCAGCTGACCCGAGTCGGGCCAGGTGACTCGCTGCAACTCGGCCCACGATTCGCGCGCGAACTCCCCTGAACTCTCGATAATGTTTGCCATCCTGCCCGTCTCGGAGACTCGCTACTTGGTTTCCTTGTGCCCGGTGTGCGTGCGGCAGCGCGGGCAGTACTTGCGGTAGTGCACCCGTCCGGGGTGCAGGCGCTTGTTCTTCTTCGTGGTGTAGTTGCGCTCCTTGCACTCCTCGCACGCGAGGATCACGCGATCTCTGGCCACGGGGCTACGCGATGACCTCGGTGACGACGCCGGCGCCGACCGTGCGTCCACCCTCGCGGATCGCGAAGCGAAGCTCCTTGTCCATGGCGATCGGCGTGATGAGTTGGACCTCCATCTGCACGTTGTCACCCGGCATGACCATCTCGACCCCCTCGGGAAGGTTGGTCGCGCCCGTGACGTCCGTGGTGCGGAAGTAGAACTGAGGCCGGTAACCGTTGAAGAACGGCGTATGCCGGCCTCCCTCACCCTTGGTCAGGACGTAGACCTCGGCCTTGAAGTGCGTGTGCGGGGTGATCGAGCCCGGCTGCGCGAGCACCTGGCCGCGCTGGATCTCGGTCTTGCCGACACCGCGGAGCAGGAGCCCGGCGTTGTCGCCCGCCTGGCCCTGGTCGAGCAGCTTGCGGAACATCTCGACGCCCGTCACGACCGTCTTGCGGTCCCTGTCCATTCCGACGATTTCCGCCTGGTCGCCGACGTTCACTACGCCGCTCTCGATACGTCCGGTGGCCACCGTGCCCCGCCCCGTGATGCTGAAAACGTCCTCGACCGGCATCAGGAACGGCTTGTCGATGTCCCTCTCCGGCTGCGGGATGTAGGAGTCGATGGCGTCCATGAGTTCCTGGATGCAATCGACATCGGGGCCCTCGCCCGTGGCCTCCATGGCCTTGAGCGCGCTCCCCATCACCACCGGGATGTCGTCGCCGGGGAAGTCGTACTCGGAGAGCAGCTCGCGCACCTCCAGCTCCACCAGCTCGAGCAGCTCCTCGTCGTCGACCATGTCCACCTTGTTGAGGAAGACGACGATGTAGGGCACGTTGACCTGGCGAGCCAGCAGGATGTGCTCCCGCGTCTGCGGCATGGGACCGTCCGCTGCGGACACGACCAGGATCGCTCCGTCCATCTGGGCGGCGCCGGTGATCATGTTCTTCACGTAGTCGGCGTGGCCCGGGCAGTCCACGTGGGCGTAGTGACGGTTCTCCGTCTCGTACTCGACGTGCGCCGTGGCGATCGTGATGCCCCGCTCGCGTTCCTCCGGAGCCTTGTCGATCTCGTCGAAAGCAATCGCGTCGCCACCGAACTTCTTGGCCTGGGTGAAGGTGATCGCTGCCGTGAGCGTCGTCTTCCCGTGGTCAACGTGCCCGATGGTGCCGACGTTCACGTGCGGCTTTGTCCGGTCGAACTTCTCCTTTGCCATTTCTCCGCTACCTCACTCCGTTCGGTTCAGGTGAATGGTGGTTTCAGAACCCCGGAAGCCCCGGCAAGCTCTGGCCGGGATTTGAACCCGGGACCTCTTCCTTACCAAGGAAGCGCTCTACCCCTGAGCTACCAGAGCGCTGCTCCCTCCTGCTTCGGGGTGTAGAGCGGGAGACGGGACTCGAACCCGCGACCCTCAGCTTGGAAGGCTGATGCTCTAGCCAACTGAGCTACTCCCGCTGGAATTCTCATTTCGCAAGTTGGAAGGGCGACACGCCCAATGGTGGGGGGAGGATTCGAACCTCCGAAGGCATTGCCAGCAGATTTACAGTCTGCCCCGTTTGACCGCTTCGGTACCCCACCGAGCATTTCTCTCGAAAACTCCTGTGTTCGGAGCGCCCCCTTCGCGCCTCCGGCTGCTGAGCAAGGATGCCCTCGGGCACCTGAGGCGGGCCTTTACGATCAAGCCTCAAAAGGTAACCATCCCCCAGGGAAAGGTAAAGGGGCATCCGCGGTCGATCGGCCGGGGCGGATGCAGCCGCCGGGAACGGCCCGAACCGCGCCCCGGAAGGCTTCCGGATCGTCCACCGGCAAGCTGGCGAAGGGACTCGAACCCCCAACCTGCTGATTACAAATCAGCTGCTCTACCTGTTGAGCTACGCCAGCGCGCGACTACTGCTACCCGGCTTCGTCCCGGAAGTCAACGGTCAGCGGGCGGCGGCCGATCCGGCTCTCGAGCCCGCATGCTTCCAGCGGGTGCCGTCGGGGGAGTCCTCGAGCACGATTCCGTCGGCGGCCAGCTGGCTGCGGATGGCGTCGGCGCGCGCGAAGTCTCGCCGCGACCGCGCGAGGTCGCGCTCCGCGACCAGGCGCTCGATGCGTCCCCGCTCCGATTCGTCGACCTGGCGTCCGGCCAGCGCCAGCTCGAGCACCCCCAGCACCTCGTCCATGGAGGCGAGGGCCTCCTCCGCCGACTCCCGGTCTCCCCGGCGGATCGCCCCCGACGCCCCGTCCAGGGCGGTGTTGGCATCCTTGACGAAGACGAAGAGTGCGGCCAGGGCAGCGGCCGTGTTGAGGTCGTCGTCCATCGCCTCGCGGAAGCGGGCCAGAGCTTCGCCGGCGAGCCGGTCGATCCCGAGGGGCGGGGCCCCCGGGCGGGTCGGTGTTCGGGTGAGGCGGTCCCGGAAGTCGAGCAGGCGCTGCACGGCCCGGCGGGACGCCTCCAGTCCCGCGAAGGTGAAGTTGAGCTCGCTGCGGTACTGGGCGGACAGCAGCAGGTGCCGCATCGCGGCGGGCTCGAATCGCTCGCTCAACTGCGGGACGGTGTAGGTGTTGCCGAGCGATTTCGACATCTTCCGGCCCTCCACCAGAAGATGCTTGACATGCATCCAGTGGCGGGCGAAGGTCTCGCCGGTGACGCCCTCCGATTGCGCGATTTCGTCCTCGTGGTGGGGGAACATGAGGTCTTCCCCGCCCAAATGGATGTCCAGGGTGTCGCCGATCTCGCTCAGCGCCATGACCGAACACTCGAGATGCCATCCGGGCCGACCCCGGCCCCATGGGGACTCCCAGGCGGCATCCACGTACTCGTCCTCCGGCCTGGCCGCCTTCCAGAGCGCGAAGTCGCGGATGTCGTCCTTCTCGTACTTGTCGTCGGCAACGCGCTCGCCGGGACGCAGCGCGTCCGGATCGATACCCGACAGCCGGCCGTATTCCGGGAACCCCGAAATCCGGAAGTACACCGAGCCGTCGGAGGTGGCGTACGCGAGCCCCCGCTCCAAGAGCCGCGATACGAAGGCGCTCATCTCGCCGACATACTCGGTTGCCCGGGGGTGGCTGTCGAACGGTCGCATGCCGAGGGTCTCGGCGTCGGCGAGGAACGACGCCACATGCGGGGCCGCGAACTCCCGGATCGACTGCCCGGTCTCGGCGGCAAGCTCGACGATGCGGTCGTCGACGTCGGTGAGGTTGACCACGAAACGGACCTCGTAACCCAGCCACTCCAGGTAGCGATGGAGCAGATCGTAGACGAGAAAGGCGCGGAAATTGCCGATATGCGCGCGCCCGTACACCGTGGGGCCGCACCCGTAGATGCCCACCCGCCCCGGCCTGAGCGGTTCGAAGCGCCGGAGGGAGCGCGTCAGCGTGTCGTGGAGGCGCAAGGTCATGCCGGCTTCCGGAAGAGGATCGTGGTTCGCGCCGGGATCGTTCACTGGGCTTCGCTCACTCACTGGAGTACGCGGACTTCGAAGACGCGCCAAGCCTCGTCCTCCCGCACGAACCCGACGTAGATACCGTGTTCGGCCAACTGGGAAGTTCCTTCGTGCACGACGGTCCAGCGGAGCTGAGCGTATCCCTGCAGAGGAGATCCGCCGACTTCGGCGACCCGCTCCAGTCGCGTGGACTCGGTCCGGTGCCCGGCCAGATAGTCGCGCAGGACGGCGACCGCCTGGCGTCTCGAAAGCGAAACGTGGTCTTCGCCTCCCACCCGCAGCCGGATGCCGCTGGCCACCAGAACCTGCACGAAGACGTCGGTGGAACCTCGCTCCCACATGCGCGCCAGATTGGCGGCGGCTCCTTCCAGGGATGCCTGGGACGCCGGGGTCGGCGACGGCCCGGGAGTGGAGGCACAGAGCACGGCGACCAGCAGGGCGACAACGCCGGTCGAGTTTGCGCGCTTCGCATCCCCGGGCTTCAACATGAGTCGCGCTCGCCCGAGGCGAGATCGCGCTCGACGGCGTCGAGAGCGGCATGGGGATCCGGAGCACCGGTCACCGCCCGCCCGATGACGAGGTAGTCGGCTCCGGCCTCGCGGGCGCGGCGGGGCGTCGCGACCCGCCGCTGGTCGTGAAGGGACTGCCGGGGCAGGCGAATGCCCGGAGTGACCAGGAGGAGTCCGTCCCCGAAACGGCATCGCAGGGCTTCGGCCTCCAGCGGAGACGCCACCACGCCATCGAGACCGGCCGCGCTCGCCCCGGCAGCGAGCTGCAGGACATGGTCCTCGGGTGTCATGCGAACGCCATGGGCACCGCGCGGAAGCGACGACGTCCCCAGGGAGGTAAGCATCGTCACCCCCAGAAGCCGCGTCCCTTCCCCGGCGGCCTCCGCCGCGGCCTCCATCATTCCGGCTCCTCCCGCCGCGTGCACGGTCAACAGGCGTGCGCCCATTTCCGAGGCGGCGGCAACGGCGCCCGCCACGGTTCGCGGTATGTCGTGCAGCTTGAGGTCCAGGAACACCTGCTTTTCCCGTTTCCGGAGATGATGGACGACCGTGGGACCTTCGCGTGCGAAGAGTTCCAGCCCGACCTTGTAGAAGTTGACTCGCCCCGCCAGCAGATCGACCAGTTCGAGGGCGCGGCTGGCCGAGGCGTAGTCCAAGGCAAGGATGATGCCGCTCACGACGCGCACGCCTCCCGCTTCCCGAAAGGAACCTGTCCCTCGGGCGCCCTGACCGCGCCCACCAGTTCGGCGACCGCGCCGATCCCCCGCCGGCGGCCGTAGGCACTCAGTCCGTGCACGATGCGCTCCGCGGCCCGCGGATCGGCGAAGGTGGCAGTACCCACCTGGACCAGTGAAGCACCGGCGAGCAGGTACTGTATGCAATCGCCGTGCCCGCGAACACCTCCGACTCCGACCAGCGGGGCGCCGACGCGCCGGCTGGCCTGCCAGACGGCGTGCACCCCGACCGGGAGCAGGGCCGGCCCGCTGAGTCCCCCTGCCCCGGCCCCGAGCCGAGGACGCCGCGTCTCCGGATCGATCACCATTCCGGGCATGGTGTTCACCAGCGTGACTCCGTCGCCACCGGCGGCCACCGCGGCTTCGGCGGCCGCGCCGATGTCCGGCGAATTGGGGGCCAGCTTTACCAGAAGCGGCCGGGCGGTCACCCCGCGCACGCGGGCGACCACCGACGCCAGCATTTCGGTGTCGAGCGCAAAGGGCACGCCGCTCAGCGGGACATTGGGACAGGAAAGATTCAGCTCGAATCCCAGGAATCCCGTCTCCGGATCAAGATGTTCGACGATCTCGCAGTATTCGTCCACCGCATGTCCCGCCACGCTCACGAAGACCTGTGCGCGCCTCAGCCGCGAGGCAAGCCATGGCAGTTTCTCGGCCTTGACCCGCTCCACCCCGGGATTGGCGAGTCCCACGGAGTTGATCATCACGCCACCGCCCTCGCTCACCCTGGGCTTCGGGTTGCCGGCGCGCGGTTCGAGCGTCACGGACTTGGTGACCAGGCCACCCAGCCGGTCGAGCTCCATCACGCCCGCCAGCTCCCTGGCGAAGCCGCAGGTGCCGGCGGCCAGCAACACCGGGTTCTGGAACCTCGCCCCGAACAGCTCCTGTTCAAGCTGCACCGGCCTCGCTCCCCGATGCGGGCCGCACCGGCCCCGGTGATGGTTCCGCCCGGTCCAGCGTGTCCCTGCGAGGGATCGTGTCCCTTCGTGGCAGGGAGTCGCGCGGGAGGATCGAGTCGGTCGGCGGAACGGTGTCGGGGGCAAAGAACGCGTCGGTCGAGGCCGCGCCCGGGGCGTTGCGGCGGATCGAGTCCGCCCTCAGCGAGTCGAGCCGCAGCGAGTCCAGCAGAAGCGAGTCCCCGGCGGCGATTCGCCGCACCAGGTCTTCGGCGGTCCGGATGCTGTCAAGCGTGCGTGCGGCTTCCCGCACCGCGACGTCCCGGTTGACGGCCTCCGCGGCGATGCGCTGATTCAGGATCGCCAGAGAGGTGCCGAGCCGGCCCTCCAGCACGGCATATTCGGCCGGCCGCGCCTCTGCCCCCTCCGATGCCTGGACGTAGATGTTGTCGTCCAGCCGACTCAGGCGGGCCGCAAGCGTTTGCCGCTCATCCTCGTCGCCGGTCAGCTCGAGCGCCGCCATCACGGCCTTGGCTTCCCAGGCGGAGCCGCGATCGCGATCGGCATACAGGGTGAAGAACTGTCGGGCCAGGTGCGGCGATCCGAGGCTGTCGCGGGCCAGCTCCGCCCCCGCGAAGAGCGCGAGATGGTCCCCCGTCGTGGCCGCTCGTTCGACGAACAGCCCGACATGCTCCATGTGTTCGATGAGCCGCAGCGCTTCGGAAAGCGCGATGGCCGGGAGCAGGATCGCCCGGACCTCCTCGAGCTCCTCGAGACGATCGACGGAGTTCAGCTGCCAGCGGGCGAGGGCGATGCGCGCCTCGCGCGCGGTTCTGTCGTCGCCGCGTGCCACTTCCCCGGCCACTTCCCCGGCTGCCACCGTATCGCCGGCGCGAGCGAGCAGGCGCGCCCGCTCGAGGCGGACCCGGCTGCGCGCGGCGGGCGTCCACCCGCTGCGTTCGGCCGCGGCGAACATGGCGGCCGCGGGTCCTGCGCCCCAGAGGTTGGAGGCTCGCTCCACGGTGGCGAAAACGGTATCGGCCCAGGCCTCCCCGGACGCCTTCTCGAGCACGGTCGCCGCACCCGCGCGCGCGTGGTCGAAGTGGTCGTTGTCGAGCCCGCGCACCAGGCGCTCCAGGGCAACCGCGACGTTCAGCTCGCGGGAGGCCTCCTCCGACCGGTCCAGGCCCGCCCATCCCTCCTCGGCGCGACCGGCGTCGAACGCGGCCCGGGCCCGCCAGAGATGCCCCTCCGCGCGAAGCATCGCGTCCGGCACCTCTTCGAGGGCCTCGTCGAGCAGTCGCATGCCGACGTCGCGCCGGCCCGTGGCGAGCGCCACCCCGCCCAGGTACACGCGGGCCCCCGCGTGCAGGCTGGAGTCGCTCGAAGTCGCCAGCAGGCGCTCCAGCGCCGCCTGCGACCGCGCCCAGTCCCCGCTGTGGAAGTAGGCGCGTCCCATGATGTAGAGCGCGTCGTCGGCCCAGCGTCCGGTTTGGTCGGACCGATAGCTGCGCGCTGCCTTGTCGACTGCCTCCCGATACGCGGAAGCAGCCTCGAGCGGCTGATCCTGAAGGCGGGCGGCCTGGGCATCGTCGAAGGCGCGCCGCGCATTGTAGAGCGAGTTGAAGTAGGCGCAGCCCGCGACCAGACACGCGCACAAGACCGCGGCCGCGGCGGCCGGCCCCGGCAGGCGCCGGCGCTCCCTCACCGGCCGCGCCTCATCGCCCGCTGCGCTTCCCGTTCCTGGGTTCGGCGACGCAGCTTCTCCCTCTTGTCGTAGAGCTTGCGGCCGCGCGCGAGGGCCAGCGTCAGCTTCGCGTACCCCCGGCGCATGTACAGATCCAGGGGAATCAGCGTCAGCCCTTTCTCCTCGACCCTGCCGATCAGACGCCGGATCTCGGCGCGTCTCAAGAGGAGTTTGCGTGGGCGCTCCGGGTCCGCGTTCCAGTGTGTCGCCGGCTCGTATGGGCTGATGTACAGGTTGTAGAGCCACACTTCGGTGCCCTCCAGGCGGGCGAAGGCATCCTTGAACCCCACTTTCCCCGCGCGCACGGACTTCACCTCCGGCCCCTTGAGCACCAGACCCGCTTCGAGCGTCTCGATCACCTCGTATTCGTGCCGGGCCTTTCGGTTGCGGGAGATGACGAGTGGGCCCGCAGGACCCGCCTTGCCTGGCCGCGCCATGGTCTCGCGCCGGGCTAATAGATCAGGACCGGCGTGCCCACGTCGATCAGGTAGTACAGTTCGCGGGCCGCCTCGTTGGTCAGGCGAATGCACCCGTGCGAGATGCGCCGCCGCTCCGGATCGGGATCGAGCACCAGCTCGGGCCGGTAGGTGCCGTGAATCGCGATGCCGTCACCCAGATAGATCGCCGTGGTGCCGAGGGCGCCCGGGATCGAGCGGGACGGGTGCTGCTGCGGAGGAACCGGAACTCCTCTTTCGACGAAGTGCCAGTCGGGAGCGATCCAGACCGGGTTCTTTTCCTTGTACCGGACCTTCATGATCCCGCGGGGGGTGGAGAAGTGCCACTTCTGGCCGGCCCCGTTCAGGTTGAACCCGGTCCCCGTGCCGACGGGCGCCGACCAGATGGCGCGCTCGCCCTCCATGACGAAGAGTCGATTCTCGACCAGGTGAACGACGACGTAGCGCTCATGGGAGGGAAGAAACGATGTCCCCACGGCCACGTCGCGCGCGAGCATCCGCGAGCGGTCCGTAACCAGCGGGTGGCCGTCGAGCACCTGCCCCCGCGTCGCGGCGGGCGCGAGAAGACCGATCAGCAGCAGCGCGGCTCGCACCAACGTTGCCGCGCCGCCCTCAGTCCACCGGTGGCGCCAGCTCGTGCCCGGCATCGTCATCGTGTTCCCCGTTGTCCGAGGTTCCGGCATCGCGGACGACTTGCCGCGCGGCATCACTCGCAGCCCGATAGGCGGCCTTGGAGGTCTCGATCCTGTCCTGGAGTTCGGTGCGCGCGTCCACCGCCGCGCGGCGCCCCGCGTCCACCGCTCCTTTCACCGATTCGATCTGTTCCCGGACCTGTTCGCCGGCGCGCCCCAACCTCTCCTCGAGGCCTTCCTGGGCCACGCGCACTCGTTCCTGGGCGACGTCCCGGAACTCACGCGCCCGGGCCTTCAGCTGCTCCTGGGTCTCCTTGCCGGACCGTGGAGCGAAAAGCAGCGCGAGTCCGGCACCGACCACGGCGCCGAGCAGAAAGGCACCCGTGTTCGAACCGCCGTCGCGCTCGATTACGACCAGCGGTCCGTCTTCTCCCTGAACCATCCCGCCTCTCCCATGCATTAGCCGGCAGCCGCCGCGGGCGGCCGCAGCTGCTCCATCCTGATACAAACTAGGGTTTCCGGAGGGGGATGCCTACCCTGCGAGCCGGCGCCCCTCCGCGGTCTCCCGATCCTCCTACACCTGCCAGGGGTGATTGGCTTCCTCCATGCGGGGAGGGTCGTAGCCCGACCGCCCCAGCAGGCCGTGCACATACCGTTTGCCCAGCTCGACGCCCGGCTGGGTGAGGGGATCCACGCCGTAGAGAAATCCGGCGTACACCGTCGCCGCCTGGAAGAGCAGGATGAGTTCGCCCAGCGCCCCGGCGTCGAGCTTCGCCAGCCGGATCGTCAGGTTGGGCCTCTTGCGCGTTCGAAGCGCGGCCGCGGTCGCGGCGTGCTCGATGGCGATCAGTTGGTGGAGCGTGTGACCCTCGGGGAACTCGAAGGCGGGCAACGGAGCGGGCGCGTCGTCGATCGGGATCGGATCGTCGGCCGCGTCCACGGTGAGAAAGCACACCACCTTGTCCGCGGGCCCTTCCATGAAGAGCTGCAGCAGCGAGTGCTGATCGGTTGCCCCCGCTGCCGGTAGTGGGGTGGGACCGGTGGCCGCGGGCCGGCCGTCGAGCCCCGTGGCCTTGCCGAGCGACTCGCCCCACAGTTGCTGCACCCAGAGGGCGAAGGAGCGGAGACGGTCGCAGTAGGGCATGAAGACGTGCACCCGCTGCCCGCGCTCGACATCGGCGCGGTGCAGCAGGGTCGCGACCACGCCCGCGGGATTCCGGGTCAGCTCGCCCGTGCGGCAACGCTCTTCCATGCGGGCCGCGCCCTGAAGCACAGCCGTCACGTCCAGCCCGGCCGCCGCCGCGGGGAACAGACCCACGGCCGACAGGACCGAGAAGCGGCCGCCCACGTTGGGCGGGACCGGGAGGGTGGGAATGCCGACCTCCCCGGCCAGTCCGCGGAGCGGCCCTCGCCGCGGATCCGTGGTGAAGAGGAGGTGCTCCCGCGCCTGGTCCGGGCCCACATCACGGGCAAGGCGCTCCGCAACCACACGATACAGCGCCAGCGTCTCGGTGGTCGAGCCCGATTTGCTGACCACGTTGAAGAACGTCCTGCGCATGTCGAGGCGGTTCAGCAGTGCGCCGATCGAGTGCGGATCCACGTTGTCCGCCACGTGAAGTCTCGGGTGAGGGGCGGCGGCGGCGCTGGTCCCACGGGCCCGGTCTCCGGCACCGAGCGCATCCCGCAGGGTGCGGGTCCCGAGCGCCGACCCGCCGATGCCGAGCACCACGACATCGTCGAAGCGTCCACGCAGCCCGGCGGCGGCGCGACGGATTCGGGCCGCGGCGTCCAGGGCGCGCGGCAGGTCGAAGAAGCCCATGCTCCCGCCTCGGCGCGCCCGTTGGACATCCTCGTGCGCTTCGCGGAAACGCGAGCCCAGGTCGCCGGCGAGTCGCGCCGGATCGACACCGGCCTCGCCCTCGTCGATGGCGAGGAGATTCCGGTAGTCGACGGTGACCGCGCTCATGCCGCGGTCGGCGACGACGGAGGCCGCCCAGGTCCCGTGCAGGTGTCTTCCACCTTCAGGGTGAGGCCGTCGAAAGCGGGGCGGATGTCGTCCGGGAGGCGCCGACACAGATCGTCGTGCCGCACCCGGTGGGTGAGGTGCGTTAGGTAGGTCCTGCGGGCCCCGACCGCCCGTGCCGCGGCGACGGCTTCCTCGACGTTGAAATGGGTCGGATGGGGATCGCCGTACCACAGCGCGTTGAGCACCAGCACATCTGCTCCCCTGAGCCCTTCCAGCGCCGCCCGCGGAAGCCGCTTGGCATCGGTTACATACCCGAGTCCCCCGACGCGGAAACCGTAGGAGCGGATCCCGCCGTGGGGCACTCCCAGCGGCAGAAAGACATGGTCGAGGATGTCCACCGGCCTTCCCTCCCGGAACGTGCAGACGTCCAGTTCCGGGACGTAGACGCCGTCCGAGGGTCGGGGCCGGGGGTCGAAGATGTACGGAAAACGGCGGCGCAGCTGGCGGGCGACCGAAGGGTGCATCCAGGCGCTGATCCTTCCCCCGTAGAGCGCCGTGAACACCCGAAGGTCGTCGATGCCATGGATGTGGTCGGCGTGCGCGTGCGTGAACCACACCGCATTCAGGGCGGAGACGCCCTCGCCGAGAAGCTGGAGCCTGAGTTCCGGGGGCGTGTCGACCAGGAGCCGGCGGTCCCCGAAGCGAAGCAGGGCGCCGTGCCGCGTGCGCTTGTCGCGCGGGTCGCTCGAGGTACAGGTGTCGCACCGACATCCGATGACCGGCACGCCGTAGGAGGTGCCGGTGCCCAGAAAGGTCAGCGAGAGCGACATCGAGCCAGCTAGAGTTGTTCCACGCGCATGGTGTTGGTCGACCCCCTCTCGTGGAAGGGAAATCCGGCGGTCACCACGACCGAGTCGCCAGGCTTTCCGACCCCCGCACGCACGACCGCCTCCTTTCCGTAGGCGGAGAGGGCCGAGTAGTTCACCGGCATGTCGGCCGCCAGTGTCGGCCATACGCCCCAGACGGGCGCGAGCTGGCGGAAGGTCCGCGGCTCGGTGCACACCGCGAAGATCGGGACGGGCGGACGGTACGACGAAACCAGGCGCGCGGAGAAGCCGCTGCTGGTGATCACCAGCACCGCGGGCGAACCCAGCTGGCGCACGGCGTCCACGGTGCACGAGGCCACGGCGTGTTCGCGCCGGCTCGCGCCCCCGCGCCGCCATTCGTCGGGACGGGCCAGGTAGCGGGGACCTCGAGCCAGCACGCCGGAGCCTTCGATCTCGCGGATGATGCGCACCATCGCCTGCGCGGCGTGCAGCGGGTACTCCCCGACGGCGGTTTCCCCGGAGAGCATCACGGCATCGGTGCCGTCCAGGACCGCGTTGGCGACATCGGAGGCTTCGGCTCGCGTCGGGCGAGGGCTCTGGATCATCGAATCGAGCATCTGGGTCGCGATGATGACCGGGCGGCCCGAGTAATTCGCCAGCTGGACGATGCGCTTCTGCGCCAGCGGCACCTGCTCGAAGGGAACCTCCACGCCGAGGTCGCCCCGAGCGACCATGACCGCGTCGGTCGCATTCACGATCTCCTCGATCGACGCCAGGGCGCGCACCAGTTCGATCTTCGCCACCACGAGAGCGCGGCCCGCGACCCGCTCCTTCAATTCCTCGATGTCCGCGCTTCGTCGGACGAACGAAAGGCCCACGTATTCGACGCCGGCCTCCAGGGCGAAGTCGAGGTCTTCCAGATCCCGCTCGGTGAGCGAGGGAGTGCTGAGGTTGGCGCCGGGCACGTTCATGCCCTTGAAGCTCTTCAGCTGACCGCCGCACTCCACGACGAAGCGCGCCTTGCCCCCGCCCTTGCCCACGCAGCGCAACTCGATCAGGCCATCGTCGAGGAGGACGCGGTCGCCGATCACAACGTCGTCCGCAAGGTGCCCGTAGGTTGTCGGGATCTCCCCGGCGAGAACCGCCTCCTCCGGGGCGATCACCACTTCCTGGTCCTCCGCCAGAAAAAGGGGCGAGTCCAGTTTGCCCACGCGTATCTTGGGGCCGCCCAGGTCCGCGAGAATCGCAACCGGCGTGCCCGCTTCCCTGGCCGCGCGTCGGATCAGGGCTACGGTCTCCAGATGATCCTCACGGAGGCCGTGGGACATGTTCAGGCGCGCCATCGTCATTCCTGAATCGACCAGATGGCGAACCATCTCGGGCGAGAACGTGGCCGGGCCCATCGTACACACCAACTTGGTTCTCAGCATCGCCTTTCTTCCCACTCCCCCGTTGAAGCGCCGGTGTCCCGGCCCCCGCGGTCCGTGTTCGATGTACGGAGCGCCGTTATTCTAGTCTGGTTTGGCCGAAATCACAGCGACCTGCCGTTCCGCGCGCGCCGCGGAACGCCCGAGGCCTCAGGGGCGGCACTCTCGCGCGGGACGGCGAGATGGCCCACCTTTCGCGCCCATGAACGTACACCTCATCGCCGACGAACACGCAGCGCGCCCGGTGGCGCAGCGGCTGGCTTCCCCCGCACGGCTTGCCCTCGACTGCGAGGCGGCCGGCTATCACCGCTATTCCGACCGGCTCTGCCTGGTGCAGCTCTCCGGGCCGCGGGATACGTGGCTCGTCGATGCCCTCGCCTTCGACGCCAGCGATCTGCTGCGGTCACCGCTGGAGGATCCCGGACGCGAGATCATCATGCACGGAGCCAGCTACGATCTTCGCCTTCTGTCGCGGGACCTGGGGATCCGGGTGCGAGGCCTCTTCGACACGCAGGTAGCGGCCGCGCTGCTGGGGGAATCCGCGCTGGGACTGTCCGCGCTGCTCGAACGGTTCCTGGGCGTGCATCTGCCCAAGAAGTACCAGCGGGCCGACTGGGCGATGCGGCCGCTCCCGGCGGATATGCTCGAGTACGCCGCGGCCGACACGCGCCACCTGTCGGCGCTGGCGGACATCCTGCGAGCCCGGTTGGAGAAAATGGGGCGCTTCGCGTGGGCGAGCGAGGAGTTCCGCTGGCTCGAGCGGACCGCCTCCAGGCGCGAAGACCCCGATCCCGATCCGGCGACGAACATGAAGAACGCGCGCCATCTGGCTCCGCGTGCGCTCCAGCGGCTGCGTGCGCTCTGGACCTGGAGGGACGAGGTCGCCCGGCGCAGGGACAGGGCGCCCTTCCGGGTGGCCGGCGACAATGTCCTGCTGCAGCTGGCCGAGTCTCCACCCCGCTCGATCGGGGAACTGGGGCGCCGGCGCGGTCTGTCGCCTGTCCTGGCGCGCACCGACGGCGGGAGACTCTTCGAACACCTGGATCACGCGGAGTCCATCCCGGAATCGCGCATCGCTGCCGGCCGGAGACGCCGCGAGGGGTCGTTCCCGAGGCTCTTGCCGGAGGCCGAGGAGCGCGCCGGAAGGCTGCGCGCCGCGCGCGTCCGCAGGGCACGCGAACTCGGACTGGACCCGGGTCTCCTGCTTCCCAACAAGACCATCCTGCAGATCGTCCGCGCCGATCCGAGCTCACCCGAGGAACTCGCGCGAGTCCCCCAGGTGCGTGCCTGGCAGGTCGAGGTGCTCGGCCACCTGGCCCTCGATATTCTGCGCGCCTGACTGCACGGTTCCCCGCGCCGGGACTGGCGAAAGCCTCCTGATTCGGGCTATGATACACGGCCAATACGGCAAACCGGGGGAACCTGGGCGGCAGGTGCTTACCCCTCGTTTGCTTCGTTCCATCCGGGGATGTGATGACGTCGGAACTACTCGAACGAGACGACCTTTCGGTCTATGTGGTTGCGGGCGTACCGAAGAGCTTCAAGAAGAAACTCGCCAAGTACCTGAGCGAGGAATCGTCCGGCGAGGGCAACCTGATGCTCCTCGACGAGAACATGACGGAATGGCTTCTGGCCCGCCTCAAGGGGAAGAGGCGCCGAAGTCACGAGCAGACTCCGGCATCGTCGGCCCTGTGGCGCTGCTATCGGTCTCTCAGCGCAGCCAGGTACCACCTGAGCGACCAGCCCCTGGAGGGGCGCATCCGGGAGATCAGGAGCGAGATCGAACGGCTCTGGCGAATCACAAGCCCGATTCACGACACGGACGAGGAAGAGGGCTCCTCCTGAGACCGGCCCGGCCGGGACCCGGCGTTCGCTATTCGCCCCGCGCTTCCAGCTCGCGCTTGTATTCGATGCAGTACCTGGCGTGCGGCAGCGCGTCCAGCCGCCGGAAGTTTATCGGCTTCCCGGTTGCCTGACAGCGGCCGAAGTTCTCCGGATCCGAGTAGAGTCGGCGGAGCGCGTCTTCGATCCGGTAGAGATACCGGCCTTCCTTGGTTGCGAAGAGCGCGGCCTTCTCGCGTTCCATCGCCTCGGTGCCCTGGTCCGCCATGTGGTCGGTGTAGGCGGCGAGATTCGAGTCGCCCGACGCCCTGTTCTCCTTCGCCATACGGTCGAAGAGGCCCAGGGACCTCAGCGAGCGAGACCGCTCCTCGAGGAGCCGATTCTCGATGTGCGCAAGTTGCTCCTTGGTGAGAATCGCCACGTTCTGTACCTTGGTAGTCGGTTGTGCGGCTGTCGCTGGCGGGCTGCAGACACCGGGACGCCTTTCGTCCGATCGCCAGCAAATTACAATAATCCGACGGGGTTTCCAACGTGCCGGGCGTTCATGATCCCGGACCCCGCATTCCGGTGGGGCGCCTCCCCACACCCGATCCCAAAGGGCTCCGGCCTGTAAACGACGAGTTCCGTGGACACGATCGCCTGTAAACGTTGCGGCAAGGAGTCGGCCGCGCTGGAGAAGGCCCCGTTCCGCACGGAACTGGGCGAACGGCTGCTGCGCCGCATCTGCCGCCTGTGCTGGGCCGACTGGCTCCAGCACCAGACCCTGCTGATCAATCACTACGGGCTGGATCCACGCGAAGCCAGCTCGAGGAAGTTCCTCTACGAGCAGATCGAGCAGGTCCTGCTCGGCGACGGGGAGGCCGAGCAGGTGGACATTTCCCGGAAGGGCGAAATCGAGTGGTGAGAGGCCTGGGCCATCCGTCCCGGCCCGGCGCGCCGTCCGACCCGGCTCAGGTCGAGAGCACCGCCTCCACCTGAACCAGAGCCTCCTCGAGTTCTTCCCGCCCGATTACCAGTGGGGGCGCGAAGCGAATGACCTGCTTGTGCGTCTCCTTGGCCAGGATGCCCCGGTGCCAAAGGGCCTCGCAGAAGGGACGCGCCGGACCCGACGACGCTCTGATGACCAGGCCGATCATCAAGCCCCGGCCGCGCACTTCTTCGACGTGCGGGGAGTCGATGGCGCGCAGCCTCTGCATGAACCATTCGCCCAGCCGGGCGGACCGCTCGACCAGCCCTTCCTCGACGAGGACCGCCAGCGCCGCGCGCGCGACCGCGGCCGCCAGCGGATTGCCGCCGAAGGTGGAGCCGTGGTCGCCGGGACGGAACACGTCCATGAACTCCGAATCCGCGATCGCCGCCGAGACCGGGTACACGCCGCCGCCCAGGGCCTTGCCCAGGATGAGCACGTCCGGACGCACGTCCTCCCAGTCGCAGCACATGAGTCGTCCGGTGCGCCCCAGTCCGGTCTGGATCTCGTCGGCGACCAGGGCCACCTGATGCCTTGAGCAGAGGTCCCGGGCAGCACGCAGGTAGCCGCGCGGGGGCACGATGACGCCTCCTTCGCCCTGGATGGGCTCGACCAGGAAGCCCGCGGTGCACTCGTTGATGGCGTCGCGCAGGGCGTCGATGTCCCCGTAGGGGATCCTGCGGAAGCCGGGCGTGAACGGGCCGAAGCCTCTCCGGTACTCGAACTCGGAGGAAAAGCCCACGATGGTGGTCGTTCTGCCATGGAAGTTGTTGTCGCAGACGATGACCTCCGCCTTGTCGCGCGGGATCCCCTTCACCTGGTAGCCCCACTTGCGGACCATCTTGATCGCGGTCTCCACGCCTTCCGCGCCCGTGTTCATGAGCAGGACGCGCCCGAAGCCGGTGAGCTCGCACAGCTCGCGCTGGAACGGGCCCATCTGGTCGTTGTGGAACGCGCGCGAGGTGAGGGTCAGGCGCTGCATCTGATCCCGCGCGGCGCCGACGATGCGCGGATGCCGGTGACCCTGATTGAGTGCGGAGTAGGCGCTCAGCATGTCGAGATAGCGGCGTCCCTCCACGTCCCAGACCCAGACGCCCTCGCCCCGTTCGAGCACGACCGGGAGCGGATGGTAGTGGTGGGCGCCGAATCGGTCGGCTTCATCGAGGTAGGATGACGTGATCGCCTGCGTTGCGGTGTCCTGCATGGTGTCGGCCTCCGGAAGCGGGCCCCGCGGGCGTCGCGTCAGCGTGTCGATGCGGCGCCGCGAAAGGTCACGGGCGGAAACGGGTTTTCGTTGACACTGAGCTGAAAGACGTCGGGGCGGGCATAGTGACCCACCACGTCGAAGTCGAACTTCCCGCGCGTGACGGCGTCGGGATCGAGGCGGGCGAAGAGAATCCCCTCCTGGTCCCAGAGGGGTCCCGCCAGGCGCGCCCCGGACGGGGAATAGATCGCGCTCCCGCCGGCGCACAGACGTTCCGGCCAGTCCTTGAGTTCGCCGGCGATCTCCAGGTCGGCCGGGTACTGGGCGCGGGTGGCGTACTGGTTGCAGCCGAGCACGAAGCACCTTCCTTCGAGGGCGATGTGGCGGAGCGTGGCCTGCCAGCGCTCGCGTCCGTCGGCGGTGGGGGCCAGGTAGATCTCCACCCCCTTCGCGTACATCGCCGTGCGGGCCAGCGGCATGTAGTTCTCCCAGCAGATGAGGCCGCCGACCCGGCCCAGGGGCGTGTCCACGACCGTGAGCGTGCTGCCGTCGCCTTCGCCCCAGATGAAGCGCTCGGCGGCGGTCGGCTTGAGCTTTCGATGCTTCCCCAGCAGCGAGCCGTCGGGGCCGAAGTAGAGAAGCGTGCAGAAGAGCGTACCTCCGCTGTAGTCGGCATCCCGCTCCACGATCCCGACGGCCAGGTAGACGCCGTGAGCCGCCGCGGCCTCGCCGATGCGGTCGGCGGCCGGGCCCGGGACTTCCACCGCCCCCTTCAGGTATCGGTCCCATGTTCGGCGGCCTGCCGGCGAACGACCGCCCACGGACGTGCCGAAGGCCAGACCCCAGGGGTATCCGCCCACATAGGCTTCCGGGAAGAGAACCAGCTGCGCTCCCCCTGCGGCGGCTTCGGCGGTGAGCGCGTGCACCTTCCCGATCGCCGCCTCCTGGTCGAAGGGGACCCCGGCCCCCTGCACCACCGCGACCCCGATGCCCTCGTTGTCGTTCATCCGGTTCTCATCCGATTCGTCGGTCCGGAAAGCGCACCTGGACATCGTCCGGGCGCTCACATTCCGTACCAGTGGCTTCCGCCCGCTACGTGGAATAATGCATCAAGAGTATGCTTCGCGCGACAGGGCCCGGCGCCGCGTCAGCCTCCTCGATACGCGATCTCCGCAACCACCTCGCCTACGACCTCCAGCGTTGCCGGGCTCACGTTGGCGGCGACGTCGTTCGGGGTGTGCCAGAGCGAGTTTCCCGGCCCGTACTCGAAGTCGATGATGTCCACGGCCGGGATCCCGGCTTCGTTCAACGGCACGTGGTCGTCCTGGATGGGAGGACGCACCGTCATCGGGAAGAGGCGGCCGTATCCCAGGTCGCGCGCGATCCCCCAGACGCGCTGCACCACGCGCGGAGCGTAACGGGAGGAGTACCCTTCCACGGGGAAACCGGGATCGCGGTCCCCGACCATGTCGAGGAGGACCGCATAGCGCGGCTGGCCGCCCAGCGGCTGCTCGGCGTAGCGCTCGGAGCCGATGAACATGTCCGCCGTGGTGGGGCCGTAGTCCTCACCGTCCACCATGAGCAGGTCGACGCCGACGGGGGGCGGCTGAACGGAAAAGAGCTCGGCAAGCGCCAGGAGCACGGCCACGCCGGAAGCGCCGTCGTTGGCCCCCGGGACGGGCGTGTCACGCTCCTCCGGATTGGTGCTCTGGTCGGAGATGGGCCGGGTGTCCCAGTGAGCCAGGAAGAGCAGCCGGTCGGGGTTGGCGGCGTTGAAGCGGGCGAGGACGTTGGCCAGCGGCAGGGTGTCGCCGGCGGTGGTGGTGTAGCGGAAGCGGTCGACGATGACCGTGTCGGCGTGCGCCGTCAGGTGCTCGACCATCCACTCCAGCTGTGCGGCATGACCAGCCGTGCCCGGCACCCGCGGCCCGAACGCGAGCTGCGTCTCGATCAGCTCGAAGGCACGCGCTCCCGGGAAGGCTGGGCGTTCGACTCGCTGGGCAGGCTCGCTACCCCGCTCCCCTCCGCAGGCCAGCGTTGCCGCCAGCAGAAACGCCGAATACCCGGAGAGGCGCGTCATGCCGGCATCTCGGCCGTCGGCTCAACTGCACTCGCTGAAGCCGCACACATGGCACTTCACGCACCCCTCCTCGAAGGAGAGCTGACCGGTGCCGCAGTCCGGACAGCTGCCCAGATAGCCCGACCTGGAGGAGCTGCCGCCGGAAGACTCGACGGCAGGGGTGGCCGGCCCGGCGGCTGAAGTCACGGGAGCGGTGAGGACGAGTTCGGCCTGGATTCCGTCCTTTTCCTGCAGGTAGTACTCGATCGCCTGGCCGATGGCGTCGGGGGCGGAAAGGACCTTGCGGAGCCCGAACCCGACGGCGCGGTCGCAGGAGATGCCGCGAAGCTGATCGCGGACGGCGGTAATGGGGATTCCCGAGCGAAGTGCGAGAGAGATCAGGCGCCCGATCGCCTCCGCGTCCGCCATTGCGGCGCCGCCCGCCTTGCCCAGCGTGCAGAAGACCTCGAAGGGTCGTCCGGTCTCGTCCTCGTTGATGGTGACGTAGAGATCGCCGAGCGGACAGTCCATCTTCACGGTACGTCCCTTCAGGAGCGCGGGGCGCTTGCGCTTGTGGCGGCCGGCGCCGGCCAGGCGGTCGCGGTCCCGGTCACGCTGCGCGTATTCCTCGAGCTTGCCACGCAGCCGGTGACATTCCTCGCGCGCATCCGCGAGCTCCTGCTCGATCTCGCCGGTCGTCTGCGTTTTCTCGCCGGTCGTTTCCGGCTCCTTCTCGGTCTTGCCGGTCGAGAGCACCTGCATCGGGCGGGACCCGTCGCGGTACACGGTCACGCCCTTGCACCCCAGCGAGAAGGCCAGCTCGTAGATCTCGCGGACATCCTCCGGCGTCGCCTCATGGGGAAAGTTGGTGGTCTTGGAAATGGCGGCGTCGGTGTACTTCTGGAACGCCGCCTGCATGCGCACGTGCCATTCCGGGGTGATGTCGTGCGCGGTCACGAACACCCGCTGCACGTCCTCGGGCACCTCCTCGTGGTGGATGTGGCCGCTCTCCGCCACCCGCTCCATGAGTTCCTCCGAGTACCAGCCCCCCTCCCTGGCGATGCGCACGAAGTCCTCGTTGACGTCGGGCATCAGCACGCCGGCCTGGTTGCGCATGAACGCCACCGCGAACAGGGGTTCGATGCCGCCCGAGCAGCCAGCGAAGATGGAAATGGTGCCCGTCGGGGCGACCGTGTCGAGGTTGCAGTTGCGCAGCGGACGCATCGGACGAATGCGGCTTCCGTCGGCGCGGCGGGCGCAGCTCTCCTCGGGACCCCAGATGGATTCCGTCCAGGCCGGGAACACACCCCGGCTTTCCGCCAGCTTCGCGGAAGCGACCTTGGCTTCCTCGTCGATGAAGCGCATGACGGTTTCGGCGAGCTTCACGGCGGCATCGGAGTTGTACGGGACTCCCAGCCGCACCAGCATGTCCGCCCAGCCCATCACGCCCAGCCCGATGCGTCGTATTCTCTCCGCCAGCTCGGTGATCTGCGGCAGCGGATAGCGGTTGGCGTCGATCACGTTGTCCAGGAAGTGCACGGACAGGTGGACGACCCGGCGGAGCCCCTCCCAGTCGATTGCGTCCCGGGAATCGTCGTCCCACGAGCTCCCCCTGCGCACGAACGGGCCGAGATTGAGGCTCCCCAGGTTGCACACGTCGTAGGGCAGCAGCGGCTGTTCACCGCACGGATTGGTGGCCTCGTATTGGCCCAGCTTCGGCACCGGGTTGAATTCGTTGGCCCGGTCGATGAAGAAGACGCCCGGCTCGCCGGTCTTCCACGCACCCTGCACGATCATGTCGAAGATCTCGCTCGCGTTCTCGCGACCCACGACATCGCCGGTGCGCGGGCTGACGAGGTCGTAGTCCTCGCCCTTCGCCACCGCCTGCATGAACGCGTCGGTGATGGCGACCGAGATGTTGAAGTTGGTGATCTGGGACGTGTCGTCCTTGCAGGTGATGAAGGTGCGGATGTCGGGATGGTCCACCCGCAGAATGCCCATGTTCGCGCCCCGGCGCGTCCCTCCCTGCTTCACGACCTCGGTGGAGGAGTCGTAGAGGCGCATGAAGGACACCGGGCCGGACGCGACTCCCATGGTGGAGCGCACGGTGTCGCCCTCGGTGCGCAGGCGGGAGAACGAGAACCCCGTGCCTCCTCCCGACTGGTGGACCAGCGCCATGCTCTTGAGGGTGTCGTAGATGCCGCTCTTATCGTTGGAGAGGGCATCGTCGACGGGGAGCACGAAACACGCGGAGAGCTGTCCGAGAGGCCGTCCCGCGTTCATGAGCGTGGGAGAGTTGGGCTCGAACGTGCCGGTCGCCATGAGGTCGTAGAACCGGCGCGCGACCTCGTCGATCGCCGCGTCCGTTGCGCCATGGCGGCGGTCCTCCTCCGCGATCACGCGCGCGACCCGCCAGAACATGGTCTCGGGCTCTTCGGTCGGCTCGCCCTCCTCGTTCTTCTTGAGATAGCGGAGCCCGAGGACGATGCGGGCGTTCTCCGTAAGCGTCGCGCGCGGGAGATCGGGGGGGGGCACGTCGTGCGCCGGTGGAGCGTCCGGAGATGCGGGTCGTTGGGCCGCCATGCTGCCTTCCATTTTGTCGGATTTGCCGGAGTTGTGGGAAAACGAGTGGAAACAGCCCCCACCTTTGTGCAAAACAAGCAGAAAGCACGCCAGCCAGGGTGTCGGCTTGTGGAAACTGCTCGGCACCCCGCAGAACCACCGTATCTAGTGGCGCCGGTGTCTCAGGGGTGCCGTATGTCGCGTATGATCGAACATCATAAGATACCATGCGCGCGACGCGCAAGCGTTGCGCGGCCGCAGCAGTGCGCCGGACGAACCACCGGGCCGGGTGCGCTCCGGGCACCGGTCTCCCCGCTGGCGGCCCCGTCCTCTAGAACGCCGATCCCAGGCGCAGATGGAGCCGACCCTTGCGCACGCGAAGCGCCGCCCCGGGGGGATCGTTCTCGGCCCTGAGAGGGAAGGCCACCCCCATGCGCACGTCGGTGGAGAGGGTCCAGAACGGCAGCGCGTTCACGGTTAGTTCGAGTCCGACGGAAGCGAGGGCAGCCCGTTTCGGACTCCGGGAGGGCTCGGCCTCGCCCTCCGGGCCCCAGGCGTTGCCCGCATCGGCGAACAGGCTCGCGCCGACCCGGTCGAAGTAGAGCGGCCAGGCCCCGAGACCCCGGCGAATGAGCGAGAGCGGCACCCGGTATTCGGCCGACGCCGACCAGGCGATGCGTCCCCGGCGGGACGCGATGGAGTAGCCGCGCACCGGAAAGAGGAGGGGCGAGCCTCCGAAGAGGCCGAAGCCGGTGATGCGCTCACGCGTGCCGGCGGCGTCTCCAACCTCGAAATGAAAGCCGTCGGCGCCAGGCCCGCGCGCAATGCCGCCGCTCGCGCGCAGGGCGAACACCTGCTGGGCGAAGCCGACGTTTCCGAGCGCCCGGTAGAGGGACAGGCGACCGGTCATCTCCTCGAAGCCGTGGTCGGCGGAGGGGTTGCCGGCGAGGTCGTCGGGAAGATCGAGCACGCGCGCGACGCGACCGCGAAGGGCGCCGGAAACACCGTCTGCGCGGGTCATGGACATGGCGTACGCGCGGGCGGTGTTGAAGCCCACGGTCGCGGCCAGCTCCCCGACGCGCCGGGTTGGGCGGTTGAGCCGGAAGGTGGTGGAGGGTTCGAGCGTCCCGTCCAGCAGCTCGGAGGACACCCAGTTGTGGCTGGCCTCGAGGGTGAGGCCGATGCGGTTGCGGAAGCGCGCCCGCTGGAGATCCACGCTCAGCTGCACGCGCCGTTCCCTGTCCACCACATAGAGCGTGTCCAGGTCCCCGTTCCCGCGCTCCCCCAGGGTCAGGCCCGCGGGATCGTAGAGCTGGCCCGCCGAGAGGGTCACCACGGGGTTGCCCAGCGCCGCGGTCGTGTATCCGAGACGGCCTTCCCCACGGCGCTTGTCGGGAATAAGGCGGCCCCAGGCCCGAAACGAGTGGCGGTCCACCAGGTCGCGCCCGGAGGTCGAGAAGCCGAAGGCGCGGCCGACGACATCGCGCTCCCGGATCCTTCGCGGCGGGGAGTAGAGCGGCTGCCAGTAGGTCGGGAGAAGCGAGCGGAACGCCCGGTACGGCCTGCTCTCGGCTTCGATCGCGGCCTCGAAGCGGTCGGGAGAACGATCGGCGCCCACGAGGAAGCGCGGGTCGCCGGCCAGGGGTTCGAACCACTCGCCCGGGTCGTACGGTATGCGTTCGATGTCCCAGCCGTCGAGGTGGTAGGCCGAGTAGTAGATCCACTCGCCCGCCGGGTCGATGGACGGGTGGGCGGCCCCGGTCAGCAGGTTGGTGACCTGGCGCACTGCCCCCGGGCGTCCGTCCCCGTCGATGGCGACCGCGAACAGGTTGGGGATGCCGGTTCGGTCGGAGGACCACAGCAGGGTGCGCCCGTCGGGGGACCAGGCGGGGCTCGCGTCGACGGCGCGGTCGTCGGTCACCCGCGCGACCACCCCGCCGCCGGCATCCAGAATGACGACATCGAAGCGGCCTCCGGTCCGCCACTGCGATACGGCGATGCGGGCGCCGTCGGGCGACCAGCGCGGAAAGGCCCAGTGCACGGCGGGATCCGCTTCCGCCAGCGGGCTGACTTCGCCGGTGGCCAGCTCCACCAGGACGAGCCGGTTGGTGCCGTCCCCCTCCTGTACAGCAACCGCCCGGTCGCCATCCGGGTGCACGTCGGGGGAGGCCAGGCGTCCACCGCGGGTGACGCGGGTCACGCGGCCGCCCGCATCGGCGTGGTAGAGGTCGGAGTAGATCCGGTAGCGGTCCGCCAGCTCGAACTGGGCGAAGATCACCCCGCCGTCGGGCGTCCACGAAAAAGTGGACAGGCCGTTGGTGCGGGTGAACCGGCGCTCTCCGCCGCCGTCGAGGTCGCGCAGGCGCACATGAGCGTCCGAGCGGCCGTCCGCGAGCGCAAAGGCGAGGCGCGCCCCGTCCGGCGAGACCCGCGGGTAGAGCGCCTGGCGCGCCCCGCGGGTCAGGGCTTCGCCGGTGGTGAGCGGCTGCAGGGCGGCGAGGGAATCGGAGAGGGCGCGGTACTCGGCGGAGAGGGACGCTCGCCACGCCTCCCAGGCCTGCGAGAACGAGATGCCGAACGCCGAGCGCGCGGCGGCGTCGATCCGGTACGGCACCAGCTGTCCCGCCACCTGCTGCACGAGCTGCTCCATCCCCAGGGTGTCCGTGCGTTCCATCAGGAAATGGAAGAACTCGGAGCCGTAGACGTAGGGACGGAGACCCGCCGGCCACACCGGGCTCCTGCCCGAGACGACGGACAGCGGTTCGAGGTCGTTCTCCAGGACGCCGGTGCGGAGCACCATGTCCTGCCAGGTGCCGTGGACGCGGCCCGCGTCCGTCAGCGTCGACTCGTAGTAGGTGGCGATCCCCTCGGTCAGCCAGGTGGGCGTCGCGCGCCCGGGGAAGAAGGGCCACGTGGCGGGGTAGCGGCCCAGCACGGCACGCAGCACCCCGCCCAGCCCGCCCGCGGGATCGAGGTGGAAGATGTGGACCAGCTCGTGCGTGACCACCAGCTCCATCCACTCGTCGAAGTAGTTGAGCGAGCCTCCGTCCGCGGGCGGGCGCGCAAAGAGGGTGATGCGGTTGCCGGGGACCACGTTGGCGAAGCCGTTGGAGTAGTCGGCGTGGTCGGTGAGCACGATGTCGATGGCGCCCGGCGGTGGCGCGGTGAACCCCGAGGCGAGCTGCGTCCAGGCCCGCTCCGCGCGGTCGGCCAGCCGGGTCGCCAGCGGATGGAGGGCCTCGGGATAGGTGATCCGGAAGTGTTCGGTGTCGAAGGTGCGCCAGTTCTCGTCGGGGGGCACCTGGGCGGCGGCCGGCGCAGGTGCCGGGAGCGCTCCCGCCAGGAACAGCAGCGGCAGGAGCACCCTTGTCAGCGCGCGGGCGCGGGCGCCACTCTTGTCCGGGAAACGGCAAAAACGGGTTATCATCGCATCATGGAAGCCAAGGCAGGCATCTGGTACCGGCTGGGCTACGCCTGGGAGACCGCGCGCATGGGTTCGGGGGCCGGAAACGGCAAAGGATCCGGCCGGGGACGGCGGCTCGTCGCGTCTGGAAATGGGAGCACGCCCTCTGCCGCGCGCAAGCCCGCCTCCTCCCTCCTCTGGGGGAACCTGCTCGGCGAAGCCGGCGGGCTGGCCCGGCGGGCGGTGGGGAGACGAGCCCGTCGCGCCTCGGCGCGCGGCGACCTGCCGCGGGCGGCGCTCGCGGGGGCCGGGGCCGCGCTCGCGGCGCGCGCGATCGGTTCACTGGTCGCGGACGATGCGTCGTCCGGGGACGATCCCGGGCTTGGCCTCGAGCTCGTGCAGGGCGCGGCCGAGGGACTGGCGCTCGCCGTCCTCAGCCGCCACCTCCCCGGCGGCCGCCTGCTGCAGGCAGGGCTGTGCGGCGCCGCTCGGTACGCCGCGACGCCCCGGGGCGGGCTCCCGCGCGTCATCCACCCCATCGCGCCCGCGATGGTCCGAACGTTGTCCGCGCTGGCGCCGGAGGGCCGCCGTGACCCGGGACTGCTCGAACACGCGGCGTTCGCGGCGGCGTTCGTGCTGCTCTACCGGCGGGGGACGCGCTGAGCCGGTCAGCAGCCCGCGGGCTGCACGCCCTTCGGGTCTTCACGCTCCACCGGGCGTAAGGGAGCCCAGCACCCGGGGGCCCGAAGCCCCCGTCGCCTCCGGCGCGTTGGCCGGCAGGCCCTGCAGATGGGCCCACGCCAGCACCGCGAAGCAGGCGGCTTCGCGCGCTTCCGGATCGAGACCCAGTTCGGTCAGATCACGCACCGGGACGGGCGCGAGCCGGTCGGCGATCATCCCCGCCAGCACCGGGTTCAGCGCGCCGCCGCCCGCCAGCAGCACCTCGCTCACGCCACGGGGGAGCACCCAGCGGCGATAGGCATCGGCGACGGAGGCGGCGGTAAAGGCCGTAAGCGTCGCGACCACGTCCGTCCAGTCTCGCCGTGTTCGCGGCTCCCGGCGTTCCACGAACCTGCGGACGAACGCGGTGCCGAAGACCTCGCGGCCGGTGGATTTGGGCGGCTGGCGGCGCAGGAACGGGTGCTCCATCAAGCGATCCAGCAGCTCGGCATCCACCTCGCCAGCCGCGGCGAGCTCACCGTCGGCGTCGAAGGTCCGGCGGCCGCCCGTGGCGAGTTCCGCGGCGGTGTCGATGAGCGCGACCCCCGGACCCGTGTCGAAAGCGAGGACCGGTTCGCCTTCAGAAGCCGCGGGCAGCCAGGTGACGTTGGCCATCCCTCCCAGGTTCTGGAGGGCGCGCGGCCGGTCGGGCGCGGAGAAGAGCAGCCGGTCCGGCCAGGGCACCAGAGGCGCGCCGTGCCCCCCGGCCGCCACGTCGCGCGTGCGGAAGTCGCTCACCACCGGGATGCCGGTGATCTCCGCGATGGTCGCGGGATCGCCCAGCTGGAGGGTGGCGCCGCGACCCTCCCCCGAAGGTGGGTCGTGCCACACCGTCTGGCCGTGCGAGCCGATCGCCGCAACTGTCCGCGGGTCCACGCCGGCGCGTGCGCACGCGTCAAGCGCGCAATGCGCAAGACGTTCCCCGAGGACCGCGTGCAGGCGGGCCAGTTCGGCCGGTCCGCCGCTCTCGATCGCGCGACGGATCCAGTCCCGCTCCTCCGGTCGGTAGCGCTCGCTGTGAAATCCCAGCAACCGCCACGAGAAGGTCGCAGAGGTCGTGCCGTCCACCTCGAGCAGGGCGGCGTCGACACCGTCGAGCGAGGTGCCGGACATCATCCCCAGGACCTTCATGACCGGGGCGGTCACGCGCCCGCGGTGGGCCTGCGGGACGACCGGCGGCACCTGTATCGCGATCCGGTGGCGGTCATCCGGCTGCGTCTGCATCGCGAGGCGGCAGCGGTCATCGGGCGGCACCGGGGACATCCGTCACCCGCCCGCCGCTCTCCTTCAGGAGCGCGCGCGCCTCGTCCGCGGCGAGCCCGCGGCGAGCCATCACGATGGCCGTCTTGACGTGGCCGCCGGCCTCCTCCAGCAGGGCCCGGGCCGGGTCCCGCTCCAGCCCCACGGTGGTCATCAGGATGCGCTCCCCGCGGTCCTGGAGCTTCCGGCAGGTCACCTGCAGATCCACCATGAGGTTTCCGTAGACCTTGCCCATGAGGACCATGGCGCCGGTCGTGATGGTGTTCAGGACCAGCTTGGTGGCGGTGCCCGCCTTCATGCGCGTCGAGCCCGTGATCACCTCGGGACCGACCAGGGGGGCGATGACCACGTCGTGGGTGGCGAGCAGCTCAGCGGAAGGAGGCGTGCACAGCAGGAAGCCGGTGCGGGCGCCCCGCTCGCGCGCGCGCCGCAACGCGCCGTGCACGAAGGGCGTGGTGCCGGAGGTGGCGATGCCGAGGACGAAATCGTCGCCGCCCACGGTGAGGTGGTCCATCTCGCGGGCGCCGTCGCGCGGGTCGTCCTCCGCCCCCTCGCGCGCCCGCACCAGCGCGCCGTGGCCCCCCGCGATCACGCCGACCACCATCGACGGGTCCGTCCGGTAGGTCGGGGGCATCTCGGCCGCGTCGAGCACGCCCAGGCGTCCGGACGTTCCCGCGCCCACGTAGATCAGCCGGCCGCCCCGGCCGAACGCATCGCGCGCCAGCTCCATGGCCCGGGCGATGGCGGCAGCCTCCTCTCCGACGGCCGCTGCCACGGTGCGGTCCTCGTCATTGATGAGCGCAACGATCTCCGCGGGCGACAGCCGGTCGACGCGGCGCGAGCGCGGATTGCGCTGTTCGGTCAGACGATCGTCCAGCATGTTGCGTGTCCGGACTCCGGGCAGACGGGACTCCTCCCCTCCTCATCCAGGCAAAGCTAGCAGACGATGGATGAATCCGCGCGAGCACCGGGAGTGGCGAGGCGTCCGGGCTGGCAAGAAGGCGCCGGGCTGGAAAGGGGCCGGGCCGGCGAGGCGCCCGGAACTTGCCGCGACCCCGAAGATCGCAAGCGGTGTAGCAGGAACCGGCGAAACCGCTTCATCATTCGAGACATGGACCCCATCATCACGAGGGCCGCAATGGCACGTCGGAGATCACGCGTCTGGGCAGTGGGCTTCTGCGCGATCCTCCTGACCGTCTGCTCGGACGATCCCGCGACCACCGCCCCGCCCACTCCTCCCCCGCCGCCTCCCCCCCAGGAGCCGCATGCGGCCGAGCGGGCCGCGCTGATGGCCCTGTACAACGCGACGGACGGGACGCAATGGCATGGGCGGAGGAACTGGACAACCACCGGTAGCATCCGGGACTGGCAGGGGGTGTCGACCAACTCCGCCGGCCTGGTCACCGCGCTGTCGCTCCCGGACAACAACCTGTCCGGTACGCTCCCGCCCGAACTCGGGAATCTGACTCAACTGAGACAACTGGATTTCGACGACAACGAGTTGACGGGTCCGATCCCGCCGGAACTCGGGGATCTGCCCCAACTGAGACGTCTGGTTCTGGGGGGCAACCAGCTGACGGGTTCGATACCGCCGGAACTGGGCGGGCTGAACCAGTTGACCATGCTCGATCTGGGCAACAACAGCCTGAGCGGGACGATCCCTTCCGAACTCGGATCCCTGCCGCGCCTCGACTCCCTGCTGCTTCACCGCAACGAGCTGACCGGCCCCATCCCCCCCCAACTTGCGAACATTGCCTCCCTGCGGAGGCTGCTCCTGGCGTTGAACCAGTTGACGGGTCCGGTGCCGCCGGAACTGGGCAACCTGGCGAATCTCACCTACATGAGCCTCAGCCGTAACGAGTTGACGGGCACGATTCCGCCCGAACTGGCGAAGCTGAGCGCGATTCGGATTCTGTCGGTTTCGCGGAACAACCTCACGGGAACGATTCCGCCCGAGCTGGGAAACCTGACCACCCTGGAAGGGCTGTATCTCTACCAGAACCAACTCACCGGCGGGATTCCCGTTTCGCTGGGCAACCTGTCGGAACTGGAGACGCTCTGGATCCACGACAACGGGCTTTCGGGTCCCTTGATCGAGGAACTCGCCGATCTCGCGGGGCTTGAGGACCTGCGCGCCGCGGACAACGAGCTGAGCGGCGAGCTGCCCCGCAATCTGGGCAGACCCCGGGCCCTGGCTCGACTCGAGCTCGAGGGGAACCGGGATCTGGCCGGCCTGCTGCCGCGCAGCCTGGTCGACCTCGAGTTCCTTCAGGTATTGTCGTACGAGGCAACCGGCCTGTGCGCTCAGATCGACGACGGGTTCCAGGAGTGGCTGCGGAAGATCCCGGACGGCAGCAGGACGGATTGCGATGTCGGGCAAGTCGAACGACTGGCCCTCAACAACTTGCACGATGCGACCGGCGGCCCGTCATGGACGAACGGGGCGGCGTGGGGCACCGACGCTCCCCTGGGAGGCTGGCATGGCGTGACCACCGGGGACGGACGTGTCGTGGAAGTGGTCCTGTCCGCCAACGGCCTGTCGGGTCCGCTCCCTCCGGAGATCGCCAACCTCACCAAATTGCGGCTGATGGACCTGGCCGGGAACGACCTGTCCGGCGGGTTGCCGAGCGCCATCGCCGGCTTGCACGAACTGGCCGAGTTGCGCCTGGACCGGAATCCGGGGCTGGAGGGCGCGCTGCCGTTCGAGCTCCGGCAGCTGGAACGGGTACGCGTGCTGCTCCACGACGACACCGGCCTGTGCGCGTCCCCGGCGCCGGACTTCCAGGCGTGGTACGGCGCGATCGACGAGACGGCCGGCGCCGTCTGCGACAATCCGGACCAGGTCACGGTATCCCTGCCCATGGTCTACCTCACCCAGTCGGTCCAGGCCCCGTCCGGACAAGTGCGGCTGGTGGCCAACCGCGACGCGCTTTTGAGGGCGTTCGTTACAGCCGAGGAACCGCGCGGGTTCTTCGAGCCCGAGGTCGTGGCGGTCTTCACCGGGCGGGACGGGGACGAGGTCCACCGCGCGGTCATGAGCCGCGATGCCAACCAGATCCCCGCCGAGGCGGACGAGGGCGATCTCAAGCTGTCCTACAACGCCGTGATCCCCGCTGAGATCGTCATCCCGGGCGTCGAGATGGTCGTGGAGGTCGACCCCGCGGGCAGCCTGCCCCTCGCTCCCGGGAGCGAAGTCCGATTCCCGGCCGAGGGATCCGACTCCCTGAACGTGGTGGAAGTGCCCCGGATGGAGCTCACGCTGGTTCCGGTCATCGCGGCTGCGGAACCCGACACATCCGTTCTGGCGTGGGTCCGCGGCGTCTCCGCCGACAGTCCCGAGGCAGGACTGCTCAGGCACGCATTTCCGTTTGCCGAGTTCAGCGTCCGCCCGCACCAGGCCTATCACACCTCGCTGGACCTCACCACCTCGGCCGGGCAGGTGTCCCTCTTTGGAGAACTCGAGGCGCTGCGGGCGTCGGAAGGCGGCACGGGCTACTACTACGGGGTCGCCGCCGACCTGGGGTCCGTCGCCGGTCGCGGGCAGTTGCCCGGCTGGGTGAGCGTCGGCGTGGCGAGATCGACCACGCTGGCGCACGAAATAGGGCACAACCTCTCGCTCAGGCACGCCCCGTGCGGCGATCCCAAGGGCGTCGATCCCAGGTACCCCTACGAGGATGGGAGCATCGGCGTGTGGGGATACGACTTCCGCAATGGATCCACCGTGCCTCCCGACCGCGGCAAGGACATCATGACCTACTGCCGGACGTTGCCCTGGCTCAGCGACTACTATTTCGAGAAGGTGATCGACCATCGCGCGCAGCTGGCTGCGGACACCGCGAGCGCACAGCTGGCCGCAGCGAACCCGGGCTCCGACATGCTCGTGCTCCGGGGCGGCATGGTGGATGGCGAGCTGTGGATCGAGCCGGTGTTCTCGATGCGCGCGGCGGCAAGACTGCCCGGGACGTGGGGTCCCTACCGCATTCGCGGGTCCACCTCCGACGGCGGGGCGCTCTTCTCGCTGGACTTCACGCCCCGCGACGACGGGCACGGCGGCAGGCACTTCTTCTTCACGGTGCCCATTGACGCCGGCTGGGAGGATGCGCTCGAACGCATCACCCTGACTGGGCCGGAGGGCCAGGCATACGTGGACCAGGCCGACGAGCGCCGCATCACCGTGGTCACCGAACCCGGGACGGGACGCCTGCGCGCGATCCTGCGGGACTGGGAGGGGGCGCTGCCGGACGGGCTCGGGGACGGGGCCGGCCTGGAGGTGAGCATGACGCGCGGGCTCAGGGAGGCGGTGCGGCTGCGGAGGTGACGGGAGGAGCGGGATCACGCGCTCCGCACCCGATCATCCAAACCCTGACGTTACGTCATGCGGCATCATGTTTGTATCTTTCTGTGGTCGTTAGAGTTACAGGATTGTCAGGCCGACTTCCCGCTGTTTGACTCCCGCCGATTCGCGAACCTCAGCCGCGAGGTCTC